>NZ_JAGTWO010000004.1:1336061-2672122 GCF_018842675.1 Candidatus Pantoea bituminis
TCAACCTGCATCACACTCGCGATGTGCTGCAAGCCTGCGATCACGCTATACAGCTAAAACGCCTGATACGTCAGGTGGCCGAAAACCACGGTATGACCGCAACCTTTATGGCTAAACCTTATGAAGAGTATGCGGGCAGCGGTATGCACGTACATATCAGCATGCTGGACGCCGCCAATCACAACGCTTTTGCCTGTGATGACGGCAGCGATTCGCCGCTGCTCAAACGCGCGCTGGCGGGAATGATTGATCTCATGCCCGCATCAATGGCGCTGCTGGCACCTAACGTTAACGCTTTTCGGCGGTTTGTACCGGAAGCCTATGTGCCGTTGCAGGCATCGTGGGGCCATAACAATCGTACCGTGGCGCTGCGCATTCCCTGTGGCGATGTCGAGAATCATCGCATCGAATACCGGGTTGCTGGCGCGGATGCCAATCCCTATTTAGTGGTTTCGGCGATTTTAGCCGGCATGCTGCATGGATTGGATACGCAACTGCCGCTACCGCATCCGGTGACTGGCAACGGTCATGAAGCAGAAGGTTTGGCGATTCCTATACGTCAAAGCGATGCTTTATATGAGTTCGAGCAGAGCTATCCGCTGCAAAAATTATTAGGCGAGCGCTTTGCCAAAGTATGGTACAGCTGCAAGAATTATGAGCTGATGCAGTTCGAGCGGTTGATCACTGCCACCGAAATTGACTGGATGCTTAAAAATGCCTGAGTAATATTTTGCATTTGGTGCCGCAACATCTTGTGCTGAGCCAATTGTTTGAGGCAGAATATGCGCGCTGCAAAAATGACATATAACCGACGCTTACCGCGCCGGTTATTTTTTTGCACATTGTTTTTACTGACAGGTTTTCGCTGACTTAACCGAGGCCGGGCACGCACCCGGATAGATAAACACTGAAAACACGCTTAAGCGTGAGATTGAGGATTCAAAGATGGGGATGTTTTCCACACTGCCAGCCTATGCTGGTACGCGTTTTCGTGATGACTACGGCGCCACGCGTTCTACACACCTTACTCCCTGTCGCATCTTGCGCAGTTGCCCCGTGACTCAACCTGGCCAGGTTGTCGCACAGGAGGCAATGAAGCATGTCGCTTAATACCTCTGCAGCACCTCAGCGTGCGCATCTGAAAAAATCGCTGACCTTACTTCCGGTCGTCATGATGGGCCTAGCCTACATGCAGCCTATGACCCTTTTTGATACGTTTGGTATCGTCTCTGGGTTGACCGATGGTCACGTTGCCACCGCTTATGCGTTTGCACTGATTGCGATTCTGTTTACCGCCGTGAGCTACGGTAAGCTGGTACGCCGCTTCCCCTCTGCGGGCTCCGCTTATACTTACGCGCAAAAGGCTATCAGTCCGCACGTCGGGTTTATGGTGGGCTGGTCATCTTTGCTGGACTATTTGTTCATGCCGATGATCAACATCCTGCTGGCAAAAAACTATTTTGAAACACTGGTGCCCGGCATTCCTTCGTGGATTTTTGTCGTGATGCTGGTGGGCTTCATGACGCTCTCGAATCTCAAAGGCATCAAAACCGTTGCCAACTTCAACAGCATTATTGTGGTGCTGCAGGTTGTGGTTATGGTCGGTATCACTGTGATGGTGATTTACGGCGTAGCAAACGGCGAAGGCGCGGGCACCTTGACCAGCAGCAAACCTTTCTGGTCAGAAAATGCCCATGTCGTGCCCATGATTACCGGCGCGACGATACTCTGCTTCTCCTTCCTTGGCTTTGATGGAATCAGTTCCCTGTCGGAAGAGACCAAAGATGCAGAACGCACCATTCCACGCGCGATCTTCCTGACGGCGTTGATTGGTGGCGTAATCTTTATCATTGCCTCGTACTTTTTGCAGCTTTATTTCCCGGACATTACCCGCTTCCAGGACCCGGATTCGTCACAGCCAGAAATTATGCTGTTCGTTGCCGGTAAAGCGTTGCAGGTCGGTATCCTGATCTTCTCGGTGGTCACGGTGCTGGCTTCAGGTATGGCGGCACATGCAGGCGTTTCACGTCTGATGTATGTCATGGGTCGTGATGGTGTGTTCCCAGAGCGCTTCTTTGGTTACATCCATCCGAAGTGGCGTACACCGTCTCTGAATGTGCTGCTGGTGGGTGCGGTTGCCTTGATGGCGATTAATTTCGACCTGGTCACGGCAACAGCGCTGATTAACTTCGGCGCGTTAGTAGCGTTTACCTTTGTGAACCTATCGGTGATTGCGCAGTTCTGGATCCGTGAGAAGCGTAACCGCACGCTGAAAGATCACTTCCAGTTCCTGGTACTGCCGCTGCTCGGTGCAATGACAGTCGGTGCACTGTGGATCAACCTGGAAGAGAGTTCGATGGTGCTGGGCCTGATTTGGGCGACTATCGGTATTCTGTATCTGGCGTTTGTGACTCGCAGCTTCCGTAATCCGGTGCCGCAGTTCAGCGAAGAGATTTAAGTAAACCGCTCTATTCTTTTAAGTGCGAGGTCGTTTGTCCCCCACCTCGGTCCTCCCCCATACATGGGGGAGGAAGACCTGCACTATGCGAGTATTGAAGCTGCATCCGGCAGCGTCTCCTTCCCCGCTTAGCAGGGGAAGGGCGGGATGGGGGACAGCGCGCAGATGACGTCGTTTGCCCCCACCTCAATCCTCCCCCATACATGGGGGAGGAAGATGCTGCAAAATGCCCACTCTGTACCTGCATGTTGCAGCGTCTCCTTACCCCGCAATCATCAGTTCCCATTCTCCTTTATTTAGCGATTCCCGCGCCGCACCACTTAGCTGTTTATCCGTAATAATGGTGTCGAACTGCGCCAGCGGCAGAGCTAAAAACGTTGCGATTTTGTTGTACTTCGAGCTGTCGCTCAGTAACACGCGCTTGCTGCTCACTTCACTGACAGTCTGCTTCACCGTCACTTTGTCTTCATCTGGCGTGAACAACCCGCGTGGTCCCCAGGATGACGAGGAAATAAACGCGATATCGATCGCCAAATGACGCAAACTGCGCGCGGCCGCTTCTCCCACGCAAGAACGATTTTCCCGGCAAACTGTGCCGCCTGTGTGAATTACCCGACAGCTACTGGCCTCCATCAACAAATTCGCCACCATGAAATCATTGGTTACCACCAGCAAGTCATCACGATCCACCACCTCACGTGCCAGCGCCAACGTGGTGGTGCCAGCATCCAGATAGATACAGCTGTTACGCGGAATATGTTGCGCGGCTAATCGACCAATCGCATTTTTTTCATCGTTAAACAGGGCCGTTTTCGTTAGATGCGAAGGTTCCGCCGCCAGCCGATCGGCTGAACGTACGCCGCCCGACACCGACAGCACTGCACCTTGCTCTTCCAACTTTTGCACATCACGACGAATTGTCATATGTGAAACACCGAGTCGATCGGTCAGTTCGGCAATACTCACCACGCCACGCTCGCCAACCAGCGCCAAAATTTGTTGATGTCGTTCGACGGGAATCACATCGGCTCCTTGAAAGTTATCATTTTTTCACATTGTAAGGGTTTTACTCTTTAACGCGAATAGAAATTTCTTAGCCTGACAGGGGCGGTAATGGCTATATATCCGCTTGCAGCAAGGCTTGAGTGAGAATGTTCTGCTTTGTGAATATTTGTTGTTTTCGCGGTATGAAGTTATTTTTTGTGAGTTGGCGCGCATTTTTTCGCCCGACAACCTGTCAGGATTAACATCAACAAACAAATAATCACTTAATTTAACAGCGGAGGCCTACGGTGCCAGTCTCAAATATCTGTGTTATCGGTTTAGGTTCAATGGGGATGGGTGCAGCGCAATCGTGTATCCGTGCAGGTTTAAACACATGGGGCGTGGATCTCAATCCCGCTGCACTGGAAACACTGCGTCAGGCTGGCGCACGTGACGCACAAACCTCCGCTGACAGCTTTGTTGATCAGCTCGACGCAGTGTTGCTGCTGGTGGTCAATGCCAAACAAGTCAACGCTATTCTGTTTGGTGAAAACGGTCTGGCAGCAAAGTTAAAGCCCGGCACGCTGGTAATGATCTCTTCTACTATCTCGGCACAAGACGCGCAGCAGTTTGAGCAAAAACTGGCGGAACACCAGTTACTGATGCTGGACGCGCCGGTATCCGGTGGCGCAGCCAAAGCTGCCACCGGCGACATGACGGTAATGGCATCGGGCAGCGAAGCGGTGTTTGCACAACTGCAGCCCGTGCTGGATGCAGTCGCGGCGAAAGTCTATCGCGTGGGCAATGAAATCGGCCTTGGCTCCACCGTTAAAATTATTCACCAGCTGCTGGCTGGCGTGCACATTGCGGTGGGCGCAGAAGCGATGGCGCTGGCCGCGCGCGCGGGCATTCCACTCGATACCATGTATGACGTGGTGACTAACGCCGCCGGAAACTCCTGGATGTTTGAGAACCGTATGCGTCACGTCGTGGATGGCGATTACAGCCCTAAATCGGCTGTCGATATCTTTGTAAAAGATCTCAACCTGGTCGCTGATACCGCCAAATCATTGCATTTTCCGCTGCCTTTAGCCTCAACCGCACTGAATATGTTTACCGAAGCCAGCAACGCAGGCTATGGCCGTGAAGATGACAGTGCGGTGATCAAGATTTTCAGCGGCATTACGCTGCCACAGGCGCAGGAGAAAGCATGATGCGTTTGGGTGTGATAGCTGACGACTTCACCGGTGCGACCGATATCGCCAGCTTTCTGGTGCAAAACGGTCTTGCTACTATTCAGTTTAACGGCGTGCCGGATAACAGCGATGCGCTGGACGCGCAGGCAATTGTGATTAGCCTGAAGTCACGTTCTTGCCCGGTTGAGCAAGCCATTGATCAGTCGCTGGCTGCTTTGAAATGGCTGCAACAGCAAGGCTGCGAACGTTTCTACTTTAAATATTGCTCCACGTTCGACAGCACAGCACAGGGCAATATCGGCCCGGTGACCGATGCACTGTTAGCGGCGTTGGATGAAACGCAAACGGTGATCTGCCCGGCGCTGCCGATTAATGGCCGCACGGTTTATCAAGGGCATCTGTTCGTTGGCGAGCAATTGTTGTCCGAATCGGGTATGCGTCACCATCCGGTCACACCGATGACCGACAGCAATTTGTTGCGATTAATGGCGCGTCAGGCAAAAGGCAAAGCAGGGCTGATTGCCGCACCCATCCTCGACCAAGGCGCAGCGGCGGTGCGCAGCAAGCTTGATGAACTGCGTCAGCAAGGCATTAACTATGTGGTGATCGATACCTTAAATGAGCAGCATCTGCTCACCCAAGGTGAAGCGCTGCGCGATATGCGTTTGGTTACCGGTGGTTCAGGTTTAGCGATCGGCCTGGCGCGTCAATGGGCGCAAGCAGGCAGCGATCGCCGCGAAGCAGAAGAGGCGGGGCGTCCGCAAGGCAGCCGTGCCGTGGTGATTTCCGGTTCCTGTTCGCAGATGACCAACTGGCAGGTCGCGACTTATCGCCAACAAGCGCCAGCCCAGGAAGTGTTAGTTGAACGCTGTCTTGACGATGCAGAAAGCTACGCGCAACAGCTGTGTGACTGGGTTGATGCAAACAGCCATCAATCGTTAGCGCCGCTGTTATTCGCCACCGCAGATGCGCAACAGCTGCAAGCTATTCAGCAGCAATACGGAGCACAACGCAGCAGTGAAGCGGTGGAATCACTGTTTGCCGCGGTAACGCGAGAATTAAAAGCACGTGGCTGGCAGCGTTTTATTGTTGCGGGTGGTGAAACATCTGGCGTGGTAGCGCAAAGCCTGGGCGTGACCGCTTTTCACATCGGCCCAACTATTTCGCCTGGCGTGCCATGGGTACGCGACATCCAGCAGCCGCTTTCACTGGCGCTGAAGTCCGGTAATTTTGGTGATGAGCAGTTCTTCCGCCGCGCACAAACGGAGTTTTCCCATGTCTGAGCAATTTTCTTCGAGCGAACAGCAAGCCCGTCTTGAGATGGTGAAGTTGGGTGCCTCCTTTTTCAGCGCGGTTACGCGACAGGATCTGCCGGTAATCTGTCGCTGTTGCTGGAGGATGGCAATCTGCTCGCTACACCGACCGGTTCTTGCTTAGGTGAACTGGATGGTGAACGCTTATCAAAAGTGACGCTGGAAGGCGAATGGATTTCGGGCGACAAGCCTTCAAAAGAGATCGCGTTTCACCGCGCGCTCTATCTGAATAATCCCGACTGCAAAGCGGTGGTGCATCTGCACAGCCATTACCTGACGGCGCTCTCCTGTCTGCAAGGATTGGATAGCGAAAACTGTATTCGACCGTTCACGCCTTATGTGGTGATGCGGGTTGGCGATGTGCCGGTAGTGCCCTATTACAAGCCGGGCGATCAGCGTCTGGCGGACGATTTGGCGCAACTGGCGGGAAAATATCGCGCCTTCCTGCTGGCAAATCACGGGCCGGTGGTGGTCGGTAAATCGCTGCGTGAAGCAGCAGACAACACCGAAGAACTGGAAGAGACCGCACGGCTGATGTTCACGCTGGGTGACCGTGCCATACGTTATCTGACAGATAGCGAAGTGGCGGAATTAAGGAGCCGATAATGCCAAAGTTTGCTGCTAATTTATCTACTCAATTTAACGAAGTCCCGTTTTTAGCGCGCTTTGCTGCCGCCGCCGAAGCCGGATTTGAGGCGGTGGAATTTCTGTTTCCCTACGATTATCCCGCTGCGCAGTTGAAACAGCTGTTGGATGAGAACCAGCTCAAATTGGTGCTGTTTAACACCGCTGCCGGTAACGTAGCGGCGAGTGAATGGGGTGTTTCTGGCATTCCTGGCCGCGAAGTTGAGGCCAAGGCGGACATCGACCGTGCGCTGGAGTACGCGCTGGCGCTGGCGTGCCCACAGGTGCACATCATGTCTGCGACCGTGCCAGAAGGCGCAGATCGTCAGGCATATGTTGATACCTTTATCAGCAATATGCGTTACGCCTCCGAACAGTTTGCACCGCACAACATCACTTTGCTGATTGAAGCGCTGAACCCGAAAACCAAACCGAATTATCTCTATTCCAGCCAGTATCAAACGCTGGAAATGGTTAAGCTGATTGATCGGCCTAATGTCTTCACCCAGCTCGACCTGTTCCATGCTCAGCTGGTGGACGGCAATCTCAGCCACTTAATTCGCCACCACGCAGGCCGTTATCGCCACGTGCAGATCGCCTCGGCACCCGATCGTCACGAGCCGGATGAAGGTGAAATCAATTATCCCTATCTGTATGCATTGCTGGATGAGGTCGGTTACGACGGCTGGATCGGCTGCGAATATATTCCGCGCGGCAATACGCAAGAAGGCTTGGGTTGGTTTAAAGACTGGCGTACCCGCCGCTAAACCCTTTTAAAAAGACCACATCGGTTAATTTGCAATCGATGTGCGTCGCTTTGTACCTAAAATCCACCAGTTAGAAATTTTCAAAATACTTAACTTGATGAAAAATATAAATAATTAGAGGTCTGCCGATGTCCACTACCTTCTTGTTGTCCATCGCGCTAGTCAGCGTGATATTGCTGTTACTTCTGGTGATTAAAGCCAAAGTTCACCCCTTTATTGCTTTATTGATCGCAAGCTTATTTGTGGCGATCACCACGGGCATCCCTGCTGAAAACATCATGAAAGTGATACTCGGCGGCATGGGGAGTTTGCTGGGAAGCATTGCGGTAATCATCGTTTTAGGGGCGATTCTGGGGGCGATTATCGAAGCTTCAGGCGGCGCTGATGCACTGGCAAACCGTTTCGCCAGGCTATGTGGGCCGCAACGTATGGTGGCAGCATTAACCATTGTCGCCTTCATTCTGGGCTTACCCGTATTTTTCGATGTCGGTTTTATCATTGTCGTGCCACTGATTTATGGTTTTACCAAAGTGATGCGCGTTTCACCGCTGAAGTTTGGTTTACCGATGGCGGGAATGATGTTGATGGTCCATGTTACGGTGCCAACACATCCAGGCCCGGCGGCGGCGGCGGGATTACTGAATGCTGATTTGGGCTGGTTGATGATGTTGGGTATCGCGATTTCAGTGCCGGTGGGCGTCGTCGGTTATTTCGCGGCAAAAGCGTTAAACCGCAAAAAATATCATCTTTCAGTACAGGTTCTTGAACAGCTGCAACTGACGGAATCGGCCGATCACGCTTCATCGACACGTGATAAAAACGTGCCGGGCGCCATGTTGATCGCCAGTTTAATTGTTCTGCCCATTTTGTTGATCATGTTGGGAACATTACTGCCTCCACACCTGACACCAGGCAGTTTGCCGTTAAAAGTCCTGACCTTAATAGGGTCGCCAGGTATAGCGTTGCTGATTACGTTGTTGCTGGCATCCTGGCTGCTCGGCTTGCGTCGTGGCTGGACCACAGAAAAGCTAGAAACACTGTCGAACAAGGCGATTTCAACTGCAGCCGGTGTCATTTTAGTGTCGGGCGCGGGAGGTGCGTTTGGTAAAGTGCTGGTGGAATCTGGGGTAGGTAAGGCGCTGGCCGGTTCACTGCAAACCATTCATCTTCCCTTGATCCCTGCTGCCTTTATTTTGTCGTTGGCACTGCGTGCTTCACAGGGATCAGCCACAGTAGCAATCGTAACCACGTGTGGATTATTAAGCACTGCCGTGACGGGGTTAGGCGATATGCAGCTGGTGCTGGTGGCGCTGTCAGCCTGCTTCGGCGCCTTAGGTTTATCTCACGTCAACGACTCTGGATTCTGGGTGGTGACGCGTTATTTAGGTTTGTCGGTAGCGGACGGTTTGAGGACCTGGACAGTGCTAACCACGTTGATGGGATTATGTGGTTTTGCCCTGACCTGGTTAGTGTGGGCATTTATCTAGATTAGTCGCTGTATATCAAAGCGTCTCCTTCCCCGCTTTGCGGGGAAGGTTGGAATGAGGACTGCGCGCCTCGCACTCAATCAGCACTCAACTCAACATCAGTCGCACTGACTTTAAGAAACCAGTTCTTGCGCATATAAATAGAGCGCTTTCAATTGCCCCATTTTTTCCTGATCCGCCTCATGCAAACTCGCCAGCGACTCCAGCTCCAGTAAAAACGCCTGCACTTTCTCAGGATTCAGCACTTCACGACGATGCTGTAACCAGCGCTGTTGCTCGGCATCATCCAGCGTGCCGGGAAAGTTGCGGGCACGATAGCGGAACAGTAATTTCAATACGCGCGCGCTTTCAAAGGTCAGATCCATTGCCGGCAAGTTCTGCGGTGTAGTCTGGCGAATAATATTCATACCCGCTCGATCCGCGTCGCTAAAGAAACCGTCATAGAGCTGCGCGTCGACATCCTCTGAGGGCGTAAACGGCTCCGCTTCGGCAAACAAAGTGACTGCTTTCTCTCGCACATCAGGTTGCTGGCGCAGCAGCGCAAGATTAGCCAGACAGCGATCGCGATCAATCCCCAAACGGTCTGCATCTTCAGGACGCAAGGTATTCGCCGGGGCCAGCACCGGGCATTTATTAATATGCACCAGCTTAATGGGCACCGAGGCTAACTCACCCAAGTCGCTTTTACGCATATACAAACGCTCGCGTAGCGTGTCGGCATCCAACTCAAGCAGCGGCGTCATGTCACCCGCCAGATCAACCACGATCAGGGCATTACGATTATCGGGATGCCAGGCGAGCGGCACAATCCAGCTGGTATTGCCGCGTGCAGCACCGAACATGCCGGAAACGTGCACCAGTGGTTTCATTTGCGGGATGTCAATTAATGTCATGAGTTTGTTTTTGTTGCGATGCGTAAACAAAAATTCAAACAGTTTGGGCTGCTTCTCTTTTACCAGCTTCGCCATCGCCAGCGTGGCGTAGACGTCAGACATCGCATCGTGGGCATTTTCATGCGCGACGTCGTTGGCCTTCGTCAGGTGTTCCAGGCGGAAACTGGGAAAGCCATCTTCATTTTCTGGCCAATTGATGCCGTCAGGGCGCAGCGCATAGCAGGCGCGCATGACATCAAGCAGATCCCAGCGCGAATTGCCGTTTTGCCAACTCCAGCCGTAGGGATCAAAGAAATTGCGGTAAAAAATATTGCGCGTCACTTCGTCGTCAAAGCGCACGTTGTTATAGCCCACCACACAGGTTTGCGGCTCGGTAAACAGCGTATGAATACGTTCGGCAAACTCAACTTCGCTTACACCACGCGCCATGGCGATTTGCGGTGTGATACCGGTGATCATGACCGCTTCCGGCTGAGGCAGATAATCATCCGGCGGGCGGCAATAGAATACCTGCGGTTCGCCAATCGGGTTGAATTCACTGTCGGTGCGCAAGCCAGCGAACTGGGCCGGGCGATCCAGCGAAGGACTGGTGCCAAAGGTCTCATAATCGTGAAAGAGGAATGTGTGCTGTATTGGCTTGTCTTGCACTGGATGCCTTTGCTCAATATTGATGACTTAAATACATGAAAAATATGCTTTAAATCAGTTGAAAAGGTGCTTTGTGCTACTGTTTGTCCATTTCTGATTATTGATGTTTATGTTCGTCCATGACACATTGAGTACAGGATGAGTACATAAACCGAAAATCAGTGAGTACAAAAAACTATAATGGCTATCAGCGACACTAAACTTCGTTCTATCTATGGTAAACCATATGACGGCCCATCTGAAATAACTGATTCTGACGGCCTTGGAATACGCGTTACTCCACGAGGCATCATCAACTTTCAGTATAGGTATCGTTTCAATGGTAAGCAGCACCGGTTGGGGATAGGGAAGTATCCGGCAGTAACGTTGAAGGACGCAAGAATCAAAGTCGGTGACCTCAAAGAAGTTTTAGATCGTGGGATTGACCCTCGCCATTCCGATGTTTTTCACCGCACAACCTCTAAACCAACCGTTAAGGATTGCCTTACTTACTGGCAGGAAACTTACGTTGACGTAAACCTCCGTGAAAAGACAAAGGCTTTATACAATTCGACAATCATTAAGCACATGACAGATGCTTTCTCAGGCATCCCCATCGAGGATATTCCTGTCCGGGCATGGGTTGAACGATTTACGGATGAAGAAAAGATTAACCCACGGCGTGCGCGAGAGTTGCTTGTTCAGATGAGGTCAGCAATAGGCTGGTGCATCAGAAGGCAGTTCATCAACGATTGTAGTCTGATGAAGATCAACCCAAAGGATGTAGGCTCCAAAGCTGCTGTTGGTGAAGTAACCCTTTCATATAACCAGCTGGCTAAGATATGGCTGGCTATAGAACGCAGCAGGGCATCAACGTCTAACAAGCTTCTGCATCAAATGCTGATGCTGTACGGCGCGCGTAACAGCGAGCTGAGGTTATCCGTTAAAAAGAATTTGATCGCGAAGAGGGGCTTTGGACGGTACCGGCAGAAAAAAGCAAAATGAAAAAGGTCATTCGTCGGCCTATCTTCAGCCAGATAGAACCCTTCCTGGATAAAGCCACGATGACTTATGGTGATGTTTTATTTCCCGGACCTGACCTGAAAACGTCTATGTCTATCTCTGGCGCAAATCGTTATCTGGGAAGAATTGAGAAGTCTGTTGGAATAGGTGAATTTACTGCACATGATTTCCGCAGGACGTTAGCCACCAGATTGTCAGAAGAAGGAGTTGCCCCGCATGTTGTTGAGAAAATGCTGGGGCATGATTTAGGCGGTGTGCTGGCGGTATATAACAAGCATGACTGGATAGCTGAACAACGTGCTGCATATGAGCTATACGCAGAAAAGATATTCTGGCACGTCAAGAAACTCTCTGATTGATCCCGCCGTTTAAAATCCAGTTATTCACTTCTTCTTCCAGGTACTGCTTAGGGTGGGTTCTTATCGGTTTAGGGAACCCAAACTTTTTTATGTAGTTATAGATAGTCATTCTGGATGAAACCTTGAGTTTATCCATCGCTTCTTTTTCTGAAATCATTTCGGTGTTAGCCATAAATTCTCTCCACACATTCCTGCTGCATCAGGGTTGCTATAGCCGTGACATGTCACGGCGTATCGATAGTTAATTTCACTTTGTGCCAGCCGCTGGTGGTCCAGCATTTTGCATCGCCCTTACATGGGCAATCATTAACCGGCAAGCTTTCATGACATTTCTCACACTGGCTTTCAGCCAACGCTTCTAATTGCTTCTTCAGCTCGCCATGATATTTGCGAATCATCAGTGCTATCAGTTCTGAACGGTCATATGGATCACGACCCGGACGACGAGCGGCGCAATCATGGTCGAGCATTACCAGCTCCTGATCATCCAGTATCAGTTCAATCTTGTGATTACCGGCAGCGGCCTGACGTTTCCGCTGCTCGGCTTTGCGTTCTGCTGCGGACTTACCCAATGCCTTTCTCCTCCATCATAAGGAAAACAATCATTGCTGCCCGAAGCGGGTTAAGGTGTGACACGAATTTATTGCTCATCAAACCTTCAGCTGTAGGAAAGGCATCGGCCAAAGAATCTTTGAAGCAACAGACAGCAATCGAAGCCTGCTGGATAACAGGGCCAGCATCGGCCCATGAATTACAATAGTCAGCGGTCTTGCCCGTCACTTCTGATACCCAGAAGTTGATTTCAAAGTCGAGCATCTCGCTGTAGTTTTGCATCATTTCACCTCCGGCGCTGCTGCCAGCATGGCTGCCCAGCAAAGCCGCGTCTTATGCGCTGCCTGCCCACAACCGCTCATAGCCTGGTATGATTCCCATTCCTCCGGGGTGTTCCAGAACTCAGAAGGCTCGGATTCGAACCCATCAATGATCATGCGTTTAGTCGGCTCAATCGGCACCAGCTTCCAGCCATCCGGCACTAAATCCGCAAGGTTAACGGCTGGCACGGGGCGGGCATATAACAGATTTACGCCATCTGGGAGTCCAGTGAAATCACTGTCGTCAACTGGCCCAGCATTTAGCCAGTGATTACCAGACACCTCCACTTGGAAAATTGCTTCCTGCTTATCCAGCTCGGCCAGCTTCGCCTCTGATGCTTCTGCGCGCTGCTCCAGTTCCCGCACGTGCTCGGCAATATCGATGATATGTTCTGGTTCAATTTGGGTAATAAAATTAGCGTAAGCAGCGTCAGTGTTAACATCAACCTTCATCGATGTGCATTGTTTAGCCAAAGCTTCTAGTTCATTCAGCTTTTCCATTAGCGATTCCTTAGCGAAAGCCGGTCAGTTTTGCTGAGCTTCATAAGAACTTTGCGTTCAGTAACATCAAGGCTGCGAATGTCGGAGCAATCAAGATTGGCTTCGCGGATTACATCAGCTGCGATAACCGGCTGATCGTGTAGTTCGCAGATGAGGTATGCCGCATAGAAAACGCCTCTTTCAAATTCATTCAGTTTTTCCATTCTCCTTAACCCTCAATCTGGAGACCGGCGCGGAGTTTGGTGGCGTTGATTGCATCGCGAACTACCTGCCTGTAGTAGTGGTGAAAAGCCATGGTCAGACCCAACTTAGTTGCAGCCTGATTCTTTTCGCTGAGCAGACCTAACCGCATACAGATGGATGTTGCTGTCCAACCCGCGTGATACCCAGCAGCACGCTTCATCACCGTTTCTGCCAGGATGGTGCGGAAGTCATCGCGCCCAAAATTGGTGTTCTCAAACGCCTTTGCAATGACATCATCGGTCAGGTGCTTATCGCAAACGATAGCCATCACTCACCATCCTTACCGGCGCGGAGTTGGTTGGCGAAATCCTCAACGCGCTCTTTGATTTCATCATGAACAATACCTGCCGCCTCTGATGCATCCTGATATGCGCCAATTTCCTCCAACACATGGCCAACATCACTCAGTGAATCATTCCAAAGCGACTGGACTGCCTCAGCCCGCACAGAGTTGAGATAGGAGTCAGTAGCTGGGGTTTCTGGCATATCCTTAATAAACTTGCGCACCGCCTGGTATTCATTATTGCGATAGCTACCAAATGCATAGATAAAAGGCTTGTTGAGGTTATGTGAGTTTCTTCTGATGTAGTCTTTGCATCCCTTTTCGGTAAAGCATCCTGTAACGAACACGTCAATTTCCTTCATCGCATAACGGTCCCAGCCCTCTCTTACTTCATACTTCCCTTGATAAATAGCCTCCAGCCTACGGTGTTGTGTTTCAGTGGCCTCAACATAATCACCGCTCTGATTTTCTACCCAGCAAATGCGGTCATAATCATGGTCTTCCGAGCCAACTATTTCCCGCTTTGTCATCACCGCAAAGAATGGTTGATCTGTAATGCGGTTGTCTTGGGTGCGGATAAGCTCGCCAATCTCAACCACCTGTGCGCGCTCTGACTTCAGCGCCACATTCTCAGCCGCCAGCGCATCACCACGGGCGATCGCACAGTCCAAACGAGTAGATAAATCGCTTACCAGTTTTGCCATATTTAATAGAGGGCTTGCTGAACCAAGTGCTTTTGCAAGTTCGTGTCCTGCGGCCACCAGTTCTTTATTAGTAGTTTCGTTTTTCATGCTGGTGGCCTTCAGTGAACAGTGATGTTGATGGTTTTATTAAGGCGCTCTGCTTCGTTCTGCGCCTTGATAGGGTTACTGATTACCGAGCCATCAGGCATGATCCAGCCGCTGAGGATGTGGCTATAGGGCAGGGTGATGATTCCTACCGTTATGTTGTCGTTCGGCTTTTGCATAAATTCTCCACACACGATTTTTATTTGCATGAATCCCTTGCCATTGACGGCAATAAAAACTTATTGGATTCGTTTAAGTTGGCTGGTGGGCTACTGCAATAACCCACAGCCTGATTACTCCACACATGAAAGGTTGCTGCGGTGCCGGGTGCCTCCCGGTGCTCTGGTCAGACTGACAAACTCCAGAGCGGAAACTCTTAGACTTTTAGCATGCGCTGTTTGACAGTCTTCCGCGTGCGCTAGCCGCATTCACCACAACGAGAAGGACACTTACTCCACGTCTCTAAAGCGTTCGAAAACACCCGCTTTGCAAATGTCCTTATCGTTGTGAAAAAGGGCGGTTAAACCAAACTCCCGGAGTAACCGCCAACACAGCAATCTCTCTACCCTAAAACACAGGTCCGTAAGCCAGACCTTCACCGCTGCACTGCATACTCACAACACCGATATCACCATCACAAACCAACTCGGCATCTGGGAAGAGATAAAGGAACGTGAGCAAATCCCAGAAGTTCGTGTTGGACATGTTTTTAATTATTTTCATTGCGCCTCAAATGTATTTGAGTAACCCCGCTTAAGAGGCGATGAAAACCGACAACCTCTTTGTTGGGTTTAATGTAGGATAACCAACAATGGGGTGTCAAGTGACTTTGTAGGAAACCCTACATAAAGGGCGAAAAAAACCGGACATGATATCCGGCTTGATTGGAAAGGGAGATTAAAACTCCATTATTACTTGTTTAACAACCCCAACGATGCGGCAGTTTCCATCACACGCAATCGATTTGTAATTGGGATTGAGGGGCACAAGGTATCTGTTCGGCCAATCTTCCACAAACTTTTTCAAAGTTGCCTCTGATCCGCCATCGATATGAGCGACAACTATTTTGTTATTTATTGAAGCGATGTCATGGATTACCGGATCAACAATTACGATTGAATCTTCCGGTATGGTCGGATTCCCATGAGGATTAGTCATTGAGTCCCCGCGAACGCGAAGGGCAAAAGCCTTATCCGATACAGAAGCAGTGGTATATAGCCATGTTATGGCTTCATCACGTGTTAGCCCCGGATCGGTAGCTGTCCAAGTTCCAGCCTGTACCCATGAAATAAGAGGTACTTCTTTAACACTCACTAAAACGGGTTGGATGACAGGGCTTGCTACTGAATCTCCTTTCCCACTAACCAACCAGTTTGGGTCACATTTAAGTGCATCCGCTAATGCCTGAAGGTTAGCCCCGTTAGGCTGGTAATCATCCTTCTCCCAGCCAGTGACAGTCACGCGATTTACACCGGCCTTTTCTGCCAGTGCTTGTTGCGTGAGATTTAATTCTTTCCGCTTTTGGCGGATGCGTTCACCCATATTCATCATGTAGGCAATCCTACCAAAATCGTAGGTAAGAATCTTGACATTCATATGTTTGATATCCTACATTGTGCATCACGCCAACCCATTAAAGGAATTGCTCTCATGAGGAAGCAGGACGTAATTAAATTCTTTGGAGGGGTATGTAAAACCGCAGCATTTTTAGGAATTAAACATCCGTCAGTTTCTGAGTGGCCGGAAGTAATTCCAGAGGGTCGTGCATACCAGATCGAAAAACTCACCAAAGGAAAACTTCGCTTTGATGCGTCGTTGTACCAGAAAGATACAGGCTCACGGGCCTAATAGTAACTACCAACGGAGATTCAAATGGTAGACACAATTAACACAGCAATTCGACTGATGTGCAAAGCACATAAAGCTGGGCGTTTAGGTATGGCCGACGATTTAGGTATGACCATCGATCAGTTTCACAACCACATGTACCGCAAGTGTGGCAGTCGTTTCTTCACCCTGGATGAACTTCAGAAAATGGAAGATTTATCCGGTACCGCATGCCTGGCAGAGTATTTCGCGACACGTCACGGAAAGCTTCTGGTGGATGTTTCTGCTGTTAAGGAGGTGGATAAGGTCGATTTGTACGACATCGAATTAAAAGCAAGCGCAGCAGCTGGTGAGTTAGCTATCGCCAAAATTGCCGCCGCCTCAGACGGTGTCATTGACTGCCATGAGCGTAAAACTCTGTCCGCTTTATTCAATAAGAAAATGCGTCATCAAATACATGGGTTTCTTGGCTTCATGGCGCTGTATGGCGTAGGTGTTGCTGAACACTCAGTAGATATGTTCGTGACGAACGCCAGAAAGATTGATGCATCAGGCGTGCAGATCGAAGCGCAGGATATTTGAAATGAAAAGTGTTTTAAGCCCCAAAAAAGTGACGCCCAGGGATTGCAGCCCTGAGCGTCGGTCGCGACTAAATCAACGTGTGTGGAGAATCAATCGCATGTCCATTGTAAGCGAAATAAAACCAGTTGGGCAATTCCGTTGCCGTCTTATCTCTGGCGTCCCTGTCTATGAGCAAATCATACCCACGGCTGGTGGACCGAACAACTACCAGTCAGCGAGCCGAATGGTAGTAGAAGCCGCTTGGAAAGCTTTCTATAGCCGCCCGGCTGACTCAGGGGTGCTCTGATGGAAAACGAAATCATTAAACCATGGGTGGAGCGCTATACCGATCCTCGTGGCGTGATGGTTGAGACAGTTGGTGTTGATGTCGTTAACCACCGGGTCATCTATATGCGCCCGAACTATCCCCATCAGTGCATGCAGCCTCGTGCTTTGTTTAATCAGAAGTTCAGGAAGGTGGCGTCATGAGCCTGTTACTCAAGGTTAAGCCTCTGGTTATAAGCCCAATGCTGGCGGAGCGAATTGGCCTGAATGAGGCCATTGTCCTACAGCAGATTTGCTACTGGCTGGAAGACACCAATTCCGGTGTTGATCATGAAGGTAAGCGGTGGGTTTACAACACTATCGACGAGTGGACTGAGCAGTTTCCCTTCTGGTCTACAGACACGGTTAAGCGCTCTCTGACTTCACTGAAAAAGCGCGGACTTATTGATGTGAAACAGCTCAATAAAAAGCAGCATGACCGCACTAATTTTTACTCAATTAACCACGCAAACCCTTTGTTATCCGATGAGGGCAATTTGCCCTCATCGAAGGGTGCAACTTGCACCAATCGAGAAGAGCAACCTGCACCCATCGAAAAGGGCAGTCTGCACCCATCCATGAGGGCAAGTTGCCCTGTTCTTACAGAGAATACAACAGAGAGTACTACAGAGATTACATCAACCCCTTCTTGTCAGGTTGCGTCGCAACCCGACCGGGAAGTTGTGATCAATGACTCTGCTAAAAAGGTTCTAACCCACCTGAACCAAACAACCGGGATTAAATTCCAATTTAGCCGTTCATCACTGGAAAATATTCGGGGCCGACTGGCGGAAGGCTACAAACCTGCCGAGCTGATGCTGGTGGTTGATTACAAGCATGAGCACTGGCGCAACACAGAGCAGGCTCAATACCTTCGCCCGGCAACATTGTTCATTCCCAAAAACTTCCCTGGCTATCTCCTGTCAGCGACCAAATGGGATAAGTCAGGCCGACCACCATGCGTGAACGGCAAATGGCAGCGCGATGTAATGGCTGTATCCGAAGTCGATAAAGAAACGCCTCATGGTTTTCGTGGAGCATAACAGGAGTAAACATGATGAATATTGAAGCAATGATTGTGACGCACCTGTTAGCCAACCCGGGGCAGACAACGGCGCAGCTGGCTAAGTCTACCGATGTCCGTCGTATTCAGGTGAGCAAGTCTATTGGCATCCTGACACTTATCGGCGATGTCTTCCGCGATAACCAGTGCCGTTACTTTGTGTCTGAGCCAGCCAGTGAAGGTGATGACAGCTTTTCATTACTGAGCAATAAGGCTTATCGCCTTGAAGAAAAGAAGCTCTGGCGTCGTGCTGCGGAAGTCTGGCTGCGTGCAATGGATTCAACCCGCAAAGAGGGGCTGCGTCAAAAGGCCGTTCTGCGCCGTACGCACTGCATCGTGATGGGTTCGGTACGCTGCGAACGCTACGCCGGAATAAACAGCGGACGGGTCAGTGAGAGCAATCTTCGCGAGGTTATCAGATGAATAACCGGTTGATGCACCACTACGAACTGAACGTTGTTTTTTACCAAAGCATTCGCACTGCGGCACTAATGATTACCGCGCTGATTATTGTCCTGGCATGGGAGCTGAAAACAGCATGAGCACACTGGCAAAGATTTACGACGACAAGAAGAATACTGATACCAACATCACTACCCGCAAAACTTATTTGCTGGGCGTTGATGAACTTTACGTCGAAAATAATTACAACATCCGGGAGATTGACCAGACCCACGTCGAGGAATTCCGCGACGCTTTTATCGCTGGTGAGCACGTGCCTCCGCTGGCTGTTAAGGTCACGGAGAAGGGCATCAAGATTATCGACGGCCATCACCGCTACTACGGCGCGAAGCTGGCTCAGGCAGCAGGGTATGAACTGCGCCTTGAGTGCAAGGACTTCGTGGGTAGTGAAGCTGACAGCGTGGCGTTCATGGTCACCAGTAGTCAGGGTCGCGCTTTGTTGCCGCTTGAACGTGCAGCCGCATATCAGCGCCTGATTAATCAGGGGTTAGAGCCATCCGAAATCGCCACTAAGGTTAAGCGTTCGATCACCGACGTTGAGCAACACCTGCAACTACTGACCGTTGGCGAACCGCTGATTGAAATGGTGAAGGCTGGAGAAGTGGCCGCAACCACAGCTATTGCCATGCAGCGTGAACACGGCGTGAAAGCATCAACTGTTGCCCAGGAGCAGATGCAGAAGGCCAAAGCCGCAGGCAAGAAGAAGCTGACTAAAGCAGACGCTATGCCACAGTTCAGCGCAGCCAAAGCACGCCGCCTGTTAGAACTGCTCAGTGTGTCCGATATGGATAACGTAGAGGATGGTGCGTTTGCTCTCTATGTCGGAAAAGATCGCCGCGAAGAAGTTTTGGCAATCATCAATGAGTACCGCGAAGGGATGCCGCAGGCGTTCAAAGAAGCAGAGCAGCCGCAGCAGGATTGCGGCGATGAACTACCGCTGACCCGTCAGGACATCCTTGAGCAGAGTGGCGTTGAAACATGGGCCTGTGCCATTGCCTGCTTCGGACTCAAACCCGAATACAGTTTCACAGAGTCGAAATACGCGCACGCATGGGCCTCAGATTCAGTCGAAGCGCCAGAGATGATGGTTGTACCAGCCGATACCATTACAAAGGCTCTACGCCTCATTAAAGAGCATGAGGATAACCTTGAGCTGAAGCTCTGGATTGCTGACCAGTTTGAAGAGCCAGACAGTGAGGGTACCCATTTTCAACGTTTCTCATCGGTACTGATTGAAACCCGCCTGGATAAGCCGTGCACGGTTCAGGAATTCACCGCGCTGGTGAAGCAAACGGATCGTGAATGCTGGTCAAACATTCGCATGCTGCGTCAGGCAGTTCGTGAGGTAGCCGGGCAGATGACCATTCCAGATGAAGGGGAGGCTGCATGAAGTTAACCCTGCCGTTCCCTCCAAGCGTAAACGGCTACTGGCGGGCAACGAGTACAGGTATGAAAATTAGCGCCTCCGGGCGCTCTTTTCGCATCAATGCCTTTGCCGCCGTTATGGAACAGTTAAAGCGCCTACCTCAGCCCATTACAGTGAACGTTGAAGTTAACGTGCTGCTGTTCCCACCTGACAAGCGTCCTCGTGACCTTGATAACTACCTCAAAGCCCTGTTCGACAGCCTGACGCATGCTCGTGTATGGGGTGATGACCGGCAGATAAAGCGATTCACTGTAGAGTGGGGCGAGCAGACCAAAAAGGGCAAGGCTGAGGTAACCATCAAGCCATTTGTAGCAGTGGCGGCATGAGGGCCGCACCTGGTTACATGAACAGTAAAAGTGGTTATAGTAAAAGGGCTTACTGGCGAATTGCAGTCGCCACAGGCAAAGGTTGGTCCCGTTCATTTGCAGATGATGGGGCGGGACCGGTTAAAAACAGTGTGTGGAGAAGAGAACATGCCAAATCAGGTAATGGGCGTAGCTACGCCTGCATCAAACTCAGTAATCCTTTCATCAAGCACCTCATTAAGCGTGCCTGTCATCATGTACCGAGAGCAGCGGGTGATCACAACTGACCTTCTCGCTAAAGGTTATGGTGCCGATTCAAAAAGTATTCACATGAACCTCATGAGAAATGGCACTCGCTTCGAAGAGGGGCGTCACTATTTCATGCTTAAGGGCGACCAGCTCCGTGACTTTAAGAACCTACCCACTGTTAGTGGTGTGGTTGATAAACGCACAAGCCAGCTGATTCTCTGGACCGAGAAGGGCGCAGCCCGAATGTCAAAGATCGTCGATACGGACGAAGCATGGTCATTCTACGAAAAGCTTGAGGAAAGCTACTTCAGCCTGCGTGAAGTCCATGGCGTGATGCTGCCTGATATCTCTGACCCGATTAAGCTGGCTCGTGCATGGGCTGATGCAATGGAAGCCAAACAACAGGCTGAAGTGCTGACTCACCGACAGGCACAGTATATCGATCACCTTGAGAACCTGTTCAGTGATGGCCTGTCACCCGTTCAGTTCTGCAAACGCCTGAACGGTGTCAATACCAGCAAGATAAGCGCCTGGCTTCAGGATGCAAACTGGCTCTATGACGATAACCCTAATGGCAACCATGCGCAGTGGCGTGTTCGTTCTCAGGCCCGTGATAAATATCTGACCGAGAAAAGCAGCAAGATTAACCCAACGTCAGCGGCAAGCTTCACTACTCACCAGCCGGTACTGCTTCGTGATGGTGCTGTCTGGCTTTACCGGAAGTACCTCAAAGGCCAGATGCCAATGAAAAAGTCATGGAATGGGGAGTATACCCACGACAAAGAGCTGGCAGGTAACGCATGAGGGCACTACTTACACCTGAAATCGCACCGCGCACAGGGATTGTGCTGCTTAAGCCTGGCTCAGACTTGCTTCACCTGTTCCGTAACCGCGTTCTGGTCTGCACACCGACACCGGACATGGAAGACCTGCCATCTGGCCGCATCAATGACGGCACACAGCCATTACTGGACGAAACATCGTTAGAGCCATTCTTTAGCCATGAACGCGTAATCAAAGCTGCTGGTGGGATGAATGCACTGGCGGCTTTCGTCCGTACCTTTGAGTGTTGCCAGCTGCATGATGCGAAAACGTGGCATCACCACGAATATACGCTGCTTGAGACCGAAATCGGCCTGGTGTCATTGTGTTATAGCCATGATAATGAACTCCGGGAAAACGGCATTCCGCTGTCAGTTGAAAACATAGCTAAAAGCAATATGGCGCTATGGATCATCAGAACTGCCAGTTATGAACTGGGCCTGACGGGTGAGCATCATTTAACGCTGCCTGAACTGTGCTGGTGGGCATCCCTGAATGACGTAATTGACCTGATATCGGAGGCACCGGCAAGGCGCGTTCTCCGCATGCCAAAGGACAAAGCAGGCACAGGCACGCTAAAAGAGTCTTTCATCGCACCAGAGCGACTTGCAACCGAAGTAATTCAGGATGCCGCGCTGGTGGTCAAAAAGATTATCAGCCTTCACGCCGATCCTGAGTCGCCGGAATCATTCATGAAACGCCCCAAGCGTAAGCGCTGGGAAAGTACGACGTATACGCGGTGGGTTAAGTCACAGAAGTGTGCATGCTGCGGCACGCAGGCAGACGACCCGCATCACATCATCGGACACGGGCAGGGAGGAATGGGCACCAAGGCGCATGATTTATTTGTGATACCGCTATGCAGAGCGCATCACGATGAACTGCACCGGGATATGAAAGCGTTTGAAGAAAAATTTGGCAGTCAGATTGAACTGCTGTTCAGGTTCCTCGATCACGCGATTGCAGTCGGTGTGATTGGGACAGACAAAAAATAAAGTGTGTGGAGAGGATTAACTATGCGTGACATGTCACAGGTATTAGAGCGTTGGGGTGTATGGGCAGCAAGCGGCAAGACGAATGTCGGCTATCCACGTATTGCAGCAGGGCTTTCACGGTTACTTCCAGCCAGCCGGGCCGGTAAGCCTTCCTGCTGCGATGATGACGGTATGTTCATCAACGAGGCCATGATACGGCTATTTAAGAGTGATGAGCACCTTTGTGCACTGGTTGAGTGGTACTACATCGACAGACTGCCGTTACGGGCGCTGGAAAAGAAATGCGGGGTCTCTTACAACACGGTTTCCCTGCGTATTCAGAAAGCAGAAAGCTTTATTGATGGTTGTCTCAGTGCGCTGAATATCACCCTTGAAATGGATCGTGAGTGCAAAAAAGAAAATATCGTCACACCAGTGATGAAAAGGGTTGTGTCATGACAAAACCAGCTTTAATCTGCTATGAGTTGTCACTACGCACTGACACATAACATTCTAAACCTCGCCAACCGGCGGGGTTTTTTTATGCGCCATTAGCAGAATCAGGATTATCAGATTAAGGCCTGTCACATAAATGTTACTGTTGTTTAGTTGCTGCTAATCCTCCTAAGCGGTGGGGCGCAAACGGTCTTCATGGCTAAAGCTGTGGGTAATCGAGCGCAAGTCGGTTTGACCGTTCAATGGCTTACTGGGAGGCACCCGGAGCAGTAGCTTTAACTCAGCCACACCCTCTACATTCTCTGCTTTATAGCGAATTTACGGTGTGGCTGCTTTAAAAGCTATTCAGTCTCAACTGGGAACAGAAACACCTGAGATAGCAAATCAACCCTGTTGCCGACGGGCAAGGTAGTTACCGCTATAGCGTCAGGGTCCAATACAAAGAGGTCGCCATCAGAGCGGCCTTTTTTCGTTTTTGCGCACGCCAAACAGTCTCCACACACACTTTTGACGCCGTGGCGTTGCGCATCTTTTCTAAGACTACAAACAGCACCGACCGTTATCACGGAGGTGTATATGAGTATCGATATGAGCAAACTGGCATCAGGCGCGGCTTACGGCGCATCAGCCGGGACGATTGCCAACGGTCTTTTGACCAGGCTGAGCCCCGATGAATGGAGTGCTGTTGGCGTTCTGGCCGGTATTCTGGTCGCGCTACTGACGCTCGGTATCAACTGGTATTACAAACGCAAAGCAACACTCGCGCAGATTCAGGCGCTTCAACGCTGGCCTACCGCACCAGACCTGACTGAGGAATAAACTATGGGGATGTCAAACAGCCTGCGCAACACGCTAATAGCTGCTGCGGGCGGCGGCTCCATGCTTATCGCCACAGTATTTCTTGGTGGTAAAGATGGAGTAGAGGGTCGGGTTTATGAGCCTTACAAAGATATAGTTGGTGTCTGGACAGTCTGTGATGGTCATACCGGAACCGACATCATCAAGGGCAAGAAGTACACCGACCGAGAATGTGATCGACTGT
The DNA here is from genome assembly GCF_018842675.1 of Candidatus Pantoea bituminis. NCBI lineage: Bacteria > Pseudomonadati > Pseudomonadota > Gammaproteobacteria > Enterobacterales > Erwiniaceae > Pantoea > Candidatus Pantoea bituminis. Next base: position 1,359,991 of record NZ_JAGTWO010000004.1, read on the forward strand.
TATGGAATGACCTTCAGCCGGTTAAGAAGTCTGTAGACAGCATGGTCAGGATTCCTTTGGGCGAGTATCAACGGGCAGCACTCTATAGCTTCACTTACAACGTTGGTTCAAGTGCTTTCTCAAAATCAACGCTCCTGAAAAAGCTTAACGCTGGTGATGTTGATGGTGCGTGTGAAGAGCTTCGCCGCTGGATTTACGCTGGCGGACAGAAATGGCGCGGCCTGATGAACCGTCGCGACATGGAGCGTTCAATGTGTCTGGCGGAAAGCAAAGATGACCTTAAAGGCTAAGACTTCAATATTTCCCGCTCTGGTGGCTGTTATAGCAATCGTGACAGCCACGTCAGTAGCTCTTTATTACCGTGGCAACGCCATTGATTACAAAGCTCAGCGAGATAAATCCAAAGACGCGCTGGAGCTGGCGAACGCCACTATCAGTGACATGCAGACACGCCAGCGAAATGTTGCTGCGTTAGATGCGAAATACACACAGGAACTAGCGGATGCTAAAGCGACTATCGATCTGCTTCATGACGACGTTATTGCTGGCAAGCGTCGGTTGCAGCTCAACGCAACCTGCCCGGAACAATCCTCCACCGGCTCCGCCAGCCTGGATGATGCAGCCAGCCCCCGACTTACTGACTCCGCTCAACGGGATTATTTCACCCTTAGAGAGCGTATCGAAACAGCCGGAAAGCAGATAGCCGGGTTGCAAGAATATATCAATGAGCAATGTCTAAATTAAGCAGAGGAAGGTATGAGCGAAGCAAAGCCGCAGGATGGCAGTACCGTAAAGGGTTATCGAACATTAACGCCTGGCGATATTGAAGTGATGAACCGACTGAAAGATGTGAGCCGCCACTTTCTGAATCTGCTGGACACATCAAAAGAAACTGGTGCAGACCCGCGCTGGATTGCCATGGCTAAAACGGAGATGCAGAGAGCTTGCATGTTCGCCTGTCGAGCAGTGGCTCAGCCAGATGACGATTGCTAATCATCCCAAGGCGCATTTACGAGTGTGCCTGATGATGAAAAAAGTGGCCCATCCCTGGACCAAGACATGGTAGGAGTTCATTCTGTTTTTAGGTTTTACATAAAATAAATTAGCTAACGCTCAGGCGACAACAAGCGTAAGCGGTTGCTTTTTTATGCGATTAAGAATGCTCCGACAAGGGATAACGGTTAGCCACGCTTTGAAGCGTCGCGAAGCTGGTATAATCGCACCTCAATAAAAAAGAGGTGGTTTATGTTAGATCCTAAGCCGTGCTTTATGGTGCTTGCCTATGATTCAAATGATATGCCAGGAAATTGCAAAGATATTATGGGCTACGCCCGTAACACAGAAGAAGTCGAAAGGCTTATACATACAGCTAAAAATAACGCGCTTTATTCGTATGACCACATTGAAACTGTCGATGCTCATTTAGACAAAGTTTTAATAACCATTCGTCGGAACAAAGATCAAGAATGGCATTCATAAAGTTCACAAAATGAATGTGATGTCAGACTAACCGCCTCCGGGCGGTTTTTTATTGGAGTGAATATGACATATCAAACCGAACAGCAACGTAAGCGCCAGCGTGAGGAAGAAGAACGCCGTCGCCGTCATCAAAGCAACACTGGCTCAAGCAGCGACCTTATGAACCCGCTAAACCCAATCAGCCCTATTTACGTCGGTAACGACTACAGCAGCTCAGGCAGCTCCGATTCATGCAGTGGCAGCTATGACTCAGGCAGTTCGTCCGACAGTGGCGGCAGTTGCAGTAGCGATTAACACAGGCCGCCTTTCGAGGTGGTTTTATTTTGTTCTGAAAACTGCATTCACTGAGTTCACTTTTCAGCATAAACACAATGAATCATCGGCTGGTGGTCTCACCATTGCCGAGGATGAAATTCATCTGACCAGCAGGAAATGCTGAATGGCTAGCAATTCACCCTGGCACAACCTCTATAACACGAAGCGCTGGTATCGCCTGCGCTATCACCAGCTTCAGAAGCAGCCACTATGCGAGTTTCACCTCAGACGTAATCAGGTGATATCCGCATCCATCGTTGACCACGTCAAACCTCACAAGGGTGATGACGCACTGTTTCATGATCCCGACAACCTCCAGAGCTTATGCAAGCGCTGCCACGACTCAGTGAAGCAACGCATGGAGAAGGGTGGAACAGTGACGGAGTTCGACGATGAAGGCCGTGTTATCTGGTAACAGGAGCATCGAATGAAAAACCTTAAGATTGAATACCGCGACGGTAAGCTGATTGAGTTCAGCATTGATGGCATACAGTTCAATTCAGTAACAGCAATCGGGTTCAGCCATGAAGTTGGCGAGTCACTGCCATCAGTCAGCATGTCACTCCCGCTTGGGGTCGGGAAAACGCTGGTCCCTGCCAGCCTGTCTCGTGAAAACCTGCAATTCATCGAGAAATGAGATTGGTTAGCATTTGCGTTGGGGTTGGCTCACCATTTTGGTGCATCTTGATGTAAATGAGAAATATTATCATTTAAAATTTGCGCGGTATGGGGGGAGGGCAAAAACTTCAGGCCCAAAACCACCAAGACCGCGCCCTCAGTCTTTTTTTAAAAACGTCCAGAAAAAAAGGAAAAAGTAATGGCACAGCGAGGCAGAAAGTCTCTGGCTGCGACCTCTGCTGTCTCGCTACCGGCACTGGCTGAAAGCAGGTTGCAGCCGTCCGTTCATCTCAGCGACCCGGAAATAAATGTCTGGGTCCGGCTCGTTAATGACAACCCGGCAAACTCATTCACTGAAACGCATCGCGACATGATGGAGATGTACTGTCGCCATGTGGTGCAGTCCCGTTTGCTCACCACTCAAATCGAAGATTTTGAAATGGAGTGGCTGTCACGGGAAGACGGACTTAAGCGCTATGACAAATTGCTGACGATGCGTGAGCGGGAAGTGCGTTCGGCATCTTCTCTGGCAACGCGTCTGAGAATTACCCGGCAGGCAACCGCCGATCCTAAAACGGTGGGCCGTGCAAACAACAATCTTGCGCGAGATAAAAAGCCCTGGGAGATTGATTGAGGCTTTTAGCTGATGGTTAAAAAAATTCTGACAAGAGCCGAAAGAAATATTGCCTGGTGTGAAAAGCACATCCTGATCCCGGAAGGAAAGTTTGTCGGTCAGCCGCTGAAGATGGCGCCCTTTATGAAGGATGACTTCAGGGCAATCTTTGACAACGTGCACGGCACGCGTCGCGGGATCATAACGCGGGGGCGCAAGAACGCCAAAACGGTTGAAACCGCCATGCTGATGCTGCTCTATCTAGTAGGGCCGGAGGCCGCGCACAACTCCCAGCTTTATTCCGCAGCTCGCTCCCGCGATCAGGCCGCAATCCTGTTTAATCTGGCTTCGAAAATGTGCCGCATGAACCCAACGCTCATGCAGTACGTGGCTATCAAGGATTCGGCAAAAGAGATTCACTGCCCTGATCTGGGGTCTTACTACCGCGCACTGAGTGCTGAAGCCACCACGGCCTACGGTTTTTCTCCCCGGTTTGTTGCTCATGATGAGCTGGGTCAGGTACGTGGCCCACGCGATCCTCTTTATGAGGCACTGGAAACGGCTACCGCCGCGCAGGAAAACCCGATTTCCATCATCATCAGTACGCAGGCACCTGATGCAAGCGACCTGCTCAGCCTGCTGATTGATGACGGTCTGACCGGCGCTGACCCGCGAACGGTGGTCAGGATAGATACCGCGCCGGAAGATATTGATCCGTTTTCGGTTGAGGCCATCCGCTTAGCCAACCCGGCGTTTGACGTGTTCATGAATCAGCAGGAAGTGCTGGACATGGCTGCGAGCGCCAAACGCCTGCCATCACGTCAGGCAGAGTTTGAAAACCTCGTCCTTAACCGCCGCGTTGAAGCAAAAAGCCCGTTTGTCAGCCAGACGGTCTGGCACATGAACAAGGAAGAGCCGGACGATCTGACCGGTAAAACCGTATGGGGAGGTCTTGACCTGTCAAGCGTGTCTGACCTTACGGCTCTGATTCTGACGTCAGCTAAAGGCGATGTGCACAGTAAGTTCTGGTTGCCTGCTGAAGGGCTGGCTGACAAGGCCCGTAATGACCGCGTGCCTTATGATATCTGGGCAAAACAGGGCTATCTAAACACCACGCCGGGTAAAGCTATTGAGTATGCCTTTATCGCAAAAGAGCTGAGAAAACTTTTTGATAACTGCAACGTCAGGGCAATCGCCTTTGACAGATACAACATGCGTTTCCTTCGTCCGCACCTGATTGATGCCGGGTTTACCGAAGCAGAGCTGGAACGCTTCGTGGAGTTCGGGCAGGGCTTTGTTTCTATGTCCCCGGCACTCCGCGAGCTGGAAACAAAACTTCTTGGCGCTCAGTTGAAGCACGGTAATCATCCGATTCTGGAAATGTGCGCCAAAAACGCAACGGTCATTACCGATCCCGCAGGCAACCGCAAGTTTGTGAAGGGTAAATCCAGCGGCAGGATCGACGGCATGGTTGCGCTGGCGATGTCCATTGGCGCGCAGAACAGTGACGAGGTGGAAGAGCAGGGCGACGTTGACGACTTCATTTACAACTTTTTGAGCGTTTAAAATGGCAGATACCGATTACAGCATTGACCTGCGAACGCGGTCGCCTTTCTGGGCGCGTATGGCTTCCATCCTGACCGGTGGCCGACTGGTCTCCCTGACAGTGGTTCACAGATGGCAGGCACATCGGCTCACGGCACCGTGGGCGAGTCCGTTGTTACTGATGAGCGCAACATGCAAATCAGTACGGTCTGGGCCTGCATCCGGCTTATCTCGACCGTGACAGCTTCGCTGCCGCTTGACGTATACGAAACCGTTAACGACCAGCGCAAGAAGGTAGACAAGAGTAACCCGCTGGCAAAACTTCTTCGGTTCCGGCCCAACAACTTTATGACCGCGCTTGAGTTCCGCGAAGCCATGACGATGCAGCTTTGCGCCTACGGCAACGCTTACGCTCACGTTGAACGTAACAGTGTGGGAGATGTTATCAGCATAGTGCCGCTGATGAGCGCCAACATGGATGTCCGGCTCAGCGATAACGGTAAAGAGGTTATTTACCGCTACAAGCGCGACACGGAATACGCAGATTTCAAACCAAAAGAAATCTTCCACCTCAAAGGATTCGGCTTTAGCGGGCTGGTCGGGCTTTCTCCGTTAGCCTTCAGCGCGAAGTCAGCAGGCGTTGCTATTGCAATGGAAGACAATCAGCGGGAATTTTTTGCTAACGGCGCTAAATCACCTCAGATACTCATGACTGACGGAAGGGTGCTGACTAAAGAGCAGCGCGGTCAGCTTGAAGAAAACTTCAAAGAGATTGCGGGTGGGCCCGTCAAAAAACGCCTCTGGATTCTGGAAAGCGGTTTTACCACACAGTCCATCGGTATTTCCCCGCAGGATGCGCAGATGCTGGAGGCGAGAAAGTTTCAGGTTGCTGAGCTGGCGCGGTTCTATGGTGTTCCACCACATCTGGTAGGTGATGTCGAGAAAACCACATCATGGGGTAGCGGCATTGAGCAGCAGAACCTCGGATTCCTTCAGTACACCCTGAAGCCTTATCTGGATCGCTGGGAATACAGCATTGAGCGCTGGCTGGTGAAGGATTCGGATCAGGGCAGGATTCACGCTGAGCACAACCTTGACGGTCTGCTGCGGGGTGATTCTGCAAGCCGTGCCGCGTTTATGCAGGTCATGGTCAATACAGGCATTCGCACCATCAACGAAGTGCGCAGGCTCGACAATCTGCCACCGCTACCCGGTGGTGATGTCGCTACCCGGCAGTCCCAGAACATACCTATTACCGAACTCGGCACCAACAAAGAGCCCCGCACTGACGGGGCTTAATTTTTATGGGGGCTTCAATGCCGGACATTCAGAAAACACTGTCCTTTAACCAGGCAGAAATTAAGTTTGCAGGGGATGGCAGTCAGGGAATTTTTGAAGGCTATGCCTCCGTGTTCAACAACACCGATTCTGACGGCGACATCATCCTCCCCGGCGCGTTTAAAAACACGCTGGCTACGCAAAGTCGCAAGGTCGCGATGTTCTTCAACCACCGCACCTTTGAGGTGCCGGTGGGTAAGTGGGAAGCGCTGGAAGAAGACGATAAAGGGCTTTACGTCAAAGGTCAGCTGACGCCGGGGCTTAGCGCTTCATCTGACCTCAAAGCGGCCATGCAGCACGGCACCGTTGAGGGAATGTCTGTAGGTTTTTCGGTGACGAAAGATGATTACAGCATCGGTACTACCGGGATGATTTTCAAAAACATCTCCTACCTGCGGGAAATCAGCGTCTGCACGTTCCCGGCCAACGAGCTTGCTGGCGTATCCGCCATGAAAAGCATCGAAACCATCAAAACTATTCGCGACGCGGAGGCTTTCCTGAGGGATTCAGCAGGGCTTTCACGCGCAGAAGCACAGGCGTTTCTCGCCAGTGTTAAGTCCGCAGGTCGGAGCGAGTCCGGTAGCGGCGACATTGACGCGCTTGCACAGCGCATAACTTCCTTTGCCGCTAACCTGCGGAATGCTTAACGGAGCAATACATGTCTGAATTAACTGTACTTGAAAAAGCGATCGAGACCTCTCAGAAAGAAGTGAAAGAACTGATTGAGGCTCAGCGCAAATCCATCACCGAAAATGGTGAAATGAATCAGAAGCTTCAGCAGGACCTGAACAAGGCGCAGGACGAGCTGAAAACTACCGGCACGCGCCTGTTCGATCTGGAGCAGAAGCTGGCCGGGAACTCCCCGGATCAAACCGCACAGAAATCGTTTGCCGAGCGCGTATCCGAAGACCTGATCAAAGGCTGGGATGGCTCCCGCACGAAAGCGAAAGTGACCAGCTTTGATAAGGCGATTGGTTCTGGCTCTGCCTCTGCCGGTGGTCTCGTTCTGCCGCAGCAGAATGCGGGCATCCTGATGCCGGGTCTGCGTCGCCTGACGGTTCGTGACCTGCTGTCACAGGGCCGCATCTCCAGTAATGCGCTGGAATACGTGCGTGAAAATGTGTTTACCAACGCCGCCGCCCCGGTTGCTGAGGGCACGCTGAAGCCTGAAAGCAACATCACCTTCACCAAAGAAACGGCGAACGTGAAGACTATCGCGCACTGGATTCAGGCATCACGCCAGATTATGGATGATGCGCCAGCGCTTCAGTCCTACATCAACTCCCGCATGATGTACGGTCTGGCGTTGGTGGAAGAAAACCAGATGCTGAACGGTGACGGCACCGGTGACAACCTTCAGGGGCTGAACGTGGTCGCAAACGACTACGAAACGGCACTGAATGCGACCGGTGACACCGGGGCTGACGTGCTGGCGCACGCTATCTATCAGGTTTCGCTGAGCGAGTTTGAAGCGGACGGCATCGTGCTTAACCCGGCTGACTGGCACCGCATCGCGCTGCTGAAAGACGCCAACGGCAACTACATCCTTGGTGGTCCGCAGGCATATGCCTCAAAAGTTCTTTGGGGCCTGCCGGTTGTGTCAACCACGGCTCAGGCTGCGGGCACCTTCACCGTAGGTGCGTTCGGTCTGGCTTCTCAGGTGTGGGACCGCATGGATGCCACTGTCGAAATCAGCAATCAGGATCGCGATAACTTCGTGAAAAACATGCTGACCATCCTGTGTGAAGAGCGTCTGGCGCTGGCGCACTACCGTCCTGCCGCGATCGTGACCGGCGATATCACCGTTGCCGCTGGCGGCGCGTAACTGAAGGGCGCGGTCAGCAATGGCCGCGTTTACAGACATGAAAATTAAAGCACTTCGCATGTTCTCTCATTTCCACCTTGGCACGGTCTCGCAGGGTGAAGTGAAGGTGGTTAAAAAAGAAATCGGTGAGGCTCTGGTCGGGCTGAACCTGGCTGAAGCTGTGGAAGAAGAATCTAATGACGATTCGCCTTCCAGACCCGAAAAGAAAGGGGGCAAAGGTGGAAATAAGCCCGCAACAGATGGTGCTGGTAAAGAAGCATCTGAGAGTTGATCACGATGATGAAGACGACCTGATTGCAGGCTATGCGCAGGCATCAGTCGATTTCATTGAGCATTATTGTGACGGCACTCTGGTGGCGCAGCTTACGACCTCAGCAGAAGACGAAGAGCCTCCCCGCGAGGTTCTTTTTCTCCCGGCATCTGGCAGGCAATGCTTCTGCTGATCGGCCAGTACTACGCCAATCGTGAAGCATCAGCGCCGAATCAGACAGAAATTCCTTTCGGGGTAGAGGCGCTGTTGTTCCGACACCGCAAGTGGCACTGATGGCGTGCTCAGGATGCCAGAAGCGCCGCGACTGGTTTAAAAAATGGATGGCGATTGCATATGAAAGAGCTACAGGTAAGCCTGCTGGCAACCACGCTGGAGAAGCTGGCGGAAAGCTTCCATCAGGTAGCGGAGGGGATGAAAGCGCAGACGGAGGCAGTAAAACGCCTGGCTGAGTCCAACGAATCCCTCGCTGCCGTAATTTATCAGTCGCTGGTGGCTGAAGAAAGCGATCCGGACATGCCGCAGCCAACCTATCTGAGCGGCAAACCAAAGGGGTAGCGACCATGCAGGCAGGAAAACTACGCCACCGCATCACGCTTCAGAAGCCTGTTAAAACCCAGAGTCCTTCAACCGGCGCTGTTATTAATACCTGGGAAGATGTGGCAGTGCTCTGGGCAGATGTGGTGGACCTGTCAGCGCGGGAATTCATAGCAGCTCAGGCGGCGCAGAGTGAAATCACCACCCGCATTACCGTCCGGCACCGTGATGACGTGACCAGTAAACACCGTATCCTTTTCAGGGGCCGGGTTTACAACATCCACGGCGCGCTGGCGGACGACAAAAGCGGGCGGGAATATCTCACGCTGCCCTGCTCTCAGGGGGTTAACGATGGCTGACGGCGTTGAATTCAGCCTTACCGGTCTTGATTCGCTGCTGGGGAAGCTTGATTCAGTCAGCGACGACCTGCGGCGTAAAGGTGGCCGCGCCGCGCTTCGTAAGGCGGGTAACGTGGTCGTAAATAAAGCGAAAGCGAATGCCCGGCGTATTGATGATGCGGCAACCGGGCGAAGCATTGCTGACAACATTGCCTTGCGCTGGAACGGGCGGCTGTTTAAACAAACGGGTAACCTTGGGTTTCGAATCGGTGTGGTGCACGGTGCCGTTCTGAAAAACAACCCTGACAAGGGGAGAATGCGCCGACGCCGCACTGGCGCTTATTTGAGTTTGGTACAGAGAAAATGCGTGCTCAGCCCATCATGCGCCCGGCACTGGAAAACAGCATTGACGAAGTCACCGCCACGTTTATTGATGAGTATGAGAAGGCGCTGGACAGGGCCATAAAGCGCGCAGCACGGCGAGGGGGAACGGCATGATCGCACCCATCTTTTCTGTCTGCGCCGCCAGTCCTGACGTGATTTCCCTTCTTGGTAGCTCACCAACCCGGCTTTACCCGTTTGGTATGCAGGACGATGCGGTTATTTATCCGTATGCCGTCTGGCAGAACATCGGCGGCGGGCCGGAGAACTACCTGAATCAGCGGCCCGATGCCGACACGTTCACTTTGCAGGTTGACGTTTACGCTGATTCGCCCGATGAGGTGGTGTCTGTGGCGCAGGCATTACGCGACGCCATTGAGACCCGCGCCAACATTACGCGATGGGGCAACCAGGAACAGGACGCAGAAACGAAGCGCTACCGCTATTCCTTCGATGTTGACTGGACAGTCACGCGATAACCGAATTATTCACCCACCGGCCCTGTGCCGGTTTTTTTATGACCGGAGATAACAATGTCTGTACTGACGCAAGGCACACAGCTCTTTGTGCTCGCAAAAGGCGCGGTGAGCGAAATTGAATGTATCACTGCATTTTCACCCGGCAGTAACCCTGCCGATCAGATTGAAGACACCTGCCTGTCTGAGCGGTTTGACCGCACCTACAAGCGCGGTCTTCGCACACCGGGCGCGGCATCCCTGACGCTGAATGCCGATCCGAAAAACACCAGTCACATCATGCTGTATAACCTGTCGATTTCGGATGACGAAGACGATCAGGACCTGACCTTTGCTATCGGCTGGGCGGACGGGACGGCATCACCAACTGCAGCAGCAGACGGCGCTGCTGACGCGGTTGACGGCCTGACGCTGCCGGACAGCCGTACATGGTTCGTATTCAAAGGCTACGTTTCTGACTTTCCTTTTGATTTTGCTGCCAACACGGTTGTGTCTTCTTCTGCCTCCATTCAGCGCTCCGGCTCTGCCGTCTGGGTGCCGAAAGCGGTTGTTGCTGCCTGATAACAGGGGCGCTTTGCCCCTGATTCGATAACGGAATAATTCATGAAACTAACACTCGACGCGCTTAAAAGCGCGGGAGCCTTCACCGGGCGTCCGGTGGAAAAAGAGATCACCTGGAAGCAGGGTGATGAAGAAATCACAGCGACCGTCTTTATCCGTCCGATGGGTTATCACACTGCGACACAGGATGTGCTGGCCTATGGCGGCAAGGTTGACGGCGTGGCCGCACGCATCGCGGCATCCGTATGTGACGAGCACGGCAAGCCCGTCTTCACCCCCGCTGACATTACCGGTGAGGCCGACCCCGAGCGCGGCTCGCTGGATGGCGCGCTGACCATCGCACTGCTGGTGGCGATTCAGGAGGTCAATGATCTGGGAAAGACTTCGAACTCAGTGCAGAAGATGAAATCTGGTGCGAACTCGTCCTCAACGGCATCGGTGGCAGCACCATCGCCGAAGCGCGGGAAACGCTCAGCTTCAAAGAATTCCAGCTCTGGGTCAGATACCGCGACCGCTACGGAAGCCTGAATCCGATGATGCGCACCGAGTGGGGTTCCGGTGTGGTGGCCAGCACGATTGCGAACGTAAACCGCGATCCTAAAAATCCACCGTACAACGTCACAGACTTCACCACGCACTTCACCAAAGTTACCGCCGCCAATGAGCCAATCTCTCTTGAGGAGGCGATGCACAGGTGGGCTTAACCGCCTGACGGAGAAATTATGGCATCCAAATCACTGGGCACCCTGACACTCGATCTCATTGCGCAAGTGGGTGGTTTCGTCTCAGGTATGAACCGCGCCGAGCGGGCTTCTGAGGGTTTGCGCAGGCGGGTTCAGGAAGACGCAAAAGTAACAACGGTTGCGCTGGCGGGAATTGCAACGGCGGCGGCTGGTATAGGCGTTGCAGTCGGCACAGCCGGTTTTGCACTTCTGAAGACAACTGCCGAGCAGGTGGCCGCTACCGACCAGTGGGCGAAGTCGCTAAAGGTATCCACTCAGGAGTTATTAGCCTGGCAGTTCGCCGCAGAAAGGGCGGGCGTGTCCGGTGATAACATGGCTGATATCTTCAAAGACGTCAGCGATAAAATCGGTGATGCCACGCTTAACAAATCCGGCGATGCCGTTGACGCGCTGAATGCCTTAGGACTGTCAGCAGAAAAGCTGTCAAAAACCTCACCAGACCAGCAAATTCTGGCGATCGGTAGCGCGCTGACCAAAATTAATTCGAACTCAGAAAAGGTCACGGTTTTAGAAAGCCTGGGCAATGATCTGTCTAAATTTCTGCCGCTCTTTGATAACAACAACGAAAAGCTGCAAAAATTTATCAGCCTTGCCAAGGATTACGGTGTGGCCCCTGATCCTGACTCTATTGATGATCTGGTGAAGGTTAATGATCTTTTCATCAATATGGAAACTCAGGTAAAGGGCCTGAAAATGGAGATAGCCGCGGGCCTGGCTAAGGTTGACCTCAGCCCACTAAGCACGTCTCTGCAGGACGTTCATAAAATTCTGACAGACCCTGAAGTGCTCAAAGGTCTGGTTTCAATGGTCAGTCAGGTGGCCCAACTGGCTGGATGGTTAGTTAAATCCGCAGCCGCGGCGGGAGAACTTGCAGCCAAATCAGGCACGCGGATGTCTGCTCTGGGCGGGAATATCAACGATGATGATCTCGCACAGGTACAGGAAAGAATTAAGATTATCAATGGTTACTTAGCGCAACGCTCAGGTTTTTACGATCAGGATCAGTCTTTCATAGGTTGGGTCACCGGCAAAGACGACAGCGTGAAGGCGCTGAATCAGGAGCTTCAGGGCCTTCTTGAAATCCGCGATAAGCTTCTGAAAAAGCCAGTCGCCACCCTCCCTGTAGCTCAGGCTACGGTAGTAGATGCTTCGCAGTTCAGACTTGGTGAAGGTGAAACTAACGGGAAAGTAACACCCGATGCCGGAGTCAAGAAGCTTGAGAGCGCGTTTAAGGCTACTGAACAATCCTATCTGCGACAGATTGCCCTGATTGACACGACGGGCAAAAAAACGGCGGTGGTTACAGAGCAGCAGAAGCTTCAGTTTGATCTTGCTCAGGGTAAACTTTTCGGCCTGAATTCTTCTCAGCAAACCCGCCTGATGCAACTGGCACAGGAAATTGACCGGCTTAATGCCCTGAAAAAGGCCAATGAAGAAAATGCCAAGGTCGCCGCCTACGTGGCGAACCTTCAGGCGCAGAATGACAACGCTCAGTCCTCACTTAATGTAGACGTGCAGGGCGCTGGATTGGGTGACAAAGAGCGCGATCGGCTGAAAGAGCGGCTGAGCATTGAGCGCAGCTTTCTCGATCAGCAGCGAGAGCTTCAGAAACAGTACCAGGGTGGTGAAATTACAAAGTCGGTTTATGACAGGGAAACTCAGGCCCTTCGCGATGCACAGGCAGAAAGGCTCAGGATTCAGGCCGACTATTACAGTCAGGTCGATGCGCTTCAGGCCGACTGGGTAGCAGGCGCTAAAGACGGTTTTGCAAACTGGTTTGACGAAATTGAGAATGTTTCAGGCGCGGTATCTGATGGAGTAAAGTCATCGCTTGATGGCGTATTCAGCAACGTCACTTCAATGCTGGAAGGCAACAAGGTCAGCTGGAAATCGTGGGGCATTTCGGTTCTGCAAATCATCGAAAAAGTGGCTCTGCAAATGGCCGTTGTCAGCGCGATGAAATCCGTATCATCTTCTTCAGGCATTCTGGGAACGGTGGCATCCGGTATTGCCGGTTATTTCGGTGGTGGCGCATCGGCGGGCGCATCGGCCTCAAGCTCCTTTTCATCCGGCGCTTACAGCAACCTCAGCCTGAATGCTAAAGGGGCGTCTACGCCTCTCACGATCTCAGTCAGCACAGCAACTCAATCGTAAGCTCTCCAACACTCTTTGCTTTTGCCAAGGGGGCCGGGCTTATGGGCGAAGCAGGGCCTGAAGCCATCATGCCGTTAACCCGTGCAGCAGATGGCTCTCTGGGTGTGCGTGCTCTTGGTAGTAACAACGGCATGCCATCAGGCAATGGAGCACCGCAGGTTTACATCACTATCGACGGTAACGGTAATTCATCCACGCAATCTTCGTCGGGCATGGAAGAGTTTGGGGCCGAAATTGGCAGGTTTGTCGATCAGCGGTATCAGCAACTCAAAATGCGGGACATTCGTCCTGGCGGTGATATCTGGAATGCAATGAAAAGCAGGTAACACATGGCAATCGAAATCTTCACATGGTGCCCGCGCATCAATGCAGCAGGTGAGACGAAATTCAGTACGAGAAAGGTTCAGTTCGGTGACGGTTATGCGCAGGTATCCGGGAACGGACTAAACCCACGCACCCAGAGCTGGGACCTGACGTTTACCGGAACAGAATCATTCATCTCTGCTATCAAAACTTTTCTCGACAGTCATGGCGGCGTTCGCGCATTTCAGTGGAAGCCACCACTTGAACCTACCGGGCTTTACCGCTGTGACACTTACACGCCCACGGCGCTCGGTGCGGGCTTATTCAACCTGACTGCAACGTTTGAACAGGCATTCAAACCATGAGCATTAACAGCGACTATCAGAAGCTTGAACCCGGCAACGCGGTACGCCTCTTTGAGGTTGATGGCTCCGCGTTCGGCGTAGATGATGTGCTGCGTTTTCATGCATGCAACATTCCTCATACCGAAGCTGAAATATTGGCGGCTAATGGGGATGAATCAAAACTTCCCGCGAAATCTGTCTGGTGGCAGGGGCAGGAATACAAAGCGTGGCCGTGCAAAATTGACGGCATGGAAACATCCACAACCGGCAGCAGTGCGCAGCCCAAACTGACGGTGGCAAACCTTGATGGTTCAATCACCGCACTGTGTCTTGCCTATGACGATATGCTTCAGGCAAAGGTGTCCATCCATGACACGCTGGCAAAATATCTCGATGCCAAAAACTTCCCGGCAGGGAATGCGACTGCGGATGCTACGCAGGAAAAGCTGAAGGTGTTTTACATCGACAGCAAAAGCGCCGAGACAAAAAATCAGGTTGAATTTACGCTCAGCAGTCCGATAGACCTGCAGGGGCTGATGATCCCCACGCGTCAGCTTCATTCCCTGTGCACCTGGTGCATTCGTGGAAAGTACCGGACAGGTGACGGCTGCGATTACGCCGGAACGCGTTACTTCGACAAATTCAATAATCCCGTAGACGATCCCTCACTCGACGAATGCAGCGGCACATTGACCGGCTGCAAGCTGCGCTTTGGCGAGAATGAGGAATTGTCATTCGGTGGTTTTCCAGGAACGTCGCTTATCAGGAGCTAGCCATGCGACAAAAAACAATCAGTGCCATTATGGCGCACGCCGCTGCTGAGTACCCTCGTGAGTGCTGTGGTGTGGTGGCGCAGAAAAGCCGGGTCGAGCGTTATTTCCCCTGCCGAAATCTGGCACCTGAACCCAAAGAACAGTTTAACCTTTCCCCGGAAGATTATTCGCTGGCAGAAGACTGGGGAACTATTACCGCAATTGTTCACAGCCATCCTGATGCAACAACACGTCCCAGCCTGCTGGATGAAGCGCAGTGCGACGCGCACGGTGTTCCCTGGCATATCATCAGCTGGCCGGAAGGAGACCTTCGCACCATACAGCCACGTGAAGAGTTGCCTCTTATAGGCCGTCCTTTCGTGCTTGGACATTCAGACTGCTGGGGTTTAGTAATGAGCTATTTCAGGCAGACTTATGGCATTGAATTAGCGGATTACCGGGTTGATTATCCGTGGTGGGAGGATCAGTACAGCGAAAATTTTTATCAGGAAAACTGGTACGATTGCGGGTTTCGTGAATTCACTGGAGAAACACAGGCCGGTGACATGATGATCATGCAGGTTCAGTCTAATAAGTGGAATCATGCAGGCATCTTGCTGGAAGGTAATATGATGCTTCACCACCTCTATGGGCGCGTTAGTAGCCGTATTCCCTACGGAGGCTACTGGCAGGAACGTACTATGAAAGCTGTCCGGCATATCACACAATTTTAGTTAATAAATACTTTAACATCATAGATATTTCTTGAAATTATTTACCTTTAAAAGTATTTAAGACAATAATCAAAATCTGATGTGAAGGATAGGTAATGGATAAGCACAAGAACGGTAAGAATCTAAGAGTAAAGGCTCACCATAATGCTATTGAATTCTATCTATGTGTAGTTAAAGGAAAGTCCCCAGATCATGTACCTAATAATGAACTGGAGGCTGACGTGGTGCATTTTAGTATTGCTCGCTCAAAAAAGAATTTGATGATAACATAATTGAAGTTTTGAATGAGGTTGAAACTGGTGTTGAAGTGATTTGCTTGTGTATCTCAGATGTGGTTTATGAATATGCTTATAGCCGCGCCAAGGAATTATCAGTAAATTAAGGATGTCATTATGAAAAAAATATTTTTAGCTATTGCTGTAATGACCCTTTCAGCATGCTCTACATCACAGGTAAGCTCTCAGGAAGCAAAGCAAGTCCCTAAAGACAGAGTCTTCTATAACGAAACCGGAACATCGAAAATCACCATAACGCGTGATAGTGGGTGGATGGCCGGGGGTGGATGCTACGTCATGACTATTATTGACGGAAAAGATATAGCAAGAATGGATACCTCTGAAACAATCACAATCCAAGTTCCAGAAGGTCGCCACATACTAGGGTTTAAAGGTGATAAGTACGGTAATGGATTGTGTTCTGTTGGCTCAGATAAGCCATTCAAAGAATCATCTATAGAAATAAAAGATGGTGAAACTCAATACTTCAGGATTACAGGTAATACTAATACTGGTCTAGACATAAGACCCACATCATCAATTTGAATTTACCCGCTTAGGCGGGTTTTTTATTGGGTGAAGAATGAAAGAACAAATGACTGAAATACATCTTTTCGGTGTTTTGGGTAAAACATTTGGAAGAGTTCATAACAGGCTAATCAGTAAAGTTCATGAAGCGACCATAGCACTATCCGCAACGGTTGATGGATTTGGTGCCTTTATGAGAACAAGTAAAAAACGCGGAATAACATATGCGGTTTTCCGTGGGAAGCAGAATCTAGGGGAAGATGATCTTGGTTTCCCGGTAACGAAAGAGGTTATCAAAATAGTCCCCGTCGTAATCGGCAGCAAGCGTGCAGGTGCTCTACAAACCATATTAGGTGCTGTGTTGGTCGTGGTAGGCGTAGTGATTAGCGCATTTACAAGCTGGACAATTGCTGGTGTTGGTGTTGGTGGTGCCATTACTAGTTTAGGCGTTTCGATGATGGCTGGTGGTGTTATACAGCTCTTGTCTCCACAAACCGCAGGATTGGCAAGTAAACAGGATGTGGATAACAGGGCTTCTTACGCTTTTGGTAGCCCGACAAATACTGCTGCACAAGGTTATCCTGTTCCTCTTCTTTACGGTCAGCGTCGCATCGGTGGTGCGATTATCTCTGCGGGCATTTACGTAGAAGACCAGCAGTAAATACCTGAACCCTAACAATCTTTAAGGCTCGCTTCGGCGGGCTTTTTTATGAGCAGAATATGGCTAAAGCTAACGCTATCAAAGGCCGCAAGGGCGGCTCATCAGAATCACGAACGCCTACCGAACAGCCAGACGACCTCCAGTCTGTAGCGAAAGCCAAAATCCTTCTTGCGCTTGGTGAAGGTGAGTTTTACGGCGGTCTTACTGGTAAACAAATTTACCTTGATGGCACTGCTATAGAAAACGAAGACGGCTCTCAGAATTTCAGTGGGGTAACATGGGAGTTTAGAGCCGGAACTCAGGCCCAAAATTATATTCAGGGTATACCTGGTACCGAAAACGAAATATCTGTCGGAACAGAGGTATCCAGCTCGACAGCGTGGGTACATACATTCACTAACACTCAGCTTTCAGCTATTCGTCTGCGACTCAAATGGCCTTCGATTTTCAAGCAGGAAGATGACGGCGATCTGGTTGGTAACTCTATCAGTTACGCAGTGGACCTTCAGACTGATGGCGGCTCTTGGGTTACTGTTATCAGTACCGCAGTTACCGGTAAGACTACAACTGGTTACGAACGTAGTCACCGTATTGATTTACCGCATGCAGGCAGCACATGGACCGTGCGTGTGCGTAAAATTACTGCTGATGCAAACAGCGCCAAAATTGGCGATACGATGTCGATCCAGAGCTACACCGAGGTCATTGACGCCAAGCTCAGATACCCTAATACCGCACTTCTTTATATAGAATTCGATTCAAGTCAATTCAACGGCAGTATCCCGCAAATCACCTGTGAACCTAAAGGCCGTATTATTCGTGTGCCGGATAATTACGATCCATCTAGCCGTTCTTATTCCGGTACCTGGCTTGGCTCGTTCAGATGGGCCTGGACAGACAATCCTGCATGGATTTTCTATGACATTGTTGTTTCAGACCGGTTTGGCTTAGGTGACCGGCTAACTGCCGCAAATATCGATAAATGGTCGCTGTATCAGGTTGCACAGTATTGCGATCAAATGGTTCCTGATGGAAAGGGAGGTAGCGGAACAGAGCCTCGTTACAAGTGCGATGTTTATGTACAGACCCGAAATGATGCCTATACAGTTATGCGAGATTTTGCGGCCATTTTCCGTGGCATGACCTACTGGGGTGGTGATCAGATAGTAGCTCTGGCTGACATGCCACGAGATGTTGATTACAGCTTTACGAATGCCAACGTCGTTGACGGCGAATTTGCCTATCAGAGCAGCACAACCAAGACACGCTACACATCTGCACTGGTCTCCTATTCCGACCCTGATAACGGCTATGCAGACGCAATGGAACCAGTATTCGAGAAGGACCTTGTCAGCCGCTATAAGGTTTTCAACCAGCTTGAAGTTACGGCTATTGGCTGCACACGTCAGTCAGAGGCAAACCGAAAAGGGCGCTGGGGTATTCTCACCGACAATAAAGACCGCGTTGTTTCTTTCAGCGTAGGGCTTGATGGTGACATACCTCAGCCGGGCCATATCATTGCGGTTGCAGACCAAAACTTATCAGGAAGAGTGGCAGGAGGCCGTATCCGTTCAGTGAATGGGCGTTCTCTGACAATGGACAGAGTTCCTGATGCTGTTGCAGGAGACCGGCTTATGGTCAACCTGCCCAGCGGTGCGGCGCAGGGCCGTACAATCCAGTCGGTTTCTGGTGAGGTTGTGGCAGTCACGACAGCTTTTTCAGAGACGCCTGAAGCTGAATGCGTATGGGTAGTGGAATCCAGTGAGCTTTATGCACAGCAATACAGGGTTACAACGGTTACTGAAAACGATGACGGAACATTCACAATCACCGGTGCGGCACATGACCCTGATAAGTACGCACGTATAGATACCGGTGCAGTTATTGATGAGCGGCCTGTAAGTGTTATCCCTCCCGGTAATCAGGCTCCGCCATCTAATATCATCATCGACTCATACTCAGTCGTTCAGCAGGGCATCAGTATCGAAACGATGCGAGCGCAATGGGATGCGGTAGCCAATGCCATTGCTTATGAAGCGCAGTGGCGTCGTAATGATGGCAACTGGATCAATGTTGCGCGTTCATCAACCGCCTCGTTTGAGGTCCCGAGCATTTATGCCGGTCGCTATCTGGTGCGGGTGCGGGCAATTAATGCGGCTGAAATTTCTTCTGGATGGGGTTACTCAACAGAAAAAACACTGACAGGTAAAGTCGGCAATCCGCCAAAGCCGGTTGGCTTCACTGCATCGGAAAATGTGATCTTTGGTATTGAACTCAACTGGGGATTCCCGGCCAACACCGGGGACACATTGAAAACCGAAATTCAGTACAGCCTGACGGCAGATGGTGCTTCACCAATGTTGCTGGCTGACGTTCCTTATCCGTCTCGTAAATATCAGCAAATGGGCCTTAAAGCAGGGCAAATTTTCTGGTACCGGGCACAGCTGGTAGATAAGACCGGTAACGAAAGCGGGTTTACCGACTGGGTTCGTGGAATGTCCAGCGTAGACGTTGACGATATTCTGGGTGATATCGTTGATAAAGTTCTTGAGTCGGATGCCGGGAAGCAGCTGATATCAAAAGTTGATACCAGTATCGACGCGATAGAAGCCATGTACTGGGCTGATATTGAAAACTCCCTTGCCAACGATGCCGATATCCAGCGCTGGCGCGCGCAGGACGGGAACCGCAAAGCCGAAATCATTGAGACCAATAAAACCATTGTGACCAATGATATGGCTTATGCGGAGAAGTTCAGCCAGGTACAGGCAAGCGTTGATGACAACTCGGCTATTGTTCAGGAAACGTCTTCAGCTATGGCGACTCTCGACGGTAAGCTTTCAGCCCAGTATTCAATTAAGGTCGCCGTCGATCAGAACGGCAGGCAGTACGCTGCGGGAATGGGCATCGGTGTTGAGAGCACGCCAGAGGGAATGCAATCGCAGGTTCTCTTTCTTGCTGACCGCTTTTCAATAATGTCCGCTGCCGGGCAGAATTTTTACTCCCCGTTTACCGTACAGAACGGCCAGGTGTTTATTAGTCAGGCTTTCATAGGTGAGGGCTGGATAACAAACGCCATGATCGGGAACTACATTCAGTCTACTAACTATGTAGCCAGCACCACAGGATGGCGGCTTGATAAAAATGGAACGTTTGAAAATAACGGCTCTGTGGCCGGTGAGGGGAGGATGGTTCAGACGAATATACGTATCGTATCTTACGACGAAAATAATAATCCCGCTGCCGTCATGGGTAGAAGACTATGAGTTTTGGACTTCAGACTTTCATCAAGGGGACATCATTTGATGTCCTTGCTTCAATGTCATTCAACTTCGTGGTTGATATCACAACTATTTCAGGTGCCGGAAGTAAAACCTATCTGTATCCGAACTTTGTAATTAGCGCGGCGTTGATGAATACGTTCTCGGCTGTAGGCACTGATGCCCGAAGCTATAACGTTTCCGTCAGCGGCCAGACCGTCTCATGGAACGTGGCGAATGCCTGCAAAATTATGGTTACGGCCACACCGGCACCCGGTTCAGACAGTTCCAAATATTTTGGCTTTACTCTTTATGATAACAGTACGAACCCGAGAACACTGAAGCTGGCTCCTGACTTTACGCCCTATAATCTGGTTCAGGTAATCGACCTGACCCCGGCGTACAATCAGGTTCTGCAAACCAGTATTCCGGCTTCGGTCCCGATGATTGCTTTTCATCGCGCAACGAATAATAGTTACGATCATGTGTGGTGGAATGAAATAAATCAGAACGGATACTGGGCATTACAGTTCAGGGGTAATACGGGCTTATTTCCCATGCAGCCGTGCAGAATTTATTTATTTGCAAAGATGCTGGTGAATATACCTAACTGGGGATTCTTTCTTTACAACGGCGGCGCGGACAAAATGGTATGGCACAGTAACTGCCTGCCCCTGCGGATGAGTATCCTGAACGGTGGAACGATTACTTCCTCTGTGCCTCTTGCTTCAACTAATGGAGTTACAAGCTGCTTATTTCAGCCTAGCGACCCGAGCTTTCCTTCTGTCGGAACTCAATGGTTTGAATGTGCCAGTGGGGGCATGAACTCAGCAGGTAATTACGCGGCCACAGCAAATGACAGGTACCAGCAAACGACTTATAACGGGACTTCAAGGCCACCAACATGGGTGGCCGGAACGATAGGTTACACTGAGTGCAATTATTACGATGCCTATTACCGGCAGGCGTTAGGGGTTTAACCTGTCGCACTCAGCGGTATCGACAAACTCAGATTTATTTGTCCATGTGTGGAAAGGATAACCGGCAAGATATCTTCCGTTCTCTGTTTTAAACACGGGTATGTCATAAGCGTGATTTGCAATATTGGCCTTGTTATAACAAACAGGCGGCGTGCCTGATGCACACCCGGCTAAAGCCAGAGTAATTACAGCAAGTGTAATAATCTTTTTCATATTCGCTTTCTGTTAATCTAGTCTGGCTCATATAAGAACACCTAATTCATTTGTATTTAAATGAATGATTTAGATCATAACGATCTGTATATTCATTTGAATTGAAATATAAATAATCCAGCCCGGCCATTGTGCCGGGTTTTTTATTGCCCGGAGAAAAGTAAATGGCATGGTATACCACCGGCACGATTGCCGTATCAGGAACGACAGTAACAGGCACAGGTACAAACTGGCTGGATAACAAACAGTCGATTGGTGCAGGTCAGGCTCTGCTTATTCCCGGTTCTGGCACGGTTAAGATATATGAGATTGCGAGTGTAACCAGCGCAACTAAGCTGACGCTCAAGACGTCACCCGGGACGATTGCTGCGGGGCAGGCTTACGCCATCCTGTCTTTCTATACCGACTCAGTTCCTGACTTTGCGCGACGCCTGGCTGCTCAGTTGAGCTATTACCAGTCACAGATGGATGGCTGGCAGCAGATTATGACCGGAGCCGGAAATGTGACGCTGACCGCGCCAGATGGCACGAGTGTAACAATAAGTAGTTTATCGAAGCTTACTGCGGACATAGCTTCCGCATACCAAATTAAGAATAATTTATCTTCGAGTGATTCTCCGAACTCGCTCAGAGATTTAGGCCATTACGGAGTGAGTGGTGCTTCTGCGGCAACGACTGCAAAAGGATATCCAGTTAATGGATTTATTGGGACGATATTAGTTATGTGGGGGCCAAATGGCACTCAGCAATCCGCTTTTCATAATAACGGGACTATTTATACAAGATATTTGAGTGGCACCTGGAATGGTTCTGACGGTCCATGGACAGGGTGGGCGGGATCATATGGCCAGAACAATAAACCCTCCGCTGTTGATGTAGGGGCTTTGCCTATTTCTGGGGGCGCACTAACGGGTAAACTAACCGCTAACGGGGGTATTGATCTGGTTGCGCCTATATACATGGGCACAGGCGCATCATTAGATATGAATGGTAAAAACATAAACAGCGCCAATATCATATCGTGGGTCAGTGCTACTGCGGCTAAAGCATCCGCTGCTGCTATGGGGTTTACAGCAGCTTCAGGAAACCGTGTGCAAATACCCGTAGCGGGAGGATTTTTCATTATCCAGATGTACACAACGGTAATTACTGCGAATTCAAACGGAGACGCCACTATCAGTTATCCGTTGGCCTTTACTGCATTAGGTGCCGTGATGGCATGTAGCGGTGATTTTGACGCCTTCACGGGGTCAGTTACTACCCGACGACTTGAAACTACAAGCTTCGATGTCCGATGCAGAAAAATGGACGGCAGTGTGCAGACAGGCGCGACCAGGATTAACTGGATAGCGACAGGCTTCCTTTCAGCTTAAGGTTTAGAAAAATGACAGATACACCTGAATTAGAAAGCAAAGGCTATGAGCCAGTCCAATATACGGATTATAAATACAGCATAAAAACAAAAGGTTTCTATCCTGTAGAGAATCTCGATATATACGAATT
The DNA here is from genome assembly GCF_018842675.1 of Candidatus Pantoea bituminis. NCBI lineage: Bacteria > Pseudomonadati > Pseudomonadota > Gammaproteobacteria > Enterobacterales > Erwiniaceae > Pantoea > Candidatus Pantoea bituminis. The sequence continues at coordinate 1,382,735 of NZ_JAGTWO010000004.1, forward strand.
AGCTGGCTTATTACCTGACGACCTTCAGAATATTAGCGCAGAGAATTACAAAGAATATTTCAATCCTCCTGATGGTTTTTATGGCGTATTCGATGAGTCGGGACCGCGGCTGGAGAAAATACCAGAACCGGATTATAAGGCTCTGGCTGAGAACGATAAGCAAGCTCTTGTTGATCAGGCTACGCAGGCGATTACCGTCTGGCAAACTAAGTTGCTCATGGGCCGTAAGCTTAGCGATAAAGAGTCTGCATCACTCAATGCATGGATGGATTATATCGACGTGCTTAATGACACTGACTTAAGTGATGCGCCTGATGTGCAGTGGCCTGCAAAGCCTTCAAATTAGAGAAGCATCAGTGGCTCGGTTATTACCGTTACATCTCTGCCATTCCACACGCACGTGGCAAAAATCTTAATACACATACATAAACGCTAAGGGTAAGAAATGATTCTATGCTTATAGGGATTTATCTAACCGAGACGGGAGAAACAATGACTGCACATCGTGGTGGAACTGGTAACTTTGCGGAAAATCCTGAGCGAGCTAAAGAAGCGGGTAGTAAAGGCGGTAAAGTCAGCGGTGGAAATTTTAAGAATGACACCAGGCGTGCGGCTGAAGCCGGTCGTAAAGGTGGAGCAATAAGCCGGAGGGGCAAAGTAGAGCAACCAGACCAATAAGAGGGTCCGGATTAACTTTGAATTCCGTACATATTAGCCGTCTGAAACCGCGGATATAAAAAACCCGCGTAGGCGGGTGTGGCAATGTTCACCAACAAATTTCATCCGTGACCCCAGTAAAGTACATGGTCAATTATTAGCCATGAAAATGCATGGCGACCGGGCAGTGAGAGTTTTGCTTTTGTCTGAGCAGGCTTACGGGGTGAGTAATTAAATATCAAGCTCACGTAAACCAGAGAGGCAGCCCGAAGAAATAAAAAAGCCCGGTATGGACACCGGGTCATCTATTTAGATGAAAACACACACATAACCTGCACAGCTAAACACTAAACCTTCCCGACTTCGCTTTATATTTTGTTAGAGAAATGAAAGTCAGAATTATGCAGAGTTTTATGAGGCCACAAGAAACCCGCCATAACAGAACGTGATATCGTGATTTGGTCGAAAAGCGAGCGGGGTGGGTTATGTACTCAAACGAAGCAGACGAACTCTACGATGAAATGTGCCGCGTAGTAGGCGATATGGTGTTCACACTGCATGATTTTGGTGTTGATTCTAAGCAAACGGTAATAGCCGATGCGCTGAGAACCGCGCTGGCGCATAAGGGAGAGGAAAGAACAGAGTTGATGGTAAAAGCAATTGAATCTGCGGTGCGGGTGCTGGATCGTTAGTCACAAAAAAGCCCGCACATGGCGGGCTAAGAGGTGTCTTTGTCTTATCGTTCGCAACACTTGCTGTGCGTTACTGGATGATACTAATCGCCAGATTTTGATAAGAAAATCTCTTTGTATGGATTATGTGATGTGAGTGATTTAGCGGTTGGTGGGGCATCAAAAGCCCCGACGACTGTGCAATGATTATACCGTTCCTGTCTGAGCAGGCTTACGGGTTGAGTGATCAAAGCTTTATCACTCGCTGCCTCTATCTCCAGATTAACCCCTTCGATTAAAAAAATCCCCGTCTCGCTTGATAAAACATACCACTTAATATTACTGTATTTATATACAGTTATTTTATAGGGAGGTATGTATGAAACTTTTAGACCCGCCGAAATCAGCTCCATGATGCACTTGCCACTTTATATTGAGCGTGTGCCATGCGGTTTCCCGTCTCCGGCAGAAGACTACGTAGACCACAAACTCGATTTAAATGAACTGATAGTCAACCGCCCTAGCGCAACCTACTTCCTTAAGGTCAGCGGGGATTCTATGATTGATGCTGGTATCAGTGACGGCGATATGCTCGTCGTTGACAGCTCAATTACAGCGAGCCATGGCGATATTATTGTTGCCAGCGTTGGCGGGGAATTCACCGTTAAGCGCCTCCAGCTTCATCCCTCTATTCAGCTTGTCCCCATGAACACCCGGTTTAAACCTATTGCCATCAAGACTGAAGATGCTCTTGAGGTATTTGGTGTCGTCACGTTTGTAATTAAACCGACGCACTGATCATGTTCGCGCTGGTGGATGTGAACAGCTTTTATGCATCTTGCGAAACAGCGTTCAGACCTGACCTGAAGGGGTTGCCTGTTGTTGTACTCTCCAACAATGACGGCTGCGTGATAGCCCGCAGTGCAGAGGCAAAGAAAGTCGGCATCAAAATGGGCGATCCCTTTTTTAAGCTTAAAGACGAATTACGTAAGCATAAGGTTCAGGTGTTCAGTTCGAACTATGCGCTTTATGCAGACATGTCGAACCGCGTTATGACAACGCTTGAGGAAATGGCTCCGTCCGTAGAAATTTATTCAATTGACGAGGCATTTATGGACCTGACCGGCGTTAGGAACTGCATGGTTCTCGAAGATTTCGGGCGACAGGTAAGAGCGCGGGTACTTCGGGACACGCACCTCACCGTTGGAGTCGGCATCGCACAGACCAAGACACTGGCAAAGCTGGCAAATCATGCTGCGAAAAAGTGGAGCAAGACAGGCGGCGTTGTCGATTTGTCGAACATTGATCGCCAGAAAAAATTAATGGCGCTGGTTCCGGTTGAGGACGTATGGGGGTAGGGAGACGGATAAGTAAAAAGCTTAACGCGATGGGCATCATTACAGCTAAAGATTTGGCTGAGCAAAGTACCTGGATTATCCGTAAGCATTTTAACGTCGTACTGGAGCGAACCGTGCGGGAATTGCGCGGCGAACCTTGTCTGGAACTGGAAGAGTTTGCGCCAGTAAAACAGCAAATCGTTTGTTCCCGATCATTTGGTAACCGCATCAGTGATTACATTGAAATGCGCCAGGCCATATGTGCATATGCAGAACGAGCAGCGGAGAAGCTGCGTCAGGAAAGACAATATTGCCGTCAGATTGGGGTATTTGTACGTACCAGTCCTCATGCGGTTAATGAAACATTTTATGGTAATCAGGCGATAGGTAAGCTGCTCACGCCATCCAACGATACGCGTGACATTGTCCGGGTTGCCATGGAAATGCTTGACCGCATATGGCTGGACGGACATCGCTACATGAAGGCTGGAGTGATGCTGGGCGACTTCTTTAGCCAGGGTGTGGCTCAGCTCAATCTGTTTGATGAATACAAACCACAGGCCAACAGCGAAGCGCTGATGCGTGTTGTTGACGGTCTCAATCAAAGCGGGAAGGCGAAACTATGGTTTGCAGGTCAGGGCATTCAGAAATCGTGGGCAATGAAACGCGAGATGTTATCGCCAGCATACACAACAAGGTTCTCGGACCTTCCCGTTGCGAGGTGACTTTTCTCAAGCAGCCTCTGGATAAGATCGTCCAACAAAATGAGGGCTGCTACATCACCGACTGTGCTGATGGCTATGTAATGATTAATCGTAACGCTACCTTTCGAGTAGGTGACAAGGTTGCTTATAGCTTCCTTGGCATGAAAGGGATCGGTAAATACTTTGATTATGCAATCATCACAGAGGATGGTGAGGCAATTGAAGGTGAGTCACTTGAAGAGGTAACAATTTTAGGAAGGGTTACGTTCGAAATTCTGTGCGTGCAGAATGAATATTGGCCGATTATATAATGAATTTTGAATTAGCTTGAATATGATTCTTACTTTGCTTCAACCTACCTGTAACCGTCAATACGGCCGATTAAACTGTTTTCTTTGAGCTACGTGTTGAAAGAGAAGTTTATCTTCGCTATTTCTTTATCACTCCATGACAATGAACGTGCCCTGGGTATAATCCAAAAAACAAAGGGGGAGTTATGGATAAAAATTTAATGCAGCTTTGTTATGAGGGCGATTGCGGAGATAGTTACATTCGAAGCATAAATGACAATGGTCAACTTTATGTGTCGCTTTCTGATGTAATAAGAACGCTTTCTGCTGAAAATAGAAAAATGGATGGAAGGCCCACGGCTCGCATGGCTACTTTGCTTCAAGCTGTTGTAGCCACCTTGGATGATGATGAATTTAAGAACCTACCCCTTGTTGTTGAAGGCGCCACTATCTCAGAAACATTCTTAGCGGAACCTGGTCTTTACCGTGTGCTTGCACAAGACATTACGCCTGCTGGTAAGAAATTTCAAAGATGGCTCTTTCATAAGGTCTTACCATCGATTCGAGAGTTTGGCATTTACCCGCCACCGATAGTAAAGGGACGGTCAGAAATTAGCACGCTTGCTAATAGTCTACAGCAAGCTGTTACCCTTTTTGCTATGGAAGTGGAAAGAAGAGAGGCTCTTGAATCTAGGGTTGAAGAAGTAGAACTTAAGGTGAATTCAATTGCTAGCCTTAGAGATTTATCTAAGTTTAGAACTGTATCGCAAAGGCTGCTGGAATTAGAACTTGAAGGGCTATCAGTTGATGAACTTTGGCATTGGTGTGAAAAGCTCAGATGTGAAAGAGGATTAGAAAAAATAAAATGCCCTTCAAACATACCTTTGAACGCTCACTATCCAATTTCCTTAGTGGATGAAGCGATAAACACTTATCAGCAAAATTTGGCGGATCGAGCTAAGTAAAATGCTAGTAAGTTATAAATAAAATATGTACATAAAAAGTAAAAAAGGAGCTTAACAGGCTCCTTTTTTACCTTTTTAATATATAGAGATATTCAAAAATTGTTTATTTTTGTTCTTCAGTAATCAGTTGAAGATTCACAGACGTCACATCATCTTTCGTATGATGAAAAGCAGACCAAGTTTAAGTACAAATGTAAGTACATAAAATAAAATAAGTATTTTTATTTATATTTAATACAGATGCTTAGCTGCAATTTCCTATAATCGTGAAACAGAAAAGTTAAATCCGAGGGCACATCGTTGTCCTGTATAGAGGAAAAACCAGTGCTCAGGATAGTCTCCTGCGTCCGTCAGCACAACTGCGTCGCTGTGCGATGCGAGGCAGGTCGCTGCGATCATACTTTTTTTCAATTTAATTAAACCTTCTCAATGCTTTTGCCGTAAAACGTGCGGCTGTTCTGTTTCGTAACCCATTTATGCAATTAAGGATGAAGTGTTGAAAAGGCGTCTGTTGATCACTGTAACTGCTACTGTTTTTTGGGCATCGCTGGCACACGCCGACGACATGCCGTTTCCTCTGACGCCGCCTGCCGTTGATGCGGCTTCATGGGTCTTAATGGATGCCACCACGGGACAGGTATTGACCGCCGGAAATCCTGACGAGCGCCGCAATCCTGCCAGCCTGACCAAACTCATGACCGGCTACGTCGTCGATCGCGCTATCGATCAAAAGAAAATTACGCGTGATGACATCGTAACCGTCGGTAAAGACGCATGGGCGGCGGGCAATCCGGTCTTCAAAGGTTCATCACTGATGTTCCTTAAGCCTGGCGACAAGGTAAGCGTGCGGGATTTAAGTCGCGGCGTCATCATCGATTCTGGGAACGACGCCTGCGTGGCGCTGGCCGATTACGTGGCGGGCAGCGAAGAGAGCTTCGTCAAGATGATGAATCACTATGTCGACAAGCTCGGTTTACAGAATACGCATTTTGAAACGGTGCACGGTTTGGATGCGCCAGGTCAGTTCTCTAGCGCGCTGGATATGGCAAAGCTTTCACGGGCCATTATCGATGGTGAACCCGATTTTTATGCCATGTACAGCGAGAAAACGCTCTCCTTTAACGGCATTACGCAAAATAATCGTAACGGCCTGTTGTGGGATAACAACCTGCATGTTGATGGTCTGAAAACCGGTCACACTGAAACGGCGGGTTTTAATATTATCGCTTCCAACGTGGTGGGAAAACATCGGTTGATCGCGGTCGTCATGGGCGGCAAAAGCCCAAAAGGGCGCGAAGAGCAGGCGCGTAAGCTGCTGGTTTGGGGCCAAAATACGTTTGATACCGTACAACTGTTCCATGCGGGTAAGAAAATTGGCAGTGAAAACGTCTGGTATGGCAATCCGCATCAGGTTGATGTCGGCACTGCGAATGACGTTTACCTCTCATTACCGCGCAGCGAAATTAAGAATGTGAAAGCAAAATACGTTCTCAATCGCAATGAGCTCGATGCGCCGCTCAAAGCCAATGAAGTGGTCGGCGAGATTCAGGTGATGGATAAAGATAAACAACTGGCGAGTTATCCGCTGGTTACGCTAAAAGCAGTTGATGAAGCTGGCATCATTACGCGCATCAAAGATTATCTGAAACAGAAGCTCTGAACCGCGTTTGTGGCATAACGCAAGGTGCGCCGCAGGCTGCTGTGGCAGAGTGGGCGCATCTAAAGCCACAAACAGAGGAGAGGAGATGGACGTTAAAATTGTAGAACGTACCGCAACGCCTTGGGTCGGTTTTCACCTGGTTGGGCCTTTTGAAGAGACCGCGCCAGAAGGATTTACACGCTTAACGGCATGGGCCGGGCAGCAAGGGATCAGCGGCGAATGGATGGGGATTTACCACGGTAATCCCAATAAAGTTGCGGCATCGCAGTTGGAAATCGATACCGTGATTGGTGTAGAGGCTGATTACGATTTGCCAGCCGCTGAAAATGGACCGCACAAAGGCGTGCTGGCGGGGGCAAATATGCGGTGGCGCGCGTGATTGTGGAAGACGGCGACTTTGCTAAACACTGGCTGACATTGTTTGAGCAATGGTTGCCGACCAGCGGCTGGCAGGTAGATGATCGTCCTTGTTTTGATCACTATCTTAACGATGGTTCGCAAAGCGGCGTCTGGGACGTTGATCTCTACATTCCGGTTAAAAAATAATTGAGTGAAGATAATGTAAAAGGGCAGCCAAACGGCTGCCCTTCTTATATTGCGCTTTCAGGTTATTACTGGCGGTTATTGCAAGCTCTCCTTCATCTTTTTAACGTCTCCGGCCTCGACCGGCGACGCAGCATTACCCCAGCTGTTGCGGATGTAAGTCAGCACCGCTGCGATATTCTCATCGCTTAAGGTTCCGGCAAACGCGGGCATTGCAGGTGCAGTTGGACGGACATCGGTCTCTACGCCACGGCTTCCTGCAAGCACCACGCGCATCAGTGAGGTAGCATCTGCTTGATTAAGCAGTGGATTATCTGCAAGTTGCGGGAAGATATTTTTCTCACCACGCCCGCCAGGGCTGTGACAGGCTGAACATTTGGCTTCGTAAATAGTGGCACCCATTTTCATGCGTGCATCACTTGCCGCCAGCGGCTCAGGTTTCTCCTCGTCGCTTTTTTCACCTTCTTTCAGGTAAACCGCAACCGCATTGAGATCGTCTTCATGCCAGTGTTGCGTAGAGTGGCGCACCGCATCGGCCATCGGCCCGGAAGCAATATCAAAACGATTCACGCCGGTACGCAAATAACTGACAATATCCTGCTGTGTCCACTTACCTAAACCGCGGTGATCGCTAGCGGTAAGATTGGGCGCATACCAGCCTTCAACCACTTCGCCGCCGAGCAGATCACTTTTGTCTCCACCTAACAGATTTTTCGACGTATGACAGGTGCCGCAATGGCCCAGCCCTTCCACCAGATACGCGCCGCGATTCCATTCCGCTGACTTGTTCGGATCGGGCTTGAACTCACCTTGGGTAAAGTTGATCCAGTTCCAGAACAGCAAACTGGTGCGGATGTTGAACGGAAAGGGCAATTGATTGGTTTCAACCGGATGATCGATCGGTTGCAGCGTTTGCATCCATGCCCACAAATCTTGCAAATCCTTTTCCGACATTTTGGTGTAGGCAGTAAACGGCATTGCGCCATACAAGCGTTTACCGTTGTGGCCTACACCTTCATTCATGGCGCGACGAAAATCATCGTAGCTCCAGTTACCAATGCCGGTTTCGCGGTCTGGTGTGATGTTAGCGCCCACCAGCACACCAAACGGCGTTTGTAACTTTACGCCACCGGCAAAAGGCTGTTGTTCATTGCTGGTGTGGCACGCCGTACAATCTCCTAACGTGGCGATGTAATTGCCACGGGCGATTTGATCATACTCCGGCTGCGCCTGGGTATTAAAGCTCAGCGCCATCAGCAAGGCAGCGGCGGAGAGAAGCGGTGATGTTTTCATGCGCTGATCATCTCCCCGGACGTTTTAAATAGTACTGACGAATATCGTGGGCCGCTTTGAAAGCCAGCGCGCCGACGGTGCCTGTGGGGTTGTAACCGGGATTCTGCGGAAAAGCCGAGGCGCCCACCACAAACAGATTCGGGACATCCCACACTTGCAGATGTTTGTTCACCGAGCTGGTGCGCGGATCGGCACCCATGATGAATCCACCTACTACGTGGGAAGATTGATACGGCACGCTGCTCCAGTGTCCGGTCATCGGCTTGACGATCATTTCACGCGGGTTCATCGACTTAGCAATCTCCGCTACCTTGTTGGTGCAGTACTGCGCCATCTTCAGGTCGTTTTGCGCAAAGTCGAAGGTGATGCGCAGCAGCGGGCGACCATGCGGATCTTTGTAGTTGGGATCCAGCGACAAATAGTTGGTGCGCGTGGTGTAGCTGCTGGCTTCACAGCCAATCGACATGGTGCTGAGGTAGTTATCTTTCAGCGTCTGCTTCCACTTCGATCCCCACTTCGGTGTGTTGGGCGGTAAAGGGCGGTTACCAATCGGCGCGGCACCAATCGGCGTGACGCGAATACTGCCGCCGCCAAAGAAGCCAAGGCCGCTGTGATCGAAGTTATCGTTATTGAACTCGTCGATGCCCATGCCAACCGCACCCGCCCCGATAAAGGGGTTGAAGTTCTTGTTATCAAAAAACAGCGTTACGCCATTGGCAGTTTGGTAAGCGTAGTTGCGCCCGGTAGTGCCTTTATTAGTGACCGGATCGTAGGCTTCGCCAATGCCAGAAAGCAGCATCAGTCGCACATTTTCAAAGGTAAAGGCCGCGACAATGACAATGTCAGCAGGCTGCTCCCATTTATCGCCAGAAGAGTCGATATAGGTCACGCCGGTGGCTTTTTTACCGCTGGAATCGGTCAGCACTTCCAACACTTCGCAGCTGGTGTAGGCGGTGAAATTCGGTTTACGCATCAGTGCTGGCAATATCGTGGTAATGGCGCTGGCTTTTGAATAGTTAGCGCAGCCGTAGTTGGTACAAAAGCCGCAGAAGGTGCATGGGCCCATCGTGACGCCATAGGGATTGGTATAAGCTTCGGAAACCAGCGAAGAGGGCACCGGAAAAGGCTTATAGCCAAGATTTTTGGCGGCATCTGCAAACAGCGTTGGGCCATAAGGCTGGCGCAGCGGAGGCGTAGGGTATTCACCTGACCTCGGCCCTTCAAACGGATTCCCGCCTTCGCGCACGTCGCCATTAATATTGCCTGCGCGTCCTGAGGTGCCCGCCACACGCTCGAACTGCATATAATGCGGCTCCATCTCTTCCCAGGTTGTCCCCCAGTCTTGCAGCACCAGCTCATCAGGCATCGCGGCAGCGCCGTAACGATCGGTCAGGTAAGATTTAAGATGGAACTCGTGGGGCTGAAAGCGGAAGGTAATCCCAGCCCAGTGGTTACCCGCGCCGCCCGTGCCGTTGCCGGGGTGAAACGATCCCCAGGTGCGCATCGGTAAGGCCGTTTGTGACGGATTATTGCGCATGGTGCAGGTATTTTGTTTGGTGCGCAGCATTAACTCTTCGCGCATCACATAGCGCAACTCATCCGTGACGGTGCCGATGTTAAAATCGCGTGCGGTATCGCGCCACGGCCCGCGTTCAATACCGATCACGTCCAGTCCTTCATCCGCCAGTTCATTGGCAATGATCGAACCCGCCCAGCCGAGTCCAATCACCACGACGTCTGTTTTAGGCAATTTTTTCATGATTTATCCTTTCGCTTTCCATTGCGCAATGCTGATCGGTTCAAGGTGCAAGTCTTCGTTATGTCGCTCGATATAGTCGCGATAGTCATAACGCGCGCCTGGGAATCCCAGCATTTTCCACGACACCATCTCTTTGTTACCGCCATAAATCGGGTCGGCAAAAAAGCCTTCCATGGTGTTATTCAACACTTCCAGGAACAGCGATTGGGCATCGAACCCATCAAAATGCACTTTACCTGCTTCCATATCGTGCAGCAGCGCGTCTTGCTGTTCTGGCGTTAGGTCAACGAAGTTTTTCTGCGAGGTGGTTTGCACATAGCGATTGAGTGCGGCTAAACCTTGACGATAACGCTGCTGCGGCACCAAAGCGGATTGGTCGCCCTGTTCGCTAGTGCCTTTCTGGAAAGGGCCTTCCATGTAAAGGCGCTCGAACGTGCCGTAATACCCCTTGAGCTGGCGATCAATAAACACGGCACAACCTGCTTCTTTACCGCCAATGCTCAGTTCATCGTTGGGGATCAAGCGGTCTACCAGCGCTTCTACCGTGCGGGCTTCTTCATCGGTGAAAAACAGCCATCCTTGTTGATCAAAGGTTTCAGGCGGGTTGTCACTAAACGGCGTCCAGCCGGGCGATCCTTTCAACGACACGGCATCGGCGGCCTGGCTCACGCTGGCGGCAACGCCTAGCGCAGACCACGTCAACACTTGCCGTCGCGTGACTCCCGGCAGGGTTTTGGCTCTTTTTTCATGATGCTTCCTTTAGCAATGTTAAATAAAAAGCGAAACTCAAATAAACAGTTACTCGTTTGTTTTATGGTTGGTTTGTGTATGTAATCTGTTTGTTGATTATTGTAAGTAAACGTCAAAACTGTTTTGAAATGTAGAAGTGTCGCTAAGCCTTAGCAAATCTAAGGGTTAGAATAAGGCACGAAATGATCCAACAGCTGGAAAGCCGTTTTGCGCCCTGATAAGCCCATATCGAAACTCGAATTTTGGTTCTACCGCCATTACCGCAGCGTGCATGGCGTGCGCATCGCTATCGCTTTTTTACTGACTTTTCTGTTTGTACGCATGACCGGTATTCCTGAAGGAACCTGGCCGCTGATCACCTTAGTGGTGGTGATGGGGCCTATCTCGACGTGGGGCAACGTTTTCCCGCGTGCCATACAACGCATCTGCGGCACCTTTGCCGGGTCAATATCGGGTTTGATTGCGCTAAAGCTGGAGCTGGTTTCACTGCCGGTGATGCTGGTCTGGTGCGGCGTTGTGATGTTTGTCTGCGGCTATCTCACGCTGGGTAAACATCCTTACATGGCGTTGCTAATTGGTATTACGCTTAGCGTGGTGGTAGGGGCTCCAGCGGGTGACTTCACTGTGGCGCTGTGGCGCGGGGGCGATGTGATTCTCGGGTCGCTGCTGGCGCTGCTGTTCAGCGCTATCTGGGCACAGCGCGCCTACATGCACTGGCGCATTCAGCTGTCAGATTCGCTGGAGAAGATCGCCACTATTTATCATGCTGGCTTCTCGCCTAATCTGGTGGAGAAACCACGCCTGAATAAGCCGCTTGGAAAATTACTCACCACGATTATCAAGATGCGTGCCTTGCTGGAGCCTTCCAGTAAAGAGACGCGGATACCCAAATCGGTGTTTGAAGCGATTCAAACCATCAACCGTAATATGGTGTACACCGTTGAAATGCAGATCAATGCGTGGTGGGCATCGCGTGAAAGCCATCTGATCTTACTGAACGCACCGACGTTACGCCGCACCCAGCAGATGACGGAAAACGCGTTGCGCGCGCTGTCGCGCCTGGCGGTATGCGGTGAAACCGAAGAGGTGATCGCCACCAGTCATGAGCTGGCAGAGATTACGCGTGAATTGAAGCAGTTAATTGCCGATGCAGGCAGTGAAAGAGTTGAGGAGACGCCGATTTACGGCTACGTCTGGATCAGTCTGGAGCTGGCGAAACAGCTGGAAAGGATGAATGATTTACTGCGTTTGGCGCTGCGCAAATAATCACCTCAGACAATGACTTAATGTGAAACCCGCTTTCTTTGCGCTAAGATAAGAGCCAGTCTGAATTTAGCTGTGAAAATTGCTTACAAGGCTGGCTAGCCGCTAAGCTGATCGTTTTGACTCTCTCCTGCGACAGCAGGCTCAAAGAAAGGTGCCATCATGGAAAATGCCAAGCAATCATTTCAGGACGTACTGGAGTTCGTACGTATGTTCCGCCGCAAGAACAAACTGCAGCGTGAAATTCACGACAACGAAAAGAAAATTCGTGACAACCAGAAGCGTGTGCTGCTGTTGGACAACCTGAGTGAATACATTAAACCCGGCATGAGCATTGAGGCGATTCAGGAAATCATCGCCAGCATGCGCGTTGACTATGAAGATCGCGTTGACGAATACATCATTAAAAACGCCGATCTGTCGAAAGAACGTCGTGATTTGTCGAAAAAGATTAAAAGCATGGGCGAACCGAAAGCGCAGTAAATTTAGCCGATGTAACACCTACAGACTTGAAAAGTGCCCAAGCGGGCACTTTTTTATGCCTTGTGCTCAGCCAGACGTCGCGCAATCTGCTGCAACTGCTGCGCCATTTCCGGTAAATCCTGCTTGCCGTTACCTGGCGCAGCCGTGGATTCCCGCAATACCAACGCGGTTTTCAGTTCTGCCATCGGCAGTGCTTCTCCGCGCAACTGCGCTAACAATCGATCCACGCTGACTTCACCCAGCCGCTGTAAATCCTGACGTACCGTGCTCAGCGGTGGCTGATACCACGCGCTTTCCACTGTATCGTCGTAGCCCATGACGGATATTTCACCAGGCACAGCGACGCCATGCTGATGCAGCGCGCGCATCGCACCCAGCGCCATTTGATCGTTTGCCACCAGCAAGGCTTGCGGTAAATCGTGGGGAAGTTGAGTCAGCAACGCCCGATAACCCGATTGCGCGCTCCAGTCACCGCGCAGTATGCAGTGTGGCGTTAGCTGATGCGTCGCCAGCGAGGCGATCCACGCTGCTTCACGCTGGCGTGCCGACACCGACTGTTCCGGCCCGTTCAGCAAACCTATTTTCTGGTGTCCCAGTGATACTAAATATTCAACTGCCGCTTGCGCACCTGCAGCATTGGGATACTGACACTGTGCCACTGCCGCCTGCGGCTCAACATCTAAAAACAGCGTCGGCTTTGCGCCGCACAACGTTTGAATCTGCTCTGCCTGTGGCGCGCTAAGCGGCAGGTTGATCAGCAAGCCATCAACGCGCTGCGCCAGCAGTTCATTTATCGTGGCTTCCGCCTGATTGCCGCTGTCCATGGCAATCACCAAATGATACCCGGCGGCTGCGGCACGCTGCTGGATCGCAGACGCAATCTGTGCCGGTGCCATTAACGCTAAGTCGCTGGTGGCAAGCCCCAGCGTGCGGGTGGCTTTTCCCGCCAGCTGTTGCGCCACGCGGTTCGGCACATAATTAAGCTGCTGCATCGCCGCTTCGACTTTTTCACGCGTGCGCGGTGAAACTTGTTCAGAGCGATTAAGCACGCGAGAAACGGTTTGATAGGAGACGCCAGCCAGTTGGGCCACGTCATCAAGGGTTACGGAGCGGGAAGTCATTGAACTCTCCTGAAGATAGAGCGGCGAGTGTAGCAAATTTTCCAGCCAGCATGCCGGGAGAGCGGTACACTGCGCGCTGCACAGGAGAAAAAATATGCAACTCAGCGACAACGAAATTCAGGATATCAACGTGATTGCTGCCTGGCTGGCGCTTGATGACATGCCGCATCAGGGGAAATCAGCGCTGATCTGGCTATTCTTGCCGGCCATTCGGTGTTACCCAATATCGAAGGTGCGGTGGCGCTGGCGAAAAATTTGATCTGCCTCTCTTGATCAGCGGAGGAAAAGGGCATGCCACGCCGGTATTAGCCGAAGCGATGGCAACGCATCCGTTTTACCGTCAAATTGATACCCAGGACATGGGCGAAGCGCAGATGCTGGCAGCCATTGCCCGCACCTTCGCGGCACTAACGGATCAACAGTTGCTGTTAGAAGATGCCTCGCGCAACTGCGGCGAGAACGCGGCATTCAGCCAGCGTTTGCTGGATGAAAAAATATTCAGCCGCAGCATGTGGTGTTGATTCAGGATCCGCTGTTGCAGCGTCGTACGGATGCGACATTCCGCTGGCAATGGCGCGATCGTGCAGATGCGCCGCAGTTCATCAACTGGCCGGTATTTACGCCACAGCTGATTCTTGACGCGGGCATGACGCGCATTATTGGCGCACCACCGCAGGGATTGTGGTCGCTGGAGCGTTTTCTTTCGCTGCTGATGGGCGAAGTGCAGCGTTTACGCAATGACGAACAAGGTTATGGGCCGCGAGGCAAAGGCTTTTTCGGCGAGGTTGAAATGCCAGATGAGGTGGATGCCGCGTGGCAAAGGCTGATGCATCTGCCTAATATTCAGGGACGCATCAGCCGTTAAAGGCTAACAATTTACCGGTTAATTTGCGTGATGCTTAGTCTGTAAATAGACCTGCAAATTGACGTTTACCGCATTCAGCAACGGCGCATTAATGCCGTTGCGTTTGGCGCGTAACAGCAGGTCGCCAATGATTTGATCCGCTTCGATGTCAAAACCTTGTGTCAAATCGCGGTACATTGAAGAGGTCATTGGCGTGGCAGGATTACTCAATACTTCAAAAATCTTCGCTGTGATAGCCGGACGCGGTTGATAACCTTCCGCGCTGATCACCGCAAGAATCTCACTAAAAATGCTCTGCAGCAGCGCTTCGCCGCCCTGAGATTGCAAAACCTGTTGCGTGTTGCCGCGTGCCAGCGCGCACACCGCACCAAGCGTACTCAACAGCAGCCATTTTTCCCACAGCTCGCTGATGATGTTGTCGGTGAAAAAGGTCTCCACCACGCTCTCTCGCAGGGCGTCATCAATTCGCTGCAACCGTGCATCATTGTTGCCATCCAGTGCGCCGTAGTAAATTTGGTGAAGCGGCGTCATCTGTACCACTTCGCCATTTTTGCCTAGCGTCGCGTTGATTTTGCATAAACCGCCAATCACCTTGTCTGCGCCAAAGTGCTCGCACAGCGTATCAATGTGGCGCATTCCGTTGAGAATCGGCATGATCAACGTGTCAGGCCCAACGGCTGGCGCGATATCCTCCAACGCCTGCTCAAGAGCAAAACTCTTCACCGTGATCACGATTAGATCGTAATATCCGTCCAGAGAGCTGGCCTGCACCAGTTGCGGTTGCAGTGTTTCAGTGCCTTGCGGCGTCTGTAAAATCAGCCCGGTCTCCCGCAGCTGAGTCAAGCGGCGCTCACGCACCAGAAACGTCACGTCTTGTCCCGCTTGCGCCAGTCGTGCGCCAAAATACCCGCCGGTTGCGCCGGCCCCAACAATCAGAATGCGCATGCTATTTTCCCTTGCTTGAAAACCTTTACCTTAAAACCTGATGCATAGGGTTGCCAGCCATCAAATGCTTAATTATGTGCGATGGCGGTCAACAAGGTTTGGAGCAAGCCGGGAAAGCGCTGGTCAAGATCGTCCTGTCGTAACGAAATCAGATTTTCCCGGCCCATTGGCCGTTGCCAGATCACGCCGCTGTCGCGCAGCACGCGCCAATGATGCGTCATGGTCGATTTTGCTACCTCGCCGCGCAACGCGCCACAAGGCTGTTCACCTTGTCGTGCCAGCGTCTGCACAATCTCCAGTCGCAGCGGATTTCCTAATGCAAACAAAACATTCTCGAGGCGGATTTGCTCCGCTTCCGGGTGATTCGCAATCATAAATTCCTGTGTAGTGATCTAAATTTGATGAATTATAGCTCAAACTGTTCGTATATATACGTACCATTGGTCTAAGCTTGCTGACGCAGGTGAGCAAATGGTGCTCATCGCATTAATGGTCAAAATGACTAAGGACGCATCATGCCCCGACCCCTTCCACTCGCACGTTACCGCAACATCGGCATCTCCGCGCACATCGATGCCGGTAAAACCACCACCACCGAGCGCATTTTGTTTTATACCGGAATGAGCCATAAGCTGGGGAAGTGCACGATGGCGCTGCAACAACCGACTGGATGGCGCAGGAGCAAGAGCGCGGCATCACCATAACATCCGCTGCGGTGAGTTGTTTCTGGCCTGGCATGAACGGCAGCTTTGAGCCGCACCGCATCAACATTATCGACACGCCTGGACACGTTGATTTCACCATCGAAGTTGAACGGTCGATGCGCGTTTTGGATGGCGCGGTAATGGTTTACGACGCGGTAGGCGGCGTACAGCCGCAATCAGAAACCGTTTGGCGTCAGGCCAATAAATACCGCGTACCGCGTTTGGCCTTCGTTAACAAAATGGATCGCCAGGGCGCAGACTTTTTCCGCGTTGTGCAGATGATGCAGGATCGCCTTAAGGCGCATCCAGTGCCGATTGTGATTCCGATTGGCAGCGAAGAGCATTTTGTCGGCGTGGTTGACCTGAATAAAATGCAGGCGATTTACTGGGATGATGCCACGCAAGGCATGACGTTTAGCTACGGTGACGTCCCGGAATCGTTGCGCGAACAGGCGCAAGTCTGGCGCGAGAAAATGGTGTCGGCTGCGGCGGAAGCCAACGAAACGCTGACCGAAATCTGGCTGGAAAAGGGCGATCTCAGTGAAACGGAGGTCATTGAAGGGCTTCGTCAGCGCACGTTGCTTGGCGAGATTCAGCCGATGCTGTGCGGCAGCGCGTTCAAAAACAAAGGTGTTCAGCGCATGCTGGATGCGGTAATTGAGCTGATGCCGTCGCCCGCCGATATTCCGTCGGTACAAGGTGTAGATGAACATGGCAAGATCGTTGAGCGTCACACTGACGATGACGAACCGTTCTCAGCGCTGGCGTTTAAATTAATGAGCGATCCTTTTGTGGGGCAGCTGACTTTTGTGCGCGTCTATTCGGGCGTGCTGCGCAAAGGCGACAGCGTGTATAACGCGGTAAAAGGCAAGAAGGAGCGCATCGGTCGCATTGTCCAGATGCATGCGAATGCCCGACACGAAATCGATGAGATTCGCGCTGGTGATATTGCGGCGTGTGTGGGATTGAAAGAGGCGACCACGGGCGAAACGCTGTGCGATCCCAACGCGATCATTACGCTTGAGCAGATGGAATTCCCGGAACCGGTGATTTCGCTGTCGATCGAGCCAAAAACCAAGGTCGATCAGGAGAAAATGGGCCTCGCGCTGCAACGTCTGGCGGCAGAAGATCCTTCGTTCCACCTGCATACTGATGAAGAGTCGGGCCAGGCGATTATCTCTGGCATGGGCGAACTGCATCTGGAAATCATCGTTGACCGTCTGAAACGCGAATTTGGTGTTGAAGCCAATATTGGCCGTCCGCAGGTCACTTACCGTGAAACCTTGCGCAAAGCGGTACACGACATTGAAGGCAAATTTGTGCGTCAGTCTGGCGGTAAAGGGCAATATGGACACGTGGTGCTGAGCCTGGAACCACAACCAGCGGGCAACGGCTTTGCTTTTGTCGATGCCACCAAAGGCGGTGTGGTGCCACGTGAATACATTCCTTCCGTTGAGAAGGGGATTCGCGAAGCGCTGAACAGCGGTGTGCTGGCGGGTTATCCGATTGTGGATATCAAAGCGACATTAACGTTTGGTTCTTACCACGATGTCGATTCGTCTGAGATGGCGTTCCGCATGGCCGCAATTTTGGGCTTCCGCGCCGGGGCAAAACTGGCCGATCCGGTGATCCTTGAACCGATCATGAAGGTTGAGGTGGAAACACCGGAAGAGTACGCGGGCGGCATTATGGGCGATCTCTCCTCTCGTCGTGGGGCAGTACAGGGTATGGATGAGCATTTTGGCGGGCGCATTATTCGCGCTGAAGTGCCGCTGTCTGAGATGTTTGGCTACTCGACCAATGTGCGTTCGCTGACGCAAGGCCGGGCAACTTACAGCATGGAATTCCATCACTACGCGCAGGCACCACGACAGGTTGCCGACGCGATCATCGCCTCACGTAAATAAGCATAATGCGGCAGGGAAGCCGCGTTATAGCTGTGCAACGCCAAGCCTGGCGGCGGCCTGTTCCCATTCCTGCACGGGGTGATAAAAATGCCGATCGACCTCACTGAAGTGACTTATCAAATTAGCCGCACACACCGCCCGATACCTCTCATCTTTGACTAACGCTGCCAACGCACTGCGCAACTCTGCCAGCGTGGCGTCCGAGGTGGCAGCCGAGGTGATCAACGGCAGCGCGGGCGACAAGGGCGTTTCACCGATAATCGCCAGCCCTTGCTGCTCTTCCGGTGCATAGCGTTGCAGCAAGGCCCAGGTTACGCAATCGATGGCAGCAAGATCGGCTGCTCCCTTACGCAGCGCCGCCAGCGACAGGCGATGACCGCCGCTGAAAATAACCTGCTTAAAGGCGATAGATTGCTGCGCCACGACATAGCGCAATGCGTTATAGCCGGAGTGAGAATCTGCGCTGTTACAGACTGCGCGGCGCCCGTGAAAATCTGCCAGCGTTTTGGTTTTGTCTTGAGCACGCGCCACTAAAAAGCTGCGATAGCATGCGCCATCACACCCCGCTGCCATGGAGTGGAATACGCCCACTAACTTGACGTCGGGCAGGCTGCTAACCAGCGGATAACCACAGGTTTGGCTCAATAACAGCCGCGCATCCTGCCAATGTGCTAGCAGATTGTCCGGCCAGATAATCTGCGTTTCAAGGCCGCGCTGTGCCAGCAAATCGGCAATCGCCTGCGTCAACTGCCGGGTTGCGGCGTGGTCAATGTCGTACATCGGCAATGAAAGCTGTTCAGTCATGCTTTTTCTCGCTACGTCGTCCTGGATGAGCATTCACAGCCACCGGTTTCGCCCAAAACTGGCGCAACCACACCGCGTATCCGCCCACGCGAAAACCGTGATTGCGCTGGTGATAGCTTTCACGGTAAAGCAGATACAGGTGGCGCAGGCCATACCAGGGCACGCCTGGCAGATCGTGATGCACTGAATGAT
The DNA here is from genome assembly GCF_018842675.1 of Candidatus Pantoea bituminis. NCBI lineage: Bacteria > Pseudomonadati > Pseudomonadota > Gammaproteobacteria > Enterobacterales > Erwiniaceae > Pantoea > Candidatus Pantoea bituminis. The sequence continues at coordinate 1,401,648 of NZ_JAGTWO010000004.1, forward strand.
AGTTCAGGTTGAGAAACAGAATTCGCCAGACCAGCGCCGCTTCGTTGTTCACCGAGCGCGCCAGCGGTTCTTCCGCCGCTTGATGCTCAAGGAAAGAGCGCACTTTGGTCAGCGCCAGCGCCGGATAACTCACCGCCGCCATGAACCACAGCGGCGAAAATCCTTGTTGCGCCATCCAGCTAAACAGCGCTACCAGCATCGCCCAATGCAGCACCCACATCACTAGCGCGGGCAGGTTGAAAGTGTATAGCGCCAGCCACACCGCCTTAAACGTGCCTAGCACATCCAACAGCGGGGCGATGAGCAGGCGACCAAAAAAGGTATTGCGCAGGTGAATAACCTGTTGCTGCCAGCGCGGCAGTTGTGCCCAGCGCGTCGGCGAAAAGTAATAGGTTTCAGGATCGTCATCCGGCTCGGTCAAGGTGTGGTTACGGTGATGCGCCAGATGCGAATCGCGGTACAAACCAAACGGATACCAAACCGCCAGCGGCAGCATGCCAAACAGCTGATTAACGCGTGGCCAGCGAGTCGGATGGCCATGAATCAACTCATGCTGTAGCGACATATACCAAGCGGTGAACCAAATCAGCAGCAAGGTTGCAGGCAGTAAACCAAGCGTTTGCCAGTGGATCAGCGTGGCGAACCAGCCGCCATACACGGTGATAATCAGCAGCCAGGTTGGCAGTTCGCTGCGCCATAGCCAGCTGCGGGCGAGTTGGTGAAGCAGCTGGCGCTGCTGAGCATTGATGTAGCCGGGAGATGTTTTCAACCTGTTCTGCCTGAGAAACGTTGCATGATTCACAGACGATGTAAGAAAGGCGCGAGAAAGACAAAGACCTTAATTTTCTTAGCTATGTCGAATTTCTCGAATGTGGGGTTGAAAGAAATTGACTATCAGTGGCGGCCCGGCTGGCGTAACCTTTCTGCATCAAGAATTGTCTTATGACGCGAGGGCGAAAATGGCCCACCTGGAGAAGTCACACATGAAAAAATTGGTTTTTTATCCTTTGGTCACTGGACGCCGTCTTCACAGTCGGCGACGCGCTCAGCGCAAGACGTGTTGCTACAATCGATCGATTTAGCCGTAGCGGCAGAAGAATTAGGTGCTGATGGCGCTTATTTCCGTGTGCACCATTTTGCTCGCCAGCTCAGCTCGCCTTTCCCGCTGTTAGCGGCTGTCGGTGCACGCACCAGCAAAATTGAAATCGGGACTGGCGTCATTGATATGCGCTATGAAAATCCACTCTATATGGTGGAGGATGCCAGTGCCGCTGACCTGATTTCCAACGGCCGCCTGCAACTGGGCCTGAGTCGTGGTTCGCCAGAGCAGGTGATTGATGGCTGGCGCTACTTTGGTTTCGAACCGAAAGCGGGCGAAACGGATGCCGATATGGGACGTCGTCACACCGAAGAGTTTTTGGAAGTACTGCGTGGCGAAGGGTTCGCTAAACCGAACCCACAACCGATGTTTGCGAATCCGCCGGGCTTGCTGCGTCTTGAACCGCTGTCGGAAGGATTGCGCGATCGTATCTGGTGGGGTTCAGGCTCCAACGCCACCGCAGAATGGGCGGCGAAAATGGGCATGAACCTGCAAAGCTCGACGCTGAAAGATGATGAAACCGGTGAACCGTTCCATATTCAGCAGGCAAAACAGATTCGCGCCTATCGTGCAGCCTGGAAAGCTGCAGGGCATCAGCATGAGCCACGTGTTTCCGTTAGCCGCAGCATCTTTGCTTTGGTGAATGACATGGACCGCGCCTATTTTGGTCGCAGCGGACAGGAACAGGATTCCGTGGGTTTCCTTGACGAGAAAACGCGCGCCATCTTTGGTCGCAGCTACGCGGCAGAGCCGGAAGCGCTGATCAAGCAGCTGGCACAGGATGAAGCGATTGCCGAAGCCGATACGCTGTTGCTTACCGTGCCGAACCAGCTTGGCGTGGCGTATAACGCACACGTGATTGAAGCTATTTTGAAATACGTTGCGCCGGAACTCGGCTGGCGTTAACACCCGTTGCCGCGGCTTGGCCGCGGCTGACGCACCGTCAATCAAAAGTGCGTCATGAAAAACAAGCAATAAAAAGCCCGGTCTTTTTGCAAAGACCGGGCTTTTCGAATTTGGCTCCTCTGACTGGACTCGAACCAGTGACATACGGATTAACAGTCCGCCGTTCTACCGACTGAACTACAGAGGAATCGCTTGAACGGGGCGCATGTTAACGGCACCCCATGTTCTTGTCAAAGCTCTTTTTCACAAAATTGTCTGACTGCTGAAATATACGCCAATCACGCCTTTTGCCAGTAAAAATCGGCCTGATCTGCATCGTCTAAAAAATGCCTGCCTGTGAAATGAAATTTCTGGAACACTTCCATTTTAGCCGTATTTTATGAGGTGATTGTGAGGTGTTAAGAAGAGACTTAATGCTTGTCAGCATGCAGTTTAAGTGGTTCTCACCGATAGTTTTTTATCATCATCACATTTATTTCATTTCTACTTTGAAAAGCTTCTAAATGAAATTTACATTCCGCTTTAATCTCATATTGAACCGGCGGAGTAAAAAATGAATAAAGTCAGAATCGGCATGATTGGCAGTGGCTATATTGGGCGTTGTCACGCTATTGCCTACGCGCAAGCACCCACGGTTTTTGCCCTTAAAGGCGAAATTGTGCGTGAAATGCTGGCAGAAGTGAACGCAGATTTAGCCGCAAAACAGGCTGCCACCTTTGGCTTTAGCCGCTCCACTGGCGACTGGCGCGAGCTGGTACGCGATCCCAACATTGATGTTGTCGATATCTGCGCACCAAACTTCCTGCATAAAGAGATGGCGCTGGAAGCGATTCGTCACGGCAAACATGTTTACTCAGAAAAGCCGCTCTCCCTGACGGTTGCGGATGCTGAAGAGATGGTGGCGGCGGCCAACGCGGCGGGCGTGAAAACGCTGGTGGGCTTCAACTACATGAAAAACCCCACCAGCCAGCTGGCGAAAGAGATTATTGCGCGCGGCGAAATCGGTGAAGTGGTGCATTTTTACGGTACGCACAACGAAGATTATCTGGCTAAACCAGAAACCCCACTCGACTGGCATTGCCAAAAAGCGCTGGCAGGATTAGGCGCGCTGGGCGATCTGGCGGCGCACATCGTCAACATGGCGCACTATTTGGTGGGCGATATTGCTGAAGTGAGCGGCGATATGATGACGGTGATTAAATCGCGCCCTAATCCTAAAGATCTCAGCCAGCATGTGGCGGTTGAAAATGAAGATCAGGCCAGTGCACTGCTGCGATTTAACAATGGTGCGCACGGCGTAATTGAAACCTCACGCATCGCCTGCGGCAGCAAAATGGGGCTAACTTATGTAGTCACCGGTACCAAGGGAACGCTGCGTTATACCCAGGAACGCATGGCCGAAATTGAGCTTTATCTTCACGATGATCCCGCGGGACGTCAGGGATTTAAGACGATTTTAACCGGCCCGGCGCATCCCGATTATGCCAATTTTTGTATTTCGGCGGGCCACGGCATCGGTTTTAACGATCAGAAGACGGTAGAGATCCGCGACTTAATCAACGGTATCGCGGCGGGCGACAAAATGTGGCCTGATTTCGCTGAAGGCTTACAGGTGCAGAAAGTATTGGAAGCGATTGCGGTCTCTGCTATGGAACGTAAATGGATGCCGGTGTGAGATTTAGGTAGAGAGTAAATAGCCTGCCTCCACAAGGGAAGGCAGGCTGCACATTAACGTTCGGCGCTTTTTTCCCACCAGAGTTTATCCAGCGCGTAATACCGGTCACGCTCGATTTCCGGCTGATCCAAATCGCGGTTCCACGGCTTAGCCAGAATGTAGTGCAGATTCTTCACTTCATCACCTTGCCACATTTGGCTGTGCTGAAACGGCAGTGTTTTCAGTGCGTTGTAGATATAAGGCAGCACCAGCCAACGTCCTTCAAACACCTCATTCAACAAATCTTGCTCAGAGAAGGCGTAAGCACTCAAATCATCGATAGCGGCGATGCGCTGCTCCAGCGCTTCAAACACCGCGTTATCAGGCTTAAGTACCAGAAAACCGCCGTTGAGATAATTGTCGAGCTCGGCGGGTGCCGGCTCACCGCGATCCTGCCAGGTATAATGACACGCTTCCGGCTGCCAGCTGGCGGGGTAAGAGGCAATTTTATTGGGATTACAGCGGCAAGCGTGACACGCCGCCAGCTGATTATCACCGAGATCCAGCGTAAACAGCTCATCCATGTTTTGCAGTACCAGCATGTCGGCGTCTAAAAACACCACGCGCTCACACTCGGTGAGCTGCCAGGCACGCAGTTTGGTCCAGACTTCACCAAACTGGGCGGATGCGTAGTGCTGATCCAGGTCATCACGCGGATAGAGCGGGTCAACATGGTGAATAACGCAGCCCTGGGCCTGCAAATCTTCGCGATCGGCCAAGGGGATCGCATCGGTGGTCATCACCACCAGCGGCCAGCGTGTTTCGCTCTGTTTCAGCGAGCGGTGCAGCGCTTTCACGCCGACTAAATAATCGGGTTGAGTCAACAACGTTACCCAAGCAAACATGATTTTCCCCGTTTAATTCAATCAAAAAGTGTATTGATGTAGTCGTTACTGAAGCGAAGCTGTGGATCGAGCTGACGGCGCAAGGCACGGAACTCATCCCATTTAGGGTAGATTTCTCGCCACGTGTAGCGCTGGTCATCGTAGTATTTACCCCAATGCGGACGGCCGCCTTCTTCGACCAGCAGTTTTTCTATTTCTGTCAAAAAATGCAGCCCATCCTGCGAAAGTGAACCATCATCGGCGTAATAAACCACAAAGCCAAAATAGCAGGTAGGGCGCTGGTAAGAAGGGCTTAGCCAGGCGGATGACGCGCCGGTACAGCGCAAAATAATGGGATAATGCATGTGCGGACGATTTTCTGCATACCAGCTTTTGATCTTGCTGATGATCGCGGGCGTGTTTTCCAGCGGGACGCCAATTTCCACATTGATTTGCGGCACCGCAATGCCACGGCAAAATAACTGATAGATGTCGCCCGTCACATCGGTAAAGTCACGGAAACGGGTCACGGTGCGGAACTGCTTACCGCCTTTACCGTGAATCTGCGTATCGCGATGCATGTGTGCCAGGGTTTGGTCGATGGTGTCATTCAGGCTGTCGTCACCGGTATTCGCGTGCTCTACAACCTGACGATGGTTCTGCTCATAGCGCTGACATTCAGCGTCACTGGCTTCGTGAGCATTCCAGACATGCATCAAGTTGTCATCGACAAACCACCAGGCTTTGCTCAGCGGATATTCGTCGTTCCAACGCGGTAAATCTTGTTCAAGGTTATCGGCGCTAACGGCAAATTTATGGCAGGTAAAAATGCGGAACGGCTCAGTGCGCAACGTCACGGCGGTGATAATGCCCAGTGCACCCAGCGTGACCTGTGCGGCGGCAAAATCATCATCGCCACGGTCAAATTCACGCAGCGAGCCATCGGCGAGCACCATGCGAATGCGCAGCGCTTCATCCGCCAATGAACTTTGCTGTAATCCCTGACCGTGCGTGCCGGTAGCCATCGCACCCGCCAGCGTCTGCACTGCAATGACGCCAGGTGACGATCCCAGCATCCGATCCATTTCCGTCAGTGTGCGATAAACCTGTTGCAGCGGCGTAGACGCGCCAAAAGTAACACTGTTTTCATCGCTGGCGATCAGGCCGGAAAGGGCACTGAGATCCAGCAGTAAATCGTTCTCGCCCACATGTAGCATTCGGCCAGGCGAAAGTTTGCTGCCAACCACGCGTACCTGGCATTGTGACTGGCGAAGTAATTGCTGAAGTTCCGCTTCGTTTGCCGGACGTTTTACCTGCTGACGGCTGCCAACCTGAGCGTTTTGTGCCCAGTTCCACAGTGCGTCATCTTGTGGTTCAACATGAGTTTGGCGAAGCGGATAAAGGCGGGCGTCTCTGCTCACAACTGCATTCCTGTTTTAAGGTATTTGCGGGTTCGTCTATCAAGCGTAGACCATTACCCACGCGGGCTGGCTTTGCTAATCGTGCTTGCGGATGTATCGCAACGTTGCGGTCACCGCGAGGTGACGATTTCGTTGGATGCTCTCCTCTTCGTTGTTGTCCGGGCTGAACAACGCATTAAAGGTATAGCGATTTGATACGTGGTGGACGCAAATACTGCTGATCAGGCGATGCACATCGATGGTTTGCACCTCTTTAATGAACAGGCCTTGCTGCTGACCGCGCGTCAGGATGTCATCCAGCAGATCCAGCGCACTGCGATTAAGTTCTTTAATGCGTGCGGATTGGCTGATGTAGCGGCCACGCAGCAGGTTTTCGGTACAGACTAAACGCATAAAATCGGGATGCGAAACATGGTAATCAAAGCTGGCTTCGACCAGTTTAGTCATCGCGATTTCGGGTGACATGACGGCCAGATTCAGGCCCGTTTCATGCTGGCGAATTGCCTGATAAACCTGCTCAAGCACCTCAATATAAAGCTGCTCTTTAGTGCCAAAGTGATACACCACCATGCGTTTGGTGGTTTGCGCGTTCTCAGCGATCTGCTCCATGCGCGCACCCTGCATACCGAACTCAGCAAAGGTTTTTAATGCACCTGCGACAATGCGTTTTTTAGCCCTTCCGGGTCATTTTTTCGTTTTGTAATATCCGACATGGGGCTCAGTAACAGGAGTAATGAAAGGGATACTTTAACACAGCCGCGGCTTGATGCTTTTGGCAGCAGAGGCGACTGCGGTAATTCTGCCGGGAACCCGATGCCCGTTTGCTCGCGTCGAAACCGCGAAAACACCGTGCGATGGAAAGCAAAAAGCCCGCTCAGGTTTCCCTGAGCGGGCTTTTCAAATTTGGCTCCTCTGACTGGACTCGAACCAGTGACATACGGATTAACAGTCCGCCGTTCTACCGACTGAACTACAGAGGAATCGTTTGAACGGGGCGAATATTAACGACGCTGCTGCGGGTTGTCAAAGCCCTCTTTGTCTTATTGCGTTCAAGTGCTCGTAAAAGCAGCGGATTGCCGCATTTTTATGGCATTCGCCTGCTTTTCAATCTGCCAACGAGATCTCACTTTAAGCGCATTTCTCTGTAGATGTTAGAGGCGTGTCAAAGTTTTGTTATTTGACGATGTTAAAACAATCATTTCAGTGCTTTTATGATAAAAATTTCAAAACGCCAATATATGGAACAAACGAACTGCTTACGGTCACGGAGGAAATTAAGTGAAAAAAGTGAAACGCGATTTTGAAATTAAATGTTTTGAGATCAAGAGATTGTGAAAAGGAGTTATCGGTCACAAAAAAGCGTTAAACCGAAAGTCTTACCTTAACAAACTGATAAAAAACGCCAGCAGTGTTGAATGAATGTAAAAGATATTTTTCATTCGCGGTGTCAACTCACTGAGCAAGTTAACAATAAAGAAGGGTTCCTATGAACATTAAAAAAACGATCGTTGCTTCACTGTTAGCCTGCATGTTGCCCGCCGCCGCAATGGCAAAAGATATTCAAGTTGGCGTCTCTATGGCGCTGTTCGATGACAACTTTCTGACCATTGTGCGCACCTCAATTCAGAAAGAGATGCAGAAAGATGGCGTAAAAGGTCAGATCGAAGATGCCAAAGGCGATGTGGCGCAGCAACTTCAGCAGGTGCAGAACTTTATCGGTCAAGGCGTCGACGCCATCATCGTGAACCCGGTGGATACCAATGCGGTAAAACCGATTCTGGATCAGGCCAAAAAAGCAGGCGTGGCGCTGGTGTTTGTTAACCGTCGTCCTCAGGCTGATCTCACAGACAAGATGGCCTATGTTGGTTCCGATTCTGAGCTGGCCGGGCGTTTGCAGATGGAAGCATTGGCTAAATCCATGAACGGGAAAGGCAATATTGCCATTTTATTGGGCGATTTAGCCAATGAGTCAACCCGTGAACGTACCAAAGGGGTTGAAGCGGTAGTGGCGAAATATCCCGGCATCAAAATCATCCAAAAACAGACGGCGAAGTTTACCCGCAATGATGCGGTTGACGTTGTCAGCAACTGGATGACAGCAGGTGATGACATTCAGGCCATTGCCGCCAATAACGATGAAATGGCGATCGGTGCGCTACAGGCGCTGGGCAAAAACGACAATCACATTTTAGTGGCGGGCGTAGATGGTACGCCAGATGCGTTGCAGATGATCAAGAACGGCAAAATGGTCGCCAGCGTATTCCAGGATGCCAAAGGTCAGGGTGAAGGCGCGGTGCAAACGGCGATAAAACTGGTTAATGGCGAGAAAGTGCAGAAAGTGGTCGATATCCCGTTCCAGCTGATCACCAAAGAGAACTACACCAAATACACCAGCATGAACCAGAAATAGTCGTTCCCGACTTAGCCGTACGGAGGTGATGTATGACCGCTTTTGCGCTTGAAGCCGAAGGTATCAGCAAATTTTTCCCGGGAGTCAAAGCACTCGACAACGTCTCGCTGCGCGTGCGTTCGGGAACGGTGCATGCCTTGATGGGCGAAAATGGCGCGGGCAAATCCACTTTAATGAAGTGCCTTATCGGGATGTACCGTCCCGATATGGGTACCATCCGCATTAAAGGGGAGCCGGTGCAGTTTCAGGACACGATGGACGCGTTGCGTTCCGGCATTTCGATGATTCACCAAGAGTTGAATCTGGTGCCGTACATGACAGTCGCTGAGAACATCTGGCTGGGACGTGAGCCGATGAGGCTTGGCTTCGTCGATCACGGCAAGCTTAACCAGATAACTCAAGAGCTGTTAAACAGACTGAATATTCGGTTGAAAGCCGATCGGATGGTAGGCGATCTCAGTATTGCGTCGCAGCAAATGGTCGAAATTGCCAAAGCGGTGTCATGGAATTCAGACGTCGTGATCATGGACGAACCCACCTCCGCGCTGACGGAAACCGAAGTTGCCCATCTGTTTACCATTATTCGCGACCTGCGTGAGCAGGGCAAAGCCATCATCTATATCAGCCATAAGATGGATGAGATATTCGCGATTACTGACGAAGTCAGTATTTTCCGTGATGGCAGCTGGATTGGCAGCAACCAAACCTCGGCGTTTACACGTCAGTCGCTGATCACCCAAATGGTAGGGCGTGAACTGACCCAGCTCTTCCCGAAATTCAACAATGCCATCGGCGAAGATGTGCTGACGGTGCGTAATCTCACCTGCAAAGATCGCTTCACCGACATCAATTTTACGCTGCGTAAAGGGAAATCCTCGGTGTTGCGGGACTGGTTGGCGCAGGGCGCAGCGAGGTGATGGAAAGTCTGTTTGGTATGGAGAGTTTTGACAGCGGCGAAGTGCTGATTGATGGCGTGCCGGTGAATATCGATTCACCCTCGACAGCGATTGAGAAAGGCATGGCGTTTCTGACAGAGGATCGTAAAAAGTCCGGGCTGTTTCTGGTGTTGTCGGTGATGGAGAACATGAGCATCGTCAACATCCCGGAATACAGCGGCAAAAGCGGCTTTGTCAGTCACGTGAAGATGGCGCAGGACTGCATGGAGCAGATTCGTCGTCTTAACATCAAAACGCCAACCATGGATCAGATCATCAATAACCTCAGCGGCGGTAATCAGCAGAAAGTGTTGATTGCGCGCTGGCTGCTGGCTCAACCCAAGATTTTGATTCTGGACGAACCGACGCGCGGTATTGACGTCGGGGCGAAAGCTGAAATCTATCGCTTGATCAGTGAACTGGCGAATCGTGGCGTGGCAATCATCATGGTGTCGTCTGAACTGCCGGAAATCCTCGGCATGAGCGACCGCGTGATGGTTATGCACGGCGGACGTATAACCGGCATCCTCGATAAAGAAGACGCCGACCAGGAAACCATTCTGTCGTTGGCATCTGAGTGAGGCGTGAGAAAACTATGAGCAATATGAAAGTGACTGCCAATCCGGCATCCCAGCAGCAACCCTCTTTTTCACCAATCTGCGGCACAAGCTGCCCAGAGATACCGGCATCTTTATCGTCATGGTCGGTATCGCATTAATTTTTGAAATGGCCGGTTGGTACGTACGCGACCAATCGTTCCTGATGAACACTAACCGTTTGATTTTGATTCTGCTGCAGGTTGCGATCATCGGCATTATCGCGGTTGGCGTGACACAAGTTATTATTACCACCGGCATCGACTTGTCCTCCGGCTCGGTCATTGCCCTGACAGCCGTGGTGGCAGCGAGTCTTGCGCAAACGTCTGATAGTCTTTCACCGATGTTCCCGTCGCTGGTGAATATGCCTGCGGCAATACCGATTGGTGCCGGGATTGGGGTCGGATTACTGTGCGGCCTGGTCAACGGCGTATTGATTACCCGCACCGGCATCCCACCGTTCATTGCCACGCTGGGCATGATGGTTTCCGCGCGCGGCTTGGCGCAGTATTACACGCAGGGTAATCCGATCAGTTTCCTCTCCGACAGCTTTACTTCAATCGGTCAGGGCGCAATGCCGGTGATTATCTTTTTGGTGGTGGCTTTCCTGTTCCATATCGCACTTAAGCATACGCGCTACGGAAAATATGTTTATGCCATCGGCGGTAACATGACCTCGGCGAAAGTCTCCGGTATCAACGTGAACAAATATTTGATCATCGTTTATACCATCGCGGGCGCACTTTCTGGCCTGGCAGGCGTGGTGCTGGCGGCTCGCGTCAGCAGCGGACAGTCAAGCATGGGCATGGCCTACGAACTGGATGCGATTGCGGCAGCGGTCATCGGCGGCAGCAGCTTAATGGGCGGCGTCGGCCGCATTACCGGTACGCTGATTGGCGCGGTGATCCTCGGGTTGATAAAAAGCGGATTCACCTTCATTGGCGTGGATGCTTATATTCAGGACATCATCAAAGGCATCATCATCGTCGCGGCTGTCTCCATAGATATGCATCGTAACCGTAAAAAACGCTGATACGCTGCCGCATGCGGGTAAATAGCTGCCACATGCGGTTAATGAGCGGGCATATTGCAGCGTCTTCCTCCCCCATTTATGGGGGAGGATTGAGGCGGGGACAAACGACTTCCTCTGCGCGCTGTCCCCCATCCCGGCCTTCCCCCGCGACGCGGGGAAGGAGACGCTGCCACATGCTGGTACAGAGCGGGCATATTGCAGCGTCTTCCTCCCCCATTTATGGGGGAGGATTGAGGTGGGGGACAAACGACCTCCTCTGCGCGATGTCCCCCATCCCGGCCTTCCCCGCAACGCGGGGAAGGAGACGCTGCCACATGCAGGTACAGAGCGGGCATATTGCAGCGTCTTCCTCCCCCATGTATGGGGGAGGACTGAGGTGGGGGACAAACGACGCCTAACCTCGCGATCATAAGATTAACCACTGATAACGTTTACATCATATTAACTTCTGGATATCTGTTAAGGCAGTCTCTACGCCTCTTTGATGCGCCCTCTTGGATCGAACTGCACTAAAAGTGTACGACCAGCCATCACTTTTTTGCACATCTGACTCGCAACTTCTGCACCATATCAGTGCGCGCCCCTAAGTTATTTGATGCCATCACTCATGCTTTGTGCTTATTAACCCGTAAGAGGTAATTAGAAACGCTTATTTTCCGGGCCGTTAGGATAACTCTGGCTTTTCTAAGACACCTTATGTTGCAACCTGGCCTGCATATTGCAATTTCCTTCACTACAAAGTGGCTGGCTCGACCAGCTAACTATTCGGGGAAGGTGACGGAGGCATGATGAATTTAAGACGACTGAAGTACTTTGTTAAAATCGTCGATATCGGCAGTCTGACTCAGGCAGCAGAAGTGCTGCATATTGCACAGCCTGCGCTCAGCCAGCAGGTCGCTACGCTGGAGAATGAACTGGATCAACAATTGCTGATCCGTACTAAGCGCGGCGTAACGCCAACCGAAGCCGGTAAAATTCTCTATGCTCACGCACGCACTATTCTGCGTCAGTGTGAGCAGGCACAAACAGCCGTGATCAACGCCGGACAAGCGTTGAATGGCCAAGTCTCGATTGGCCTTGCGCCCGGCACAGCGGCCTCTACGCTGACCATGCCATTGCTGCAAACGGTTCGCGAACAATTTCCAGATGTGCTGGTGTATCTGCACGAAAACAGCGGCAGTTCACTCAATGAAAAAGTGATGAACGGTCAGCTCGATATGGCAGTGTTGTACGATCGTGCGCCGACGGCCGGTATTAACAGCATCCCATTAATGAAAGAAGAGCTTTATCTGGTGGGTGCGACTGATTGTCCTGGCAGCACCGTGGATCTGGCGGATGTCGCGCAGATGAGCCTGTTTTTGCCACGTGATTACAGTGCAGTGCGCAAACGCGTTGACGAAGCGTTCTCACTGCGTCGTCTGAGCGCGCGCATTATCGGTGAGATTGAATCTATTTCCACACTGACTGCCGCCGTGGCCAGCGGCATGGGCGTTACCGTGTTACCCGAATCCGCCGCGCGTTCGCTAGTGGGTTCAACCAATGCCTGGATGGCGCGCATCAACAGCCCATCGCTGAATCTGCCGCTGTCGCTAAACGTCTCCGCACGTTTGCCGCTGTCTCCTTCGGCGCAAGCAGTAAAAAATATTCTATTGTCGTTATTGAATAAGCCGCTGACAGAAGAGCGCGAGCTGATGCTAGTGAGCTGATTTGTCGGTTTGCGGACCGACCAGCCGCTGGTGGTGAATGCCCAGTGTGGGTATGTCACGCTTGCAGCGGGCCAAGGTCAGTGCACGGAGTGCGGATTTTGCTTGCAGCGGATTTGCACTGAGAAAATTCCGCCCGCCAGGCGCTGGGGAGTTTCATCTGCTCCGGGCAGGCGGACGTGTTAAGGGGCTTACGCCAGCCCCTTAACAATCCCGGCGTCCGGCAGACTCCGCGCCACGCTTCGCGCGGTTCCCTCGTCACTCACCCGGCCTGACGGACCGGCTGGACTCGCCGTCCTGGCTCGACCCAGCCTCTTCGCGGCATCCCTGCCGCTCGCCCTGGCCTCCGTTCTTTCCTCAGCGCACCGTATGCCTCCGGCACACCACCGCCTGCCACTTCCTTTTTCTTTCTTACATAAATCTTCGTCTGAAACTCCGATGCGCCAAAAATAAACTCAAATCTCAAATCTCAAATCTCAAATCTCAAATCTCAAAACTCAAAACTCAGTTCATAAATTTAAAGCCCAAAGCAGGACGGCAGAAATTCAGTCATCGAAGACGCGAGAACGCGGAATGGGTTTATGAGATTCACAGCAGTGCAAAACATAAAAGAAAAGGTGCCGCTGTTGCCGCGGGGTTTGCCAGAGGCCATTTCACTCGCCGAGAGAATGAGGGATTTCAGGGCGAGCGGCAGGGATGCCGCGATGAGGACGGGGTGAGCCAGGATGGCGAATCCGTCCGGTCCGTCAGAAATGAAATTCAGTCATCGAAGACGCGAGAACGCGGAATGGGTTTATGAGATTCACAGCAGTGCAAAACATAAAAGAAAAGGTGCCGCTGTTGCCGCGGGGTTTGCCAGAGGCCATTTCACTCGCCGAGAGAATGAGGGATTTCAGGACGAGCGGCAGGGATGCCGCGAAGAGGACGGGGTGAGCCAGGGATGGCGAATCCGTCCGGTCCGTCAGAAATCGTGAAAAAACGAGGGAACCGCGAAGCGGCGAGGGGGCTGGCCGGAAGCGCGGGTCAAGGGTTGCCGCTCAGCAACCCTTGTCGGTCGCCCGCAGAGAGGAAATGAAACTGCCGGCTGGCGGGCGAACGAAAAAGCCTCCGTGCCCGGTTCGCGCCCCCAACCCAGTCGCCCGGTTCGGCGCTTTGAACTCAGGCGCCGGTTCGCGCCCCGAACCTTTAAACCATCGCGCCCGGTTCGCACCCCAACCCCTCCACTTATTCCCTAAAGTCATATAAGAATCTTTTTTATTATTTGTTGTTATCAATAATAGTTCTTACCATCTGAAGAACAGGTTTCGTAAAGGGAGGTAAATATCGTGAATTTCCAGCAACTTAAAATCATTCGTGAAGCGGCCCGCTGTGAGTTTAACTTAACGGAAGTTGCGAATACGCTGTTTACTTCCCAGTCGGGAGTGAGTCGCCATATACGCGATCTGGAAGATGAGCTCGGTGTAGAAATTTTCATCCGTCGCGGTAAGCGTCTGTTGGGGATGACTGAGCCGGGCAAAGCGCTGCTCACCATTGCCGAACGCATTCTTGATGAGGCGGGCAAAGTGCGGCGTCTCGCCGATGTCTTTACCAACGAAACCAGCGGTATTCTCACCATCGCCACTACCCATACTCAGGCGCGTTACAGCCTGCCGCGTGTGATCAAGGCGTTCCGTCAGCTCTATCCCAACGTGCGCCTGGAGTTAAACCAAGGTTCGCCGCAGGAGATCGTCACCATGTTGCTGGCAGGCGAAGCGGATATCGGTATCGCCAGTGAACAGCTGGTGAATAATTCTAGCCTGGCCGCCTTTCCATGGTTCAGCTGGCATCACGCCTTGTTGGTGCCGAAAGAACACGAACTGGTGCAGCAGCAGCCGGTTTCACTCAGTAAACTCAGCCAGTATCCACTGATCACCTATCGTCAGGGCATAACAGGCCGTTCGCGGGTTGACCGCGCATTCCAGGGCGCGGGCTTACGGCCTGATATCGTGCTGAGTGCGCAGGACTCCGACGTAGTAAAAACCTATGTAAAACTCGGTCTTGGCGTCGGTATTCTCGCTGATCAAGCCTGTGAGCTGGATGAGGGTGAAGATCTGGTACGTCTGGATGCAACGCATCTGTTTGAAGCCAGCACCGTGTGGCTCGGTCTGAAGCGCGGCCAGCTCCAGCGCAATTACGTCTGGCAGTTCCTGGAGTTGTGTAATGCCAATCTGTCGCTGGAAGAGATCAAGCGTCAAGCGCTCTCTTACACCAGCGATGAAGAACCGGTACTCGATTTCCAAATTTAAGCAAAAGCGCCCGGCAAGGCTGGGCGCGTTCCACGGCATAAAATTTTTTTCCGCAGTGAAAACTCCCTGAACTTCCTTTCTCATCCCGTAGAAAAACATCCTGCGCTGACGCGACGCGATAAAGTGAAATAAAACCATCACGAGGGGATGTTATGTCGCGGATACAACTTAAAGATGGCGATCTGCTGCGCCAGCAGGCGCTGTTTGGCGGACGCTGGCAAGACGCACATCAGGGCGAAACGCTGCCGGTCATTGATCCAGCCACCGGTGAAACCATTGCCACCATACCGGCGTTAGGCCGGGAAGAAACCGAACAAGCTATTGCCCATGCCGATGCAGTACGCATCAGCTGGGAAAAACGCCCAATGCTGCTCGCGCAGCGCTGCTGGAAAAATGGCATCAGCTGATTGTTGATAACGCGGATGACCTGGCAATCATCATGACCGCTGAGCAGGGCAAACCGCTGGCGGAAGCCAAAGGCGAAGTACTGTATGGTGCCAGCTTCGTGAAATGGTTTGCCGAAGAGGCGCGCCGCATTTATGGCGATACGATTCCTTCTCCCAGCGACGATCGCCGCATTCTGGTATTGAAACAGCCGGTTGGGGTGGCAGCCGCCATCACGCCGTGGAATTTCCCTATCGCCATGATCACCCGCAAAGTCGCTCCGGCTCTGGCGGCGGGCTGCCCAATTATTGTGAAACCTTCAGAGCTGACACCGCTTTCTGCGCTGGCCTTGGCGGTTCTGGCAGAGCGCGCAGGCTTTCCCTCCGGCGTATTGCAAGTTGTCACTGGTTTGCCCACCGAGATTGGTGCGGCGTTAACCGAAAGTCGCACTGTACGCAAAATCTCCTTTACCGGTTCCACCCGCGTGGGTCAGTTATTGATGCAGCAAAGCGCCGACAGCATCAAACGCCTTAGCCTGGAATTAGGCGGTAATGCGCCATTGATTGTGTTTGATGACGCCGATATCGACATCGCCGTAGCAGGCGTCATGGTGAGTAAATTCCGCAATGCGGGGCAAACCTGCGTCTGTGCTAACCGCATCCTGGTGCAACGTGGCATCTATGAACATTTCTCAGCGCGTCTGTTGGAAGCGGTAGCAACCTTAAAAGTGGGCGACGGTTTCACGCCAGGCAGCACCATCGGGCCGCTGATCAACGAGCGTGCGGTTGAAAAAGTTAACAGCCATATCGACGATGCCCTCAGTCAGGGCGCGACATTGCTCACAGGCGGAATCAGCAAGGGCAACGGAACCTATGTCCAGCCGACGGTATTAGGTGATGTCACGAACAAAATGCGTATAGCTCATGAAGAAACCTTCGGCCCAGTGGCACCGCTGTTTATTTTTGATGATGAAGAACAGGCGATTGCCATGGCGAACGATACGCCATATGGCCTTGGCGCCTATTTCTTCACGGAAAATATTCGTCGCGCCTGGCGTGTCGCCGAGTCACTGGAATTTGGTATGGTCGGATTCAACACCGGTGCTATTTCATTAGAGGTTGCGCCCTTTGGCGGGGTGAAATTATCAGGAATAGGCCGCGAAGGTTCACGCTACGGAATAGATGAGTATCTGGAACAGAAGACCTTCCATATCGGTAGCCTCTGATATCCCCTTCATACTTCAGGCTGCAGGTGCGTTGGCTGCACGCGTTCGCCCCGGTCACATACTTATGTATGCTCCCGGGGACTTACGCGCTTGCCGCCTTCCTGCAACCTGAATTATTTAGGGGATACACAGCGTTAATTTTCTAATTAAAACTGCCGGTGCGTTGGTTGCATGCCTATCTTCGACCTCAGTTATGTAGAGGATGTAGCGTTATTCTTATACTTAAAGCTGCCGGTGCAATGGTTGCATGCCTGTCTTCGAACTGAATTATTTAGGGGATACACAGCGTTAATTTCCTAATTAAAACTGCCGGTGCGTTGGTTGCATGCCTATCTTCGACCTCAGTTATGTAGAGGATGTAGCGTTATTCTTATACTTAAAACTGCCGGTGCAATGGTTGCCTGCCTGTCTTCGAACTGAATTATTTAGGGGATACACAGCGTTAATTTCCTAATTAAAACAGCCGGTGCGTTGGTTACACACCTTTCTTCGACCTGAATTATTTAGGGAATACGTGAAGGTATTCACATAATTTAAAAATTAGTATTAGCAAGTAACTAATTAAAAAGCGCCTGCAATTAATAATATGGGCATTTTTATGTTGTGAGCTGCATCCAGTTTTACGCGTCCTCTCCCTTTTAGTGCAAGTTTCGTGCATGGCGCACCAAAGCGATGCAAATATTTTGTGAAGTAAATCATCTGTTTAAATGTTCGGCAATTCCGCAAATTTTGCTGCTGTAATACGGCAGAAAATTTTTTTGCGCTGTTTTAAACGCATTTTTATTTTTTTCGTGGCTGGCATACTTTCTGCATTAGCTTATTAACACTGAATATAAGTCGCGATGAAAAGCTAATTAATCAGCGAGTGATGGGTGTAACAAATAAGGATTCTTCCATGTTAAGTTTCGACCCTGAAAAAGTCTCTCTTCCTGTTGGTCATTATATTGATGGCCAACATGCTCAGACACAAGGCGCGCCGTTTGCGGTCAAGCGGCCTTCCGATGGCAAAGTCTTTGCCACGATCAATGAAGCCCAGCCGGATGATGTTGATCGCGCAGTGAATAGTGCGCACCAGGCACTGAAAACCAGCGGCTGGTCGAGCTGTTCACCGCGTGAACGTGGTCGCGTATTACGTCGCTGGGCCGATCTCATCGAGCAAGACAGCTTATTAGCGCAACTTGAATCGCTGGGTTCAACCCGTCCAATCAGTGATGTGGTGCAGCACGAAATTCCGTTCACTGCAGAAGCCATTCGTTTCTACGCCGAATGTGCAGACAAATACAGCGGTGACCTGTTTCCTACCCGTGAAAGCAGCCTCGGCATGCTGATCCCTGAACCTTATGGCGTGATTGGTGCCATTACGCCATGGAATTTCCCATTGTCGATGGCGTCATGGAAATGCGGCCCGGCGCTGGCAGCAGGAAATGCTGTGGTGCTGAAGCCTTCAGAACTGACGCCATTTTCAACCGTGCGCATGGCTGAGCTGGCAGTGCAAGCAGGATTACCCGCTGGCGTGCTGAACATTGTGCAGGGCAGCGGCGCGGTGACTGGCAGTGCCTTGGTAAAACATCCGCTGGTGCGCAAAGTTTCGTTCACCGGTTCAACGTTAACCGGCGCCCGCATCATGAGTGATGCTGCGCAGTTTGGCATGAAGCCGGTCACGCTGGAGTTGGGCGGTAAAAGCCCGCAGCTGGTGTTTGATGATGCGGGCGATATTGATCAGCTGGCGCAACGTATTCTTCGGGGCTTCACCGCTAACGGCGGACAAGCCTGCGTCGCGGGCACCCGCTTGATTGTACAGCGAGGCATTGCCGATCCGCTGGTTGAACGTTTAGCCGCGCTGTGCCGCGAAGTTCAGCCTGGCGTAACCTGGAACGATCAAAGCCGCTATGCGCCACTGATCGACGAACGCCAAGGCAACAAAGTCTGTTCGGTTATCGAGGCAGCAAAAGCGCAGGGCGCAGAAGTGTTGGTGGGCGGTGAACGTTTTGCTAACACAGACGGCGGCTGGTTTTGGCAGCCCACCTTGCTTAGCGGCGTGGCGCAGGATAATCCCGCCGTGCAGCAGGAAATTTTTGGCCCGGTGTTGACGGTGCAAACCTTTGACGACGAAGAGCAAGGTTTAGCACTGGCAGCGCATGAGATTTATGGTCTGTGCGCTGGGGTTCACACCATGAGTTTACCGCGCGCGCTGCGTGCGATGCGCGCCATTGAAGCGGGCACCGTGTGGATCAATCGCTACGGCCGTTCTGGCGACTTCATTATTCCAACCGGCGGGTTTATCGGATCGGGCATCGGCAAAGATTTAGGCCGTCAGGCGTTTCAGGCCTGCCAACGCCAGAAAAGCGTACTCATCGATTTTTAAACTGAACATCTGACAATGACGAGGTTGTTTCATGGCACTGTTTAAACCTAAATACATCACTTTTGACTGTTACGGCACGCTGATCTTCTTTGATATGGCCGGTGCCGCAGAACGCTGTTTCTCTGAGCGCGTAGCGCCAGAAGCGATGAGCGCATTTACCACCGATTTCGCCCGTTATCGCATGGATGAAGTGCTAGGCGCGTGGAAGCCTTATTACGACGTAGTGAGCAACGCTCTGCAGCGCACCTGCAAAAAATGGGGCGTGCGCTGGGATAAAGCTGACAGCGACTTCATCTATACCGATTGCGCCACCTGGGGCCCGCATCCAGATGTGCCCGCCGGGCTGGCTAAAGTGGCAAAAGAGTTCCCGCTGGTGCTGCTGACCAACTCCATGAATGACCTGATTCCGCATCATGTTCCGCGTCTCGGTGCGCCAATTCACATGACCATCACCGCAGAAGAAGTGGGCGCTTACAAGCCACAGATGAAAGGCTTCGAATACATGCTGGAGAAGCTCGATTGCCGACCAGACGAAATTTTGCACGTCTCTTCCAGCCTGCGATATGACCTGATGACCGCGCACGATCTCGGCATTACCAACAAAGTCTGGGTGGACCGTGGGCATGAGCCCGCCAATCCGGCTTACGGCTACACCGAAATCAAAGACATTGGCGGCCTGCCTGGCGTCGTCGGACTCTAAGGACCACGTAATGAAACTCGAATCGTTCTGGCAAGCCACCGCCCCGCTTTTACCGGCGCGGCCAAAGAATCACTGCCTTCACAGGCTGATGTCGTGGTAATCGGCGGCGGGTTTACCGGCATCTCGGCGGCGCTCAATCTGGCACGCAGCGGCGTCAGCGTGGTGGTGCTGGAAAGCGGCGAGGTAATGAGCCAAGCCTCAGGGCGTAACGGTGGGCACTGTAATACTGGCGTAGCGCAGAATTTCGCTTCGCTGGTGGCGAGCCAGGGCGTAGAACAGGCCAGCCGCTTCTATCGTGCTTACGACGAAGCGGTGAGCTATGTCGAGCAGCTCACGCATGAAGAACAGATCGATTGCGATTTTCGCTTGTGCGGCAAAATCAAACTGGCGAGTAAAGCGTCCCATTTCGCCGGTCTACGCGAAGCCTGGGAATTGATGCGCCGCACCGTTGATCCAGAGATTGAACTGCTCGGCAAAGAGGAGATTCATCGCGAAGTGGGCAGCAACGATTTCCACGGCGGCTTGTTGCAAAAGCGCGGCGGACAGATGCACATGGGCAAGTTTGGTGTGGGGTTGGCGAATGCGGCTGCACGCCACGGCGCAAAAATTTATCCGCATCATGCAGTGACCGGGCTGGAGCGCCTCGACGGCTATCGCCATCGCGTGCAAACCGCTCAGGGTGAAATCGTTGCCGACAAAGTGTTGATGGCAACCGGCTGCTCAACGGAAGGGCCATTTCCCTGGTTCCAGCGCCGCATCGTGCCGGTGGGCAGTTTCATCGTGGTAACGGAAGTATTAGGCGACGAACTGCTGCGTCAGGTCTTGCCGCAGGATCGCACGTATGTCACCTCAATGAACCTCGGTAACTATTTCCGCACCACCGCCGACCGTCGCTTGGTGTTTGGTGGCCGGGCACGCTTTGCTGTCAGTAACCCTACCTCCGATTCACGCAGTGGAGAGATCCTGCGTAATGCGTTCGCCACGCTGTTTCCGCCGTTGAGCAAGGCTCGCGTGGCGTATTGCTGGGGCGGCATGGTGGACATGACCGCCGATCGCCTGCCACGCGCCGGTGAACAGGATGGCCTGTTTTATTCACTCGGTTACAGCGGTCACGGCACGCAGATGTCAGTGTGGATGGGGCGCGTAATGGCCGACTTGCTGGCTGAAAAAACCAATCAGAATCCCTGGCAACGCGAGACGTGGCCTGCCTTGCCTGGTTATCACGGCAAGCCATGGTTTTGCCGCTCGCCGGGCTGTATTACAAGGCCAAGGACCGGCTCTCCTGATTTCCCGTCCTGTTTCAGGCTGCAGGGGCGTTGGCTGCATGTGCTCATCCGAATCACTTATTTCAGTAAGCGTATTGGGATGTGCCTGATTGCCGCCTTCCTGTAACCAGGAACCGTGAGGGGATCGATTATTGAACGCTTATTGAATGCTTATTGAGGGTCTACAGATGGGTAAATTTGATAAAGATTCTGGCGCAGTAAATCCGGCACTGACGCGGATGATCACGGAAGGATCACTGTCCCGCCGCAGTTTAATGAAGTTGTTGTCGGCAGGCGCCGCAATGAGCAGTGGTCTGATGGGTTTTCCACAAGTGGGCTTTGCTGCTGAGAACCCTGTGAAGGGCGGCAAGTTGCGCGCGGCGATGTCAAACGCCTCCGCCACCGACACGCTGGACCCAGCAAAAAGCAACAACAGCGGTGACTACACGCGTCAATATATGTTCTATAACGGCCTGACTGAGCTGGATAAAAACCTTGCCGCCAAACCGGCGCTGGCAGAATCGATTGAATCAACGGATGGCATTACCTGGCAGATCAAACTGCGCAAAGGCGTCACTTTCCACGACGGCAAGCCGCTCACCGCCAAAGATGTTATTTATTCGTTGAGCCGCCACAAAGATCCCGCCGTCGCATCAAATGCCTTTAAGCTGGCCGATCAGTTCAAAACCTTCACGGCAGTCAATGATAATGAAGTGCAACTGGTGTTAAGCAGCGCCAACTTCGACGTGCCCTACATGCTGGCTACGCCGCCGTTCCTGATCGTTCAGGATGGCACCAAAGATTTTACCAAAGGCATCGGTACTGGCCCGTATGTCTGTAAAGAGTTCTCGCCGGGCACCCGTTCGGTGGGAACGCGCAACCCCAATTATTTCAAACCCGGCTTGCCGCATCTGGATGAAGTTGAACTGCTGGGCGTGACCGATCAGGCCGCACGCGTCAACGGCATGATGTCGGGCGATTTGCACATCGTTTCAACGTTAAGTGCCGCCGATTGTAAACGCATCAAAGCCACCAGCGATTTTGGCGTGCTGGAGAGTAAATCCGGCATGTACACCAACCTGATTGTGCGCACGGATGTGAAGCCAGGCAGCAACGAAGATTTCGTGTTGGCGATGAAGTATCTGCAACCCCGCGAAATGCTGGTGAAAACCGTGCTGCAAGGTTATGGCGATGTCAGTAACGATACGCCGGTTCCGCCTTGGCATCCGCTCTACAACGCCGATCTCAAACCGCGTCCACTTGACCCAGAAAAAGCCAAATTCCATATCCAGAAAGCGGGCATGACCGGCGCGACGGTTGAGATTATCACCACGCCAAATATCGAAGGCTCGAACGAAGGCGGTCAGCTGATTCAGCAGATATCGCGTAACACCGGCATCAATTTCAAAGTGCGCCGCGTGCCTTACGACGGTTACTGGTCAACCCATTGGACCAAAGATCCGGTGGGCTACGGTTCCATCAACCCACGGCCCACGCTGGATATGCTGTTTTCGCAGTTCTACATGTCGAGTGCGCCCAACAATGAATCGGGCTGGAAGAATGATCAGTTCGATCAGCTGGTGGTGACTGCACGCGGCGAGCGCGATCAGGCCAAACGCAAACAGATGTATGGCGATATGCAGAAACTGATTTATGACCACTGCGGCACCATCATCCCAACGTTTATCAGCTCCACTGATGGTTACAGCAAGAAAGTGAAAGGTGTAGAAGCCTGGCCGTCGGGCATGATGATGGGCTATCGCTTCCACGAATTCGCCTGGCTCTCCGCTTAACCTGTTATCCGCTACCGTGAAAAGGAGTACGCCGATGAACCGATACATGATGTTCCTGATTGCCCGGCGTGTTGGCGCGGGCATCCTGACCTTACTGATCGTCTCGGCGGTGGTGTTTTTATCACCAGTATGCTGCCGGGTGATGCGGCGCAGATGATCCTTGGGCAAAACGCTACCACGGAAACGGTGGCGGCGTTGCGTCAGCAGTTGGGCTTGGATCAGCCGCTGCTGATGCGTTATTTCAGTTGGTTGGGTGGCATGATGCAGGGCGATTTTGGCACCTCATTTGCCAGCCATCTGCCGGTTTCACAATTAGTGGCGCAGCGCATTCCCGCCACCTTTGAACTGGCGGGGATCACCACGCTGATCTGCGTGCCGCTGGCGTTGATTATCGGCATTGTGGCGGCAATGAATCGGGGTTCAAGGCTGGACCGTGCTCTGGTGATTGGCACCATGGCAACGGTTGCGGTGCCCGAGTTTTTAGTCGCGACCGTGGCGGTGCTGATCTTTGCGGTGAAACTGCATTGGGTCTCTGCGATGTCGTTTGGCAGCCCGGATATGGATTTAATCAGTTATCTGAAATCCTACGCGCTGCCGGTGCTCACGCTGTGCTGCGTGCTGGTGGCGCAGATGGCCCGCATGACGCGAGCCGCCATTATCAACCAGCTCGACAGCCCCTATCTGGAAATGGCGCTGTTGAAAGGCGTCTCACCGCTGCGTGCAGTGCTGCGTCATGCGCTGCCCAATGCAGTTGGCCCAATTGCCAACGCCATATCGCTGAGTCTCTCCTACCTGTTTGGTGGCGTCATTATCATCGAGACCATTTTTAGCTATCCCGGTCTCGCCAGCCAACTGGTGGATGCGGTCAGCAACCGCGATCTGCCGGTGGTGCAACTCTGCGTGATGTTGTTCGCCGCCTCGTATCTGGTGCTGCTGCTGGCGGCAGACATTCTCACCATCGCCTTTAATCCGAAATGGAGAAGCTAATGAATACGCTGCTGCTTCCCTGGCGTTTCTTTCAGTCGTTGTCGATTTCAGGCCGACTGGGTTTGTTGATGTCCCTGTTTTGGCTGCTGATGGCGGTATTCGGTAATCAACTGGCACCGCACAACATTGATGATATCGGTGGCGGCCCGTTAATGGGCGGCGTAACCGCTGATAACGTGTTGGGCACCGATTATTTGGGCCGTGACATGTTGAGCCGCATTTTGTATGGCGCAAAATTCTCCATCGGCCTGGCGCTGAGCGCCGCATTGCTGGCGAGCGTGATCGGCACGTTGCTGGCGCTGCTGGCCGCGATGGCGGGACGCTGGCTGGAAGAGGTGCTGGGTCGCGTCAACGATGCACTGCTGGTGCTGCCGGGCAAAGTACTGTCGCTGATGATCGTCGCCGTGTTTGGTTCCTCGCTGCCGATGCTGATCCTTACAGCGGTATTCACGTACTGGCCGGGCGCATTCCGCATCGCGTTTGCCATGGCCAGCAGCTTGCGCAGCATGGATTACGTACGTGCTTCACGGCTGCGTGGCGAAAGCCGCTGGTATGTCGCGATCCACGACATTCTGCCCAATATGCTGCATCCGATGTTGACCGACTTTGGTTTGCGCTTTGTCTACATCGTATTGCTGCTGAGTGGTTTGAGCTTCCTCGGCCTTGGTGTGCAACCACCGTACGCCGACTGGGGCACCTTGGTACGCGAAAATATTCAGGGCCTGTTTGATGGTTCTCCTGCGGTGTTAATGCCTGCGTTAGCGATTGCCAGCCTGACCATTGGTGCCAACCTGTTCATCGACAGCTTACAAGCGATGCGCCCCATGACATTCGCGAAGGAGGGAGCATGAACGTGATGCCACATACGGCAATGCCGGTGATTTCAGTCGATAAACTGCGCGTGACGGCGCAGACCGACAGGGGTGAAGAGATCGATCTGGTTTCAGACATTCGCTTCACGGTGCAAAAGGGCGAAGTGCTGGCGCTGATTGGCGAGTCTGGCTCGGGTAAAACCACCATCGCAATGGCGTTAATGGGCTACGCTCGCAGCGGTTGCCGTATCGCCGAGGGCAATATTCACGTGGCCGGGACCGATGTGAACAGCCTGACGCCCGCGCAGCTGCGCGCGTTTCGCGGCAACAAAGTCTCTTACATTGCGCAAAGTGCGGCGGCCTCGTTCAATCCCGGCATGAAGATTCTTGATCAGGTGATTGAGCCCGTGGTGATTCACGGCACCATGACGCGCAAAGACGCCAAAGCCAAAGCGATTGGGCTGTTTCGCGAGCTGGCGTTGCCGAACCCTGAAACCATCGGCGACCGTTTTCCGCATCAGGTTTCTGGCGGACAGCTGCAACGTTTAATGACGGCAATGGCGCTGATTGGCGATCCTGACGTGGTGATCCTTGATGAACCCACCACCGCATTAGACGTCACTACGCAAGTTGAAGTACTGAAAGCGTTTCGCCGCGTAGTGGCACAGCGTGGCGTGACGGCAATTTATGTCAGCCACGATTTGGCGGTGGTCGCGCAAATGGCGGATCGCATTCTGGTGCTGCTGCGTGGACAAATTGCCGAATATGGCAGCACCGCACAGCTGATTGGCGCACCGCAGGCGGAATACACCCGCCTGTTGATGGATGCTGCTCAGCAGAAAGAGCGCCCAAGCAACTGGTGTCCGGTAGAAGCCGATATCCAGCCACTGATGGAAGTGCGCGATCTGTCGGCGGGTTACGGCCCGCGGGGTAGCGATGGTTATCCGAAAACCCGCATTCTTGAAGAGATCAATCTCAAGCTATGGAAAGGCCAGGCGATTGGCATCATCGGCGAATCGGGCTCCGGGAAAACCACGCTGGCCCACGCAATTGCCGGGCTAAACGCGCCGAGTCACGGCCACATTCTGTTTAACGGGCACTATATTTCGGGCGATATGCATAAGCGTCCCGATAACGAGCTGCGCCGCATTCAGTATGTGTTCCAGATGGCGGATACCGCGTTGAACCCGTCGCACAGTGTTGAACGTATTCTTTCGCGCCCGCTGACGCTGTTTCATGGCTTGAGCGGTGCGGCGCGCCAACAGCGTTTATATCAACTGCTGGATCTGGTGAAGCTGCCGCGCAGCGTGTTGTGGCGTCGCCCTTGGGCGCTGTCGGGCGGTCAAAAGCAACGCGTTAACCTGGCGCGTGCGCTGGCTGCAGAACCCGATTTGATTCTGTGTGATGAAGTGACCTCAGCGCTGGATACCGTGGTCGCTGCTGCCGTGCTGGATTTGATCAGCGAGCTGCGCCGCGAGCTGGGCTTGTCGGTACTGTTTATCAGCCACGATATGCACGCAGTACGCGCGGTATGTGATGAGATTGTGGTGATGAAAAGCGGCCGCATCGTGACGCAGCTGTCGCGTAATGATTATGACAAGCCAACCAGCGAGCTCTATTTCGAGCGCCTGAAACGCGCCGTGCCGGAGTTAAGGCAAGGTTGGTTGGATGAGCACGAAGAGATTTTGAAGGCGGAATAACGGAAGGGTGCTTTCACTGGCGGGTGCGCGCTGCCTTTAGAGGGTGCTGGCTGTCCCCCACCTCGGTCCTCCCCATTAATGGGGGAGGAAGATGCTGCTTTATGCCCGCTCAACACCCGCATGCGGCAGCGTCTCCTTCCCCGCCAGCGGGGAAGGCCGGGATGGGGGACAGCCAGCACAAACGAAGGCAGCCAGCACAAACGAAGGCAGCCAGCACAAACTAAGACAGCCAGCACAATTTATTCAGGGTGACTACACCCATCCAATAAGCAAAAAAGAGGTAGCAACGCTATGCCTGCACCGATTCGATATGTACAGGACAGTGCAAATTTCCCAGACGCCGCAGATGTGGTCGTCATCGGCGCCGGTATTGCCGGTTCAGCTGCCACGTGGGAACTGGCGAAACAGGGTTTAAAAGTGGTGTTAATCGAAAAAGGTTTGGTTGGGGCGGAGCAATCCAGCCGTAACTGGGGCTGGTGTCGCCAACAAAACCGCGACGAACGCGAATTACCGCTGATCATCCATTCGCTCCAGCGCTGGGGCGAACTTAACCAGGAAACGGGTGAAGAGCTGGGTTTCCGCCGCAGCGGGCTGGTTTACGCCACGCGCATCGAAACAGACATCGCCGCATGGGAAAAGTGGGGCCAGATGGCCAAAAACTACGGCGTGCGCAGTGACATGCTCAGCGCTGAACAGGCCAAAGCGATGACGCCCGGCAGCACCACTGCCTGGCTTGGCGGCGTTTCGTCACCCACCGACGGACACGCCGAACCGCGGCTGGCCGCGCCGGGATTGGTCATCGGTGCGCAGCGTCTCGGGGCAATGGTGTTTCAGCAATGCGCGGTGCGCGGGCTGGACATCTCCGCCGGGCGTGTCAGCGGCGTCTGGACCGAACGCGGCTTGATCAAAACCAATCGGGTCATCTGCGCAGCGGGTGCCTGGACTTCCATGTTCTGCCGTCGTCACGGCATCGACCTGCCGCTGGGCAATGTGATCGGCACCGCGTTCCGCACCCAACCGATTGAGCAAGCCATCGGCATGCCGCTTTACACGCCAGGTTTCGCCTGTCGTCCACAGCTGGATGGCAGCTACACGGTTTCGGTATCGGGACGCGGGCGTTTAGAGCCGGGTGCACAGGGGCTGCGCTATGCGCGTCAGTTCTATCCCACCTTCAAAAGTCGCCGCAAGAATCTCAAACTCAACCTCGGCTTTAAGCCGTTCTTTGACGGTCCGGAAGCGATGGGGCGCTGGGAATTTGATGCGCAATCGCCGTTTGAGCGAATGCGCATTCTTGATCCTGCCGCCGACGCGAACATTGTGCAGGAAGGGTTGAATGCGATGCGCAAAGAGTATCCGGCGCTGGCCAACCTCAAACTGGCACAGGCGTGGGGCGGCATGATCGACAGCACGCCAGACGCGATTCCGGTGATTTCAACCGTGGCAAAACTGCCGGGACTGGTGTTATCGGCAGGCTACAGCGCCCACGGATTTGGCATTGGGCCGGGCGCGGGTCGTCTTGCCGCCGATCTTGCCACCGAGTCCACGCCGATTGTTGATCCCACACCCTATCGTTACAGCCGTCTGGTTGATGGCAGCGGCTTAGAAACCCCGGGCATGATGTAAGGAGACAGCAATGAATATGACCGTACGCAATATGACAGCGGGCGATGTCGACACCTGTTTTACCCTGACGCAAGCGTTGAAATGGCCGCATCGCCGCGAAGACTGGCAGCTGGCGCAGCGGTTGGGTGAAGGCGTGGTGATTGAAGAACAGGGCAAACTGATCGGCAGCGCGATTCTCTGGCGCTGGGGCGACAAAGCCGCCACCATCGGATTAGTGATTGTAGATAACCAGCAGCAAGGGCGCGGTTTGGGCAAGCAGCTGATGCTGGCGCTGCTGGAAAAAGTACCGGGCTATAACGTCAGGCTGCACGCCACCGAAATGGGTAAAGGGCTGTATGAGAAGCTCGGGTTTGTCACCTGCGGCAGCATCCGTCAGCATCAAACGCGGGCGCTGGCTGCGGTACCAAACGTTGTCATTCCTACCGGATTGCAACTGCGCAGCGCGGTCGAAGCCGATCATGCCACGCTGGTAGCGTTAGATCAGCAGGCGCACGGCATGCTGCGCCCTGCGTTATACCAGCACCTGATTGCTGATAATCAGACCATCGTGCTGGAAAATGCCCAACAGCAGATTCAGGGCTTCGCCAGCCTGCGCCGTTTCGGTCATGGCTGGGCGATTGGCCCAGTGATCGCGAAAGAATTACCGGTTGCTCAGGCGTTAATTACTGCGCTGATGCAGGGCCTGGGCGGTGAATTCATTCGCATTGATACCGATGGCGCGCTGCCGCTGGCGGAGTGGCTGACTACGCTCGGACTGGAACAGGTGGATGCGCCCACCATCATGGTGCGGGGAACGCCCTGGACGCCACAAGGCATGCAGGCGTTTGGGTTAATGACCCAGGCGATGGCCTGATGCATATCGTTTATAAATCGGAACCTGAACGCGGTCTGCTTTGGCAGGCCTGGCTAGCGCAGCACGCGCCAGATATTCAGCTGCATCTGTGGCCCGACATCGGCGAGGCGGATCAGGTTGAAATCCTGGTGGCGTGGCAGCCGCCGGCTAATATTCTTGCCACCTTTCCCAACCTGAAAGTGCTGTTTTCGGTGGGGGCGGGCGCGGATCAGTTTGATCTCTCTGCACTGCCGCCCGATCTTCCGGTTGTGCGGATGATTGAGCCGGGCCTGACGCAAGGCATGGTTGAATACATCACCTTTTCGGTAATTGGCCTGCATCGCGACATGCCGCGCTATTTCCAGCAGCAGCGCAATCAGCAATGGCTGGCGCATAACGCCATTCCTGCGTCACAACGCCGTGTTGGCATCATGGGATTAGGCGAACTCGGCCAGGCTGCATTGAAACAGCTGGTTTCCCTGGGGTTTGATTGTGCCGGCTGGAGCCGCACACCACGCGAAATTGAGGGGTGCGCTGCTGGCATGGCGACGATCAGCTGGCGGATTTCCTTGCCCACAGCGACATCCTGGTTTGCCTGTTGCCGCTGACCTCCACCACCCGAGGCTTGCTCAATGCTGAGCTGTTCCGCCAGTTACCTTACGGTGCGGGGTTGGTGCAGGCCGGACGCGGGCCCCAGCTTAATGAAAACGATCTGCTGGCGGCGCTGGCAAGCGGTCAACTGCGCGCCGCAGTGATAGACGTTACCGATCCCGAGCCGCTGCCTACGGAACATCCTTTCTGGTCACATCCTGCGATTTGGTTAACGCCACATATCGCCAGCCAAACGCAAACCGACAGCGCCATTGCGGCACTGTTGCAGAATTTGCGCCGTTATCAGCGTGGTGAACCGATGATTGGTTTAATTGATCGCTCGCGAGGCTACTGAAATGAATCTTGAGATCGCTATTGAACCCTTAGTTGCGCTGCGCCGCGATCTGCATGCGCATCCTGAGCTGGGCTATCAGGAGCAACGCACCAGCGATATCGTGGCGAACTTCCTTCAGACATTGGGCATTGAGGTCTATCGCGGACTCGGCAAAACCGGCGTGGTAGGCGTGCTGAGAAAAGGGCAAAGCAGCCGCATGATTGGCCTGCGCGCCGACATGGACGCTTTGCCGATGCAGGACAACGGCGATGCGCCGTGGAAAAGCACCCATGCTGGTGTTTGTCACGCCTGCGGTCACGATGGTCATACGGTGATGTTATTAGGTGCCGCCGAGCAGCTGGCGCGGCACAGTGATTTTGACGGCAGCGTCTGCTTTATCTTCCAGCCTGCCGAAGAAGGGCAGGCGGGAGCCAAAGCGATGATTGACGATGGCCTGTTCACGCGCTTCCCGTGCGAAGCGGTGTATGCGATTCACAACTGGCCTGAACTGCCGCTGGGTGAAATCCACACCCGGCCCGGCGCCATCATGGCGGCGGCAGATCGTTTCGACATCACGGTAAAGGGGGCGGCGGTCATGCTGCACAGCCGCATCTCACCCGCGACACCTTGCTGGCGACCAGCGAACTGGTGGTGCAATTAAATACCCTGGTGGCGCGTGCGCTGGATCCTTGCGAACCGGCACTGTTGACGGTGACGCGGATGCAGGGCGGATTCTCGCACAACATGATCCCGGCGGAAGCCAGCATCACGGGCACCGTTCGCACCTTTAGCCCGGCGGCGCAGGATGTTATCGAAACGCGGCTGCGCCAGATGGCAGAACACGTCACGGCAGCGCATGGGCTCAATGCCGAGGTCAACTATCTGCGTTATTACCCGGCCACGGTCAACAGCGAAACTGAAGCGAATTTTGCCTTGAACGCGGTTAAACAGGCGGGTTTTACTGCCGAAACCGCACGACAACCCGCGCTGACCTCAGAAGATTTCGCGTTTATGTTGCAGGCCAAACCCGGCGCTTATCTCTGGCTGGGCAGCGCGCCGAGCAAGCCGCTGCACCATTCTGCTTACGACTTTAATGACGCATTGATCCCTTACGGCATCAATGCGTTTGTCGCGCTGGTTCGTCAGGCGCTGAGTGAGAAATTTCCCTGCTGATTGACGCAGGATTTTGACAGGAAATGCCGCTGCTCAGGTTATTACAGCAGCGTGCGAATCCAACCGCTTGCGATACTTGAGCCAATCGAACGTTACGTGGATAGGGGTTGAAAATGCAGAATGTTATGGAACAGCAAACATATTCGGATAACGCTGTGTTACTGGATGCGCGTGAGCAGAATGTGCCGCGTGGCGTCGTCACCGCGCATCCGCTGGTCATTGAACGCGCCAAAGGCAGCGAAGTCTGGGACGTTGAAGGCAATCGCTATCTGGATTTCGTCGGTGGCATTGGTGTGCTTAACGTCGGTCATAATCATCCGGCGGTGGTGAATGCGGTGACGCGTCAGCTTGGTTTGGTGTCGCACGCCTGTTTTCAGGTGGTAGCGTATCCGGGTTACATCGAACTGGCGCAGCGCCTGAATAAACTGGTAGGCGGCGATGAAGCCTATAAAAGCGTGTTCTTCACCAGCGGTGCAGAAGCGGTAGAAAATGCGGTAAAAATTGCCCGCGCTCACACTCAACGTCCAGGCATTATCGCCTTTGACGGCGCGTTTCACGGTCGTACGCTGCTCGGTGTCACACTCACCGGCATGAGCGCGCCCTATAAACAAAACTTTGGCCCATTCCCTGGCGAAATCTATCGCTTACCCTTCCCAAACCCGCTGCATGGCGTGTCGGAAGTCGATTGCCTGAAAGCGCTGGATCAGCTGTTTGCGGCGCAAATTCTGCCTGAACGCGTAGCGGCAATCATCATTGAGCCGGTGCAGGGCGACGGCGGTTTTCTGCCAGCCGGTCCCGCTTTCATGCAGGCACTGCGTCGTATTACTGAGCAACACGGCATTCTGTTGATTTGCGATGAAGTGCAAACCGGCTTTGGTCGTACCGGTAAGATGTTTGCCTTCGAGCATTTGGGTATCAAGCCGGATCTGGTCACCGTGGCAAAAAGCCTCGGCGGCGGCTTACCCATCTCTGGCGTCGTGGGTAAAGCAGCGATCATGGATGCACCAACGCCGGGCGGTTTAGGCGGTACTTACGGCGGTAACGCGCTCGCTTGTGCAGCGGCGCTGGCGGTGCTGGATCTGCTGGAAAATGACAACCTGCTTGAGCGTTCAAATCAGCTTGGCGTACAGCTGAATGCGCGCCTGCGCCAGCTGGCAGAGAAGTATGCCTGTATCGCGGATGCGCGTGGGGTTGGCTTTATGCAGGCGGTGGAAATTCTGGATTATGAAACCGGTCGTCCTGACGCGGCATTGACGCAGAAGATTCTGGATTGCGCCTGCCAGGAAGGATTGCTGCTGATTAAATGCGGCCTGCATCGCAACGTGGTGCGTTTCCTTGCTCCGCTGGTCACAACTGATTCACAGTTGGAAGAGGCGTTACATATTTTCGATATCGCCTTGGCACGTGCCACCGGACGCTTGGGCTAACATTTGCTTCCTCATTGATATTATTGAAATAATTTGAAAACTTCCCGATGGTAAGACCACTGCGTGAGGCTGGCGCATTGACCTTAAAGCGTGGTATATCTTCGGGAGGTTAAACCTAAATGGTTAACAATGAGGTGCTATGAACGGCTTAATGAAATTAGACCGCATCGACATCAACATCCTGGTGCAACTGCAAAAGATGGCCGTATCAGCAATGTTAATCTCGCCGATGCCGTCGGCCTCTCGCCCAGCCCTTGCCTGCAACGGGTTAAACGGCTGGAACAGGCGGGATTCATCACGGGCTACGAAGCCCACATCAATCTGACCAAAATCACCGATTCCGTGACGGTTTTTACCGAAGTTACGCTGTCGGGTCATCGCCGCGAAGATTTCATGAAATTTGAAAGCGCGATGCGTGATGTGGATGAGCTGATGGAATGCCATTTAATTACCGGCGGCTACGACTATTTGCTGCGCTTTATTACCCGCAGCATTGAACATTACCAGGAAGTGATTGAAAAGATGCTGGATGCGCAAATCGGCATCGATAAGTACTTCAGCTATATCGTGATTAAATCCCCGATCATGAAAAGCAGCGTGCCGTTGCGGTCGCTGATCGCCAAACACAATCCAATAGAGTTTGGTGCATAAGCTTTTCTCTTGCCCAGCCCTTTCCCTCTGAGCGAAAGGCTGGGTAAGGAGAAAATTGCACCGTTTCCCGATAAAACTTCACGCAGCATAAAATTTCTTTCCTGCCCAAAATTCCCTTTATCTTAATGGTTAACGCGGCCGCTTCAGCCTGGCTGTGCAGACCAACGCTTTTACACTGATCCCAACCGATACAAGGAGTTGTCATGACCCTCTTACACATTGCTGATCAACAGTGGCAGCGCGATGACTTCACCCTTTCTACCGAACGGCAGCGGCTCGATCTCGACTGGATTCACATGCAGTTATCCGAACGCTCGTACTGGGCGAAAGGTCAGCCGCGCGAGAAAACCATGCGGGCCATTGCGGGCTCGCTGCCGTTTGGCCTTTATCACCACGCTTCACACCAGACTACGCAAATCGGCTTTGGTCGGTTAATCACCGATTACACCCGTTTCGGCTGGCTGTGCGATGTGATGATTGATGAGAACTGGCGCGGCCACGGGCTGGGAAGCTGGCTCGCGACCTGCGTGCGTGAGCACAAAGAATTGCAAACGGTGCATCGCTGGATGCTTTCAACCAACGATGCCCATCAGGTTTATCAGCGACTCGGTTGGCGAGTGGTGCAAGAGCCACACAAGCTAATGGAATTTCCTCTCTCCTGACTCTGGAGTTAACTCAACATGCGTTACCGCGTTGGCGTGGATATTGGCGGATCGTTTACCGATTTTGCCGTGTTGGATCAGCACACTAACCAGATTCATACCCTGAAAGTGCTGTCGCGCCCGGATCAGCCGGGCAGTGAAATTCTCACCGGTCTGGCGCAGTTTCAGCAGCGCGACAACATTCAACCCAGCGAAATCAGCTACTTTACCCATGGCACCACCGTCGGCATTAACGCTGTTATTCAGCGTAAAGGTGTGCGGCTGGCGCTGTTCGCTACTGATGGATTTTGCGATGTGCTGGAGCTGGCGCGCCTGAAAATCCCCCATATTCACGATCTGTTTTCACGCCGTCCGGCGCCGCTGATTTCCCGCGATCGGGTTTTCGCCATCCGCGAACGCACCGATCGTGACGGCAATGTGCTTCAGCAGGTTGATCGTCAAAGCGTGCTCGACGCGATTGAAGAAGCGCGCGCCGCAAGTTGTCAGGGCATTGTGGTCTCGCTGCTTCACAGCTACCGCAATCGCCATAATGAAGCTGCGGTAAAGGCGATCATTACTGAGGTCGCACCCGAGTTACTCACGTCCTGTTCCGCTGATATCTGGCCGATCATTCGCGAGTACGAACGCACTATTACTGCAACCATCAACGCCTACGTACAGCCGATGGTGATCAATTATCTCGAATCGTTTGAAAATGCGTTGCGCACCATGGGCGTGACGCCACCGCCGCGCATCACCAAATCCAACGGTGGCGTAATGGGTGTGGAGCAGGCGAAACGTGAATGCGTGCAAATGGTGTTATCTGGCACCGCGTCGGGCGTGATTGGGGCCAGCTATCTCGCCAGCGCCTGCGGGTTCGATAATATTCTCAGCCTGGATATCGGGGGCACCAGCGCAGATGTGGCGGTGATCATTAAGGGTGAAGTCGCGCAGGGCAACGGCGAAATCATTGGTGATTTCCCGATCTACATTCCTTCTGTAGCAGTAACCTCGGTAGGGCAAGGCGGCGGCTCGCTGGCGTGGATTGACGGGCAAGGCGTGCTGCAAATGGGACCGGACAGCGCCGGTTCGCTGCCGGGACCGGTCTGTTTTCAGCGCGGCGGCACGCAGCCTACCGCCACCGATGCCTTTGCCGCCTGCGGCATGATCGGCCATGGCGATCTTGGCTATAACGCAGTAAAAGTCGATATTGCTGCGGCTCGCACCGCGTGGCAACCGCTGGCCGAAGCGCTGAATATCTCCATTGAAGAGACCGCCGAAACGGGCATTCAGCTTGCCGTTTCCAGCATGTACAGCGACACCAGCGGCTTGCTGTCGCGCTTTGGCCTCGATCCGCGTGAGTTCTGGTTCCTGGCGTTCGGTGGTGCAGGCCCAATGATGGGCTGTTTCCTGGCGCGAGAACTCAACATGAAAGGGGTGATCGTGCCGCCGACGCCTGGCGTGCTTTCCGCGCTCGGCGGTTTAGTGGCAGATATTCGCAACGATTTTATTCGCACGCTCTACAGCGATCTCAATCGTCAACTGGCCGACAAACTGGCGACCGAAGCGGAGACGCTCAGCCAACGTGCACGCCATTGGCTAACGCAGGAGCACGGCGCTGAAATGCCTTATAGCCTGCAGTTCAGCGCCGACATGCGTTATCGCGGTCAGTCGTTTGAAATCGACGTGCCGCTTGAGCAGGCATGGCTGGCACAGGCAGACGTCAACGCGCTTCATGCGGCTTTTGATCGGCAGCATCAGCAGATGTTTGGTCATTGTGATGCCGATGCGCCGGTTCAACTGATCAACCTGCGTTTGGTGATCAGCTCGCCAACGCCTAAACCGGCGTTAAATCGTTTACCCCTCGCCAGTGAACCGGTCAACGCGGTGAAGCAGGTTCAGGCGTGGATTGATGGTGCGTTTCATCAGGTTGATGTGGTGTTACGCAATACGCTGCTCGCGGGTCATCAATTTAACGGCCCGGTGATTGTCGCTCAGGATGATTGCACCACCTGCGTGCCGCCGGGGATGACGGTGAAGGTGGATGAATTTGGCAACCTGCTGATCACGGCGCTGGAGGCATAACATGGCTATTGATGGACGTAACTTACAGATTCTCGCGAACTACTGCGCCGCCGCCGCCGATGCGATGGCGTTTACCCTGATGCGCACCGCGCACTCCACCTTCGTGAAAGAGACCGAAGATTTCTCCTGCCAAATTGTTAGCCGCGAGGGATTAGCTTTCGCTTCACCGCGCAGCTTTGGCGCGCCCTGGTACAGCGGTATTGATTACGCGCCGGTACTGGCGCTGATTGACGATTATGCCGAAGGGGACATCTGCATCACCAATGATTCCTACGCAGGCAATGTGGCGACGCATTCGCCCGATATACACATCTGGAAGCCAGTGTTTCACCACGGTGAAATCGTCTGCTTTGTGGTCGGTCACATTCATAACACCGACGTGGGCGGTGCGGTGCCTGCTTCACTGTCGCGCTCGTTGACCGACATCGTGCAGGAAGGCATTCGTATTCCGCCGCTGAAAATCATGCGCAACGGCGTTTTAAACGAAGACGTGGCGCGCATCATGCGCCTTAACGTGCGGGTACCCGATCAAAACTGGGGTGATTTTAAAGCGCAACTCGCCTCGGTGAACGTCGGCGAGCGCAAAATCCACGACATTATTGCCCGTTTTGGTATCGATGATTTTTTACAGGGCATTGAAGGCATTCTCGATTACGCCGAACGCCAGGCGCGCACCATTATCGCCACCATCCCGGATGGTGAATATTTCTATGCTGATTACGCCGATGAAGATGGCGAGGGCGGTTATCCGTGTCGCGTGGCGATCACCTTGCGCGTGCACGGCGAGACGCTGGAGTTGGATTACACCGGCAGCGATCCGCAACTCACTTCGTCGCTGAATATGCCCACCGGCGGGCGCGAGCGTCATCCGCTGGCGCTGGTCGGCGTGACGTATGTGCTTTCAACGCTGGATCGCAACCTGCTATTGAACGCCGGAACGCTGCGTCCAACACGCGCAATTTTACCGCCTGGCACGATAATGAATTGCGAAGCGCCAGCGGCAGTTGGTATGCGCTCACTAACCTGTGCGCTGTCGCAAATCGCCACTGTCGGCGTATTTTCTCTGGCAATGCCGGATCGCATACCCGCCAATTCGCCCGGCGGTAACTCCATTATGAACATTCGCACCAGTGATGCGCAAAACCGCAGCGTGGTGGCCTCGTTGGGACCCGTTGGCGGCGGTGCTGGCGGCACGCCGCGCCACGATGGTCCAGAAGGTTCCGGCGGCTTATCCGCCTTCCTGAAAAATACGCCGATCGAAATCAACGAAGCCGAAGTACCCATCCGTTTTATCCGTTATGGATTGGCGCAGAACAGCGCGGGCGCGGGAAAATACCGTGGCGGGCTGGCAACCGAAATGGCGTTTGAACTCTTCTCGCCAGACACAACCATCACCGCCCGTAATCGCAATCGCTCAGTATTTGCGTCAGCAGGTGCGGTGGGCGGCCAGGCGGGTGCACTATCCCATTTCCGCACGCTGCGTGACGGCAAGGTGATTGAGCATGGCAACACCGATGTGATCAAATGCCAGCCAGGCGATGTGGTTGAGGTGCGTGGTCCCGGCGCGGGCGGTTACGGCTTGGCTGCACAGCGCGATCCGCAGGCGGTGTTAACGGATGTACGCTGCGGGTTTCTCAGCCTGGACGCGGCACGTAGCCAATATGGTGTGGTGATAAGGAATGATGAAATCGATGTGGCCGCGACGGCAGATTTACGGGTGAACCTGCCGCAAAGCGTTACGCAGCATTTCGATCACGGTGCGGCCCGCAGCGCCTTTGAAACGCTCTGGACGCCTGCGCGTTATCAATTGCTGACCGCTTTTTTGGCGGATGCGCCCATCAGCTGGCGTCACTTCCTGAAAACGCAGGTATTCCAGGCGGTGGAGAAAGTAGGCGAAACGGCGGATATGACGCAAATATTCAGCGCGTTACGCCAACGCTATCCGGCCATGTCGAGTAAATAACTGAGGCTGCGCATTGTCGTCTACGCTTTAAGTCTGCAACAGACACTAAAGGGAGAACGCGACGATGAGCAGCAAAACCAGTGATTTTTTTGTCAAGCGCCTGAAAGAGTGGGGCGTGACGCGTATTTACGGTTATCCGGGCGACGGCATTAATGGTGTACTGGGCGCGATCCAACGTGCCAATAAAAACGGCGATGGCATCGAATTTATTCAGGTGCGTCATGAAGAGATGGCCGCCTTTATGGCCGCCGGACACGCGAAATTTACCGGAGAATTGGGCGTCTGTTTGTCCACTGGCGGCCCAGGCGCAACCCATCTTCTCACCGGCCTGTACGATGCCAAAATGGACCACGCGCCGGTGTTAGCCATTGCCGGGCAAGCGGAAGTGACCGCTCGTGGGGCCAGTTATCAGCAAGAAATGAACCTCGATCGCGTTTTCTCTGACGTCGCTAATTTCGTGCAAGAAGCGGCGTCGCCCGCACAGGTGCGCCATTTGATTGATCGCGGCGTGCGCATCGCCATTGCGCAAAACGGCGTTGCGGTGCTGATCATTCCCAAAGATATTCAGGATGAAGAGTGGCAAGCACCGCAACATCTGCACGGCTTCACCCATTCCGGGCCTGGTTATCAGCGGCCTAAAGTCGTGCCTTATGAAGCCGATTTACAGCGCGCCGCTGAGGTATTAAACGCGGGAAAAAAGTGGCGATTTTAATCGGCGCGGGCGCAAGAAACGCGGCGGTGGAAGTGGTGCAGGCGGCGAATGTGCTGGGTGCAGGTGTTGCGAAGGCGCTGCTCGGCAAAGATGTGCTGCCGGATGACGCGCCGTTTGTCACCGGCTCGATTGGCCTGTTGGGAACGGAGCCTTCGTGGAAGCTAATGCAGGATTGCGACACGCTGCTGATGATAGGCAGCGGCTTCCCGTGGACGGAATTTTTGCCCAAAGAGGGCCAGGCGCGTTCGGTTCAAATCGATATCGATCCCGCTATGTTAGGTCTGCGTTATCCGAATGAAGTTAACCTTCACGGTGATGCCGCCGAAACGCTGCGTGCGCTGTTGCCGCTGTTGGAACATAAAGACGATCGCAGCTGGCAGGAAGAGATTGCGGTGCAGGTGCAAACCTGGTGGAAGCAGATGGAAGATCGGGCGCATGCCCCGGCGAATCCGGTTAATCCGCAGCGCGTGGTATGGGAGATGTCGCCGCAGCTGCCGGAAAACACCATTGTAACCTCCGATTCCGGTTCCTGCGCTAACTGGTTTGCTCGTGACTATCGCGTCAAACAAGGTCAGCGCGCCAGCTTGTCGGGTGGCCTCGCCTGCATGGGTGCTGCGGTGCCGTATGCGATTGCCGCTAAGTTTGCTCACCCGGAAAAACCGGTGGTGGCGCTGGTGGGTGATGGCGCCATGCAGATGAACAATATGGCTGAGCTGATCACCATCCAGAAATACTGGCAACAATGGGCCGATCCCCGTTTGATTGTTTGCGTATTCAACAACCAGGATCTTAATCAGGTGACCTGGGAGCAACGCGTAATGGAAGGCAATCCGCGCTTTGACGCTACGCAGCAGTTACCAGATGTGAAATATGCTGAGTTCGCGGAAACACTCGGCCTACGTGGGATCTTTGTCGATAATCCCGATGCGTTGGCCAGCGCCTGGCAGCAAGCGCTGAGTTCAGATCGTCCGGTGGTTTTAGAAGTGAAAACCGACCCTGAAGTCGCGCCGCTGCCGCCGCATATTACCTTCAAACAGGCCAAAGCCTTTATGGCGTCAATGGCGAAGGGCGATCGCGGTGCCGCACAGATCATCAGCGATACGGCCAGCCAACTGTTTCATAAAAAGTCATAACAGCATGGAAGGTTAAATAGGCGCTAAAGCGTGCCGCTACTTTTAATTGTCTCTTCCCCGGATGCGTCCGCATCCGGGTTCAAAATAAATCGTTAGAAAAAACAGGGAGTTCCCATCATGGCTGCAAACAAAAGCCCGGTATGGTTTATTTCAGGATGCTCGACCGGTTTTGGTCGCGAGCTGGCACAACAAACCATTGCGCGTGGATTCAACGTGGTGGTGACGGCTCGCGATCCCGCTAAAGTTGCGGATCTGGTCGAGGGGCACGACAATGCATTAGCGCTGGCGCTGGACGTCACGCAACAAGCCAGCATCGACAAAGCCGTCAGCGCGGCGCTGGAAAAATTTGGCACCGTAGATGTGCTGGTCAACAACGCCGGTTATGGTTATCAAAGTTCGGTTGAAGAGGGCGAAGAGCAAGCGATTCGCGACCAGTTCGATGCCAACGTGTTTGGCCTGTTTGCCCTGACGCGTGCGGTGTTACCCGCTATGCGTAAAGCGCGCAGCGGCCATGTAATCAACATCACTTCGGTGGCTGGTTTCATCGGTTTTGCCAGCTCAGGCTATTACTCAGCCAGCAAACATGCGGTGGAAGGCTGGTCCGATTCACTGGCACAGGAAGCGGGCCCGTTGGGTATCAACGTCACCTGCATTGAGCCTGGCCCATTCCGTACCGATTGGGCGGGACGCTCGCTGCATCAAACGCCGAGTAAATTGCCCGACTATGCTGAAACGGCGGCGGCGCGCATGAAGTCCACGTCAGAATACAGCGGCACCCAAAAAGGCGACCCGGCCCGCGCGGCGAAAGCGATGATCGCAATTACCGAACATGATAATCCGCCGCGCCACTTGGTATTGGGCGCGTGGGGATATGAAGCGGTAACGGAAAAACTGAAAGAGCGGCTGGCTCAGATCGAGGCCTGGAAACAGACTTCGGTGGAGACAGATTTTCCTGAGTAGTTTTCAAAGAATGAAAGGGCTATCCAGACGCTTTGCTAAAATCCCTGGCTAAACAGAATGTGACTCTGCCTGCTCATCAAAATGCGCACCTGTGAATAAACCTCGCTAATTCAGCGAGGTTTTTTTATTGCCATCAACGCTCCCCAAATAGCGCATCGCTGCGCCATTAGCGTGCCCATCCGTCAATCCAACCTCGAATCGCGCAACCGAAAGTTATTATAAGAATTCGATCTTGTATCCAAGAGCGTATCCCGCCTGAGATCCACGCGTGCTACCCAGTCCTGCTCGCTTTATGGCACGCTTAATGCAACTCACCTTGCGTAATCATTTTGGCGAGGTGAACCATGTTCGACCCTTTATTAGATGAAGATGCGACCACGCTGGCGAAGCTGATCCGCGATGGCGAAGTCTCTGCACGAGAAATCACTCAGGCGACGCTGGAACGCATGGATCAGCGTGAGCCGCACATTCACGCGTTTTGCACGCCGACACCCGATATTGCGCTGGCGCAGGCGAAATCTGTGGATGCTAAACGCGCCCGTGGCGACACGTTGGGCGCCTTGGCAGGCGTGCCTTTTGCCGTCAAAGATCTGATCTGCACCGCAGGCGTTAAAACCACGTCAGGATCGGTGGCTTATAAAGATTTTATTCCTGAAGATGACGACATTACCGTTGAGCGTTTGCTGGCTGCCGATGCCGTGATGCTGGGCAAAACCACAGCCCCTGAATTTGGTTACAGCGGGGTGGGTCATAATCCGCTGTTTCCGTCACCGCGTAATCCGTGGGATCTCAACATGACGCCCGGCGGTTCCAGCGCCGGTTCCGGTGCAGCACTGGCTGCGCGAATGTGCCCGCTGGCATTGGGCAGCGACGGCGGCGGTTCGGTACGTATCCCTGCTGCGCATTGTGGTGTCTATGGATTTAAAGCCTCAATGGGCCGCGTCCCGCTGTGGCCGGGCTGCCGTGATGAACGCTATCCCGGCGTCTCTAGTTGGGAGTCGCTGGAGCACATTGGCCCGATGACACGCACGGTGCGCGATGCGGCTTTAATGATGTCGCTAATGGCCGGGCCAGACATGCGCGATCGCCACTCCATTCCCTGTAGCGATGTTGACTGGTTAGCGGCACCGGAAATGCCGCTGAGGAAATTGCGTATCGCCTTTAGCGCTGACTTTGGCTATGTCGCGGTCGATCCTGAGGTGCGGAAAGTCGTCAGCGCCGCCGCAGAGCGCTTTGCCCGCGAGCTGGGCTGTGAGTTGGAACTCGCCGATCCCGGCTTCAGCGATCCAGGTGCCGCGTTTGGGGCGCTGGTGGCGCTGGAGAGTGACTTAACCGGCATGCGCAAGATGATGAGTGAACAGGGTGAAAACATGTCGCCGCATCTGGTCGCGATGCTGCAACGCGAATGGCGCGCTGAAACCTTTACCGATGCCATCGCTACCCGTAAAGCGGTAAGCAACAGCTTATGGCGTTTTATGCAGCGCTACGATCTGCTGATTACCCCAACCTTAGCCACGCCACCGTTCCCGCTCAACATGCAAGGCCCGGAAATCATTGATGGCCGCATGGTGCGCAGCGATCACTGGTTGTCTTTCTGCTTTCCGTTCAATTTTACCGGCCAGCCAGCTGCATCAGTGCCCGCCGGAATGACTGCCAGCGGCCTGCCGATCGGCCTGCAAATTGTGGGACGCCATCTTGATGACGCCTTAGTGCTGGCGGCCAGCGCCGCGTTTGAACGTATTCAACCGTGGAATCATCATCAACCCGCTTTCACAGGAATCGCCTAATGAAAAATCAATCATCCCCTGCGTTAGAGCAGGAATTTGAACATGAGCCGGTGCCCGTGACGCACCGTCATTCTACGGGTTCCGTCTCTGCGGTGTGGTTTGGCTTCCCGATGATCCTCACCAACGCATTGTTTGGTGGCATGATCACCTGGCATCTCGGTTTTTGGCCGGCGCTGATTGCCATTCTGCTGGGGAATTTGGTGCTGTTTGCCTATGTCGGCGCGCTGAGTTGGCTGGCGGGCAATACCGGAATGAACTTCGCGTTGCAGGCTAAACGCACCTTTGGCAGCAAAGGCTACATTTTGGTTTCTGGCTTTCTCTCCACGGTGGTGATCGGCTGGTACGCCTTCCAGACTGGCCTGACTGGCACGGTAATTAATCAAACCTTTGGCTGGAACGCGCTGGCGGTTACGGCATTCGC
Organism: Candidatus Pantoea bituminis; assembly: GCF_018842675.1. Lineage (NCBI taxonomy): Bacteria > Pseudomonadati > Pseudomonadota > Gammaproteobacteria > Enterobacterales > Erwiniaceae > Pantoea > Candidatus Pantoea bituminis. The sequence continues at coordinate 1,444,138 of NZ_JAGTWO010000004.1, forward strand.
AATGGTGCTTTATACCGGCGTCACCTTCCTTGGTGTGCGGGCGCTCTCGGTATTAGGCATGATTGCCGCGCCGCTGTTTGTGGTGCTAGGCGTAGTGGCGCTCTATTTTATTGGAGAAGATCACGACTTTAGCACCATCACCGCTTTTCAGGGCAGCGCCAGCGTGGCGGGCGCAATGAGCATGGGCACCGCAGTCACCATGGTGGTGGCGGGATTTGCTGATTCCGGCACCATGACCGCCGATTTTACTCGCTGGTCCAAAAATGGACGCTCGGCGGTAGTTGCAGCATTTTCAGCGTTTCCGGTGGCAAATGTCATCTCTTACCTGTTTGGCGTGGTGATTGTCGCGGTAGGCGCAGCGGTCGATCCGCTGAACAACGGTGGCAACTTTCTGCCGATGTTAATGGGCCACAGCGCAATCCTTTCCACCATCGCCTGCTTGTTCGTGTTTATCAATCTTGGTTCGGTCTGCACCCATTGTCTTTATAACGGTGCGGTGGGTTTCAGCCATCTGTTCAGTAGCAAAATGCGCTTATGGACGTTGATTCTGGGCGCAATCGGCGGCGTGTTGGCGCTGGCGGGTGTCTGGTCTTACTTCCTTGAATGGCTGAGCTTACTGGGCATTGTGGTGCCGCCGTTTGGTGCAGTAATGATTGTTGATTTGATTTTTATGGCCAAATTCAGCGAACAGCGTAAAGCGCAGCGTTTCAGGGGCAGCGCCTTCGCCGCTTGGGCAATCGGCAGCTTGTGTGCGGTGATTGCACACGTTGAGTTTCCTCAGTTTGGCGAAGCGGTGATTGGCCTGGTAACGGCCGCGCTGAGTTACAGCCTGATTATTAAGCTGCGGGGCAAAGCGCCACAACCGATAATGGAGAAAAAGAATGCCTGAGTTCAGTGTTAATTCCACGCCTTACGCCTGGCCGTTTGATGGCGGCTTTAGCCCAGCCAATACCGCGCTGGTGATTATTGATATGCAGACCGATTTCTGTGGAGTAGGCGGTTATGTCGATAGCATGGGTTATGACATTGCGTTAACGCGCGCGCCAATCGAACCGATTAAAGCGGTGCTGGCGCGGATGCGTGCGTTGGATTTTCCCATCATTCATACGCGAGAAGGGCACCGACCCGATCTCAGCGATCTACCAGCGAATAAGCACTGGCGTTCGAAGCGCATGAATGCCGAGATCGGTGGCGCAGGGCCGTGCGGGCGGATATTGACGCGCGGTGAACCGGGCTGGGAAATCATTCCTGAACTGGCGCCGCTACCGGGCGAGGTGATTATTGATAAGCCCGGCAAAGGATCGTTTTACGCCACCGATCTGGAATTAGTGCTGCGCAGTCGTGGAATCCGTAATTTGATTCTTACTGGCATCACAACCGATGTCTGCGTCCACACCACGCTGCGTGAAGCCAACGATCGCGGTTTTGAGTGTCTGGTGTTAGCCGATTGTTGTGCGGCGACTGAAGTGAAGCACCACGAAGCGGCATTAAGCATGATTCATATGCAAGGCGGGATTTTTGGTGCGGTGGCCAGTTCAGCCGCGTTGCTGGATGGGTTGCATTCCGCATAATGCGCTGCCATCCCACCAGCGTCTGCTTATCTGCCCCTTCCTCCGCATACGGGGAAGGTTGGGATGGGTTGTATTCAGCGTAATGCGCTCCCATCCCACCAGCGTTTGCTTATCTGCCCCTTCCTCCGCGTGCAGGGGAAGGTTGGGATGGGTTGCATTCAGCGCTCCCATCCCACCAGCGTTTGCTTATCTGCCCCTTCCTCCACGTGCGGGGAAGGTTGGGATGGGTTGCATTCAGCGCTCCCATCTCACCAGCATCTGCTTATCTGCCCCTTCCTCCGCGTGCGGGGAAGGTGGGATGGGTTGCATTCAGCGTAATGCGCTCCCATCCCACCAGCGTCTGCTTATCTGCCCCTTCCTCCGCGTGCGGGGAAGGTTGGGATGGGGGACAGCGCGCAGAGGATAAAGGCAGCGCAGACAACCGTTGCCAACCATCAGCTCGCTGAAATAAAAGCATAAACATCAACCCGGACGTACCATGCTCACAATTTCCTCTACCGGCACCGCCTTACTGAACAGGTAGCCCTGAAGTTGATTACATCCGGCATCGGCCAGTGCAGACATTTGCCCCTGCGTCTCAACGCCTTCAGCCGTTACCGTTAATCCCATGGCATGCCCCAGTTTCACCACCGACTCGATAATCGCCACAGAATTCTCCGCCACGCCCAGCGATTGCGTAAACGAGCGGTCAATTTTGATTTTATCGACCGGAAAAGTGCTGAGGTAATTCAGGCTGGAGTAGCCGGTGCCAAAATCGTCTAGGGCAATACGGAAACCGGCTTCACGCAAAGCCACGATAATCGCCCGCGCCTCGTGCTCATCCTCAATCAACACCCCTTCAGTGATTTCCAGCTCAATAAACTGAGGATCACCACCTGCTTGCTGCACAACATCCATGATCCGCTGTACAAAACCGGTGGTACGGAACTGAACCGGTGAAACGTTTACCGCCACAATTAAACCGTTAAACCGCTGCTGGGTTTTACACGCCTCGCGTAATACCCATTCGCCGAGCGGAATAATCAATCCCGTCTCTTCAGCAATCGCAATAAATTCGCCGGGGAGATCTCGCCCCGTTCAGCATGTTTCCAGCGAAGTAACGCTTCGATGGTCACTACCTGCTGACCGCTAATGTCCATTAACGGCTGATACCACACTTCCAGCCCTTGGTAGTTTTGCAGGGCGGCACGCAAATCTGCCGCGATGGTTTGCCGGGTTTGCACCGACTCATCCATGGCACGCTCAAACTGACGATACTTGCCGCGTCCGCTGCTTTTGGCTTCATACAACGCGATATCCGCTTTGCGCATGAGTTCTAGCCGATCTAAACCATCTTTGGGTGCCAGCGTCAGTCCAATACTGGCACCGCTCCAGATTTCGCTGCCAAAGAGGGTAAAAGGTTGGCTTAATTCATCAATGATGCGCTGCGCCAGTGCCTGAACTTGCCCGATGTTATCGACATCCGGCATCACCACAATAAACTCATCGCCGCCGATGCGCCCCACGGTATCGCTGGCGCGGACTAATGCATTCAGACGATGCGCCACTGCGATGATCAGTTCATCTCCGGCGTGATGACCATGGGTATCGTTGATGGTTTTAAAGCGATCAAGATCAATCAACAGCAGAGCAACGCGCTGCTCCTGCCGCGCTGCAAGCGCCAACGCCTGGGTCAGACGATCTTCCACCAGTGCACGATTCGGTAGGCCAGTTAATACGTCATGAAACGCTAAATGCTGTGCCTGCGCCTCGCTGGCTCCCAGCTTCAGCATCGATTGCGACAGGTTAAGCGATGAGATCCACAATCTGCGCACCATGTAAATACAGAGCAGGGTAATAACCAACACCGCAATGCCGGTGGTGGGGCCAACCGCCCGCAGCATTTGCGCGCCGGGGCGGGCAGGGATCCAATTGATATAGCCGACCGCTTCACCGGCTTGTGAAACGATCAAATAGCGCGCCAGGGTGCCGGGTTTCGGCGTACCGTCAGAGAAATGCAGGCCCGCTAACTGATTGCGTTCCGCCAGTCCTGCCAGGTAACCATCATCTAAAAATTTCAGGCTGATCAGGCGAAAGTTCGCGCCAGGCTGACTGTCACGCTTGATATCTCCGACGGCCAAAGCGGCGGCCCGCCCGCCAATCTGTGCATAATCAACCCCATCCTGATGCTGAGAATTGTGGATCAGTGGGCTTTGCAACACATCTTGCACTAAACGATCTTCGCTCTCGATCGTCACTGCCTGTCCGTCACGCCAGATCCGAGAAACACGGTTTTGCGCATCCAGCACCATCACCACCTGATGATCAAACATTTCATAGAGCCAGCTGCCGACGTTTTCATCCAGCCAGCGCGGGTCAGTCTGCGCCTGCGCCAGGTGCTGTTCAAACGGCGACCAGCGTGACAGGCTGCGCAACTGCCGCAAATGCTCATTCAGGCTCTGCGAAAAAGAGGCTTCTATCATGCGCTGCTGCTGCTGTTTTGCTTCACTATTGGTTAAGGAGGTGCCAAGAAACAGCGCCATGCCTGCGCCAATGAAGGTAAGAAGCAGAATGGCAATCAGCGGCAGTAATACCTGTCGAACGAAAGTGCGGCGAAAATCACCAGAAAGTTTGATGCTGTTAATCATTTTAAGAGTTCGCATAACAGAGAGGGTTCAGGTTAAAAACTAGCAGAATCCTGCTAACCTGCACGTTAACGTACCCAGCAGCTTGTTGTTGAATTGCCACCAAAATTTGCGTAACGCCTCGCAAACTTAACAGTTAAGTGATTTTTATCAGAAGCGGGTCCGTTGAGCTGTGATCATGCTGTCTTAAAGCAAATTCATCGTGGCGTCATTCATCAGTCACCGTTCTGTCATCTAAAAACTTCATGGTAATGCCATCACGCAGCGCCCTTTTCAGCTGCCTTTATTTCTCATTAACGCGTGAGGATTTGATCGTGATGGAGTTATCCAGACATCCGACCACTGTGTATCAGGCTGTTGCCGCCCAACTGGAACAGGCGCTGCAGCAACGTTACCGCTGTGGTGATTATCTGCCTTCTGAGCAGCAACTGGCCGATCACTACGCAGTGAATCGCCATACGCTGCGCCGTGCGGTGGATGAACTCGTGCACAAAGGGTTGCTGCAGCGTCGTCACGGCGTGGGCATTTTGGTGCTAATGCGACCCTATAACTATCCGCTGCATGCCCAGGCGCGCTTCAGTCAAAACCTGTTGGAGCAGGGTAGCCATCCCACCAGCGAGCGGCTGTTAGCGGTATTGCGTCCCGCCAGCAACGAGGTCGCCAGCGCGTTGGCTGTTGCCGAAGGCGATAACGTCATCCATTTGCGGACGCTGCGCCGGGTTAATGGCGTGCCGGTCTGCGTGATCAATCATTTCCTGCCCGATCTCAGTTGGTGGACGCTACTTCAGCGTTTCAACAGCGGATCGCTGCACGATTATCTTGCTCAACACACCGGTAAACATCTGGTCCGCACGCAGACGCGAATCAGCACCCGCCGCGCGCAGGCCAAAGAGTGCAAACAGCTGGAGATTGCACTGCAATCGCCTCTGCTGTGCGTGCGCACCTTGAATAAAACCACCGATGGCGCCATGGCGGAATACTCCGTCAGCGTAACGCGCGGCGACATGATTGAACTCACTCTGGAGCATTAATGGAACAGCAAACCGCCCGCCAGCACTGGCTTTCGGTGCTGGCACACAGCAGTGCAGCCAATCTCAAGGCGCACTGGCAGGCACTCAATCTTCATCCTGCTTTCACCCTGATCCGTCCGGCAGAAATTGGCCTGACGCGCTTGCAAGCGCGAATGGGTGCCAGCGGCAAACGCTTCGTGATGGGCGATGCTACCGTCACGCGCGCCGTGGTGCAGTTGGAAGATGGCACCTTGGGTTACAGCTATCTGTTGGGGCGAGATAAAGCCCAGGCTGAGCGCTGTGCCCTGATCGATGCATTGATGCAGCAGCCGGAATTTCGCGTGCTGTTACAGGAAAAAGTGATTACGCCGCTGGCGGCCTTACGTGATGAGCAGCGACAGCTGCGCGCACGCGAAATAGCCAGCAGCAAAGTGGACTTCTTTACGCTGGTACGCGGAGATAATGAATGACTTTACTGGCAAGTTTTAACCATCCGGTGGCCGATTCGCAGCGCGCCTTTCGCCGCATCCTCAAAGCGATGAGCGAGCCAGGCGTGATGGTGTCGCTGCCGCTGCAACAGGGTTGGGGTGCGTTATCGCCCGCTGCCACTGCGGTGTTACTGACATTGGTGGATCAGGAAAGCCCGCTGTGGATCGATGCGAAAATAGATAATGAACAGCTTCGCAGCAACCTGCGTTTTCATACCGGCGTACCGATTAGCGACAGCTGTGGTGCGTCGTTTGCCTTAAGCCACGCCACTTCGCAACCCAATCCCGCCGATTTTGCGGCAGGCGATAACCTGTCGCCGGAGAAAAGCACCACGCTAATCATTGAAGTGCCTTCACTGAATGGCGGACTGACGCTGCGCTTGTCGGGGCCGGGCCTGCGTGAAACACGCGCCATTGCGCCTCAGTTGCCGGAGAGCGTGCTGGAATATCTGCGCACCCGACCACATCCGTTTCCACAGGGTGTTGATCTGATCTTCACCTGTGGCGAAGCGATGATGGCGCTGCCGCGCTCTACCGACGTGGAGGTCTGCTGATGTATGTTGCGGTGAAAGGGGGCGAAAAGGCGATTGCCAATGCCCATCAGTTACAGGCTGATTTGCGTCGCGGTAGCCGAGACGTCGCCGAGCTAGGCTGTGATCAGGTCGCCCAACAATTGGGTTTAGCGGTGGATCGGGTGATGACCGAAGGCGGTATTTACGATCCTGAGCTGGCAGCGCTGGCGATCAAACAAGCCAGCGGCGACTTAGTCGAGGCGATTTTCCTGCTGCGCGCCTATCGCACCACCTTGCCACGTCTGGCGGAAAGCACGCCGCTGGCAACCCGGCACATGCGCATCGAGCGGCGGATTTCAGCGGTCTACAAAGATTTGCCTGGTGGCCAGGTATTAGGCCCCACCTACGATTACAGCCATCGACTGCTCGACTTCACATTGTTGGCAAACGGTGAAACACCCGCCGCACCGCGAGACGATCAGGCGCTGCCGCAGCGTTGCCCGCACATGTTCAGCATGATGAGTGAAGAAGGGTTAGCGGCCAGTGAAAAGGATGATGGCAGCGAACCCACCGATATTACTCGCGAGCCGATCGATTTTCCCGCTTCGCGTGCCGCCCGTTTGCAACAACTGGTGCGCGGCGACGAAGGTTTTCTGCTGGCGTTGGGCTACTCCACGCAGCGCGGTTACGGTCGCACCCATCCTTTCGCCGGCGAAATTCGCACCGGCTATCTCAGCGTCAGCATCTGCCCGGAAGAGCTCGGTTTTGAGCTAGAGATCGGCGAACTGCTGTTGACCGAATGCGAAATGGTCAATGGTTTCACCCATAACGGCGAACAGGCACCGCAGTTTACCCGCGGCTACGGCCTGGTATTTGGTCGCGCCGAACGCAAAGCGATGGCGATGGCGTTAGTGGATCGCGCGTTGCAAACCCGCGAATACGGCGAACGTATCACCAGCCCGGCGCAAGACGAAGAGTTTGTGCTGTCGCACGCCGACAACGTTGAAGCAGCGGGCTTCGTTTCCCACTTAAAACTGCCGCACTACGTCGATTTCCAGGCGGAGCTGGAACTGCTGAAGCAGCTGCGTCAGGATCATCAGGAGCGTAACCATGGCTGAGTTAAGCGGCTACAACAACGGCTATCTGGATGAGCAAACCAAGCGCACCCTTCGCCGCGCCATTCTAAAAGCGGTGGCGATCCCCGGTTATCAGGTGCCGTTTGCCGGACGTGAAATGCCAATGCCTTATGGCTGGGGCACGGGGGTATTCAGGTCACCGCCAGCATCATTGGCGATCAGGATGTGCTGAAGGTGATTGACCAGGGCGCAGATGACACCACCAATGCGGTGTCGATACGCCGCTTTTTCCAACGCGTCAGCGGTGCGGCAGTGACAGAGCGCACGGTGGATGCAACGCTGATTCAGACGCGCCACCGTATCCCGGAAACGCCGCTGGAGGAGGATCAGATCCTGATCTATCAGGTGCCGATCCCGGAGCCGCTGCGCTTTATCGAACCGCGTGAGACTGAAACCCGCACCCTGCACGCTTTGGAAGAGTACGGCATCATGCAGGTGAAACTCTATGAAGACATCGCGCGTTACGGCCATATCGCCACCACGTATGCCTATCCGGTGAAAGTGAATAATCGCTACGTCATGGATCCTTCGCCCATTCCTAAATTCGACAACCCGAAAATGAATATGATGCCGGCGCTGCAACTGTTTGGTGCCGGACGCGAAAAACGCATCTATGCGTTGCCGCCCTACACCAAAGTAGAAAGCCTGGATTTTGACGATCACCCCTTTAGCGTGCAGCAGTGGGAAGCGCCTTGCGCGCTGTGCGGCTCGCGTCACAGCTACCTTGATGAAGTGGTCATGGATGATCAGGGCACACGCATGTTTGTGTGCTCGGACACCGATTTTTGCCATCAGCAGCAGGAACAACATCATGCACAGTGAACAGCCGCTGCTTGCGGTAAATAATCTCACCCACCTTTACGCGCCGGGCAAAGGTTTTGAAGCGGTGAGTTTTGATCTCTATCCCGGTGAAGTGCTGGGCATTGTCGGGGAATCGGGTTCGGGCAAAACCACGTTGTTGCGCAGCCTTTCAGCACGCTTAACGCCGCAACAGGGCACGATTTTATACGGTGAACATGACCTGTATCAAATGAGCGAAAGCGACCGCCGCCGCTTGCTGCGTACCGAATGGGGCGTGGTGCATCAGCATCCGCTGGACGGATTACGTGCGCAGGTCACCGCAGGCGGCAATATCGGTGAACGATTAATGGCGGTGGGGCATCGTCATTATGGTGAGATCCGCGCTGAAGCCAGCCACTGGTTGCAGGAAGTCGAGATTGCAGCGAACCGCATTGATGATTTACCCACCACCTTCTCCGGGGTATGCAGCAGCGTTTGCAGATTGCCCGCAACCTGGTGACGCAGCCGAAACTGGTGTTTATGGATGAGCCTACCGGTGGGCTGGATGTGTCGGTACAGGCGCGCTTGCTGGATATGCTGCGCACGCTGGTGCGTGAACTCAATCTGGCGGTGATCATTGTCACCCACGATCTCGGCGTGGCGCGGTTGCTGGCGCATCGCCTGCTGGTGATGAAACAAGGCCGGGTGGTAGAAAGCGGCTTGACCGATCGGGTGTTGGACGATCCACATCATCCTTATACCCAACTGCTGGTCTCCTCGGTGCTTAATTAAGGTGATGAACATGAACACACAACTTCGCGTCGAGCAGCTGTGCAAAACGTTTGTGCTGCACAACCAAAACAGCGTGGCGCTGCCGGTGTTACAGGACGCCAGCCTTGAAGTGAATCAGGGGAATGCGTAGTGCTGCATGGTCATTCGGGCAGCGGAAAATCCACGCTGTTGCGCGCGCTTTATGGCAATTATCAGGCCAACAGCGGTCATATCTGGCTGCAACACAGGGGCGAATGGATGGATATGGCGCAGGCCCCGGCGCGCCAGATTATTGCGATTCGCCGCGATACGATCGGCTGGGTAAGCCAGTTTTTGCGGGTGATCCCGCGCGTGCCAACGCTGGAAATTGTCATGCAGCCACTGCTAGAACGGGGTGTTGAGCGCGCCTTTTGCGAACAGCGCGCCAAAGAGCTGCTGACGCGCCTCAACGTGCCAGAACGTCTGTGGGCGCTGGCACCGTCAACCTTTTCTGGCGGCGAACAGCAACGCGTCAATATTGCCCGCGGCTTTATCGCTGATTATCCGGTGCTGCTGCTGGATGAACCCACCGCGTCACTCGACAGCGCCAACAGCGCGGCGGTGGTGAGTTTGATTGAACAGGCACGCACACGCGGTGCGGCGATTGTCGGTATCTTTCACGATCAGGCGGTGCGCGAGCGGGTGGCGGATCGCCTGCACGTTATGCAGCCGGTTAGCTCGGGAGCGGATGCATGATCATCAATAACGTCAAACTGGTACTGGAAAAAGAGGTGATCGCCGGATCGCTGGAGATGCGTGATGGCTTTATCGCCAGCTTTAGCGAAACCCGCAGCCAACAGCCGGGCGCGCTGGATGGCGAAGGCGCGTTTCTGCTGCCCGGTTTAGTTGAGCTGCATACTGACAACCTCGATAAATTTTTTACCCCGCGCCCGAAAGTTGACTGGCCAGCGCATTCCGCGATGAGCAGCCACGACGCGCTGATGATCGCCAGCGGTATCACCACCGTGCTGGACGCGATTGGCGTCGGCGATGTCCGTGATGGTGGCCATCGGCTGGATAATCTTAGCAAAATGATTGATGCCATCCGCGACAGCAACCGCAAAGGGGTGAATCGCGCGGAGCACTTGCTGCATCTGCGCTGTGAATTACCGCATGCCAGCACGCTGCCGCTGTTTGAAGCCTTGATGAGCACGCCGGAGCTGGCGCTGGTGTCATTGATGGATCATTCGCCCGGCCAGCGGCAATACGTTTCGCTGGAAAAGTATCGGCAATATTTCCAAGGGAAATATCATCTCAACGATCGGCAGATGGATGAATTTGAGCGCGAGCAGTTAACGCTGGCGGAAGCCTGGTCACAGCCCAACCGTCTGGCGATTGCTGCACGGTGCCGTGAGCAACAGATTACGCTCGCCAGTCATGATGATGCCACCGTGGCGCATGTTGAAGAGTCGTTTGCCGTTGGCAGCGCCATCGCTGAATTTCCGACTCAGCTGGAAGCGGCGCGCGCTTCACGCCATCGCGGTATGCAGGTATTGATGGGTGCGCCGAACATTGTGCGCGGCGGCTCGCACTCCGGCAACGTCGCCGCCTGGGAGCTGGCTTCACAGGGTATGCTGGATATTCTCTCGTCAGACTACTATCCCGCCAGCCTGCTGGACGCCGCGTTTCTTCTGGCGGCTGACGATCGCAATAGCCTGAAGTTGCCGCAGGCGATTGCGCTGGTGACGTGTAATCCCGCCCGGGCGATCGGACTGGATGATCGTGGCGTGATTGCTGAAGGCCGCCGCGCCGATTTAGTGCTGGCGCACACCGAACATGGTCATCCGCATATCCGCCACGTCTGGGCCAAAGGGCGGCAGGTTTATTGATGGCCGCGCCAATGTCATCACCGCAGAAGGCTAAGCTGATTTGGCTAATTGGGCCGTCGGGATCGGGTAAGGATAGCCTGCTGAATGCTTTGCGAGAAGCGCCGCCAGCAGGGTTGATGATTGCCCATCGCTATATCACTCGCGCCGCCGATGCTGGCGGTGAAAACCACGTTGCCCTCACCGAACAGGAGTTTACCCGCCGCGCCGCGCTGGGCTTTTTCGCGATTCGCTGGCAGGCGCATGGCTTTCATTACGGCATCGGCAGCGAGATTGATCTTTGGCTGGCGCGCGGTCAAAACGTACTGGTGAACGGCTCGCGGCTGCATTTGGCGCAGGTCATGCAACGTTACGGTGAACAACTGATGCCGCTCTGTCTTGAAGTCTCGCCGCCCGTGCTGGCAGCACGCTTACGCCAGCGCGGCAGGGAGAGTGAAGCGGAAATTGTGCGGCGACTGGATCGCGCCACACAGCCGCAACCGGATGGATGCTTACTGCTCAATAACGATGGCGCGCTGAGCCAGACGGTGCAGCAGCTGCGTCAATTACTCGAGGCATACCGATGAAACTGACCTTTCTCGGCACTGGTGGTGTGACTGCCGCACCGCTGTTTGGCTGCGACTGCCAAGCTTGTCACCGCGCCAGGCGCGATGAAAAACGCAAACGCGCACCCTGCAGTGCGCTGATTGAAGCGGGCAGCGAACGTATTTTGCTGGATGGCGGTTTACCGCTGTTGCATGAACGTTTCCAGCCCGGAGAACTGACGCGCATTCTGCTGACGCACTATCACATGGATCATGTGCAGGGTTTATTTGCGCTGCGCTGGGGTGTCGGCACGCCGATTCCGGTGTGGGGCCCGCCCGATGAGAAGGGCAGCGATGACCTGTTTAAACACCCCGGCCTGCTGGATTTCCGCCCCTCACTTACGCCGTTCGTGCCGCATCAGTTTGGCAATCTATTCGTCACGCCACTGCCGTTGCAGCATTCACGGCTCACACACGGCTATCTGTTTGACTGGCACGGCATGCGGCTGGCGTGGCTGTGCGATACCTGCGGCCTGCCGCCGGAAACGCGTGATTACCTCATTGGGCAACCGCTGGACCAGCTGGTGCTGGACTGCAACGATCCGCCGCGCAGTGACGCGCGCAATCACAACGATGTCCAACTTGCGCTGGCGATTATTGATGATCTTCAGCCACGTCAAGCGTGGCTCACGCACCTCAGTCATGAAATGGATAACTGGTTAGCCAACCATTCGTTACCTGAACATGTTCAACCGGCACGCGACGGTTTGACACTCTGTTTGGGTGCCGAGCAGCCTGTCACAGTTTGATCACTTAACTGTCATTCAGCATTCATCCCGTATCGCCTTAATAAGCGCAGACCTTACAGACCGCAATTACGGAGAAGATCATGGCACAGGCGCTTCTGAAAACGGTGGTGGACAACGATCTGCCACTGGCCAGCCAGACCGGGCAAAAAGTGTTATCGGTGCAGGGGTTATGCAAAGCCTACGGTGAAAACCGGGTGCTGGATAACGTCAGTTTCGATCTACATGCGGGCGAACTGGTCGCCGTGGTGGGGCGTTCAGGCGCAGGAAAATCGACGCTGCTGCACATGTTGAACGGCACCATTGAGGCCACTGACGGCGCGATTGTCAGCCTGCGCCACGGCCAGGCCGATCGCGATGTAGTGACGCTAAACAGCCGCCAGATGCGCGAATGGCGCAGCGAATGCGGCATGATTTTTCAAGATTTCTGTCTGGTGCCACGTCTCGACGTGCTGACCAACGTGCTGCTGGGCCGCCTGAGCCAGACCTCCACCCTGAAATCGTTCTTTAAAGTCTTTTCTGACGCTGACCGCGCACACGCCATCGAACTTTTACAGTGGATGAACATGCTGCCGCAGGCGCTGCAACGCGCCGAGAATTTGTCGGGCGGTCAGATGCAGCGCGTGGCGATTTGTCGAGCGTTGATGCAGAACCCAAAAATCTTGCTGGCTGATGAGCCGGTGGCTTCTCTGGATCCGAAAAACACCAAGCGCATCATGGATGTGTTGCGTCAGGTCAGCGAGCAGGGCATCAGCGTGATGGTCAACCTGCACTCCATCGAACTGGTGAAAAGTTATTGCACCCGTGTGATTGGCATTCAGCGCGGCGTGGTGCTGTTCGACGGACATCCTTCCCAACTCACCGACGGCCTGCTGCACCAGCTGTACGGTGATGAAATTAATCAGCTCCACTAACTTCCACGGCAAGAGAAAAACTTCGAATGAAACTGACTTCATTAGCTTTAGTGACTGGCGCTTTGATGACCTTTGGCGTTAACGCAGCGGATGCACCGAAACAGCTGAATCTGGGCATTTTAGGCGGTCAAAACGCCACCCAGCAGATTGGCGATAATCAGTGTGTAAAAAGCTTTTTTGATAAAGAGCTGAACGTGGATACGCAGATGCGTAACGCGTCAGACTATTCGGGCGTGATTCAGGGGCTGCTGGGCGGCAAGATTGATATGGTACTGAGCATGTCGCCCGCGTCGTTTGCCTCAGTTTATCTGCAAGATCCAAAAGCGGTAGATGTCGTGGGCATTGTGGTGGATGACAAAGATCAGTCCCGCGGTTATCACTCGGTGGTGGTGGTGAAAGCCGACAGCCCGTACAAAAAGTTGGAAGATTTGAAAGGCAAAGCTTTTGGGATGGCGGATCCCGATTCGACGTCGGGCTTCCTGATGCCGAACCAGGCATTTAAGAAAGAGTTTGGCGGCAGCGTCGATGACAAATACAACAATTTCTTCTCCAGCGTCACCTTTTCTGGCGGCCACGAGCAGGACATTCTCGGTGTGTTAAACGATCAGTTTGCCGGTGCAGTGACCTGGACGTCGCTGGTGGGCGATCGCAGCACCGGTTATACCTCGGGTGCCTTTACCCGAATGATGCGTATGGATCAGCCCGATTTAATGAACAAAATCCGCATTATCTGGCAGTCGCCGCTGATTCCTAACGGCCCGGTGCTGGTCAGCAATAAGCTGCCGGCAGAGTTCAAAGCCAAAGTAGTGGCGGCGATCAAAAAGCTGGATAAAGAAGATCACGCCTGTTTCGTGAAAGCGGTGGGCGGAGAGCAGCATATTGGTGAAGCAACGCTAGCGGATTATCAGAATGTGATTGATATGAAGCGTGACCTGATGAAGGGCAGCCGCGGTTAATTTAGCGCCTTAGCGCGCTGAATCGGTGCGCGCTGTCCCCCATCCCAGCCTTCCCCGCGAAGCGGGGAAGGAGACGCTGCCCCATGCAGCTTCAATACTCGCATGTAGCAGCATCTTCCTCCCCCATGCATGGGGAGGACCGAGGTGGGGGACAAACGACCTCGCACTTATAGGGAGCCAGGTGGGGGACAAACAACTCATCTGCGCGCTGTCCCCCATCCCAGCCTTCCCCCGCGAAGCGGAGGAAGGAGACGCTGCCACATGCGGGTACAGAGTAGGCATTTTGCAGCATCTTCCTCCCCCATGCATGGGGGAGGACCGAGGTGGGGGACAAACGACCCCGCACTTATGGGGACCGCGCGCACAGACTTCAACTTATGCGAGAAAAGCTTTTGACTGACTTCGAACGTTATTACCAACGCATCCGCAGCCAACAGAAACGCGACTCGCTGCTCTGGTCTTTGTTACTGGTGGCGCTCTATCTGGCTGCGGGCAACGTGGCGGAATTTAATCTGATTAACGTCTGGCAATCGCTGCCTAACTTTTTGATTACATCCGCGAAATCGTTCCGGTGCTGCATCTGCCGCTGCTGTTCGCCGATGGAAAAACGGAAGGTTCGCTCGCGTATTGGGGTTATCGCCTGCATATCCAGTTGCCGCTGATTTGGGAAACGCTGCAACTGGCGCTGGCTTCCACAATAATTGCCGTCTGCGTTGCCACGGTGCTGGCCTTTTTTGCCGCCGACAACACGCAAATGCCCGTAAGCGTACGGTTTGCTATCCGTTCTGGGGTAGCCTTTTTGCGCACCATGCCAGAACTGGCGTGGGCGGTGATGTTTGTCATGGCCTTTGGCATCGGCGCTATTCCGGGCTTTATGGCGCTGGCGCTGCACGCCATCGGCAGCCTGACCAAGCTGTTTTACGAAGCGATAGAATCCGCTTCCGATAAACCGGTGCGCGGCCTCGCAGCCTGTGGTGCCAGCAAGTTGCAACGCATACGCTTCGCCTTCTGGCCGCAGGTCAAACCGGTATTCCTCTCCTACAGCTTTATGCGTTTAGAGGTCAACTTCCGCTCCTCAACCATTCTCGGTTTAGTTGGCGCAGGCGGCATCGGACAAGAGCTGATGACCAATATCAAACTTGACCGCTTCGATCAGGTCAGCATCACATTACTGCTGATTATCGCCGTGGTTTCGCTGCTGGATACCGTTTCTGGTCGCCTGCGTCGCCGCGTAGTAGAGGGTAAATCATGATTGCGCTTGCACCCGATGTCGCGAAACTCAAGCAGCAACACAGCGCGTTGTTTGCCCTACAAAACCGTTATCTGCGCCGCATTGGCCTGATTGCCCTGGCGGTGCTGCTTTATTACCTGTTCTTTTTTTCTGTTTTCGGCATTGAGTGGAGCCGGCTGGAAAACGGCGTTCAACAGTTAGGCCGCTATTTTCTGCGCATGTTTGTCTGGCAGGATTTCGCTAACTGGCCGTTTGGTTATTATCTGTCCCAGATAGGGATTACGCTGGCGATTGTGTTTGCTGGCACGATTACCGCCTCGATCATCGCCTTGCCGCTGTCGTTTCTGGCGGCACGCAACGTGATGCACACGCGCATCAGCTGGCCGATTGCGCTGTTGGTTCGTCGAATGTTTGACCTGCTGCGCGGCGTGGATATGGCAATTTGGGGGCTGATCTTTGTGCGTGCGGTAGGCATGGGGCCGCTGGCAGGCGTGTTGGCGATTGTGATGCAAGATGTGGGGCTGCTCGGCAAACTTTATTCCGAAGGGCACGAAGCGGTAGAGCGCTCACCAAGTCGTGGCCTGGGCGCATTGGGCGCAAACAGTTTGCAAAAACATCGCTTCGGCATCTTTACCCAATCCTTCCCCAGTTTCCTGGCGCTGAGCCTCTATCAGATTGAATCCAATACCCGATCGGCGGCGGTGTTGGGTTTTGTCGGCGCGGGCGGCGTGGGGCTGGTTTACGCCGAAAACATGCGTCTGTGGAATTGGGACGTAGTGATGTTTATTACCCTGATTTTGGTGGTGATAGTGATGGTGATGGATGCGATCTCCAGCCGCCTACGCAAACGCTACATTATTGGGAAAACGGTGCCGCTGTGGCAGCCTGCTGCGCACGACTAAGCCGCTCGCTGCGCTGCCATGCGCGCTGTAACGCCTGCACTAATTGCGCCTCCTGCCAGGGTTTCGCCAACCGTTCACACAGCGGTAGCGTCACGGGCTGGTGGCGCAGATCCTGACCGCTGATTAACAGCGTCGCCAACTGCGGCCAGTTCTGCTGCGCCTGGCGAATCACCTCCGCCCCGTTGATTTCACCCGGTAGCATCAAATCACTGATCAGCAGATCGATATCCGGCGTCTGGCGCAGCAGATTCAACGCGCTTTCGCCATCGCCGCACTCCAGTGTCAAATAGCCCAGCTGATGCAGATGTTCGCATAAGGTTTGCCGCACCGCCGGTTCATCATCTACGACTAACACCAGCCGATCGCCCGCCGCGTCGGGTTGCGGTGGCGCGACAACGGCGGCGGTGGCGGCGGTTTCAGGTGCGCGTGGCAATAGCAGGCGAACAGTTGTGCCTTGCCCCGGCGCAGTTTCCAGTTCAATTTGTCCGCCCGATTGGCGAACAAAACCGTACACCATCGACAAACCCAATCCGCTGCCACTGCCGGTAGCTTTGGTGGTGAAGAACGGCTCAAACACCTGTTCGCGCACCTCCGATGACATACCGCTGCCGTGATCAATCACCTCAATTGTCACCCTGTCGCGCTTCTCGCCCTGTTCCAGACGCCGCTGATTCCAGATACGCAGGCGAATCTCACCGCTTTGCTGTGCCATCGCATCGCGCGCGTTGACCACCAAATTCATCAACGCATTCTCTAACTGACTGGCGTCGATCCACGCGGGCCAGCCAGGACGCTGGGCATCAATCACCAGCTGTTGTCCGGGCAACAGCGAATGCTGCAACAGGCCTTGCAGGTTATCCACCAGCGTTACCACCGACACCGCATTGGGATGCAGCGCCTGTTTACGAGAAAAAGCCAACAGGCGCTGGGTCAGCAGCGCAGCCCGATCGGCGGCCTGACGGGCACGATCAATGCGGCTGGCAAGTGGCCCCGGCGGCAGTTGGCCTTGGGTTAACGCCAGGCTGCCGATGATCACCGCCAGCAGATTGTTAAAATCATGGGCAATGCCACCGGTCAGCTGACCGACCGCTTTCATTTTTTGACTGTGCACCAGCGCTTCTTCCAACGCTTTACGCGCGCTGCGCTCCAGCACGGTATTCACCATGCCGCGCCGTGGTACCGGGCTGAAACGCAACTCCAGCGTGCGGCCGTCAGCCAGCCGGATCTCCTGCGGCTCACCCAATCCGTGCAGATGAATCTCCAGCCGCTGTAACAGCAGTTGGTAATGCAGCCCACGATGCAGATCACGCGGCGCAATGCCCAACAGCTCGGCGTATTGCGCATTCCACACCACTAATCGCCCGCTGTTATCAAACAGCGCAAAGCCATCGCGCATCGCCAGAAAGGTCGATTCAAGCTGATTACTTTTCTCTTTCAACAGGCGTGAAGTGTGGGCCAGCGACGCGGTGTTACGCGCAAATACGTTAAAGGCGCGGGCCAAATCGCCCAGCTCATCGCGACGTTGCAGCCCGGGCACGCTGACATTCTGTTCGCCTTGCGCTAATCGCGTCATCGCCCCGGCAATCGCCGTCAGGCTGGAACCTAAATTGCGATAAATGTAATAACCGGCGTAGCAGGTAATCGCCAGCGCCAGCAGCACAAACAGCGCGATAAACCCGATGATTGAATCAAGCTCCTGATGGGTGGCCAAAGTGCGCGTTTCGCTCTGCTGCGCCACTTGCTGCACATAGGCGGTGATGTCTTCATTGAGCATCGCCACCAGCGCTTTGATGCGATAGGTCGCGTAGGCAATGGCTAAATCACTCTGCTCCAGATCCGTCGCCAGCGGCACCAGTTGCTGCTGGGCCGTTAATAAGCGTTGCACGTGATCTGCCAGCACGCCGTGAGCAGGCGCGCTGCGCCACGCCATCATCACTTCACCTAATTGATCGATGGCGGCGACCGGTGAAGGCGTGCGAATCGCCACGGTAAGCAGTCGCTCAGTCTGTTGACGCAGCGCGGCATTCGGGGCAAGCGCCGCATTTTTTAAGGCGATCTGATTAATATGACTGAGCAGCAGTTGGGATTGCCACAGGCCGCTGAGCATCAGGTTACGTTGCAGATGGCGCTGATGCCCGGTGCGCAATAGCTGAGTAATGGTTTGCTCCAGCATCAGGCTGCGCGCGCGAATACGCGCTACCCGCTCTGGCTGGCGTGACGCCATCGGGGCATTCGCCAGTAAGGAGAGCGACTGTTGCAGCGCCTGCTGATTTTGCTGCAGGCGCAACGATTCACTTTGGTATTCCAGCGCGCCCACCACCTGTGACAACCGTACCGCCGCGGTGGCGACATTGGCGGTATCACGCGCCAGCGCCAGGCTGCCGTTCATGTCCGCCAGCGTTTGCGCCTGCGCCTGCTCCTGAATCGCCCCGGCGTGGCGAAACCCGAGAATCGCGACCGCGCTCACCATGAGCGTGACGCAGACCACCAGCAAGTTGAACAGCAGCAGGCGGCCTCGGGCCCCGGCCTGCCATGGATAATCGCGCTGCATACATCGTCTCCCTTACCGCGCTAATGGGGCGAGTATAAGAGCGGGGCCGCGGGCAAATATGACAAATATGAATGGGTGCTGACATTTTCCATTTATCTGGCGTTGCTTTACTGCTGGCATTCATAGTCAGCAGGAGCGGGCAGATGACAGCCACACCAATACTGGAAATGCGGAAAATCACCCGCCGCTTCGGCAATTTCTACGCCTTGAAAGGTGTTGATCTCACGGTTTATCCTGGTGAAGTTCACGCGCTGATGGGGGAGAACGGAGCCGGAAAAAGCACCTTGATGAAAATCCTGGCAGGAGCCTATAGCGCCAGCAGCGGGGAAATTTTAATTGACGGCAAAGCCTACACGCTTAAAGGGCCCAAAGAGGCGTTAGCGGCAGGCATCACCCTGATTTATCAGGAAATCAATCTGGCACCGAATCTCACGGTGGCGGAAAACATCTTTCTTGGCAGTGAAATCACCCGAGGCGGCATGGTGAAGCGGCGCCAAATGGCCGATGAGGCGCAGCAGGTGATTGATCGACTGGGCGCGCAGTTCAGCGCCAACGACCTTGTTAACCGCCTCAGTATTGCTGAACAACAGCAGGTGGAAATCGCCCGAGCGCTGCATCGCAACAGCCGCATTTTGGTGATGGATGAGCCTACCGCTGCACTCTCTAACCGCGAAACCGAGCAGCTGTTTGCGCTGATCAAGCGCCTGCGCGGTGAAGGCATGGCGATCATCTATATCAGTCATCGCATGGCGGAAGTTTATGAGCTGTCGGATCGCGTCAGCGTGCTGCGCGATGGCGAATATGTTGGCAGCCTGACGCGGGAGAATCTCAACGCCAGTGAGCTGGTGCGCATGATGGTCGGCAGGCCGCTCAGCGATCTGTTCAATAAAGACCGCAACATTGCGATGGGTGATATTCGCCTGGCGGTGAATCACCTTGGCGATGGAGGCAAAGTGCATCCCAGCAGCCTGGCCGTGCGCGCGGGCGAAATCGTGGGGTTAGCCGGGCTGGTCGGTGCCGGACGCAGTGAGCTGGCGCAGCTGATCTTTGGCGTGCATAAGCCGAAAGAGGGCGAAATCTGGGTGGATGGTCAAAAAGTCACGATTCATTCGCCCCGTGATGCGATTGCGCGCGGCATCGGTTTTCTTACCGAGAACCGCAAGGAACAAGGTCTGTTTCTGGAGATGGCGGCGATGGAGAACATTGTGATGGCCACGCTAGAACGCGATGCCAATTATGGCCTGCTTGATCGTCGCAAAGGGCAAAAAATCGCTAATGATGCCATTGCCAACCTCAACATTCGTGTGCCGCATGCGCAAGTGCGGGCCGGCGGTTTGTCTGGCGGTAATCAGCAGAAGCTGTTGATTTCGCGCTGGGTCTCAATTGGCCCACGTATCTTGATTCTCGACGAACCGACGCGCGGCGTTGACGTCGGAGCCAAAAGTGAAATTTATCGCATGATGCAGGAGATGGCGCGCCAGGGCGTGGCGATATTAATGATCTCCAGCGAGCTGCCGGAGGTGGTGGGTATGAGCGACCGCGTTTACGTGATGCGCGAAGGCAGCATCGCTGGTGAGCTGGAAGGCGACAACATCAGTCAGGAAAACATTATGACGCTGGCAACCGGTGCGCACAGCGCATCCCCGCTTGAAGTGTGAGGAGAAAACCATGACAGCACCAACCGCACGCGCCAAAGCGCCGACACTGAAACGCGCCCTGATGGGCGATTTGCTGCAAACCATCGGTATCTTGCCGATCTTGATCCTGATCGTCGCGATTTTTGGTTTTGTGGCACCTAACTTTTTTACTGAAGCAAACCTGCTGAACATTACGCGTCAGGCCTCCATCAATATCGTGCTGGCGGCGGGAATGACCTTTGTGATTCTGACCGGCGGGATTGATCTGTCAGTGGGATCGATGCTCGGCACCACTGCGGTGGTGGCGCTGGTGGCGTCGTTGGATCCGATGCTGGCCTCGTTGACGATTCCCATGGCGCTCGGCGCCGGGCTGATAATGGGGCTATTCAACGGCATTTTAGTGGCATGGGCCGGACTGCCACCGTTTATTGTCACGCTCGGTACTTACACCGCATTGCGTGGTGCCGCCTATTTGCTGGCGGATGGCACCACGGTCATCAACTCCGATATTAATTTTGAATGGATAGGCAACGGTTATCTCGGCCCGGTGCCGTGGCTGATTGTGATCGCTTTTGCGGTGATTGCGCTGTGTTGGTTTATTTTGCGCCGCACCACGCTGGGCGTTCACATCTACGCGGTTGGCGGCAACATGCAAGCCGCGCGGTTAACCGGGATTAAAGTCGGCGTGGTATTGGCGTTTGTTTATGGCATGAGCGGCTTGCTATCAGGTTTGGGCGGATTGATGAGCGCGTCACGGCTGTATAGCGCCAACGGCAACTTAGGCGTGGGCTATGAGCTGGATGCGATTGCAGCGGTGATCCTCGGCGGCACCAGTTTTGTCGGCGGTATTGGCACCATCACCGGCACGCTGATTGGCGCGCTGATTATCGCGACGCTGAACAACGGCATGACGCTGATGGGGGTTTCCTATTTCTGGCAGTTGGTGATCAAGGGCGCGGTGATCATTATCGCGGTATTGATCGATAAATATCGTACACGTCATCACGTGAGTTGAACGATGGATGAGGTGCGCGCTGTCCCTGGTGAGGTGCGCGCTGTCCCCCATCCCGGCCTTCCCCCGCGAAGCGGGGAAGGAGACGCTGCCACATGCGGGTACAGAGTGGGCATTTTGCAGCATCTTCCTCCCCCATGTATGGGGGAGGACCGAGGTGGGGGACAAACGACCTCGCACTTATGGGGACCGAGTTGGGGGCAAACGACGTCATCTGCGCGCTGTCCCCCATCCCAGCCTTCCCCGCGAAGCGGGGAAGGAGACGCTGCCACATGCAGCTTCAATACTGGCATATGGCAGCATCTTCCTCCCCCATGTATGGGGGAGGAGCGAGGTGGGGGACAAACGACCTCGCACTTATGGGGACCGAGGTGGGGGGCAAACGACGTCATCTGCGCGCTGTCCCCCATCCCAGCCATCCCCCGCGAAGCGGGGAAGGAGACGCTGCCACATGCAGGTACAGAGTGGGCATTTTGCAGCATCTTCCTCCCCCATGCATGGGGGAGGACCGAGGTGGGGGACAAACGACCTCGCACTTATGGGGACCGAGTTGGCAAACGACTCCCGATAAAAATTTTTACCCTACGCCATTCAGCGGTTGGCAATCATAACTACCCAAAATATTTCAGGTTGCAGCAAGGCGGCAAACGAATCCATCTCGATGAGCTGACGGATGTCAGTGATTCACTTGGATAAGTGAAGCCAACACATCTGTAGCATGGAATATGACGGGCAAAACAGCAGGAGAAGCACAATGCGTTTTAATCCGATCGTAACCGGGCTGCTGGCGGCGACGCTGTTCAGTGCTGGCGTGGCTCAGGCGAAAGAACTGAAATCTATCGGCGTGACGGTGGGCGATCTCGCTAACCCGTTCTTCGTACAGATCACCAAAGGCGCGGAGATGAAAGCGCGTGAACTGGCGGGTGACAAAGTCAACGTCACGCTGGTCTCCAGCGGCTACGATCTGGGGCAGCAGGTTGGCCAGATCGATAACTTTATCGCCGCGAAAGTGGACATGATTATCCTCAACGCCGCCGATTCCAAAGGCATTGCACCGGCGGTAAAACGTGCGCGTGATGCTGGCATTGTGGTGGTTGCCGTCGACGTTGCCGCTGATGGCGCCAATGCCACTATTACGTCCGATAACACCCAAGCCGGAGAAATGGCCTGTAAATATATTTCCCAGCGCCTGAAAGAGACCGGCAGCGTGGTGATCATCAACGGCCCACCGGTCTCTGCAGTGCAAAACCGCGTGGAAGGCTGCATGACCGAATTTAAACGTCATCCCAACATCAAGCTGCTTTCCTATAACCAAAACGCCAAAGGCAGCCGTGAAGGCGGCTTGGAAGTGATGACCGGTTTGCTCTCAGCTAATCCAAAAATTGATGCAGTTTTTGCCATTAACGATCCCACCGCGATCGGTGCCGATCTGGCGGCGAAACAGGCCCAGCGCAGCGAATTCTTTATTGTTGGTGTCGATGGATCACCGGATGGCGAAGAGGCGCTGAAGCGTAAAAATTCCCTGTTTGTCGCAACGCCCGCGCAGGATCCACAAGTGATGGCGGCGAAAGCGGTGGAAATTGGCTACGACATTCTGCAAGGCAAACCGGCGCCGGATAAACCGGTGTTGATTCCGGTCAGCATGATCGATCGCAACAACATCGGCGGCTACAAAGGCTGGACGGTGAAATAACCCGCATGCGGCATGTCATGATGCCGCCTGTTTCGGAGGTTCGACCATGCAACGTTCCGAAGTCAACACCATCTTGCAACTGACGCGTGAGTTCTTTATGCGTCAGGACGTTCATTTGCCGCCATGGGCAGATTACGGCCTCAGCCAGTGGCGTGCGCTTGATCGCGCTTCAGCATCAGAATTGCTGGCGCTGCATCTCGGCTGGGATGTGACCAGCTTTGGCGAAGATGATTTCCAGCAAACCGGCCTGACGCTGTTCACCCTGCGCAACGGATCGCCGGGCGGAAAACCCTGGCACAAACCCTACGCCGAAAAGATCATGCACGTGCGTGAAGCTCAGGTGACGCCGATGCATTATCACCCGCAAAAGATGGAAGACATTATCAATCGTGGTGGCGGCAATCTTATCGTCACGCTGCACAACCGCGACGGTGATGGCCTGGCGAACACACCCGTCAACGTCACGCTGGATGGCCTCAGCCAAACGCATGCCGCCGGTTCACAGCTGCGTTTATCGCCAGGCGAAAGCGTTACGCTGGTGCCGGGCATCTGGCACAGCTTCTGGGGCGAAGAGGGATTAGGTGATGTGCTGGTAGGCGAAGTTTCAATGCCCAATGACGACGACCATGACAACGTGTTTCTTACGCCGCTGGCACGCTTCAATCCGATTGATGAGGATGAACAACCGCGCTGGCTGCTCTGTAACGAATATGACCGCTGGCTAACCTGAAGGAGTAAAGCATGGCATTGATCTCTTTAGCGCAGGGTTTGGCCCACGCGCAGCAACACGGTTATGCGCTGGGTGCATTTAATGTTATCGACACCCATTTTCTGCGTGCGCTGTTCAAGGCAGCCGAGCAGCAGCGTTCGCCGTTTATCATCAATATCGCGGAGGTGCATTTCAAATACATCACCCTTGATCATCTGGTGGAAGCGGTGCGTTTTGAAGCGGCGAAACATGCTATTCCGGTGGTGCTGAATCTCGATCACGGCCTGCATTTTGAGGCGGTGATGCAGGCGATTCGCCTGGGCTTTACCTCGGTAATGTTTGATGGTTCAACGCTGAGTTATGAAGAGAACCTACGTCAGACACGAGAAGTAGTGAAGATTGCGCATGCGGTAGGCGTGTCGGTGGAAGCGGAGTTGGGTGCAGTGGGCGGCGATGAAGGCGGCGCACTGTTTGGCGAAGCGGACAGCGCAAAATTTACCGACCCGAACCTCGCGGCCGAATTTGTGCGAGAAACCGGTATCGACACTTTAGCGGTGGCGATTGGCAATGCGCATGGCAAATACAAAGGCGAGCCGAAACTCGACTTTGAGCGGCTGGCAGCGATACGTCAGCAGGCGGGCGTGCCGCTGGTGTTACACGGTGGATCAGGGATCAGCGACGCCGATTTCCGTCGCGCTATTGAACTGGGCATTCATAAAATCAACTTTTATACCGGCATGTCGCAGGCGGCGCTGGGCGCGATCGATCAGTGTATGTCTTCGCGTAACACGCGCTACGACGAGTTTGCTGAAATGTTGATGGCAGTGGAAACGGCGATCAGCGAGATTGTCATGCAACAGATGCAGATTTTCGGCAGCAGCGGGAAGGCGTGAGATGGCGGGGCGCAGCGGCATCCTGGCCGCCGGTATCATGCTGGTGGACTACGTTCACCGCATCAATCTCTGGCCTCAACAAGGCTGGCTGGCCGAAGTCAGCCACAGTGAAAAAGCGGCAGGCGGTGCGCCGCTTAATGTTCTGGTGACACTGTCACGTATGCAGTGCCAATTGCCGCTGGCGGCGATTGGCTTGCTAGGCGAAGATGCCGACGGCGATTACCTGATGCAGGTGATGGATGAGGCGCAGATTGATCGGCGTGCGGTACAGCGTTCGCAAACGCTAGCGACGTCTACCAGCCAGGTAATGACCGCGCCCGATGGTCAGCGCACCTTTTTCTACGCGCCAGGCGCCAATCGCCAGCTGGATATTCCTCATTTTGACGCGCTAAACGATCGCTATCGCATATTTCATTTGGGTTATTTGCTGCTGCTGGAAAGCCTCGACCACGCTGATGAAACGTTTGGTACACGCAGTGCACGATTACTGGCAATGATGCAGCAGCGTGGTTATTACACCTCTTTAGATTTGGTCTCTCGCGCTGGCGATAATCGTCCGCTGATTCTGCCGTCGCTGCGCTGGCTGGATTATCTGATCATTAATGAACTGGAAGCGGAGGCGCTAACGGGTATTACGTTGCGAGGCAGTGAAGGCATCCAGCCGCCTGACGCATTCGCCGCTGCCGCCCAGTGGCTGATGGAGCAAGGCGTGCGGCAACGGGTGATTATTCATGCGCCTGAAGGGGCGTGGGGACGCGAGGTCAACGGCGCGGGTGTTTGGCAATCTTCATGGCAGCTTAGCGCGGAAGAGATTGTGGGAAGCGTGGGCGCAGGCGATGCCTTTTGCGCAGGCGTGTTGTACGCCACACATCAAGGCTTTGATATGTTGACGACGCTGCGACTGGCGCACACCTGCGCCTGTTTTAATCTGCACGCCGCCAATGCCATTGACGGCATTCGTCCACTTGATGAGATGCAGCGCTGGATGGATCAGGCGATCTGCGTGGAGAGCCGCGCCGTTTCTGGTTTCACCACATCCGCAGAAAAAACGTAACCCAGACCGCGAATAGTACGAATTAAATTAGGTTGGTGTGGATTAGTTTCGATTTTTCGGCGCAAACGCATGATCAGCACATCAATGGTGCGATCGAACACATCAAGGCTTTCGCTGTGGGTTAACTCCAACAGCTGATCGCGTGTCAGCACTTTGCGGGCATGTTTCACCAGCGCCCGCAGCAGCGTGTATTCGCCCTGCGTAAGCGGTACCGATTCTCGCTGAGGATTAAGTAACTGACAGCGCGCTTCATCTAACTGCCAGCCATTAAAGCGCCAGCCATCATAATCTGAATCCTGACAAACCAGGCGAGTACCGCGCCGCAGCGCCGCTTTGGCACGCGCCACGACCACGCGCGGATTGAACGGCTTGGCAATGTAGTCGTCGGCACCCATCTCCAGACCAATCACCATTTCCGCTTCCGATCCCATGCCGGTCAACATGATGACCAGGACATCGGGACGCTGTCGCTGGAGCTGTTGTAGCACCAACAAGCCGTTGGTATCGGGCAGCATCATATCCAGCATCACCAGTGAGATCTCAGGGTGTTGCGCCAGCATGGTCAGCGCCTCTTTGCCCTGATGGCAGCTATAAACATTGAACACATGTTCACTCAGCACGTCCTGCAACACTTCGCAGACGGCACGATCGTCATCCACCACCAATATCGCTGGCTTCATTGCGCGGCCTCAATGTTACGAAAGGGGTAAGTCAGGAGTGTACACAGCCGTAAAAACAGCGCTGATTCAGCAAGCTGAAACGTGACCGATATCGCCTGCCAAAGCGCTGAATCGTGCGTCAGCTCAGAAATTTCTTGTGGAAAAAGCGGCGTGCAGGAAAACGATTGCGCAGCATTGGTGCGTTGCACCATAATCGCGCCTTGTTTTGGTTCAGAATAATCTTAAGAGTTGTTGCGCAACGCTTTTTTACGCTGCGCAACTTATGGCATAGCAATTGCTATGTCCTGATGTGATGTCCTGAAGCAAGGACAAAAGTTCGAGACGGAAGAGCGTGCAACCGTCACTGCCTTTTACATAAAACAACGCGCATGCAAACCACATTGGCAAGGGAGCACCCATGAAAATGGCGTCTCCGCTAACGAGAGATGATGATGTTAGATAAATTATTCAAGCTCAAAGCTCACAACACTACGGTCCGCACTGAGATCATCGCCGGGATAACGACTTTCCTCGCGATGGCTTACATCTTGTTTGTTAACCCCAGTATTCTCAGCGCAACCGGCATGGATAAAGGTTCGGTGTTCGTGGCGACCTGCCTCGCGGCGGCGATCGGTTCGCTGCTGATGGGCCTGATTGCCAATTACCCGATTGCGCTGGCACCGGGCATGGGACTGAACGCTTTCTTTACCTACACCGTGGTGTTGCACATGGGTTACACCTGGCAAATCGCGTTGGGCGCTGTGTTCTTGTCGGCGGTGATTTTCTTCGCATTATCACTGTTCAAAATCCGCGAATGGATCATCGCCAGTATTCCGCTGCCACTGCGTGCGGGCATCGCGGCTGGGATTGGCTTGTTTCTGGCGATCATTGCGCTGGAAGGTGCCGGTATTGTGGTGGATAACCCCGCCACGCTGGTGGGCATTGGCGATTTAACCAAACCGGGGCCGCTGCTGGCAGTGTTGGGCTTTATCATCATCGTAGTGTTGGAAGCGCGCCGCGTGACCGGTGCGGTGCTGATTGGCATTTTGGTGGTGACATTTATCTCAATGGGCATCGGTTTGTCGCCGTTTGCCGGGGTGTTTTCTGCGCCGCCATCCATCGCACCCACCTTTTTGCAGCTGGACATTGCCGGTGCGTTTAACGTCGGCCTGATCAGCGTGATCTTCGCTTTCCTGTTCGTTGACGTGTTTGATAACACCGGCACGCTGCTGGGCGTGACTAAACGTGCAGGCTTAGCCGATGAGAAGGGCAACGTACCGAAAATGGGCCGTGCGCTGATTGCCGACAGCGCAGCTGCGCTGTTTGGTTCGCTGCTGGGCACGTCAACCACCACCAGTTACGTAGAATCAGCGGCGGGCGTCAGCGCCGGGGGCCGTACCGGCTTAACCGCAATTGTGGTCGCGATTCTGTTTTTACTCAGCCTGTTCTTCTCACCGCTGGCCTCCAGCGTACCGGTATTTGCCACCGCGCCTGCGCTGCTGTTTGTCGCGGTATTAATGGCTTCGGGCCTGTCTGAGATTGACTGGAAAGACATCACCACCGCTGCACCGGTAACGGTAACGGCGTTAACCATGCCGTTAACCTACTCGATTGCTAACGGTATCGCTTTTGGTTTTATTACCTGGACCGTGGTGAAACTGCTGAGCGGCCGTACCAAAGAGGTCAATGTCGCACTGATCGTTCTGTCGATCCTGTTTGTGATTAAACTGGGGTGGCTGAGCGCCTGATAACTCCTCTCCGCCGCTGTTTATTTCGCAGCGGCGGGTTCGCCCTTTACTGCCATTTCGCCTTCTCTTACTGGCTGAGTGATTATTTTTGCGCAGCCGCTTCCAGAGCATAATAAATCCCCTGTTTCTTCTGCGATTAAGCGATAGTTTTGTCGTGTCTGAGGTTGTTGACAGAAATCTAAATTGCTGCGGTTTTACCGAAACGTGGAATGATTAAACTGCGGCAATCTGTTTCACTCTCTGTGCGACAGATTCCGGCGTGAACGGATACGACGCGGGAGACACATTCAGACGTGTCGGCGTTGCAGGGGAAAATAATGGATTATTTTTATGGAAGGTTTGAGCAGTGGGAACCGTTTACGTTTAATGGCGCTCGCTGCCGTGGAGGCAATAACATGGAAAAACTGGAAAAACGCATAGAGCGAGTCGAGCAGGATTTGCATCAGGTCAAAATTGATATAGCGGTGTTGACCGAGCGTTCGCAAACATTTGCGACGAAGGCTGATCTTGAAGTGATTCGAAGTGAGCATGGTGCATTCAAAAAAGAAGTGATTCAAAGATTCGACGCCATAGACAAGAAGTTCGACACCATAGATAAGAAGTTCGACGCCATAGACAAGAAATTCGATGCCCTTAATAACCGAATTATCTGGACAATGATGGTTCCTTTAACGCTGTTTGTGGTGGGGTGGTTCATTAAAACCGCGGTGCTTCACGTTTAGTTCTCGGGTGTCAATATGGCTAATCATCAATGCGGGACATGCCCGCATTGATTGCTCTCGTGACAAGCCTGAAAGCGAACAAAACCTTATCTGAACGGCGGTTCGTTAAAGGTTCGCAGTTTCCGTGAATGCAATTTATCCCCTTCGGCGCGCAGCAGTTCTACCGCTTGAATACCGATCTGTAAATGCTCCGAGATTGCGCCTTCGTAAAAACGGTTTGCCTGACCCGGCAGTTTGATTTCTCCGTGCAGCGGTTTGTCAGAAACGCACAGCAACGTACCGTAAGGCACGCGAAAGCGATAACCCTGCGCGGCGATGGTGGCGCTTTCCATATCCACTGCCACCGCACGGCTCAGGTTGAAGCGCAATGCAGAAGCGGAGTAGCGCAGTTCCCAGTTGCGGTCATCGGTGGTAACCACGGTTCCGGTACGCAGGCGCTCTTTCACTTCTTCACCTGGCATGCCGCTGACCGATTTAGTGGCATCATAAAGCGCGCGCTGCACTTCGGCGATGCTTGGGATCGGGATATCTGGCGGCAATACGCTGTCGAGCACGTGATCGTCACGCAGGTAAGCGTGAGCCAGTACATAATCGCCAATGCGCTGACTTTCACGCAGTCCGCCACAGTGGCCAATCATCAACCAGGCGTGTGGGCGGATAACGGCAAGGTGATCGCAAATGGTTTTGGCATTCGACGGGCCAACGCCAATGTTGATCAAGGTGATGCCGCGACGATGAGGGGAAGTGAGATGCCAGGCAGGCATTTGGTGTTTCTTCCATGCTAAATCAGAAAGCATGGCGTCACTGTCCGCGGTATCGGCGGTGAGCACCACATCACCGGCACAGACCAGGCTGTCGTAAGCTGTGTTGGGATCGCGCACCTGTTCAATAGCCCAGCGCACAAACTCATCAACATAGCGCGTGTAATTGGTGAACAGCACAAACGGCTGGAAATGTTCTACTGACGTGCCGGTGTAATGGCGCAGGCGCGCCAGCGAAAAGTCAGTGCGCAGTGCGTCAAAGTGAGACAGCGGGAAGCGCGCATCGACGTTGAACAAGCCATCAGCCGTTTCATCGCCAATCTGTGACAGTTCAGTGGTGGGGAAATGGCGCGCAATACCGGCGCTCATCGAGCGATCCAGTGACAAATCTGAACCATCAATCACGTAAGGATAAGGGATCTCTTGCGCTGATGGGCCGACTTCAATATCCACTTCATACTCTTTTTCCAGCATCGCTAACTGCTCGGCGATGTAATGGCGCAGCAGGGCTGGACGCGTAATGGAGGTGCTGTAACGGCCAGTGTGCGTAAAGCGTCCCCACGCGCGGGTGCGGTTTTGTTGCGGCCCATCGCCGTGCCAGCTGATGCGCAGCTCAGGGTAAACAAACAGACCTTGTGCGCGTGCCGCATAGTCAGGCAGCGTGCCATCTTCGGTGAAGGCTTTGATGGCAGTACGCAGGGCGTTTACCGATTCATCATATAAACGCTCAAGCTCATCAAGCGCCTGTTGGCTGGTCAAATTTTTCCGTTGTGTAGGCATAGCTTCTCCTTGGGTGTTTACAGCGAATTATCCTCAGCTTAGCGGGTTTGACGCTGGCTTTGGTTAATAATCTGTGATCAACCGCATTTTGCACCAACGTGGTGCTGGTGAGTTAGCCAAAGCACTCTATCGTTAGTGATCAAGTGGAAGTGAAAGGCGCTCAACGCCCCCAAATTCACCCTTCAACGTAAGATTTCGTCACAAATGGTGACTTTTGGCGAGATTATTGCTTACGAATTAACCGTGGCCACTCCCGGCTGCAGAATGTTCTCAAAGTGCTCCCCAGTCAGTGTATTCAGAAGTTGATTTCTCCCTATTTGGCATTCGCGCCTAACCGTGTTGAGGATGACAGCATGTCTGTGAAATTGATCAAGTTACCGATGAAACTCGTACTTGCAGGGTGTTTAACCACCGCGTTTTATGCACAGGCCGATATCAAGATTGGCGTGGCCGGCCCGTTTTCTGGCCCTAATGCCACCTATGGCGCGCAATACTGGAAAGGCGCCACGCAAGCAGCCGAAGACATCAACGCCGCAGGCGGCGTGAACGGCGAAAAGATTGTGCTGGTGCAGGGCGATGATGCCTGCGAACCCAAGCAGGCTGTTTCTGTGGCTAACCGCTTGGTCGATCAGGATAAAGTGATGGCGGTGGTCGGCCACTTCTGCTCCTCATCAACCATGCCAGCGTCAGAAGTGTATGACGAAGCGGGTGTACTCACGATTACGCCAGGTTCAACCAACCCCAAAATCACCGAGCGCGGCATGAAATCGATGTTTCGCATGTGTGGGCGTGACGACCAGCAAGGCGCGATTGCCGCCAATTACATGATCGATACGCTTAAAGCCAAGAAAGTCGCGGTGATCCACGACAAAGATACTTACGGACAAGGCTTAGCGGATGCGACCAAAGCCGCATTGGAAAAACGCGGTGTGAAAGAGGTGCTGTATGAAGGCTTGTCGCGGGGCGAGAAAGACTTTAACGCGCTGGTAACTAAGATTGCCCAGGTCAATCCTGATGTGGTCTATTTCGGGGGATGTCATCCAGAAGCCGGGCCGCTGGTGCGTCAGATGCGTGAGCAGGGCGTGAAAGCGAACTTCTTCTCAGGCGACTGTATCGTAACCGAAGAGATGGTCACCGCCGCAGGTGGGCCGCAATACACCAAAGGCGTGTACATGACCTTTGGTAACGATCCGCGTCAAATCCCCGCAGGCAAAGCGGTGATTGAGAAATTCCGTGCCGGTGGTTTCGAACCGGAAGGATACACCTTGTACGCCTATGCCTCGATTCAGGCGATTGCCGCTGCGTACAAAGGCGCAGGCAAAGACAACGAAAAAGCCAGCGAGTGGTTGAAAGCCAATCCAGTCGATACCGTCATGGGACAGAAATCCTGGGATGGTAAAGGCGACCTGAAAGTTTCCGACTACGTCATTTATCAGTGGGATGATAAAGGCAAATACCACCAACTCTAATTTAATCGTCATTCTTCACGTTACGGGCGCGTTGGCTTCACTTGCTCACCCCGGTCACTGACAATTGTCAGCTCCCGGGGATTCCCAAGCTCGCCGCCTTCCCGTAACGCGAATAATTTAGATTAAAAATTAATCGTGATTGTTCATGTTGCGGATGCGTTGGCTTCACTTGCTCACCCCGGTCACTGACGATTGTCAGCTCCCGGGGATTCTCAAGCTCCCGCCTTCCCGTAACGCGAATAATTTAGATTAAAAATTAATCGTGATTGTTCATGTTACGGGCGCGTTGGCTTCACTTGCTCACCCCGGTCACTGACGATTGTCAGCTCTCGGGGATTCTCAAGCTCGCCACCTTCCCGTAACGCGAACAGTTTAGATTAAAAATTAATCGTGATTGTTCACGCCATGGGCGCGTTGGCTTCAATTGCTCACCCGGTTACTGACGATTGACAGCCCCGGGAGTTCTCAAGCTCGCCGCCTTCCCGTAACGCGAACAGTTGAGATTAAAAATTAATCGTGATTGTTCATGTTGCGGATGCGTTGGCTGCGCTTGTTTACCCCGGTCACTGACGGGTGTCGGCTCCCGGGGATGCGTGCACTTACCGCCTTCCTGCGACGTGAATAATTTAGGGTAATGAGATCGCGCCTCGCTTGCGGGCGGGGCGAATTTCCAATGAGCCAGCGGTTTGGCTCTTTGCGGTGAGACTTCGCTATGGACGCTTTTTTCCTGCAGCAAATGATTAATGGCCTGACGCTGGGCGCGGTTTACGGCCTGATCGCCATCGGCTACACCATGGTTTACGGCATTATCGGCATGATTAACTTCGCCCATGGTGAGGTTTACATGCTCTCAGCCTACTTGTGCGCCATTGGTCTGGCGCTGCTCTCCTCTTTCGGTATTCACTCCTTTCCGCTGCTGATCTTCGGCACATTGCTCTTCACCATCGTGATTACTGCCGTTTATGGCTGGACGATTGAGCGCATTGCTTATCGTCCGCTGCGTAACTCCACCCGCTTAGCGCCGCTGATTTCGGCGATTGGCATGTCGCTGATATTGCAAAACTACGTGCAGCTGAGCCAGGGGCCGAATCAGCAAGGCGTGCCGACGCTGTTAACCGGTGTACTGCGCATGGAGTTTGATGGCGGCGTGGTGCAGATCACCTGGACCAAAGTCTTTATCCTGATCGCCGCGGCGTGCGGCATGGCGCTACTGACCTGGATCATCCAGTACACGCGGTTGGGCCGCATCTGTCGTGCCGTGCAGCAAGATCGGCGCATGGCTGCCATTCTCGGCATTAACACCGATCGGATCATCTCACTGGTGTTTGTCATTGGTGCATCAATGGCGGGGCTGGCGGGCGTGCTGGTCACCATGAACTACGGCACGTTTGATTTTTACGCCGGGTTCATCATCGGCATCAAAGCGTTTACCGCCGCAGTGCTCGGCGGCATCGGCTCGTTGCCCGGCGCGATGTTAGGCGGCCTGCTGCTGGGCGTGGCGGAGGCGCAGTTCGCCGGATTGGTGAATTCTGACTACAAAGATGTGTTCTCTTTTGCCCTGCTGGTGGTGATTTTGATCTTCCGGCCGCAGGGATTACTGGAGCGACCGCTGGTAGCGAAAGTGTGAGGAAGCAGGCATGAGTGAAACCATTCAGGGAATCAATCTTCGCCATACGCTGCGGGAAACGGTGCTGGCAGGATTTATTGCGTTGATCGTATTTGGGCCGATTGTCGGCATCGTGTTAGACGGTTATCAGTTTCAACTTGAGCCGCTGCGTGTGGCGCTGCTGGTTGCCATTGTGATGGCGGGACGTTTGCTGTTTAGCCTGTTTATGCAAACCACTCAAGGTAAAAAACTGCTGCGAAAATTTGCAGATGTGGATGATGGCGTTTACGTGCGTGAGCCAGGCTACCGCTCACGTTTGCGCTGGATTATCCCGCTGCTGCTGATCGCCGCCTGTGTTTTCCCGGCCTTCTCCAGCAAGTATCTGTTAACCGTGGCTATTCTCGGGCTGATTTATGTGCTGCTCGGGCTGGGGCTGAACATTGTGGTCGGCCTTGCTGGGCTGCTCGATCTCGGTTATGTGGCGTTTTATGCCATTGGGGCATATGGCCTGGCGCTGGGTTATCAATATCTCGGCCTGGGATTCTGGAGCATGTTGCCGTTGGCCGCATTGATGGCGGCCTGTGCTGGCGCGTTGTTGGGCTTTCCGGTGTTGCGTATGCACGGTGATTACCTGGCGATTGTCACGCTGGGGTTCGGTGAAATCATTCGATTGGTGTTAAACAACTGGCTCGCATTTACCGGCGGCCCCAATGGCGTTTCCGTGCCGTCGCCGACCTTTCTCGGGCTGGAATTTGGCCGTCGCGCTCGTGAAGGCGGCGTGCCGTTTCATGAGTTTTTCCATCTCAGCTACAACCCGAATATGAAGTTTATCTTTATCTATGCGGTGCTGGTTCTGGTGGTGTTACTGGTGCTGTTTATTAAGCATCGCCTGACGCGTATGCCCATCGGCCGCGCCTGGGAAGCGCTGCGCGAAGATGAAATCGCCTGCCGCGCGATGGGGCTGAATCACGTGTTGGTTAAACTCTCCGCCTTCATGCTGGGCGCCTCAACCGCCGGCATTGCTGGGGTGTTTTTTGCCAGCTATCAGGGTTTTGTCAATCCCACCTCGTTTACCTTTTTCGAATCCGCGTTGATTCTGGCGATTGTGGTGTTGGGCGGGATGGGATCAACGCTGGGCGTGGTGCTGGCAGCCTTTGTGCTGACCGTTGCGCCAGAGCTATTGCGCAGTTTCGCCGAGTATCGTGTGCTGCTGTTTGGCATGTTGATGGTGTTGATGATGATTTGGCGTCCGCGTGGTCTGGTGCGCACCAGCCGCGTTGGCGTGCCGCTGCGCAAAGGGGTTCGCCATGACTGATGCGATTTTGCAGGTGGATAATTTGATGATGCGCTTCGGTGGCATCAAGGCGTTAAACGATGTCAGTTTGAAAGTTGAGCGTGGTTCCGTCACGTCATTGATTGGCCCCAATGGTGCCGGGAAAACCACCGTGTTCAACTGTTTAACCGGTTTTTACCGTGCCAGCGGTGGGCGGATACAGCTAAATGCGAATCAGCGCTCCACCGATGTGATTCAGGTACTGGGGGAGAAAATCCATCCCAGCGACTGGATTAACCCGACGCAACTTGGATCGCGCGTCTGGTACAAAATGTTTGGCGGGGCGCATTTGGTGAACCGCGCCGGGCTGGCGCGCACCTTTCAAAACATTCGCCTGTTCCGGGAAATGTCAGTGATTGAAAATCTGTTAGTGGCGCAGCACATGCTGGTGAACCGCAACTTACTGGCGGGCGTGTTTAATACGCGCGGCTATCGTGCGGCAGAGAACCTGGCGCTGGATCGCGCCTTTTACTGGCTGGAGATGGTGGATTTGGTGCCAACCGTCAACCGGCTGGCGGGCACGCTCTCCTACGGTCAGCAGCGGCGTCTGGAGATTGCCCGCGCCATGTGTACGCAACCGGAACTGATCTGCCTGGACGAGCCGGCGGCAGGGCTGAATCCCGTCGAAACTGATGCGCTTAGCGCTATTTTGCACCGGCTGCGTGCCGATCACCGTATCAGCGTGCTGCTGATTGAACATGACATGCCAATGGTGATGAGCATCTCCGATCACATCGTGGTGCTCGATCACGGTGATGTTATCGCCCAAGGCACACCGCAACATATTCGGCACGATCCACGGGTAATCGCCGCCTATCTGGGCGTGGATGATGAGGAGGATGCGCATGGCTGACGTATTAGCATTTGAGTCGGTAAATGTGTTCTACGGCCCGCTGCAGGCGTTAAAAACGTGTCACTGACGGTTGCGGAAGGGGAAACCGTGGCGTTGATTGGCGCAAATGGCGCCGGGAAATCAACCTTGTTGATGTCGATTTTCGGTCAGCCGCGTATTGCCAGCGGTGAGATTCGCTATCGCGGTGAACCGATCAGTCATAAATCGACCCATTTCATCGCGGCAAACGGCATTGCGCAGGCCCCAGAAGGGCGGCGCATTTTTGCCGACATGACGGTGGAAGAAAATATGCAGATGGGCACCATCGCCATCGGCAACCGTCATCAGAAAGAGGATTTGGAACGGATGTACGCGCTGTTTCCACGCTTGCTGGAGCGCCGCAAGCAGCGGGCAATGACGCTTTCTGGCGGTGAACAACAGATGCTGGCGATTGCGCGTGCCTTGATGAGTCGTCCAAGCTTGCTGCTGCTGGATGAACCAAGTCTGGGTTTGGCACCGATTGTGGTTAAGCAAATCTTTACTATTTTGCGTGAATTGACCGCGCAGGGCATGACGCTGTTTCTGGTGGAACAGAATGCACGTCATGCGTTGAAGCTCGCCGATCGCGGTTACGTGATGGTCAATGGCGAGATTCGATTGAGCGGCAGTGGAGCAGAATTGCTGAATAATGAAGAGGTCCGCAGCGCTTATCTCGGCGGCGGAACAGATCATGCCGCGGGGGAAGTTAAAATATTGTAATAATGTCTAAATTGGGCGAGGAAACACTTTGCATAAATTCTCGCCCCCTATCATCATAAGATCTCCTGTCCAATCTCTTCTGATTTGGTATTCCCTTGCAAAATCCTGGCGTAGCAGTGATGCAGGCGATCAAGCGTACTGCGTGGTATCCCAAACGTCGCGCTTATCGCACGCTTTATTGGCGTGAGATCTCGCCATTAGCAGTGCCTATCTTTATCGAAAACCTCTGCGTCTTATTGATGGGCGTATTGAGCACCTTCCTGGTCAGCTGGCTGGGCAAAGAGGCGATGGCGGGCGTTGGTCTGGCTGACAGCTTCAACATGGTGATCATCTCCTTTTTTGCCGCTATCGATTTAGGCACCACGGTGGTGGTGGCCTTCAGCCTGGCGAAGCGTAACGGTAAACGCGCCCGAGACGCGACGCGCCAATCTTTAGCGATGATGACCATGCTGGCGTTTGTGCTGGTGATCGCTATTGAGTTCTGGGGACATCTGATTATCGATCTCATTGCCGGTGCGGCCGATCCCAAGGTGAAAGCCTTGGCGCTGAGTTATTTGCAGATCTCGGCGTGGAGCTATCCTGCTGCGGCTATTACGTTAATCGGCAGCGGAGCGCTGCGCGGGGCAGGCAATACCAAAATTCCGATGCTGATTAACGGCGGCATGAATATCCTGAATATTGTCATCAGTAGCGTGCTGATTTACGGCTGTTTTTCCTGGGACGGGCTGGGCTTTGTCGGCGCGGGATTGGGCTTGACGATCACCCGTTACATTGGTGCTATCGCAGTGATTTACGTGTTGATGATCGGCTTTAACGCCTCGCTGAAAATCTCGCTGAAAAGCTATTTCCGCCGCTGGAACAGCAATATTTTGTTTGAGGTATTGAGCATCGGCGTACCCGCCAGTATCGAATCGGTGCTGTTCAATGGCGGTAAATTGTTGACGCAAGTGTTTGTCGCTGGCATGGGAACCAGCGAAATCGCCGGTAACTTTATCGCCTTCTCAATCGCTTCCTTGATCAACCTGCCGGGCAATGCACTCGGTTCCTCCTCAACGATTATTACCGGTACCCGGCTCGGAAAAAATCAGGTGTTCCAGGCGGAGCGGCAGGTCAGGCATGTGTTCTGGCTGGCAACAATCTGCCTTACCGGGATGGCGATGCTAACCGTGCCGCTGGCAGGGATTCTGGCGCGCTTCTACACCAGCGATCCAGAAGTGATTAATGTGACGCAGCATTTGATTTGGCTCAACGCCTTGTTCATGCCGATTTGGGCGGCATCGTGGGTACTGCCAGCCGGGCTGAAAGGCGCACGCGACGCACGTTACACCATGTATGTTTCGATGTTCAGCATGTGGTGCGCCCGCGTGGTGGCCGGTTATCTGCTGGGAATCGTCCTTGGTATGGGCGTAGTGGGCGTTTGGCTTGGTATGTTCCTCGATTGGGCGGTGCGCGGCATTTTCTTCTGGTGGCGACTGAACAGCGGAAAATGGCTGAATAACTACCGCAAGATGGTGGCGAAAAACGGGTAATCTTTTTCCCTCTCTTGCGTCAGTAGGAGAGGAAAAACACCTTGGCGCTCACCCCTCACAATGCCAATTTTATTCGTAAAATTTCAGTCAGTTGCACAGTGCAGCGCGGCGATTCCCTGTCTAGCGTTAACAGCGCTCCGCATTGACGGAGACAATAAAAATCGTATCCTACGCAATGAACAGGTGAATATATGGCAGGTATTAAACCGCTGCTGGCTTTGCTGCCACTGCTGTGCAGCGCCCCGTTGTGGGCAAGCACCTTCGTTTATGTCTCAAATGCCGACTCCGGCACCGTTTCGCGTTATCAACTCAATCAACACTTGGGCGCGCTTAAGTGGCTGGGTGATACGCCTGCAGGCAAAAAATCATGCCGTTAGCCGCCAGTCCCGATGGCAAACACTTATACGGTGCGTTGCGCAGTCCACCCTATTCGATTGTGAGCTGGCGGGTGAATCGGCAAAACGGTGCTCTGGATAAGCAGGCGGTGACGCCGGTTGACGCCAGTTTCCCCTTTATCACCACTGATAAAACAGGCCGTTATCTGCTTGCCGCCTCTTACGATAGCGATATCGTGACCAGTAACCGCATCGATCCTCAAGGTATTGTCACCGCTAACGTGACGGGACGATTTCATACTGGGCCGCATGCCCATTCAGTCATACCCGATGCCAGCAACCATTCGCTTTACGTCGGTAATCTCGGCGCAGATCGGCTGCTGCAACTCACACTGAGCGATCAGGGCGGCATCACGCCACTGGGTAAAGGGTACGTAGCGGGCGAGAAAAACAGTGGCGCGCGCCATTCGGTGATGTCGCCCGATAACCGCTTTGTTTACAACCTGGCGGAGATGAGCGGCACCGTGACGCAATATTCACGCGCGGCAGATGGCGCTCTGAAAGAAGTGCAGCGTTGGCCGAATGCGGTCGCCGAGAAGTATGGCTTGCAGCACGGTGTACAACGCCCGGCAGGTTACAGCGATCCCACACCGCGCATCTGGGCTGCTGACATTCAAATCACCCCCAATGGTCATTTCCTCTACGTTACTGAACGCACCTCCAGCACCGTCAGTGGTTATCGGGTTGACCCATCATCCGGTGCATTAAGCTTGATCGGCAGTTGGCGCGTAGAAAAACAGCCACGCAGCATCGCTATTGATGCACAAAGCCAATGGCTGATTGCCAGCGGTGAAAAAAGCGCCGTGATTGGCAGTTATGCCATTCATCCTCAAAGTGGCGCGTTGCAGCGGGTCGCTGAAGCGCCAAGTGGCAAGGGCTCAAATTGGGTGACACTGATTTCACACTGAGTTGTTTTCACATCCGGTTTGTTGGCTTTACGTTTATTCGCCGGTGCTAAGTGCATCGGCTTTTTCTTAATCATTCCGCCGACCGGTTGGAAATAAGTAAAAGCTATTATTTCCCGCGGGTTGATCTGTGTCATTTTTTAATGGACATCGTCAATTAAATAACTCTCTTCATCTCGTTGCGACTCTGACTTAAATAGCGTTTCCGTTCGGTGATATTTATTCTCGCTTTCCTGTTTACTCAACAGTTATTTAGCCAGGAGAAAGAACGATATGGAAAAAAGCTTCGATAACGGCTCGCCGCTGTTTAGCGTACGGCAGCTTTCTGTGGCGCTTCCGGCGGGAATGGATCGTCAGTTTGCGGTGGAAAACCTCAGTTTCGACCTCGCAGCCGGTGAAATCCTGTGCATTATCGGCGAATCCGGCTCTGGCAAATCAGTCACTGCCCATGCGGCGATGGGATTGCTACCGCGCGCGTTGCAGATCACCAAGGGCGAGATTGTACTGCGCGGCCAGAATTTACTGACGCAAACACCTGAAACCCTGCGTCAGTTACAGGGCCGCACGATTGCCATTATCTTTCAGGATCCGCTGTCCGCCTTGA
Organism: Candidatus Pantoea bituminis; assembly: GCF_018842675.1. NCBI lineage: Bacteria > Pseudomonadati > Pseudomonadota > Gammaproteobacteria > Enterobacterales > Erwiniaceae > Pantoea > Candidatus Pantoea bituminis. Next base: position 1,483,879 of record NZ_JAGTWO010000004.1, read on the forward strand.
ATCCACTGATGACTATCGGGGCGCAAATTATAGAAGTGATGGAGTCACATAATGTGGGCGATGCGCCGTCGCGACGACAGAAAATGTTGTCGCTGTTAGACGAAGTGGGATTACCCGAACCTGAACGCATGCAGCATCAATATCCGTTTCGTTTGTCGGGTGGGCAACGTCAACGTGTGATGATCGCTATGGCATTGACGCTGGATCCTGATGTGTTGATTGCTGATGAACCGACTACCGCGCTGGATGTCACCACGCAAGCGCAAATCCTTAAGCTGATCCGCGAGTTACAACAGCGTAAAGCGATGAGCGTGATGTTTATCACTCACGATTTTGGCGTGGTCGAAGAGATTGCCGATCGGGTGATTGTGATGGAGAAGGGCAAGATGGTGGAATCAGGCCCGGCACAGCGCGTTTTACGCCATCCGCAGCATCCCTATTCGCGCAAACTGATTGCGGCGGTGCCGCGCTTACAGCAGCAGGCGCGGGCACGTAATGCGCTTTCTCCGCAGGTGCTTGAAGTCAAAGCGCTGTGCAAAACTTATCGTAGCGACAGCGGTTGGTTTAGCCGTAGCCGGGAAGTCACTGCACTGAACAAGGTCAGTTTCAGCCTGAAAAAAGGCGAAACCTTAGGTATCGTCGGCGAATCGGGTTCGGGAAAATCTTCGCTGGGGCGCGTGCTGCTCAAGCTGTTGCCAGCCGACAGTGGTGAAGTGATCTTTGATGGACGTGACATTTTACCAATGAGCGAAAGCGCTTTTCGTCCACTGCGTCGCTGGATACAAATGGTGTTTCAGGACCCATTTGCCTCACTCAATCCCCGCCATACCATTGGCACCATTCTCTCGGCTGGCCCGCTGGCGTTGGGTGGCATGAGCCAGACAGAAGTTAAGCGTAAAGCGCAGCAGCTGTTGAGCCTGGTGGGGCTGGAACCCAGCGCCTGGGAACGTTACCCGCATGAGTTTTCCGGTGGTCAACGCCAGCGTGTTGGCATTGCCCGTGCGCTGATGTTTGACCCGGTGTTGCTGGTGGCAGATGAGTCGGTTTCCGCGTTGGATGTCTCAATTCAGGCGCAGGTGCTGGCGTTGCTAAAAGAAGTGCAGGAAAAAACCCAGGTCGCGATGATTTTTATTACCCACGATCTGCGCGTTGCCAGCCAGGTGTGTGACGAAATTGCGGTGCTGTACAAAGGTGAAATTGTCGAACAGGGCACGCCACAGGCGGTTTTCCAGCAGCCGAAACACGCTTATACCGCACAGCTGGTGGCGTCGATTCCAGGCGAAGCCTCGGCCATCGCACCTTAAGTGGAATCAGAAAAAGCTATGACGAAACAGGTTGTGATCGTCCACTAAGTCGCCAATACTGCAAACAGGTTGCAGTTGTATGAAAACGTCGCTAACGCATTCTTCTTGATGGTTTTTTAACCAACGTGGAGGTCGGCATGATGGCAGCAACAGCAGTTCCGGTTCATCCGCAAGACGTTAATCTCGGGGTGCTTGGCACCATGCTGAGTTACTGGGTGCGCAGCGTGAATATTGCCGTTTCGCGTGACCTCGATGAGCAGCTATCAGGGCTGGAGGTTGCTCGCGGTACGGGAAAAATCAGCACGTTACTGATTATCGATCATCATCCCGGCATTCGCCCTTCGCTGATTGCTGAGGTCATACAGCGCGACCGTTCCGCAATGGCGCGTTTGATTGACCAAATGGAGCAGCAGCAACTGCTCACACGCCAAACGGGTGAACAGGATCAGCGCTCCCAGGCGCTGTTTCTCACGCCACGAGGCGCCGCATTAGCACAACGTGTTCGCCAATTAACTCAGCAGCAGGAAGATCGCTTTTTCCGCCATTTAACGGCACAGGAAAAAAGTCAACGATTAAACTGCTGAAGAAAATCATGCGTTATTCTCCCTGACTTTCCGCTTTATCACTGAATATCTCTCGCTACGTGGAAGGTTTAATTCTGCGTGGTAGCGCCAGCTTTTGTCTTTATTTTGGGTTCACCTGAGAAATTGGGCGAAATAACGTAGGGCAACCGCGAGTATTTATATGCCAGGTCCATTTGTTGTACCCGTTCATGGGGATGTGGAATGCCCGACAAAGGTGGATGTTGTGGTCATTGGCGGCGGCATTATTGGCTGCTCCACCGCACTGGAAATTGCTGAGCAGGGCATTAGCGTGGCGCTGTGTGAAAAAGGGGGCATTGGGCAAGAGCAATCGAGCCGAAACTGGGGCTGGGTGCGGCTTTCGCGTCGCGATCCGCGTGAAGTGCCGCTGATGGCAGCATCATTACGTATTTGGCAAACCCTGAATCAGCGCGTCGGTGCAGAAACGGGCTATCGGCGCGCGGGCATTGTCTTTCACTGTGCCGACGATGAGGCTTTTCAGCAGCATCAACGCTGGACGCGTCATCTGGAAGGCTCAGAATTCAACGCTGAAATGGTTGATCGTGCTGGCTTTGAACGTCTGTTTCCGGGGCAACGCTTAGCCGGTGTTGGGGCGTTATATACCCCAGATGATGGACGCGCCGAACCGCAAAAAGCGGCCCCGGCGATAGCTGAAGCCGCACGCAAGCAGGGCGCATCGATTCTGACGGAGTGTGCAGTGCGCGGCATTGATACTGCCGCCGGACGCGTCTGTGGCGTATTTACCGAGCGGGGGTACATCGCCTGTCAGCAAGTGGTGTTGGCAGGTGGTGCCTGGTCAAGCTTGTTTGCAGGTCGCCTCGATTTGCGTTTACCGCAGTTAAAGGTATTGAACAGCGTAGTGCGGACCGAACCGCTCGCGGGTGGCCCCGAGACGGCTGTATGGGCGCGGGATTTTGCGGTGCGCAAACGTCTGGATGGCGGTTACACCATCGCGTCCGGGCATGAAAGTCAGGTTGATATCGTGCCGAAAACCTTCCGCTTCGCCCGTGATTTCATCCCTGCGCTACGCCATGAATGGGGTTCGCTGCGTTTGCGCGTGGGTGGACGCTTCTTTGATGAACTGCGCATTCCCGATCGCTGGGAGATGGATGAACCCAGCCCGTTTGAATATTGCCGGGTACTCGATCTACCGCCGTCGAAAACCTTAACCGACAAGGTGTTGGATCAGCTGCGTCAGCAACTTCCCGCCTTCGCTAATCTCAAAGTCGCCCAGCGTTGGGCGGGCTGCATTGACGTACTGCCCGACGCGATTCCGGTGATTTCTCCGGTTGAACGTTATCCCGGTTTGTATATGGCGACCGGCTTTTCCGGCCACGGTTTTGGAATTGGCCCGGCGGCGGGACGCCTGATGGCTGATCTGGTGTTGGGTCGCCAACCGGTGGTGGATCCCCGTGCATTCCGCTTTTCGCGTTTTAGTGACGGCTCAAAAATTGAAATTATCACCGGCTTTTGACTTGTCGGGCGAGACTGCCCGACGTTGCGTTCCCTGACCTGAGGAAAAAGATGAGCGATAAGTTTGCGGATCACCTGCCCCCTATTTCGCGTCGGCAGGCATTGATTTATCTGGCATCGGGTACGGCGGCGCTGGCGATGCCTTCGCTGTTTGGCGGTAACATGGCGCGTGCGGCGATGCCCGGCGCAGGTAAGGGTGGGCAAATGGTCGTGGGCTTTTCGCAGGAGCCGACAGTGTTTAACCCTTTAATGCCGCATATTGAGGTGGATGATGGTCTGCATTTTAGCCTGTTCGATCAGCTGATTGGTGTAGATGACAAAGGCAATTTGTTTCCTAAACTGGCGACAGAAGTGCCGACGCTGGAAAACGGTGGTATTAGCGCGGATGGCCTGAATTTCCATCTCAAACTGCGGGATAACGTGAAATGGCACGACGGTAAACCTTTCACCGCGGAGGACGTTAAATTCACGTTGGAGCTGCTGGTAGATGCCAACTTCCGCAGTTGGACGCGTACCGGGCATGAACTGGTACGCGACATTAAGGTGGTATCACCAACCGAAATTACCTGGCGGATGGAGAAACCGTACTCGCCTTATACCTCTATTCTGGCCGCCACTTTTATTGTGCCTAAGCATGCTTTCGACGGCGTAGCCGATAAAAACACCGCTCCTTTTAACACGGCACCCATTGGTACCGGTCCTTTTAAGTGGCAGCAGCGCGTGCCGGGCGATCACATTGAGCTGGTGGCAAACAAAAGCTATTTCCTCGATGGGCCGATGCTGGAACGGCTGATTTATAAATACATCCCCGATCTCAATGTGATGTATACCCAGTTCGCCTCCGGTGATATCGATGTGGTGGGCTTGCAGTGGATTACCGCCGATCACTATGACGAAGCGAAGAAGCTGCCCAATAAAGTGGTGGATGTGTTTCAAAGCGCCACCATTGAGAACTTTGCGTTCAACCTTGGCAAGCCGCAGTTTCAGGAGCTTGCCGTGCGCGAGGCGCTGTATTACGCCATCGACAAACAGACGATTATCGACGCGCTCTATTACGGTTTGCCGAAGCCGACCGAAACCTACATGCCGATGCAGTCATTTTATTTCAATCCCGACCTGCCGAAGCATGAATACAATCTCGATAAAGCCAAAAAGCTGCTCGATGATGCGGGCTGGAAACCGGGCGCGGGCGGTATTCGCGAAAAGAATGGCGTACGGCTGTCGTTCAGTAATTCCACCACTGCGGGCAATCATCTGCGCGAACAGATGCAGCAATTTATCCAGCAAAGTTTTCAGGAAATTGGCGTGGAGATGAAAATTGCTAACCTGCCACCGGCAGTGATGTGGGGCGATTTCTGGATGCTGTCAAAATATGACAGTGCGATTGTCGGACTGAACTATCTCACCGGTTCCGATCCCGATACCGCTAATTACATGCATTCAACGTCCATTCCCGTGCAGGGCGGAGCAGGGCAGAACGTGTTCCAGTATAAAAATCCAGAAGTGGATACCTTGCTGGTTCAGGGTGCAGCAGAGTTTTCGCCAGAAAAACGTAAGGCAACCTACCTGAAAATCCAGGCGCTGGTGCGTAAGGATATGCCGGTGTTAACGCTGTTTACCTTCGCTAACGTGCGCGGCTACAAGCAGGGCGCAGAGAATATTACGCCAAATATTAACGTGCGTATCGACAGTTGGAACGTGAACAGCTGGGGCTGGAAAGCCTGATGGGTTAGCGCGTTTTGCTTCACCTTAAGCCTCTTTTTCCGCTTAAGAGGCTTAAGGGCGGCGCAAACCAGTGGTACATCGCTCTGAGGAGAATGCGTATGGCAGCTTTTCTGTTGAGACGCGTGGGGCAGAGCCTCATTCTGCTGTTTTTGGTTTCGATCATTGGCTTTACGGCACTGAATTTGGCACCGGGTGGCCCACTCTCGCAATTTGCCTTAACGCCGGGTATGACGCAGGAAGCGATGCAGCGTATTGCTGAACAGATGGGACTCAATCGTCCTTTGCCGGTGCAATATTTTGACTGGTTAAGCCATCTGGTGCGCGGCGACTGGGGGCGTTCTTACCGCGACGGTGAACCGGTGTTGCGCATTATCTTCTCGCATCTGCCTGCCACGCTGTTGTTAATGGTGAGTTCAATGGTGCTGTCGATTACCATCGGGGCCTGGGCGGGAATCAAGAGCGCAACCCAGCGCAACAGCCTGTTCGATCAGGTTTCCACACTCTCCTCAATGATCGCGCTGTCAATTCCCACTTTCTGGTTCGGTCTGGTCGCGATCTATTTCTTCTCGCTAAAGCTGCAATGGTTGCCCGCTGGCAATATGTACACGGTGGGCGATGGGTCGGTGCTGGATGTGTTGCGTCACTTGATCCTGCCGGTTTTGGTGCTGACCTTCGTGGATGTGGCGATCTGGAGCCGCTACATGCGTACCGCCACGCTGGAAGTGATTCATCAGGACTTCGTCAAAACAGCTCGCGCCAAAGGTGTGCCGCCGCGTCGGGTGCTGATGAAGCATGTGGTCGGTAACGCACTTTTACCGATGATCACGCTGGCGGGCATGCAGCTTCCTACGGTGCTGGGCGGTGCGTTAGTGGCAGAAACGGTATTCACCTGGCCTGGCATGGGACGGCTGTTCCTGGACAGTTTGGGGTACAGCGATTATCCGGTGGTGATGGGGCTGCTGATGTGTTCAGCCTTGTTGGTGTTAGTGGGCAATTTACTGGCTGACGTAATAACTGCGCTGGTCGATCCGCGCATTCGTCCAACCTGAGGTGAATATATGGCTTCTTCAGTATTAGCACCGCCGGTGATCAGAGTGCGCTGGTGGCACAACCGGACGCTGCAGCGTTTTATGCAGCATCGACTGGCTTGTGCCAGCCTGATCATCATCATTCTCATGGCGCTGGCCTGCGCCTTCGGCCCGCTGCTGCTGCCGTTTGACGATCTGTTTATTGATCTGCGCGCGCGCTTTGCGCCACCGATGACCGGTTATCACTGGTTGGGCACCGATCCGTTAGGCCGTGACGTGTTGGCTCGCTTATTAATGGCGGGACGTATTTCACTGCTGGTTGGGTTTTTCGCTATGGTACTTAGCATTATGCTGGGCACCGTTGTCGGCATTGTGGCGGGCTATTACGGCGGGCGGATGGGTGCGCTGTTAATGCGCATCGTAGATGCTTTTCTCGCTTTCCCAAGTGTCTTTTTGCTGCTGGCGCTGGCTGCGTTTATCAAACCCAGCCCGGCGATGATCACCGTGATTATCGCCGTAACCAGCTGGATGGAGGTGGCGCGTATTGTTGAGGCAGAAGTCCGCTCGCTGCGTGAAAGGGAATATATTTTAGCAGCCAGAATGCTTGGCTTATCTGGGCGATGGATTATGTTTCGCGAGCTGTTACCCAATGTCGTGGGGCCGATTATCGTCGCTGCCACATTGACGGTGGCACGCGCCATTCTGCTGGAGGCGTACATCAGTTTTCTCGGTTATGGCATTCAACCGCCGTTGCCAAGCTGGGGCAATATGCTCAACGGGGCACAGCAATATTTGCTGCGTGCACCGTGGCTCGCTTTGATTCCTGGCATTGCCATCACGCTTGCAGTGACCTGCTTCAACTTCATTGGCGACGGATTACGCGATGCGCTCGACAGCCGCAGTGATAAATCTTAGTGGCGCGGCTTAGTTGATTTTTGGTAAAGCAGCGCAGAAATTGGTGGTTCTGATCTGCGTTGAAAACCGGTTAACTCAAACCATCAACCGTTGAGGAGACGACAAAATGAAACACCTAAAAGCATGGTTTGAGGCCTGGCTGGCAGCCGATCGCTCAACCAACGCAGACGCCAGTGAATCGACCCTGGATAGTGAGCTTCTGTTCCCCATCAGCCAACTTTATGGGCTGGAGTATTATCCCTCCATTCACCGCTATCATGAAAAATAGCCGCTGTTGCTGCTTAACCTCTTACTTAACCATGTAAAGGCCCGCTTAGACCCGCGGGCCTTTTTTTGTCTATTTTGCTGCTGCGTTGCCACGTACTCTTTCAACACCGCTGCTTAACCTTTATCACAATGTATTGCGTGGCTGGATGGACGTTTAAGACGTTGCATCAGGTAGAGCAGGAGGGGTGTGCAGCGGCTGCGGTAAGAGGGCTGCTTTGTGGCAGCACCTTTTCATCAGGCTGTTTTAGGCACAAAAAAACAGACATCCGGGGATGTCTGTTTTCTCGAATTTGGCTCCTCTGACTGGACTCGAACCAGTGACATACGGATTAACAGTCCGCCGTTCTACCGACTGAACTACAGAGGAATCGTTGGAACGAGGCGAATATTAACGGCGACGTCTGAGGGTGTCAACAGCAAAAAATACATTATCATTCAACTGGCTAGCTTTAGCACAAAGCGATCGCGATTTAAGCAGATTCTGATGCGTTTGCCGTCAGGCGGCTTAAGGGATCTTGTTGATAAAACTGGCGTAAGTGCTGATACATCGCTGGAAAACGTTCAGCTAACAGATCGGGTGCGGTGAAGAAATATTCGGATAGCACCGCAAAGCATTCAGCAGGATCGCTGGCGGCGTAGGGATCGATACTTGCCGCCTGTTCGCCGACCAGCTCAACTTCGCTTTCGATCTCTTCCATTGCCGCACGTAAATCCCTTTCCCACAGCGCGACTTCGCGCAGTGGCATCAGCGGAATACCGCTGGTGTAGCCGCTTCCACGGGCATCCAGTTTGTGCGCGACTTCGTGAATCACCAGGTTGTAGCCGGAGAGATCAAACGAATCCTGAATATCCTGCCAGTTCAGCACCACCGGACCTTGCGTCCAGCTTTGTCCGGCATGCACCGCAGGAGCACTGTGTACCAGTCCCGCTTCATCCTGCCAGTTGTCATGCACGGAAAAGGGTTCGGGATAGATCAGCACGTCGTGAAAACCATCCAGCCAGTCCAGGCCTAACGTCAAAACGGGCAAACAGAACAGCAGGGCGATGCGCACGCTGCGTAACGCGTCGAGCTGCACGCCATCCAGCAGAACCAGTTTTTTCTGAGAGAGAAAACGCTGCGCTAACAGCACCAACGCTTGCTGTTCGTCATCGGTTAGAAGAGTAAAGATCGGTTGCGCCAAACCTTGCTGCCACGGCAGCTCGGCCAAAGCCGAATCAACATGCGTTTTCCAGGGCCAGGTAAACATCACAGCACTCGCTCAGAATCAGATGACCACGCTATCCTGACGTGCCAGACATAAAAATGCCAGCATCGAAACATCATGCTGGCAAGGTTTGTTTGGTGACAGGGACAAGGCACCTATTCAAACGGGTCGGACTCAAAATGTCTGTGATTCAACCCGCAAAGCGCGATGAATTAGCCTCTTTCAACGCGTTGAAATTCCACCACCCACACCCACGGATTCACTTCCCAACTGGTGGCGCCGTACTGCTTTTGCCACGCTTTACGGTAGGCTTCTTTGGGTGATTCTGAATTCATATTCATGGTGAAGAAGTTATTGAGAAAGTGGGAATCGGTCTGCACCCCTTCCGCCATGATGTCATCTTCACTAATATCCTGGATCTTTTCGGCACGTACGCCCGTGATCTGCAGATTGATACGGCTCGCCCAACGCGGCATGTGAATGGCGGTTTGCCAGCCAAACTGCTCGCCTTCAGTGTCGTTCATCGAATGATGGCCTAATTCATTGCTGTCGGCACGATACTGGCAAAATTCGGGCAGGCGGAACGGCGTAGGATCGCGCTCATACTCCGCCAGGGCGCTTTCAGGCACAATCGGCCCACGCCAGGTCTCTCGCACCCATAAAATATCACCCGGTTTGCCATAAGGGCATTGATAGCTGATGTCTGTCATCGCCATCATTTTGTAACCATGCAAATGGTTTGCACTGACATCAAAGGCGTGTACACCTTCATGGTTATCTTGTCCAGGACCGAACGCCTGCGTTTTCATAATGCGCCGGGTTTGCGTCTGCTGACCAACCAACAAGGCTCGAACACGCTGCTCGGAAAAAAGAATCGGCCGTTCTTTCATTGAGTACCTCTTTTTATTAGTAGAACCCGGTTACTGCGGTAAGCATTTTTCGCTGAATGCGCTCTAGCATAGAGCGTATATATCATTTTGCTTAATAATTTGTCGCCTTATTATCTGGCGGCTGCTGCGTATTTTGGTCTTAAAAAAGAGCAAAATGCAAAATTCGAACCAAACCCGCCAGAATAATTTGTGTTAGGCGGCTAATTGCCCAGATACAGTACGTTATAACGGCAAAAATGGGAACCTTTTCAGATTTGTTAACCTGTCCGAATAGCCTGTTTCCGTGATAGCGCGCAGCGACGAGCGCCAGCCTGAATCTGGCAGAAAAAAGCATTAATGTTGTAAACCATTACCGATCTTAAACTGATTCATTTAACTACAATCACTTAAGGAAATGCTTAAAAGAGGATGATTTGCGGTTATTAACGGCGAGAAATGCTATATAAATGATCGAGATCCCACTTTCCTGCCTGAAATCTCCGGCAGCGCCGCTCTTTTCCACAGCACTGTAAAAAAAGTGTCATTAGCCAGTCGTTATGATGGCCTGCCGTTCGCGACGCCTCTTCTTTCCGGGGTCGCGCATAAAACACTACAGGGAGATGGATTATGTCACTCACTCTTTGGCAATCCCGCTTTGAAAGCTGGTTTCAACTTAATTGGGTTCATGACGATAAGGCTCACGATATTGCGCATTTACGCCGCGTATGGATGAGTGCGCAACGGATCATGGCGGACAGCGAAGCCAATCCGCTGGTGGTATTGACCGCCTGTTATTTCCATGATGTGGTGAATCTGGCTAAAAACCATCCTGAGCGGCATCTGGCTTCCACCTATGCAGCGAGCGAAACGCAGCGGATTTTACAGCAGGAATTTATCGATTTTCCTGCTGAGTTGATCGATGCCGTGGCACACGCGGTAAAAGCGCACAGCTTTAGCGCGGCCATTATGCCGGAGACACTTGAAGCAAAAATTGTGCAGGATGCTGACCGACTGGAATCATTAGGCGCTATTGGGCTAGCGCGCGTGTTTTATACCGCCGGTGCCCTTAACCGTCCGTTGTTTGACAGCGAGGATCCGCTGGGAAAAGAGCGTGAGCTAAATGATGTGCACTGGACGCTTGATCACTTCCAGAAAAAACTGCTGCGCCTGCCGGAAACTATGCACACCGCGACGGGTAGGGCAATGGCGGAGCATAACGCCGATTTCCTGGTGCGCTACATGGCCAAGCTGTGTGCGGAATTACAGGGCAATTTAGTCAGCATGGATGAGTCCGTATTACGCGATTTCACGCCTTTGCGCGCGTAATATTAAATTTTTGTGACAGTCTGTTAATCGAAACGGTCATCCGGTAGCGTGATAGCCAGAACAATAAGGAGTACCACGATGACCGAAACTGTTAATTTAACGATAAAAATCGATCCTGCGCTAAAAGAACACCTCAAACAGCTGGCGCTTGAAAATCAAATCTCAATGAGTCAGGAGATTGTTCAGCGACTTCAGACCAGCCTGCAAACTCAGCAGCATCCTGCGGTGGATAATCAGGATCTTGTTGAAGATGTTCCCAGCCCGCTGACATCAGCGGAGGTCAAACAACTTCGTACTCTGTTGAAAAAGCAGACCAAGAAGAAGAAGTGAAAAAGCCATAACGAAAAACCCGTCGATTGACGGGTTTTTTTGTCCTTCATCAAGCTGCGAGCTCACCCGCGAAAAGGGAGAGGCGCGTTTAGCGTTTTAGACTGCGGATATGCGGTAACAACAACTGGGCGACGGCGGCAAAAACCGGAACCACTACCGAATTGCCAAACTGCTTGTAAGCCTGGGTATCAGAGACGGGAATACGGAAGGGTTCGCTTCCAGGTACGTCAAAACCCATCAGGCGTGCGCATTCACGTGGCGACAAACGACGCGGACGACGCGCCATGTTCGCAACATTTTGAAAATCCGCTTCCCCGACCACGCTATCCCAGCCGCGATCGATAAGAATTTCAGATCCATCCTTGTAATAGCGCGCCGACAGCGTTCGCACGCAGCAGTGAATATTACGCGGGTCGTTGAGGCCAAAACCAAAACCGTTGCCTTTGGCTTTATGCTTTTTTGCGTAGTTATAGAGATAACGCCAGAGATGTGGAGAAAGGGTATATTTCTCTTCTGGTTCGCTCTCCAGCAGGCTTTGCAGGCTGGGTACTTCAGCTGGAAAATGCTGACGAATATCACGCAACGTAAAGGCGCGGCTGCCGGCAATATCACGACGAATACCCACCAGAACGATACGTTCACGATGCTGTGGCAGGAAGTGACGCGCATCAATGATTTTGGCATCAGGCGCATTGGCGTCTGCATCGGCTACGTCGTAACCCAGCTCATCCAGCGTCTCCATAATGATGGCGAAAGTGCGGCCTTTATCGTGACTTTTCAGGTTTTTGACGTTTTCCAGTACGAAAAACGGCGTTTTTTTAGCAGCCAGAATGCGCGCTACATCGAAAAAAGCGTGCCCTGAACCTGACACTCAAAGCCATGCGCGCGACCCAACGCATTTTTCTTGCTGACGCCTGCCAGTGAAAAAGGCTGACAAGGAAAACCCGCGAGTAGAACCTGATGATCAGGGATTGTCGCGTCGATATGCTGATAAATCGCCTCATCACCTGACACATCGGCAGGTTGCGTAACCTGACGAATATCGCTGTTAAAGGTGTGCTCTTGCGGATCGCTGTAATGATTGGCTTTGTAAGTACGAACCGCTTCTTTATTCCATTCGCTGGTGAAAACACATTTGCCGCCAATCGCTTCAAATCCACGACGAATGCCGCCAATGCCGGCAAACAAATCGACGAAACGAAACTCTGGCGCATCATAATGTGCCGGACGCGTGGGCAACAGATTTTGCAGTAATAATACTTCCTGCGCAGAGAGCGTTGGCAGCGCCGTTTTGCCCTGACGAATGCGATTAAGCAGTTGAGGTGTCCAGTCTTGATAACCCGCATCATGCAGGCGCATGACAATATCGCGTACCGAATAGATCGCCAGCACGTGGGTTAACAGGGTCATTTCATCAGATGGCGAAGCGGGGAGAGACGTGGTTCAGCGGTCGCGGCGGCGTGCATGCGTTTATCCTTAACAGTGAAGCGCCTATGCTAACACTCCTTACGCGCCGAAGAAATTGGCGGGACGTGCCCGCCAGTGAGATCAGGCCTTTAACTTTCTCATTTCGATACCAAAAATCTGCCCGTTGATGCGTACTTTAAGGCAGCTGGTCGCTTCATCAAACTCAGCCACTTTGCCACTGGTGCCGTGAATAATCAGCTCTTTGTTATTGTTATAGCCAAAGCCGACGCTTTTATTGCCGGTCCAGTGTTGTTCAAAGCAGATCACTGGCGTGGCATCCAACTCAGCACTTTTTTCCGGCTCACATTTCGTGAAGCTTTTGCGGAACAGAAAATGCACGCCGGCTTGATAACGATCCACGCCGTTGGTTTCTAATAACGCGATGCTTTGGCCGGTATATTGGCCGATCTTCACATAGATTTTGCAGGCGGAGCTTTTACCTTCAATGTGTACCTGAACAACCGGGGAAGAGCCTTCGCTGTGCCAGGTGGCGTAAGGTCCGCCGCTGGTGGCCTGAATCGCAATATATGCTGCGCCCTGCGCGGTTCTCTGCGAATAATCAATTTGTGTCTCTCCGACGGTACTGTATCCACCGGAGCCCACAATTTTAATATTGAGCTGATTAGATTCGGTGGGGAAAGCGACCTCGCCCAAATAAAACCAGACGTCTTTATCGGTACGGTTATCCATGCGATGTTGGGAGGTAACGTAGTCATAATTTAGCGAACCATTCAGGATCATCCCCCAGTTCGCCATCTCCACGTTGCCCTCTTCATATTCCGACAGCCAGCGTTCGCCCTCCGGTGTGAAATCGACTTTACTTCCGCTTTGTAGATTTTTCTGCGTCATGATAATACGGGCGTAAGCGAGTTTTAACGGGTTGGCACAATCCTCCAGATTGAAGGTCTCAATGATCCACTGACCGTTCGAGAGATCGCCGGGAAATTCTGTGTGTTCGATCCAGCCGTTACGAATAATGGATTGTGTACAGCGCGGAATATCTAAAGCAGGGAACAATGTGTTGTGCTGGATATTAAAGTTGGCCAGTTCAATCGCCGTTGAATGATCCCATACGCCTTGCGCTTGACCTGACCAGCGTGCATAGACAATGGAATTTTGACAATAGCGGCCATAAAATTGATCGAATTTGCAGTCAAGGGTATCGATAATATCCAGTGCACGTCCGCCGAGGTAGCGGAATTCTACGCAGCTCAAACGTAAAAACTGGCCACCGGGAATAATATTTTTAAAGAAGCCTTTGGTATTGGCAACCGTACTGCCGTCACCCTTGCTTTGGCCTTTTACAACGAAGCCTGATATCTCCACATAGCGCGCTTTTACTGAGAACATCACTTCGTTATTTTTCTGATCGGAAAGCAGCGTTGTTGAGGCAAAAAAGCCAAAGTTAACCGGTGCGCCAGAGATTTTAAATCGGGCAATCTCTTTCGAGGAAATATCAAACTTCGACAGCAAAAATACGCCAGCGGTAAAACGAATGCCGGTTGCAGGATTATTTTTCTGCGACCAGTCAAACATACGTGTTACCGCTTCAAGACAATCGACTTTACCGTCTGGGACGGCACCAAAATCGATAACCGTCACGTTGTTATAATCCAGAACGACTCGCTTCCAGCGCGCTTTTTCCGGCGTGACGATGTTCAGGCCAAAATCTTCTGCAGTGGTTTTATCTGCAGCATCGTAAACAAAAAGGCCACCGCCCCTGTTTGTGTCGGTGTTGTATTCCAATACTGAGGCAAGTTCTCCCGGCTGAGTCGGCTCGGTGCTGCGTAACTCAGCGATGTTTTTTAATTGCGTAATGCCCGCCCCATTACTGCTATTTAGGCTCGCCAACTCCACTATAATTTTGCCGAAATCAATGCTTTTACCGCTTTTATCTAAAACGGTGAGCGAGTTACTGTTATCAGCGCTAACGGTGACGTCATCTGATTTATTCGTCATGGTGCTTTCCTTAATAAATGGTCAAGAAGAGTTAAAGTCTTTTTTAGTATAAGTCCTTGAAAATTAATATTTATGCGCGTGCCGCCGTTAACCGGAGTAAAATATGTAGTCTTATTTTTAATCAGCGGTAACGGATTGAATTGTGGCGATAAGCGAAGCGGAAGATTTACGCTTTACAGATTATTCGCAGCACTCTTTTATGCATCGTTGGACCGAAAATAGGGCCAAAAAGGATTTACAGACAGGAGGTTGTGCAGCATGGCAGCATTGTCAGGTTGAGAACCCTTGTCAGTGGCTTATTAATAGCGTCGCCGGATTGACGCTAACACTGTCGATTTTCGTGGCTCAGGCTAAAGTTGAAAGACCAGTCAAAAAGGAGACGCCATGGCCGACGTTCACTCTAGCGAGATACGCAGCAAAAACATGCGGGCTATCCGCCAGCAGGACACCGCGATTGAGCAGCGCATTGCGCTCTTACTCAAAGATCGGGGGTTTACTTACCGCGTACAGGACAAAAACTTACCGGGACGCCCCGATTTCGTTCTGCTGGAGCAGCAGGCGATCATCTTCGTCCATGGCTGTTTTTGGCATCGTCATCATTGCTATCTGTTTAAAATTCCGGCCACCCGCACCGAATTCTGGATCGGTAAGATCAACAGCAACGTAGAGCGTGACCAGCGCTATGTTAAGCAACTGCAGGAAAATGGCTGGAAGGTTCTGATTATCTGGGAATGTGCACTGCGCGGAAAGCTGCGTCTCAGCGATGAAGATTTGCAGGAAAGGCTGGAAGAGTGGCTGCTGGTGATGAAGGAGAGCGCTGAGATTGATCATCAGGGAATTCACCATTACCGCGCCCCTGAACTTGCAGCCTTGCCAATCAGCAACATAATTGGTTAGATCTCCGCTTTCTCCGTGAAGGATCCTGTAATGAGCAGCATTAAACTGACCGTTAAACGCCTTTATCAGATCCGTGATGAGCGCATGGTAAACACCAAAGCGACAGCGCGAATTTATGTGGGCGATACGCTTATCGCCACGGAGGAAGTGACAGGGTTAACTGAGAGTCCAGTAAGTAAGTATCTGCATGCACAGACGAAAGCGGGAGAAGCGGTGCGTGTGGAATGGGATTGTGAGGGCATCGCCGAGATGTCAGTTGCCGAAATTGAGCGCTGCCCATGTTGTCAGCATAACGAACCGGAATAGAACCGGCATAAGGATCGCATTTTGGCAGGAACGAGTTTACTGACTTTATTAGATGATATTGCAACACTTCTGGATGATATTTCCGTCATGGGAAAAGTGGCGGCCAAAAAAACGGCAGGCGTTTTAGGTGATGATTTATCGCTTAACGCCCAGCAAGTGACGGGGGTTAAAGCCAATCGTGAGCTGCCGGTTGTGTGGGGCGTTGCCAAAGGATCATTTCTTAATAAGTTGATTTTAGTGCCGCTGGCGCTGGTGATCTCAGCGTTTGCCCCTTGGCTGATTACGCCACTTTTGATGATTGGCGGTGCCTACCTTTGCTACGAAGGCGTAGAAAAGGTTATGCACAGTTTGCAACATGATAAACAGCAAAAGTCACCGGAAGCGCGACAGGAGCGTTTGGACAAACTGACCAAGCAGGATCCGCAAGCGTTTGAAAAAAGAAAATAAAAGGGGCGATACGCACGGATTTTATTTTGTCTGCGGAAATTGTCGCTATCACGTTGGGCATTGTCTCCGAAGCACCATTAATGAATCAGGTCATCATCCTGGCCGGCATCGCCATTCTCGTTACTGTTGGGGTGTATGGCATCGTCGCGGCTATCGTGAAAATCGATGATTTAGGTTTCTGGCTGCGAGAAAAGCCTTCGCGCATGGCGCAGGGAATTGGCAGCTTTTTGCTGGCGACCGCGCCCTGGTTAATGAAGATTTTATCGGTCGTTGGCACTATCGCCATGTTTTTAGTGGGCGGCGGCATTGTGGTACATGGCATCACGCCGCTGCATCATTTTATTGAAGAAGCCACTGCTGGATTTGGCGGCCTGATTTCAAGCTTATTAAGCAACGGTGCCAATCTGGTACTCGGTTTTATCATTGGGTCGATCGTGCTGTTAGGCGTAAATCTGATTGCAAAAATGCGTGGGAAATCGGTATAAAGCGCGCTGAAATTGCATAACGGGAGCAAAAAAATGAGCGATGACATGTTTGAATTTGATATTGATGCACAGCTTGAGCAGGCTGAAGCGAAAGCAGAGAAGAAGGCCAACGAAGTGCCTGACGATCTCGGCGATGAAGCAGATTGCGAAGGCTGCAAAATCTAATTCTTGTTAAAGAGTTTCTTTAAAAGCGGATAACAAATGTTATCCGCTTTTTTTATTTTCAACATATCCATCTGCTTAATTCTGAATTCGCCATTTTTATGTTTGCCTTAACAGGCAAGAACCCTTTTCGCCTGCTATAAAGAAAACTGTTCATTAAAAAGTCAAACGGAGGGCGCAACATGGTTTTTGCAATCAGTGAAGAAGTTCAGCATAAGGAAGGCGGGCAAACGATGGTTGTCACCGGTTATGCCAGCGGTATGGTCGAGTGTCGTTGGTATGACGGCTACGCGGTGAGAAGAGAAGCTTTCCGTTCTGATGAGCTGAGTCATTCAACACCGTCACAACAGTTGGCAAGTTGATGCGTTTTTTATCCGCCGCTTCCCTGCGGCGGGTGTCTTAGCCTTAACAATCTCATCCCGTTTTAGACTTCACCCTCTAGCCCCATCACACGTTACCTTCGTTATCCTCTTCCACGGCCTGATAAATACGCTGTAGGATGTCAGGGAATGCAGACTGCACACGACTCCAGCTTGGAATAAACGGCTTGTCATTAGGGCGTTCTATGAAGGCCTGTCCCGCTTCAAGAATCGACTGTGTAAACATCTCAACGGCCGCTTCTTCTACATGCTGTTCAAACTTCAGACCATTCATCGTCGCTTCGTGATTGTAGATTTCCATCATATCGAGTGCGTTACGGTAATAGGTGGCTTTCAGCACGCGGAAAGAATCACTGGTAAGCGGCACGCCCATGGTGGCGAGTTTACGTAGCAGCGACTGTACGATATCGCTGCTCATTCGTTTCAGTCCGCCCGTGCCATCTTCTTCCGCCAGCGGCTGGTGTTTGTGATCGTAGTTGTCGGCTATTTCGACCTGACACGTTTGTCGCGTGGTGTAATTACGAAATATTTCCGACAGCACGCCAATTTCCAGACCCCAGTCACCCGGAATTTTTATGCCGTTCAGCACGTGTGTACGCATGGCAAACTCACCCGATAATGGGTAACGAAAACTGGAAAGGTAATCGAGATAGTCAGAATGGCCGTACACTTTTTGCAGCGAACGCAGCAGTGGGCCAACCAGTAAACGCCCAACACGACCATTTAGTTTGCCATCTGCCACGCGCGCATAGAAACCTTTGCAAAACTCATACTGGAACGACGGGTTCGCCAGCGGATAAAGCAGGCGCGCCAGCATGCCGCGTTCATAGGTGACGATATCGCAGTCATGGAGCGCCACACAGCTGGTGCGGTCAGAAGCCAGCGTATAGCCGGTACAAAACCAGACATTGCGGCCTTTGCCGGGCTGGCTGGGCGACAAGCCCTCTTTGTCTAATTCTGCATCTATCGCTTTCAAACGCGGGCCATCGTTCCATAAAATTCGATGGCGCTGTGGCAAACGCGAGAAGAATTCCCGGGCATGTAAAAACTGCTCGCGGTCAGCGCGATCAAGACCGATGACGATCTCATTGAGATAAGGTACCTGGGCTAGTTCATCAACAATATTGCTCAGTGCCGGGCCTTCCAGCTCAGAAAACAGTGACGGCAGAATTAAGCCCATTTTGCGCTTACGGGCAAAGCGTACCATCTCTTTTTCAAGCGACTCCACGCTGCGGTGGGTGAGGTTATGGAAGTTAGTGACGACGCCATTCTGATAAAAATCACTCATCGCATTATCCTTATGGTATGCAGCGGCTGCCGCAAATTGAGGCTAAGTAAGAAAATAGTCCAGACCTTCGCACCAGCCTTCGGGGCCATAGTGCGCGGTGTGATAGATATGTTTGAGATCTTGTCGGGTCAGGCGCACTGGCGTTTTACTGTAGCCTTTGATCACCACCGCGTAGTCGACGGCATCCAGCATGGGTGCATCGTTTGGGCCATCACCCAACCCAATAGTGACTCGAGGTTCACCTGACAGCTGGCTAAGTAACCAGCGTAGCGCTTCACCTTTCCCGCTGCCCGCCGGCATCACGTGCCAAAAGCGACCGCCCTGCGTTAATGTCAGATTGTGTTGCGTGAGTTCGCTGTGAAAGGAAGCAAAAGCTTCTTCGCTGTCACGCCAGACCAGCACCTCTGACGCGTCGCGCTGGCGCGATAGTGCGGCGTCAGCCTCGCTGAGTCCTGTCATCGCCGAGACTTCCCGATCGGTAAAATTGTGAAATCCGGTGAAGCGATAACGACTTTGTAGCAGCGATAAATGGTGGCACAGCGTTTCATAGTCTGCGCTGTCAGCGGGCAAGCGAATCCGTTCTGAAGGATCAAGTTGGATCAGCGCACCGTTTTCAGCAATGAACGGTGCGCCCGTAATACCGAGTTTCTTTTGCAACGGCAGAATTTCCGCCGCGGTTTTACTGGAGCAGATCACCAAAGGAATTTGGTGTTGTTGCAACTGCTCAAGCCATTCTTCAGCGGGATCCCAGCTATAGCTGTGATGGTCGAGCAGGGAACCGTCGAGATCGGTCACAATCATCAATGGTTGTTGAAGCGTAGGCATCGTAAGGCTCCTTTCATCACATTCAACGCCCCGTCACTTTTTACGCTGCAGGTGCGTTATCTACATTACTCGACACGTCTGTGCGTCAGCGAAATGCAGGTCAAACCGATTTCGCCTACCGTGTCATTCGTTTGCCGCCTCGCTGCAACGCAAATTATTCAGGGTATAAAGCAACGATTTTTCAATATTATAGTTGAATCTTAGTTGCTCTTTTGCCGAACACTCATCTTAGGAATATCCAGGAATAATCCTAAAACGTAACGGCGTTTACGGGTATGTTGCACGTTTCTTGCGCGCTCTAGCGCTTGGTACACAAGGTGTTTTCGGTAACAGTGACATCAAAATGGCGGTTTGTGTGGCAGGATTGTGCAGGGTTAAGACTTGTCTTAAGTCACGAGAGGCGTAGTCTGCAGAGGTGTTAAGAATTCCCTGGTGTAACGAATTGAATTTTTTACCCGGCCATCCCGCCGGGTATTTTTTGGAAACGATTTCAACGATTCATTTCACTGCTGGTGCAGTCGTGAATATCGAGTTCAAATGCTTCAGCGATTTCGGTGTAAGCCTCAAAATGCCTGCTATCCAGCTTTATTCCACGATGGGATGGATCAAAATCCATATAATCGCGAACATCACCCGAAGTTTTCACCTGGATTGCTTCTAATAGCGCATCCACGTCCACATTCAAAGCCCGCTGTGCGTCATCGCTAGACTCTTTTGCCGTTGCCATAATCTGCCTCCTGAAGGCGAGATGATATTTGAGTATAGACGGCGGCGGGGAAAGCGGAATGTGGAATGACAGGCAAAAAAAGCCCGCGCTGCGCGGGCAAAAATCCTTGTTACTTTTAGGTTGACTGCGCCTATTGGGGTTGGTGCAGTGCTAAGAAGTGTAAAAGGTTTTCGCGTTAGAAATCTTGTCGTGAAACGTTAAGGAAGTGAAATTTCCTAATCTTACTCATCTTTACCTGCTTTTTTGCTTAAAAGCAGGAGAAACAGCTATATTTAACGACAAAGCTGTTTTTAATCAACACCTCAAGGAGCGACCATGGATATTATCCGCATTATTATTGCTATTTTGTTACCCCCGCTGGGCGTCTTTATGCAGGTCGGTTTTGGCGGAGCATTTTGGCTAAACATCCTGTTAACGCTGTGTGGCTACATACCCGGTATCATTCACGCCGTCTGGGTGATTGCTCGCCGCTAAACGCTACATGGAAGCCATTGTTCGTTTAAACTGTGACTCAGGAAATAATCAGGAGAAATGAGAATGAAGGTGAATGACCGTGTCACGGTAAAAACGGATGGCGGCCCGCGCAGGGTTGGAACCATTTTGGCCGTGGAGCCGTTTAACGAAGGCACCATGTTCCTGGTGGCATTAGAAGATTATCCGCTGGGGATATGGTTTTTTAATGAAACTGAACAGGCTGACGGAATCTTCGTTGAACCTTATGAATCGGCCTGATAACCGCGTTTGCAAAGAGAAAAGGTGCGCCATGGCGCACCTTTTTTATGGCTTCAACCTGCTAACGACAACAGTAATCAGAAGGTTTCCCAGTTGTCATTTCCCGAGGCTAATGCCGGGCGGGATGCGAGCACAGGTGATTTTTGTGCGGGTGAGGGCGCGCGCGTTGCAAGCGTCTGCGCTGGCGAGTCATGCAAACGGAAAGCGGAAACCGCCTGCGTCAATTTACCTGCCTGATCCTCCAGCGAGGAGGCGGCGGCAGAAGCCTCTTCCACCAGTGAAGCATTTTGCTGCGTCACATTATCCATTTCAGTTACAGCAAGACTCACCTGCTGAATACCTCGGCTCTGTTCATCCGATGCCGCAGCGATCTCCGCCATAATGTCTGTCACGCGGCGCACCGCTTCGACAATTTCACTCATCGTCGAACCGGCTTCACCAACCTGATGAGAGCCGTCATTAATCAATGTCACTGATTCGGCAATCAGGGTTTCAATCTCTTTCGCTGCTTGTGCACTGCGCTGAGCCAGATTACGTACTTCGCTGGCAACCACGGCAAAACCACGGCCTTGCTCACCGGCGCGTGCCGCTTCTACCGCAGCATTTAGCGCCAGGATATTGGTCTGGAACGCAATGCTGTTAATGACATTGGTAATCTCAGCAATCTTCTTCGAGCTGCCTGAAATGTTAGTCATGGTCTTCACGACGCCACTGACCAAATTGCCGCCGCTGCGTGCTTTACCGGACGCATCCGCTGCCAACTGGCTGGCGTGATGCGCGTTCTCGGCATTCTGTTTCACCGTGGCGGTCAACTGCTCCATGCTGGCAGCGGTTTGTTCCAGTGCAGCAGCCTGCTGCTCGGTACGAGAAGAGAGATCGGTGTTACCGGCTGAAATTTCGCTGGAGCCTTGATAGATGGCTACTGCGCCTTCACGAACAGTGCCAACGGTCTTCACCAGGGATTGCTGCATAAGCTGCAAATTATGGATCAGCGATCCAATCTCGCTGCGGCCATGCGGCAGGGAAGGGGCGGTTAAATCACCTTGGGCGATGCGTTCAATACGTGAAACTGACTGGCGCAGCGGATTAATGATCACACGACGCAAAAATACAAAGGTCAGAAGCACTAATATCAGCGCGGCAGCAAACGCAACGGCCATGGCAATAAAGCCAATACGCGATTGGTGCTCCGCTTCCACGTTAATCGACTGCGCGCGGTCGGTACGAATTTTGATCGCCTTCAACAGGACGTCGTTATAGGCGGCATCCAGCTTTTGTGTGACGTCAGTTTCCTGCGCGATAATGCCTTCAAAGCTGCCTTGCTTACCGGCATTGATCATCGGCACCAGGCCTTTATCAACGTACTCATTGAAGCGCGTGGTTAACGCGGCATCCAGGTCCATATCGGCTGCCGATTTTACTTTGCGGTTTATGTAAACTTTGAAGCCATCTTTCGCCTGCTGGATGCGTTTCTCAGTAGCGGCAACGTTAGCGCGAAACACATCCATTTCACCGATACGTGCGGCAGCACCAGCCTGAATAATGGTTAGACGAGCGGTACGCAGATGGTTTGAACTATTAGAAATACCCATGCGCACCTGGATTTCTTCAGTGGCATTTTGAAGTGACTGATTGCTTTGAATAAGAAAGTAGCTGGCGAGTCCAATACAGAGTGCGAACAGCAGCAGAATGCCGCCGAAAATCATACTAAACAGGGGAACGAGTCGAAGATTTTGCCAGATGCTCGGCTTGTATTGCCCATCAATAACCTGTGCTGTGTTCATATCCTTGCTCTCTTGAGATTGTTGTTATGAAGCTAACATCGGCAATTCAGAGAAAAGGATTAGGAGATTAAGTGAGATCTGGCTCCCACTTTAAAGCAAAGAAGGGGCAAAAAAAACCGACCTTAAAAGGTCGGTTCTTTCAGAAGGGTTATTATCTCACATTGACATAAATACCCGAGGTGACATTATCGGTCAATCGCACCACATGATAAATTACTTGTTTGTTGTGGGTTTTGATCTTGCGCTTAATATTACCTTTGTGTGATGAAACTGTTTTAGCTTTAATTTGCATCTTGTCGGAAATTTGAATGGTGTCATGGCCTGACATCCACATTTTCAACATATTCGACTCAGTCTGGCTCAGCGTTAATGGATGAATATCCAACCCAGAGGAAATACGCGGAGATTGATTGAGTTTCTTCTGCAAATAAGTACTCAGTAAGGAATCCAGTGTGGATGTCTTTATCGATTTTGACGTAATAATCAGGTTCTTACGAACGTAGAGGTATTCCTCAAAATGGATATTACTGATGGCCATAAATATAAAAAACAGAGTTTCAGGGTGCTGCATAATAATACTGCGAATACGTTCGCTGGAATCAGGCTCATGAATGAAGCAATCTTCATTAATAAAAACGACGCCAGGTTGTAATTGTTCACAACGTTGCTGTAATTGTTCAATGTCAGAGGCTGAAGTAATATTTTTCCTCTTAACACCTTTAGAGGACATATAATCTGATAATCCCAAGCGTGTGTAGTTGCAGGAATCCATAATAATCGTTGGCATGTTAGCGACCCTCACCAATTTGTTATCCGTTTAAATCAACGATGAATTACGCGTTGCGGTACGAGAGAGATTTCTAAGACACTTTTTTATTCTGCTCATGCAGTGTGGCAACAGGCAAACGCCTGTAAAAGTCTTCTTCCCTGACCCGTTCTGCAAAATATTTTTTTACGTGCTGCTGTGACGTCACCCATCTCTCCAGCAATAGTGGGAATTGCTGGGGAGTACCGAAGTACGGGTAAAACCTGTTTTGGGAGCGTTGTCACTATCGCCGAAAATCCGGAGTTATCTGATAGGACAAATCTTAAAAACATTTACTTCACGAAAGTGTGACGTATCAGCGCGTGTTGACAATGCCGGAAAAAACATTTCCTGACAAGAAAAATTATCGAAAGATTTTTTTGTGCAATTTCAACGTATTGCCGGATTTATCAACAATTCCACAGAGTTATGCTTTCTGTGAACCGCCAAACTAAAATACGCGAAGCAGGGTTTAATAAGAATTATTTTCAGACTGACGGCACATTTATCAGAATTTCCTTAGTTGATTTCTGAGAAAATTGGTTCAGAAAATGCACTGATGGTATCAAATTACTTAAGTATCGCAGAGGGGCAGTAGTTAGATACTTAATGTTTAGGGACGGGATAGTTCGGTGAGAAACAGTGCGAGTAAATCAAATACTTCACTGAATAAATGCTCGCAGAACGGGGCAAGTAGTGGCATTAACAGGCTAATAGTGAGAATACCCACTGTTAAGGTAATCGGGAAGCCAATTGCGAAGATTGATAACTGTGGTGAAACGCGGTTTAACAAACCTAGTACCAAGTTTAGCATGAGGAGCAAAACGATTAAGGGTAACGCTAACATCATGCCATTAAGGAAAATTAAGCCCGCCGATTTTACCAATGCCATAAAGGCGTTGGCATTTATCGTGGTTCCGCTGATGGGCAGTGTATGAAAACTGTCCGCCAATAACGAGATTAGCCACAGGTGACCATTGAAGGTCAGGAACAATAACATCGCCAGCATGTCGAGAAAACGCGCAAGCACTGGCATGTTCAGGCGACTGCCCGGATCAAAAAAGGTCGCGAACGACAATCCCATCTGCAAACCAATCACTTCACCCGCCGTTCGTACTGCTGCAAAAGCAAACTGCATGGTGAAACCCAGCGCGGCACCAATCAGAATTTGTTGGATCAGAATCCAGAATCCGGCAGGAGAAAACAGCTTGACCTCAACGGGCGGCAGCATGGGCATCAATAACCAGGTGATCATCACGGCCAGACCAATTTTGACCCGATTACTAATGGAACGTTCACTGAGAAGGGGGCGGTTGCAAACAGCGCCAGCAAACGCACCAGCGGCCAGTAAAACTGACTCACCCAGTGAACAAGTTGGCTACTGTCGAGAGTAATCATCAGCCGATGATGTAAGGCAGATTGGTAAAGACGGTGCGAATGTAATCCAGCACCAGGTTCAGCATCCACGGGCCCGCAATAATGCCAGTAGCAGCGACCGCAAGAATTTTTGGAATAAACGACAGTGTCTGTTCGTTAATCTGGGTTGCGGCTTGCAGCAGGCTGATAAATAAACCGCTGACCAGCGCAGCCAGCAGCAGCGGTGCAGCCAGCATCAGCGCAACGCGCATCGCTTCTTGCCCCATCACCATTACCGATTCGGGTGTCATGTCATGCTCCAGTCAGAAAAGGGGAATCAGGAATAGAAGCTTTGCGCCAGCGAACCGACCAGCAATTGCCAGCCATCCACTAATACAAACAGCATCAACTTAAACGGCAGTGAAATGGTGGCAGGCGGAACCATCATCATCCCCAGCGCCATTAACACGCTGGCGACCACCAAATCGATAATCAGGAAGGGAATGAAGACGGTAAAGCCAATCTGGAACGCCGTTTTCAGTTCGCTGGTCACGTAAGCAGGCAGCAGGATACGCATCGGTACGGCTTCAGGGCCAGCAATAGGTGGTGTATTAGCCAGGCGGGCAAACAGCGCTAAATCTGCTTCTCGCGTCTGGCGCAGCATAAAGTCGCGCAGCGGCTGCGCCCTTTTTCAATCGCCACGTCCATGGTGATCTTGTCCTGGCTGAAGGGCAGATAAGCATCCTGATAAATCTTGTCGAAGGTCGGCGCCATAATAAAGAAGGTCAGAAACAGCGACAGGCCCAGCAAAACCTGATTAGGCGGTGCAGAAGGCGTGCCCAGGGCGTTACGCAGCAGGCCAAAAACGATAATGATGCGGGTAAAGCTGGTCATCATCAGCAATACCGCGGGGATAAACGTCAGCGCGGTGATAAACACCAGCGTCTGCACCGGCAGTGACCAGCTTTGACCGCCATTGGCTAACGGATGACTCACCAAACCCGGCAGTTGGGCATGGGCAACCGGTGCCAGCAACAGCAGCGGCAGAAGAGAAAGCAGTCGACGCATCATGGGTGTTTTCCGGGACGTTTAACCAGATTCTGTAGCAGTTGGCGAAAATCTTGTGGCGCAGCGCCTGATGGCGCATTTTCTTCCGGCGCAGCAGGCGGCAACGTGTGCAAATGGGTGATGTGCTGAGCGGTGACGCCAAGGACCAGGCGCGCATCGGCAGTATCAACAATCACAACGCGTTCACGCTGACCGACCTGAACACTGGCGGTCATTTTGAGTTCCTGGCTGCTGACCTTCTTCGGTGCGAAACCGAGGCGGCGCGCCAGCCAGGCAAAAGCCAGTATCAACAATACAATCCCGGCTAACACACTGCTGACTTGCGTCACTACAGAACCGGTAGAAATCGCCTGCGTTTGCGGCGCGGCGGGATGCAGTGTTTGAGACTGGTTATTCATTATTAACGACTCAGGCGACGCATACGTTCAGAAGGGGTGATGATATCGGTGATGCGCACGCCATATTTGTCGTTCACCACCACAACTTCACCTTGAGCAATCAGGTAACCGTTGATCAGGATATCTAAAGGTTCACCCGCCAGACCATCCAGTGACACCACTGAACCTTGCGTCAGGCGCAGCAGCTCTTTGATGGTCATTTTGGTACGGCCCAGTTCCACGGTGAGTTTCACCGGGATATCCATAATCAGATCGATATCCTGCAGCGAGCCAGAGATATTGCTGCTCTCGAATGTTTTAAACACATCGTCGCTCTGTGGCGCGCTGGTGCCAGCTTGTTCGTTCATTGCCTCAGCCCACAGATCGTCCGCAGAGATGTTGTCATCGGACGGTTTCTTGCTGTCACTCATTGGGCTGTTCCTCGTTCAGCGAATTCAAAATCGGGTTAATCAGATGTTCGACACGCAGGGCATATTGGCCGTTGATCGTGCCATATTGGCTGGTTAATACCGGCACGCCATCCACATGGGCGATGATGCGCTCGGGCTTCTCAATCGGCAGTACATCGCCTGGCTTCAGCTGCAAAATGCGTGACAGACGCAGTGAAGTCTCAGCAAAGTGCGCAATCAGCTCCAGCTCAGAGTGCTGAACCTGCTTCACCAGGTTATCGCGCCAGTGATTATCTTCCTGACGGGAGTTTTCCAGCGGCGGGTTCACCAGCAGCTCGCGCAGCGGCTCAATCATCGAAAACGGAATACAGATATTAAATTCACCGACCAGGTTACCAATCTCCACCTGGAACGGCGTGTTAACCACGATGTCGTTCGGTGAAGTGGTGATGTTGGTGAATTTTACCTGCATCTCTGAACGTACATACTCTACGTCCAGCGGGTAAATGGCTTTCCATGCATCGCTGTAACCATCCAGCGCCAGCTTCAGCATACGGCGGATAACGCGCTGCTCAGTGTGGGTAAACTCACGGCCTTCCACTTTAGTCGGGAAGCGACCATCACCACCAAACAGGTTATCAACCGCGATAAACACCAGGCTGGGTGAAAACACCACCAGCGCAGTGCCGCGTAGCGGCTTCAGGTGGATCAGGTTCAGGTTGGTTGGCACCGGCAGGTTGCGGGCAAACTCGTGATACGGCTGAATCTTGATCGCACCCACAGAAATATCAGGGCTACGGCGCAGCAGGTTAAACAGCGCCATACGGAACTGACGAGCAAAACGCTCATTAATAATTTCCAGCGCCTGCAGACGTTCGCGTACTACACGGCGCTGTGTATTCGGGTCGTAAGGACGAATGTCGCCTTCCGGCCCTTTCTGAATCTTTTCATCTTCCTTGCTGTCACTGTCGCCGTTGAGTAGCGCGTCAATTTCAGCTTGGGAGAGAATGCTATCGCCCATTGATTCACCTCAAAATGAAGGCAGTAAACAGCACGTCGTTCACGGCCTGCGGAGGTTGACCTTTTACCAGTGGTGGAGACAGTGCCTGTTTGATTTGCTCAACAAGCGCTTGCTTTCCTTGCTCTGACGCTAGCGCATTCGCGCTCTGACGTGAGAGCAGTAGCAGCAGACGGCTGCGTACCTCAGGCAGATAGTCATTCATCCGACGACGGGTGTCCTCATCCGGCAGACGCAGGGTAAAGCCTACGTACAGCACGCGGTCAGGATCGTTGTCGGGATTGACCAGGTTAACCGTAAATGTATCAAGTGCAAAAAATACCGGGGCGGCAGGTGGTTCGACTTTCGCGACTTCCGGCTTATCGCCCTCGTGTTTATTCATCATTCGCCAGACTGCATAGCCTGCCACGCTACAAGCGGCCAGCGTTACCACCAGTAACACCGGAATTAAGATTGAACGTTTGCGGCCTTTAGCTTTCGCGTTTTCAGACATTTTTGCAGTTACTTCCTGTGAATTATGGGCAAGCCTCTCGGCTCACCTGAACAGATTATCCCGCGTCTTAAGTCAAACAATGGGAAGAAAAGACGCGAGTTTTACGCTTACCTTCAGCGTTTGTCGCTGTCAGGCAAAGGTGTCGACGGCGCCGTTGCCTGCTACACGCGCCTGGAGGGCGGCGGGCACAGCAATCGGCGTGATGTCATTATCACTGTCCTGGGAGAGGGAGAAGCGGCCATGTTGTCCATCGCGGCGCGCCTCCTGCTGCTGCTGGAAGCTCTGGCCTTGCGCGGAACTGTCACTGCTTACCTGACTCTCACCCAGGTTAATGCCGCTCTCTGCCAGTGCATGACGCAGCTGCGGGAGGGCAGCTTCCAGCGCCGCCCTTACGTGGCTGTGGCTGGAAACCATATTTAACTGTGCCGTGTCGTTATCCAGTTTCAGGCTGATCTGGATGGCGCCAAGGTCTTCAGGATGCAAACGCAACTCTGCGTTCTGCTGGCCGTTACGGCTGAACATCACAATTTGCTGGCTCAGCGCCTGCTGCCATTCGTTGCTGCCGAGCTGCGCATTCAGCATCGGGGTTGATGGCGTATTGGTCGTCGCTGAGGCATTCAGCGGTGCGGTCAGCGAGCTGGCACTGGAGATCGGTGCGCTGTTCACCAGCAAATTATCGCTGGTGCTGTTTTTAGGCGCGGACTGATCATCCTGCTTGCTCAAGCTGCTCAACACCTGTTGAAAGCTGCTGTCGAGATTCAGCGCATTGCTGTTGTTATTACTGCTTACCGCCGCCGTGTTGCTGGCTGCCACAGGGGTTTTACCCATCAGCGCGCTGTTGTCACTGGCTTTGCTGCTTTTACCTTCAGGCGCCTCATCTTTGCTGGTCAGCGCGCTGTTCACGGCTTGCGACAGCGATGACAGCGTATTGCGGCGCACATCGCTTTGTGTCAACTCGCTGCTGGCAACGGCGGGCGTTGCATTGTTAGCGGCGGCTGCCGGTAACATGGCAAACAGTGCCTGCACGTTTTGCATCTCACTGGCGCTTAATGTACTGGCGTCTTGCTTATCTTTATCATCGGCTGATTTCGTGGCGGCTTTAATATTTTCCGGCTTCAGCAACGCATTCACTGCATCGGGATTTTCCAGCGCTGCCAGCAGCGCATTGAGCGCGCTGGTCGGCTTGGTATCCGCTTCGCTTTCTTCAACTTGATCAGTTAATTGCGTGACTTTCCCAGGCTGTTTGGCCAGCGTTAATAATTGATTACCCAGCGCCGTCAGGAAGTCCTGCGGCATCGCATCGGCACCCGATAAAATGTCTGTGGACATTGAAGTATCAGCATCACCGGTAGCCACGGTCTGCGTGCTAAGTGTTGGCAGCGTAATCATTCGGCTCTCCTAAAGGCGGCCCGTTGGGCAAATTCATCCATCCGTTTCTGATCGAGACGGTTTTCTTGTTGTAAGGCGGTTTCAGCCGCGCGCGTGATCAACGTTTGATAGGCGTTAAGCCGCTGTTGTTTCTCACGCCAGTTCACCAGCGCCTGCTCAAGGCGCTGATTCCAGTGCTGTAATTGGTTGCGGTGCTGCTCAATGGCTTTTTCCAGCGTTTGGATAAACTGGTGATAGTTGGTCCAGCGGTTATTGGCGATACCGGTCGACATGTTGTCGTTGAGCTTATTGCGGTATTCATCCTGATAATCGAGCAGCATGGTGAGTTGCTGATCAGCGGCTTGCTGACCACGACGCATGTCGCCTAAAAAAATCACCGCTTTTTCCAGATCCTGCTCCGCAAGATCACGCAGTGTGTCGATGGCATTTGCAGTTTTCATTGCTGTTACCTCACTGATTAACCGAACGTGTCTTAACCAAACAAAGCATGAAGATGCAGACAGGCGTCGTCGTAATCGCTGCGTTCAAAAATGCCTTGTTGCAGGAAAGCTTCCATTTGCGGATAGAGTTTGATGGCTTTATCCAGCATCGGGTCGCTACCCGCAGCATAGGCACCGACACTGACCAGGTCGCGGTTGCGCTGGAAGCTGGAGAGCAACTGCTTGAACTGGCGTACCCGCGCGTAATGGTTTTCATCAATCAGCGAGGTCATGGCACGGCTGATTGAAGCTTCGATATCTATCGCGGGATAGTGACCCGCTTCCGCCAGACGGCGAGACAACACGATGTGACCATCCAGGATCGCACGTGCGGAGTCCGCGATCGGGTCTTGCTGATCGTCGCCTTCGGTCAGTACGGTATAAAACGCAGTAATTGAACCGCCGCCATCAATGCCGTTACCGGCGCGTTCTACCAGAGCAGGGAGCTTGGCAAACACGGAAGGTGGATAGCCTTTGGTGGCCGGTGGTTCGCCGATCGCCAGCGCGATCTCACGCTGCGCCATGGCGTAGCGCGTCAGGGAATCCATGATCAACAGCACATGCTTGCCGCGATCGCGAAAATCTTCGGCGATACGCGTGGCGTAAGCGGCACCTTGCATACGTAATAAAGGAGAAACGTCGGCGGGAGCGGCAATCACCACTGAACGGGCACGACCTTCCGCACCCAGAATGTTCTCGATAAAGTCTTTAACTTCTCGTCCACGCTCACCGATCAGACCCACGACAATGACATCAGCTTCGGTGTAGCGCGCCATCATGCCGAGCAATACACTTTTACCCACGCCGGAACCGGCAAACAGCCCCATACGTTGACCGCGTCCCACTGTAAGCAGCGAGTTGATGGCGCGTACGCCGGTATCCAGCACGTCAGTGATTGGGGTACGTTGCAACGGGTTAAACGGTGGAGTGATCAGCGGTGCGCGGTAGCCGGTGTCGGGTGACGGCAAACCGTCGAGCGGACGCCCGCTGCCGTCCAGCACGCGGCCTAATAGCTGCGGGCCCAGCAGTAATTGTTTACCTGCCTGTGGGTTTTCACTGGTCTGGCGTGCATACACGCGTGCGCCGGGCAAAATGCCATCCACTTCTTCCAGCGGCATTAAAAACAGTTTCTGACCGTTAAAGCCCACCACTTCACTTTCAACTTCGGTGATCTTCTTGCCATCGTTACGTTCAATCACGCAGGTCGCACCGAGCGGCAGCTGCAAACCGGTCGCTTCCAGTACCAGACCGGTCGCGCGGGTTAAACGGCCATAGCGGCGAACCGGCTGAACTTGTGCAATGCGGCCTTCAAACGCGTCGAGCGCGCCAAGCCAGCGATTAAGACGCGTGGTCATTACAACTCTCCTGGCGCAGCAAGGCGGCACAGTTCCTGCCAGCGCGTGGCCACGCTGGCGTCGAGATCGCCATCTTCCGCGCTGAGTTTACAGCCGCCCGGATGCAGCGTGTTATCGGCCAGCAAACGCCAGCCGTGCAGATCCAGCGTTGGCCCCAGCGTCTGCTCAATACGTTGCAGATCGTCAGGATGCACCCGCAGCTGCGGTTTGCCGCTGAACATCGGTTCCTGTTGCAGCAAGCCTTGAATTTGACGCAGCAGGGCGCTGCCATCCACCGTGGTGGCCTGGCCAATCACAGAGCGCGCCGCTTCCAGCGCCAGCTGCATCAGACGCGCCGCGATGACGCTGTCCAGCGATTCAAGCGTGTTCTGGAATTCAGTCACCAACTGCTGCATACGCGCCTGAAGCGGAGCATGCTGCTGCTGGGCATCGGCTAAACCCTGGGCAAAACCGGCGTCGTAACCGGTTTTCTGACCTTCCGCAAACCCTTGCTGATGACCTTCGTTATAACCCTGGCCTTGCGCCTCTTTGCGCATTTGCTGCTGCATGCGTTCGAGCAGTTGCTGTTGCTCGTCTACTTCATTTTCAAACGATTCGATCTCTGGCAGCGGTTCTGGCTCGGGCGCATCACTACGACCTAAATCGTTGGGCTGCCACAACTGCCACGGGCGCGCGGAAAATGCATCAGACATACGTTTCCTCGCTGCTGCCCACTACCATTTCGCCAGATTCTGCCAGGCGGCGTACCACCAACAGGATCGCTTTCTGTTCGTTCTCGACGGCAGACATACGTACCGGACCGCGGTTGGCCAGATCGTCGCGCAGGATATCGGCAGCACGTGCCGACATGTTCTTGAGGAACTTCTCGCGCAGCGGCTGCTCGGCACCTTTCAGGGCGATCAGCAACTGCTCGGATTCCACTTCCTGCAACAGGCGCTGGATGCTGCGATCGTCCACTTCGACCAGGTTTTCGAACAGGAACATCTCGTCGATGATCTTCTGGGCCAGCTCGCCATCGAAATCGCGAACCGCTTCGATAACCGCTTCTTCCTGCTGGGTTTTCATCAGGTTGATAATTTCTGCTGCGGTTCTCACGCCGCCCATCTTCGCACGCTTGAGGTTGGTGCCATCCAGCAAGCCGTTGAGCACTTCGGTCAGCTCCGCCAACGCTGCAGGTTGAACGCCGCCGAAGGTGGCAATACGCAGCATGACGTCGTGACGTAAACGCTCGTCGAACAGCGCCACAATATCTGCCGCCTGACCCCGTTTGAGGTGGACCAGGATGGTGGCGATGATTTGCGGGTGCTCGTCGCGAATAAGGTCGGCGGCGGCCTGCGGTTCCATAAAGTTCAGCGTTTCCATACCGCTGGTGGTTTCGCGCGTTTCGAGAATGTCCTCCAGCAAGCTGGAAGCACGCTCTTCGCCCAGCGCTTTGACCAACACCGAACGCAAGTATTCGTTGGAGTTGAGGCTCAGCGCTGCAAACTGCTCGGCGTCGGCTTCAAACTCACGCAACACCTCGGTCAGCTGTTTGTGTGAAACCTGACGCATATTGGCCATTGCCGCGCTGAGGTGTTGGACCTCACGCTGATTCAGGTGCTTGAAAACTTCCGCAGCGCGCTCTTCGCCAATGGTCATCATCAGAATGGCGCTTTTTTCAGTACCGGTCAGACTCATAGTTCTTTACTCATCCATTCGCGAATGACCAGCGCGACGACGCGCGGATCGTTTTCAGACATGTCGCGGATACGCTGGCTCAAGACTTCAGCGCTCATGCGGTTGTTTGATTTACGTTCCTGATCCAGCTCATCTTTGCTGAGCTGAACGTTGAAGGCTTCTTCATCTTGCGGTGCAGCGGCAGCGCGTGCTGCAACAGCTTCAGCGGCAGCTTTCTCTTCTTCTTTCTTACGCACCAGATGCGGACGCACCAGTTTGCGATAGAGGATGAAGGCGACCAGCGCAATCAGCAGCCACTTACCGGCGCTCATCAGCTGATCAAAGAAGGCTTGCTGCTGCCAGAACGGCAGATCACCCACGGTTGGCTCGGTAGTATTGAACTGCGAGTTCACCACGTTGATGCTGTCGCCACGCGTTTGCGAATAACCCATCGCTTCACGGGTTAAGTCTTCAATCTGCTTCAGCTGCTGCTCGTTCAGCGCAACCGATTTGCCTTTGTCGTCTTCGCGGTAATTCACTACCACAGCGACAGAAAGGCGCTGCACGTCGCCAACGTTCATTTTGGTATGGCGGATGGTGCGATCTAACTCGTAGTTAACGGTATCGTCACGACGCGAATTGGTTGGACCGGCGCTGGCAGCGGTGCTGGTGGTGCTGCCGTTGTTTTGCGCGTTCGCATTTTGCCCGTTAGCGTTCTGACCATTGGCTGCGTTTGCATTAGTGTTCGGCGCATTGACCGGCGCAGTATTGGCTGGCGCAGGTTGGTTCGATAACGCACCCGGCACGCCGCCTGGATAAGGACTGCCCGATTGATCGCTGGTGCTGGTTTGGCGTGAGCGAATCGCTGTGCTGTCGGGTTGGGCGTTTGGCTGATACTTCTCGTCTGTCTGCTCGCTGGTATTAAAGTTGATTTGCGCCGTAACCTGAGCATGCACATTCCCTGACCTAAAATAGGATTCAGGATCGCTTCAATACGCTGCTGGAAACGGGCTTCGACTTCAGCGGCATATTTCAGCTGCGCGTCATTCAGGTCACGTCCGGCGGCATCAGAGCGGGTC
Source organism: Candidatus Pantoea bituminis (assembly GCF_018842675.1). Taxonomy (NCBI): domain Bacteria; kingdom Pseudomonadati; phylum Pseudomonadota; class Gammaproteobacteria; order Enterobacterales; family Erwiniaceae; genus Pantoea; species Candidatus Pantoea bituminis. The sequence goes on from NZ_JAGTWO010000004.1 coordinate 1,517,867, forward strand.
AGCAGACGTCCAGCCTGATCGACAACTGTCACATTGCCCGGCGGTAAACCCGCTACGCTGCTCGATACCATATGCACGATGGCCTGAATCTGGCCTTCATCCAGCGCACGGCCAGGTTGCAACGTTAAGGTGACGGACGCGGAAGGGGCTTTCTGCTCACGGACGAACAAAGTTGGTTTTGGCATCGCCAAATGCACCCGGACGGCTTTAACGGGACCGAGCGTTTCGATAGTGCGGGCCAGTTCACCTTCCAGCGCACGTTGATAGTTCACCTGTTCACTGAACTGGCTGATACCAAACTTTTCTTTATCTAACAGTTCAAAGCCAACGGATCCGCCTTTCGGCAAGCCTTGCTGAGCCAGACGCAGACGCAGTTCATGCACCTTCTCGTCCGGTACCATTAATGCGCCACCGCTTTCGGCGAAGCGATAAGGAATGTTCATCTGGGTAAGCTGAGTAACAATCGCGCCGCCGTCTTCATCGGACAGGTTGTTGTACAGCACGCTGTAGCTCGGCGCTTTCGCCCATAACACCAATGCAAAAACCACCGCGATGGTAGCTGCGGCGGCGATAATTAACGGAATACGCGGGTTAGCGCGCAGGCGGGCAAAAAGGTCACTTAAGCCTTTCTTTTCTTGATCCTGTGTGGCGGCTGCACTCGCATTCATGACCGATTCCTGCCTGACGTAATTGACCGGGTTAGTTGTGATGGCAAAACAGACTCCCTGACCTGCGTAAATAAAATTTCCACTTCAATGCCGGGCATTATTTGATGAATCGCAAAATTTGATGGCTGGATAAGCTGGGTTTTTGCAGTCATTTAGAGGGTTTGTCTCATTGACAATGTGATAACTTTTCCAGCGTAGAAAAAATCCCACTGTCTTCAATAAGGTATCGGCAATGACCATTCAGGCAATCGACGGCGTTCTGCAGCAGCTGCAAATGACTTCGCTGCAGGCGAGCAATAAAAGCAGCGAAGCCACTCATCAGATTGATTTCGGCGCAACGATGAAAGCAGCGCTGGATAAGATCAGCGAAACCCAAACCACCGCCCGCTCGCAGGCGCAAGATTTTGAGATGGGTAAACCGGGTATTGCGCTGAATGATGTGATGGTCGATCTGCAGAAATCGTCGATTTCAATGCAGATGGGAATTCAGGTCAGGAACAAACTGGTGTCAGCTTATTCCGACATCATGAATATGCAGGTGTAGCGAATTAACTGGATAATATAAAGGGAAATTCGCTTAGATCGCTGCTGTGTGGGACACTGACAGGACTCATTCATTCAGTTTTTCATTCATCATGCATCTTGAGACTGGCAAATTTTGCGGGTACTTGAGAGCCTTATCTGTGGTCACTTAAGTTGAATCTGAACCTCTTGAGCTTGCTGAAAGGCGTCTCATTGGGCTAGAAGTAAAGCAGCGTAATCAATTGAATTTATTATCTAACCGCCTACGGGCGGTTTTTTTATTGTCAGCACGATTCATTTTAGCGAAGGTATCAAATCGAAAGCAAAGGCGTAGGCGATGGGGCTCATCCGTGAGCGTTTCCTGGCAGGAATCCATTTGTTGACGAAGTGATAGTCAAGGATTACTAACTTATCACACTCAAGGCAATAAGTAGTAATACAAATACATCTTTTGGGGTTTTTGAAGATATTACAGTTTTGCAAAATAAGCAGAGATTATGATCTAACGTAAGATTAATCATCATGCGTTGATTAAAAAACAATCATCGGTGTTACGATTAGTCTCATTCATAAAAAAGGCCGAATACCATGTCCTACTTCACTCAGGTAATGGACCGTATCGCCAGAATCAATACTGACGCCAAGTGCCCAACATGCGGGAAAACGTCTAAGCAGTCCGTTACAAAAGTTTCGAAAGAGCAGGCTTTACTCTGTCCGCACTGTAAATCTCTCTTCGTTATCCATGGATAAAACATCCAACACACTAAGCCGCCTGAGGGCGGTTTTTTATTGCATCCTCCGATAAGGGATACGGTAGTCTTGCTGTGAAGCGTTGCGAATGACAGACAATAAGCCCTGAGCAAGTATCGAATGTCTGCTAATCAGGCAGCATGGCCCTTAGTTTTTGACGTCGTGAAGACAGTGATAAACCCAGGCTTACTTTAGGAACATCAAACGTCACTGTCTCGCCCATTGCACACGTAATAGGGTAAAAAAAGCCCACATTTGAGCAGGCACTTTTACGATAAATTAACGCGGTCTATTAAATTTTCAGGTATCGACCGCCAGAAGAGGATCCTTACTTTATATTTCTGATGTAATGACAAATATGAGCCTGGCTTTTAGCGTGCTTGCATTGCAAAACTGAAAAAACCCGCGTAGGGCGGGTGTGAAAGCTACTCACTAAGTCATCGCGTGTTGGGCGCGCATTGAATTAAAACACGAATAGATATATTAGTCGCGAAAGGACGATAGATTAAGAATTATCAAGAATATATGCGCCGATAATAATTTGTTAGAAGATTAATTACTGATTTTTATCTTTAGTTTAATAGACAGTTGTTTTTTAGTGGGAACGGTAAGGATAAGTGGGGAATAACGCTTCTTTATGGGGTGTTATTGTGATTTATTTATTCATTATCAAGGGCTTAAAATAAGCATGGTGTGGGATGAGCCTGTTGGTTTAAGAAGATTTTCTTGGGTTGTCGTGATAAAAAAACCCGCAAGAAGCGGGCGTAAAAAATTTCAAACTATTCTCTCTACTGCAACACCTTATTGTTTTCATCTGTAGGCTAGAGTAATGCTATAAATATTGATACCAAAGATATTGGAGTTAATCTTTTCGACAGGAACGAATATTGTGATGGTAGTAAAAGATTAGTCGAGAGAAATAAGAAGGTTATTTTTATCATTGTTGTACTTTACAGGGTGTTACGGATTCATAACTTACCGCTGGCAGTGTGAATTTAATGATTTTTAACAGGCATGTGATGGAACTCAACCCACAATATTTCCTGTACTCGGTGGTTTTATGAATATGCAGAGTAGCTATTTAATCCTTTAAAAGTACGAATTAAATTTCCTGACCGGTTTTGTATCACATAAAAGGGCATTCATGATGTATGCACCGGATTTGCCGGCTGTTGATCGGCTAAACAGTCATGACAAAGGGATAGCTTGCCATCCGTTTTTGCTTACTTAATCACTTTGCTCAATCATGACCAGACACATCCCCGTGACATCGGGTGAATGGGGTGAACTATACTTTTCTCGAGACAGGTTAACTATTTACCCCTGAACGGAGAAAGAGATGATTGATCTGAGAGAGATGAACGAAAAAATTCACCAGACGCTGAAAGGTAACGAACCGGAAAATTACGATGCTGATACAGCGCAGCGGGTTTTAGACGTAGTAAGACCTTACTGGCGAGAAGGCGATGAAACGGTACACAACGATATTCTGCAAAAATTGTCACGATTAGAAGAGTCGGGCGTTCCCTTTCCTGAAAACTATCAGCAGTCGCTGTAAACAAATACGCCCCTCAACAGGGGCGTATTTGATTATTTAGCTGTGTAAGGATCCTTTTTATCATCCTCGCTGTCATCATTTTTACGCGGCACTTCGCCGTGATCTTTCGGCGCATCTGTTGCCGGATGATCGTCCTCTTCATAGGCATTACCTGCGTTTGGTGCGGCCTCCGGTAAACTTTTGCTGACATCACCTTCGCGTTTACGCTCTTCATTTGTCTGATGTTTATGCATTGCTCGCTCCTTTTGTCCAGTGCATAAAGTCTAGACGAGGCTGCCTGATCCGGCGTAACGAAGTTGTCATGTAGCTGCAAAAATGCATAAAAAGCCCGCACCGGGCGGGCTAAAGTAATTTTTATCTCTCGATCGTTTTACTAAGCGCATTCGCTGTGCGCGTTTAGCCGGCCCATGCTATACCCGAGATATTAAGGGGGAATGGACAAATCAGCCATAAATTGCCTCTAAGCGGCATCTTGAATATCGATTAATAAATTCGATTGAAAGGATTGATAAAAAGCATATAGTAACCTGCGTTACTGGGAGGTCGACAATATGTTACGTGATTATTTAAAGATTGATGCTGAAGACAAATTAGTTGAGAAGGGCACTTTGCGGACCAACAATCGTGGGCAGGAAGATGTCACCGAATGGACCATTGTAAACCACAGCGGTGAAGAAAAAGGTGTGGTGGCGTTGTTTGATAAACTCAGCAATCGCCGCTCGTATCGGGTCAGCTATCGTATTATGCAGACCGATCTACAGGGCAAAGTGGTGGTCGATCACTTGACCGACGTACTGTAAGTTTACCCTAAACGTTAATGACCCAATCCTTAAGCAAAAAACCGCGCTATGGCGGTTTTTTTGTTTAACGCTGTCGATAGCGCCGCAACTCAATAATTGTTCCCGCCAGTTGTAAATTTTCCTGATGTGAATGCAATACCGGGTAATCGATGTTTGCCGGTGCCAATTCGAATTGCGGTACATCATCAATTTTCCCACGCGGGCGATAGGTGCGTAGCAGGGCGTTATCAGACTGAAAGACCAGAACCGTATCACCGGGCAGCGGCACCAGCTGCGGATCAATAATCACTACATCTCCCGGCAGATAAGCCGGCGCCATAGCATGGTCTTCAATACGCACGGCAAACGTGCCCTTCGATAATCCCCTTTCGCTGGATAAAACAGGTTCAAGGTGAGCATATTTTCCCTGTGTCCATTGCTGGATATCCGCTAGCGCGATCAGCGGAATGGCGCTGAAGCCTGTCTCAGTTGGCGAGCGATCAAAGATCGGGCCTTCGCCATCAATCAAATAAGCGGGTGCGCATTCCAGCGCTTCTGCCAGCCGAAGTAAGTTTTCACCCCTTGGCAATGTCTCATCTTTTTCCCACTGCGATATCGCAACGTGGGAAACCTTAACCTGAACAGCGAGCTGTTTCTGAGTCAGCTCCTGTGTTTTGCGACGCAATAAGATGCGGTTACCTGTCGTTTCGTTTTTCATTAGCTTGACTTTTTGCATAAGAGAGGCTTAAGTTTACTTAACCATGGTACTTAAGTAAACTTAAATCCATGGCGCAGTGTGTCTGTGCGACCCGGTTGTTTTGCTCCAGACACCTTACCAGCAAGAGAGGTGGAGCATGGAAAGTAGTTTAATTACCAGTGTAGGAGCCTTAGTTCTCGGTGGGGGCGCAGCGGCACTATTTTGGAAGCCGCTGCTGGCAGGGATCGCCTCAATTGTGACCAGCAATCGCGCAGGTGGCGAAATCATTACCAGTTACAAAGAGCAGGTGATGTTGTTAAAGGAAGGTAATTTATTGCTGCGCGAGGAGAACGATGAATTGCGTGAGCGGCACGATAAAAATCTTCGTCGAATTTCCTTGCTTGAATCAGATCTACGCATCATCAAAAACGCGCTTGGCATTTTGCTGGCGATGACGGAAGCCGACCATAACGATAAGTTTCGTAATGAAGTCGATCGGCTTATTACGACTCTGGAGGATCGCAATGATGGTTCAAATAGATAACAATTTTGGCCCTACTAATAACAAGCGCAAAGTTATTCTCGGCGGGCTGTTTCTGGGGTTATCGATGATCTGTATCATCATGACCATTATGTTTTTGTATGTAAGTCATGCGGCTAATCAGCGGGTTAATCAGATTCGGGCGGATTATCGCGAAGTGGCTGATCGACGAGATGCGCAGGTTGAACAGTTAAGTACGCAGGTTAACAACTTGCAGCGCAAACTCGATTTATTGCCCGATCGTACGGCCAGTAAGACAGCAGATAGAGTGAAGGAAGTGGTGAAGTCCGATGAGGCGAATATGATCTCATCGGAGAGGAAATAGCAGCTTCCGATTATTCCTAATGCGGCTTCGCTATTTTCGACTATCTTTAAATCTCCAGGCAACATTTTATTGGGTAAAAAGCCATTGAATAACTAACCAAAAGGAAACATAGCATGAGTGATTCAGTTGAAACTAAAAGCAAGACAGATTATCTGCGCGATGTGACTTCTCAGTTAAAAGAGATGCGTCACTATGCGCAAACCAACACCGAAACACTCTCCAGCCATTGGTTAGCATTTGACGCCGGTGAATACAAAGATAAGGTTAATGCGGACCGCGTTGACGCGCTGCTGAACAAACAGGGAAAGCTGTTGGAAGATTTGGATGCGGCGATCCAGGATATTGAAATTGAGATCAATCACAGCGAGCAGGAGAGTTAATATCTCCCGCTGACTGTCGCGGTGGCTGAGAAGGAGTTACTCGGCCACCAGCCACATTTCCGCTTCGTCAAACATCTCTTCGACGATGCGGGCAATGGTAGCTTTATCATTCTTACTTAAATCGGTATCTATAGCGTTACGTTCCATCGGCTTGACCTTAACTTCAAGATCAGGAAACACTCGATGCACGCGCTTTTCCAGCTCTTGCAAAATCATTTCGCGAGCGCCAGGTAAACCCGCAACGTTACGCTTATCGTAAATCAATTCCACAAACATAATGGCAATCCGTAGAGGGCAAAATCGCCCGCACATAATACTGTAAATAAAAACAGTAGCAAGATGTCGCGAGCGACAGAGACAAAATATTTTATGTCGTTTAGTAATTTATGCTGGTCTGGAGTAATGTGGACGGGTCAAAACGACATATTGGAATTACTGACTTCAGGAGAAGTGCAATGCGACAGCTGGTTATAGATATTCTGCTTAAAATGGCAAAGATGGATGTCGACGCCAAAGAATTGACAGCGCAGACCGAGGCGCAAACTTTGTTAATCGCCGCATTGCTGATTCAGGCAAAACAAGACAATTCGCTCACCATCACCGAAACGGTGCAAGATGCGATCGTCACGGCTTCACGCTCTTCAACTGAGTTTTTGCAATCTGATGTAGATTTGCTGTTGACGCACATTAATCGTTTGCTGGCAGTGGCGAAATACGTCGAAGTGAATGGCAAGGCAGAAACAGAAGGGGAGTAAAAATTAGCCTCTGGAGGTGGAAATCCAGCAACACCTCCAGAGGCAGTGCAAAAGCACTATTCGTTCAAGGACAATCGCGACCGAAGTCGTGGGATAAACTTATACAAGATTTGTCTTGTTGTACAATTTATTTATGCCGATTTCGACTGGTTGGAGGTGTTTTTAAAGTGCACCTTTAACCCGATTGCCTTATAGCTCATTCTTGATGCAAAACTCTTCCCACGTCATACCCAACGATTCGGCATGTGATTTGAGATAAGTCTCGATCGCGTCCGCCGCTACCGCTTTATCTGGTTCAGCCAGCTGAATAGAAAAGATCATCCCATCGAGATTTTTTGACGTAAAAACGCAGCGTAGATGCGTTCGGCATGCCATTCGCGCAACTGTCGCAGTGATAAGTTTGCGGCGCGCGCATCGCTTTCGGTAAGTTCATCAAGGGCTTGCTGGAAATCGGCGTGGGCGGCGAAAAACATGTCGCGCGCCTGGGCATAATAGGCTTCTGGCGTTTTCATCATTACGTTCCTGAAAGTCTGTTGCAGCGCGCCAGTGTAGCCTGTTGCAATCGTATTGTCAGGAATCCGATACGCCGCTAAGTAGATGAAGGGGCATTCTGTTGAAACTTCTAGACTCGCTTTCATATTATGGCGGCAGATTGCGCAAACGTTCGAATTATCTCCAGGCGCTGTCACGCTTTGCTGCATGTTGATGAGCCGTAAAACAGCGAAAGAGAGAAGAAAGCGGGATAGAAAGCGGTTGCGGATGCGCAGATATCTTGCGTAGCTTAGTGGAAAAATTATAACGTAGCCGCCATTGATGCGAGCTTAGGGATTAAAGATGAAAAAGTGGATGCTGATTGCAGTACTGGCGCTGGGCGGCTGTGCCCAAATCGATAACTATAAAAGCGCGGTGAAAACGCCAGCGCCCGCCAGTTTGCAAGGCAACTGGCAAACCGTTGAGCCGCAAGGCGGTTTGATTAGCGATCAAGCCATTGCCAGTTTGATCATTGATTCTGATGGCAGCACGCTGGATTGTCGCCAATGGCAGCGCATTATCGCCAAGCCGGGGAAATTAACCTTGCTGAGCGGTGATTACGTCAACGTAAATCGTCAACTGCGCGTTATGCCGCTGGTGGTGGAAAACGGCGAACTGAAATATGACGGTTTGACGCTGCGTAGAGTGGATCGTCCAACGGTAGATTGCCAAAAAGCGCTGGATGAAGTGGCCAAACAGCCTGACGCAGCGGTGATTCAGAATATCGAACCAGAACTGCTGCGCACAACGATTACACAGAATAACGAGAAGTAAGTTCCGAGTGTAATGCTAGGGTAGCTGCGCTGTTTGGATTACTCCTCTGCGCGCTGTTTGGATTATTCCTCTGCGCGCTGTTTGGATTATTCCTCTGCGCGCTGGCCCCCATCCCGACCTTCCCCGCGAAGCGGGGAAGGAGACGCTGCCGCATGCAGCTTCAATACTCGCATATGGCAGCATCTTCCTCCCCCACTTGTGGGGGAGGATTGAGGTGGGGGACAAACGACCTCGCACTTAAGATGTTGAAGTGGAGTACGCTGGCCCCCATCCCGACCTTCCCCCGCAAAGCGGGGAAGGAGACGCTGCCACATGCAGCTACAGAGTTGGCATATGGCAGCATCTTCCTCCCCCATGTATGGGGGAGGACCGAGGTGGGGGATAAACGACCTCGCACTTAAGATGTTGAAGTGGAGTACGCTGTCCCCCATCCCGGCCTTCCCCGCGAAGCGGGGAAGGAGACGCTGCCGCATGCAGCTTCAATACTCGCATATGGCAGCATCTTCCTCCCCCATGTATGGGGGAGGATTGAGGTGGGGGACAAACGACCTCGCACTTATGGGGAGCGAGGTGGAGGACAAACGACCTCGCACCTGAGAGGATTAAGGTGGGGGCAAACGACGCCAAACTACTTCTTATCCACCACCCAGACGCTCACGCTGCCGCCGTTACACAGAAAAACTGCGTTACCTTCTTCATCGGTAGTGACTGTTTCCAGGCGATGACCTAAATAATCGCTCCAGGATTTGCCAGCATAACCTGCGCCCATCGCCACCGTTTTCTCACCCTCATCACCGTTTGACATGATAACCACACAGCCGGGATGTTCTTCCGTGCCGCTGCGACTAAACGCCACGCAGTTCGGATGATCAAAATAGTCGGTTTGCGCGCCCCAGCCGTAAATCTGGCGGGCACGAATCAAGTTTTCCAGTTCAGCTATCACCGGTATCTGAATGTTATACATCTCGCCATCATCACCTTCATCTTCATAGTTGGCCCCAAACAGGTCAGGGTAGAAAATTGTCGGCACGCCTTGTTCGCGCAGCAAAATCAGCGCATATGCCAGCGGTTTAAACCATGACTCAACGGGCGCTTCCAGTGATTGCAACGGCTGTGTATCGTGATTAGCAACGATGGTCACGGCATGCCAGGGATCGGCGACCACCAGTGAATTTGCAAATATCTGGCTGAGGTCATATTCACTTCCTTGCAGAGAAGCCTGATGGAAGTTCAAGTGCAGCGGCGCATCAAACAGCATGGTTTTGCCGTCAACCTGCTCGATATATTGCTGCAATTTATCAAGTTCATGCGCCCAGTATTCGGCCACGATAAACATCGGTTCGTTGGCGACATCCTGAATGTGATCAATCCATTCTTTATAAAACCAGGCAGGAATGTGCTTCACTGCATCCAGACGAAATCCGGTGCAGGGCAGTTGTTCCATAATCCAACGCGCCCAATACTTTAATTCTTCACTCACCGCGTTGTTACGGAAGTCAATGTTGGCACCCATCAGATAATCAAAATTGCCGAGTTCATTATCAACCTGGTCGTTCCAACCTTCGACCGTGTAATCATTGATGATTTTGAACACGCCGTTTTCGTCGGGATTTTCGATATGATCCACGCCGCTAAAGCATTTGTAATCCCAGATGAATTTTGAATATTTGCCCGCGCGCGCCGGAAAGGTGAAGCGCGTCCAGGCTTCACACTCGAGTACTTCATCATCAATCTCTTCTCGGTTATCAGGATTGACGCGGTTAACCTTTATTTTCTCCTTTTCATCAGCGCCAATTTTATGATTCAGCACCACATCCATGACCACGCCAACGTTGTGGCTGCGCAGCGTATCAACAGCGGCTAATAACTGCTGCTTGTCACCATATTTGGTGGCAATGCTGCCTTTTGGTCAAATTCACCCAGGTCAAACAGATCATAGGTATCGTAACCTTCAGAATCTGCACCCGATCCCCCTTTGTAGCTGGGTGGAAGCCACGCCATCGTAATTCCGATTTCACTCAACCAAGCCGCTTTCTCTGCAACTTCTGGCCACAGTTTGCCGCCTTTCGGGTAATACCAATGGAAAAACTGCAATAAGGTTGGGTTTTGCATCGCTGCACTCCATGAGGGATGATGAAAATCAAGTATGGAGTAAGCGGGAAAAAAGGCGCGTCGCGCTGAAAAATATATCTGCGCGACACGTTAAAGGCAGGAAACTAGGATTGGGTTTCGCGCGGCACCATCACAATACCGCCTTGCTTACCGTAAGCGGAAAGCACGGATTTCTGACGTGAAGATTGACCGACCAGCGAGGCCAGCTCATCCATACGTATCTGCAACAGACGCTTCACTTCAGCTTCATTATCAAGGATATGACGTAAGACGGGGCGCAGCTGCTCCAGAACCTGAACAGAAGGCGCGGCGTCCTCTGTTGAACGCGCTAATTTCTGCACCGCGCTGACATAATCCATCTCTTTGCTAATCAACGCTTCCCATTCGCCGTCGGTTGCAAGGCGCAGCATCCCCTGGCTTAGCGTCAGTAACTGTTGGTAAGTCGTAATCAGATGCGGTGCAAGAGTCATTAAACGGCGTCCTGAATCAGGGTTTGAGGTTGCGCAACTTCTTTCCAGGCGTCGGCAATATTGCGTAGCAGGCTTTCGACTTCTTCGATGGCTTCTACGTCATTGTGTAGATTGGCTTGTAACAGACGACGTACCATGTAGGTGTAAAGACCCAGCAGGTTATCTGCAAGTTCATCACCGCTGTGATCGTCGAGGCCTTGTTTCAGTCCGCTTTCAATAATATTGATCGCTTTTGAGAGGGAAAGACCTTTTCCTCAATGTTGCCGTCCTGTAAGAACAGGCGGGCACGCACCAGCGCGCTAAGCGCACCGTCGAAAAGCATCACAACCAGCTGATGCTGGCTGGCGCTCATCACGGCGCTTTCGACGCCGATTTTTGCATAGGCTTTCGTGCCATTTGCGCTGTACATGTTTACTCCTTATTACGATGAGCTGCTGCTGGAGCTTGTGGAAGTCGCAAACTGCTGAGTTAAGTAGTCGCTGGTGGTGTTCAGCGAACTCATGAGCACGTCTAACTGGGTAAACTGCGCTTTATAGCGCGCCACCAGATTATCGATACGCGTGCTCATGGTGTTGTACTGATCGGTCAGGTTATTCAGAGTTTTACTGACGCCGTCAGTCGCCGCCTGAATAATGCCGGTTGATGAGAGCCAGCCGGTCAAATTCGTCGCGATGGTGGTGGTGATACCGGTGGTTTTGCCGTCACCAACGATCATCTCTTTCACACCGTCCGGATCTGTACTCAGTGCGGTGTCCAGTTTGTCAGAGTCGAGTTCTAACTGGCCGCTGGTAGGATCGGTGGTGATGCCAATCTGCGCCATAGTTTTATAGGTCGATGAGCTTTGCGCATTGGTCAGCATGGTTTTTAACTGGGTCTGGATGGTACGCAGCGTACTGTCGCCCAGTAACGCACCGTTGCTGGAGTCTTGCGCATCAGCGCCGACATCAACTGCAGTGTATTTAGTTAACGTAGTGAATTGATCCAGCAAGGTATTGTAAGCATCGACCCAGCTGGTAATGGCGCTGTTCGCTTTTGACGTGTCTTTGGTGATCGTCAGCGTCTGGTTACCGGTTGTGGTGTCATTGAGATTCAGCGTGATGCCTTCCAGGGCATCGCTGATTTCATTGCTGCTGCTTTCAATCGCCACGTTGTTCACGGTGAGCTTGGCGTTTTGCGCCGTCACACTTTCGGTCATCGCATTGGTGGTGGTTGAAGCGTCATAACCCACAACGGCTTGTAACGTATCGTCGCCGGTGACTTCAATTTTGCTGACGGCGTTGTCGCTGCCGGTTTCGCTGGAGGTCATTGATAAACGATAACTTCCGTCACCCACTTTGATAATCGTGGCGGTGACGCCTGCATCGGCACTGTTGATCGCATCGCGCATGCCGGTCAGTGAGGTTTGTTCGGCGGTTAGCGTGATGTTTTTACTGGTGCCATCGGTCAGCGTGATAGCCATTGTGCGGCTGGCAGCGCTGTCACCCAATGCAGTGGTGTTGCTGGTTTGCACCGCTGACGTCAGGGTTTGCGCCTGCGCCAGCTGCGTTACGCTGACGGTGTACTTACCGGCCACGGTGCTACCTGATGTGGTGGCGCTAAATGCGCTGGAGCTGCTGGTTGCCGTAGTGGCGGTAAACAGATCGGCATCATTCAGTTTGGTGTTGGCGGTTTGAAACGTCGTTAATGCACTTTTCAGCGTGCCGTAAGCACTCAACTTAGAGGTATACGCGGACTGTTGCGTGGTAATCGGCGTCAATGACGCTTTCTCTGCAGTGGTCAGACTATCCAGAATAGTACTTAAATCGAGGCCTGAACCGATACCTAAGGTAGAAATACTAGCCATGTTGTTTCCTTTATATGGTCGACACGGAGTTTGAATACCGGTGTTATCGGCTTTTATTAAGTAAAGTTTAAGGTTATTTACGCATCGCTAATAAACCGAATAGGACATATAGAGAAGGGTATTTCGGCGACTAGAAAAATGTTCAATTAACGCTAAAGAAGTTCTGAGGGTGGGCGATAAACATTAGCGTGACAGGAACCAGCAGAAAAAGTTGGCCTGGTCCTAAAAAATTCTAAAGGTTGTTCAAGGGCAGACGATAACAACATTGACGGCGTTGAAGCCGGCGGGTTGAAGCCCACACCTTAACCGAAAGACTTGATTAACAGGAAAATTTATCATGGCCCAAGTCATTAATACCAATAGCCTCTCGCTGATCACTCAGAACAACATCAACAAGAACCAGTCTGCTCTGTCTACTTCTATCGAGCGTCTGTCTTCAGGTTTACGTATCAACAGCGCTAAAGATGACGCTGCTGGTCAGGCAATTGCCAACCGTTTCACCTCTAACATCAACGGCCTGACTCAGGCTGCTCGTAACGCCAACGACGGTATCTCTGCTGCGCAGACTACTGAAGGCGCACTGTCAGAAATCAACAACAACTTACAGCGTGTACGTGAACTGACCGTACAGGCACAGAACGGCACCAACTCTGATTCTGACCTGTCTTCAATCCAGGACGAAATCAAATCACGTCTGGACGAAATTGACCGCGTTTCTGGTCAGACTCAGTTCAACGGCGTGAACGTACTGGCTAAAGACGGCACCATGAAAATTCAGGTTGGCTCTAACGATGGCGAAACTATCTCTATCGACCTGAAAAAATCGACTCTTCTACTCTGGGTCTGAAAGGCTTCTCTGTAGATGGCAACAGCCTGAAACTGAGCGATACCATCACTAAAGTGGGTGATGCCTCTTCTGGTGCGATGGCTGATGTTGACCTGAGCGCAGTAGCGTCCTCTCTGGGTGTGGATGCAAGCGGCCTGTCACTGCATAACGTACAGACTTCTGGCGGTGCTGCTACATCTACCTACGTTGTTTCTTCAGGTGATGACAACTACGCTGTATCTGTAGGTTCAGGCGGCGCCGTCACTCTGAACACCACTGAAGTTGATTACACTGATACCGAAAACGGTGTTGCAAGCGGCGTGATGACCGGTGTTGCAGTTAAAGTTGGCGCAGATGCCAGCGGCAACGCGGTAGGCTTCGTTAGCGTTCAGGGCAAAAACTACAGCGCTGATACCGGTACTCTGGACAACGGCGGCGACACGGCTAACGATGCAACCAGCAGCGACGTGGGCGATATTTCTGCTACTGGCAACGCAAAACTTTACACTGGTGCTTCAACTAACGATCCACTGGCTCTGTTGGACAAGGCTATCGCTTCTGTTGATACCTTCCGTTCAAGCCTGGGTGCGGTGCAAAACCGTCTGGATTCTGCTATCACCAACCTGAACAACACTACGACTAACCTGTCTGAAGCACAGTCTCGTATTCAGGATGCTGACTACGCAGTTGAAGTTTCAAACATGTCTAAAGCGCAGATCGTTCAGCAGGCGGGTAACTCAGTGTTGGCTAAAGCTAACCAGGTTCCACAGCAGGTTCTGTCTCTGCTGCAGGGCTAATAAGCCCGGCAAAGCAATAAACGTTAGTCTTGTTAGACAGAGATTAACGTCTAAAAACACAACCCTGTCAGCATTATGCTGGCAGGGTTTTTTTAATTTATGGGTCTGACAAAATGGGCACGTTAATAGCGCATATTGACGATGGTTTTATCACCTACTTGAACGATTGAATTTCATTTAGCTGAATATGATGAGGGAAAATATTTCTGTCCTGCACCCTGATTCCACAGGCGCTCAGGCAGTCTGGGAGAATGACTCAAATGCCTCATACACCGTTGGTCAGTATTATTATTACTGCTCAAATTCCTACTTGGTTTGAAAAAGCGTTACTAAGCGCCTTAGCTCAAGATTATTCCCGTTGTGAGATTTTAGTTGCAGACTACAGTGGTGATAAATTTATCACGCAGATGTTGCAACCTTATTTGAATCAGCCGGGTCATCCTGTTCGTCACCTTGAGTACGCCACGGATCATGAACGCATCCATGAGGATTCAATTTCCGCCGCTGAAGGTGAATACATTAAGTTCATGACTGACGCGGAATTGTTGGCTGTGAATTGTGTCAGTACACTGACTGCCGGTATGGAATCTCAGTTTGATTGTGTTGTCGCCGCCGCAAAACGTACGCGTATTGATGCAAAAGGCAAAGTCATGCCAGATATCGTGGCGACTGCGGCTTTCTTAACGGATGACAGCGTGGTCAACGGCCTGGATTTCCTGCGTTATCAAACCACTCTGCATTTTAATTTAATTGGTGAATTAACCGCTGCGCTTCTGCGCCGAGAAGATCTCTTGGCCTTAATATCCCAGGAGCAGCCTTTATTAAATTGTGATAGCGAAAGAATGGAAGGAGCGGAAGCGCTGGTTGTCTACAGTAAACTGCTTACCAAAGGACATCTGGTTTATTTTACAAAACCGCTCTGTTCTATTCGCGTTTCTGATGTTTATACCCAGCCACAGCAGCATGAGGGCAGGGAACACATCATCAAAAAACGTGAAGCGGTATTTAACCATATACGCAATAAAGCTTGGTATCAGGAGCAGAGTGGTCCGGCGAATAGCGTGCGAGTTGCGCTTTTATCTGATCCAATCAATTTCCGCCGCCAGAATCTCAATGCGTTACAGCATAAAAATTTAAACTTGAATAGTTTTCATTGCTGGCTGGATGAGCGAACGCTTAAAAATTTTCAAACAGAATACCTAATTGCGTCCGCCGTCAATCCTGACCAGGCAACACGCATTGCTGTGGTGATTAATGTTGACCAGGAAAAAGCGGCACATCTCACTTTAACGCTCGCGTCATTAGAAAAACAAACGTTGCCAATATTAAGCCTCCAGCCGATTTTAGTCGGTGAAGGTTTCGATAATCATACTGACTTGCTGTGCTATCCATCAACAGCTGAACAACGTCTGAGCACCCTGAATCACATCATTAATGAGCACGATCATGCGTGGTTTATCTTTATTGATGCGGGAGATGAGTTTAATGCTTCAGGTCTTATTGCGTTGTCCGCAAATTTGCCACAGGCAGAAGGCCTCTTAGCCCTATACGCTGATGAGTTTTTCCACATTGACGGACAACCCACTGGCATAGCTTTCCGTCCTGACTTCAATCTGGATCTGTTGTTAAGCTCGCCAAAAACCATGGCGCAACATTGGCTCTACCGCCGTGAACTGCTTCAGGCAGCAGAAGGTTTTGACACCCAATATCCTGCCGCGGCTGAGTTCGATTTAATTCTTAAGTTAATAGAGTCACAAGGTTTCAATGTTGTCGGTCATCTCTCAGAACCTTTGCTGACGGGCCGTTTGAAAAGTCGTGAGTTGACAGAAGATGCAGCAATTATTACGCGTCATTTGAATAATCGTGGTTATCCCAATGCGCAAATCGCGCTCGACAGCTTTTACAATTATCGTTTGCGCTATCAGCATCCGACCACGCCAACGGTGTCATTTGTTGTCCTCGTTAACTGGCATTTACCTTCGCTGATCAGTTGTGTCACTTCGCTGCTAGAAAAAACTACCTATCTCAATTATGAGCTGATCATCGTTGCTGATAATCACAGCAGCCCTGAACGCGAGAGCTGGTTAGAAGGGATCAGCGCGGTGGATGAGACGCGCATTCGCGTTGTGAAATTTGATGCGGTTTTCCACCATGCTGCGATGGCGAATTTAGGCGCCAGTCACGCTCGTGGTGACTATTTGATGTTTATGCATTGCGAACTGGCTGTCACTGACGGCGAGTGGCTTGATAATTTGCTCAATCATGGGCAGCGAGCTGAAGTGGCCGTTGTGGGAGGCAAGCAGCTTGCTTCCAATAATAAAATTCGCCATGCGGGTTACGTTTTAGGCGTCAATGGTGTTGCAGGGGAGTGCTTTCGAGGACAGGAAGATAGTCAGCCAAGCTATTTAGGTCGATTGCAATTAGACCAGAACTATACGGCGGTTTCCGGCGATTTCATGCTGGTGCGTAAAGCTATTTATGATGAGTTAAAAGGATTTGATGTCGAACTGGCACTTTTTGATGACGTTGATTTTTGCTTAAGGGCTCGACAGCTGGGATATTTAACCGTCTGGACGCCTTATGCGCGCATTTTGCGTCCGGCCGCACGCCAAAGCCAGTTTGTAGGCGAAACAGTGCACAATTCAAACCGATTAAAACAGCTCGAAGAAGATAAAATTTATGCGCGATGGATGCCTGTAGTTTCTCGTGATCCAGCTTATAACAGCAATTTATCTTTACGCAGCCGTCATTTTGAACTCAACAAAGAGAGTTCACTTTGTTGGCGACCTGCTCAACGACCGAATGTGCCTGTAATTATGGCGCATAACGCCGATGTGGCTGGCTGCGGCTATTATCGCGTTATTACGCCTTTTGAAGCGATGCAGCGCGAAGGTCTGGCTGACGGAAAGGTGAGTATTTCTCTGCTGACGCACAGCGAACTAAATCAGTACAAACCGGACTCACTGATTATTCAGCGTCGATACTCTCCCGCTTTCCATCAATGGATTGAGCGCGTAGGAAAAATGAGCGACGTTTTTAAAGTGTTTGAGTTAGATGATTACATTTTAAATGTGCCAATGAAGCATTATCGCCGCCGCGATTTCACGCAGGAAATTACTGCCCAGTTGCGAAAAAGTCTCAGCTTTTTCGATCGTTTTGTGGTTTCGACTGCGCCACTCGCAGAAGCATTAAGCAGTATGCACAGTGATATTCGAGTGATGCCAAACCGTTTGCCTGTTGAGTGGTGGGGTAACCTACAAAGTTTACGTAACCAAGGACGCAAACCTCGAGTAGGTTGGGCGGGCGGTGCGAGTCATACTGGCGATCTGGAAATGATCGTTGACGTGGTTAAAGAATTTGCTAATGAGGTTGAGTGGGTATTTTTTGGCATGTGTCCTATGAAGCTACGCCCTTATATTCATGAGTTGCACATTGGCGTTGATATTAGTTTATATCCTGAGAAGCTAGCCTCGCTCAACCTCGACCTCGCGTTAGCGCCAGTGGAAGACAATATATTCAACATCTGTAAGAGTAATCTGCGTCTTATGGAATATGGCGCATGTGGTATTCCAGTTATCTGTAGCGATGTTGAATGCTACCGTGACACACCATTGCCAGTAACACGGGTAAAAAACCGTTTCAAAGACTGGTGCGATGCAATACGTTTCCATTTGAATGATCTGGATTACAGTGAAAAAAATGGCTTGGAACTACAGAAAATTTTGCGTCGTGACTGGATGTTGACCGGAGAAAATTTGCAGGATTGGGTAAAAGCCTGGACTCCTTAAACAACTAAAACAATGAAGCCCGTCAAATAAATACAGCTTTTGGCGGGCTTTTTTAAGCAAATTTTGCCCCGTTAAGCATGACATCATGCTAAAGCCAGCAAACGTTAACACCCCGTTACAGATCCCGCCGTGTCTGCCGATAACTCCTTTTACAACAACACAACGTTTGATCCTTTTTTCCGACTTCTGGAGTGTCTATGCGCTTCAATTATGACTTGTTACCGGGTGAGCTGCTGACCTTCGAAGAGATCGCCTTACGCTACTCCCAGCAATACCCTGATGATAAAGAGTTAACGGCACGCGCTTTACTCAGTCCCAGCACCAGCTTCCGCACGCTGAAAATTCGCGCGGTGTTTGCCCATGAAGAGAGCAACAGTCCACAAGAAGATTTGCTGTTCATTTCTAACGACAATGAGCGCAAAAACTATCTGCGCCGTTTTGAGCACTATTTAAAGCAGCAACTGCCGTTTCTCTATTTCCGCCGCAGCGAGCAGGGCAAAAAAGAGAATCTTTGGCAGGTGATGGGAGAGAGTCGGGTTTACGCGATGATCGATCCGCACTCCGCGGTGGCGCAGAATCTGCTGACCAGTCGCGGCTATAAGTTGGTGCTGATGCGCCAGGATGAAGAAGAGGAGTACTGGCAGCTGTTTAATCCGCAGGCCAATCCCTGTTTCCCGCAGTCGCGACGCATTCAGTTCATTGTGGTCCTCAGCACGCCGCAACATAAAGTGCCTACAGCGGTAATGCCTGGCACAGAAGTGGGGCGGCGCGTCAAAGCCAAAGTGCTGCAACGCGCCAGTCAGACAGAATTCACCGCCGCAGTTAAAGCGCGCTATGGTGCCTGCGTGATCACCGGCACGCGTCTTACCGATCGTCATAACTGGCCGTGGGTTGAAGCCTGTTATATCGATACGCGTGAAAACGAAGAGGGCTTTTTAGCCGACAACAGCGTGGATAACGGCTTGTTTTTACGCAGTGATTTGCAGCGTTTATTCATTAACCGATTGATTAATATTGATGGTGAATCGGGACGGATTTATTTTCATCCGGGTGAAGAAGCGCTTGAAAGTATAAGCCCGTTTTATCAGGCGCTGGAAGGGCAGACCTGTGCATTATGGGATGCTGTGCCGTCGGGCACGCGGCAGCGCCTGCTCGCGCTGCGCTAATCTATTTCACAGGGGGCGTAATCGTCGCCTCCTGATATAACAAATTTGAAATAACCTCGATTTACCCCGCCTATTCACCCAATCAAAAACCCTACAGAATTGGATAATCATGCCGATAACTTCATTAACGCAGGGTAGTCAACGTGAACAATCTCTATACCGCCGATGGCGTGATGGATAAGCATTCGCTCTGGCAGCGTTACGTTCCTCTGGTGCGGCACGAAGCGCTGCGCCTTCAGGTGCGTCTGCCAGCCAGCGTTGAGCTTGACGATCTGCTGCAAGCAGGTGGCATTGGTCTGTTGAATGCCGTGGAGCGCTATGACGCGCTGCAGGGCACCGCCTTTACCACTTATGCAGTGCAGCGCATTCGTGGCTCAATGCTGGACGAGCTTCGCAGTCGGGACTGGGCACCACGTAGCGTTCGTCGTAACGCACGCGAGGTAGCCGGTGCCATGCATCAGGTAGAACAGACGTTGGGGCGTGCTGCTACCGAGCAGGAAGTGGCTCAACAGTTGAATGTTTCGATGGAGGAGTACCGGCAGATTTTGCTGGACACCAACAACAGCCAACTCTTTTCCTACGACGAGTATCGAGAAGAACACGGCGACAGTGCGGAGCTGGTGACGGAAGGCCACGAAGAGGCTAATCCGCTTCATCAGTTGTTAGAAGGGAGTCTGCGTGAGCGCGTCATTGAAGCGATCGAAGCGTTACCCGATCGCGAAAAGATGGTGCTGACACTGTACTACCAGGAAGAACTGAACCTGAAAGAGATTGGCGCGGTGCTTGATGTAGGGGAATCCCGAGTCAGCCAACTGCACAGTCAGGCGATCAAACGCCTGCGTGCCCGACTTACGGGAGCGCGCTAGCAGTATCAGTTCCTGGCGATTCAAAAATATAAGAAACCGGGGACTCAGCAATGGGAGCCAAAACCAAAGCCAGACCGTTAAGTCGTTATCTTAAAGACTATAAACACAGCCAAAGTCATTGTTCGCATTGTGGCAAGGTATTAGATCGTATGGCGCTCGTTTTTCGCGGTCAGATCATCAATAAAGAGGCCATCGCTCGGATGGACCAAATGATTGATGAACCACTGTGGCTGAAACTTCAGCCTGAACTGACCGCGTTATGTCGTTTTTGCAGCGACATTTTTTGTAATACCCATCCAAACTATTTCGACATTATGGCGTTTAAGCAATATTTGTTCGAACAGACTGAAATGAGCCCCAGCACCATACGTGAATACGTGGTGCGGCTACGTCGGCTGGACGACATGTTGAAAGCCAAAAATTTCCCTGCCGACAGACTGCAAGGTAATAGCTGGCATGAGTGTCTGGAACGTGATTTACCGGATGCGGGTAATAACAATTACCGCATTGCGTTGCGTAAGTACGACCAATTTTTGGGTTGGCAGCAAAACTGAGGGGCCATTCGCGGCTGAATGGATAGCACGCGAGCAATGAATAGTTGCTCGCGTGCAGCGCCTCGCAGATTTACGGATGATCCTTTCCTCATCTTCTGCAACACTGTAAAGATCATTGCGCAATGCCTTGGAGGCAGCCTTGTCTTTACATCTTATTCATCAATTTCCTCGTCTGGAACTGCTGGGCGCACCCACGCCGCTTGAGCATTTACCCCGTCTTTCCGACTATCTTGCCCGCGATATCTTTATAAAACGTGACGATGTCACGCCAGTAGCGATGGGCGGCAACAAACTGCGTAAACTCGAATTCCTGGCCGCTGATGCGCTGCGTGAAGGAGCCGACGTGCTGCTGACTGCGGGCGCAATCCAGTCCAACCATGTGCGGCAAACCGCGGCCGTCGCCGCTCGGCTGGGTTTGAAATGCGTTGCCCTGCTTGAAAATCCGATTGGTACTGCCTCAGAAAACTACCTCAGCAACGGGAACCGCTTGCTGCTCGACCTGATGGATGCCGAAATCGTCATGGTTGATGCCTTGCATAATCCTCATGAACAACTCGCTGAACACGCCACGCGGCTTGAAGCGCAGGGTTTCCGTCCGTATGTGGTGCCGGTGGGCGGCTCGAATACGCTTGGCGCGTTGGGTTATGTTGAATGCGCACAGGAGATTGCGCACCAAAGCGAAGGTGTGGTGGATTTCGCCGCTGTGGTGGTGGCATCAGGCAGCGCTGGAACCCACGCGGGTTTAGCTGTGGGTCTGGAGCACTTGCTGCCAGAAACTGAGTTGGTTGGCATAACGGTTTCACGCACAGTAGAAGCGCAGCTGCCAGTGGTCGAGCGCATTCGTCAGCCGCTGGCAACACAATTAGCGCTAACCGCCAACGCGCCCATCACGCTCTGGGATGATTACTTTGCACCCCGCTACGGCGAGCCGAACGAAGAGGGCATGGCAGCGGTAAAACTGCTGGCGCGCCTTGAAGGTATCCTGCTCGATCCGGTTTACACCGGCAAAGCAATGGCGGGATTGCTGGATGGCATCAGTCAAAATCGCTTCCGCCGCGAAGGCCCGCTGCTGTTTATTCATACGGGCGGCGCACCGGCGTTATTTGCTTATCACCCTTCAGTCTGATACAGCAGGAAAAATCCAGTTTATAATCTAAAACTTACTCAGTAAGGCTCGGCAGCAAACGCTGCCGCACAACACACATCACATACTAATAAATTGGGGTGAATATGGTTTTTTCTCGTGTACGTCGCCAACTGGCGCTGGGCGTTATGGCGATGGCGCTGGTCGCCGGCGTTAACGTCAATACTTTCGCGGCAGAAAATTTGCTGAATAAAGTGAAAGATCGCGGCACGTTACTGGTTGGCCTTGAAGGAACGTATCCGCCGTTCAGCTTCCAGGATGAAAGCGGCAAGCTGACCGGTTTTGAAGTGGAGTTCGCCGAGCAGCTGGCGCAGCACCTTGGCGTGAAGGCCAGCCTGAAACCGACCAAATGGGACGGCATGTTGGCTTCGCTGGATTCTAAGCGTATCGACGTGGTCATCAATCAGGTCACCATCTCTGATGACCGTAAGAAGAAGTATGACTTCTCCACGCCTTACACTGTTTCTGGTGTCCAGGCGCTGACCATGAAAGCCAAAGCGGGCACCATCACTAAGCCTGAAGATTTGTCCGGTAAGAAAGTGGGTGTCGGCTTAGGTTCTAACTACGAGCAGTGGCTGCGAGATAACGTTAAAAACGTGGATATTCGTACCTACGATGATGACCCAACCAAATATCAGGATCTGCGCTCAGGCCGTCTTGATGCGATCTTGGTTGATCGTCTGGCTGCGTTGGATCTGGTGAAAAAGACCGGCAACACCATGGCCGTGGCGGGGAATGCGTTTTCACGTCTGGAATCGGGTGTAGCGCTGCGTAAAGGCGATGATGATCTGCTGAAAGCGATTAATCAGGCGATTGCCGATATGCAGAAAGATGGCTCACTCAGCAAGCTGTCCGAAAAATGGTTCGGCGCGGACGTGACTAAATAATGCAGGAAAGCTTACAACTGGTGCTGGATTCAGCACCCTTTTTGTTAAAGGGCGCGCTGTTCACGCTGCAACTCAGCATTGGCGGGATGTTTTTCGGCCTGGTGCTGGGTTTCATCCTTGCGCTGATGCGCCTGTCGCACTTGTGGCCGATAAGCTGGCTCTCCCGCATCTATGTGTCGATCTTCCGTGGCACGCCGCTGATCGCGCAACTGTTTATGATTTATTACGGTTTGCCGCAGTTCGGCATTGAGCTGGATCCGATCCCGTCGGCGATGATTGGTTTGTCGCTTAATACGGCGGCGTATGCGTCAGAATCATTGCGTGGCGCAATCTCTGCGATTGAACGTGGCCAATGGGAAGCGGCCGCCAGTATCGGTATGACGCGTTGGCAAACGCTGCGTCGCGTTATTCTGCCTCAGGCTGCGCGTACGGCATTGCCGCCGTTAGGTAACAGTTTTATCAGCCTGGTAAAAGACACGTCGCTGGCGGCAACCATTCAGGTGCCGGAACTGTTCCGTCAGGCGCAGTTGATCACCTCGCGGACGTTGGAAGTGTTCACCATGTATCTGGCAGCATCATTGATCTATTGGGTGATGGCGACGCTGTTGTCTATGTTGCAAAACCGTCTGGAAGATCACGTTAACCGTCAGGATCGGGAGTCGAAATGAGTGCCATTGAAGTGCGTAAACTGGTCAAAACCTTCAACGGCCAAACGGTGCTGCACGGCATTGATCTTGACGTTGCCTCCGGTGAAGTAGTGGCGATTATTGGGCCGAGTGGCTCAGGAAAAACTACCTTACTTCGCAGCATAAACCTGTTAGAAGTTCCAGACAGCGGTCGCATCAAAGTGGGTGACATCACCATTGAAGCCGCGCTGGCGCAGAGTAAACAGAAAGAGCAGGTTCGTCGTTTACGTCAGCAGGTGGGCTTTGTCTTTCAAAGCTTCAACCTTTTTCCTCACCGTTCGGTACTGGAAAACATCATCGAAGGTCCGGTGATCGTAAAAGGTGAACCGAAAGCAGAAGCGATAGCCCGAGCGCGTTCACTGCTGGAAAAAGTGGGATTGCAGGGCAAAGAGGAGAGTTTTCCTCGTCGTCTTTCGGGCGGGCAGCAGCAGCGTGTGGCAATCGCCCGTGCGCTCGCGATGCGCCCGGAAGTTATCTTGTTTGATGAACCGACCTCTGCGTTGGATCCCGAGCTGGTAGGCGAGGTGTTGAACACTATACGGGCGCTGGCAGAAGAGAAGCGCACCATGGTGATCGTCACACATGAAATGAGCTTTGCCCGCGACGTAGCCGATCGCGCTATCTTCATGGACCAGGGCCGCATCGTTGAACAAGGTGACGCGAAGGCGTTGTTTAGCAATCCGCAGCAATTACGTACCCGCCAATTCCTCGAAAAGTTCCTGAATCAGTAATTATCTCGCCTTCCGCCAGGAAGGCGCATTACTGCTGTTAACTATTTCATCCAGGTATTATCTGAAAATAACGCAAAGATATGAGTGTAACTTCCTGAATTAGACCTTAATTCGGACAAACCTTGCCCGCTTAAACCCTGAAATTTTCCTTTTGGGATTCCACCTCATTGTGACTTTTTTTATAAATCTAAATAATTCTTTACAAATACATGGCATCAGGACATCACAATGAGTACGCCAGCGAAGAAAGAAGTTCTTTGGATTAACACCTTGAAAGGGGGTGTATTTTGCTGGTGGTGTTACACCACACCATCATCACGACCTTTGCGCCCTCACTGCATTATCTGACTGCAGGCATTGCGCCAGCTGAATGGTGGGTCGCCTTTAATAAGTATCTCTCACCTTTACGAATGCCAGCCTTTTTCTTCGTTTCTGGTTTACTGGCCTGCAGCTCCATCGTCAAAAAAGCTGGCAGGACGTTTTTACAAAAAAATTCAGCAATATCGTTTATCTTTACCTGTTATGGGGCGTGATTCAGTGGCTCTCTATTCACTACATCGCGACACATCTGGGTGAAAAGCTTTCGGGTACCAAGAATGCGGCTTACGCCGATACGCCGCTGGAGTTTGTGAAGCTGCTGATGCTGTCAATGACCAGCTTATGGTATCTCTACGCGCTGGCAGGTTTTTTCCTTGCTACCAAGCTGTTCCACAAACAAAAGATCGCCCTGGTGGTGTTGGCATTAGTGGCGAACTATGCGGCCCAATTCAATCTCATCCCCGGATGGGGCCCGGCCAGCGTGGCGCAGAACTATCTCTATTTTCTGCTCGGCGTTTTCTTTAGCCAGGCGCTGGTTGAGTTAAGCAAGCTGGAAGGCCGCCACTGGGTGTGGTTAGCCGCGATCGCGGTAGTCGGCATTGCACATCATGCAGTCGGCCATTATAAAAATCCGTTCTATAGCTTACTGACCATCGTATTTGGCATTGTGCTGTGCCGCTTCCTCAATGAGCGCTTTAACATGGCATGGCTGAACTGGATTGGCCGCAACACGCTGCAAATCTATGTTTTGCACCGTATCTTCATTGAACTGCTGGGCCTGAGCGCGCTGACGCTGGCATTACATTATGGTTGGTTTGGCACGGCAGCCTTCAGTTGGACGTGGGCGTTAGTGATGCCAGTGTGCGGTGTCACGCTATGCGTGCTGATCTCTTTAGCGGTATGGTCAATACTTAATCGTGGTCCGGGACGCATGCTGTTTGTGTATCCGCGTTTACTGCGACAGCCCGTTAAACCTGAAGAGGTGCCTGGCGAACGTTAATCCCGATAAGGCCAGATATTCTGGCCTTTTTTATTTCATTCCTACACGTAATCCTACCCATTTAATTCTGCATAGCATATGTTTTATATTCTCGTTAAACATTTTGACGCATCTGACAAATCTTTTCTACTCGCCCACTTTATTCTGGTTTAATTGCCCTTAGGTTTCTCTCATTTAAATATGCTGCAGGCGATAATAGCCAAATTCATTTTCACTTCTTAGTGTTTAAAATTAAGCAGGATTATTTATGCGCAGCTAATGTAAAGAAACATGAGATAGCGTAAATAACTGTTTGTAACAGGGCCACTCCAAGACTTTTAAGAGTTTCGCTACATTCACCCATCCTTCATTGGCGAATAATCACCTAATAATTCTAAAAACCTAGTGCAATACCTCGCATTGTTTATTCAGCATTCTGTACCACACAGCAGGAGTCAATAAATGAACAACACCAAGTCAGATGAAATATTGTGGGTGAATACCCTAAAAGGCGCCTGTATTCTGTTGGTCGTGCTGTATCACACAGTATTGCCTGGGTTTGAAAGCACGCTGAAATATCTCTCTGCGGGATGGATTCCTGCTGAAATATGGGTGCAGTTTAATACTGTTTTGTCGCCGTTACGAATGCCAGCTTTTTTCTTTGTTTCTGGTTTATTGGCGACGAATGGAATTATGAAGCGGCCATGGAAACAGGTATTCACCAGCCGAATTACTAATCTATTCTACCTTTATATATTATGGGGATTCATTCAATGGTGGTCGATTGTTGGCATATCCACTGAAATTACCGGTCAACGTATTTCTCAAAACTTAAACGCTGCTTATGCAGGTTCTTTATTTGAATTTCTAAAATTAACCTTTATGGCCATGAGTACTTCCTGGTATTTGTACGGATTGGCGATATATTTCCTGTGTGCGAAGATGTTTCGCCAATATAAGTTGGCGCTGTTTATCGCGGCGGTGGTCCTTAACTATCTTGCTGTCGAGAAAATCATTCCGTATTGGGGACCGCAAAGCGTTGCGCAATATTTTCTGTTCTTTTTATTGGGCGCTTTTTGCAGCAGCACCATGTTGCGTCTCAGCGAATGGCGTCGTGAGAACTTCATGCCTTGGGCAATCTTGGCGGCGCTGGCCGGTATCCATGTGATTTTTGGACTCGATAAAAGTCTGTTTACCTGCATTATCGCGGTGTTGTTTAGTGTGGCCGCCTGTCGCTGGCTAAACCAGCATTTCAGTATGTCTTACATGAACTGGATTGGACGCAACACGCTACAAATTTATGTGATACATCGCATCTTCATTGAGTTCTTTGGCATGTCGGCGATTTTGTTTGCCCAACGTCACCATCTGTTTGAACAGGCCTGGTTTTCGTTTATATGGGCGTGCTTCTACCCGTTGGCTATCGTGGCCCTTTGTTCACTCTGTTCGGTTGCTGTGTGGTCGCTCACCAACCGTGGATTGGGGCAATCGCTGTTTATTTTCCCAACGTTGATTGGGATGAAGCGGAACCGCAGTCCGTCGGTGTAGCGGAGGGAGGGTGCCCAATGTGGGCACTTTCACGCTTGCAGCGGGCTAAGGTCAGTGCACGGAGTGCGGATTTCGCTTGCAGCGGGCTGTGCAGGTGACTCACTCCGTGAAGATTCCGCCCGCCAGGCGCTGGGCAGTTTCATCTGCTCCGGGCAGGCGGACGTGTTAAGGGGCTCACGCCAGCCCCTTAACAATCCCGGCGTCCGGCAGACTCCGCGCCACGCTTCGCGCGGTTCCTTCGTCACTCACCCGGCCTGACGGACCGGCTGGACTCGCCGTCCTGGCTCGACCCAGCCTCTTCGCGGCATCCCTGCCGCTCGCCCTGGCCTCCGTTCTTTCCTCAGCGCTGCGTATGCCTCCGGCACCCCACCGCCTGCCACTTTCTTTTCTTTCTTACATACATCCTCGTCTGAAACTCCGATGCGCCAAAAATAATTTCAAAACTCAAAACTCAAAACTCAAAACTCAAAACTCAAAACTCAAAACTCAAAACTCAAAACTCAAAACTCAAAACTCAAAACTCAAAACTCAAAACTCAAAACTCAGTTCATAAATTTAAAGCCCACAGACAAGTCTGTAGTAATTCAGTAATCGAAGACGCGAGAAGGCGGAATGGGTTTATGAGATTCACAGCAGCGCTAAACATACAAGAAAAGGTGCCGCTGTTGCAGCGGGGTCTGCCAGAGGCCATTTCACTCGCCGAGAGAGTGAGGGATTTCAGGACGAGCGGCAGGGATGCCGCGATGAGGACGGGGTGAGCCAGGGATGGCGAATCCGTCCGGTCCGTCAGAAATCGTGAAAAAACGAGGGAACCGCGAAGCGGCGAGGGGGCTGGCCGGAAGCGCGGGTCAAGGGTTGCCGCTCAGCAACCCTTGTCGGTCGCCCGCAGGGAGGAAATGAAACTGCCCGGCTGGCGGGCGAACGAAACAGCCACCGCGCCCGGTTCGGCGCCCCGGACTCAAGCGCCGGTTCGCGCCCCGAACCCAAGCGCCCGGTTCGCGCCCCGAACCTCCATCCTTACCCGATGGTCATCAGACTGGCATTCCCACCTGCGGCAGCAGTATTCACACTCAGTGAGCGCTCAATCAGCAACCGCTCCAGCAGCAAATTAGTTTCACCACGCGCAAAGCCCTGTACCGAAACAATCGCGCCGTTGCGCGCAGCAATCTGTTCGCAGAGCGTGCGGAGCTGATCGGCATCTCCATGATAAATCACCGCATCAAACGCTTCAGCCAGCGGATCTTTCGCCAGGCTAACGCGGGCTTTCACTGCGGCAGGCAGGCTTGCCAGCAAGGTGCGATGTAATTCGTCATCCGGCCACACCGCTGTGCTACCGACGCTGGTTACCGCAGCCAGCTGAGTTAACGCATCCTGCTGGTTATCGGCCAGACACAACACGCTGTCGCGCGGTAACAGTGAGAAGGTGTTGCGCTCGCCGGTTGGGCCAGGCAGCAGACGTACCGTTCCGGCCTGCGCCAGATCGGCATACTGTTGACACAGCATCGCCAACTCCGGCTTCTCTTTTGCCCACTCGCTCAGCGCCTTATGCGGTTCCAGCAGCGCCTGACGCAGCGTGCTGTCTGCTGGGCGTTCAGCATCCTGACGATCAAAGGTCAGACGCAGCGCGCCATCCGGGCGGTGAGAGAGCAAGCGATAGAGGTAAAGCGGGCCACCCGCTTTCGGGCCGGTTCCAGACAAGCCTTCGCCGCCAAAGGGCTGCACGCCCACCACCGCACCCACCATGTTGCGGTTAACGTAAAGGTTGCCGACTTTGGCATTGGCCGTCACCTGCGCGATGGTTTCATCGATGCGCGTGTGGACGCCTAGCGTCAGCCCGTAACCAGAAGCGTTAATGTGATCGACCAGTTTAGGTAAATCGTTGCGTGTGAAGCGCACCACATGCAGCACCGGACCAAAAACTTCTTTATCCAGATCACTGACCTGATCCAGTTCAATCAGCGTTGGTTTGATAAAGGTGCCGGTTGCCCACTCTTTGCTGTCCTGCGGGTTTTCCTGCACGGCCTGATACACGGTGAAGCCTTTATTGCGCATCGCCTGAATGTGACGCTCAATGTTCTCTTTCGCTTCGGCATCAATCACCGGACCGATATCGGTTGAGAGACGCTCAGGATTACCCATACGACATTCTGCCATCGCACCGCGCAACATTTTGAGGGTGTGATCGGCAACATCGGCCTGGATACAGAGTAAACGCAAGGCAGAACAGCGTTGACCGGCGCTGTCAAAGGCCGATGCCACGATATCCGTCACCACTTGTTCAGTCAGCGCCGAGGAGTCGACGATCATTGCATTCATGCCGCCGGTTTCTGCAATCAGTGGGGTAGGACGGCCTTGAGGATCAAGGCGACCCGCCAGATTACGCTGCAGCAGCGTGGCAACAGCGGTTGAACCGGTAAACATCACGCCACGTACGCGCTCATCGCCGGTCAGCTGTGCGCCAACAGTTTCACCCTGGCCGGGCAAAAGCTGCAACACGCCAGCTGGAACGCCTGCATCCAGCAGAATCTGCACCGCCTGTGCGGCAATTAATGGCGTTTGCTCAGCCGGTTTAGCCAGCACGCTGTTACCCGCCGCTAACGCAGCAGCAATCTGGCCGGTAAAAATCGCTAATGGGAAGTTCCACGGGCTAATACAGACCACCGGGCCTAATGGACGATGCGTTTCGTTGTCGAAATCATCGCGCACCATGCCCGCATAGTAATAGAGGAAATCGACCGCTTCGCGCACTTCTGCAATGGCGTTGTTGTAGGTTTTACCCGCTTCACGCACCAGGATGCCGAGCAGCTGTTGCATCTGGCTTTCCATGATCTCTGCAGCGCGTTCCAAAATGGCGGCACGCTCTTCCGGTGGCGTTGCGAACCAGATCGGACCCGCATTCACGGAGGCATCCAGCGCTTGCGACACTTCCTGCTCGCTGGCTTCACGTACGTGGCCCACAACATCATTTGGCATGGCAGGGTTAATGACGGCACGGGTTTCACCCGCGATCAGTTCGCCATCAATAATCGGCTGTGCCACAGTGGGATGTGCCGCGCTGCTGAGCAGGGCGCTGGACAACGACGCAAGGCGATGCTCGTTGGCCATATCCAAACCGGCAGAGTTAACACGGTATTTGCCATAAAGCTCACGTGGCAATGGAATCTTCGGATGCGGTAGGCCAATAGCCCCTTCGCTGGCACCCATTTTTTCCACTGCGCTAACCGGATCGGCCACCAGCTCATCAATTGGTAACGACGTGTCAGCGATGCGGTTAACGAATGAGGTATTGGCGCCGTTTTCCAACAGACGACGCACCAGGTAAGCCAACAGTGTTTCATGCGTACCTACCGGCGCATAAATGCGGCAAGGTCGATTCAGTTTGCCATCCGCAACTTTGCCCACCACCTGCTCGTAGAGCGGTTCACCCATCCCGTGCAGGCACTGGAATTCATACTGACCTGGATAATAGTTATTGCCCGCCAGCTGGTAAATGGCCGCCAACGTATGCGCATTGTGGGTCGCAAACTGCGGATAAATCAGGTTCGGCACCGACAATAATTTGCGGGCGCAGGCCAGATAAGAGATGTCGGTATACACCTTGCGGGTATAAACCGGATAACCTTCCAGGCCTTCCATTTGGGCACGTTTGATTTCGCTGTCCCAATAGGCGCCTTTTACCAGGCGGATCATTAGGCGACGGCGGCTGCGTTGCGCCAGATCGATCAATTCATCAATCACAAACGGGCAGCGCTTCATGTAAGCCTGAATCACAAAGCCGATACCGTTCCAGCCTTCCAGTTCCGGCTCGAAGCAGAGTTTTTCCAGCAGATCCAGCGACAGCTCCAGACGATCGGCTTCTTCTGCGTCAATGTTAATACCGATGTCATAAGAGCGCGCCAGCAGCGTCAGCGATTTCAGAATCGGATAAAGCTCTTCCATTACGCGTTCATATTGCGCGCGGCTATAGCGTGGATGCAGCGCAGAAAGCTTGATCGAAATGCCAGGGCCTTCATAGATGCCGCGCCCGTTTGAGGCTTTGCCAATCGCGTGAATCGCCTGTTGATAAGAGACCAAATAGGCTTTGGCGTCGCTGGCGGTCAGCGCGGCTTCACCCAGCATGTCGTAGGAGTAGCGGAAACCCTTCTCTTCCAGCTTGCGGGCATTTGCCAACGCTTCAGCAATGGTTTCGCCCGTAACGAATTGCTCTCCCATCAAGCGCATCGCCATGTCTACGCCTTTACGAATCAGCGGTTCGCCACTTTTCCCGATAATACGGTTAAGCGAATGCGAAAGATTCGCTTCGTTATGGGTAGAGACCAAACGACCGGTAAACAATAAACCCCAGGTTGCCGCGTTGACGAACAGGGAAGGGCTGCGGCCAAGATGCGATTGCCAATTGCCGTTGCTGATTTTGTCGCGGATTAACGCATCGCGGGTAGGCTTGTCAGGAATACGCAACAGCGCTTCCGCTAAACACATTAGCGCAACACCTTCCTGAGAAGAGAGAGAACTCCTGCAACAGGCTTTGCACCATCCCAGCGCGCCCAGTTGCCCCTTTTTGGTGCCGGAGCTTGTCAGCCAGCTTGTAGGCTAACTGATGGGTTTTTTCTGCCAGCGGAGCAGGAAGACGCGCCTGTTCCAACATCATCGGTACCGCATCCGTTTCGGGGCGACGCCAGGCGGCAGTCACCGTAGAACGCGTAACCGACTGCGGCAGAATCTGCTCAGCGAAGTCAAGGAACGGTTGATGGGACTCGTCTGGCGCGGCTTCATCACCTTCTGCCGCGGCCAATGCCGACAGCGGAATTTCCGGCAGTGAAATGCCCGTTTCAAGCTGGCCAAGATAGTTAAAAATCGCTTGCTTGATCAGCCAGTGCGGCGTGCGATCGATGCGTTGTGCGGCCAGTTTAATGCGCTCGCGAGTCGCATCATCCAGTTTTACACCCATGGTGGTTGTACCCATGACTCCAGTGCTCCTTAAAAGTGGTTCGGTACGGCGTGGCCAGCACTATCACTCATGTTGCAACTTTGTGCAACCATGTTAATCGTGAGCCAGATAGCAAGGTTTCCACGTCGTCGAATGTTAAATTTCAAAATGCGGCACAGATCTTGCTGCAAGAATCTGGCCAACGTGGCAGGCCAGAGAAACTGCGGGTTTTATAAGAACGTTCTTGGGTGCAACTCCAGATCTGTGAGCGAGTGCAACCTCTGAGCAATTTTTCGCAAACGGTTAGTGAAATCGCTGTAGCGCCTGTGTTAAATCCATTGTGCGCGTCACGCCTTTCCGGCAGGATACTGCGCCTCGGGGAAATGGCTCATGCCCTGATGAGGATACGCTGCCTGGTTACCCCGTTCCGGCAACCACCAGCAAGCGATTTCTCTGGGGAAATTAAATAATAAATGGAGAGACAGATGAGTATAAGCACACCAATGTTGGTGACCTTTTTGATTTATATTCTCGGGATGATACTGATTGGCTTTATTGCCTACCGTTCAACCAAGAATTTTGATGATTATATTCTGGGTGGTCGTAGCCTCGGTAGCGTAGTTACAGCCTTGTCCGCAGGGGCATCTGATATGAGCGGCTGGCTGTTAATGGGGTTGCCAGGTGCCATTTTCATTTCTGGTATCTCCGAGAGTTGGATCGCTATCGGCCTGATTATTGGCGCATGGCTAAACTGGAAAATTGTAGCGGGTCGCCTGCGTGTTCAAACGGAGCACCACAACAATGCCCTGACGCTGCCAGACTTCTTCTCCAGCCGTTTTGAAGATCACAGTAAAATTCTGCGTGTCATCTCCGCGATCGTTATCCTGGTTTTCTTCACTATCTATTGCGCCTCGGGCGTGGTGGCCGGGGCGCGCCTGTTTGAAAGCACCTTTGGCATGAGTTACGAAACCGCATTGTGGGCTGGCGCCGCAGCTACCATCCTCTATACGTTGGTGGGCGGATTCCTGGCGGTCAGCTGGACCGATACCGTGCAGGCCAGCTTGATGTTTTTTGCGCTGATTCTGACGCCTGTCATTGTGATTATCTCGGTCGGCGGCTTCTCAGATTCACTGGCAGTGATTGAAGCCAAAAGCCTCGAAAATATCGACATGCTGAAAGGGCTGAATTTTGTTGCGGTGATTTCGTTGTTGGGCTGGGGCTTGGGCTACTTTGGGCAACCGCATATCCTGGCGCGCTTTATGGCAGCGGATTCGCACCGCTCCATTCGTACCGCACGCCGCATTAGCATGGCCTGGATGATTTTGTGCCTGGCAGGTGCCGTGGCGGTCGGCTTCTTCGGCATCGCTTATTTCCAGAACAATCCATCACAGGCAGCAGGCGTGAGTGAAAATGGCGAACGCATCTTTATCGAACTGACGCGCATTCTGTTTAACCCATGGATCGCCGGTATCCTGCTTTCCGCCATTTTGGCAGCAGTGATGTCAACGCTGAGCTGCCAACTGTTGGTCTGCTCCAGCGCCTTGACGGAAGATCTCTATAAAGGGCTGTTTCGCAAAAACGCCAGCCAGAAAGAGCTGGTTTGGGTAGGGCGCTTAATGGTGCTGTTGATTGCGATAATCGCCATTGCGCTGGCTTCGAATCCAGAAAACCGCGTACTGGGTCTGGTGAGCTATGCCTGGGCAGGTTTTGGTGCTGCCTTTGGTCCGGTTGTGCTGTTCGGCGTTTGCTGGAAGCGCATGAACCGCAATGGCGCGCTGGCCGGTATGATTATCGGTGCCGTTACGGTGTTGGTATGGAAACAGTATGGCTGGCTGGATCTGTATGAAATCATCCCAGGCTTCATTTTTGCCAGCATCGCAATTGTGGTTTTCAGCCTGATGGGCCGTGCGCCGTCAGCCGAAGCCATGAAACGTTTTGATGCGGCAGAAGCGGAGTTCCAGACGAAATAACCTGCTTTCCTACCGAAGCCTGCCTTCTGACAAGGCGGGCTTTTTTATGGCTTGTTACAAAGCTTCTTGCGACAAAAGCGAAATAATCTCACTCAGCAACTTGTTTTTTACTCAGCGATAATGATAATCGAACTCGTTTAGATTTACGAAAATTTACTTGTCATTGACGCTGCTTAACATTCAAGAGGTTGGCGATGTTTGTTCCGTTTCTCATCATGCTGCGTGAAGGCTTAGAAGCCGCATTGATTGTCAGCCTGATCGCCAGCTATTTGAAGCGCACCCAGCGTACTCAATGGTTTCCTGCCCTGTGGGCTGGCGTATTTATTGCCGCTGCGCTCTGCCTTGCGCTAGGTATCTTCATCAACGAAACCACCGGCGAATTTCCGCAAAAGCAGCAAGAGCTGTTTGAGGGCATCGTGGCCGTCATTGCGGTGGTGATTCTGACCTCAATGGTGTTTTGGATGCGTAAAGTGGCGCGCAACATCAAAGGCGAGCTGGAGCAAGCGGTCGATCAGGCGCTGACAAAAAAGGGCGGCGGCGGGCTAGCGCTCGTGTTGATGGTGTTTCTTGCGGTGGCGCGGGAAGGGCTGGAATCGGTATTTTTCCTGCTGGCCGCCTTTACGCAAGATGTTGGATACGCGCCACCGATCGGTGCGGTGCTAGGCCTGGCCACGGCGGTGATACTCGGCATGCTGCTCTATTGGGGCGGTATTCGGCTGAACATGGCGCATTTCTTTCGCTGGACCAGCGTGTTTATTTTATTTGTCGCGGCGGGTCTGGCGGCGGGTGCGATACGCGCTTTTCATGAGGCGGGCCTCTGGAACCATTTTCAGGATGTGGCCTTTGATCTCAGTGGCACCTTATCTACGCATTCGCTGTTCGGCACCTTGCTGGAGGGCATATTGGGTTATCAGGAGGCGCCAAGCATCAGCGAAGTCACGGTCTATTTCTGCTATCTGATACCGTTTTTACTGCTTTTTTCACGCCAACGCGACCGACCACATCAGCTGCCGTGCGCTAAGCCATTACTGAGCGCGCACCTCGCGCTCGCCATAATCATTAAAGGGACAGAATTATGATGACGCGTTTCCGCCGCAAGGCACTGCTGGCTTCGCTGCTGGCTATCTCTGGTTCAGCCGCAGCCGCAGCCGTTCCGCAGGTTACCGTTAGCGTGAATGACAAACAGTGTGAGCCGATGTCACTGACGGTAAAGGCGGGTAAAACCCAATTCCTGATCAAGAACAACAGCCAGAAAGCGCTGGAATGGGAAATC
The DNA here is from genome assembly GCF_018842675.1 of Candidatus Pantoea bituminis. Taxonomy (NCBI): domain Bacteria; kingdom Pseudomonadati; phylum Pseudomonadota; class Gammaproteobacteria; order Enterobacterales; family Erwiniaceae; genus Pantoea; species Candidatus Pantoea bituminis. Next base: position 1,553,032 of record NZ_JAGTWO010000004.1, read on the forward strand.
CTGAAAGGTGTGATGGTGGTCGAAGAGCGCGAAAACATTGCACCGGGCTTCAGCCAGAAAATGACGGCCACGCTGGAGGCTGGCGAATATGACATGACCTGCGGGCTGCTGAGTAATCCGAAAGGTAAGCTGATTGTCGAAGCCAGCGGTACAGCAACAGCGAAGAAGGGCGGCGATGTGATGCAGTTGGTTGGCCCGATTAGCGAATATAAAGCTTACGTTACCGGTGAAGTCGCACAGTTGGTTAGCGGCACGCAAGCCTTTACCGATGCGGTGAAAGCGGGCGATACAGAAAAAGCCAAAGCGCTGTTTGCCCCGACTCGTCAACATTACGAGCGCATTGAACCGATTGCAGAACTGTTCTCCGATCTCGACGGCAGCATTGATGCCCGCGAAGATGATTATGAAAAGAAAGCGGAAGATCCTAAGTTCACTGGTTTCCACCGTCTGGAAAAAGCGCTGTTTGCGGACAACAACACCAAAGGTATGGAAGGTTATGCTGATCAGCTAAACAAAGATGTATTGGATCTGCAAACGCGCATCAGTGAGTTGGCTTTCCCGCCAGCAAAAGTTGTGGGTGGTGCCGCCGGATTGATTGAAGAGGTCGCTTCCAGCAAGATTTCCGGTGAAGAGGATCGCTACAGCCGCACCGATTTGTGGGACTTCCAGGCCAACGTTGATGGCGCACAGAAGATCGTTGAACTGCTGCGACCTATGGTAGAGAAAGCCAATCCACAGTTATTGGCGAAAGTGGAGGGTAACTTCAAAAAAGTCGATACCATTCTCAGCAAATACCGCACTAAAGAGGGCTTCGAATCTTATGAGAAGCTCACTACCGCTGACCGTAACGCGCTGAAAGGCCCGATTACCGCACTGGCAGAAGATCTCTCTTTATTGCGTGGAACCTTGGGTCTGAATTAAGCATGAGCAATCAGCAGGATGACGCGCAACCTGCGCGTCGTCGTTTATTAAAAGGGTTAGGCTTGCTGGGCGGCGCGGCGGCGTTAGGCGGCGGTTGCCCGTTTCATGCTGCCGCCGAAAGCTTTTCTCCCGGCACGGTGACACCCAATGCGCGCCAGCAGGTGCAACCGTTTTATGGTCAGCATCAGGCGGGCATCATTACGCCACAGCAGGCATCAATGATGCTGGTGGCGTTTGACCTGTTGGCCAGTGACAAAGCCGATCTGCAACGCTTGTTCAGATTGCTCACGCAGCGTATCGCCTTCCTGACTACGGGCGGGCCCGCGCCAGTCGTCACAAACCCGCAACTACCGCCAATGGATTCAGGCATTTTAGGGGCGCAGATTGCGCCTGATAACCTTACCATCACCGTTTCGGTAGGCACGTCGCTGTTTGATGAACGCTTTGGTTTAGCTGCGCATAAACCAAAAAAGTTGCAGGTCATGACGCGCTTTCCTAACGATTCGCTCGACGCGAATCAATGCCATGGCGATCTGCTGCTGCAAATTTGCGCCAATACTCAGGATACGGTGATTCACGCGCTGCGCGACATTATCAAACACACGCCCGATCTGCTCGGCGTGCGCTGGCGGCGTGAAGGCTTTATCTCAGATCACGCCGCACGCAGCCTGGGCCAGGAGACGCCGATCAACCTGCTGGGTTTTAAAGATGGTAGCGCTAATCCCGATAGTCATGACGCTGCGTTGATGAAGCAGATGTTATGGGTCACTGATGACCAGGATGAACCCGCATGGGCGCGCAACGGCAGTTATCAGGCGGTGCGTATCGTCAGTTTCCATGTGGAAATGTGGGACCGCACGCCACTGGGCGAGCAGGAGACCATTTTTGGGCGTGAGAAGCTGAGCGGGGCGCCGCTGGGCATGAAGCACGAACGCGATGTGCCGGATTACAGCCGCGATCCTGACGGTGAAGTCATTGCATTGGATGCGCATATTCGTTTGGCCAATCCACGTACCCCTGAAACTGACAGCAGTTTGATGCTGCGACGCGGTTACAGCTATTCAGCCGGCATCTCTGCTTCTGGTCAGTTAGAAATGGGCCTACTGTTTGTCTGTTATCAGCACGATTTAGAGAAAGGGTTTATTACGGTACAGAACCGGCTGAATGGCGAAGCGCTGGAAGAATATATTCGTCCGATTGGTGGCGGATATTTTTTTGTTTTGCCCGGCGTTGCTGATGAGAATCATTATTTAGCGCAATCGCTACTCGAAGCCTGATTGCATTTTAGCCATCACCTTCTGCTGCGCCGTCGGCAGGAGGTTTCTCGTCTTGCAACTGCCTTCTGAGTTTATTCAGACAAAAAATTACGGATTCTCCTAAACTTTCCCAATAAAGATGAATATAGTAACTCTCTGTTAAATATAATTAATTTAATTTAAATGCGTAAATTTCTTACCCCGAATTACGCAATTTCTTTGCCGTCAGGTAAAATTAGTGTTGCAAACCCACGTGAAGATGATGCAATTTAATCCTTAAGCGTAATCAGACGTGTTGATGTATCACACTGGAGTTCGCGCATGGGTCGAACCTTATATGGACAGCTAAATGTAATTACCGCATCGCAATTTTTTGCGAGGGCTAATTTTCCCCTTGAACTCCACTTCTCTGACCTTTTCTTTCCAAATCGAATTCTTCGTTGTCCGGTGTACAGCAATGCTGTTGCGCTGCTGCATACCTTTCTTCATGGTCATCACGGCTTACAAGGAAGCCAATCAAAACCTCTAAAGCGTTCACGTAATCGCAAAGGGCCAACAGCCTGGAGCGGGAAATGAAACCAACTGTAAGGTGCCACTATGGGAAGACAGAAAGCAGTGATCAAAGCGCGTCGAGAAGCCAGACGAGTGCTTCGCAATGACTCTCGCAGTCATCGTCAGCGTGAAGAAGAATCGGTCACTTCGCTGGTGCAAATGGGTGGGTTAGATTCAATTGGCATGGCACGCGATGCGCGTGACCGGGGGCCAATTGAAGCTCGAAATGAAGCTCAGGCGCACTATCTCAACGCCATAGAAATGAAACAGCTGATCTTTGCAACTGGTGAAGCAGGTTGCGGTAAAACCTGGATCAGCGCCGCGAAAGCGGCTGAGGCCCTGATTCATAAGGATATCGACAGGATAATCGTCACGCGCCCGGTGCTACAGGCGGATGAAGATCTGGGGTTCCTCCCCGGAGATATCTCAGAGAAATTCGCCCCGTACTTCCGACCGGTTTATGACATTCTGGTTAAACGTCTTGGCGCATCCTTCATGCAATATTGTCTGCGTCCAGAAATCGCCAAGGTAGAGATCGCGCCATTTGCTTATATGCGCGGACGTACCTTTGAAAATGCGGTCGTTATTCTGGATGAGGCGCAAAACGTCACCGCCGCGCAGATGAAAATGTTTCTTACACGCCTTGGCGAAAACGTCACGGTAATCGTTAACGGTGATATTACCCAGTGCGACTTGCCCGCTGGGGTGCCTTCCGGTCTTGCAGACGCGTTAGCGCGTTTCGAAGAGGACGAGATGGTTGGCATTGTCCGTTTCGGCAAAGGGGATTGTGTACGTTCGGCGCTCTGCCAGCGTACGCTGCATGCTTACAGTTAGTCGTTGATTGTACTAGAGTTCGATTGAGTTGATGTAGCGCAAAACCCGGCTTCGGCCGGGTTTTTTTATGCCTTTATTATAAAAATAAAACGCAAAAAAAATGCCTGAACAGATGTTCAGGCATTTCTTTGAAATGTTGGCGGTGAGAGAGGGGTTCGAACCCTCGATACGTTGCCGTATACACACTTTCCAGGCGTGCTCCTTCAGCCACTCGGACACCTCACCACATTTTTTTGTTAACCGCGCTGGGTCAACGGGGCGGTACTATAGGGATCAGGCATAAAACGGTCAAGCACTATTTTTCTCTTTTCTTCTATTCGCTTAAGCTCTGAACGAATCGCTGTAGCGCTGCGCAGCTTGCTGATTTTGTCATCAAAATGACATCCTGCCGACACAAAAATATCACCAAACCGTCGCAAACTTAGCGCCTGAAATCTCTGGTAATTATTGCTCATAAGGAAAGACAACATGACTCAGGCTCGCTTATTGACGGTTTCTCTGCTCACCAGCTTACTCGCCACCTCCGCCATTGCTGAAACAAATACCTATTCTCGCGCAGCACAAGGGGATCTCAGTCAGCACGGCGGAGCCCGACGTTTAACTGGCGATCAGACTGAAGCGTTGAAAGCCTCGTTACGTAATACCACCGCGAAAAACGTGATTTTACTGATTGGCGATGGCATGGGTGATTCAGAAATCACTGCTGCGCGTAACGTAGCAGAAGGGGCGGGCGGTTTTTTCAAAGGCATCGATGCACTCCCGCTTACCGGACAATACACGCACTATTCACTGGATAAGAAAACCCATAAACCAAATTACGTTACCGATTCAGCAGCCTCAGCCACTGCCTGGGCAACCGGCACCAAAAGCTATAACGGCGCAATTGGCGTAGATGTGAATGGCAAAGATCAGATCACGCTGTTGGAGTTGGCGAAAGCAGCGGGCAAGGCGACCGGTAACGTTTCGACCGCTGAGTTGCAAGACGCGACACCCGCCGCGCTGATGGCGCATGTCACGTCCCGTAAATGCTACGGGCCGGAAAAACCAGCGAGCTTTGCCCGACTAACGCCTTAGAACAGGGCGGTAAAGGCTCGATTACCGAGCAGATGTTGAAAACGCGGCCGGATGTCACCTTAGGCGGTGGCAGCAAGAGTTTCAATGAGGTGGCGAAGGCGGGTGATTATCAGGGGAAAACACTGAATGAGCAGGCCCAGGCGCTAGGCTATCAAATGGTCAATGACTGGCAAGGGTTGACCCGTATTACTACCGCCAACCAGCAGAAACCGCTGCTTGGGTTGTTTTCAGCGGGCAACATGCCTGTGCGCTGGCAAGGGCCAAAAGCCAGCTATCACGGCAATATTGATAAGCCGGTAGTCACCTGCGAAGTGAACAAGGATCGTCCGGTCGCAACACCTACGCTGGCGCAGATGACCTCGAAAGCCATTGAATTATTGAAAACCAATGAGAATGGCTTCTTCCTGCAAGTAGAAGGCGCTTCCATTGATAAGCAGGATCACGCGGCGAATCCTTGTGGTCAGATTGGTGAAACCGTTGATTTGGATGAAGCGGTACAGCAGGCGCTGGCGTTTGCGCGTGAAGAGGGCAACACGCTGGTAGTGGTGACAGCGGATCATGCACACAGCAGTCAGATTGTTGAAAATGGCACTAAAGCACCAGGCTTGACCCAAGCCGTTAATACCAAGGATGGCGCGATTATGACCATTAGCTACGGCAACTCGGAAGAAGATTCGCAGGAGCATACCGGTTCACAATTGCGTATTGCGGCTTATGGGCCACATGCAGCAAACGTAGTGGGTTTAACCGATCAGACGGATCTGTTCTTTACGCTGCGTGATGCGATGGCGTTGAAGTAAGGCCGGGCAGCACCGCAATGAGCATAGTGCAGTGTCTTCCTCCCCCTTTATGGGGGAGGAACGAGGTGGGGACAGCGCACACCTCATAAAAAACGCGCTCTCCCGAAAGAGTGCGCGCCTCAATCAAAAACCACTGCGTCGAAAAACTACGCTTTCACGCGGTTAGCAAAACTTTTACGCAGCTTCTGCAATTTAGGTGGGATCACCGCCATGCAATATCCATTGCGCTGACCGGCTCCTTCCCAGTAATCCTGATGATACGCTTCGGCGGGATACCACTCTTTCAGCGGTTCAATGGTGGTCACCACCGGCACGGAATGATCCGCTTGAGCACGCTCAATGGCAGCACGCGCTTCCGCTTCCTGTTCTGCATTAGCAGGGAAAATTGCTGAACGATACTGTGTGCCAATATCATTGCCCTGACGATTAAGCTGGGTCGGATCGTGAGTCACAAAGCTAATATCCAGCAGGTCACCATAGCTCACTTGCTCTGGATCGAAACCGATACGAATCGCCTCTGCATGACCGGTTGCGCCGCTGCAGACTTGCTCGTAGGTGGGATTGGGACGTGCGCCGCCGGTATAACCACTTTCAACGGACTCAACGCCAATCACATCCTTAAATACCGCTTCGGTACACCAAAAACAGCCGCCTGCGATCACTGCGTATTCGATTGCCATAATGCTTTACTCCTGTCAGGTCGAAAGGAAACAGGTGGGGGCGCGGTGCGCGCATTTCAACTAAATCAGCATCTCTGGCTTAAAATCCTTGCTCTTATCCAGCATCTTATCGCCCATGATGGTGAAGCGGCCTTCACCGGTATAGTGCAGCGTCGTGGGAAATTCGGGCTGTTCCGCAACGTGCGCTTTAACGATTTCAAAGATAAACAGGTTGTAGTTATCGACCATGGAATCGTCGTAAAGCTGACATTCAAAACTGGCAAAACACTCTGCAATTAATGGCGCACCTACGCTGTGTGCCGGTTCGGCTGTTAAACCAAAGGCATCAAACTTATCGAGTTTATCGCCATGGCTGTTTCCGATAGCCACAACTTTATCGATGAGTTCAGCCGTAGGGAGATTCAACACGCATTGCCCACTGTTACGGATCAGTTCGTGGCTAAAGTTCATGCTGGATATCATGCAGCCCACCAGCGAAGGAGAAAACTCCAAAACGGTATGCCAGCCGAGCGTCATGATGTCGCTCTGCTCCTCGAACTGCGAACTCAGCAGCAGCACCGGTCCAGGTTCAAGATATTTACGTGCTTTGCTCACGGGGAAGGTGTATTTGTGCATTCGTTGACTCATGGCTGCGCCTCTTTGATCAGAACCTAGCCATTAAGTGTAGAAGCCAAAAAGAAGGCGGCTGAGCCGCCTGATTAAGATGTGATTAACCCCGCGTCAGAACGAGCGACCGGCGCAAGACTAAGGAGGCGCAGCACGAATAAGTTCAATGGGCTGTGTTTATCAGTTGTCGGGCCGTAACGTTGTTTTACTGGCCTAAGGTTTCCTTAATCTCCCGCTGGGATACTCTCCTCACTGTATAAAGGAGAGAACCATGAAACAGATTATTAATTCCACCAGCGAGATGGCGACACTGCTGTTTAGCCTGTTGGTTATTATCGCTTTCCTTCACATTTGGTTTACGGCTTAACCTGGGGTGGCAGACTAAACTTCACCCATGCCCGGCAGCCTGAAGTGTGACGGCGATTCTCCAGGAAAAACTGACTTTTGTGTAGCTGAACGATGCGGCTGACGATGCTCAATCCCAATCCAATGCCGCCATAACGACTGTCCATCCGAATAAATGCTTTGCTGAGTTCGCCACTTTTACTTTCATCGATGCCGGGACCTTCATCTTCAACAATCAATGAAGGATGCGGCGCGTGGGTCACTTGCAGAGTAATGGTGCTGGCATGCGGGCTATAACGATGTGCATTTTCGACTAAATTACGTAACAGCATTTTCAATAGCGTGGCATCGCCACGAACAAACACTTCCTCTGCGACAACCAGCTTTAGCGACTGCTGATGAACCGCCAGCATGGTGCTGAGTTCATTCTCCATCGGCAGGACCACATCCTCAATTAACCCCACGTTTTGATAAGTACCCGACGTAAAAGATTGACCGGCGCGCGCCAGTTGCAGCAGTTGCGTCACGCTGTTGGTCATCTGATCAAGTCGCTGTAACAGCGGCTGCACGTTGATGTGGTTTTTGCGTTCAATCAACTCCAGATGCAGTCGCAATCCCGCCAGTGGAGTACGCAGTTCATGCGCCACATCTGCCGTAAAAAGCCGTTCTCGCTCGAGGCTGGTGGTCAGACGTGAAACCAGCTGGTTTATCGCCTGCGTCACGGCATTGATTTCGCGTACCGAACTGTCAGAGCGAAGCGGATCAAGATCTTCTTCGCTACGCTGTTCCAGCTGGCGTTGTAATTCTGAAAGCGGGCGGGTAATCCATTTTACCGCTTGATAACAGAGCAGCAGCGTCATGATGATCATCACCAGGCTTGGCACCGCCAGGCTGGCGACGGCTTCATGAACCTCTTTCTCAACATGGCGATTCATGTTGCGATTTTCCAACGTCGCTTCAACCAAAAACTGAATTTGCTCTTTGCTTTCATGCCAGAGCCAGGCAACGCTAATCAACTGGCAAAACAGCAAAATTAATCCAATCGCCAGCAATAACCGAAAACGCAGCGTACTGCCGTTGTGCTGCTTAATAACGTTTCTCATTGGGTCTCATTGTGTTTAAGCGGCTGCACCAGCGCATAGCCGAAACCTCGTACCGTGCGGATGGCGCCTTTGCCGATTTTGTCGCGCAAATTATGAATGTGGACTTCGAGTGTGTTGGTTGAAGGCTCGGTCTCAAAGTTATAGATATCCTGATAAAGGATCTCGCGGTGTACCGGGTTGCCCGCTTTAAGCATCAGTCGTGACAGGATGGCGAACTCTTTTGGCGTCAAATCCAGCAGCTGTTCGGCAAGATGGATTTGCCGGTGTGTCATATCCAGCGTTAAGTTGCCGACCTGAACCTGGCTGTCACCCTGGTTCACATGACGGCGGATCAGTGCCCGAATGCGCGCTAACAGCTCATCAAGAGAAAAGGGCTTGATCAGATAATCATCAGCGCCCGCATCCAGCCCTGCAATGCGCTCACTGATGCTATCGCGGGCGGTCAAAATCAGCACCGGCACTCTTTTTTCTGTCGGCGCAGACGCAGTAAAAGTGCAGACCATCTTCATCGGGCAAGCCCAAATCCAGCACCAGCAGGCTATACATGCCGCTAGCGAAATGCGCTTCAGCGTCACGTACCGTGGAAACGCCATCACACACGTAACCTTCGCCTTCCAGCGCTAACATTAAACCCTGCAACAGCAGGGCATCATCTTCCACGATCAGAATCTTCATTTCGGTGTACTCCGACACATCGTCAAAATGTCATCCGCGGGCTTATATTCATGCGTGGCGGTGCCGGTTAATCCCAGCACGGTAGAAAACAGATTATCCTGCGAAAAATCATCTGTCGCCGCCAGTTTGCTCAGGCAAGACGCATTCACGCCATAACGATGCTGATAATCATCCGATAACCACAGCAGCATCGGAATATGCTTTTGTGTTGATGGCGCAATCGCATAGGGCAAACCGTGCAGATAGGCGCCGTTTTCACCCAATGATTCCCCGTGATCGGAAAGGTAAACCAGGCTGGTAGTGAACTGCGATTGATGCGCACGCAACAGTCCGATCGCCTTATCAACCACGTGATCAACATACAGCAGGGTGTTGTCATAGGTATTCACTAACTGCTGCTGCGAACAATCCTGAATCTGATTGGTTTCACAGGTTGGTGTGAACTGACGAAACGACGGCGGATAGCGATGATTATAGGTCGGGCCATGGCTGCCAATGGTATGCAGCACGATGATGCCGTTGCCTTTGAGCTGATCAATGTACTGCTCCAAACCATGAAACAGCACGTCGTCATAGCATTCACCTTCAATGCACATGCCGGGTAGATTCAGGCTGGTCATATCCTGATGCGGCACACGGTCGCAGGCACCTTTACAGCCGCCATCGTTTTCATTCCACAGCACGCTGATCCCGGCGCGTTGAATAATATCCAGTAAACCTTCCTGATGGCTGGCCAGCGTTTCGTCATAATGCGCGCGCGGCATATTGGAAAACATGCAGGGTACCGACACCGCGGTTGCGGTTCCGCAAGAAACCGTGTGCGGGAAATAGATCACCTGATCTTTTGCCAGCAGCGGATTAGTTTGACGAGCGTAACCGGACAAAGAGAAGTTATCAGCCCGCGATGTTTCTCCTACGATCAAAATTGTCAGGTTCTTTTTTCCGCCTATCATTTGCGGTTGCTGGTGGGCGTCTTCACCAATCCTGACTAGCGGCAAATTCTCTAATTGATGGTGCCGGTAATAGGAGAGTGAGGCGGCAATGCTGTTGGAAGGGCTCAGCGCTTTAACCAGTTCGCGATGATTACGAAACAGTGAGGCGTAATCTTTATAGAACAGCAGGGCGACTAACAGAATGAGCGCAGTGGAGAGCGCAATACTGATCAGGCGATAGAGCAAACTTTTCCAGTAAACGGCCGGTCTTTTAATGCGTACCAGAAAAGCCAACAGCGCCATCAGGCCACCCGTCAGCAGCAACGCAAACAACAATTGAGGCGTTATCAGGGCATAGCTTTCAGAAACGGTGGTGTCCAGCATGTTCACGATCATCGAACGGTCAACAATAATGCCGTAGGTCTGGATGAAATATTGCGCCGAAGCCGATAACAAAATGAACAGCGCAATGACAACGCGGTCCAGCCATAGAAAGGAAGCCAGCGTGACAACAATGTTGATCACACTGAAAGCGACCAGCGGCATGGAAACAAACACCAGCACCGCATGAAGATCTGTCAGCGGCAATATCGCCAGTACCTGCCGGTAATAAGCAATGTTGAGGAAAACTGAAATATAAACAGAGAACAGAATCAGAAAAGTCAGGCGGTTTAGCACTGGCCTTTTCAACGGCAGCAAGGACATGGAAAGCACCAAATAATCAACAATGTGCAAGAGGTTGCCGATTTAAGATTAGGAAAACCTTAAGAAGCTTAAGCTTTGGCAAAGAGCGTCATGGGGTTGCTGAACGGTTTACTTTTGGTGGGGATATCACGCGTTCAAAAAGCGTTGCCTGAAGCAAAGAGTGGGGCACTGCTACCGTTAAAGATTGATACCGTTCTCCATTTCGAAAAATTCAAAAAATAAGCGTAGCGGCTGGCACAACATATGCATATTTGTGGCAAAAACCGACTTAGCGTCTACACTTTACGTCACGATGTATTTTTACAAGATGGCGTTATCAGCAAAAACGTATGCGTTTAAGGAGCGTGACTCATCATAACGGTGTGGTTTTTGGTTCTCCCTCCTTGCCCCCGAATTGGCCTTGTGTCACCCCTGTTGCTGGTTTCCCCTCTTTCAGAGACATCCTCTGGTTTTTAAGTCATCACGCGGTTAGCGTTGATAACCATTTTTTACAAGCAAATTGGAACAAAGGAGAAGACACGTGACCCAAGCGGCAAATCACTCTGCCACGTTACCGTCATTGAGCGGCGGTCTGTATGCCTTCTTTTTTGATGTAGATGGCACGCTGGCAGCGATTCAGTCCCGGCCAGAATCTGTGTTCATCCCTGCTAACGTCATTGATCAGCTGCAGCAGCTCTCGTCACTCTGCAACGGCGCATTAGCGCTGGTATCAGGACGACCTATTGCGCAACTTGATGCTTTATCCGCACCGTTAAAAACGCCTGCAGCGGGCGTACATGGTGCCGAACGGCGTGACTCACAAGGCGAATTTCATCGGATTACGTTGCCGGTAGAAGTGGAACAAACGTTACGAGAAGAGTTACAGCACGCCATGGCGCAATGGCCAGGAACGCAGCTTGAGAGTAAAGGCATGGCCTTTGCACTGCATTATCGTCAGGCGATGCAGCATGAACAGGATGTGATGCGTTTGGCTGAACAATCGGTGAAACGCTTTCCAGGACTGGCACTTCAGCCAGGGAAATGCGTCGTCGAGATCAAACCGCAAGGCATAGATAAAGGCGCGGCCATTCGCGACTTTATGCAAAAACCCCTTTTACCGGACGCATTCCGGTATTTATTGGTGATGACCTGACGGATGAGAAAGGATTTCTCACGGTAAACGCCATGCAGGGTATTTCCGTTAAGGTTGGCGAAGGCGCAAGCCAGGCGCGCTATCGACTGAATGATGTCGATGCCGTCTACGGCTGGCTGGAGCGCAGTTTATTACAATTAAAACATGACAACGTCGGTAAGGAGTTTAGGTTATGAGTCGTTTAGTGGTTGTTTCTAACCGTATAGCTATTCCTGATGGGTCAAAATCCAGCGCAGGCGGCTTGGCTGTCGGTATTCTTGATGCGTTGAAAAGCACCGGCGGCCTGTGGTTCGGTTGGAACGGTGAAATTAGCGAATTTTCTGGTGAAGAAGAAGATGATACTGCCCAAGTGGAACACGACGGCATTACTTACGCCTCTTTTCCACTGAGTCAGAACGACTATGATCTTTATTATTGCCAGTTTTCTAATACTGTCATTTGGCCCGCTTTTCACTACCGTCTGGATTTAGTCCAATTTCAGCGTGAAGCCTGGGACGGATATTGTCGGGTTAATGAAGAAGTTGCCCAGCGTTTAAAACCGCTGATTAAACCAGACGATATATTATGGATTCACGATTATCATCTGTTGCCTTTTGCGGCGGCTCTGCGCAAAGCGGGAATTAAAAACCGCATCGGCTTCTTCTTACATATTCCATTCCCTACGCCAGAGATCTTTAATGCACTGCCGCCGCATCAGGAATTGCTGGAAATGCTGTCTGAGTATGATCTGTTAGGTTTCCAGACTGAATCAGATCGCGTGGCTTTCCTCGACAGCATGAGTCAGCTCACTCAGATGCAAAATAAAGGCAATAATTTGCACCGTGCCTTTGGTAACACCTTTATGACCGAGGTATACCCAATTGGTATTGAGCCGGACAGCATTAAAGAGATGGCAGAAGGGCCGCTACCGCCAAAAATGGCGGCGATGAAGCGCGAATTAGGCGATGCACGCAATATCATCGCCTGTGAACGTCTCGACTATTCCAAAGGTTTGCCAGAGCGTTTTCTGGCCTACGAAGCGCTGCTGGAAAATTTCCCAGAACACCGCGGCAAGATTCGTTATTCGCAAATTGCGCCCACCTCACGCGGTGACGTGCAGGCGTATCAGGACATTCGTCATCAGCTGGAAACCGAAGCCGGTCGTATCAACGGTAAATACGGTACGCTTGGCTGGACGCCGCTCTATTACCTTAACCAGCACTTTGATCGCCGTCTGTTAATGAAAATCTTCCGTTTAACGGATGTCGGTCTGGTTACGCCGCTGCGTGATGGCATGAACCTGGTGGCAAAAGAGTACGTAGCGGCGCAGGACCCTGATGACCCGGGTGTGCTGGTGTTGTCGCGTTTTGCTGGCGCCGCTAACGAACTGACATCTGCCCTGATCGTAAACCCTTACGATCGTGATGAAGTGGCGGCTGCACTCGATAGAGCCATTACGATGCCGCGTACTGAAAGGATTTCGCGCTACAACGACATGATGGCGGTGCTACGTAAAAACGACATTACCGCATGGCGTGAGCATTTCCTGAAAGATTTAGAAAGCCTCGCATCGCGCGATGATGAACAGGCATCAGAGAACAAAGTGGCAGCTTTTCCTAAGCTTGCTTGATTGATCTCAACAGCAGCACGCCAGGGACGGCATGCTGACACGCTTTGCCCGGGTTAATCGGCTACATATCCTTCACTTTCCCTCTCTAACGCCTACTAACGTGACTAAACAATTAATAAGCGCAGCGAGATAATTTAGCTGCACTTTAGCTAAATAGCCTTCTGTCGCGTCTTTATCGCCATTCATACGCTTTTTTCTGCCCGATCCCTAAAGTTTTTACTACCAGCGCCGATAGTTCTTACGCACAAATGTATACATTCCACGATTCATTCACTCTGCTTATGTAACCCATTGTTACATCTGCTGTCTTACGCTAAACACTCATTCCCGTCTGTTAACGTTTCGTTGCCTGAATGCAGGAAAACCCCGCACCTTGCCTTAACGCTTCCATTACTCACACTGCGTAACATTACCTATAAGTGATTAATTTAAAAGAAAATTACTTGAGGGTTATTTAGCATATTATTCTACTTACACTGTTTACGTTGGTCTTAAATAGGGCATTAAAACCATTAACACAGATAAAAGATCGCCTTAACTTCTCCCTCTGCAAAATAGAGTGCGAAAAGTCTTAATAAAACCTTTGAAAGGACTAATTAAGGCGTTTATAAGGGAAATTTGTACAAAAAGTAATCAACTGGTTGGTGATGGTGAAGCGTTACTGAAGAAATTTGCCTTAAAAGTGTGATCTACGTCACACTTTATCTAAAATTTCACGGGAGTGTCGTTGTATGTAGAAATCAGACGATATAGATTTGCCTTGTTTTAAGAATAGTCTTAAAAAATGTAAGAAGACGTCACGGAAGATGGTTACAAACTCAAGAATAAAATGGCCTGGAGTTTTGACTTTAGACTGGTTCGGTTTCTCCAAAGAAACGAGACAGACTTCAATGACCATATGCTTTAAATGATTTTATTTTTGCCATCTTTAGATTTACCAACCAGCAGCTCGATACGCAGATATATATTTGCGGAAGTGTTTTGTCGCATCTCTCAGGATGGAAAAAATGGGCACATCTGAATTACTAAAACATATTTACGATCTTAACTTGTCATATTTGCTGCTTGCGCAGCGTTTAATAAACCAGGAAAAAGCGTCTGCAATGTTTCGCCTTGGTATTGATGAAAAGATGGCTAATGCTTTATCTGAATTAACGTTGCCAGAAATGGTTAAATTAGCAGAAACGAACCAATTGATTTGTCAGTTTCGCTTTTCCGACAGCACGCACATTAATCGCCTGACGCAAGAATCTCGTGTGGATGATTTACAACAAATTCATACGGGTATTTTATTATCCAGCCGTTTATTGCGTAATGCGTCTAAAGATGACGCGCCTGCTAAGAAGAGGGCGATGTAATGTCTGAGAAAAGTATTGTTCAGGAAGCACGTGATATTCAGCTCGCGATGGAGCTGATCACGTTGGGTGCTCGCTTGCAGATGTTAGAGAGCGAAACCCAGCTAAGTCGTGGTCGCCTGATTAAATTATATAAAGAGTTGCGCGGCAGCCCACCGCCAAAAGGGATGCTGCCTTTTTCTACCGACTGGTTCATGACCTGGGAACAAAATATTCACGCGTCGATGTTCTGTAACGCCTGGAAGTTCCTGTTGAAAACCGGTTTGTGCAGCGGCGTTGATGCCGTCATTAAAGCGTACCGTCTTTATCTTGAACAGTGTCCGCAAGCAGACGAGGGCCCGCTGTTGGCGCTCACGCGCGCCTGGACCTTGGTACGATTCGTTGAAAGTGGCATGCTGGAATTAACAGACTGCAAATGCTGCAATGGTAGCTTTATTAACCATGCGCATCAGCCTGTTGGCAGCTTTGTATGCAGCCTTTGCCAGCCGCCATCACGTGCCGTAAAAAGACGTAAACTTTCTGCAGATACTGCCGATATCTTTCCACAACTGCTGGATGAACCGGTTAAACACGCCGTTTAAGTTTGTTCGCACTGTGGAAGCCATCCAGCAGCGGTTAATACCGCTGCTTTTTTTGCTTCCGATTTGCTAACAACCATTGCGGCTTTCTGGCTTAACTTCCCCAACACGTTACGGACGTAAGGAATTTTTGTGCTGATAATTTTGGGTTATATCGTGGTGTTAGCGTCCGTGTTGGGCGGCTACGCGCTGGTAGGCGGCCACTTGGGCGCGCTTTATCAACCCGCTGAATTATTAATGATCGGCGGAGCCGGGTTAGGAGCCTTTTTGGTCGGTAACAATGGCAAGTCTATTAAGAAGACCTTAAAAGCGCTGCCGCTATTAATGCGGGGTTCTAAATATAACAAAGCCATTTATATGGATTTAATGGCGTTGCTGTACCGCCTGATGGCGAAATCTCGCCAGCAAGGCATGTTATCGCTGGAAAGTGATATTGAAGATCCCAGTCAGAGTGAAATTTTTGCTAATTATCCGCGCATTTTAGCCGATAAGCAGCTGGTGGATTTTATTACTGATTATTTACGTCTCATGGTCAGCGGCAACATGAACGCGTTTGAAATTGAAGCGCTGATGGATGAGGAAATTGAGACCTACGAACACGAGTGTGACGTACCGGCTCAAAGTATAGCGGCGATAGGGGATGGCTTACCGGCATTCGGCATCGTGGCCGCGGTGATGGGAGTGGTGCACGCATTGGCTTCAGCCGATCGTCCGGCAGCCGAGTTAGGTGCGTTAGTAGCCCACGCCATGGTCGGCACCTTCTTGGGGATTCTGTTGGCGTATGGCTTTATTTCACCGCTTTCTTCGGTGCTGCGTCAGAAATGTGCTGAATCAACCAAGATGATGCAATGCATTAAAGTGACGTTGCTCTCAAGCCTGAACGGGTATGCGCCGCAAATTGCCGTGGAGTTTGGTCGTAAAACCTTGTACTCGGCTGAACGTCCCTCTTTCAGCGAACTGGAAGAGCACGTGCGTAACGCGAAGAACCCGGCGAAACAGACTTCGGATCAGAGCTCATGAATAACGGCAATCGCCCAATTGTGCTGGTTAAAAAGCGCAAGTCTCACAAACATGAAGGAAGTCATGGCTCGTGGAAAATTGCCTATGCCGACTTTATGACGGCGATGATGGCATTTTTTATGGTGATGTGGCTGCTTTCAATCGCTAGCCCAAAAGAGCTGGTGCAGATTGCCGATTACTTCAAAACGCCCCTCAAAGTGGCGTTAAGTGGCGGGCCACGTAGCAGCGACAGCGTTAGCCCGATTCCGGGTGGCGGTGAGGATTACACCCAGAAAACCGGTGAAGTCAAAAAAGAACCGAATCTGGATGGGGAGAAACGCAAGCTGGATGACATTCGTCTGAATCGCCTGCGCGAAAAACTCGACCAGCTGATTGAGGCCGATCCGCGCCTTAAAGCGCTGCGTCCGCATTTGATTATCAACATGGTGGAAGAAGGGCTGCGCATTCAGATCATCGACAGCCAAAATCGACCGATGTTTAAAACCGGCAGCGCCGAAGTAGAACCTTACATGCGCGATATTTTGCGCGCCATCGCGCCGGTGCTAAATGACATTCCTAACCGCATTAGTCTGGCCGGGCATACCGATGATTTTCAATATGCTGGCGGCGATCGGGGATACAGCAACTGGGAGCTTTCAGGCGATCGTGCCAACGCTTCCCGTCGCGAATTAGTGGCTGGCGGCCTCGACAGCGGCAAAATCTTGCGTGTGTTGGGCATGGCCGACACCATGAAATTGAAAAACCGTGGCGGCAATGACGCTGTTAACCGCCGCATTAGTTTACTGGTGTTGAACCACGACACCGAAGCGGCAATAGAAAAAGAAAACGCAGAAAGTGATGCCGTCCAGATCAGCGATCCGGCGGCAATTGAACAGATTACCGCACCGCCAACACCAGAAGGCAGCGCGGTGAATACAGCAGCCCCGTCACAACCGAGGTGATCCCGTGAGCATGGACATCAGCGATTTTTACCAGACGTTTTTTGATGAAGCCGATGAGCTGTTAGCGGATATGGAACAACACCTGTTGGGACTTGATCCCCAGGAACCAGACTCCGAACAGCTTAACGCCATCTTCCGCGCCGCCCATTCTATAAAAGGCGGAGCCGGTACTTTTGGCTTTACGGTATTACAGGAAACCACTCATATCCTGGAAAACATTCTGGATGGTGCTCGTCGCGGCGAGATGCAGCTCAGCACCGACATCATCAACCTGTTTTTGGAAACCAAAGATATTATGCAAGAACAGCTCGATGCCTATAAAACCGCGCAAGAGCCAAACGCGGAAAGCTTCAAATATATCTGTGAAGCGTTACGCCAGCTGGCGTTAGAGGCAAAAGGTTTACCGGCCAACGTCGCTGTGCCCGCTGCTGCTGCGCCCGTCGAGGTTGCACCAGGCACCGGTGGGTTGCGTGTCCAGTTAGTCGATCTCAAAGAGCGCGAAGTCGATTTGATGCTGGAAGAGATGGGCAACCTCGGCACGTTAAGTAACGTGCAGAAGGGCAGCAACTCTCTGGAAGTCAATATTGACGGCGTCGGCAAAGATGACATCGTTGCGGTGCTCTGTTTCGTGATTGATGAAGCGCAAATTCGTTTCCCTGAAGCGGCTCAAGTGGCTGAAGCGCCAACCAGCGCACCGGTCGTTGCCGCACCTGTTGTGACAGCCGTTGAAACCGCGACCGTGACAGACATTCCGGTTGCGGCTAAACGCGAAAGCAAGCGCGTTGCTGCGCCCGCCAAAGCCAGCGAATCCAGCAGCATTCGTGTTGCGGTAGAAAAGGTCGATCAGCTGATTAACCTGGTCGGTGAACTGGTGATTACCCAGTCGATGCTGGCACAGCGTTCCGGTGAACTTGATCCTGTCGCACATGGCGATTTGCTGAACAGCATGGGACAGCTGGAGCGTAACGCCCGCGACCTGCAAGAGTCGGTGATGTCGATTCGTATGATGCCGATGGAATATGTATTCAGCCGCTTCCCGCGACTGGTGCGCGATCTTGCCAGTAAGCTGGGCAAGGAAATCGAGCTAACGCTGCTTGGAAGTTCAACTGAACTCGATAAGAGTCTGATCGAACGCATTATCGATCCGTTAACCCACTTAGTGCGTAACAGCCTCGATCACGGTATTGAAACACCCGAAAAACGTCTGGCTGCAGGCAAAGTGACCACCGGTAATTTAACACTGTCGGCGGAACATCAGGGAGGCAATATCTGCATTGAAGTCTCTGATGATGGTGCCGGTCTGAACCGTGAACGTATTCTCGCTAAAGCGCTCTCTTCTGGCCTGCCGGTCAGCGAAAACATGAGCGATGAAGAAGTCGGCATGCTGATCTTTGCACCCGGCTTCTCTACCGCTGAGCAGGTGACCGATGTGTCCGGGCGCGGCGTTGGCATGGACGTGGTGAAACGTAATATCCAGGAAATGGGTGGCCACGTTGAAATCGCGTCGAAGCAGGGCAAAGGCACCACCATCCGTATTTTGCTGCCGTTGACGCTGGCGATCCTCGACGGCATGTCCGTTCGCGTCGCTAACGAAGTGTTCATTCTGCCGCTTAATGCGGTAATGGAATCGCTCCAACCGCGTGCCGAAGAGCTGAAACCGTTGGCGGGTGGCGAATGCGTGCTGGAAGTGCGCGGTGAATATCTGCCGCTGGTGGAATTGTGGAACGTATTTGATGTGCGGGGCGCGAAAACCGAAGCGACGCAAGGCATCGTCGTCATTCTGCAAAGCGCCGGCAAGCGTTATGCGCTGCTGGTGGATCAACTGATTGGTCAACATCAGGTCGTCGTGAAGAATCTGGAAAGTAACTATCGTAAAGTGCCGGGCATCTCTGCGGCCACCATCCTTGGCGATGGTAGTGTGGCGCTGATCGTGGATGTTTCTGCGCTGCAATCACTCAACCGTGAAAAACGTGTGGCTGGCGCTGCCGCCTGATTGATAAAGAAAGGGTAAATAACATGACTGGAATGGCAACCGTGACAAAAATCGTTGGCGAAACCGTCGGCCAGGAGTTCCTGGTCTTCACGCTGGGCGATGAAGAGTACGGCATTGATATCCTCAAGGTTCAGGAAATTCGTGGTTACGATCAGGTAACACGTATTGCGAATACGCCAGAATTCATCCGTGGCGTTACCAACTTGCGTGGCGTAATCGTGCCGATTATCGATCTGCGCGTGAAGTTTTCCCAACCGGATGTGGAGTACAACGACAACACGGTAGTGATCGTGTTGAACCTGGAAAACCGCGTAGTGGGTATCGTGGTTGACGGCGTGTCTGATGTGCTGTCATTAACGCAAGACCAAATTCGTCCTTCACCAGAATTTGCCGTGACCATGTCTACCGAATACCTGACAGGGCTTGGCGCACTCGGCGATCGCATGCTGATTTTGGTCGACATCGAAAAGTTGCTGAGCAGCGATGAGATGGCGTTAGTGGATGGGCTGCGCGCCTGATTCTGCAATCACGGATCGGCCTTTGGTCGGTCCGTGATATACCCGTCCTACTTCAAGTCGCTGATGCGTTGGCTGCTCTTATTCACCCAAATTACTGAATTTGGTCAGCTCATTGGGGGTCACTCGTTTGCCGCCTTCCAGCGATTCGAATGATATAGGGTATAGTTCATTACTGAAACATTCACTTATAAATCAAATAATAATAGTTATCCTCTCTCTAATTTCTTCTCTCTGCTTGCCGATAATTCGTTCGTCTTTTATTACACATTTTTTCAGGGTCAATCATGTTATCAAAAATCCGTGTTGTAACCAGTTTACTGCTGGTGTTACTGATGTTCGGCTTGTTGCAGCTCATTTCCGGCTCAATTTTTTATAAAGCGCTAAGCCACGATAAGCAGAGTTTCGCGGTGTCGCAGTTAGCGAGCAAAAACACTGATGCGCTAAATGATGCTTATATGAACCTTAACCAGAGTCGCGTTGCATTGACTCGCGTTCAGCTTCGTATGGCAACCAGCAAACTGTCCGGTAAAGAGGCCGATGTTGAAGCATTGTTTAGCGACAGCCAACGTTTTCAGGAGCGTGGTGCTAGCTTCTATAAAACCTTTAAAACCACGCCAGATACGCCGGGACAAAATGCCCAGCTCAATAATCAGCTGGATGAATCCTACGCCGCGTATGCTGCTGCGTTAGGTCAACTGCACTCAGCGTTGATGGCTGAAGATATGGACGGTGCGGCTAAAGCGCCCGTTGCACCGAGCCAGAGCGCTTTCCTGAAAATTTATACCGACTGGCGTACCGATCAAAACCGTCTGACCGCTGCGGGTGTCGAAGAAAACGCCCATGCTTACGATCGCATGTTAGGGATCCTCGGTCTCATCACAGCGCTGGTTATTATTATTATTGCGTTGTGTTGGGTCGGGATGCGCCGCGTGCTGATCAATCCGCTAAACAGCAATATCACCCATATCCAACACATTGCTCAGGGTGATTTGACCCAATCTATTGTGGTGGAAGGGCGCAATGAAATGAGTCAGTTAGCCGCGAGTCTGCATGAAATGCAGCAGTCGCTGGTGCGCACTGTGAGCAACGTGCGCGACGGTTCAGATGCCATTTTTACGGGCGCGAGCGAAATCTCAGCCGGTAACAACGATCTCTCTGCGCGTACAGAGGAACAGGCCGCTTCGCTGGAGCAAACCGCTGCCAGCATGGAGCAACTCACCGCGACCGTGAAGCAGAATGCTGAAAATGCACGTCAGGCATCCAAACTGGCGCTGAGCGCCTCAGAAACCGCGCAGAAAGGCGGTAATGTGGTGGATGGCGTGGTGAAAACCATGAGCGATATCGCCGGAAGTTCCAAGAAAATTGCGGATATTACCAGCGTGATCGATGGCATCGCCTTCCAGACTAATATTCTGGCACTGAACGCTGCCGTAGAAGCTGCGCGTGCTGGAGAGCAGGGACGAGGTTTTGCCGTAGTTGCCGGTGAAGTGCGTAATTTGGCCCAGCGCAGTGCGCAAGCCGCAAAAGAGATCAAAAGCCTGATCGAAGATTCTGTGAATCGTGTTAACACCGGCTCTGCCTTAGTGGGCACCGCAGGCGAAACCATGAGTGATATCGTCAGCGCGGTAACGCGCGTCACCGATATCATGGGTGAAATCGCGTCGGCGTCAGATGAGCAGAGTCGCGGTATTGATCAGGTAGGCCAGGCGGTAACAGAGATGGATCGCGTGACCCAGCAGAATGCCTCGCTGGTAGAAGAATCGGCTGCTGCAGCGGCTTCCCTGGAAGAGCAGGCCAGCCGTTTGAGTCAATCGGTTGCGGTGTTTAAAGTTCGCCGCGAGCAGGCTGTTCAGACGTTAACTAAGCCGATCCCGAGTGCTGCGCCTACGTTGAATACACCGCGTAAAGCATTGACTACGCCGGTTAATGATACGAACTGGGAAACGTTTTAAGCATTCTCTTTAGTACCGTGATGCGGGATTTTACACTCGCATTGCATTCAACATCCCGTGCTTTTCAGACGAAAAGCACGGGCCACTGCGTAACGATGGCATAAACAGCGCCCTGTGGCGGACGCTTTACGCCGCGACCGAGCTTCCCATCTTCATAATCGCTACGTGCCGTTTGTTTTCAACATGTCAGCTCACGCCTTCCCTGAACGCATTACCCATCCCGCCGCAAATACCCACACAAAATAAACGACTACTTAGATTAATTACAAAAGTCAGTTGTTTTGTAAAACAGGGAAAACCCACTAACAAATCCCATTTCAGCGCCGATATAGCTGCTGCACCTTAACCAATTTTCCGGGGAAAAAGATGTTGAAACGAATAAAAGTGGTGACCAGCCTGATCGCAGTCTTGGTGATTTTTGGCGCTTTACAGTTACTTTCGGGCAGCCTGTTTTGGTCGGCTTTAAACAAAGATAAAGAAGCATTCGCACTGTCACAAATCTCAACACGCAACGTCACAGCAATGAGCGATGCGTGGATCGAACTTAACCAGACGCGTACCGTGCTCAACCGTGCGATGTTGCGTTTGCAAACCAACATGGCGTCGAAAATCAACGGCGGCAATCTAAATGACCTGATTAATCAGGCAAAACAACAGCTGGCAGTAGCCGATCGCTCTTTCCAGGTTTATTACAACTTACCGGGTACGCCAGGGTTCGATAACGTTATACGCGATCGCCTTGAGGCGGATTACGCAAATTACCATGATGGCTTAAAAGCGATGCTGGAACGTTTGCAGGCCAACGATCTGGAAGGGATGTTCAAACAGAACATCGAACAGAAACAGAACGATATGAAAGTCAGCTACAGCGAATGGCGTGCAAAACAGACTGAGCTTTCTGAGCAAGGTTTATTACAGAACCAAAAAGCCTTCACGCAGATGATGTGGTTGCTGGGTATTGTGGCGGCCTCGGTGATTGCGGTAATCGCTGCATGCTGGTTTGGTCTGCGTCAGGTTTTGATTCAGCCGCTGCATCGGGTGCTGGAGCATATTCGCGCTATCGCTGCGGGCGATTTAACCCAACCGATTAGCGTGGAAGGGCGCAATGAAATGAGCCAGCTGGCGGCAGGTTTGCAGGAAATGCAGCAGTCGCTGGTGAACACCGTCAGTGATGTGCGCGACGGATCTGACGCTATTTTTACCGGCGCGAGCGAAATCGCCGCCGGAAATAACGACCTTTCTGCGCGCACCGAAGAGCAAGCAGCCTCGCTGGAGCAGACCGCTGCCAGCATGGAACAGCTTACCGCAACGGTAAAACAGAACGCTGACAACGCCCGTCAGGCCTCGCAATTGGCACTGACGGCATCTGAAACGGCACAGCAGGGCGGCAAAGTAGTGGATGGTGTGGTCAGTACCATGAAAGAGATTGCCGGCAGTTCGAAGAAAATCGCCGACATTATCAGCGTGATTGATGGCATTGCTTTCCAGACCAACATCCTTGCACTCAACGCGGCAGTAGAAGCGGCTCGCGCCGGTGAGCAAGGCCGGGGTTTTGCCGTGGTGGCCGGTGAAGTACGCAGTCTGGCGCAGCGCAGCGCCCAGGCAGCGAAAGAGATCAAAGGCTTGATCGAAGACTCGGTTTCCCGCGTCAATAGCGGTTCGTTACAGGTGGAAAGCGCCGGGAGCACCATGAGTGACATCGTCGGCGCGGTGACTCGCGTAACCGACATCATGGGTGAAATCGCCTCTGCGTCTGACGAGCAGAGTCGCGGCATTGAGCAGGTGGGCCAGGCGGTGACTGAAATGGATCGCGTGACCCAGCAAAACGCCTCGCTGGTTGAACAATCTGCGGCGGCGGCGGCGGCACTTGAACAGCAAGCCAGCGCATTAACGCAGGCCGTTTCGGTGTTTAAAACGATTCGCACATAACCTCGGTATCTCCTTTCGGCGGCGGCGGGTCCAATCCGTGCCGCCGCACATAAAGTTCCCTTCACTCGCGCCGATAAACAGAAGTGAATCGCAACCAATGAGGTGTTTATGTTTAGTCGAGTACGAGTTGTCTCCGGCCTGCTGTGCGTGCTGGCATTATTTGCCTTGCTACAGCTGTTTTCCGGGGGAATGTTTTTCAAAACGGTAAGTTCTGACAAAGAGAACTTCGCTTATAACCAACGTCTGAGCACCTTACAGCAGGCGATGGGCACCTCATGGGTATCATTGGTTCAGGCACGTAACACCCTGAACCGTGCCGGGATCCGCTATCTGCAAGATGCACAAATGTCCGGTTCCGGTGCCAGCGTTAAAGAGTTAGTGGCGCTGGCCAGCAGCGAATTAAAACGCGCAGAACAGGGCTTCGATACCTTCAACGCCAACCTGTCAGAAAAAGGCAAAACCGCAGAAAACGTGTTGACGCTGCAAGCTAACTACAAGGCGTATCACGATGCGCTGGCTGAGCTGATCGTGTTTTTGAACAGCGGCAACTTCAAAGGATTTATTGACCAGCCTACGCAAAGTTACCAGGACAAATTCCAGACAGATTACGACGCGTGGATGCGTTACAACCTGGTGCTCGCCAAGCGCGGTGTGGAAGCCAATAACGACGCTTATCAACGATCTATCTCTATCGTGATTGGCACATTGTTCGTCACGCTTTTGGTGATTGTACTGGTGTGGAATGTGATGCGCAGCGTACTCATTCGCCCGCTGAAACAGAGCATGGAACATATTCAGCATATTGCGCGTGGTGATCTGACTCAGTCCATTGACGTTACCGTGCGTAACGAAATCGGTGAATTACTGAGCTCATTGCAAAATATGCAGCAAGAGCTGGTGCGCACTGTACGGACGGTGCGTGATGGTTCCGATGCGATCTATACCGGTGCCAGCGAAATCGCCGTAGGTAATAACGATCTCTCTTCACGTACCGAGCAACAAGCGGCCTCGCTGGAGCAGACCGCTGCCAGCATGGAGCAGCTGACTGCGACGGTGAAGCAGAACGCGGAAAATGCGCGTCAGGCTTCGCAACTGGCCCTTAACGCCTCCGAAACCGCGCAGCAGGGCGGCAAAGTGGTGGATGGCGTGGTCACTACGATGAAGGAAATCGCCGGTAGCTCGAAGAAAATCGCGGACATTACCAGCGTGATTGATGGTATCGCCTTCCAGACCAACATCCTCGCCCTGAACGCCGCTGTGGAAGCCGCACGTGCCGGTGAACAGGGTCGTGGCTTTGCGGTGGTTGCCGGTGAAGTACGCAGCCTGGCGCAGCGTAGTGCGCAGGCTGCAAAAGAGATCAAAGGGTTGATTGAAGATTCCGTGAGCCGCGTTAATACCGGTTCGGTGCTGGTGGAAAGCGCTGGCGACACCATGAGCGAGATCGTCAGCGCGGTGACGCGCGTTACCGACATCATGGGCGAGATCGCCTCTGCATCTGACGAACAAAGCCGCGGTATCGACCAGGTTGGCCTTGCCGTGACTGAAATGGACCGCGTCACGCAGCAGAACGCCTCGCTGGTTGAAGAGTCCGCAGCGGCGGCCGCAGCCCTGGAAGATCAGGCCAGCAACTTAAAACAAGCCGTATCAGTGTTCAATATTGGTAAAGAATTTGTCGCCCAGGCCGTTAACAAGACAACGGCGCCAAAAACTCTCCGATTGGATGCGCCGCTGGCGGTTGCCCGTCAGTCTGGTTCTCGTAGTGACGATAACTGGGAAACCTTTTAATCGCCTGGATGGCCCAGCCCTGAAACAGGGTTGGGCATAGCAGCAGATCGTTAATGTGTTTAGTTCAGTGCCAGGTGCAGAAATGAAGAAATCGACGTTATTGGATCAAAGTGAGGCGACGACGCTGCTGTCGCAAATGGTTCAGCGTTTACCGCTCTCAGATACGCATTTTCGTCGTATCAGCCAGTTGATTTATCAACGAGCAGGTATTGTGCTGGCCGATCACAAGCGCGAAATGGTTTACAACCGTTTGGTTCGCCGCCTGCGCACGCTGAACATAGATGATTTTGGTCGTTATCTGGCGTTGCTGGAACACGATCCTAACAGCGCTGAATGGCAGGCATTTATTAATGCATTAACCACCAACCTGACGGCGTTTTTCCGCGAGGCGCACCATTTTCCTATCCTCGCTGAACATGCACGTAAGCGGCAGGGCAGTTTCAATGTATGGAGTACCGCTGCGTCTACCGGCGAAGAACCTTACTCAATCGCCATGACGCTGGCTGAAACGCTGGGTAGCGGGCCGGGTAAATTTCAGGTCCATGCCAGCGATATCGATACGCAGGTTTTAGAGAAAGCCGTGGCAGGTGTTTATCGCCATGAAGAGTTACGCACGTTGTCACCGGCGCAGTTGCAGCGCTTTTTCCTGCGCGGCACTGGTCCGCATGAAGGCATGGTACGGGTACGGTCTGAACTGGCCAGTACGATCACCTACGCCCAGCTTAATTTGCTGGCGAATGACTGGAAGGTGCCGGGGCCGTTCGATGCGATTTTCTGCCGCAACGTGATGATCTATTTCGATAAAGAGACGCAGGAAAAAATTCTGCGTCGGTTTGTCCCGCTGTTGAAGCCAGGCGGCATTCTGTTTGCTGGTCACTCAGAGAACTTTAGTCAAATCAGTAAAGAGTTTTGGCTGCGTGGGCAAACCGTCTATGGACTGACTAAGGAAAGATGATGAGCAAAATCACCGTGATGTGCGTGGATGACTCTGCGCTGATGCGTCAGTTGATGACGGAAATCATCAACAGTCATCCCGATATGGAGATGGTTGCTACCGCGCCCGATCCTTTAGTTGCCCGCGATTTGATTAAGCAGTTCAACCCGCAGGTACTGACGCTGGACGTAGAAATGCCGCGCATGGATGGGCTCGACTTTCTGGAAAAGTTGATGCGCTTACGTCCAATGCCGGTGGTGATGGTTTCTTCGCTGACCGGTAAAGGCTCGGAAATCACGTTGCGAGCTCTGGAGTTGGGCGCGGTGGATTTTGTCACCAAACCGCAGTTGGGTATCCGTGAAGGCATGCTGGCTTACAGCCAGATGATAGGCGACAAAATACGTGCGGCGGCGCGAGCTCAATTGCATGTGCGTACCTCAACGCCGGTGCCGGTCAAGCTGAAAGCGGGGCCGCTGCTGAGCAGCGAAAAGCTGATTGCGATTGGATCGTCAACCGGCGGTACCGAAGCGATTCGTCACGTGCTGCAACCGCTGCCGGCCACCAGCCCAGCGCTGCTGATTACTCAGCATATGCCGCCCGGGTTTACCCGCTCTTTTGCTGAACGCCTGAATAAGCTGTGCCAGATCACGGTGAAAGAAGCCGAAGATGGTGAGCGAATTCTTCCCGGTCACGCCTATATTGCGCCCGGCGCGATGCACATGGAGTTGGGCCGTAGCGGCGCTAACTATGTGGTGAAACTCAATGAAGGGCCACCGGTTAATCGGCACAAACCGTCAGTAGATGTGCTGTTTAGATCGGTGGCGAGTAACGCTGGACGCAACGCGGTGGGCGTGATTCTCACCGGGATGGGCAACGACGGCGCGGCGGGGATGCTGGAAATGCATCGTGCTGGCGCCTGGACCATCGCCCAAAGCGAAGCCAGCTGTGTGGTATTTGGCATGCCGCGTGAGGCAATTGCCGCAGGCGGCGTGAGCGAAGTCGTGGATTTAAGCAACATCAGTCAGCATATGCTGGCGAAAATTAGCGCCGGACAGGCATTGCGTATTTAACAGGCCCGTCCTGCCGGGCGAGATAACACAGGAGTAGATATGGCTGATAAAAACATGCGCTTTTTAGTGGTAGACGACTTCAACACGATGCGTCGTATTGTGCGTAACCTGCTAAAAGAGCTGGGCTTTAATAACGTAGAAGAAGCAGAAGATGGCGTTGATGCGCTGGCTAAACTGCGTGCAGGTGGCTTTGACTTTGTCATCTCCGACTGGAACATGCCGAATATGGATGGTCTGCAACTGTTGCAAACTATCCGTGCAGATGCAGCGATGAGCAGCCTGCCAGTTTTGATGGTCACCGCGGAAGCGAAGAAAGAGAACATCATTGCTGCCGCGCAGGCCGGTGCCAGCGGCTATGTCGTTAAGCCGTTCACGGCGGCGACGCTTGAAGAGAAATTGGGCAAGATTTTCGAAAAACTGGGCCTGTAAGGAGATGTGATGAGCGACCTTCCGAAATCAACTGAGGATGCCTCGGCACACGACATTATTAGCCGCATTGGCTCGCTCACGCGTATGTTGCGTGAAAGTCTGCGCGAGCTGGGGCTTGATCAAGCCATTGCCGAAGCCGCCGAAGCAATTCCTGATGCCCGCGATCGTCTGGACTATGTGGTTCAAATGACGGCGCAGGCCGCTGACCGTGCGTTAAACTGCGTGGAAGCGGCACAACCGCATCAGGACAAAATGGAAGCCGGCGCAACCCAGCTGAAAGGGCGTTGGGATGCATGGTTTGAAAACCCAATCGAACTGGCCGATGCACGTGAGTTGGTGACGGATACGCGCGAATACCTCGGTGCCGTGCCAGGTCACACGTCCTTTACCAACAAGCAGCTGCTCGAAATCATGATGGCGCAGGATTTCCAGGACCTTACCGGTCAGGTAATCAAGCGCATGATGGATGTGATTCAGGAAATTGAGCGCCAGTTATTAATGGTGCTGCTGGAAAACATGCCTGAAGTCAGCGCCGAGAAGCGTCAGGAAGGCACCAGCCTGCTGAACGGTCCGCAGATTCACTCCGATGCACCGGGCGTGGTCGCGAACCAGGATCAGGTTGATGATTTACTGGATAGCTTAGGCTTTTGATTTTGCTAATGGTGTTTTACCTCCCAGTGTGGCGTTAAGTCGTTCAGGCTTAACGTCACACCGGCAGTTAGAAAGGTCCGCTTAACGGCGGACTTTCATTACATCTCTTTTCCATCCGCAAAAGAACAGCGCTTTTGCGCGTCTTATCCCCGCTTTAACCAAACTCAAATTTGGCATCCTATGCTCAGAATTCCACTCCACCGAGGTTTTTCGTGGCTGATAGCGACGAGGACAAAACAGAATCGCCCTCGCCCCACCGACTTGAGAAAGCGCGTGAGGAAGGTGATATTCCGCGTTCGCGCGAGCTGACGTCACTGTTAATGCTGCTGGCTGGCATCATGATCCTGTGGATGGGCGGCAACATGATGGCGCATCGATTAGCGGGCATGGTGGCTGCGGGTCTCCATTTTGACCATGGTATGGTGACGGATGACAAAATCATCATTGCCCATATCAGTAGCCTGATCGGCCAGGCGATTCTGGCGCTGCTGCCTTTAATGGGGGTTTGGTGTTAGTGGCGATTGCTTCTCCGATGCTGCTTGGCGGTATCGTCTTCAGCGGCAAGTCGATCAAAGTTGATTTCACCAAGCTCAATCCGTTGCCAGGTTTTAAGCGCATGTTTGCCGCGCAGGCCTGGACTGAACTGTTTAAAGGGATTTTGAAAACCATCCTGGTGGGGTCGGTAGGCGTTTGGTACATCTTGTCACACTGGCCGGAAATGCTGCGTTTAATCAGCGAGTCGCCAACCAGCGCGCTGATTCACGGCATGGATATGATTGCGGTGTGCTGTGCATTAGTGATCCTTGGGCTGGTGCCGATGGTGGGTTATGACGTTTTTTGGCAGCTCTACAGCTATTACAAAAAACTGCGTATGTCTCGCCAGGAAATTCGCGATGAACACAAACAACAAGAGGGCGATCCGCACGTTAAAGGGCGTATTCGTCAGCAAATGCGCGCCGCTGCGCGCCGTCGCATGATGGCTGATGTGCCAAAAGCCGACGTCATCGTGACTAACCCAACGCACTATTCTGTGGCGCTGCAATATAACGAGAAAAAATGAGTGCGCCGAAAGTCGTCGCAAAAGGCGCAGGGGAAATTGCTTTGAGAATTCGTGAACTGGGGGCTGAACATCGCATCCCGGTTTTGGAGGCACCGCCGCTGGCGCGTGCGTTGTATCGTCATACTGAAATTGGTCAACACATTCCCGGCGCGCTGTATGCGGCGGTGGCGGAAGTGCTGGCGTGGGTTTGGCAGTTGCGTCGCTGGAAACGCGAAGGCGGCCTCATCCCAACCAAACCAAAAGATCTGCCGGTTCCGGTAGATATGGACTTTGCAGGAGAGAACAGAAACGATGGCTAATCTGGCCGCAAAATTGCGTTTACCGGGAAACTTTAAAGATATGCAATGGCAGGTATTAGCCGGTCCGGTGCTGATCCTGATGATTTTGTCGATGATGGTGTTGCCTCTGCCACCGTTCATCCTCGACCTGTTGTTTACCTTTAATATCGCGCTCTCCATCATGGTGCTGCTGGTGGCGATGTTTACCCAGCGCACGCTGGAGTTCGCGGCGTTCCCTACCATTCTGCTGTTCTCCACCTTACTGCGATTGGCGCTGAACGTCGCCTCAACCCGTATCATCCTGATGGAAGGGCATACCGGCGGGGCGGCAGCGGGCCGGGTGGTGGAAGCGTTTGGCCACTTCCTGGTGGGCGGTAACTTCGCCATCGGTATCGTGGTCTTCATCATTTTGGTGATCATTAACTTTATGGTTATCACCAAAGGTGCGGGCCGTATCGCCGAAGTGGGCGCGCGCTTCGTGCTTGACGGGATGCCCGGCAAGCAGATGGCGATTGATGCCGACCTCAACGCGGGTTTGATTGGTGAAGAGGAAGCCAAACGCCGTCGTATGGAAGTGACGCAAGAAGCGGACTTCTATGGTTCGATGGACGGTGCCAGTAAGTTTGTGCGTGGTGATGCTATCGCGGGCATCATGATCATGGTGATTAACGTGATCGGCGGCCTGTTGGTGGGTGTGGTGCAGCATGGTATGGATGTCGGTCATGCGGGTGAAACGTACACGCTGTTAACTATCGGTGACGGCCTGGTTGCACAGATCCCCGCACTGGTCATTTCAACGGCAGCGGGTGTTATCGTAACGCGTGTAGCGACCGATCAGGATGTTGGCGAGCAGATGGTTGGCCAACTGTTCAAGGATCCCCGGGTATTAATGCTGAGTGGCGGCGTCATCGGTCTGCTTGGTCTGGTGCCGGGTATGCCAAATCTGGTGTTCCTGATGTTTACCGCTGCGCTGTTAGGTCTGGCGTGGTGGTTACGCGGACGTGAAATGCAGCCGAAGAAAAGTGCCGAGGCGACCAACAGCATCAATAAAACCCAGAATACCCCGGCAACCGCAGCGACTGCGGAAGCGTCCTGGACTGACGTACAACTGGAGGACACGCTGGGCATGGAAGTGGGTTATCGCCTGATTCCGATGGTCGATCACCTGCAAAATGGCGAGCTGTTAGGCCGTATCCGCAGTATTCGTAAAAAAGTGGCGCAGGATGTTGGCTTCTTGCCGCCGGTGGTGCATATCCGTGACAACATGGAACTGCCGCCTGCGCGCTACCGTATTCTGATGAAAGGTGTGGAAATTGGCAGCGGTGATGCTTATCCAGGACGTTGGATGGCGATTAACCCAGGCACGGCGGCAGGGACTTTGCCGGGCGAAGCCACGGTGGATCCCGCCTTTGGTCTGGCAGCAATCTGGATTGACAGTGCGCTGAAAGAGCAGGCGCAGATTCAGGGCTTTACCGTAGTTGAAGCCAGTACCGTGGTCGCTACGCATCTGAATCATCTGATTGGTCAATACGCCAGCGAGCTTTTTGGTCGTCAGGAAGCGCAGCAGTTGTTGGATCGCGTGACGCAAGAGATGCCGAAACTCACTGAAGATTTAGTGCCAGGCGTGATCTCCCTGACCACGATGCACAAAGTACTGCAAAACTTGCTGATAGAACGTGTATCGATTCGCGATATGCGCACCATTATTGAAACGCTGGCGGAACATGCGCCGATTCAGAACGATCCACAAGAACTCACCAGTGTCGTACGCGTAGCCTTGGGCCGCGCGATTACGCAACAGTGGTTCCCGGGTAATGATGAAGTGCAGGTTATTGGTCTGGACGCTACGTTAGAGCGCTTGTTATTACAGGCGTTACAAGGCGGTGGTGGACTTGAACCGGGCCTTGCCGATCGCCTGTTAAGCCAGGCGCAAGATGCATTGCAACGCCAGGAGATGCTGGGCGCGCCGCCAGTATTGTTGGTGAATCATCCGCTACGTGCGTTGCTGGCGCGCTTCCTGCGCCGCAATCTGCCGCAACTGGTGGTGCTGTCAAACATGGAGCTGAGCGACAACCGCCAAATTCGCATGACGGCGACCATTGGAGGCAAATAATGAAACGCTGGCTGTGGCTGCTGTGCATGTTACCGCTTTGTTCCCAGGCTGCGGGCGGCGCATGGCACGCGAGCGCTAATGGCCCGCTGTTGGCGAATCGAGGCGGCTGGCAACGTTCGCAGCCCTTACTGCCGCCGAAAAATACAGACGGTTATATCGACGTTGTGAACTGGCGTTATCAACTCAGCAAACCTGCGCCAGCGGGACTGGAAGTGAAGCTGTGCGCAGCGCAGCGCTGCACTTCGCTTGACGGAGGCAGCGGCAGCACTCGCGGCCTGGCGCATCTGTCGGCAGACGAAACCTTGCATATGGTATTTGGTTTTGCCGGTACGGGACGTTTGCCGCCGGGCTTGCGCGTGGTGAGCAGTGAAGTGATGGTGAACTACCGCTAAGACGCGGTGAAATGCATAAAAAACCCCGCCGAAGCGGGGTTTTTTTGTGTTTACATACGTTCGACGGTTTGGATACCCAAGGTATCGAGACCTTGCTGCAAGGTTTTAGCAGTAAGCGCCGCAAGCTGCAAACGGCTCAGGCGGGTACGTTCTTCTTCCGCGCTGAGAATGGGGCAATGCTCATAGAAGCCAGAGAAGAGACCCGCGAGGTCATACAGATAAGCACACATCACATGCGGCGTACCATCACGCGCGACTTGGGTGATCACTTCTTCGAACTGCAACAAGCGGGTCGCCAGCAGCGCTTCGCGATCTTCAGTGATAAACAGATCGGCATCCAGCGTTTCTGCATCGATACCCGCTTTGCGGAAGACCGACAGCACGCGAGTGTAGGCATACAGCAAGTACGGGGCAGTATTGCCTTCAAAGGCCAGCATGTTATCCCAGTCGAAGATGTAATCCGTGGTACGGCTTTTCGACAGGTCAGCGTATTTCACGGCGCCAATACCGACGATTTCCGCCAGCTGTTTCACCTCTTCTTCACGCATCTCAGGATTTTTCTCACGCACCAGCGTGTAAGCACGCTGATAAGCTTCATCCAGCAGATCGGCGAGTTTAATGGTGCCGCCGCTACGCGTTTTGAAAGGACGTCCATCTTTACCTAACATCATGCCAAACGCATGGTGCTCAAGCGGCACATTCTCCGGGACATAACCCGCTTTACGCACGATAGTCCAGGCTTGCAGCAGATGCTGATGCTGACGAGAATCGATGTAATACAGCACACGATCGGCATGCAGTGTTTCATAACGGTATTTGGCACAGGCAATATCGGTAGTGGTGTAAAGGTATCCGCCATCCTTTTTCTGGATGATAACGCCCATGGGATCGCCTTCTTTGTTCTGGAACTCGTCCAGAAACACCACGGTTGCGCCTTCGCTTTCGACGGCTAAGCCTTTGTCTTTCAGATCGCTGACGATGCCTGGCAGCATATCGTTGTAGAGGCTTTCACCCATGACATCTTTACGGCTCAGCGTCACGTTCAGACGGTCATAAATTTTCTGGTTCTGACTCATGGTGATGTCGACCAGCTTCTTCCACATCTCACGGCAATAGGCGTCGCCACCTTGCAGTTTTACCACGTAACCGCGTGCGCGCTCGGCAAACGCAGGATCTTCGTCATAGGTACGTTTCGCTTCACGATAAAACTCTTCCAGATCTGCCAGCGCCATTTCTGCATGATCTTCGTTCTGCTGCTTCTCAAGAAAGGCGATCAGCATGCCGAACTGCGTTCCCCAGTCGCCAACGTGATTAGCACGAATCACGTTATGTCCCAGAAACTCCAGAGTGCGTACGGCGGCATCACCGATGATGGTGGAGCGCACGTGACCAACGTGCATCTCTTTCGCGACATTGGGCGCAGAGTAATCGATCACGATAGTTTGAGGTTCAGCCAGCGTCACGCCTAAACGAGGCAAACGCAGCGCTTGCTTAGCGTTTTCAGCCAGCCATTGACGGTCAAGGAAAATATTGATGAAGCCCGGTCCGGCAATCTCAACTTTGCTGGCGATGCCTGTCAGATCAAGATTCTGCAACACGGTCTCAGCTAATTGTCGCGGCGCTTGTCCCAGTTTTTTCGCCACGGCCATAATGCCGTTTGCCTGATAATCACCAAACTGAACCTTGGCTGACTGACGAACCTGAGGTTCGCAATCGGCGGGCGCGCCGGCTAAAACCATTGCCTGACTGACTTTTGCGGAAAGAAGTGCCTGAATATTCACCGAGTTACCTTCATATGCTGAAAAACGCTCGTCTGAACGATGACGAGCCGTCATCATCATCTTGCCTGGCGTTAATGACCCAGACAAAACGGAAAAAAATGAGGGGGAAAGTATACGTGAATTGTCTGTGGGCGTCAGCAGTTGGATAAAGCAGGGAAACAGAGCCTAAAATGTTTCCCGCTTGATTTAACGACGGCGCAGATGGCGGCGAGGATTTTTAACACTTTTGTCTTCACGCACCTTCCAATGGCGGGAAATAGCAAATCCCATCAGTGCGATTAGGACTGCGACAACAATTAGCATGGTCATTGAGCTATTCCTTTGAGTTGTGTTAGGTCAAATTTATAAGAAAGACCGCATGGCTGCAATTGTTCTCTGCCCAAATAAGACTTATCTCATTGTATTAAAGAAGCTGATACAAAACATGTAGTTAAGGTGTTTTCATCCAGAAACTGCTGGACCTAAAGAGAGGATAAATCCGAATTAAAAGGTCTGTTTATATCCTTTTGCGGCAATTTACGCGTCAAATCGGATGAATCCTACGCTTTTGGTGTTCCTAACTCAGCGCTGACAGCATGTTATATTGATAAGAAATATTGCATTATTTAAGGAGATTTTACGCAGTGAAGAGCACTTTTCCCCCACAATTAGACGATTTAAAGGCAGATTTAGTGCGATTCGAGAAATCGTTAGAGAGTTTTTCTGAACGCTTAGGTCTCTCATTAGGCGATCTCGAATCTGATCACATTGCTGTTCGTTGTCACCAAAACGCAACGGCAGAGCGCTGGAAGCAGGGTTTTTTACAAATTGGCTGCCAGTTTTCTGAAGCGATGATCAACGGCCGGCCGATTTGCCTGTTTAAGTTACATCAGCCCATTGAGGTCGCTGGCTGGCAACTCGACGTGATTGAACTGCCTTGGCCAGGTGAAAAACGCTACCGTCATGAAGGTTGGGAACATGTTGAAATCGTCCTGCGCGGCGAACCTGAAACGCTGGGCATGCGAGCGATGGCGCTGTTATCAGATGACGCGCTAACGCAGCCGGGCATCTCATTTAAAACCAGTTCGCCGAAAGGAGAAAATGAGCGTTTGCCCAACCCGACCTTAGCGGTAACAGATGGGCAAACCACAATAAAGTTTCATCCGTGGCGACTGGAAGAGATTGTCGCCAGCGAGGCAGATTAAACGCGGGCGTTGACGGCTTTGCCCAGCCGCACGACCGCTTCTTCCAGCAGCGCACGGGTGCAGCCAAAATTCAGCCGTACAAACTTATCATCGCCAAAGTCACGACCTGGTGAAAAGCCAAGTCCATATTTTTCAAAATAGAGCGCCGGGCTGGCGACGTTGAGCGCGCTGGCATCGATCCAACCCAAATAGGTGGCTTCGGGTGATGTCATCGTCAGGCCCGGCAGCGCATTGACCTGCTCGACCAGCCAGTCGCGATTACGCCGTAAATAGACGAGTTGTGCTTCTAACCACGCATCGCCGTCCCGCCACGCGGCTTCGGCAGCAACCAGCGACAGAATATCCACGGAAGGGACAATGCCCTGACGCACGCGATTGAAGCGGGCACGTAATTCAGCATTAGGAATGATCGCCAGTGAAGCGCCCAATCCGGCGATGTTGAAGGTTTTTGAGGGGGAAATAAGCGTAATGCTGCGCTGCGCGGCATCTTCACTGAGTGAGGCGAAAGGAATGTGCTGCACGCCCGGTTCCAGCAATAAATCGCAGTGAATTTCATCGGTGCAAACAATCAAATCATGTTGCTGAGCAAAAGCAAGCTGCGCTTCCAGTTCATCACGACGATAGACCGTTCCGCCAGGATTCTGTGGGTTACACAGCATCAGTAATTTCTCTTTGCCACTCATCTGCTGGTTGGCGGCATCAATGTCCATGACCCAACGATGCTCATTAAGCACTAACGGCAGATTCAGCTGGCCGCGTTCAGCGAGTTTGGCAGCACCGCGAAAGGGCGGATAAATGGGCGTTGGCGCAACAGTGATTTCATCGGCTGCGGTAAACGCGCGAACCGAAATATTTAACCCGCTGACGACGCCCGGTAATGGAACGATCCATGCCGGATCGACGTGCCACTGATAGCGCGAGGCGAAGCGCTGAACGGCAATATCAATCAAACCGTTTGGCTTATCGCCATAGCCAAAAATTCCATGTTCAACGCGGGCTTTGATCGCATCGATAATGCACTCGGGCGAACGGAAATCAGTATCAGCTACCCACAATGGCAGAATGTCCTGGTCCGCATATTTGTGCCATTTAAGGCTATCGCTGTGACGACGGTCTATCCGTTGGTCAAAATTGAATGCCATAGTTACCTTTCCGCGTAAAATCATTCCAGCAGTCAGACTAACCGATGAACTTGGTTCGAACCAGACGTCATGTAAAGGAGAAGAGAATGACCAAACTGGAAATTTGTTGTTACGGCGTGGATTGCGCAATGACCGCGCAGCAGGCTGGAGCCGATCGCGTTGAGCTGTGCGCAGCGCCGCGTGAAGGGGGATTAACACCCTCGGCTGGGACGCTGGAAGCAGCCCGACGCGAACTTTCGATTCCGGTTCATCCGATTGTCAGGCCGCGCGGTGGCGATTTTTGCTATACCGCCCGCGAATTTGAAGTAATGAAATCGGATGTGGCGTTGATCCGTGAATTGGGCTTTCCGGGGCTGGTGGTGGGAATGCTGGATGAAGATGCCCACATCAACCATGCGCAAATGCGGCAAATCATGGCGCTGTGCGACGGCGTTTCAGTGACATTCCATCGTGCATTTGACCTGTGCCATAGTCCTAAACGTGCACTGAAGGAGTTGACCGATCTCGGCGTCGCGCGCATTCTGACTTCAGGCCAGCAGCAAAGCGCGGAAAACGGAATTGCATTGTTGAAGGAACTAAATGATCTCAGTGAAGGTCCTATTATCATGGCAGGTGCAGGCGTTCGCCTGAGTAACCTACAGAAGTTTCTCGATATGGGCATTCGTGAAGTTCACAGCTCGGCCAGCCACCTTGTGGTATCGCCGATGCGTTACCGAAAAGCCGGTGTTTCAATGTGTTCTGAAGCCGAAACCGATGAGTTCAGTCGCTATTGCGTAGATAGTGATGTGGTGGAAGCCATGAGAAGTGTGATGCAGATGAACAGCGTTCGGGTCGCCTGAATCACCCCAGATTTTGCCGCGCAGCACGCCGATCATTGACGTGATGTTTGCAAGTACCAAACCCCAGCACGCTTGCTGGGGTATTTTTTGCCTGCTATTTACGCTTTTTCCCGCCGATAAACGCCGTTGCGATTACACTTAACGTACTGTTGTCTGGGACTTACATCATGAAAAGCTTCCTGATCTCTGCCGTATCCTTGTTAGCGGCTGCGTTGAGCAGTCCACTTTTTGCGGCCAGCAATTGCGGACCACAAAGCGGCGTCATTGCCAGCAGCAATAACTGGATTATGTTAGGCGGCAGTGCGAAAGGTGCAGTGCGGCAGGTCATCGCCGGAGAATTTGGCAAAGATGTAAACTCGCAAAAACGCGTGCTCGGTCAGTTTGATCCCTGCGGCGATTTGATGGTTGCCGATGTCAGCTATGACAAGAATGAGCGCAACGTGATTCTCAGCATGGAGCAACATATTGCTCGGGTACAAGGCGGTTGGGTTGCAGAGTATGCCTATTTGGTCAAGGTGCTGAAGGAAGGCAAAGAAGTGGTGGTCGACAATCGTCAGGGCACCATCAACTGGCAAATGGGCAAAAACGGTAACATTGTCAGCTCCTCAGACAAATTCATCAGCATGGGACAAAACGGTTTCACTGACACCACGTATCGCTACGACGCACAGTATCGGCTGGAAAAAAGCGTGGCGCGCGGCACCGATGAAATGACCAACGGTGAAAACCATTATCGCTGGAATCCGCAAGGTTTAGTGGTAAGCGCCAGTTCATCGCGCAGCAAAGATACCTATACCTACGATCAGCAATTCCGTGAGTTGCGCCTTAATGGCACTGCCAGCACACCGGTCAGTACAATCCGTTCGGTAGATGAGTGTCAATTGTGGGACGAAGTGGGAAACTGCACACTGAGTTACCTGCACGAAACCGAAATTTTCGATAAAGGCACGATTGAGCGACACCTTAGCTCAGCATACAAATATCAGTATTGGGATAATCCGGCAGCGTCAGAAGAATAGGGCGATCCACCGATCGCCCTGAACAGATTAGTTAACTGTTTTACTAAACGCGTCCAACGCCACAATCGCATTAGCGATATCTTCTGGCGAGAGATTAGGGTTGAGGTTTTTCAGCGTGTCGCCGTCACTGTTGGCTAGCGCACCGATTTTAACTAAATTCTCCCAACTCTCGTTTTCCAGATGCAACGCTTTCAACGTGGTAGGCATATTGATGGAGCGATAGAAGCGAATATAGCGGGCAATCTCTTCATCCGGGCGCTGTTCTAATACCATTTGCGTTAACGTGCCGTAAGCGACTTTCTCGCCGTGTGTGAGGTGATGAATCTCGCCGTCGATGGCCGTAAAGCCGTTGTGGATCGCATGGGCACCCGCCAGTCCACCATTTTCAAATCCTAAACCGGAAAGCAGCGTGTTAGCTTCCACTACCGCTTCCACCGCAGGGGTAACACGTTTTTCACTGACGGCGGTATAGGCACTGAAACCCCATTTCAGCAGCGTTTCTTCACAGGCACGCGCAATCGCCAAACCGGCAATGGTGGGATCGCCGTTGACCATTGATTTCGCATGTGAGCGGGCCACGGCTTGTGCTTCGACCCAGGTTGCCAAACCATCGGCAATACCTGAAGCAAACAGTCGCGCAGGCGCATTGGCGCACACGGCGGTATCGACCAACACCAAATCAGGGTTTTTGTTGTAAAAGCGATAGCTTTCAAACACGCCGCTGTCGGAATAGATCACTGAAAGGGCGCTACAAGGCGCATCGGTTGAGGCGATCGTCGGCACAATCACCACCGGCTGCTTCAATTCGTCAGCAATGGCTTTCACCGTATCCAGCGTTTTACCGCCGCCAAGGCCAACAATCACGTTACAGCCCTGCGCTTTGGCTAATTCGCTCAGGCGGTTAATTTCGTTGCTAGAGGCTTCGCCATTGAACTGTTGCCAGACGAAGTCAATATTGGCGGTTTTCAGCGCCTGTTGTGCACGCTCACCAATCAATTTCCAGACGATATCATCCGCGACCAGAAAAGCATGATTGCCCAACTCAGCGATGTAAGGACCCAGTTCGTCCAACACACCAGCGCCTTGCACATATTTACGGGGTGAAGAGAAGATAAATTTACTCATGATCACAACTCCTTGATATGAAAATAGAAGGCCGATAACAGCCTGGCACAAAATGCGTTC
This sequence comes from Candidatus Pantoea bituminis, assembly GCF_018842675.1. Taxonomy (NCBI): domain Bacteria; kingdom Pseudomonadati; phylum Pseudomonadota; class Gammaproteobacteria; order Enterobacterales; family Erwiniaceae; genus Pantoea; species Candidatus Pantoea bituminis. Next base: position 1,592,404 of record NZ_JAGTWO010000004.1, read on the forward strand.
GCTGCTTCAGTACTAGCTGGGGTAATGAAAATACGTCTCATTTATTACGTTAAGGTTACACCAGCCACCGATCTTGCTATGTTGTGCTGAATCAATCAGGACGCTATACATGACCACGACTTTGATCTCTTTTCTGTTCGCCATTACGATTTTGACGCTAACACCAGGATTCGACACCGCGTTGGTACTGCGATCTGCTGCGGCGCAGGGATGGAAGCGTGCCAGCGTGACGGCATTGGGCGTGACGTTAGGCTGTTTGCTTTGGGGTGTGGCGGTGGGATTAGGATTGGGCGCGCTGCTGCTGGCCTCTGAAATAGCCTACAATTTGCTGAAATGGCTGGGCGCAGCGTATCTGCTCTATCTGGGATTGAAGCTGCTGTTTAACCCTCGTAGCCAACCTGAAGACGTTAAAAGCAGCGATTCCGCACAGCAGCGTTATCTCACCTGCTTTAGCCGTGGATTGCTCGGTAATCTGCTCAACCCCAAAGTGGGTGTTTTCTACGTGACCTTTTTGCCGCAATTTATTCCTGCTGGCGCGTCGGTGGCGTTATGGTGCACGTTGATGGCGCTGGCGCATATGCTGTTGGGCTTGGTGTGGAACGCGGTGCTGATAGGGGGCAGTCACTATTTTGCCCGCCACTTGCGTCAGCCCCGCATCTTAAAAATAATGGATCGTTTGACGGGATGCGTGTTTATTGGATTTGCGGCGAAGCTGGCCTTTTCTCGTCGGTAACAGCCTCGCCGGTAAAGATTACGGCTTGGTGGCGACTAACACGGCACGCAGCGGAGCGGGATAACCTTCAACCGTTTTGCCTGGATCGTTGGGATCCAGGAACTCGGCCAGCGATTCGCTGATCATCCAATCGGTGCGGCGCTGTTCATCGGTGGACGTTACCGCATAATCTACGATACGCACATCAACGAAGCCGCTTTTTTCTAGCCAGCTTTTCAACGCTTCGGCAGACGGAATAAAGAACACATTACGCATCTGCGCATAACGTTCGCCTGGCACCAGCACCTGATTCACGTCGCCCTCGATCACCAGCGTTTCCAACACCAGTTCACCACCGCTCACCAGCTGATTTTTCAGCTGAAGCAGGTGATCCAGCGGCGAACGGCGATGATAGAGCACGCCCATGGAAAATACGGTATCAAAGGCTTGTAAAGCGGGCAGTTGTTCAATGCCGATGGGCAGCAGATGTGCACGCCGATCGTCATTCAGCAGTTTTCGTACCGCCTCGAACTGGCACAAAAACAACTGCATGGGATCGATGCCCACCACAAAATGTGCGCCTGCACCGATCATGCGCCACATGTGATAACCGCTGCCGCAGCCCACATCCAGAACCGTACGACCGGCTAACGAGGAGATGTGCGGTAACACCCGTTCCCATTTCCAGTCAGAACGCCATTCCGTATTAATTTCAGTGCCATACAACGAATAGGGGCCTTTGCGCCACGGCATCAGGTTGCGCAGCAATTTCTCAATGCCTTGACGATGACGATCGCTGATGTCGTCGCGATCCGCGCTCACGCTGTGCAATAAATCCAGACGTTGCGGCTCAAGCAGCGGTAAGTATTCCAGTGACTTATACCAGTCGCGGAAGTGCCCATGCAGGTTTTCACGTTGCCAGGTGCTGATTTGCCCAGGCAAGACTTCAAGCCATTGGGCGAGCGGGCCGACGGCAATTTGCTGATAAAAACGGCCAAAATCGATCATTTCAACGCCACCAACGAACCAAAATTAAAACACTGGAACCACAGCTCAGCATGCGAAAAGCCCGCCGCTTTCAGACGTGCTTTATGTGCTTCCACACTGTCAGTCAGCATCACGTTTTCTAACATGCTGCGTTTTTGGCTGATCTCCAGCTCGCTGTAGCCGTTAGCGCGTTTGAAATCGTGATGCATGTTGAACAGCAGTTCTCCCACTTCCGCATCTTCAAAGCTGAACTTCTCAGAGACCACTAACGCACCGCCCGGATTCAGACCTTGCCAGATCTTCTTCAGCAGCGCTAAGCGCGCTGGCGGTTCAAGGAATTGCAGCGTGAAGTTAAGCACCACCATTGAGGCGTTGGTAATCTCGATATCGCGGATATCGGCTTCCAGCACCGTGACCGGTGTGTCAGCGCGAAACGCATCAAGATGGCGACGGCAGCGCTCGACCATTGCCGGCGAGTTGTCCACGGCAATAATGGTACAGCCCGGCACGTGAATATTGCGGCGCACCGATAAGGTCGCCGCGCCTAACGAACAGCCAAGGTCATAAACCTGGCTATCGGGCTGAACGAAGCGTTCTGCCAGCATGCCAATCATCGAAATGATGTTGGAGTAGCCGGGCACCGAGCGCTGAATCATGTCGGGAAAGACTTCAGCCACGCGCTCGTCAAAGGTCCAGTCGCCCAGTTTATCGATGGGCGCGGAAAATAGCGTATCGCGGTCAGACATAACGAAAAATCCGAAGAGAGGACGGAAAGGGCGCTATTCTGGCAGAAACTGCCGCAGGCTGCACCCGTTAAGCCTGCACCGTTTAATGTAGCGTCAACACCAATTCCCACGGCAGGTAAATCAGGTTGAAAATGGTCATGCCACACAGGGCAAAAAGCGTGAACATCATGCCATATTTACGTCCTTTCATGACGCTGTGACGTAAACCGTAAGCGTGAAGTAAGCGACCCATGAAAAACAGCAGTGCAGTCAGATGAATCATCCAGATGTCCGCGCCGTTCATTTCCATGACGATCAGCAGCAGCAATGCAAGCGGAATGGTTTCGATGGCATTTCCATGAATGCGTATCGCCATTTTCAAATCGTAAACGCCGCCATCACCATAAGCCACGCGATATTGCCGGCGGTGGCGCACCACATCCAGCGTAAACTTCATCACTAACAAGGCACCTAACACCACATACAACGCGCTAACCATTAAAACTCCAGAAATCGTGCTAAGGCAGCCATTCTAGCCAGCCAGGCGTTCACTGTCCCGCTGAATACTTAAAACAGTGAATCCTGTTGCGGCCAGTCGGGCCCGCTACCGATGCTGGGATCTAACTGCTGTAACTGCGGCCAAAGCGCTTGTATCAGCGGAAAAACCTCCCCCATATCGGGGGTGTGTAGAAAGAGCAGGGGATCGCTGTTTTGCTGCCATTCCGCCAGTTTATTCAGCCAAATTTGAAACAGCGGTACGCTCTCTTCCACACTGTCGCTGCCGATAAACCGCACCATCGGCTGTGATCCCGTGCGCAGTGCATGGGGCGGAACGCGCGGTTTTTGCTGGCGCGCATGCAGTGCAGCGGGATGTTGCGAGGTTGAAGCATGCACCGGTCGGCTGTCGAGGATGACGCGATTAACACCACGTTCCAGCAGCCCGCTATTTAATCTGCGTTCCGCTTCCCCTTTGGCAAAGAATTCAGGATGTCGAACCTCAACGCCATAAGAGAAACGGCGCGGCAAGCTGTCCAGAAACTGCCACAGTTGGTCGAGTTGTTGCGGTGAAAAGCGGGCGGGCAACTGCAACCAATATTGCCCGATGCGATCGGCAAGAGGATCGAGCAGACGCAAAAATTCCTCGAGCAAATCATCGCTGTGCTGTAACGCGGCCTGATGACTAATGGTGGCAGGGAATTTGAAGCAGAAGCGGAATTCATCATGTGTCATGTCGCGCCAGCGCAATACCGTTTCAGCATTCGGTAACGCGTAAAGCGTGGTGTTACCCTCAACACAGTGAAAGAGGCGTGCATAATCCGCCAGGTTCTCAATTCCCCAACGTTTCCAGTGCGAATGCTGCCATTGCGGCAGGCCGATACGAAGCGTCACGCCATTTCTCCTGGCTCAAAGTCGATGACAAATTATCCTTTATAGTAGCCAGTAGGTGCAAACAGGCGAAATGCAGTAATGAAATGCCCGCTTTGGCGCGGCTCTACTTATCCTGTTTGCCTTTTTCCATTATAATGACCGCCTTTTTTGCGACAGCATCTCAAATGGTTACGCGGCCTGATGCTGTCAGCTGCAGCGGTGAAGTTTAAAGGATGGTGTTATGCGTTCAGAATATTGCGGACAGCTCAATCTGTCTCATGTAGGTCAGCAAGTCACTCTTTGCGGCTGGGTCAACCGCCGTCGCGATCTGGGAAGCCTGATATTTATCGATATGCGCGACCGTGAAGGCATCGTGCAGGTGTTCTTCGATCCCGATCGTCAGGATGCTTTCAAGCTGGCGTCTGAACTGCGCAACGAATTCTGTATCCAGATCACCGGAACCGTGCGTGCGCGTGACGACAAAAATAAAAATGCCGAGATGGCAACCGGCGAAGTGGAGGTGTTTGCTGAAGCGCTGACTATCATCAACCGCTCCGAGCCGCTGCCACTCGACTCCAATCAGAACAACAGCGAAGAAGCGCGCCTGAAATACCGTTACTTGGATCTGCGTCGTCCAGAAATGGTTCAGCGTTTGAAAACCCGCGCGAAAATTACCAGCTTCGTGCGTCGCTTTATGGATGATGAAGGCTTTCTCGATATTGAAACCCCAATGCTGACCAAAGCCACGCCAGAAGGTGCGCGTGACTATCTGGTGCCAAGCCGCGTGCATAAAGGCAAGTTTTATGCGCTGCCGCAATCACCTCAGCTGTTCAAACAGCTGCTGATGATGTCGGGTTTTGATCGCTATTATCAAATCGTTAAGTGCTTCCGTGATGAAGACTTACGTGCCGATCGCCAGCCAGAATTTACCCAGATTGATGTGGAAACCTCTTTCCTGAGCGCGCCACAAGTGCGTGAAATTATGGAACGTTTAATCCGTAATCTTTGGCAAGATGTGAAAGGTGTGGATCTGGGTGCGTTCCCGCAGATGACCTTTGCGGAAGCGATGCGCCGTTACGGCTCAGACAAGCCAGACCTGCGTAACCCAATGGAACTGATTGACGTGGGCGACCTGCTGCAAAACGTCGAATTCCAGGTGTTCTCTGGTCCGGCTAACGATCCAAAAGGTCGCGTTGCCGCGCTGCGTGTGCCAACCGGTGCCCAGCTGAGCCGCAAGCAGATTGATGAATACGGCAAGTTTGTGGAAATTTATGGCGCCAAAGGCTTGGCGTGGATGAAGGTCAACGATCGTGCGAGTGGCCTTGAGGGCGTTCAAAGCCCGGTGGCGAAATTCCTGAATGCGGAAATCGTTGAAGAGATTCTGAATCGTACCCGCGCACAAGATGGCGACATCATTTTCTTTGGTGCTGATCGCGCCAAAGTCGTGGCTGATGCGCTGGGCGCGCTGCGTCTGAAAGTGGGGCGTGAGCTGAACGTCACTGATGAGAAAGCCTGGGCACCGCTGTGGGTGATCGACTTCCCGATGTTTGAAGAAGATGAAGAGGGCGGCCTGGCAGCGATGCACCACCCATTCACTGCGCCGAAAGAGATGAGCGCAGAGCAGCTGGCAGCAGATCCTACGCTGGCAGTAGCCAATGCCTATGACATGGTGATCAATGGTTATGAAGTGGGCGGCGGTTCGGTGCGTATCCATCACGGCAAAATGCAGCAAACCGTGTTCAGTATTTTGGGTATCGAAGAGCATGAGCAGCGTGAGAAGTTTGGCTTCCTGCTGGATGCGCTGAAATTTGGTACGCCGCCGCACGCAGGTCTGGCGTTTGGTCTGGATCGTCTGACCATGCTGCTGACCGGCACCGACAATATTCGCGACGTCATTGCGTTCCCAAAAACCACTGCCGCGGCGTGTCTGATGACTGAAGCCCCTAGCGAAGCCAACCCCGCTTCGTTGCTGGAATTAGGTATTCAGGTCGTTAAGAAAGAAAAGCCAGAGTCGAAATAATGGTGTACAAACACCCGGTTTCAGTGCTGGTGGTTATTTATGCGCAAGATACTGGCCGGGTGTTAATGCTGCAACGGCGTGACGATCCCGATTTTTGGCAATCAGTCACGGGTAGCCTTGAGGCGGGAGAGATCCCCCTTCAGGCTGCACAGCGAGAAGTGGAAGAAGAGCTAGGGATTGATGTGTTGGCTGAGCAATTAACGGTAGAAGATTGTCAGCGTCAGATTGATTTTGAGATCTTCCCGCACTATCGCCATCGCTATGCGCCGGGAACAACGCACAATCGCGAACACTGGTTTCGGCTGCAACTGCCAAATGAACGCGATATTGCGCTGACTGAGCATCTTGCTTTTCGCTGGATTGCACCCGCAGACGCAGCAGTACTGACCAAGTCCTGGAGTAATCGCCAGGCAATTGAAGAATTTACCTGAATGTCTGCCGCCGCGCGTTTTTTCGGTGGCAAATTCGTTAAGGTTTTAATGTTACCGGTGCAGGCTCACTGAACTGCACCTCAGAATGAAACAGTCGGGCGTAATCGGCGCAGCGAGGTTGCTGACCGCCAGCGCAGAGCAACCGGAGCGTACTTCTGTACATGAGGATTGCGAGCACTGCCGGAAAGCAAAATCGTTAGCAAGATAGCCTGCACCATGCCAAGTTCGGAGAAAATGTAAAATGGCAGGACACAGTAAGTGGGCAAACACCAAGCACCGTAAAGCGGCGCAAGACGCTAAACGTGGCAAAATCTTCACCAAAATCATTCGTGAACTGGTGACCTCAGCCAAGCTCGGCGGTGGTGATCCTGGCTCTAACCCGCGTCTGCGCGCCGCCATGGACAAAGCGCTGTCAAACAATATGACGCGTGACACCATGGATCGCGCCATTGCACGTGGTGTGGGCGGCGATGATAACGCCAACATGGAAACCATCATCTATGAAGGTTACGGCCCGGGCGGCTCAGCCATCATGATTGAATGCCTGAGCGATAATCGCAATCGTACCGTTGGCGAAGTGCGTCACGCCTTCACCAAAACCGGCGGTAATCTCGGCACTGATGGATCGGTGGCGTATCTGTTCAGCAAGAAAGGCGTGATTTCTTATGAGCCAGGCCGCGATGAAGATCAGGTCATGGAAGCGGCGCTGGAAGCCGGTGCTGAAGATGTGGTGAGCTACGATGACGGCACCATTGATGTCTTTACCGCGTGGGAAGAGATGGGCGCTGTACGCGATGCGTTGGACGCTGCTGGCTTCAAAGCGGATACCGCAGAAGTGGCGATGATCCCTTCAACCAAAGCGGAAATGGATGCGGAAACCGCGCCAAAACTGCTGCGTTTGATCGACATGTTGGAAGATTGCGATGACGTGCAGGAGGTTTATCACAACGGTGAGATCTCCGACGAGGTCGCGGAAACGCTGTAATGGCGTCAGGCTATAAACACATAACCGGAGGCGCGTAATGGCGATCATCTTAGGTATCGATCCCGGTTCGCGTATCACCGGTTATGGCGTGATTCGTCAAACAGGTCGCCAGCTTACCTATTTAGGCAGCGGCTGTATTCGCACTAACACCACAGATTTGCCTCCGCGCCTGAAGCTGATTTATGCAGGCGTTAGCGAAATCATCACTCAGTTTTCGCCTGACTACTTCGCCATCGAACAGGTGTTTATGGCAAAGAATGCTGATTCTGCGTTGAAGCTGGGACAGGCGCGTGGCGCGGCGATTGTCGCTGCGGTAAACCATGATTTGCCGGTGTTTGAATATGCGGCGCGTCAGGTGAAGCAAACCGTGGTGGGAAAAGGAAGCGCAGAAAAAGCACAGGTACAGCACATGGTGCGTACTTTACTGAAACTGCCTGCAAATCCACAAGCGGATGCAGCGGATGCGTTGGCAATTGCAATAACCCATTGTCATATCTCGCAAAATGCGGTGAAAATGAGCGATAGCAAACTGGTAATGACCCGCGGCCGTTTGCGAACGACCTAATTGCGAGGGATCACGCAAGCGATACAGGCTGGATATTCATCCAGCCTTTTTTATGTTATAAAATCCGCCACATACTCTTTATAAAGGAAGTGTTCAGGTGATAGGTCGTCTACGGGGCAATATTTTAGAAAAGCAGCCGCCGCTGGTGCTGATTGAAACCAACGGTGTGGGTTATGAAGTACACATGCCAATGACCTGTTTTTATGAGTTACCTGAACTCAACCATGAAGCGGTGATTTTTACCCATTTCGTGGTGCGTGAAGACGCACAGCTGCTGTTTGGCTTCAACAGCAAGCAAGAGCGCGCTTTGTTCCGCGAGCTAATTAAAGTCAATGGCGTGGGGCCAAAACTGGCGCTGGCGATTCTTTCGGGTATGTCGGCTCAGCAATTTGTTAACGCGGTGGAAAAAGAAGAGATCGCTGCGTTGGTGAAACTGCCAGGCGTAGGCAAGAAAACTGCCGAACGTTTGGTTGTTGAGATGAAGGATCGCTTCAAAGGCATGCATGGCGACCTGTTTGGCGGCGATTCAGCTTTTGCCCTGACCACGCCAAGTACCGCGCCGGCGACCAATGACGCAGAAGGCGAAGCGGTTGCAGCGCTGGTAGCGCTGGGTTATAAACCGCAGGAAGCGAGCCGCATGATCAGCAAACTCGGCAAACCTGATGCGGATTGCGAAACACTTATCCGCGAAGCGCTTCGCGCTGCCATTTGAGGTAATTCATGATAGAAGCCGATCGCCTGGTCTCTGGAGCCAGCGTTATTGAAGATGAAAGTATTGATCGCGCGATTCGCCCTAAGCTGCTGGCCGAATATGTTGGCCAACCGCAGGTGCGAGAGCAGATGGAGATTTTCATCAAGGCGGCGCAATTGCGCGGCGATGCGCTTGATCATTTGTTGATTTTTGGCCCGCCGGGTTTAGGTAAGACCACGCTGGCAAATATCGTTGCTAATGAAATGGGCGTGAACCTACGCACAACATCTGGTCCCGTATTAGAAAAAGCGGGCGATCTGGCGGCGATGCTCACTAACCTTGAGCCTCACGATGTTCTGTTTATCGATGAAATCCATCGTCTGTCACCGGTTGTGGAAGAAGTGCTTTATCCGGCGATGGAAGATTACCAGTTAGACATCATGATTGGTGAAGGGCCGGCTGCACGCTCTATCAAGCTCGATTTGCCCCCTTTACCTTGATTGGCGCCACGACGCGAGCGGGTTCATTGACTTCGCCGTTGCGCGATCGCTTCGGCATTGTGCAGCGTCTTGAGTTTTACCAAGTTAAGGATTTGCAGCACATTGTCAGCCGTAGTGCAGCCTGTTTAGGGTTGGCGTTGAGCGATGAAGGGGCGTTGGAAATAGCACGCCGTTCGCGTGGCACACCGCGTATTGCAAACCGATTACTACGACGTGTTCGTGACTTCGCAGAAGTGCGAGCCAACGGTGATTTAAGCGGTGAAGTCTCATGTAGCGCGCTGGACATGTTAAATGTCGACAGCGAAGGATTTGATTACATGGACCGTAAACTTCTGCTGGCGATCATTGATAAATTCACGGGCGGCCCGGTTGGCCTGGATAATTTGGCGGCTGCGATTGGTGAAGAGCGCGAAACCATCGAAGATGTGATTGAACCGTTCTTGATCCAGCAAGGTTTTATTCAACGCACACCACGCGGCCGAATGGCCACGCAGCATGCTTATCGTCACTTTGGTATAACGCGAGAAAGCTAATTACACCGCCGGCTTGCGCACCATGCTGATGATGAACAGGATGGCGGCGCACAGCACCACAGAAGGGCCGGCTGGCGTATCGTAAAAGGCGGAGAAAGTCAGTCCGCCTGTCACCGCAATAATTCCGATGATCACCGCAATACCTGCCATTTGTTCGGGCGAACGCGCAAAGCGGCGCGCCGTGGCAGCAGGAATGATCAGCAGTGACGTAATAATCAGCGCGCCGACAAATTTCATTGCCACACCAATGGTTAGGGCAGTCACCAGCATCAGTATCAGACGTGTGCGCTGGATGTTAACCCCATCGACTTGTGCCAGTTCTGGGCTAATAGTCATCGACAATAGCGAGCGCCATTGCCACGCCATTACGGCCAACACCAGCACCACGCCTGCGCCCATAGTCCATAAATCTTCAGGCGTTACCGCCAACAGGTCACCAAAAAGATACGCCATTAAGTCAACGCGTACGTTTTTCATCAAGCTGACAACGACCAAACCCAGAGAAAGTGCGCTATGGGCCATAATCCCAAGCAGCGTATCGATGGCAAGATGCGGACGACGTTCCAGCCAGACCAAACCCAGCGCTAAGCAAACGGTGACCACTATCACGGCATAATAAGGATTAACGCTGAGCAATAAACCAAAGGCTACGCCGAGCAGTGATGCGTGTGCCAGCGTATCGCCGAAGTAGGACATCTTACGCCAGACAACAAAAGAACCCAGCGGTCCGGCCGCCAGCGCTAACATCACGCCACCTAACCAGCCCGGTAATAACAACTCAATCATGATGGACCTTGTCCTCTGCGTAAAACGATACGTCCTTGAAGATCGTGACGATGATTATGGTGATGACGATAAATCGCCAGTTGTTGTGCCTCACGTGGGCCAAACATGGCAATAAACTCGGGATGCTGAGATACCGCTTCAGGTGTGCCTGAACAGCAAATGTGATGATTCAGGCACAGCACTTCGTCGGTTTTAGCCATCACTAAATGCAGGTCATGAGAAACCATCAAAACGCCGCAGTTGAGTTCCTTGCGTAACTGATCGATTAAGTCATAAAGCGCGACCTGACCGTTTACATCAACACCTTGGGTAGGCTCGTCAAGGACCAAGATCTGCGGCTGATTAAGTAGGGCGCGTGCCAATAAAACGCGCTGGGTTTCACCACCCGAAAGCTTTTGCAGCGGTGATTTCAAAAGATGGCCCGCCTGAACACGCTTTAATGCAGGCAGAATGTCTGCAGCTGTGCTGCCGCGAGACAGACGCATAAAGCGTTCAACGGTGACCGGCAAAGTCGGATCAATATGCAATTTTTGCGGGACATAACCGATACGCAAACCCGCGGCTCGCTGGACGTTGCCGGAATCAGGCGCTAATAGCCCTAAAACTACGCGTACAAGCGTGGATTTACCCGCACCATTTGGGCCGAGCAGAGTAAGAATGCGGCCTGGCTGCAAGTCAAGGCTAACGCCAGATAACACCGTGCGCTGACCATATTTTACCGATACGTTTTCAAGAGTTACGAGTGAGGACATAGTATTTACAGGTTGCACACAATTTAGAATGTTATAATATCACATCCCATCACTTACTCACGATGGAAAGTCGCATTATGTTACATAAAAAAAGGGTCGCTTCTTCGCCTTTTCTGCCTTCTCCTTAGCGGCTGCAATGTCGCTTCCTGCCCACGCTAATATCGTTGCCTCAATCAAGCCTGTGGGGTTTATTGCTGCGGCCATTGCCGAAGGTGTGACGCCCGTTGATGTTTTGCTGCCAGATGGCGCATCAGAACACGATTATGCTTTACGCCCCTCTGATGCAAAACGCTTAAAAAACGCGGACTTAGTGGTTTGGGTCGGCCCTGACATGGAAGCGTTTATGAGCAAATCAGCGGCAGAATTACCTGCTAAAAAAATCTCGAAATTGTCGATATACAAGGAGTTAGTGCGTTATTGATTAGCGGTGATGATGAAGATGAGCACCACGAACAAAATAAATCTGAAGATCAAGACTCGTCTCACCATCATCATGATCACGGACAATATAATATGCACGTGTGGATGTCCCCAGAGATAGCAAGGAAAACCGCGGTTGCAATCCATGGAAAATTATTGGAACTTATGCCGCAAGATAAAGCCAAACTTGACGCCAACCTGCAGCAGTTTGAGACAGAATTGGCGGACACGGACAAACGCATTGGCGCGCAACTCGCACCGGTCAGGAACCAAGGGTATTACGTCTTTCACGACGCTTACACTTACTTTGAGAAACACTACGGACTTTCGCCCACTGGGCATTTTACCGTAAATCCTGAGATCCAACCGGGCGCACAGCGTTTACATCAAATACGAACACAGTTGGTTGAGCAAAAGGCCGTTTGCGTCTTTGCTGAGCCACAATTCAGGCCGGCAGTCATCGATGCTGTTGCCCGGGGAACGCAGGTGCGTAAAGGCACACTCGACCCATTAGGCACAGACATCAGCTTATCAAAAGACAGCTATATGAAATTTCTCTTACAGCTGTCAAGCCAGTATGAGACCTGCCTGAAAGGAGCTTAGAGGAAAAGGTAAAAAGTGCAGCAGTTAGCCCGCTCTGTCGCCCTCGCATTTAATAATTTGCCGCGCCCCCACCGCGTAATGCTGGGTTCATTAACTGTTGTGACATTGGCCGTCGCCGTGTGGCGGCCTTATGTCTACCATCCTACCGATGATGTGATGCCGATTGTTCGAACCATTGAGTTGGACAAAAACGAGCTTCGCACGTTGTTACCGGAAGCCAGTGAGCCGATTGATCAAAGCACACCAGAACCGGATGATGAATTGCCAGCGGACGACATCGATAAAGATGTCCCTGAAACCAGCGGTGTCCACGAATACACCGTTTCTTCTGGCGATACATTGAGTAGTGCCCTTAATCAATACGGAATCGATATTAGTAATATCAACGCATTGGTGAGCAGCGATAGCGATCTGCGAAATTTACAAGTGGGCCAGCAACTTAGCTGGACGCTGGCCGATGATGGCAGCCTGAAAACGTTGTCTTGGGAAATTTCTCGTCGTGAAACCCGCACCTATGAGCTTACCGATACAGGTGGCTTTAAGATGCAGTCTGAAATGCAGAAGGGCGAATGGCGAAACAACGTATTGCAAGGTGAAGTGCGGGGTAGCTTTGCCGCCAGCGCACAGCGTGCTGGCTTAAGCAGCAGCGAAACCAGCGCCGTAATTAAAGCACTGCAATGGCAAATGGATTTCCGCAAACTGCGTGCAGGCGATCAGTTCAGCGTATTAATGTCGCGTGAAATGCTGGATGGCAAAAGTGCGCAAAGTCAGCTGTTGGGCGTGCGTTTGCGCTCGGGTGGTAAAGATTATTACGCTTTCCGTGCAGAAGACGGCAAGTTTTATGATCGTAATGCATCTGGCCTTGCTCGTGGGTTTATGCGTTTTCCAACCGTTAAACAGTATCGCGTTTCATCGAACTTCAACCCACGTCGTTTGAATCCGGTCACGGGGCGCGTCGCACCGCATAAAGGCGTCGATTTTGCTCTGCCAATCGGTACGCCAGTGCTGGCGGTAGGCGATGGTGAAATTGTTGTCGCGAAGAACGGTGGTGCAGCAGGTAACTATGTGGCGATTCGCCATGGTCGTCAGTATATGACGCGCTACATGCACATGAAGAAAGTGCTGGTGAAACCAGGGCAAAAAGTGAAGCGTGGCGACCGTATCGGTTTGTCAGGTAACACGGGACGCTCAACCGGCCCACACCTGCATTTCGAAATCTGGATCAACAACCAGGCGGTCAATCCTCTGACGGCGAAACTGCCGCGTATGGAAGGATTGACCGGCAAAGAGCGCACCCAGTACATGGCTCAGGTAAAATCCTGGCAGCCTCAGTTGGGACTTAAGTAAGCGTTTTTTGAGCAGGAATGCGAAAAACCGACGGTTATTCCGTCGGTTTTTTCATATCTGGTGCGGGATGATTGCAAATTTGCACGTCGCCACTATCATTAGCCGGTCATTGATTGAGGCGAGTGCATGGAAACCCGTAAAAAAATAACATCGAGTTTATTCCCGTTTTTGAACGTTCATTTCTCAAACCTAAATACTGGGGCAATTGGCTGGGGATTGGTGCCTTAGCGGGTATGGCGATGTTACCTGCCAAAGTGCGCGATCCTATCCTGGGTAAATTAGGGCGGTTCACGGGTAAACTTGCTAAAGGCGCGCGGCGCCGTGCCTTGATCAATCTCTATTACTGCTTTCCAGAATTGAGTGAAGAACAGCGCGCTGAAATTGTTGATCGCATGTTTGCCACTGCGCCTCAAGCCATGGCCATGATGGCAGAGCTCGCCATACGTGGCCCGGGACGTGTTCATCAGCGGGTTGAATGGCATGGTCGTGAAATTATCGACCAGATGCAGGCTGAAAAGCAGAATGTGATTTTACTCGTACCACACGGTTGGGCGGTGGACATTCCTGCGATGCTGCTGGCTTCAGAAGGCCAACCGATGGCAGCCATGTTCCACAATCAAAGTGATCCTTTGCTGGATTACGTCTGGAACAGTGTGCGTCGTCGCTTTGGTGGTCGTCTGCATGCACGCAACGACGGCATTAAACCTTTTATCGGTTCGGTGCGTCAGGGTTATTGGGGCTATTATCTTCCCGATCAGGATCACGGCGCTGAGCACAGCGAGTTTGTCGACTTTTTTGGCACCTATAAAGCGACGTTACCGGCCGTTGGCCGCCTGATGAAAGTGTGTCGGGCACGTGTGGTGCCGCTGTTCCCGGTTTATAACGAAAAGACCCATAAACTGGAAATCTATGTACGCCCGCCAATGGATGATTTACTCGACGCAGATGACTACCATCTGGCGCGCCAGATGAATGAAGAAGTCGAAGTATTCGTTCGACCGCATCCAGAACAATATACGTGGATTTTGAAGCTGCTTAAAACGCGCAAAGAGGGCGATATTGAACCTTACCAGCGCGATGAGCTTTATCCTCGTCATCCTCGAAAGTAACAAAAAGGCCGCTGTTGCGGCCTTCCTCTCAAGAAGCTTATAGAGAAGTCACCTGAGCACGTTTTTTACGTTCTCGCAGAAACAGCGTGACTAATCCAAACCACAGCACACCGCTAATAAAATTGATCAGGCTAAACCAAGGCGTGCCGCCGCTGAAATAGCCACTTTTCGCCAGCTCAATGCCGATAGCCAGCGTCATGATGCTGATCATTCCAAGCATTGCTGCCACGCTGCCTTTGCCCTCGCTGCTGGCGTAAAGCGTTAAGCGATACAAACCCGCGTTAACCATGCCTGCACCAAATGCATATAGGCTCAGACCAGCGGTCAGGAACAAATAGCTGTGGCTGTTTAGCAGGCTTGCCAGTAAAGCGATGCTCAATCCAATAAGAATCGGCCAGGCGGCAAATTTTACCGGTTGCTCGATAGGCACTCGTCCTGCCAGCTTGCTCAGCGTCAGGTTTCCCGCAATCATTGCCAGGAAAACAGGCAGTTGCAGCAATGCGTATTGCATACGCGATAAGCCTTCGTCGTGCATTAAAATCACCGGCGACAAGGCAACCCACGTCAGGATCGGAATAAACACTAATCCAATAGCAAACGAGCCATACATCACCTGACGATCTTTCGCCAGCCGCGCATAGCTGCGGGCCAGATTAGGCAACGCCACGGAGTGGCTGCGATCGCCTGCGGTTTCTGGCATAACACGCCACAACACCACAAAAGCCAGAATGCTGCAGGCTGCAAACAGCCAAAACATGCTGCGCCAGCTGCCAACCGTTAACCATGCGGCTCCGGCTAAAGGACCCGCCAGTGGCGCAAGCAGCGCGACATTAGCCATCAGCGCCATCATGCGCACCGCTAACGCCTCATCAAATGCTTCCTGAATGGCGGCATAGCCCACCGCGCCAATGAAGCAAAGGCTAATACCCTGCACAAAGCGCAGGCTAACGAATTGCGTAATATTGTCGACCCAAGTAGTTAAAATACAGGCAGCAGCAAAAAACAGAATGCCAAATAACATGACGGGACGACGGCCAAACTTGTCTGACAGCGGTCCCAGCAGCCATTGCAGCACGACGCCGCCCATTAAATAGGCTGTTAATGAAGTAGACACCCATTCTGGGCCGACGTTGAATTCGTTTGTCACGATCAGCATGCCGGGCTGAATCATGTCATGCGCAATATAGGTGGCAAATTCAAACAGAACCAACGCCAACGGAAACAGCAATATGCGTCCGCTCAATTGGCTGATGGGTTTAAAGCGGGCCATCTGGCCTCCTTGTCAGAAAAATAAAAACGCGACTGCCAGGCAGTCGCGTTGTCCATCATACTAAAGCCGCTGTCAGGTGCGTGAAATTAATCCACGCGCAGAATACGACTGGTATTGGTGGTGCCGGTGGTGCTCATCACATCGCCTTGAGTCACAATCACCAAATCGCCTGAAACAAGGAAGCCCTTGTCGCGCAGCAGGTTTACCGCATCATGCGCAGCAGCAACGCCGTCGTTGTTGCTGTCGAAAAACACAGGCGTGACACCGCGATAAAGCGCGGTCAGATTCAACGTACGCTCGTGACGTGACATGGCAAAGATCGGCAGGCCAGAAGTTATACGTGATGTCATTAATGGCGTACGGCCCGATTCGGTCATGGTGATAATAGCGGTTACACCTTGCAAATGGTTTGCTGCGTACATTGAAGACATGGCAATCGCTTCTTCAATGTTGTCAAACTGCACTTCTAAACGGTGTTTAGAAACGTTAACGCTGGGGATTTTTTCTGCGCCTAAGCAGACTTTTGCCATTGCAGAAACGGTTTCAGCTGGATACTGCCCAGCCGCGGTTTCTGCTGAAAGCATCACTGCATCCGTTCCATCCAATACGGCATTGGCAACGTCCATAACTTCTGCGCGAGTCGGCATTGGATTAGTGATCATCGATTCCATCATCTGAGTTGCGGTGATGATGGTACGGTTCAGCTGACGAGCACGGCGAATCAAGGCTTTTTGAATACCGACCAGTTCTGGATCGCCGATCTCCACACCGAGGTCGCCACGCGCAACCATCACGACGTCAGACGCCAAAATGATATCATCCATCGCTTCCTGGCTTGCTACGGCTTCAGCTCGCTCAACTTTAGCCACCAGCTTCGCTTCACAGCCCGCATCGCGTGCCAGACGGCGCGCGTAGTTCATGTCTTCGCCACTGCGAGGGAACGACACGGCGAGGTAATCGACGTTAATTTTTGCTGCAGTAATAATGTCTGCTTTGTCTTTCTCGGTCAGCGCTTCTGCTGACAGACCGCCGCCCAGCTTATTAATGCCTTTATTGTTGGACAGTGGGCCGCCAACCGTGACTTCGGTAAACACTTTCATGTCCTGAACTTCGAGGACTTTCAACTGCACACGACCATCATCAAGCAGCAGGATATCGCCAGGCACCACGTCGGCAGGCAAGCCTTTATAGTCGATGCCAACACGCTCTTTATCGCCTTCGCCTTTGCTCAGATTAGCGTCAAGCAAGAAGCGATCGCCAATGTTCAGGAAAACTTTGCCTTCTTTGAAGGTAGATACGCGAATTTTCGGGCCTTGCAGGTCGCCCAGAATGGCCACATGGCGACCCAATTTGGCGGCAATTTCACGCACTTTATCGGCGCGCATTTGGTGATCTTCTGGCGTGCCGTGGGAGAAGTTGAGTCGCACAACGTTTGCGCCAGCAGCAATGATTTTTTCGAGGTTATTATCGCGATCAGTCGCTGGGCCGAGGGTTGTTACGATCTTGGTTCTTCTGAGACGTCTTGACATGAAGGACTCCGTTAACAATTTAGCATGTCCCTTCGTTTGGACACGGTGTGGTCATTTATTCTATATGATCGACAGGGTGTGATACGACTCACATTGTAAATGTGATGTTAATTTTTTTATGAGGCGTCTTTATCCAGCCGAAGCGGCTTGTCATAACGCGACTCTTTTAAAGCGTCTTTTACCCTTTTTAGATTTTCACGGAACGGCGTACCGCGCTCCAGTGTAAATCCGGTGGCTAAAACATCGATCACGGTTAACTGCGCCAGGCGTGACACCATCGGCAAATAAACATCAGTATCTTCCGGTACATCAAGCACCAGCGCCAGCGTAGCGTGCTGGGCAAGAGGTGAGTCAGGAGAGGTGATGGCAATCACTGTGGAACCGTTTACACGCGCCAGGCGAGCCAGTTCTACCATATTTTTTGTGCGTCCAGTATGTGAAATGAGAACAAACACTTCGTCCACACGACTATTTATGCAACTCATGCGCTGGATCACAATATCTTCCGACCAGATGACGGGCAAATTAAAGCGCAGAAATTTACTGAATGCGTCATGGGCTACCACCGCAGAAGCGCCGAGACCAAAGAACGCCACTTTATGCGCTTTAGTCAGATGCAGCACCGCCTGATGAATTGCGGCCATATCCAACTGATTGCGCACGCGTTGCAAACCCGCGAGGGCGGAGTCAAAAATCTTATGGCTGTAGCTTTCAACATCGTCGTTCTCTTCGACATCATGGCTCACCCAGCTGTGACCTTTAGCCAGACTTTGCGCCAGGTGCAGTTTAAAGTCGGGAAAACCGCGCGTACCCAAGCGATGACAAAAACGGTTCACCGTGGGTTCACTGACGTCAGCGGCTCGCGCCAGCGTGGCGATGCTGGAATGAATAGCATCCTGTGGCGCAGCAAGAATTTGTTCGGCTACTTTGCGTTCAGATTTGCTTAGCGCAGCCAGCTGCGCCCTGATTTTATCCAGCATATTCATAACCCAATGAGCGTTATCACTTTTATCGATTTCAATTATTGCTGTCGCTCAAAGCAATTAATAGGGAATATAGCGCGTTAGCAATAGCAACGACGCAATGTCGGACAAGTTCGGCAGGCATTTTTTTGTCATAATTCACCCCGGATTGGGTTTTGCTCTGACAACATCAGATACAGAAAAAATCAGGTAAAGCGCACGTGACAACACACGCGCAGGCGCAATCCGGTACAGAGTTAACGCTGTTGACCCCAGCGATCCGGTTTACCTGGCTCGGGGAAAAAGTACATTGTGCTGAAAGAGAATTACAACATGGACCCGGTTGCTGAGGACGCATCGCCACCGGGTTTATCCTGCAACGAGGAGAGGAAAATGGCGGTAACACAAACAGCCCAGGCATGCGATCTGGTGATTTTCGGTGCCAAAGGCGATCTTGCACGCCGTAAACTGTTGCCTTCACTGTATCAGCTGGAAAAAGCGGGTCAGATTCATGAAGAAACTCGCATTATCGGCGTAGGCCGTGCTGAGTGGGATAAAGCGGAATACACCAAAGTCGTTCGTGAAGCGCTCGAAACTTTTATGAAAGAGAAGATTGACGAAGCGCTGTGGGATAAGCTTAGCGGCCGTCTCGATTTCTGTAATCTCGATGTGAATGACACCACGCATTTCCCAAAACTGGGCAAAATGCTCGATCAAAAAATCGTACCACCATCAATTACTTTGCTATGCCACCCAGCACGTTTGGCGCAATTTGTCAGGGCCTCGGTACCGCTAAGCTCAATGCCAAACCCGCTCGCGTTGTGATGGAAAAGCCACTCGGCACTTCTCTGGACACCTCGAAAGAAATCAACGACAGCGTGGGCGAGTATTTTGAAGAGAGCCAGGTTTTCCGTATTGACCATTACCTCGGCAAAGAAACCGTACTCAATCTGCTGGCACTGCGTTTCGCCAACTCTATCTTCGTAAATAACTGGGATAATCGCACAATCGATCACGTGCAGATTACCGTCGCGGAAGAAGTGGGCATCGAAGGGCGTTGGGGTTACTTCGACAAAGCGGGTCAGATGCGCGACATGATTCAGAACCACTTGTTGCAGATCCTGACGATGATTGCCATGTCGCCACCTTCTGACCTCAGCGCGGACAGTATTCGCGATGAAAAAGTCAAAGTGTTGCGTTCACTTCGCCGTATCGATCAAACCAACGTACGGGACAAAACCGTACGTGGTCAATACACCGCAGGTTTCGTACAAGGTAAAAAAGTGCCGGGTTACCTGGAAGAAGAGGGTGCCAACAAATCCAGCGCCACTGAAACCTTTGTGGCGATTCGCGTAGATATCGATAACTGGCGCTGGGCGGGCGTGCCGTTCTACCTGCGTACCGGTAAGCGTTTGCCAACCAAATGTTCTGAGGTTGTGGTCTATTTCAAAAATCCTGAAATGAACCTGTTTAAAGATTCCTACTCTGAACTGCCACAAAACAAACTGACCATTCGTTTGCAGCCGGATGAAGGTGTGGATATCGAGATTCTGAACAAGGTTCCTGGCCTCGATCACAAGCACAAACTGCAGACAACGAAGTTGGATCTGAGCTACTCCGAAACCTTCAACCAGTCACATTTGGCGGATGCGTATGAACGTTTGCTGCTGGAAACTATGCGCGGCATTCAGGCGCTGTTTGTACGTCGCGATGAGGTGGAAGCAGCGTGGACGTGGGTAGATTCGATTATCGACGCATGGGCGGCCGATGGCGACTCCTCCAAGCCTTATCAGGCGGGAACCTGGGGGCCAGTGGCTTCCGTCGCCATGATTACCCGTGATGGACGCTCGTGGAATGAGTTCGAATAACTAAAACAAGTTGGCCCGCCGCGTGCGGGCCTTTTTGTATCTGGCGTTGCTTCAAATAATTGAACTGGCGTTTCAAAAATCGGTGAGTTCAATGGACGGCCCGGAAGCCAATCATGTATGGTAGTTGCGCTAATTCACAGGGTTGTCAAAGTCGGGCGGCTAAATCCGACATTCTCAAGCAAGGGGAAGTGATGAAAAACTGGAAAACGAGTGCAGAACAGATTCTGAAAACCGGACCTGTTGTCCCGGTTATCGTGGTTAACAAGCTGGAACACGCAGTACCCATGGCGAAAGCGCTGGTGGCGGGCGGTGTGAAAGTATTGGAAGTGACGCTGCGCACGCCTGTCGCGATGGATGCATTACGCGCGATGATCAAAGAAGTGCCAGACGCGATTGTCGGTGCGGGCACCGTGCTCAACACGCAGCAGCTGCAAGAAGTGACCGAAGCGGGCGCTCAGTTTGTTATCAGCCCGGGCATTACCGAATCACTGTTGAAAGCAGCGGTGGATGGCCCGGTTCCACTAATTCCGGGTATCAGTACCGTCTCTGAATTGATGACTGGCATGGATTATGGTCTGCGCGAATTTAAATTCTTCCCGGCCGAAGCCAATGGCGGCGTGAAAGCGTTACAGGCAATCAGCGGGCCTTTCCCGCAGGTGCGCTTCTGCCCAACTGGCGGCATCTCGCCGGCCAATTATCGTGACTATTTGGCGCTGAAAAGCGTGTTGTGTATTGGCGGTTCATGGCTGGTGCCGAACGATGCGCTGGAAGCTGGTGACTGGGATCGTATTACTCAGTTGGCGCGTGAAGCTGTCGAAGGCGCGAAATAACCGGCGTGCGGTGAGCGCGAAGCTCACCGCATGGCATTAACCCTGAACGGTGATCGACGCCGCGCTGGCCACTGCACGTGCAATCGCCTGATCGGTCGTCTCTCCGCTGGCCAACGCCACACCTAAGCGACGCTGTCCATCAATCTCTGGCTTGCCGAACAGACGAACCTGTAAACCTGCGCCCAGTGCCGCTTCGACATTCACGAATTGAATGTTTTGACTGGTCAGTTGCGGCAGAATAACGGCCGAGGCCGAAGCGCCGTATTGACGAATACCGCCAATCGGTAAACCCAGGAAAGCGCGAACATGCAGGGCGAACTCAGAAAGATCCTGCGAAATCAGCGTGACCATGCCGGTATCGTGCGGGCGCGGTGAAACTTCACTAAACACCACATCATCGCCACAAACAAACAGTTCAACGCCAAAAAGGCCATATCCGCCGAGCGCTTTTACCACTTGCTCAGAGATGGCTTGCGCACGCTTCAGCGCCAGTTCGCTCATCTTTTGCGGCTGCCAGGATTCGCGATAATCCCCTCTTCCTGACGATGCCCAATGGGCGCGCAGAAATGAATGCCATCCACTGCACTGATCGTCAGCAGCGTAATTTCAAAATCAAACTTCACTACACCTTCTACGATCACGCGACCTGCGCCGGCACGGCCGCCTTGCTGCGCGTAATCCCACGCTTTGTCCAGCTGGCTGGCTTCACGAATAAAGCTCTGACCTTTGCCGGATGAACTCATCACCGGCTTAACGATGCAGGGGAAACCGATTTCAGCCGCGGCTGCATTGAAATTGGCCTGGGTATCGGCGAAGCGGTAACTGGACGTTGGCAGTGACAACTCTTCAGCGGCAAGGCGTCTAATGCCTTCGCGATTCATGGTCAGACGTGCGGCACGCGCCGTTGGCACCACGCGCTGACCAAGCTGCTCCAGCTCAACCAACTTTTCGGTGGCGATAGCTTCGATTTCCGGCACCACAAAATCCGGTTTCTCGAGTGCAATTAATGCGGCTAACGCGTCGCCATCCAGCATGTTGATGACGTGGCTACGATGCGCAACGTGCATCGCTGGCGCATCGGCATAACGATCGACGGCAATCACTTCCACACCCAAACGCTGACATTCCAGCGCCACTTCTTTGCCCAGTTCGCCTGAGCCCAACAGCATCACACGCGTTGCAGCAGGGCGCAGCGCAGTTCCGAGAGTCGTCATAAATTCACCTAAGCAGTCAAAATGCGCGCGCAGTATAAACGAAAACGTTTGCGTACTCATCCTTCTCTGTTGTCTGCACGCTTTTTCCTTACTTTTCTCGCTCTGACGTTTCCTGACATCCTGGTTGTCAGGATGGGGAGCTAACAACACGATCAGGAGTGGATGATGAATAACTGGTTGCAACAAATTCAGTCGGTATTGGCGAAGAAAAGTGGAAGCGGAAAATCGTCTGGCGGATTAAGCGACATGCTGGCCCCCGGCGCGTTGGGAGGCTTAGCGACGATGTTGATCGCCAGCAAGTCGTCACGCAAGCTGCTCACCAAATATGGCGGAAAAGCACTGCTGCTTGGCGGTGGTGCCGCAGCGGGAGCGGTATTGTGGAATAAGTACAAACAGCGCATACGCGAATCCCATCAGGACGAGCCTGGCTTTGGTACGGCGCAGACGCCGGTTGATCTTCGCGCTGAGCGGCTGGTTACCGCGCTGGTCTTTGCTGCGAAAAGTGACGGCCATATTGACGAGCAGGAGCGCGCAGCCATCGAACAAAATATTCACCAATCAGGTTATGGTCAGGATGCAGAGCGTTTGATTCAGCAGGCGATGAATCGTCCGCTTGATCCTCAATGGTTGGCAGCGGAGGTGAAAAATGAAGAAGAGGCGTTGGAACTCTACTTTCTCAGCTGTGCGGCGATCGATGTTGACCATTTTATGGAGAAAAGTTATCTCTCGGCATTGGGTGATGCACTGAAGATTCCCCAGGATGTTCGCGATGATATTCAAAAAGATATTGCTGAGGAAAAAGCCCGCTTACCAGCCAGCTAATCTGCCTTTGGCGTCAAAAAATAGTCTGTCACCGCTCCGTTTACATGTCTTCGCTTGGCATCTTCGGTCAGAGATGCCACGCTTACAGATCATTACTTTCACGGAGACGGATGTCATGAAAGCACCCATTGCGAAAAAATTCCTCATGAAATGTCGCTGCATGGTGAAACGCGCGTCGATAATTATTATTGGTTGCGCGATGACAAACGTGAAAACAGCGAAGTGCTCGATTATCTGCGAGCAGAAAATAATTACGGCAAGAAAATCATGGCTTCGCAGCAGCCGCTGCAAGATCGGATTCTTAAAGAGATCATTGGCCGCTTGCCACCGCAAGACCATTCAGTGCCTTACGTAAAAAATGGCTATCGCTACCAAAGTCGTTACGAAAGCGGCAATGAATACGCAGCCTATTATCGGCAGCCCGCCAGCAGTAATCCTGACGATGAGTGGACGCTATTACTCGACGCCAATCAGCGTGCTTCCCACAGTGATTTTTACACAATGGGCGCGTTACACATCAGCCCAGACAATAACGTCATGGCGCTGGCAGAAGATTTCCTTTCGCGGCGTCAATACGGCATTCGCTTTCGCAACCTGCAAAGCGGCAGTTGGTATCCTGAAGTGCTGACAAATGCCTCTTCCAGCTTCGCCTGGGGCAATGATTCGCGTACGGTTTATTATGTGCAAAAACATGCACAAACTTTGCTCTCGTATCAGGTGTGGCGACATGAGCTGGGTACGCCACAGGCGCATGACCAGTTAGTTTACGAAGAGAAAGATGATACGTTTCATCTCAGCGTACATAAAACCACCTCGAAGCAATTTATTCTGATCGTGCTTTACAGCACGACAACCAGCGAAATTCAGTTAATAAATGCTAATTTCCCTGATGCTCAGCCGCAGGTGTTTTTGCCACGCCGCAAAGATCATGAGTACAGTCTTGATCACTACGATCATCAGTTCTTCATTCGATCAAATCGAGACGGCAAAAACTTTGGTTTATACCGCACACGTTATCTGGCGGAGTCGCGCTGGGAGACCATTATTCCAGCACGCGACCATGTTGTGATGGAAGATTTTCAGCTCTTCACCGACTGGCTGGTGGTAGAAGAGCGGCAACGCGGTTTAACCAGTTTGCGTCAGATCAACTGGGCCAGCGGTGAAACCAGCGGTATCGCCTTTGACGATCCCACTTATGTGACCTGGCTGGCGTATAATCCAACGCCGCGTACCAGTAAACTGCGTTATGGCTACTCATCCATGACCACGCCAACCACGCTGTTTGAGCTGGATATGGATACTGGCGAGCGTCGTATTCTTAAACAAAGCGCCGTCAGCAACTTCAATGCAGACGATTATAAAAGTGAACATCATTGGATTACTGTCAGTGATGGCACTGAAGTGCCGGTATCGCTGGTGTATAACCGTAAACACTATCAGCCCGGCCAAAATCCGATGCTGGTCTATGGCTACGGCGCTTATGGCAGCAACATGGATGCAGACTTCAGCGTCAGCCGCCTGAGCCTGCTGGATCGTGGATTTGTCTATGCGCTGGTGCAGGTGCGTGGCGGCGGTGAACTGGGGCAGCAATGGTACGACGGTGGGCGTTTACTGAATAAGATGAACAGCTTCACTGATTTCATTGATGTTACTGATGCGCTAGTCAAACGCGGATTCGCCCATCCTGAGCGACTCTTCGCCATGGGCGGCAGCGCAGGGGGATTATTAATGGGCGCGGTAATCAACCTGGCGCCTCAGCGTTTCCATGGTGTGGTCGCGCAGGTGCCTTTTGTGGATGTAGTCACCACCATGCTTGATGAATCGATCCCGCTGACTACCGGTGAATATGATGAGTGGGGCAACCCCAACGATGCGGAGTATTATCGCTACATTCGACAATACAGCCCGTATGATAACGTTGAGGCAAAAGCTTATCCGCATCTGCTGGTCACCACCGGCCTGCATGATTCCCAGGTGCAATATTGGGAACCTGCAAAATGGGTCGCAAAGCTCAGAGAGCTGAAAACTGACAATAACCTGCTATTGCTCTGTACCGATATGGATTCCGGTCACGGCGGTAAATCGGGCCGTTATAAAGCTTATGAAGGCGTGGCGATGGAGCTGACCTTCATTATCGCGCTAGCGCAGGGCAGCTTGCCCGAAGCACACGATTACTGAGCCTGACTGAGATATTTACGCAGCGCCTGCCGCAACGGTGGGCGCAAATCTTTAACGTTATCCAGCATCCATTTTAAATATCCCGGATCTTTCCTCGCTATCACTGCCACGGCTTGCCCACGATATTTGCCAAACGGCAACACATCGGCTGACTGCTCTGCAGGCTGACAGCGCTGCATCATTTGCGCCGCATCCCAGCCAGAGGCTTCCATAATGCGAATCAACAGCGCAGCAGTGACATAACAGTCATAAAGCGCACGGTGTGCATGCAACTCAGCAGGTGGCGTCACCTCGAGTTTCAAACTGTGGCGCAGCGCCTGATTACCATATTTGATGCCAGGCCACAGCTGACGCGCCAGTGTCATCGTGCAAATCCATTCGCCATGCATTTCCGGCAACATGCGGCGATCAAAACTGGCATTGTGCGCGACGTAAAACGGACTGCCATGATAGCGATCAATCGCTTGCTCAATGGTCGGCTTTCCGATCACCATCGCTTCGGTAATGCGATGCACAGCCATAGCCTGGCGACTAATGGGGCGATCGGGTGAGATTAAATCGCTCATTGGATTAACGATCTGCCCATCGATCACGTCCACCGACGCAACTTCGACAACCCCGCCTTGTAAGCCACAGGTTTCGGTATCAATTACTCGCAACATAATTATTTCTGCTTCGGTTCGTAGGGCAGGCGAGACAGGCTCAATGAGGCTTGGCGGTAATGCATTAACCGCTGACGAAACCAGTCACGCAGCGCTTCAGGCTGTTCGTTCGCCACCATTTCGGCCACGACTGGCATGTTATAACGCTCTTTGAACGCCACGCCGGCAGCGGCTAAATCGACGTTCACTTTGTCTTTCTCTTCCTGCGAAAGCAGGGCAAGGTTCTGACTCATGGGGTTCTCCTGATGATGTCGGGCAAAAGTAATGTTTTCCCCGGTTTGAATCAAGGGTAAAGGATCGCACTGCTGGTCTCGACACCCTAAAAACAGCAGCGTATCCTTGCGCCACGTTTGCCGTGTCAGTTGCATTTAAAAGGATGATCTCATGCAGAAAACCCGTGTTTCGCGAGTAGTAATCTCACTGATTGCTACCAGCGCGCTAGCCTTTAGCCAGTTTGCGTCCGCACATGCACATCTTCAGTCATCCGTGCCCGCAGCCAAAGCCGACGTGACGCACTCAACGAAATCGCTGGCACTGACCTTTACGGAAGATGTCGAAGCCGCATTTAGCGGCGTTGAGATCGTCGATGCGCAACAGAAACCTGTCGCCAGCGAGAAGGCGAAGCGCGATGCTAAGCAGCACGATCGTCTGGTTGTTGAACTCGCTCAGCCGCTTCCGGCAGGCCATTATCAGGTGAACTGGCATGTGTTGTCGGTTGATGGTCATAAAACCAAAGGCAGCTACCGCTTTAACGTGAACTGATCGGTGACAACGTTGTGGGTTTTGCTGCGCATGTTGCATTTTATCGCCGTGATGGTACTGACGGGTAGCGCATTTTACACAGTCTTGCTGGCACCTGCGCGCTATCGCCATGCGCTGGCGGGACATTTGCATCGCGTGTTGCAGTGTAGCGTCTGGCTGGCTTTAACAAGTGCGCTGGCGATGCTGGCAGCACAAAACGTGTTGATGAGCGGCGACTGGCATAATCTCAGCGACGTCGATATTTGGTTAGCCGTGTTCGATACGCGGTTTGGGGCGGTATGGCAATGGGAAATCCTGTTCGGGCTGGGCGGATGTTTCACGCTACTGCTGCGTGGCCGCGTTCGTCAGCAAGCTTTGCTGTTGTTCGGCATTTTACAGTTGTTATGCCTGGCGTTGGTTGGTCACGCCGCCATGCACGATGGTATTGCAGGCATGTTGCAGCAGATAAATCACGCGCTACATTTGATAGCTTCAAGTTTTTGGGCTGGTGGATTGCTTCCACTGTTACTGCTAATGCGAGAAGCACGTCGAATTGATTATCGAACTGATGCCATCCGTACCATGATGCGATTTTCTCGTTATGGTCATCTCGCGGTCGCATTGGCATTGATAACGGGACTGATTAACAGCCTGGTGATTGCTGGCTGGCCGCTGATCTGGCGCGATAATATCTACGTCACGCTGTTGCTGTGCAAGGTGGCATTGGTGACAATAATGGTGCTGGTGGCCTTAATAAACCGTTACTGGCTGGTGCCACGTTTTCGCCTGGCGGGCAGCGGAACGCAGCAAAAATTTATTCGCATGACGCAGCTCGAATTGCTGTTGGCATGCGGGGTGGTTGGACTGGTTAGCGTATTTGCTACGCTTTCACCAGCCTGAATGTGAACAAAACGAATGTGTACAAGGTAGGCTATTTTGTTGAAGAAAGTGATTCCCGCAATCCTGTTGTTCTCTGTCTGCGGCCAGGCGCTGGCGGCTCAAATCATTACCGTTAGCCGCTTTGAGATCGGCAAAGATAAGTGGCCCTTTAACCGCGAAGAAGTGATGTTGACCTGTGAGAAAGATGGCTCGCTTTTCGCCATTAACCCCAGCACTCTGATGCAGTATCCGCTTAACGATCTTGCTGATGCACAATTCAAAGCGGGGCAGGTGAAAGCCCAACCCATCAGCGTGATTCAAACCGAAGATAAAGCCAATCCAGGCAACATGATGAGCTTGCAGCCTATTGTTGATCGCGCTCAGGCGCTGTGCGGTAAGTAAATTCTCAGGGTGCAGCGTTGCGTTGCACCCGTTTCATGCACTTTTCTGCCGTCCGGATCACAAACTGATCCGCTTTCTGCCCCTCACAGCCCGGTCGGCTGGAAAATCTACCACTCTGTTCTAATCTTAAGATGCAAGGCGAAACCGCCTTCATTAATGCCAACTTTTAGCGCACGGCTCCTTGAGAGCCATTTCCCTGGACCGAATATAGGAATCGTATTCGGTCTTTTTTTGCCTGTATGATTTAGAACAATAGAAAATGAAATGCCCGAATATTTTTTATTTGGTTTAAACCATTACGTATTCATTCAAAAGAGCTGAGGCGTAGCACTCCACGCCATTCACAGAAAATGAATGATTTGTGTTGCAGCGCTTTGGTCTGTTCAACATGCGTAACCAGAGCGAGTTTGACAACGCGATGGTTGCTAGTGCTTTGTCAGCGATGAGCTGAGCAGGCTCGCCGTCGTTGTACAGGCGCTCTTATGAGCTGAACTAAAAAAACCGCCTCAGTGGGCGGCGGCTGTGTCGAGTGAAATAATTAACTTAACATCGTCGGCTGCCAGTGATTTATAGCAGCTATGACTTCACTCTCATTTAATGGCGCATTATGGGCGATAAGATATTGTGCTGGGCCATAGGAGAATACCGTTAATTCATAAGTCTCATTATCGAGCGTAATAGTGTCAGGAAAATCAGGAACACCTTCATACTTTTGGAGGGTGACTAAAGGTTCTGGTTTACCTTTAAATATCAACATGTCAGGTTTCATTTGGCTTGCTCCTTGTTATGCAGCGTGCCTAACTACTTATTATAGAATTACATTGAGATATTGCGCGCTGTGATAATTAACCGGCAATAAACGTTATCGCTATGACAAGATCATTACGTATTTTGTTCTGCTGTTTACATAATCCCGCACATATCACTGAATCATTTGCCGTCCAGGGACTTTATTGACGACCAAAACTTACCTAAGGGGCATGTTCTGTGCCTGTGTTTTTCTTTGCCACTTGGCCGGGAAGAAGGCGGCATCTGAAGCGCCGCCACTATCCTTAAGCCTGCTTTGGCTGACCATTTGATGCCGTAATGCCGCCATCAACCGGGAGATTCACGCCGGTGATGTAGCGCGCATCATCGCTGGCGATAAATGCAATAGCGCTGGCAATATCTTCTGGCTCGCCCGCGCGTCTTAATGGAATACGATCATAAAATTTGTTCAGTAATTCCTGATCGTCTTTCATATCTTCGGTTAAATCAGTCAACGTAAATCCGGGGCAAATAGCGTTTACGCGTACATTGTCTGCGCCGTAATCCATTGCCAGCGACCGGGTAAAGTTGGTTACTGCGCCTTTCGCCGCATTATAGACACTCATTCCCCAGTCACCGCCTAATCCTGAAACAGAGGAGATATTGACGATATTGCCTTTGGTCTTTAATAACGCCGGGACAAAATAGTGCACACAGTGGAATACGCCATCCAGATCGACTTTCATCAATTTTTTCCAGTCGTCGAGTTCAATTTCATGGATGCGACCTTGCACCACCACGCCGGCGTTGTTAACTAAAACATCAACGCGACCATATTTATCCTGTACGCTTTCCGCCAGGCTTTTTACCTGTTCAGCCTCAGAAACATCACAAGGCACCACAAGGTGATCTCCCTTGCTTAACGATGCCAGTGTGGTTTCAAGTTTATTCTCAGTGCGACCGACTAAAACGACAGAAGCCCCTTCGTCAGCAAAACGTTTAGCGGCGGCTTCACCGATGCCGGAACCTGCGCCAGTGACCACAACGACTTTTCCTGTAAATCTGGACATGTTGCCTCCTTACTGATGGCGTTACTTTTGGCGTTAAACATACGAGGATCAAGCCTGGCATTCATGCCGTGGAGTTCAAGCGAAGCAGAAAATGTAGCCGTAACATTTTGTGTTTGAATACTCAGCCTGTTCGCTATAAAGCTGATGAGCTGCAGAAATAGGCTTTTTATAACAGCGCTAAACGTCAGCGATTGAATCCACCACAGAGAAAATAAATTCCATTAATGATCAATCGACTACCTCAAAATCTTAGCGTCTCGCTTGATCATATCAATCGATTGCGATTACTGTGTTTATATACAGCTAAATTGTGAGGGATAATGATGAGCAGAAGAGACGACATTGAGTCAGCGTTTCGGGCAGCCATTGAGATAGATGCGCGTGGACGACAGATTGTGACAACTGATGAGTTTTGCCGACAGCTTGCAAAGCGCAACCATAGCTGGAGCCACGGTGAGTGCAACAAATGGATTGAGTATTATCAAAGTGGTTTTAAAGATCTCACGCCTTATGAAAACGTCCACCGTATATTTGCGCTGCGTAATATGGCTTACGTGAGGTGATCGATGGCATTCGAATCACCGGCACAGGATTATATCGAGAGTCGCCTTAATCTTAATGCTTTGTTTATTCCGCATCCTGAAAATACCTTCAGAGTCGATACCTGTAATGGTTTTGTGTTGATAGATCGTGCCGCGGCTCTCCGCGCAGGTGACATGATCGCTTTCCAATATGATGGTCATTCGATGCTGGGAAAAATAGATCACGACAGGATCACGCCTGTTGAAGGCGAAGCCATCCAGGGCGAGGCGCTTGAAGCTGTAATTGTTCTGGGAAAAATGTGTTGCGAAGTGCTGAAGGTGTTTGAGCCAGATGTGCCGATTTAGCGGTAAATAAAGTCATCAGCATCATGTCCTACGGATGCGCATTCATGTCCATAAATGGTCTCGACATGGCTGTGACAGATTGAGATGCTCTGTTGAAAATAAACAGGGGAATTTTACATGCTTGAACTGCGACCTAACTGCGAACATTGTGATATCGACTTACCAGCCGAATCGCGTGAAGCGCTGATCTGCTCGTTTGAATGCACTTTCTGCACGACCTGCGCTGAGCAACACTTGCAGCATATCTGTCCGAACTGTGGCGGCGAACTGGTGCGGCGCCCGATCCGACCCGCTGAAAAGTTAATAAAATATCCTGCAAAAACGCGGTAATGAAAACAGGCTGATTTAGAAAGATGTGAGTGATAGTTAATATCATTCAACCTGTTTGGCCGGTATTGTTTGGCAGGTATTGTGCCGATAAAATTCTGTTGTCCCTAAAAGCCGAACACCTTTGATGAGTGCCGGAGATAAGCGCCGGAAGGGGCATCACACAAAAGCTGCTGTCTCGAGTGATGATCTCTATTTGGCAAAGCGCTTAACCGAAATGCGCTTAACGCGGTTTATGTGCAGCCAGCAGAAACAGCATGGGACGCTCTCGCTCTTCAGCTAAAGCAGGATTAATCGCAATCTGCTCATCAGTCGGGCCCCATTCATTAAGATGATCAATGATGAAACCGTGGGCAATCAACGCGTTGATCCAGCTTGAAAGCTTACGATGCTGCTTTTTCACCCCTTCAGCAAACCAATGACTAAAACGTTCACCTTCTTGCTGATAATGGTTCACAGGCCAGGATTTTGCTTGCTGCGCATCCTGTATCCAGCCTTGCTGATGAGGCGCTGTATAAATGGGATGTTCGCAGGAAAACAGCAGTTTTCCACCCGGTTTCAAGGCTGTAAAAAGCATGGAAAACAGCCCATCAATATTTTCCAGATAATGCAGCGCCAGTGAACTGTAAGCCAGATCGTAATGTGCAGCGGGAAGTTGCAATGTTTCCAAATCGACACGCTGATAAACGATGCGTTCGGCATCGCCCAATGAGTGAGCCTTCTCCAACATTTTTTCTGAAACATCCAATCCCAACACGCACGCTGCGCCTTGTTCAATCGCATAACGGCAAAACCAGCCGTAGCCGCAACCCAAATCAACCACCTTTTTATCGTGTAGCGTTGGAAGCAGTGCACGCAACGCGGGCCATTCTGGTGCGCCATCCAAACCCTTTACTGATCGATCCAGCGTGGCGTAACCGGAAAAAACTGTGGATCGTCATAAATATTTTGGCTCATTGAACACTCCTTTTTTGCAGAACAAAGAAGTGTAGGGCGATCAACGCTGGGTTAACAGGGCTGACATTGAGCGCGATCGCAGCGTCTATAATTTTAATTATCTGCATTTCACGTTTTCAGCCCAGGGTTAAACGATGAATTATCAATATCTGAACGGTGAGAACTGGCAAAAGATTTGGATCGTGGGTGACTTGCACGGATGCCGTAGCCAACTCGATACCTTATTACAGGCACATGACTTCGATAAGCAGCAAGATTTGTTGATTTCTGTGGGTGATTTGATTGATCGCGGCCCTGACAGCTTAGGCTGCTTAGCGCTACTTGAAGAGCCGTGGTTCCGTTGTGTGCGGGGAAATCATGAAGAAATGGCGCTTAATGCGTTACAGGGTCACGAATCGCAGTTGTGGGAGATGAATGGCGGCGGATGGTTTTGGCAGTTAAAAGGCGCAGAAGTGATTACTGCGCGACATGCCCTTAATCGATTAAAAGAGATACCGCTGATACTGCATCTGCAGCTTGAAGAGCAGATTGTGGTGATTGCGCATGCCGATTATCCAGCGGAACATTATGCCTGGGAGCAGGCGGTAAACTGGCATGACGTGGTGTGGAGCCGCAGGCGTATTGACGGGTTGCAGCAGGGAAGGCGCGACACAATACCGGGTGCAGATGCCTTTTACTTTGGACATACACCGCTCCAGCACCGGCTCGACGTAGATAATCTTCACTACATCGACACTGGCGCGGTGTTTGGTAACCATCTTACGTTGGTACAGGTGCAGTAATAATCAGCGGAACAGCCGTCCATCACGTACCAATTCTCGTGGGTAACTATTTTTGATGCGGCTACCCACTTTCTTGGCTAAACCCAGTGGTTGCTGCTGATAGGTGACAATCATTTCATCTCGCGTGGGCGCGACTTCAGGATAGACATCGCGACCGTGATACCACTCTTCCGCTTCGGCTGCGCTGAGCTCGAAAGTCTGATTTTCGTCTGGCTGCGCCAGCGCAATCACAGCTTCATGTTGCCAGCGATACCCTTTGGCGAATGTCTCAGCCAGCTTCAGACCAATGCGTGAAAAGCGTACTTTGCCAAGCATGGGCGTAACGTGAGTGGGGAAAAGCCAGATTTCTTTGTCGCGTTGCCAAAGCGTCAGCGATGCGTCCCACGTCAAAGAGACCGCTGCGGCAGCCTGAACGATCTCGCTTTCCAGCTTACGGCTGACATGTGAAAAAGGCAGTTTACCGACTTTATAGGTTGGTTCAGGCATCGGCTCAACAGAAGCCAGCTTGCGCAGACGCGCCACAAAAAAGCCTTCGCTGTCGAATAAGTGTGGGAAGACGTGCAGATAGCCTTCTACCGTCGCGGCCTGAGCTGCGCCCGCGAAAAGATCGTTAAGTGGCGTGATTTCAACGGCATCAGGATAGCGTTCCAGCAGCCAGGCAATGACCTGCTGATTTTCAATCTGATTTAGCGTACAGGTGGAGTAGACCAACGTGCCACCCGGCTTTAAGGCATGGAAAGCGCTATCGATCAAATCGCGTTGCGTTGCAGCAATCTCAGCGGTGCTCTCTAACGACCAGTTCTTCATTGCATCGGCATCTTTACGAATGACGCCTTCACCCGAACAGGGCGCATCAAGCAAAATAGCATCGAACATTTCAGGCAACGCAGGTCCGAAAACGCGGGCATCGAAATGCGTCAATGCTGTATTACTCACGCCACAACGGCTGATATTAGCGTGCAAGACTTTTACACGACTGGATGAGAATTCATTAGCGAGGATCACGCCGTGATTATTCATTCGCGCTGCGATTTGAGTTGTTTTTGATCCCGGGGCAGCGGCCATGTCCATGACTGTTTCCGCATTGCTGACGGCATCAAACAGCGCTGTCACGGGCAACATCGAGCTGGCTTCCTGAATGTAGAACAGGCCACTCAGATGTTCTGCCACGCTGCCTAAGGGCAAACTTTCATCTTCTCGCGTAATCCAGAATCCTTCATCGCACCAGGGAACCGGCGTTAATTGCCAGTCATAATGGGCGGTTTGGGCCAAGAAATCAGCGACGCTGATCTTCAACGTATTAATGCGAATGCTGCGACGAAGCGGTTGCTGACAAATGGCAACAAATGCCTCGAACGCGGCTTCGTCCGGCAGGTTTTGGCGCATTAAGGTGAGAAAATCGGCGGGTAAAAGCGAAGAAGAGTCCGACACAGGCAATATCCAATAGAAGCAAAGGCGGGAAGTGTATCACGCAGAAATGAAACGGGCAGCCAGGCTGCCCGTTTTGCTTACGGTTGATTGGGATCCGGTATCGCTGTGCCCCAGTTGCGCCACGCTTTCGGCGCTTCATCCTGCAACAGGAAGTGTTTATTCGCCGTGGCCTGCGGAGCCAGCGGCACCGTTGGCGGCGTGGCAAACTGAATGCCGCCGCGAATAAACTGCTGGAACGTCCCCGTTTTCACCACGCCACCGACCAGGCCGAAGTCGAGGTTATAGCCGGAAGCCAGCCAAAACACGGAGTTGTTGCGCACCAGATGTTGATATTTCTTGCTGATGCGCAGAGCGATTTGTACGCGATCGGCCATGTTGCCCAGCGATGTACCGGTCACGGTACCCACTTCTACGCCACGGAACAGCACGGGAGTCCCCAGCGACAACGAGCCCGCTTCAGACGCATCGACATAGATATTCAGACCGTTGAGGTAACGCGAATCGGTGATGGTGCTTTCCTGCAGCTCGAAAATACGTGCGGCATTGCCTTTGCCGGGATCAACGTTAACGTAGGGCTGCAACAAGGTTTCCAGATGATTCACGCCGGTAGCGGAGATCTCTGGAGATACCACCGAGAAGCGGCTACCGTTGCGCGCAAAATCCTGAACGTATTCAGGATAGAGCACCGCTTTTGCAACAACCTGATTGTTGTCTTTACTCAGCGACAGCGATTCAACCTGTCCTACATTAATGCCAAGATAACGAATAGGCATGCCAGCAGACAATTTGCTGCCATCATAGGTGTGCAGGGTAATTTGGCTACCCACCGCACGCGCCGCCGTTTCGGAAGGATAAAGCACGCGTTTAGCGCCTTTATTTGAAACTGCACCACTCATATTATCGAAACTGATCGCACCTTTAAGGGCACGATTAAGTGGCGATGCCTGCACGGTCAACCCGCTGCCGTTGAGCTGGACGCGCGCGCCTCCTTCAGCCCAAAATACGCTTTCATTGGTCAGCAGCTTGCGATATTCAGGCTGGATGTGTACCGCGATTTCAAAAGCATTTGCCCGCGGTGTCACTTTAGTTATTTCACCCACCTGATATTTACGGTAAAGCACCACAGAACCTGCCTGAACGTCCGGCAAGCTGTTCGCCGTTAGCATTAATGTGGTAGACGGGCCATCGCCTGTAATGCCTTCGGCTGCTTTATCTGCATCAGCAAATAGCGGGTAGGTTGCTTTCACATTACCTTGCTTGCCTGGGTCTAAACGGATGCCACCGTCAACCCACTCACGGGCGCTGGCACCGATCACTTGCATACCGTCCAAACCAAATTTCACATCAAGACGACTGTTAACGATAAATTTACTGTCGCCATGTACCAACTGGCGATATTCAGGATTAACGGCAACCACAAAATTAACGCCATTCTCATCCAGACTTCGCGACATCACTTGCCCAATCTGCATGCCGTGCAGCATCAACGGTTGACCGGCGTCGACACCGTAACTTTCTGGTGCGCTTAATTTAACGGTAAGCACGTTCGGTTTTTGCAACAGCGATTCGTTTGCTGGCAGCACGGCAAAATGCTGTTGTGGTTGGCCTTTACCGGGAATCAGTTCAAACGTATTGCCGGTTAACAAGCTGCTAAGGCTGGTGTCGGTCAGACTAATTTTGGGACTGCGCATTTCAATACGCGTTTCGCTACGCATCAGGCCGACTACCGAAGGATCAATCGTTAATTCGCCGGTGACTTTACCGCCATCTTTCAGATTCAGCTTGGTGAGCGTGCCTACTTCAAGTCCTTGGTACATCAGCGGCGTGCTGCCCGCTTTTAGATTGTTGCCATTTGGCAGATCTAACGAGACGGAAACGCCACGCTGGCTTTGCGCTAAATCGGGATAGAGCTGATAGTTTTGATCGGCTTTGGCGGTTTCAGCACCGTCGGGTGAATCAAACGCAATAGCGCCATTAACCAGCGCTGCCAGGCTCTCAAGCTTCACTTTCGCGCCACTTAAACTGATATCAGCATTGACGCCAGAGACATTCCAGAAACGGCTGGTGGTTTTCACCAAATTATTGAAACGACGATCAATCAGGACATCAATGCTGACGCCATCGGTATCATTATTGATGCTGTAGTCGTAGACCCGTCCTACAGGAATTTTGCGGTAGTAGACCAGCGATCCTGTACTCAGCGCGCCTAAATCCGGTGCATGCAAATGGATCAATAACTCGCCAGTATTAACCCGGTATTTAGGCTGAGTGTCCAGTGCAGTGAAATTTTCGCTGGCTTTGCCTTTGCCTGGCATCATGCCTATGTAGTTCCCCCCAACCAGCGCATCTAATCCAGACACCCCCGCCAGCGAAGCTTTCGGCGTGACCAACCAAAATTGCGTATCTTCACGCAGTGCATCGCGCATATCGCTTTTGATGCTGGCCTTGATCTGAATACTGCGATAGTCATCACTCAGATTGATGCCCTGCACGGTGCCCACTTCAACGCCTTGATAACGTATTGGCGTGCGTCCCGGCACGATGCCATCCGCCGTCTGGAAGTTAATTGTGATAGTGGTGCCGCGCTCTTGATAATTTGTCCACAGCAGCCAGCCCGCAATCAACATTGCGATAATCGGCAGCAACCAAAAAGGCGAAATTTTACGCTTGTTGCGCAGCGTGGCGTTAGTCGGTGTAGTCGGCGTTTCCTGTTGCATGTGCATCCCAGAGCAGGCGGCTGTCTAGCCACTCAACAGACATAATGGTCAGGATCACGGCGGCGCCAAAATATAAAGCGGCCGGTCCCATGGTAAAAGCCAGCAGTTGATCGCGATTGACCAACGACATGGTTAATGAAATGACAAAGAGATCCAGCATTGACCAGCGTCCAACCCAAGTCACTACACGCAGCAAGCGAACGCGCGTTTTCAGGCCTTGTTCACACCGGAAATGAATGCTGAGTAGCAGCGTTAACATCACCAATACTTTGGTAAAAGGCACCAAAATACTGGCAATGAAAACGATGGCGGCGACCGGAATATTGCCGGAGCCTAATGATAAAATACCGGAGAAAATGGTGTCTTCACGCCGCGAACCGTTGAGATAGACCACTGAAATGGGCAGTAAATTGGCGGGAATGAGCAGCACAATGGATGAAATCAGCGCAGCCCAGGATTTTTGCAGGCTGTGACGGCGGCGAAAATCCAGCGGGGTATGACAGCGTGGACAGCGTCCGCGTGCATCGGGGACACCGGTATTGTGGCAATTCAGGCAAACCTGAAGTTTATCACGCGCGGCGTTGCCTGGTTTCTGCGGATAAAAGTGGTCCCATAATTGCTCAATATTAAGGTGAATCAGCGTTATTAAGCTTAAAAGCGTCAACGCAATATAGGCCGCTAAGCCATAGCCCAACTCCAGCGTCGCATAATCCTGAACTTTGATAGAGGCAACGGCAATGCCAATCAAATAGATATCCAGCATTACCCACTCTTTGAGCTTTTCAAGCATCAATAAAACGGGGCGCAGATTCATGCCAAGTTTGTGACCGATACCGAGATAGCAAATACCCGCAACGAGCGTGACAGGCGCGCCAATAGTACAGAACGCCACCATAGAAGCCGTTAACACATCACCTTGTTGCGTCATCTGCACCACGCCTTCCAGCAGGTTGGCATTGATGCGCATGCCGAGCAGGCGAATATCAACCAGCGGCAGGCTAAAAGCGAAAGGCATCAGCACAATCATGGTGGCAGCCATCGCCATTAATCGGGTTATGGACCAGTCGTGCCCGCTCATAATTTGCGCATTGCAGCGAGGGCAATATGCAGACTGGTGCGATTTCACATCCGGTAAGGAAAAAGGGTATCGCATTGCGGGCAACGCTGATAACGTGCGTGAGGCAATGTCTGGCTGATAGCGTGAATTTTCATAGGGTGATGCAAGTTTCGCTCATCGTGTGTGACACAAATCGGTCGTTAAGACGTTGCCGGTGTGCTGGTTTCGGGCATCACGCTTCGATCCACAGAATGCTAAGGTTATAGCAACTAACGCTATGATTCACCTTGTCGCTCTGGATATTTAGTGCTTATTTTTAACGAGCGAACCTAAACTCGCTCAGTTGTCATTGGTAATGGTTAAATAATGAACAAAACTGCCTTTTACGCCGATTTGAATCGCGATATGCGCGCCTTGCTGGCCGGAGAAACGGCCTTTCTTGCCGCGATGGGTAATTTTAGCGCGCTGTTGTATGAACGTCTCGATGGCGTGAACTGGGCAGGTTTCTACCTGCTAACGGAAGCTGACACCTTAGTGTTGGGGCCGTTTCAGGGCAAGATTGCCTGTGTACGAATCCCTGTAGGCAAAGGGGTTTGTGGAACTGCACTGGCTGAAGACAAAGTGCAACGCGTTGATGATGTGCATGCATTCCCAGGTCATATCGCCTGTGATGCTGCAAGCAACGCGGAAATTGTGATTCCTCTGAAAGTGAATGGCACTCTGGTTGGTGTCCTTGATATCGACAGTGTTGAATACAATCGCTTTGATAGCGATGACGAAGCGGGGTTAGTCACCCTTACTGATGGGCTTTGCGAAGTGCTTGCGGGCAGCGACTTAGAAAAATATCTGCAGCTGACGCGCAGCTAATCGACTGGATCACATGGCATTTAGCGATGTTGTCATTATAATGTCGCCTGTTCATGCCTGCTCTGGTCGGCAAACCCGTTGTAATCAGGAAATTTCATGGAAAATCAACCTAAGTTGAATAGCAGTAAAGAAGTCATTAGCTTTCTGGCGGAGCGCTTTCCGCACTGCTTTAGCGCTGAAGGCGAAGCGCGTCCGCTCAAAATCGGCATCTTTCAGGATCTGGTAGAGCGTGTTCAGGGCGAAATGGGTCTGAGCAAAACTCAGTTACGCTCTGCGCTGCGTCTTTATACCTCTAGCTGGCGTTATCTGTACGGCATTAAAGCCGGTGCAACGCGTGTTGACCTCGACGGTAACGCCTGTGGCGTATTGGACGAGCAGCATGTAGAGCATGCGCGTAAGCAGCTGGAAGACGCCAAAGCGCGTGTTCAGGCGCAGCGTGAGCAGCAGCGTGCCGCCCGCCGTGAAGCGGGTGAAGGTGAAGAGGGCGCAGCAACACGTCGTCCCCGCAAACCTGCACCTCGCAAGCCCGCTGAAGGCGATGCTGCGCGTAAACCGCGTCCGCAAGCTGAG
Organism: Candidatus Pantoea bituminis; assembly: GCF_018842675.1. Taxonomy (NCBI): domain Bacteria; kingdom Pseudomonadati; phylum Pseudomonadota; class Gammaproteobacteria; order Enterobacterales; family Erwiniaceae; genus Pantoea; species Candidatus Pantoea bituminis. Next base: position 1,631,707 of record NZ_JAGTWO010000004.1, read on the forward strand.
CGTGCGACAGCTTCACAGAATCGCAAACCGGCGCCACGCCCGGAGCAGCTTAAACCCATCACTGACACCTCAACTTTACAACCCGGCCAGAGTATTAAAGTTAAAGCAGGCAAAAGTGCAATGGACGCTACCGTTCTGGAAGTATCGAAAGACGGCGTTCGGGTACAGCTCGCTTCCGGCATGGCAATGATTGTGCGCGCAGAACACTTACAGTTCTGAAACGGAGGCTGACCCCGGCATGAACACCCTTTTTAAAATTGGACTTATTGCGGGCCTGCTGTTGTCAGGCCCTTCCTTTGGTGCGGAGAACATTACCCGCGCCGACCAGATTCCACAGCTACACGAAGATGCGCAAGATCCCACCGTCAGTGAACGTGTTACCTCACGTTTTACGCGTTCACACTATCGTCAGTTCGATCTGAATCAGGATTTTTCAGCGAAAATTTTTGATCGCTACCTGAATATGCTCGATTACAGCCATAACGTGCTGTTGGCGTCCGATATTGCCCAGTTTGCTAGCAAGAAAACCACGTTGGGCGATGAGCTGAGAAGCGGCAAGCTGGACGTATTTTACGATCTCTATAATCTGGCGCAGAAACGCCGCTTTGAGCGCTATCAATATGCGCTGAGCGTGCTGAACCGCCCAATGAATTTCACTGGCAATGACACCATCGACATTGACCGTGCCAAAGCGCCCTGGCCGAAAGATCAGGCTGAGCTGAACGCGCTCTGGGATGCGAAGGTTAAATACGATGAGTTGAGCCTTAAGCTGGCAGGCAAAGACGACAAAGAGATTCGCGAAGTGCTGACCAAGCGCTATAACTTTGCCATTCGTCGCCTGGCCCAAAGTAACAGTGAAGACGTTTTCCAGCTGGCAATGAACTCTTTTGCTCACGAAATCGATCCGCACACGAACTATTTATCGCCACGCAACACTGAACAGTTCAATACCGAAATGAGCCTTTCACTGGAAGGTATCGGCGCGGTGTTGCAAATGGATGATGATTATACCGTCATTAACTCGATGGTCGCAGGTGGACCCGCAGCGAAAAGCAAATCGATTACGGTGGGCGATCGCATTGTAGGTGTTGGCCAACCAGGCAAGCCAATGGAAGATGTTATTGGCTGGCGTCTGGACGATGTCGTCGCAAAAATCAAAGGTCCGAAAGGCAGTAAAGTTCGCCTTGAAGTGTTACCCGCCGGTAAGGGCACCAAAACCCGCACTGTTACGCTGACGCGCGAAAAAATTCGTCTTGAAGATCGTGCTGTGAAGATGTCGGTGCATAACGTCGGTAAAGAAAAAGTAGGCGTGCTGGATATTCCAGGCTTCTACGTTGGCCTGACTGATGACGTTAAAGTGCAACTGCAAAAACTTCAGAAGCAGAATGTCGACAGTATCGTTATTGACCTGCGTACCAACGGTGGCGGGGCCTTGACGGAAGCCGTTTCATTGTCCGGTTTGTTTATTCCAAGCGGCCCGGTTGTGCAGGTGCGTGACAATAACGGTCGCGTACGTGAAGACAGCGACAACGACGGCGTTGTTTATTATAAAGGCCCATTGGTTGTACTGGTTGATCGCTTCAGTGCTTCCGCTTCTGAGATCTTTGCTGCAGCTATGCAGGATTACGGCCGCGCGCTGATCGTCGGTGAGCCTACCTTCGGTAAAGGCACCGTTCAGCAGTATCGCTCGCTGAACCGTATTTATGATCAAATGTTGCGTCCAGAATGGCCAGCGCTGGGTTCAGTGCAGTACACCATTCAGAAGTTCTATCGCATCAATGGCGGAAGTACGCAGCGCAAAGGTGTGACGCCTGATCTGCTGATGCCAACCGGCGTAGAAGCGGCTGAAACCGGCGAGAAGTTTGAAGACAACGCATTACCGTGGGATAGCATTAATGCAGCAACCTACGTTAAATCTGGCGATGTTAAGCCGCTGGTTCCGCAATTAACGAAAGATCACGCTGATCGTATCGCTCAGGATCGTGAATTCCAGTACATCATGAAGGATATTGCGCGTTTCAATGCGATGAAGGAGAAACGCAATAGGGTTTCCCTCAATCTTGCTCAACGTGAGAAAGAGAATCATGAAGAAGATGCGTTACGTCTGGAACGAATCAATGCGCGTTATCAGGCTGAAGGCAAGAAACCGCTGAAGAACCTGGACGATTTGCCGAAAGATTACAAAGAGCCCGATCCTTATCTGGACGAGACGGTAAATATTGCCAACGATCTCGCGAAGATGGATAAGGCCCAGCCAGAAGCACAAGCGGCTAGCGCGAAGTAACCGCTAAGCGTTAATAAAAGCACCGCCTGGCGGTGCTTTTTTTGGCTGCGATTTGGTATTTTCGGTCACTAATTAGCGTGGCTAAACGAGATGAAATTTTGCGCAGTGGGCAAAACAAGATTAAATGTAAAGTTATGTCTTTTTAGGCACTTAAACATTAAGGTTGCTTGAAAACCCGCGCAATGCTCATAGGATATGTATCCGCGCATATGCGCGTGAACCACTGAGGAAGATTAACAAATATGATGCGTATTGCTCTTTTCCTGATGACCAACCTGGCTGTGATGTTGGTATTCGGGCTGATTCTCAGCCTGACAGGGATCCAGTCAAGCAGTGTTCAAGGCCTGATGATTATGGCAGGTCTGTTTGGCTTCGGCGGTGCGTTTGTTTCACTGCTGATGTCGAAGTGGATGGCGTTGCGCTCGGTCGGCGGTGAAGTGATTGAACAACCACGCAATGAAACAGAGCGTTGGTTGGTTGATACTATTGGTCGCCAGGCGCAGCAGGCAGGTATTAAGATGCCGCAAGTCGCGATCTATCATGCACCGGATATCAACGCCTTTGCTACCGGCGCACGTCGTGATGCGTCGTTGGTGGCGGTTTCAACCGGTTTACTGCAAAACATGAGCCGTGATGAAGCAGAAGCGGTACTGGCACATGAAGTGTCGCATATTGCCAATGGCGATATGATCACCATGACACTGATCCAAGGCGTGGTGAACACCTTCGTGATCTTTATTTCACGTATTCTGGCGCAAATCGCGTCTGGCTTTATGTCAGGCAATCGTGACGGAGAAGAGAACAGCAACGGGAATCCGCTGGTCTATTTTGCGGTCGCAACTGTGCTGGAACTGGTGTTTGGTATTCTTGCCAGCATCATTACCATGTGGTTCTCTCGTCATCGTGAATTCCACGCGGATGCGGGCTCGGCCAAACTTGTCGGTCGTGAAAAGATGATTGCTGCACTGCAACGTCTGAAAACCAGCTACGAACCGCAGGAGCCAAGCAGCATGATGGCTTTCTGCATCAACGGTAAAGGCAAGTCGTTCAGTGAGTTGTTTATGTCTCACCCGCCGTTGGACAAACGCATTGAAGCGTTACGTAGCGGTCAATATTTGAAGTAATTCGCACTAAATGAAAAGGCGACGGAAACGTCGCCTTTTTTGTGCCTGACGATCAGCGGGTCGCGCGGTCTTGCGTCATGCGCGACAGGCTAATGATTGCCGCTACGCTGGAAAATGCCCCTGCCAACAGCAGCGATGCATGAGTGCCATTATCACCAAACAGGTTAAATAACAGTGCAACCAAGGCCGCTCCCATGCTTTGGCCTAATAATCGTGCCGTGCCCAGCATGCCACTGGCACCGCCGCTGCGATTACCTGGAGCCGAAGTGATAATCGTATGATTATTTGGCGATTGAAACAGACCGAAACCTGCCCCGCACAGCACCATGCGCCAGATGATATCCCAGTCCTGCGGTTGTGAAGGCAACATTGCCAGCAAGAACAAACCCGCCGCGAACACCGCCAAACCAATTCCACCCAATAAGCCTGCATGAAAGCGTTCAATCAAACGCCCCGCAATAGGCGCTAATACCATGGTTGCCAGCGGCCACGGCGTCAATAGCAAGCCCGTTGCCACTTCATCCCGGCCTAAAACGTTTTGTAGGAAAAAGGGCAGTGAAACCATTGCCAACATCTGGGCGCAAAAGAGCAGACTGACGTGCCCAGCGACAGGCTAAAGATCGGAATGCGCAGCAGATCAACCGGCAGCAACGGTATCGGCATACTCAGTTGGCGACGGATAAAAAACCAGCCGACAATGATCAACGCGATAACTTCGCCAGCCACCAGCAGATGACTCAGTCCCTGCGAAAAGCCGCTTAACGCTGAAATCAGCAGTCCAAAGAACAACGCATTCATGATGGCGCTGGGAATATCGAATTTCTGTGATTTGGTTTTTTGCGTGTTGTCCGGTAAATAACGCAGAGCGAACCACAGCGCAATCAAGCCAAGCGGAATGTTAATCAGGAACAGCCATTTCCAGCTTGCCACCGAAAGTATGGCTGCGGCTACGGTCAGGCCTGCGGCCGTCGAAACTGCCACGATCAGCGAATTGATCGCCATGCCGCGTCCCAGATATCGCTGAGGATAGATGATGCGTATCAGCGCCGTGTTCACGCTCATTAATGCAGCACCACCAAACCCTTGCAGTACGCGAGCAAAGGTTAACATCGTCAACGAAGAGGAGAGGGCGCAAAACAGCGAAGTGGCGATAAACATCGCCAGGCCAACCTGATAAACGCGCCGATAACCCAGCATATCACCCAAAAATGAGAGCGACAGCAGCGAAACGATGATTGCGATTTGATAGGCATTCACAATCCACACGGATTCAGCCGGGCTGGCATTCAGCTCGCGGGAAATCGTGGGCAAAGCCACATTTGCAATCGCGCCATCCAGCACCGCCATAGTAATGCCTAAGGCGATAGTGAGAATGGCACCATAACGTTGCGGAACCGGTAATCCGTCTTGAGCAAGGGAAGGAGACATAGAGCTGAGTAGCGCCAATAAGTAAAGTAGGTGAATATCACCATGCTAATGAATTCACAGAGCAAAAGCATCGCGTTTACGTATAAATTTTATCTTAAAATATGTCTTGTGACGTAAACGATTGCCGTCGTGCCGGGCATAACTCTATACTGGTCCCTCGTTCCGTTTTTTTGAAACATATTTAGAAAGGTGCAAGATGTCCTTAGCTGATAACGACAAACAGCCCGATTCGGTCTCCTCGGTACTGAAAGTGTTTGGCATTTTGCAGGCGCTCGGCGAAGAACGCGATCACGGTATTACAGAACTCGCGCAGCGCGTGATGATGTCAAAAAGCACCGTGTACCGCTTCCTCCAAACCATGAAGTCACTCGGTTACGTTACGCAGGAAGGTGAAAGTGAAAAATATTCGCTGACGCTTAAACTGTTCGAGCTGGGAGCCAAAGCGTTGCAAAACGTTGATCTGATCCGCAGTGCTGACGTGCAGATGCGTGAGCTGTCGCGGCTGACGAAAGAGACCATTCATCTCGGTGCGCTGGAAGAAGACAGCATTGTCTACATCCATAAAATCGACTCGCTGTACAACCTTCGTATGTACTCACGCATCGGCCGCCGTAATCCTTTGCATACCACCGCCATTGGCAAAGTGTTATTGGCATGGCGCGATCGCAGTGAAGTAAAAGAGATTTTGAGCGAAGTTGAGTTTAAACGCAGTACGGCCAACACGTTGGTCAGTGCGGAATCTTTGCTTGAGGTTCTGGACCAGGTAAAAGTTCAGGGTTTCGGTGAGGACAATGAAGAGCAGGAAGAGGGTTTACGCTGCATTGCGGTGCCGGTTTTCGATCGTTTTGGCGTCGTGATTGCCGGGCTAAGTATCTCTTTCCCAACGATTCGCTTTTCTGAAGATGCAAAACAGGATTATGTGGCGATGCTGCATCGGGCGGCACGCACGCTTTCTTCTGAGATGGGATATCATCAGTACACATTCTAAAAAAGCGGGCTGGTTAGCCCGCTTTTTAATCAATTATCAACCACTTCACCACTTTTCTTCAGTAGCGGACAATCTGTAACGCCAACCACACCGCTGTCGGTATGCAGATATTGTGCGGTAATCACGCCACGCGCAGTCAGGTAACTACACTGCAATCCCAGCCCGGCAGCGTTTTTATTACTGCCTGTCAATACACCGTAGCCGGTGAGAAGCATTGCCATCCAGATAACGCCGATCACCACGATCGCCCGAATAAAAAGTTTCATTTTGTCTCCTTGTGATACATAACGCAGCTATCCGCTTATTGCTGCTACTCGTGATAATAACAGCATGCCTCGCTTTTCTCGCTGAATCGATCAGAGATAACTGAAACGGGAAAATCTGCATTGCAGCCGTACCCATTACCATTTGGCCTTGCTACAGGTAGAATGCGCGGTTGAACTGTTCTTTAGCACAAGCAAGGGTAAGACGAGGCCGTTATGAATGATTTAGCCGCAAATTCGGGTCCACTGGTCAGTTATGGCGTATGGATTATTATCCTGATCGTGGCGTTTATCGCCTGGTTTTTCATCAACCGGGCCAGCGTACGTGCCGGTGAGCAGATTGAGCTGTTGCAATCTCTGCTGGAAGAACAAAAAAAGCAAAACACTTTGTTGCGTCGTTTAGTCGATGCTCAACCGGGCGCCGAAGAAAAGAAACATGGGGAAGAACAGGATAAGCGAGATTTTATTCGTCTGATTCCAGAACGTTAATCATTAATGGAGGCTGGATGGCTTGGAAAAATCCTTGGTTTGATGGAAGTAAACCGCACCATACACCTGAAGGCTTTCGCAATCTCGAACCTGATTTGCGCCAGAGCGGTGATTTAAAACGCTGGCGCAAAGAACGCAAAGAACAAGGCCTGCCGCATCCGCCGAAGGCGGGTTATCCCGCTTTTATTGAGCATTGGTGTCATCCCGCAGATTTAAGCGGAGAAGACGATCGCGTTTGGTGGCTGGGTCATGCCGCGTTGTTGTTGCGTCTGAATAAGCACTACATCTTAATCGATCCCGCGTTGTCGAAGCGCGCATCACCTTTTGCTTTTGCCGGGCCGCAGCGGAAAACGCCGTCGCCGCTCGATATCCACCAATTGCCTCGGCTTGATTACGTCTTAATTTCGCATAATCACTACGATCACCTTGATAAACCTACGGTGAAACGTATTGCGCGCCGCTTCCCACAAGCCAGATTTATTGTCCCGCTGGGATTAGCGCGTTGGTGCCATCAGCATGGTTTACGTCATGTCCATCAACTGGACTGGTGGCAGCATACCGAGTTTGCCGGTATCCGCATTGATGCTGTTCCCGCGCGCCACTGGAGCATGCGAACAGTGTATGACCGAAATCGCTCATTATGGTGTGGGTGGGTAATCAGAACGCCAACCCTGCGTTTTTGGTTTTCAGGAGACAGCGGATATTCTGAAAAACTGCCTGAGATAGCCAAACGGCTGGGACCTTTTAATCTTGCAGCATTGCCCGTGGGTGCCTACGCACCAAAATGGTTCATGGGGGCCAACACATGGACCCTGATCAGTCTGTGTCACTGTGGCGTGCCATCGGAAAACCTGTGACCATTCCCATTCACTGGGGCGTGTTTGAGTTAGCTGATGAATCACTGGATGAACCCCCGCAGAGCTCATGCGCGCCCTACAAAGTGCAGGAGAAGATAACACCCGCTTTTCAGCATGGCGAATAGGGGAAAGTCGGGGGCTGGAGAATATCGACCAGGATAAATCCTAAAGCATCAAAATTAAATCGTGTGCAATTTAATTTTGTTCAATATCAATTTTTCACACATTTAGAAAAAATGGTAATAAACAATAGGTGCGCAATTGCTTTTAATTGGGGCAGCGGTAAATCCTCTTTCCTGATTTTGGTGCAATATCATATTAAAAATGTACGGATTAAATAGCGTTGTACAAGATTAACGCTTCGCTTATTCACAACTCACTTGTAAGTCAGTTTAATTTAACTTTAGCATTGCCATATTAATGAAATATACTTTTCTTAAGGTTATCCATTGGTTTAGCGCGCTTTAGTTTTGTTCGTGAAGCGTTGGTATCAGCGTTAACTGGCTCTGATGAATAGTGACTATCCTAATTTTCAATAAACGCCGACTCTGTTTTGTACCAAGATGGACAAAGTCTGCGAGCTGTTTGGCAATTATGTGTTAAGCATCAATTGTCGATTAAAAATGGCTTGCCATTAATTTACAGATATGTGATAACAATTCGTAGGTTAACGAGGTACAGTCCTGTTTATGTATGGCATCTTCAGTAAAGAAGTTACGAGTAAAGACGTTGACGTTGAATACCGCTTCCTTGCCGAACCTTAATAAGTGCCTCATTCAGTAATGTCTCTGGTTTCTCTGTAGGTCAGCCTTCGGGCAAAATAAACATTCTAAGGAATTTGCAAAATGGCAAAGATTAAAGGTCAGGTTAAGTGGTTCAACGAGTCTAAAGGTTTTGGCTTCATTACTCCTGCTGACGGCAGCAAAGATGTGTTCGTACACTTCTCTGCTATCCAGGGCAATGGTTTCAAAACCCTGGCTGAAGGCCAGAGCGTTGAGTTCGAAATTCAGGACGGCCAGAAAGGCCCAGCTGCAGTTAACGTAACTGCTATCTAATTTCGTCCACAGACCTGGTGCTTTGCACCGCTGACACGAATCTTAAAGCCCTGACCAATTGGTCGGGGCTTTCTTTTGCTTTCGATGCAGCAGGGTTCAGAGTACACTTCGGCGCGTTATTTTTTTCCGGAGTGCTTCATGTCGTTGATTTGCCCGCTTTGTCATCTTCCTCTTTTGCTTAACGATCGCAGCTGGCACTGTGAGAATCGTCATCAATTTGATCAGGCAAAAGAGGGCTACGTCAATTTGCTGCCCGTTCAGCATAAAGGGTCGCGCGAACCCGGTGACAGCGCAGAAATGATGCAGGCGCGGCGCGAATTTCTTCAGGCTGGGCATTATCAACCACTGCGCGAGCGTGTCGTTGAACTGCTCGCCGGGCATCTTGGTCAGACAAGTGTGCAATTGCTGGATATCGGTTGTGGCGAAGGGTATTACACCGCAGCCATGGCCGCGCATTTCACCGGGCAGGTTTATGGGCTTGATGTAGCGAAAATGGCGATTCGCCTCGCTGCTAAACGCTATCGGGATATCCTGTTCTGCGTTGCGTCCAGTCAGCGATTGCCTTTTGCGGATGCTTCACTTGATGGCATCGTCAGAATTTATGCCCCTTGCAACGAAGCTGAGCTGGCACGAGTGATAAAACCGGGCGGCGTTATCCTTACAGTGACGCCAGGCGCGCACCATTTACAGCAACTTAAAGCGCTGATTTATCGAGAAGTACAATTGCATACGCCAGAAGAAAAAGTCTATGCAGGTTTTGAGCAAGCAGCGCAACATTCGCTGCGCTACAGCATGACCTTGAGCGGTGGCGATGCGGCGAAACTTTTACAAATGACGCCGTTTGCCTGGCGTGCGCGGGAAGAGGTTTGGCAAACCCTGCAACAAACCAACACTTTTGAGTGTGATGCCGATTTCACGTTGACGCTCTGGCGCCGAGATTAACGCGCTTCAACTAACGTCTGATAGATGCGTTCCAGATCGTCGAGTTGCTGCACAGCGATTAACAAGCGGCGCTGCTCCAGTTGCATAACCAGAATGCCATCTTCGGAAAGATTGATGCTTTGAATGCGGGTGTAATCAATCCACACGCCCGCGTAAAACAGTCCCTGATTTTTCATAAGCAGTTTCGGCTTACGCAGCCAAAACAACCAAAATGCCAGAAAGCACAACACCAACAGCAGTGTGGTTGTTTGTTGCGGGCCTTGGTGTGAAACATTATTCCACAGCAGAATGAGCAGCAGGCCGATAAAAATCAGGCTGTCTATTTTGTGTCGACGGCGTAAGGAAACGCGCAACAGAGTAGGGCCACGTCGACGCGGTAAAACAGCTTCATCATAAACAGCGAAGATCAGCAGTGCAGCAATACAGAGCACGATGATAGCGTCGGTCAGTGACATTATTCTTCCTCAAACGAAATTATCTCAACCGCTCAGGCTCAGATAAGCACGCTAAAAAATCGGGAGCTAACGCTCCCGACATTTCACATTTACAGACCCAAAAAGCCGACCCAGTAACCAAAAATACCAAGGGCAAAGAAGCCAACGATGATCCACAGCGCATTGACCTTGCGGCGTAACAGCCACATGCAGCCGAACGTCAACAGCAATGGCACCACGCCAGGCATCAGCTGATCAAGGATGGATTGCACCGTGGTTACCGTGGTTTTCCCGGTCTGATCGGTGATACGTGATACCACCAACGGGATATTCACGTGCGTCCATTTATTTACCAACGCGCCCATGACAAACAGGCCAAGAATCGACGCGCCCTCCGTCAGTTTTTGCAGGAAGCCGCCGCCCATATCGCTGACAATATCAATCCCTTTGCGATAACCGTATGCCACACCGTAGTAACGCGTAAGCAAGCGGGCAACGTTGAACAGGATAAAGAACAGTAAGGGCCCCAGCAGGCTGCCGCTCATGGCGATTCCCGCGCCCAAGGCGGCAAACACCGGACGTACAGTGCCCCAGAAAATAGGATCGCCTACGCCTGCCAAGGGTCCCATTAATCCAACTTTGAGTCCGTTAATTGCGCCATCATCAATGGCTGCACCGTTAGCACGCTGCTCTTCCATTGCCATGGTAACGCCTAACACTGGCGCGGCCACGTAAGGATGGGTATTAAAGAACTCAAGGTGACGCTTAATTGCCTGTTTGCGATCGTCATTGTTCTCAGGATAGAGACGACGAATGACCGGCACCATTGAAAAACAGAATCCCAACGCCTGCATGCGTTCAAAGTTCCATGAACCCTGAAACAGGTTTGAACGCAGGAATACCGCACGTACATCGCCTGGCGTCAGCTTCTTCTCAACCTTTGTGATATCTACCATGTTGTCACCTGTTCCTTAATCAAGTTCGTTGTCGAGGTCATTAGCTGACGGACCTGCGGCAGGCGCACCGGCCACGCGGTTATATTTAGGACTAAGCTGGATATACAGCACCGCCATCACAACGCCAATCACGCCCAGCGCGACCAGGTTGAAGTTGGTGAAAGCCGCAGTAACGAAACCCAGATAGAAGAACGGCATCAGGTAGCCTGCGCGCATCATATTAATGACCATCGCATAACCTACGACCACGATCATGCCACCGGCGATGTTCAAGCCGTTGGTGACCACTTCAGGGATGGAGCTGAGTAATGCATGAACCGCACTGGTGCCGACTGAAATCGCCACGATCAACGCAGGAATGGCAATACGCATTGCTTGTAACAGCAAGGCCGAGACGTGGATCCACGATATAGCCGTGAGATTACCTTTCTCTGCTGCTTTGTCAGCAGCATGTTGAAAGGCTACGGTAAGAGTACGAACAATAATCGTCAGAACTTGTCCAGCAGCCGCTAGCGGAATGGCCAGTGCGATACCCGCACCCACGCTTTGACCACCGGCAATAACCAGTATGGTGGAGATAATTGAGGCGAGGGCGGCGTCAGGCGCTACGGCGGCCCCAATGTTCATCCAACCCAGTGCAATCATCTCCAGCGTACCGCCGATAATGATCCCGGTTTTCATATCGCCCAGCACGGCACCAATCAAAGTACAAGCCACCAGCGGACGGTGAAATTGAAACTCATCAAGAATGGACCCCATACCGGCAATACAGGCGACGATAAATATTAAAACAATTTGTAGTGCGGATATTTCCATCATACTTCTTGTCCTCAGCAGGATAGCGAAATTGAGCCTACTCGCGCAGGCGCATGTGGCTGCAAATTACGCGTTAACCTTCGCAATGAGATCCATCATTTTCAGTTTCGGGTCGTTGGAGACTTTGCGCACTTCCAGCTCAATGTTGCGTTCATTTAATTTGCGGAAAGCGGCGATATCTTGCTCATCGACCGATACCGCGTTATTCACTTGTGTTTTGCCCTGGCGAAATGCCATGCCGCCGATATTAACGGTTTTAATATCGACCCCTTGTTCAACGACACGCAGTACATCGGTAGGATTGGTAAACAGCAGCATCACGCGGTCACGTCCATATTTCGGGTTGTTCCAGACGCGAACCATTTTGTCGACATCAACGACGTGTGCCGTTACGCCGGGCGGCGCAACCTGAGTCAGCAGCGTTTTACGCACATGATCCTTGGCGACTTCATCACTTACGACGATGATGCGGTTAACGTTAGTCTCTTTTGTCCAGCGGGTAGCAACCTGGCCATGAATCAATCGGTCATCGATGCGTGTCAGACCAATCTTCATATGGTCACCGGGTGCCATAGGTTGTTGTGGTTGTGCTGCAGCGGGAGCGGCCTTAGCGGGAGCAGGTTCTTCCTCTTTGGCTTTAAGCGCTTTGACGCCTTCACGTCCCGTTTCCACGGCGATGGCAACCAGTTCATCAAAACCCGGATCGTCATCGCGCGCCATCAGCGTTTCCACTAGCATGGGAATGTTAACCCCAGCCACGACGTCATGATTCTCTTTATCAACTACCACGCGGCTGGCCGCGTTAAAGGGCTGCCGCCCCAGGTATCCACTAAAAATAACACGCCTTTTGCGGTATCCAGCTCTGCAAGACGTGCCTGATATTTCTCGATAAGCGTTTCTGCATTTTCACCGGGCACGAAGTCGATCCATCCGACATTCTCCTGCTCACCCAACAGCATTTCTGCTGTTTTAAGCAGTTGTTCGGCTGCCCAGCCGTGTGTACCAATTACAATAGCAATGGTCACGTGCTACCTCCGTTCGCTAGAGAGGTTCATCTGAAGTGAATGAACCGTTAAGAGTTATCGCTTCGGTTACATCAAAATAGGTGTAGCCTGATCATTTGGATACGTTTGAAAATTCATCAGTTAACGGTATTCGGGCTAGAAGTTCGCGATTTATTTTAGTGATCGAAAAAATAAATTATGTGATGTTTGTCAGTTATTCAGCGCCTAACTTCTGGAATTTGAATTTTCAGCACGCTTACGCCATCACGCAGCAGATTGTAAAGGTAAGAAAATTTTTTGACGCCATTGCACTAACTGTTACATTAACGATCTGTTTATTATTCAGGAGTAACGGGCATCAGCCCACCTTTATGGATCGTCACCGACGTCGCTTAACCTGTTCTTTGCGCCTTCTGGCGCGTCATTTCACGCCTGACGGCGTATTCACTGCTCATTCAAATGCATTTTTGTCACGCCCAATGGTGCTGGCACACTCTCGCGCAATCTGTTCCTCGTTCAGGAGTCATTAATGGAAATTCTATTCGACCCCTCAATTTGGGCGGGTTTACTCACGCTTGTCGTGCTGGAAATCGTTTTAGGCATCGACAACCTGGTGTTTATCGCCATACTGGCCGACAAACTGCCACCGAAGCAGCGTGATAAAGCGCGTCTGATCGGTTTGTCACTGGCCTTGGTCATGCGTTTGGGTTTGTTGTCGCTGATCTCCTGGATGGTGACGCTAACGCGGCCCCTATTCAGCGTAGGCGATTTCAGCTTTGCTGGACGAGATTTAATCTTGTTGGCAGGGGGTCTGTTCTTGCTGTTTAAGGCAACGATGGAACTGCATGAGCGGCTGGAAAACCGTCAGCTTGAAGGTTCAGGTAATCGTGGCTACGCCAGTTTCTGGGCGGTGGTGACGCAAATTGTGGTGTTAGATGCGGTGTTCTCACTCGACGCGGTGATTACCGCTGTAGGTATGGTAAACCACTTACCGGTGATGATGACCGCCGTGGTCATTGCCATGGGTGTGATGTTGTTGGCGTCGAAGCCGCTGACGAATTTCGTCAACGCGCATCCAACCGTAGTGGTGCTGTGTCTGAGCTTCCTGCTGATGATCGGTTTGTCGCTGGTGGCGGAAGGTTTTGGTTTCCACATTCCTAAAGGGTATCTCTACGCTGCCATTGGCTTCTCAATCCTGATTGAGATGTTCAACCAGATTGCACGTCGCAACTTCATTCGTCATCAGTCGCATCGTCCCATGCGTGAACGTACCGCAGAAGCTATTTTGCGCTTAATGGGTGGAAGAAATCGCGCGCAGCCTACAAGCAGTGAAGAATCAGCCTTAGCCGAGGCGATGCCACAGGAAGCGTTTAAAGATGAAGAACGCTACATGATCAATGGTGTTCTGACGCTGGCATCACGTTCTATTCGTAGCATTATGACCCCGCGTGGTGAAATTTCTTGGGTAGACGCCAATCGTCCGGTTGATGAGATTCGCGTTCAGCTGCTTGATACGCCTCACAGCTTGTTCCCTGTATGTCGCGGTGAACTGGATGAAATCGTCGGCGTAGTGCGGGCGAAAGAGCTGTTAGTGGCGCTGGAACATGGTATAGACGTAGCATCCTTTGCTGCAAATACGCCGACCATTGTTGTGCCGGAAACGCTGGATCCGATCAACCTGCTAGGTGTTTTGCGTCGTGCCAAAGGCAGTTTTGTTATCGTTACCAACGAGTTCGGTGTCGTTCAGGGTTTAATTACCCCGCTAGACGTGTTGGAAGCTATCGCCGGTGAGTTCCCGGATGAAGATGAAACGCCGGATATCATCGCAGATGGTGACGGTTGGTTAGTAAAGGGTGGGACGGATCTGCATTCATTGCAGCAGCTACTCGACTTTCATGAGTTGGTCGATCCTGAAGAGGATCATGCATCACTGGCCGGTTTATTGATTGCTCAGAAAGGTCAGCTGCCGCTGCCGGGTGAAGTTATTGATATCGCGCCACTGCATTTCCAAATTATCGAAGCGACAGATTATCGCGTTGACCTGGTGCGTGTGACCAAGGACAAGCCTTACGATGAAGATGAAGAACAGCAGGCGTAAAGCGAAATAATCGAACTTAAAACGCACCGTTGATCGGTGCGTTTTTTTTGATTTATGTTTTGGTCGAAGCAGTGAAAGAGCCGGTTAAATTATTAAGCTTCAATGTCACTTTGATGGTGTTCCAGCCATGCCGGGAAATCTCCCAGCGGCATCGGGCGCGCATAATAATAGCCTTGCAGATGATCAACGCCACGCTCTCTTAAGTAGGCCGCTTGTTCCGCTGTTTCAACACCTTCTGCCACCAGACTGATATTCAAGCGCTGCGCCAGCGATATCACCATATCCGTTACGGTAGCGTTAATTGCATCAGTGCCAATTGCAGCGGTAAAAATCTTGTCGATTTTCAGAACATCCGGCTTCAAATCTTTTAGGTAGGAAAGCGAGCTGTGTCCGGTTCCAAAATCATCAATCGCCAGCCGAACGCCAATCTCATGCAGCTGAGAAATCACTGATTGATCGACGACCGGCAGCGCATCCCGCTCGGTTAATTCAACAACCAACTTCGGCACGGGGTTAGCCGGCCACCAAAGGTGCTGCAGATCCTCTACAATCGCCCGATTGCGGAAGTGGCTGGCAGCGACGTTAATGGCAATATGAAAGGAAGGGCAGCGCGGCAGAATAGGTAAATGTGCAACGACCTGATTCAGTACAAAGCGGGTGAGCGGAGCAATCAGATTCTGACGCTCAGCCAGCGGAATAAACACGTCGGGTGCAATCCAGCCCTGCCGCGCGTTATGCCAGCGCAGCAGTAACTCAATGCCATCGCACTCGCCTGTTTTGGCGTTGATCAGCGGCTGGCAGTAAACCATAAATTCGTTAGCCGTAATGCCATAGCTAATTTGCCAGCTCAGACTCATGCGATTAGCCGTTGCCAGCCAGACGATATAACCCATTAGCAGGCTTAACAGCAAGGCCAGCGGAAGCTGGGAAGGCAACGTCGCCAGTGCCAGTCGCGTAGGCGAAGGGCCATACAGCGTGATACTAAATGGATAACGTAGCGACGCTTCGTTGTAGCTCACCTCATCCTCTGAAGGCACCGTTGGTTCAATCAGCGGATTGCCATATTCCAAACTGTCGCCATTAACGTTAAGAATCGCTCGCTCAACCCACGGCAATTGAGGCTCAAGCAGATAATTGCTCATCAACTCAATATTAATGACCTGCAATATACCGGAGTGGTTATCGATACTTTTAGGTGTCCAGAGCAGCAAAACCGGTGAGCCTTTGAGCAAAAAATTATCGGTTGATAACATCATGCGCTGATTATTAATGGCGAGTTCAGGGTAATTCTGACTGAAAGAGATATCGCGAGGACCATAAATACTGGAGCAGTAAATGGTGTCATTTTCCACCAGCAAAATAGCGCGTACAGTTTGTGAGGCGGCTATTTTTTCGATCAGCGGAAAGCGTACATCACTACAGGAAACGCCCACCAGTCCCAGCGTGTTATTCGCTGAAACATCTAACGGCGAGAACATCCGATCAAAACGCATAATGGCGTTATCGGCAAAATTAAGTGCTCGCTGCTCTATACGTGACTTCTCTTCAATAAAGCGAAAAGCCAGAGTCAAAATAAGAACGATGGCGGCGATCACCAGCGCAATAAGCAAGCGCTTGCGCCTGAATTGTCCAACAAATTGCTGGGCCATGAGCATCAGTAACCACCTTCCCAAGAGCAAGAGAAATCCAATATAACGGGGTTGTTATCGGCACGACACGGTCCAGGTTTAGGCCATGTTCCTGAAAACGGCACTGAAAAAAGCGGTATTAGAAAATTGCGCGACCCTCAAGTCGCGCGGAAAATTACTTTACATAATTCCAGGGGCTGAGATAGCGGAGGATGCGGATTTGAAAACGATTGCACGTAAATTAAGCATTTTGCGTATCGCTTAATTTAATCGCACTGGACCTTAATCGCCAAACCACCGCGCGAGGTTTCGCGATATTTCGCATTCATGTCTTTACCGGTTTCATACATAGTTTCGATAACTTTATCGAGCGACACGCGCGGTTCGCTGGTACGACGTAGCGCCATACGCGCCGCATTGATCGCCTTCACTGAAGCAATCGCATTGCGCTCAATACAGGGAACCTGCACCTGACCCGCAACTGGATCGCAGGTTAATCCCAGGTTATGTTCCATGCCAATCTCTGCGGCGACGCAGACTTGTTCCGGGCTGCCACCGAGCAATTCGGCTAAGCCTGCTGCGGCCATAGAGCACGCCACGCCAACTTCTCCCTGACAGCCTACTTCGGCACCAGAAATGGAGGCATTCATTTTGTACAGCACGCCAATGGCGCCTGATGCCAGGAAGTAGCGGATAAAGATATCCGGCGTAACGGTTTCGATAAAATGATCATAGTAGGCCAACACAGCGGGCACGATACCGCAGGCCCCGTTAGTTGGCGCAGTCACCACCCGTCCGCCAGCAGCATTCTCTTCATTAACTGCCAAAGCAAACATATTGACCCAATCGATAACATCCATCGGATCGTTGGAGTGCTTGTGAGAAGAGACTAAAAGACGACGCAGGGACGCCGCTCGACGCGGCACTCGCAGCGGACCTGGCAACACGCCTTCAGTATTTAAACCCCGATCAATACAGGCCTGCATGGTTTGCCAAATAGTCGTGAAGTAGGCGTATATTTCATCACGTGAATGCAGCGCCAGTTCATTCTTCATGACCAAACCAGAAAGCGATAAGCCGGTTTCGCGACAGTGCGCTAACAGATCTTTAGCGGAGTGGAAGGGCCAGGGAACCGATACCTCGTCTAGCGCAGATTGACCAAAATGCTCTTCATCGACGATGAAGCCGCCGCCGATGGAATAGTAGGTTTTAGACAGAATTAACAGGTCGCCGGCAAAAGCAAGTAAGCGCAATCCGTTTTCATGCAGCGAGAGGTTCTCACCGCGGAAAACCATGCCGCCTTCGCGAGGAAAATCGACTTCATGCGCGCCCTTAGCCAGCAACAGACGTTCACGCTGCTCAACGTCTTTAATAAAAGCAGGAATAGCATCAATGTTGACGCTGTCCGGTGATTCACCTGCTAATCCCAAAATAATGGCGATATCAGTGTGGTGACCCTTGCCGGTCAAAGAGAGTGAACCGTAGACGTCAACCGCAATCCGTGTCACATCATGCAGCTTTCCCTGTTCTGATAATAAATCCACAAACTGTTTACCGGCCTTCATCGGACCAACAGTATGAGAACTTGATGGGCCAATGCCCACTTTGAACATGTCGAAAACGCTAATCACAGGTGACACTCCTCACAAATTATTCTAAGTCTGCCGAAGCAGTTTATGGCGCTAATAGTAACCATCACCAACCAGAAAGCAGTAGCTTTTCGCATGAAAAAACTAATTAAAAAGGCGAGAAAATATTATCGTTCTGGCGGACTGCATACCGCAAAGTTTAGGACATGGGGCTAAAGGAAACTGGGCGTGACCGAACAGAACAATCACAAAGAATGCGAAGCCCCTGTCCAGGTCTGGCACATCACGTCGTGGTGTTATCGAGACGTCGAATTGCGGGTGTCAGGCTCGCGGCCAGTGTGGCAATCAGCACTGCGGCGGCTGAAGCCAGCAGTACGTTCATATTGCCAAAATGCATAGCCAGCGGGCCAGCGGCGACTTCGCCTACAGGAATGGCCACAAATGAACCCATCGCGTCCCAGGCATAGACGCGTGCCAGTTTATCGGGGGCGATATGTGTTTGTAGCGAATGTGCCCAAACGACACCAAACTGGCCAAATCCCACGCCGGCGATGAAAAATGCAGCCATCAACAGTAAAGCAGAAGGAACCAAACTCAGCACGATAATGGGTAACGCACAAAGAGCGACCAGCAGAGTGCCAACAAACAGCTCCCGGCGTGGACGCCATCGAAGTGCAATAAAAGATCCAACAAACAAGCCCATACTTTGTGCCGCTAAGCTCATTCCCCAGCCTGCTCGGCCAAAGGTTGAATCAGCTACAACAGGTCCGATTACCATCATCACGCCACTAAACGCGGCGTTAACGAGGGTGAACTGAACCACGATAATCCACACCCAGGCGCGGCTAATAAATTCTCTCCAGCCGTCTCGCAGATCGTGAAGGATATTGCTGTTCGGTTCTGCAGACGCAACCTGGCGCGTGCTTATCAGGGTATAAAGTGGCGCGGAAAGGGCGAACCCCAGCGCATCTATAGCTAATCCCCATCCGGGGCCGACCGCGCTGGTTAATAATCCGCCCAGCGAGGCACCAATGACGGTTCCCGCGTAAACGCCGAGTTGAATAAATGCGTTGGCTTCACGAAGAGCATGCGCAGGGACGATTTGAGGCACCATTGCCGAAGACGCTGGCAGTGCGATACCGGCAGCTGCGCCGTTAAAGGCGCCAAGTACGGCTAACGACACAATGGTCGCGGATCCGTCGAGCACCGTCCACGCAACGACTGCCTGAGAGAGTGCAGCCATCATTGAAGATGAAAACAGAACAACGCGTCGGGAATAGCGATCAGCGAGTATGCCGCCAATCAATAAAAAGACGATGTTAAAAACAGAACGTGCGGCAACGACAAACCCTAATTCCCCGGTTGATCCACCGATGTCCAAAACCGCAAAAGCCAGTGCAATAGGCGCAATGGCATTTCCTAAGACGGTGAGGAAACGCGCAGTAAACAAATATCGAAACGAAGGGTAATGGAATGCACGACCAGAAGAACAGGCTATTACTGTGTCGTTCAATGTCTTCTCCGAAAAGGGTCTTTTTAAAGCATAAAGAGCGGCTTTTGGTCAACATACTGTTACCGGTTTTACCGCCAATTGTGCATCGTTAGAAGGCGATCTGCTGGCTGAGAGCGCGAATGATGCCAGCGGTCATGCCCCAAACGAGGTAATCCTCATAAATTGAGAGCCAAACTGGATGTCGAATACCGGCACGATGAATAGTCAACGAGGAATATCGGCTCAGCTGCAACGCTTCCGCTAATGGCATTTCAAAAGCGCTTTGTACTTCATCAGGATTGATCCGCAAAGAAAGTGTTGCGGGTATAATGCCCACAACCGGTGTTACCTGAAAACCGGTGCTGCTGGTGACTGCAGGTAAGCTGCCGAGTATCTCGACCTGGCTAGGGTCGATGCCCACTTCTTCATACGCTTCTCGTAATGCCGTAACGATCAACGATTCATCGCTGGCATCCTGCATGCCGCCAGGAAACGCGACCTGGCCTGCATGTTTGCGCAAGGCGTGGGATCGTTGTGTTAATAACAATCCAGGCTGTTCACGCGCAATAATCGGCACTAAAACCGCAGCATGACGGCCTGCCAGGCGGTGCGTTTGCTGCAGCGGCTGATGCAAGATAAAGCGACTACGAAAGGCTTCAAGCGTCAGTGAAGGTGTCATTTACTCTCCCTGCTCAAGGGTCGGCAAAATGCGGCTCACCTTGTGAAAGGTTTCTTGATACTCCGCGTCCAGTTCACTGTCTGCGACCAGACCGCCGCCTGCGGAACAATAAAGCTGCTGCGCTTCGGCAATCAGTGTACGAATGGCGATGCTGGTATCCATGCGGCCGCAAAGGCTGAGATAACCGATGCTACCGCACCATGCATTACGGCGCTGCGGTTCGAGTTCATCAATAATTTGCATTGCACGGATTTTGGGGGCGCCGGTGATTGAGCCACCGGGGAAGCAGGCGCGCAATAAATCTGTGGCGTGCAAAGTGTTAGGTAATGTGGCGCGAATGGTGCTGACCAGATGATGCACCGCCGGAAAAGGCTCAACGATAAATAATTCCGGCACGCTGACGGAACCGGGCAACGCGACACGTCCAATATCGTTACGTAGCAGATCGACAATCATCAAATTCTCGGCGCGATCTTTTTCAGAGGCGGCAAGCTGCTCGGCTTGCTGGCGATCGGCGACGGGATCGTCCATTCTTGGGCGCGTTCCTTTGATGGGACGCGTTTCAATCACACCCTGGTCAAGCGCCAAAAGCGCTCCGGCGACAGGCTCAGAATCGCACTGTCGGGCAGACGCAAGAATGCGCTGAACGGCGCGCGATTAGCGTGGTTAAGGGTGCAAAACGCCTGCCATTCGTCACCTTGATAGCTTGCCTGAAACCGCTGCGCAAAGTTGACCTGATAACAATCGCCCGCCTGAATATACGCCTGCACCGCGTGGAAGCGTTTGGCGTAGTCGTCGTAGCTGAGATTGGATTGCCAGCTGCTGGTAAGCGAAAAGGGCAGGGCAGCGCGGACAGGCCATTTTTCAAGCCATGCCAGGCGTGCCTGTAGATCATTCAGCGCAACCAGCGTGAGGGAGTGTAAATGGTGATCGGCGATTAACGCCCAGTCATAAATGCCAACCGCCATGTCGGGCGTATTGAGATCGGCTTCGGCCATCGCTGGCAACGATTCAAATCGGCGACCCAGATCATAACCAAACAGGCCCAGCGCCCCACCTTGAAAAGGCAGATTGGCATTGGATGTTGGCTTTATGCCAAGGGCATCGCACTGCTGTTGCACCAGTTGTAACGGACAACCCGGCGTGTCAATAACCTGATTATCCTGACAAACAGCGGTCAGCGGCCCGCGTGTGGTTAAGGTCACGCGCGGATCGGCGGTGAGAATATCAAAACGGTTATCGGCGTGATCGGCATTGCCAGAAGAGAGCAACATTGCCCAGGGAAGATGTGCTATGCGGGCAAAGCGCTGGGTAAGCGCATCCGGGGTATACTTTAAGCTGAGGGTTTCTACAATCATCGGGCAAAAGATCAAACGTCAATGAGGGCGCTAGACTGACATATTTTTAACGCACTAGCACCTGTTAGTTCCACGTGGAATAATGTCCGCCCAAAACCAGGAGTAGAACATGTTTACAGGTTTACCGGCACTTTCTCACGAACAGCAGCAGCAGGCAGTTGAGCGAATTCAGGAGTTGATGGCGGGCGGCATGTCTAGCGGTCAAGCCATCACTCAGGTTGCTCAAGAAATTCGTCAAAATCATAAAGGCGAGCAAATTCGAGCGCTCTTTGAAGATGAAGACGAGGATGAAGAAGTCTGACGCCCGCCGTTTTGCTTACTTCAGTTTCGTCTATTTCAGTATGGTTTAAAGAGCAGCAATAATTTTGATTTCAACTTTGTATTTTGGGTTCATTAAACCGGCCTGAACCGTACAGCGAACGGGGGCGTTATCGGGGAAACCCATGCGTCCCAGGCGCGATTCATTGCAGCAAAATCGGCTTTGTCGACCAGAAATAGGGTGGCATCAAGGATTTTGCTTTTATCACTTCCCACGCGCGTTAACAGTGCGTCAATAACAGCGAGAGCATTTGCCGTTTGCTCTTCCGCATCTGCATCCAGATTTTCCGGCACGCTGGTGTAATAAACAGTGTCATTGTGAATCACGGCTTCAGACATGCGGTGTTCCGGGTCAATACGCGTAATGCTCATGTTCTTCTCCTTAGTTTTAAGTCGATTAGCCTGACATAACTCTGCCATTGCTGTCATCTTTTGTTAAAAAAGGCGTAAACGCCATCAATGAAAGCATTGGCTTCTCTTTTTTAGAGATGAAGTCATAAAAATTTTCTCCGCTTAATTAGTTGAAATTAAAATAAAAAAACAAAATAGCCTAATACGAATCCTTCTCGTTACGCTTTTATTCTCAGCGACCTCGTTCCAGGCTTAATGGGCAACTTCAGGCGAATCACTTACCAGGAGAAAACCATGTTCCATCATTCATCAAAACTTCAGTATCCCGTCCGTGTCGAAAAGCCCGATCCCGAGTTTGCGATGTTGTTGCAACAAGCGATTGGTGGGGTAGAAGGCGAGATCCGTGTTGCGATGCAGTATTTCTTTCAGGCGATGGGCGCACGCGGTGATGCGCGCATTAAAGATCTACTGATATCAACGGCAACAGAAGAGTTAGCCCATATTGAAATGCTTGGCCATGCTGTTGCGCTTAATCTGGAGGGTGCACCGCTTTCTTATCAGGAAGCTTCTGCAAAAGATCCGGTGGTTAATGCGATACTGGGCGGAATGAATCCGCGTCATATATTGTCATCTGGCCTGGCTGCGATGCCGGTTAATGCAAACGGCGTATCATTCGATATGAGTCACATTTATGCTTCTGGAAACGTCGCGGCGGACATGTTGGCTAACGTTACCGCTGAAGCAACAGGCCGCGTGCTGGCTACCCGTTTGTACAATCTTACGGAAGATAAGGGAATGAAAGATTTTCTCTCTTCCTGATTGCTCGCGACACAATGCACCAGCAACAGTGGCTGGCGGTCATTGAGGATATGGGCGGATTGAGTGCTTCTCTACCCATTCCTAATAGTTTCCCGCAATCTGAAGAGGCGCAGGAACATTCCTATTACTGCCTCAATACTTCATTAGACAAACCACTGCCTAAAGGACGCTGGAGTGAAGGACCGGCATTTGATGGTGTTGGCGAATTTAGTGCGAAAGAGCAGCCTGATATTTTGGGTGAAGAACCTGTTTTAGGGCATGCTCGTGCGGGGTCAGGTGCGCAGTCGGAACAAATGCTTTCAGCATCTGCATCATCGCCTTCTGTTCTGAAAAAATAATCATCTGAGCCTGAATGCTCAAGTCATAAAAAAACCGGCATTTGCCGGTTTTTTTATGCTGATCTAAACGTAAAATCAAAACCCATGATCGTCGGGTGTTTTGCTGACAACCCTTTCCAACAGCGTTCTTAGCAGATCCTGTTTTACGTGATCAGAACTGCTTTCCAACTCAGCAATAATAAAAAGAATAATCGCTTTATTACTGACATGCCCATTAGCCATTTCAACTCGCTCTACAATCGCATTTAAAAGCTGAGTTTCTGGAGAATACCTGTCTCCGCTATCTGAAAGAGAGGCGGAACTATTATTAATGATTGTGCTGTGCTGCATTACAATATTCTCGACTATAATTTGTTGTTTTTCGGAAGCAATCCAGTGTTTATTTTCATCAGTGCTGGTTGTTAAAACTATATATATGACGCGCGCCAATTGACGATTCGGCGCTTTACGATCTCTTCCTGAAATGAAAAGGTATTTTGCTTTTCTCTTTTAGAGATAACTGAATCCCAAAAGATTATTAATTATTGGATGATACTTTCAAGGATAAGCCGTAAAGGCAGGCGCAAAAACGTCTTTTATTCATTTCTCTTTTCGCTGAGTAAAATTAATGGATGAACCCAGTGAATGAGCGATGAAATCATCAGCGGCCAAATAACAGACCAATCAAAACATGATAATGACGTTCTTCTTCAGCGCTTGAGGCAAGTTCAAGACGGCGCACTAATTTGGTACACAAGGATTTGCGATTGAGATTGCCACCTGCACGAAGAATCTCGACAACAATCTGTCCCAGGGTTTCTTGCTGGGAGGGTAGCGAAGCCTTGTTAAAATAGCGGGCAATGTCGTTTGCGGAATTCGGTACGAGTCCGTTCTGGCGCATGTTCTACCCTCAATATGTCATCATTTGGTGATCGGCGTTTTCTGAGGCGAAAGTTATACAAAAACTAAACCTTTGTACAGGGATTCGTTAAAGCTTAGGGATTTAATTTTAACGTTAGGAAACCATTTAAGGATAAACAATCACTTAAGTCACAGCTATGAACTAATATTTTTTGATTAGAAAAGCGGATCGGCTGAGGGTGTTCAGGATTTGTCTTGCTTGAGGAAGGAGAAAGCAGATGCACAGAGGGTGCATCTGCCGGAAAGCGCTACAGGTTACTCTTTTACAGCGCTTTGCTGCAGCCAAAGATCGGTACCAAATATACGGTTTCCCTCTTTGGGTTGACCGGTAAGCGTGAGCCAGTTGAGCTCAGCGCGATTGCGGTTTGCCGGCTGCAAGAAGCTTGATAACCATTTCCGCGCGTCATAAATGAGTTGTAGACGCGCATCGCTGCTCTCAACCTCGGCCATCAAAGTCAGTTTATTCATCAACGCATCGACACTGATTTGCTGATCGTTAACGGCGAGACTTACCGCTGCTTCACCAATAACGGCATGTCCTTTTTGTTCATCATGAAATAGCAAAGTTGTACCTCCGTTATATTGATGCTGTAGTGATTTACCTAGTGTTGAAATTTAAGCCTAGCAGAAAATAATGATTTTGGGAGCGACGTTGTTGGCTTCAGCTTATAACAGCAATAGGCAGAGATTGTTGACACTATTATTATTGCTGCAATTTTCTGGAATAAATCGTGATAATCCGTAGTGAATAAACGCTGATAATACGTCGTGATATGAGCTGCAGATAACAACTTATTTTTATTGTGGTTTATGCGTCATTTAGAGGGCTGGTTGCTTTAATTAATAAGGCTGAAAAAGAGAGGGTTAACCGGCAATTTAAAACAAATATTTTTAATGCTTGTTTTAATTTCGGCTTCAAGTCGATTCTCCTCATTTCATTTCGCGTCTGCATCGGCTTGTCTTTCAAAAATAATATTTTACAACGCGCAGCATAAAGGGGGAGGTAACTGTTTAATTGCATACAAAACAAGGGATAATACAAAATTTACGATAATTCGGGCCTTTTGCTTAACGCCTACAATACTGACATAATTACAGTGTTTTTGCTGTTCTTTGAGAGGGTGTGTGACAGACGATTTTGCAGTGGATGGCGCGCTTGCGCAGGCGATAGCTGGCTTTAAACCCCGTGAAGCGCAGCGTGAAATGGCGCAGGCGGTTTCAGAAGCCGTGAAAGGCTTGGGCGAGCTGGTGGTAGAAGCGGGAACCGGCACAGGAAAAACTTATGCATATTTAGCCCCAGCGTTACGTGCCGGTAAAAAGGTCATCGTTTCCACCGGCTCTAAAGCCTTGCAGGACCAGCTTTATAGCCGCGATCTGCCCACCATTGCCAAAGCGCTGAAGTTCACGGGCAAAACGGCCTTGCTAAAAGGGCGCTCAAACTATCTTTGTCTTGAACGTCTGGAACAGCAGTCCATGGCGGGCGGCGATTTGACTGTGCAGGCGCTGACCGATCTTGTCACGTTACGTGGATGGTCATCGCAAACCGCAGATGGTGATATCAGTAGCTGTGGTGGCGTAACGGAAGACAGCCCAATCTGGCCTTTGGTCACCAGCACCAACGACAATTGCCTCGGCAGCGACTGCCCACTCTATAAAGAGTGTTTTGTCGTTAAAGCGCGGAAACGTGCCATGGATGCTGACGTCGTGGTGGTGAATCACCATCTGTTTCTGGCTGATCTGGTGGTTAAAGAGAGTGGCTTTGCTGAATTGATCCCTGAAGCTGACGTAATGATCTTCGATGAAGCCCATCAGCTGCCTGATATTGCCAGCCAATATTTTGGCCAACAACTTTCCAGCCGCCAGCTTTTGGATCTCGCCAAAGACATCATCATTGCTTATCGCACTGAAGTACGCGATGTACAGCAACTGCAAAAATCAGCCGATCGCCTGGCGCAATGCGCGCAAGATTTTCGCTTATCCTTGGGCGATCCGGGCTATCGCGGCAATTTGCGTGACCTGCTCAGCGATAACAATATTATGCGCATGTTCACCTTATTAGATGATGCGCTGGAACTCTGTTACGACGTTATAAAAATGTCGCTGGGTCGTTCCGCTTTATTGGATGCCGCTTTTGAGCGTGCCGCTCTTTATCGGACTCGCCTGAAGCGGCTGCGCGCCATTAGCGAACCTGGCTTTAGTTATTGGTATGAGTGCACTTCACGGCATTTTACCCTGGCGTTGACGCCGCTTTCTGTAGCGGAACGCTTCCGCGAAGTCATGGATAATCGCAAAGCTGCATGGATTTTTACCTCCGCCACGCTGGCGGTCGATGAAAAGATGGATCACTTTGCCGATCGCTTAGGCGTGAATCAGGCGAAAAGCCTTATTCTCAACAGCCCGTTTGATTATTCCCAGCAGGCGCTGCTTTGCGTGCCGCGTCATTTACCTGAACCCAATCGCCCCGGTGGTGCGCGTCAACTGGCGCAGATGATGAAACCGCTTATTGATGCCAATAAAGGGCGCTGCTTCTTTCTTTGCACCTCTCACCTGATGATGCGTGAGCTGGCGGCAGAATTCCGCGCCTCAATGACATTGCCAGTGTTGGTGCAAGGTGAGACCAGCAAAGGTCAGTTGCTCAAACAATTCATCGAGAAAGGCAACGCGTTGCTGGTTGCGACCAGCAGTTTCTGGGAAGGCGTGGACGTGCGGGGAGACGCGCTTTCATTAGTTATCATCGATAAATTACCGTTCACATCACCGGAAGATCCGCTGTTAAAAGCGCGCATGGAAGATTGCCGCATTCGCGGCGGCGATCCGTTTGCGGATGTGCAATTACCGGATGCGGTGATTACGCTGAAACAGGGCGTCGGTCGTCTTATTCGTGATACTGAAGATCGGGGGTGTTGGTGATTTGCGATCAGCGTTTAGTCTCGCGTCCTTATGGCGCCTTGTTCCTTAACAGCCTGCCACCCACGCCGCGTACGCGTGATATTGGCCGTGCGATTGCGTTCATTCGTCAGCAACCGACAGCGTAATTTTGTGCTAAGATGCGCGCCGTTTTTGAATCTCCAGAGGTGGTTATGTCTGCCCGAATTTTAGCGCTGGATACCGCGACAGAAGCGTGTTCAGCCGCGTTGTTAAATCAGCAATACATTGATGCTCGCTTTGAAATTGCGCCGCGCGATCATACGCAGCGTATTCTCCCGCTGGTTGAAGAATTATTAGTGGCACAGCAGCTTGAATTAACTGAGCTAGATGCGCTGGCTTTTGGTCGTGGCCCTGGCAGTTTTACCGGCGTACGTATCGGCATTGGCATCGCACAAGGTTTAGCGTTTGGTGCAACGCTACCGATGATTGGTGTATCGACTTTAGCCACGCTAGCGCAAGGTGCCTGGCGTCAACAGGGCGCCAGCCGGGTGTTGGCTGCCATTGATGCGCGTATGGGTGAAGTTTACTGGGCCGAATATCAGCGTGATGAGAAAGGCGTATGGCAGGGTGAAGCCAGTGAAAGCGTACTATCGCCAGAGGCGGCGTTAACACGCATGCAGGCGCTGGAAGGCGAATGGCACACCGCTGGCACCGGTTGGCAAGCCTATCCTGAATTACAACAAGGTCATGCGCTGCAACTTACTGCAAGTGAAGTTTTGCTTCCGGCTGCGCAAGATATGCTGCCATTAGCACAACAGGCGCTTGAGCAGGGCAAAACGGTTCTGCCTGAACATGCGGAACCGACTTACTTGCGTAATGAAGTCGCCTGGAAAAATTACCGGGCCGCGAATAGCCACGCAACTTATTGTTATGCGACCAGTCTAAACAATTATTATCTGGAGATCGCCTATGTCAATTTGCCGTAAGAGCCTGTCGGGCCTGTTGTTGACCTGCACGCTGATTTTAACGGGTTGTGTTTCCATCCCGGACAACATTAAAGGCGGCTCGGCGCTCCCGCAGCAAGATCTATTGCGCGTGATGAATGATCCAGCCATTTATAAAGGTCAGGAGTCACGTTTTGGCGGCAAGGTGGTCAACGTGAAGAACCTCAATGGCAAAACCCGCCTTGAAATTGCGACCCAGCCGCTGGATGATAGCGCACGTCCACGCCTTGGCGCGGCTTCCGTTGGACGGATATACGCTGATATTCATGGCTTCGTCGATCCCGTCGACGTAAAAGACCAGTTTGTTACCGTGCTAGGAGCCATCAAAGGCACTGAAGCGGGAATGATTGGTGAAGCCAAATATAACTTTGTCGTGATCGATGTGCGGGGTTATCAACGCTGGCATTTAACCAAACAGGTGATGTCGCCACCGCAACCCATTGATCCGTGGATTTGGTACGGACCAACGCGGCATCGCGCCGGTTATTGGGGGCCAAATCCTTATTGGGGCATGTATAGCAGCGGTCCCGCTCAGGTGGAAACTATCCTGACAGAATAGATCTGGCTCGTTTAATTTTTCAGCCCGGTCGCAGCGCGCGTAACCGGGCTTTTTTATTGTGCTTTTTCACTGGCACGAAATTTAGTGATGAACTTCGCAACCTCTAAAGGCCGAAATACGCAGACTGGTACAATCAGTTAAAATATTGTTAACAAACCAGTTGGGCGAGGCGGCGATGGGAATACAACATGATTATCGGGGTGCATCCTTGAATAAGGTTTGGCTAAAACGCTATCCGGCTGATGTTCCGGCTGAAATTAGTGCAGATCGTTATACCTCCTTAGTGGATCTGTTTGAGCAAGCCGCAAAGCGCTACGCTGAACAACCTGCGTTTTGGAACATGGGTCAAAAAATGACCTACCGTCAACTGGAGCAAAAAAGCCGGGCTTTTGCCGCTTATTTACAAAATGCGTTGAAGCTTAAACCCGGCGATCGTGTAGCGTTAATGATGCCAAATCTACTGCAATATCCAGTGGCACTGTTTGGTGTATTGCGTGCGGGAATGGTGGTGGTGAATGTTAACCCGCTTTATACCCCGCGCGAGTTAAAGCATCAGCTCAACGACAGCGGGGCCAGCGCGATTGTCATCGTCTCTAATTTTGCGCATACGCTGGAAAAAGTGGCGGCGGAGACCCAAGTTAAGCACGTCATCCTGACGCGAATGGGTGATCAACTGGCGCCGGTAAAAGCGACGCTGGTTAATTTCGTGGTTAAATACATTAAGCGTCTGGTTCCCAAATATCATCTACCGGGCGCGATCTCCTTTCGCAGCGTAGTGCAGCTTGGCGCTGACATGCCATATCAACGCCCTGAAATCAGCAATGACGATTTAGCCTTTCTGCAATATACCGGCGGTACCACGGGCGTAGCGAAGGGGGCGATGTTGACGCATCGCAACATGCAGGCCAACCTCGAACAGACCCGCGCGACTTATGGCAAAGTGCTGCGTGACGGTAAAGAGTGCGTTGTCACGGCATTGCCGCTTTATCACATCTTCGCTTTAACAGTTAACGGGCTGCTCTTTTTGGAGCTGGGCGGACAAAATTTGCTCATCACCAATCCACGCGATATTCCCGGTTTCGTGAAGGAAATGGCCAAATTTCCGTTCACCGCGATCACTGGCGTCAATACTTTGTTTAACGCCCTGTTGAACGACGCGGAGTTTAACAAACTCGACTTTTCTACGCTGCGCCTTTCTGCAGGCGGCGGTATGGCAGTGCAAAAAGCGGTGGCAGAGCGTTGGGAAAAACTGACCGGGCACTATTTGCTGGAAGGATATGGTCTGACAGAGTGTTCGCCGCTGGTTTCGGTTAATCCTTATGACATCAGTAGCCACACTGGCAGCATTGGCTTGCCTGTTCCATCAACCGACGTTCGGGTATTGGATGATGCGGGTAATGATGTTCCGCCAGGTGAACCGGGCGAACTGTGCATTCGTGGCCCGCAGGTGATGTTAGGTTACTGGCAGCATCCAGACGCCACCGCTGAAGTGCTTAAAAATGGCTGGCTCCACAGCGGTGATATTGTTACCGTTGATCAGGAAGGATTTATCCGCATTGTCGATCGTAAAAAGGATATGATTCTGGTTTCCGGTTTCAATGTTTATCCTAACGAAATTGAAGATGTGCTAATGCAACATCCTAAAGTGCGTGAAGCTGCGGCCATTGGCGTACCCAGTGATTTATCCGGCGAAGCAGTGAAAGTCTGCATCGTAAAAAAGGATCAGTCTCTGACCAAAGAAGAGTTGCTTGATCACTGTCGTCGCCAGTTAACCGGCTACAAGGTGCCAAAAATTATCGAGTTCCGCGAAGAATTGCCAAAGACCAACGTCGGCAAGATTCTACGCCGGGAATTGCGTGATGAGGCGAAACCCAGCGCCTAATGAGCCTCAACACATTTACAGGTTGAACGCCGGCGATGACCGGCGTTTTTATTGCTTTTAACATGGAGCACCGCGCGTTGTTTGCTGCGGTGGAAAATTGAACGTGAACTATTCCCTGATTGACCAAGATGATCAACTGGCTTTGGTGTGCCAAAAGGCGCGCCGACATGCCGCTGTGGCGCTCGACACTGAGTTTGTCCGCACCCGCACCTATTATCCGCAATTGGGCTTGATTCAACTGTTCGATAATGAACAGCTGGTTCTGATCGATCCTTTAAAAATCAGTGACTGGTCCGCTTTTATTGATTTACTGACTGACACCAAGGTCACTAAATTTTTGCATGCCGGTGGCGAAGATCTTGAAGTCTTCCTGCATCGTTTTGGCGTATTGCCGCAGCCGATGATCGACACGCAAATCCTGGCCGCGTTCTCCGGTCAGCCGCTTTCATGGGGCTTCGCTTCAATGGTTGCGCACTTCACTCAGGTTGAACTGGATAAGAGCGAATCGCGTACCGACTGGCTGGCGCGCCCATTAACGGAGCGCCAATGCATTTATGCAGCAGCGGATGTGCATTATTTGTTGCCAATCGCCCATCAGCTGATGGCGTTAACTACCGAAGCGGGCAATATGGCTGCTGCGCTGAGCGAGTGCGACAACCTTTGTCAGCGTCGTCTGGATGCGCTGGCACCAGAAGAAGCCTGGCGCGATATCACCAATGCCTGGCAATTGCGTCCACGCCAGTTGGCGGTACTGCAACGCTTAGCTGCGTGGCGTTTGAAAGTGGCGCGTGAAAAAGATATGGCAGTTAATTTTGTCGTGCGCGAAGAGCACTTATGGAAAGTGGCGCGCTTTATGCCGGGTTCATTGGGTGAACTGGATCATCTGGGTTTGTCAGGTCATGAGATTCGTTTTCACGGTAAAACGCTGGTGGCGCTGGTTGCTGAGGCGCAGGCGCTGGATGAAAGTGAACTTCCGCAGCCGCTGGGTAATCTGATCGATCATCCGCACTACAAGCAGGTATTCAAAGCGATGAAAGCGTTGGTGCAGCAGGTAAGTGAAGAGAGCGGATTTAGTCAGGAGCTGTTGGCATCGCGTCGACAGATCAATCAGGTATTGAGTCAACACTGGGGATTAAAGCCACAGGGACGTCTACCCGAATTGCTGACAGGATGGCGGGGCGAGCTGTTAAAGCCGGGTATCGATAAAATTCTGGCTGACGTTTAGTCTCTTGAACTTTCCCCTGCAACAGCGCAGGGGAAATTCAGGAAACGGCTGGTGTCATTTAGTCACTTCTTCCGTTTCCGGTAAGGTCACGTTCAGCTCCAGAATTGAGATGTCATCTCCTTTCTGATCGAGTTGGACAGTAACCATTTCCGGGTCGATCTTCACGTATTTGCAAATCACTTCCAGAATGTCGCGCTTAAGTTGCGGAAGATAGTGGGGCTCACTGTCGCCCCTTCTGCGTTCTGCCACGATAATCTGTAGCCTTTCCTTGGCTATATTGGCAGTGTTCTTCTTCCGGGATAAAAAGAAATCGAGTAATGCCATGGTTTATCCCCCGAACAGGCGTTTCAGGAAACCCTTCTTCTCTTCTTCAATAAAGCGGAAGGGGCGAACTTCACCGAGTAACCGTTCAACGGTATCGGCATAGGCTTTGCCAGCATCAGATTCGCTGTCGAGGATCACCGGCTCACCTTGGTTGGAGGCGCGCAAGACAGATTGATCTTCTGGGATCACACCAACCAGCGGAATGCGCAGGATTTCCAGCACATCTTCCATGCTCAGCATGTCGCCACGACTGACGCGGCCAGGGTTATAACGGGTTAATAGCAGGTGCTCCTTAACGGGCTCCTGGCTGTTTTCAGCACGGCGAGACTTGGAAGAGATGATGCCAAGAATACGATCCGAGTCGCGTACTGAAGATACTTCTGGGTTGGTAGTAATGATCGCTTCATCTGCAAAATAGAGCGCCATTAATGCACCGGTTTCGATACCTGCTGGTGAGTCGCAGACGATGAAATCAAATTCCATGGTCGCTAAATCATTCAATACTTTTTCTACACCTTCACGTGTTAACGCATCTTTATCGCGCGTTTGTGAGGCGGGCAGAATGTAGAGCTGCTCGGTGCGCTTATCTCTGATCAACGCTTGATTCAGTGTGGCATCGCCTTGAATGACATTGACGAAGTCATAAACAACACGACGTTCACAACCCATAATCAAATCAAGATTACGCAGACCAATATCAAAATCGATAACTACCGTTTTTTTGCCTTTCTGCGCTAAACCGGTGGCGATGGCCGCGCTTGACGTGGTCTTACCAACGCCCCCTTTACCGGATGTAACTACAATAATGCGTGCCATAAATGTTGATTTCCTTAACGAAAGAAAAGGGGCCTAATTAAGTGTCTGGATAGTCAGCGCGCCATCCTGAAGCGAGAGGCGCGCGGCTTTACCAAAAAATTCTTCCGGGATCTGATCCATAATCCAGTATTCGCCGGCAATTGAGACCAACTCTGCAGCCAGGTTGGTACAAAAAATCTGGCAATCGCGATCGCCGCTGGCACCCGCCAGCGCCCGCCCGCGCATCATGCCGTAAATATGGATATTGCCATCGGCAACCAGTTCTGCCCCGGCGCTGACGCTGCTAGTCACGATCAGATCGGCATTGCGCGCATAGATTTGCTGACCCGAGCGAACAGGTGTGTTGACGAT
Source organism: Candidatus Pantoea bituminis (assembly GCF_018842675.1). Taxonomy (NCBI): domain Bacteria; kingdom Pseudomonadati; phylum Pseudomonadota; class Gammaproteobacteria; order Enterobacterales; family Erwiniaceae; genus Pantoea; species Candidatus Pantoea bituminis. Next base: position 1,664,946 of record NZ_JAGTWO010000004.1, read on the forward strand.
GCGAGTTTTGGTGGCAACCGGTTCAGCCACGATCGGTTTCGCTTCTGGCTCTGGGGGTTCGCTGCGCTTTTTCCCCTCTTTACCTTCTGCCAAAACAGGCAAACCCGCACGGACGATCATCCGCTTTAGCGCTTCGTTTTTGCAGCCACTGACGCCAACAATACGCAAACCTGTTGCCAGCACCGCCTGTTGCAACTGTTTCCAGTTCACATCTCCGGTCAACGTCGCAACATTCAACACCACCGGTGCGTTTCTCAGAAAATCTGGAGCCTGGTCAATCTTGTCTTGAAGTGCCTTGCGAATCACCTCAGGATCGTGGTGATGCAGATGAACGACAGACAGGGTGAAACTGCTACCTTTGAATTCGATTGGCGTTTGCGACATCTGTCCCGACTCAGTCCTGTTTTCACTACCGTTTGCTAAGCGATGATAAATCCATCATTTTACAAAAACGGTGAATATTCGAAGTACTGCAAGCATGTTATAGTTACAGCTATATTCAGACAAGCCTCATTGCGGGTTAATTCGAGTAAAAAATATGTTTTGTGTGATCTACAGAAGTCCAATGCGTGATCAAACTTATCTCTATGTTGAAAAAAGAGACGATTTTTCAAGGGTGCCGGAAGCGCTGCTCAAAGGCTTTGGTAAGCCAAAGCTGGCAATGGTGCTAACGCTGGAGGGGCGCGACAAACTGGCTAATGCGGATATCAATAAAGTTAAGCAAGGTTTAAGCGAACAAGGCTATTATTTGCAGCTTCCACCACCGATTGAAAATTTGCTAAAAGTTCATCTTGGATCGGATAAAAAAGATTAATTCGGATTCATCTGTAAATATAATTATCTGATCAGCTCTTTCTTAGCGAATTATATTCTTTACAACTTTATATTATTAACAGCGGCGTAATTACGCCGTTATTAGCGTTATTTTTTATGTCCTCCGGTAACGTTTCTGCGCACTTAATCGCCACTGTCGTCGACAAATTAACGGTTTTTGACAATTTCCACATACCTTACCGTTAAAAGCATCTTATTATTTGCCGACGAGGTTGGCTTTCTGACCAACGCGTGCGCACTCATCAATCTGCCAGCATCGCTGGCGCCACACCTAACAAAAGCAGGGGATTAGCATGTATCAGCATCGTAACTGGCAAGGCGCTCTGTTGGACTATTCGGTTAACAAAGTGGTTTGCGTCGGCAGCAACTATGCGAAACACATTAAGGAAATGGGCAGCGCTACGCCAACTGAGCCGGTGGTGTTTATCAAGCCGGAAACGGCGTTGTGTGATTTGCGTCAGCCGCTGTCAATTCCCAGCGCCTTTGGTGAGGTTCATCACGAAATCGAACTGGCGGTTCTCATTGGGGCCACATTGAAACAGGCAACCGAAGAACATGTGGCAAAAGCGATCGCCGGATACGGTGTGGCGCTGGACCTTACCCTGCGTGATCTGCAAGCTGGATTCAAAAAAGCGGGCCAGCCTTGGGAAAAATCAAAAGGATTTGATAACTCTTGTCCGCTGTCGGGTTTTATTCCTGTATCGGAGTTTAGCGATCCACAAAATGTTGAGTTGAAGCTGGTGGTTAATGGTGAGGTTCGACAACATGGCAATACGTCGGATATGATCCATAAAATCCTGCCGCTGATTGCGCATATGAGTCAGTATTTTACCCTGCGCGCCGGAGATGTGGTGCTAACCGGTACGCCGGAAGGTGTCGGCCCAATGCATTCTGGTGATACGCTGGAAGTGTCGTTGGCGGGCCACGGAATTAGCACCCGCGTATTGTAAAAACTTGCATCGCCGCACCAGAGGCTTTATAAGGTGCGGTTTGATTTAAAGCAGGACATTGATCATGACTGACACCCCTTTCTGGCAACATAAACGCCTGGCACAAATGAGCGATGAGGAATGGGAATCCTTATGTGATGGTTGTGGTCAGTGCTGCCTGAACAAACTGCAAGATGCCGACACGGATGAGATCTATTTCACCAACGTCGCCTGTAACCAGCTCAATATTAAAACCTGCCAGTGTCGCAACTATGAACGCCGTTTTGAACTGGAAGAGGATTGCATCAAGCTGACGCGGGAAAACCTCACCACGTTTAACTGGCTACCGCGTACCTGCGCTTACCGTTTGTTAGGTGAAGGCAAAACCTTACCTGCATGGCACCCTTTACGGGCTGGCTCAAAAAAGAGATGCATGCACAGCGGATTTCGGTGCGTTACATTGCGGTACGAGAAAGCGAAGTACGTGATTGGGAAGACCACATCATTGACCGGCCCGATCGTAACGGCTAGGTTTTGCAGTGAAGAATGAGATAACGCATAAGAAAAAGGCTGCCTCAGGCAGCCTTTTTGCGTTTAGCGCAGGTTAGCGGCTAAAAAGATCGCGACGCTTGGCTTTGAAAGGCTGAGCAATCAGCACCAATAATCCGACCAACAGGTAAGCCCCAAACACCACAATCATCCATTGCGGCATGCTCAATGTCATAAAGGTCCAGCTGCGTTCTGCACAATCGCCGCTGGCAACAAACACAGCGGGCAGCCATTTATCTAATGGCAGCCAGGTTGGGAAGCGTGCGGCAAAATCACAGGTTGTAAAAGGATTCGGGTGCAGCTGAATCATGGTGTGTTCCCATGAAAGACGCAATCCTTCCCACGCGCTGTATAACCACATCAACAGGGCGACTAAACGTAATGGTGATTTTGGTGCAAGGGCGCCGACAATTCCCGCACCCATCACCCCGAAGAGTGCGTTGCGTTCATAAATACACATCACGCAGGGTTTTAAACCCATAACATGTTGGAACCACAACGCCGTCAGTTCCAGTGCCAGCGCCGTTAGAGCCAGTAATAACCATGCTCCACGACCACGAGAACATTGATTTAGATATCGCAACATATTGCATTCCCTGTAAACGTTAATGCTCCGCAGTGTAAACCAAAAGCGTCTCTACGCCAGCCTGGCTTCGCGTAAAATCATGTACAAACATGACGTAACATTGATCCTGGCTAGCTGAAGCGTTGAAAATGCGGCACGTGAATTCAGCCTGTGTTCGGCATGCTGTGGGTGATAGATCGCCAGGAAGAAGATGACCACGCTGGAGAGCACCGCGCTAAAAAGTTAGCGCATCAAAAATACTGCATTATCCTCTTGATGTTTTTACAGTTGAGTCTCAAAAAATCCTATTCAGGTAGGGCTGAGGCAAATCCCGGCATGGGATGAGAAAGAAAGCGGCTGAATTTTGCGTCAGCGCCCGCTTTTAATAGTTTCGCAGGCTATATCCGCTATAGGGCGTCTGGTATGATGAGTGCCCATCATGATAAAGAAAGCAACGAGAACAAACTGCTATGGTCATTAAGGCTCAGAGCCCAGCGGGATTTGCTGAAGAATATATTATTGAAAGCATCTGGAATAGCCGCTTTCCGCCGGGATCAATTTTGCCTGCTGAGCGTGAGCTTTCTGAATTGATTGGGGTAACGCGCACCACGCTGCGAGAAGTTTTACAACGCCTGGCGCGTGATGGATGGTTAACCATTCAACACGGTAAACCTACTCGCGTTAATGATTTTGGGAAACGTCAGGACTCAACATTCTTGAAACGCTGGCACGACTCGATCACGATAGCGTGCCGGTTTTGATCGATAATCTGCTGTCAGTGCGCACCAATATTTCGTCAATTTTTATCAGCCGCGCGCTACGTCATCACCCTGAAAAAGCCAGAGAAGTGCTGGAAACCGTCGCGATTGCTGAGGATCACGCTGATGCTTACACCGAGATGGATTATCGCGTATTTCGCGGTCTGGCTTTCGCCTCGGGTAATCCTATCTATGGCCTGATTCTTAACGGTTTGAAAGGGTTGTATACCCGTGTTGGGCGTCATTATTTCTCAAGCCCAGAAGCGCGCCAGGTTGCACGAGATTTCTATCAAAAGCTGTTGAGCCTGTGTGACGGACAACCCGCTCAAGATGAAATTGTTGAAACCGTAAGAAATTACGGACGTCGCAGTGGCGAAATCTGGCACAGCATGCAAAAAAATCTGCCCGATGATTTAGGCAGCAAGCGATAAATATAAAAAAACCGGACATCCCATCCGGTTTTTTCACGCTGCATAAGATTAAAGTGGGCTGCCTCGCGCTGGATTTCGATCCAACAGTTCAACGCTTCCATCTTCATTCTGCTGTTCCAAAATTACATCAAATCCCCACAAACGGTGCACATGTTTGAGCACTTCACGACGGCTTTTATCCAGCGGCGTGCGGCTTTGTGGCACATAGCGCAGCGTTAACGAGCGATCACCACGTAAATCAACGTTGTAGACCTGAATATTAGGTTCAAGGTTGCTGAGATTGTATTGCGCCGAAAGCTGTTGGCGAATCGCTCGATATCCCGCCTCATCGTGAATGGCTGCAATTTCCAGATAATTATTGCGGTCATCATCCAGCACAGTGAACAAACGGAAATCACGCATGATTTTAGGTGACAGGAATTGGCTGATGAAGCTTTCATCTTTGAATTCACGCATCGCAAAATGCAGCGTTTCAAGCCAGTCCGATCCAGCAATGTCTGGGAACCAGTAACGATCTTCTTCGGTTGGCGTCTGACAAATACGCTTGATGTCCTGGAACATCGCAAAGCCCAGCGCATAGGGATTAATGCCGTTGTACCAAGGACTGTTATAAGGCGGTTGGAACACCACATTGGTGTGGCTGTGCAAGAACTCCATCATGAAGCGTTCAGACACTTTCCCTTCATCGTAAAGGTGATTTAGGATGGTGTAGTGCCAGAACGTCGCCCAGCCTTCATTCATCACCTGCGTCTGTTTTTGCGGATAAAAATATTGGCTAACTTTGCGAACGATACGCAGAATCTCACGCTGCCACGGTTCGAGCAACGGTGCATTTTTTTCCATGAAATAGAGCAGGTTTTCTTGCGGTTCAGAAGGGTAGCGCGCAGCTTCGACCTGCACCGTCTCTTTCTCGCGACGCGGCAAAGTGCGCCACAGCGTATTTACCTGACTTTGCAGATACTCTTCGCGGCTTTTCTGTCGCGCCTTCTCTTCCTGCAACGAAATCTTCTGTGGACGCTTATAGCGATCAACGCCGTAATTCATCAGCGCGTGGCAGGAATCCAGCAGCCGTTCTACAACTTCTACGCCGTAGCGTTCTTCGCAGTCAGTGATGTAATTCTTAGCGAATAGCAAGTAATCAACAATCGAACTGGCGTCGGTCCAACTGCGGAACAGATAATTATTTTTGAAGAAAGAGTTGTGACCGTAGCAGGCGTGCGCCATCACCAGCGCCTGCATCGTCATGGTGTTTTCTTCCATCAGATAGGCAATACAAGGATTAGAGTTGATCACAATCTCGTAAGCCAAACCTTGCTGGCCATGTTTGTAGCGCTGTTCAGTTTCAATGAATTTTTTGCCAAAGGACCAGTGCGCATAATTGATAGGCATGCCGACGCTGGAGTAGGCATCCATCATTTGCTCGGAGGTGATCACTTCGATTTGGTGTGGATAGGTATCGAGCCGATAGAGTTTGGCTACGCGGTCAATCTCAGCAAGATAGACATCAAGTAAATCAAATGTCCAGTCTGGTCCGTCACTGAGTCGTTTGCTGTCCTTAATGGGCTCGTCAAAGATAGTCGTCATAGCGCACCTCTGTTTTAGCAAACTGGCTTACCCTTATGGGTAGCCCGTTTCGGTTATTTAAGGCTTCATCCTGAGAAAGAAAAACCTAAAAAACTGAGCGAACACTTCAATGATAGCCCACTGTCGCCTATCCGAAACCGGAACTCAAACGAATTTATTTGGCAGAAAATCATTTCGAAACTTATGCAGGTAAATTTTACAACCTTATATTTCTTCACCGCCTCTATTGTCAGGATAATATCCTGTTTATAAGTACAATGTATGGGGTTGGCTTATTCTCCTGATAAAAGACGAATTAACTAAAGCCATCGTCATTAATTCCCGCATTTATGGAAAAAGACGCATAAATCACTAATTTTCTACCATTGATAAGATTTTAGTTACCAGTTTGATAAAAAAGATGTGAAATAGTTGTATGAATTTGAGGGTAATTCCAGCTAAATCATTGCGCTGAATATATCCTTGAGATTAGTGAATTATGCTTTACATCTTGCGGCGGGGGCAGATATGCACGTAGTGATTCTCGGTAGTGGTGTTGTTGGCGTAGCCAGCGCTTGGTATCTGGCGCGAGCGGGACATCGGGTGACGGTAATTGATCGACAGTCAGCAGCGGCAATGGAAACCAGTGCAGGAAATGCAGGCCAGATTTCGCCAGGCTATGCGGCTCCCTGGGCTGCGCCCGGCGTCCCGCTCAAAGCCGTTAAATGGATGTTCCAGCGCCATGCACCGCTGGCGATTCGTCTGGATGGCAGCAGCTTCCAGCTGGAATGGATGTGGAACATGCTGCGTAACTGCGATATGAGCCACTATCAGCAGAACAAGAGCCGCATGGTGCGTATCGCTGAGTACAGTCGCGATTGCCTGAAAGCCTTACGCACTGAAACCGGTATTCTCTACGAGGGTCGTCAAGGTGGAACCTTGCAACTGTTCCGCACTCAGCAGCAATTCGACAGTGCCAGCAAAGATATTGCCGTGCTGCGTGATGCGGGAGTGCCTTATGAGTTATTGCAGTCTCACGAGCTGTCACGCGTTGAGCCAGCATTAGCGGCAACGCAGCATAAGCTCACCGGTGGATTACGTTTGCCGAATGATGAAACCGGTGACTGTCAGCTTTTCACGCAGCGCCTGGCCAAAATGGCAGAAGAAGCGGGTGTGGAATTTCGTTTTAATACTTCAGTGGATCATCTTCTGTGCAATGGTAATCGTATTTACGGGGTGAAATGCGGAGAAGAGGTGATTAAAGCTGACAGCTATGTTGTAGCGTTTGGCTCTTACTCGACTTCCTTACTGAAAAACATCGTCGACATCCCGGTTTATCCCCTGAAAGGTTATTCACTGACCATTCCTATCAAGAACGCCGATGCCGCACCCGTTTCAACAATCCTGGATGAAACCTATAAAGTTGCCGTAACGCGCTTTGACGATCGCATTCGTGTGGGTGGGATGGCCGAAATTGTTGGATTTAACACCAAACTGTTAGAGGCAAGGCGAGAAACGCTGGAGATGGTGGTAAGCGATCTTTATCCTGAAGGCGGTCATATTGAGCAGGCTAGTTTCTGGACGGGTTTGCGCCCAATGACGCCAGACGGTACACCGATTGTTGGCGCGACGCCGCTCTCTAATCTTTATCTCAACACCGGTCACGGTACACTGGGATGGACAATGGCGTGCGGTTCCGGCCAACTGCTGGCTGACCTTATTTCCGGTAAGAAACCGGCAATTGCGGCGGATGATTTATCCGTGTTCCGTTACTTACCCGGATTCAACGCGAACGCATCGCCGTTACGCAACGCTAACGCAACCCGTTAAGCTTTCAGGGAGAGGAAGAATGTCACGTCCCATTGTCGCCACCCTTAATCAACAGGCGCTGCGGCATAATCTGGCGATTGTTCGCCGTGCTGCTCCACACTCACGCGTCTGGTCGGTGGTTAAAGCCAACGCCTATGGTCACGGTATTGCGCGTATTTGGCAGAGCCTGGCCGAAACGGATGGCTTTGCGCTACTCAATCTGGAAGAGGCCATTTTGCTGCGTGACCAAGGCTGGAATAAACCCATTTTGTTGCTGGAGGGTTTTTTCATGAACAGGACCTGCCATTAATTGACCGTTACCGATTAACCACCAGCGTACACAGCAACTGGCAGATCAAGGCATTAGCGAATGCGCAATTGTCGGCACCGATTGATCTCTATGTAAAAGTGAACAGCGGGATGAACCGACTCGGGTTTCGCCCTGAGCAAATCAATGGCGTTTGGCAGAAACTGCGTGCGTTGAAAAATGTGGGTGACATGACGCTGATGGCTCATTTCGCCGACGCTGAAAACCCTGAAGGAATTATCGAACCGATGCAGCGTATTGAACGCGCTGCAGAAGGCCTTAGCGCACCACGCTCATTATCTAACTCAGCGTGTACCTTGTGGCATCCCGAAGCCCATTATGATTGGGTGCGTCCCGGTATCGTCTTATACGGCGCTTCACCAAGCGGTGACTGGCAGGATATTGCCAGCAGCGGCTTGCAACCGGTGATGAGCTTAACCAGCGAGATCATTGGGGTGCAGCAGTTAAATCCTGGCGACGGTGTGGGATATGGTTATCGTTACCATGCACAGCAGGCGCAGCGCATTGGCGTGGTGGCATGCGGTTATGCCGATGGCTATCCGCGTCATGCGCCATCCGGCACGCCTGTTTGGGTTGATGGGGTGGTAACCCAAGTCGTGGGGGCGGTATCGATGGATATGATTACCGTCGATTTAACGCCTTGTCCGCAGGCAGGAATAGGATCGAAAGTGGAGTTGTGGGGCGACCAGGTGAAAATCGATCAGGTTGCAAAAGCAGCCGGAACGGTGGGTTATGAGCTGATGTGTGCTCTTGCTCCACGCGTTCCGGTCGAGGTTATTTAAGCGCGGTCAGCGTACCCTGAATTGTTTTACTGCAGCGCCAGGCAATTAACGCCAGCGCTGCACCTAACAACATCATCCACGCCAGCGACATTTTCTCAGCCAGCGGCAGAGTAACAATCACTAAACTGCCCGCTGCGCCACCCGCCATCTGAATAAAACCCTGCAATGCTGAAGCCACACCTGCCTGCTGCTGATAAGGCTCTAGCGCGTAACTGGTGGCGGGACCCACAGTAAAGGCTAATCCTGCTACGGAAACAGCGACCGGCAGCATATAGAGTGTCCAATGCGTTTGAATCGATGCGGGCAGCAAATACATGCCTGCCATCAGCAGCAACGCGCCGAGCAGCATGGTAATAAATCCCATCGCCAGACAAAATGGGCGACCTGCTTTGCGAATCGCTTTATTAACAAACACGCTAACCAGCATGATCCAAAACCCATTAGCGCCAAAAGCGAAAGAGAACTGCAGAGAAGATAAACCGCCTTCAGTCATCAAAACATGCGGTGCCAGCGAAACATAGGTCAATACCATGCCAAGTGCGCCAGCGTTGGCAAAGGCAAAAGCCAGGAAACGCGGCTGACGCAAAATTGCAGCGTATTGCGCCAGCGGCAGGCCTTTTACCCGCAGCGTATTGGCGGGACGGGTTTCCGGTAACCAGAAGATCACTAATACCGTGATCAGCGCAGCGTAACCGCACAGGAACCAGAAGGGCGCGCGCCAGTCAAATGCGCTGGCCAGTAATCCACCCAGCAACGGTGCCAATGCCGGAACGATATTCAGCGCGCCATTCAGAAATCCATAAGCGCGCGCGGCGTCATCGCCGCTTAAGCGATCACGTACGCCGCTGAAGGCCACCACCGCGGTACAGCAAACTGCGCAACCTTGTACCAGACGCGCAATCAGGAACAGCGGCCAGGAAGTGGCTGTGGCAGCAATGATGCTGCCGATGATGTAGAGCGCCAGGCCAATCAGGGCAATAGGTTTGCGGCCATAATTATCAACCAGCGGGCCGGTAACGAGCTGACCTAATCCCATTACCAGCAAAAACAGCGGAATGGTAATCTGAATCAGGCTGACGGGCGTAGCTAAACCTTCAGCTATTTGAGGCAGAGTGGGCAAATAAAGATCGATGCCTAAAGGCGCTAACAGCACCAAGCTTAATAACAATAACGTAAATTTTTGCATAGCAACCAGAGGGTAAAACGTTCGTTAAAACGAGGCGAAGAGGGTAATGACTCAGCAGGCAAAAGGAAAGAAAATAAACGCGCATAAAATGCGATGCCTGCTTTAGCAGGCATCGCATTTTAAAGAGATATCATTAAATCAGTAAGCGCCATCACGGCGGAATACCACACCTGCGGTTTTAAACAAGATAGCGATATCAGTCCACAGCGCCCAGTTTTTGACATACCAGGAATCGAAATAGACGCGGGTATCATAATCGATGTCGTTTCGCCCACTGACCTGCCATAAACCGGTCATACCGGGCTTCGCCATCAGATAGTAATCGACATCGCCAGCGTAACGCGCCAGTTCAGCTTCAACAACCGGACGTGGCCCCACTAAACTCATCTCACCCCGTATTACGTTCCATAATTGCGGCAGTTCATCAAGGCTGGTTTTACGCAGAAAACCGCCAATTTTGGTAATGCGGGGATCGTTCTTAAGTTTGAAGTCTTTATCCCATTCAACACGCGCCTCTTCGCTGGTGGCGAGCAAATGTTCCAACACTTCTTTCGAGTTAGTTACCATTGAACGGAACTTCAGGCATTTAAACTTTTTACCATCCTGACCAATGCGTTCATGACCATAAATTGCGTTGCCGCCGTCCCGTTTTACCATTGAGCAGAGCAGAGCGAAAACGGGCGCCAGAAACACCAGCAATATTGAGGCGACCACGATATCAAAAGCGCGTTTAAGGAAGCGTGACGAATGCTTAGCAAGGTTATTGCTGACACGCAAAATCATCACTTCATGGCTAAAAATGAACGACATGTCGGTGCCATACAAAGGCACGCCACGTAGGGTAGGAATAACTGAAACACTACGGCAATTCATTTTGGAGAGGAATTTCAGCCAACGGTCACGCATCGGCTGCTGCTCATATTCCATCGCTACGATGAACTGGATATTGTCACGGTCAATGGTCTGCCAGTTAATGTCTTTCCAGGCCACCACCGGTACGCCATTTACGCTCTGCTGCTTTGGCACGTCATCAATTGAGATAAACGCCTGCACGTTGTAGCCAAGAATCTCTTCGCTTTGCAATGCCGCATACGCTTCGGTGGCGTTCTTACCCGAACCAATGATGATGGTGTCTTTTTGCCATTGGCCGGCTTTGTTGATCGCTCGTTTCACGAATGCACGCATCAACGGCAGAAGAATCAGCGCATAGGTCCAACTGAAAACCCACACCATGCGTGAAAAATCCCACTTAGAAAAAGCAATCAGGGCGAGATCGAGCAGGGAGAAGACGAACAACGTTTTAACGACTTCTTTCAGCTCGAACCAAAAGGGTTTGCGGTAAGTGTAGTGACGTAATCGAACCCAGAACCAGCCAGTACACATCACTGACATAATAAACTGTGCGGTAAAACGGTATTCGATTTGATGCGGAGGAATAAACGAATCCAGCTCTCCCCAAATACCCTGGATTGTGGCGGCGGATAAAAATAGCGCCAAATTTAAAGCAATAAGATCGGAAAAACTTAAGGCAAACTTCACGATGATGTTTTTACGTGTTCCGCTCCATGAGCGGCTCGCGTCATTCATTACTAATGTACTTGCCATAAAACCTGCTCTCTTCTTCAAGTAAAAGATGGCCTGACCAGAATCAAGTACGCGTTCAGGAGTGGGCTACTGAAAATAATTAAATATATTTTCAGTCTGTTACAGTCATTAGAGCCAAAGTTGCTGCGTCGAGGGCGATGGGAAAAATCGTGACATCCATCACGAAAAACTGCAGCGTTGTTTAAGAGTATGCAGGAGATATTTGATAGAGTTAATACGGAACTATTCTGAAAACCAAAAAATGCACTAAAGATTAATTGGGTTATCTTATTGAAAAGAGAGGATAAAACCTTTTTATTCGAAGTTGGAACTAATGATTTTAAGACTCATTTTCAGAATTACCGCCAAATATGTTATCTGGCGGTAAGTATTCCGGGTCAGGCTGGTTTTCTTAATACCCAACGATCGCCTTCTTTATCGTAATGCGCTATTTCCAGATCCACGGGATTATCATCTATCCACGCAGGAACGCTGGTCTCTTGATCCCAGCCATCAAGCTGATAACTTAAGCCGGGATTGGTCTGGCAGGGAATGCTGACGGTTTCAAAATTCTCGCTGTCGAACTCGGCATCAATGATCTCGTAACGGCCAATTTTAACGACGTGTCCCATTCAATTCTCCCGTTTATACTGGGTTGAATATTTAGCTTAGTGGGTTTATGCCGAATTACGAGCCTGATTTTGTAGGATTAATCCTTGTCTTCTGCTGGACGTACGCCGATTTTCACAATGCGATTGTCCTCTTTTTCTGCAACGGTCCAGGTTAATTGCTTCCATTCCATATGATCGCCAACTACCGGGGTTCCGCCGAGCATATTTAGCATTAGCTGCCCGAGCGATTGTTGATCATTGGTCTCTTCATCAAGTTCCAGACCGTAGATTTGCGCGATATCTCGTAAACGTGCTTCCGCGTCGAGAATGAAGTCTCCAAAGAAACGTTGATCTAATGAAACCGGCGGCGATTGGCTAAACATCTTGCCCAGTGCGGGCAGGTCGCGCTCACGTCCAATGACGCAGATCACATCGTTTTCTTTTAAACGCGTTCCGCCATTGGGGTGCATCAATACGTTGTCTCTGAACAGGGCGGCTATCCTGGTTTCACGCGGCATTTGGAGATCGCGAAGTGCTGCTCCCACACACCATTTGTCTGCGCTCAATTGATAGACAAATTGTTCCCACGGGTTTTCCGGGTGAATGTCCAGGCCAATGCGGCTAATAGGAGAGGCCGTTGGCGGCACGACTACTTTGGCTTTCTTCGCAGCAAAGCCAAGCGAAGTACCTTGCAGCATTAAAGAGACCAGCACCACAAAGAAGGCGATATTAAAATAGAGCGAGGCATTTTCTAAGCCTGCCATCATCGGGAACACTGCCAGGATAATCGGTACGGCGCCGCGTAAACCTACCCAGCTGATAAATATGCGCTCACGCCCGGTAAAGTTACGAAACGGTAACAGACCAATAAACACCGAAAGCGGGCGCGCCACCAGAATCAGCCACAACGACAAAATCATGGCCGGTACGGCGATATGCCAAAGATCGGACGGGGTGACTAACAGACCCAACACGATAAACATGCCGATTTGGCTTAACCATGCCATACCATCAAAGGTTTGTAAGATGCCGTGGCGGTTGCGGATTGGGCTATTCCCTAATAAGAACCCGCACAGGTAAACCGCCAAAATGCCGCTGCCTTCCAGCATGGTAGTCAGGGCGAAGACTAAGATGCCGCCGCTTAATGCCAGTAAAGGATATAAGCCGCTGGCCAGGTTGATACGGTTTATCAACTGTTGCAACGCCCAACCGCCGCCGAGTCCCAGCGCAATGCCTAAACCAAACTGCTGAATCAGATGAACCAGAAACATCCAGTCGAGGCCGGTTTGCCCCTGCTGGATCATTTCTATCAACGTGATGGTAAGAAACACCGCCATTGGATCATTACTGCCCGACTCGATTTCCAGCGTTGAGCTGACGCGCTCATTAAGACCTTTATCGCCAAGTAGTGAAAATACCGCCGCAGCGTCAGTGGAGCCGATGATTGCGCCAATCAGGAAGCCCTGCATCATGTCCAGATTGAATAGCCATGCGGCGACCAGGCCGGTTAATCCCGCGGTAATCATTACGCCGACGGTGGCAAGCGAAAGCGCCGGGCCCAACGCAACTTTAAAAGAGCTGGCTTTGGTACGCATTCCCCCATCTAACAAAATGATCGCGAGTGCCAGGTTTGAGATGAGGTAAGCCGCAGGATAGTTATCAAAGGCGATGCCGCCAATGCCATCGACACCGGTCAACATGCCCAGCGCAAGAAAGATAACCAGAATAGGGATGCCTAAACGTGAGGAGAATGAACTGAGTAAAATGCTTGAAGCAACCAGCACAGAACCAATGATAAACAGACTATAAACAATATTGTGGTTCAAACCCGGTCTCCTGCGGTAATAAGGGCGGTATCAGCGAGTGTGGCAATATTCCATGCTATGTATGAAAGATAATGTTTTATCAATGAGTTGTCATCGTCAATATTCTAATTATATGAAATGTTAATAACCCTGCAGAATAGGATTAATGTGAAGAATGAAGGGGTTGGCGGGCCAGACGAAGAAAAGAGGGTGTTTTTGCAGGTTATTCAAAGGATAAAATAGAGAGGCCAGCCTCTATCCAGGAACGTTAAGCAGAAGATCGGTTGACTAGACCCGCTTACCCCCGGTCTCTTACCTCAGTAAGTTTTCGGGAGATTCACAGACTAACCCGCAGACAACAACTTAACTTCTCGAAAAAGGCTGGCTAAGTTACTCAGGCTTCAGCAGCCTGTTTATGAAACAGTTCGCGGAACACAGGATAGATATCTTCTGGCTCACGAATATGCTGAATAGCAAAGTTATCAAAGGTTGATTGCAGGTGCTCATACTCACGCCAGAGTGTTTGATGCGCACGTCGCGTAATTTCGATGTAACTGTAGTAACGCACCACCGGCAGAATATTTTTCGCTAATATCTCATGACATAACGGTGAGTCATCTGCCCAGTTATCGCCATCGGAAGCTTGTGCAGCATAAATATTCCACTGAGCCGGGTCGTAACGCTCTTTTACCACTTCATCCATTAATTTCAGGGCGCTGGAAACAATAGTGCCGCCCGTTTCCTGTGAGTAGAAGAACTCCTGCTCATCGACTTCTTTCGCTTGGGTATGGTGGCGAATATAGACCACATCTACGTTCTTATAGGTTCGGCTAAGGAACAGATAGAGCAGAATATAAAAACGCTTCGCCATATCTTTAGTGGCCTGATCCATTGAACCTGAAACATCCATCAAGCAAAACATCACGGCCTGGCTAGAAGGTTCTGCACGTTTCTCGAAGTTCTTGTAACGCAGGTCAAACGTGTCGATAAACGGGACGCGTTCGATACGTGCCCGCAGTTCAGCTATCTCCTTACGCAGCCGCTCTTCTTCAAGCAACTGGGCAGGCTCCGCTTTCTCTACAGAAGTCAGCGCATCTTCCAGTTCATGCAACATGCGACGTTTACCTGCCGTCATGGCTGTGCGACGCGCCAGCGAGTTTTGCAGTGAGCGCACCACACTGATGTTGGCGGGCACGCCGTTTGAAGTGAAACCGGCGCGATGCGTCTTATATTCGTTCAATTGCCGATGCTGATTTTTGCGCAAGTTCGGTAACGCTAAATCTTCAAACAGCAGATCAAGGTATTCATCTTTTGAGATTTGAAAAACGAACTCGTCCTGGCCTTCACCATCCTGGCTGGCGTTTCCCTGACCACTGCCGCCACCGCCGCCGCCTTGCGGCCGCTCAATGCGATCGTTTTGGACAAAGTGATCGTTGCCGGGATGAACGCGATGGCGATTACCGCCGCGTCCCTGATGAAAACTTGGCTCGTTAATATCATCAATGGGAATTGAAACGGATTCTCCACTCTCAACGTCAGTAACCGAGCGCTTGTTGATGGCCTCGGAAATCGACTGCTTGATTTGTGACTTATAACGGCGCAAGAAGCGCTGACGGTTGACCGCGCTCTTGTTTTTGCCGTTCAGTCGGCGATCGATAAAATAGGCCATAGTCTTCCCCCAAACTACATTGTAAGCAGGTCGGGCATGCCCGACCTTGAACCTTTACCAATGTCACAGCATCGGCTTGCTTACAGGCTTTGATTAGGACGATTTGCGCACACGCAGATACCATTCGCACAGCAGGCGAACCTGTTTGCGGGTATAGCCTTTTTCCATCATGCGATCGACAAAATCATCATGTTTTTTCTGTTCATCCGTTGAGGTTTTGGTGTTGAATGAAATCACCGGCAATAACTCTTCCGTGTTAGAGAACATTTTCTTCTCAATGACGGTACGCAGCTTCTCATAGCTGGTCCAGTTTGGATTGCGGCCATTGTTGTGTGCACGGGCACGCAGGACAAAATTCACAATCTCATTACGGAAGTCTTTCGGGTTACTGATCCCGGCCGGTTTCTCGATTTTTTCCAGCTCAGCGTTGAGCGATTCACGATCAAAGAGTTGCCCGGTATCAGGGTCACGATATTCCTGATCTTGGATCCAGAAGTCTGCGTAGGTCACGTAGCGATCAAAGATGTTCTGACCATATTCGGAGTAAGATTCCAGATAGGCCGTTTGAATCTCTTTGCCAATGAACTCAGCATATTTCGGAATTAAATAGCCTTTCAGATGTTCCAGATACTTCTCGGCCTGATCTTGCGGGAACTGTTCACGCTCAATCTGCTGTTCAAGTACATAGAACAGATGCACCGGGTTAGCGGCAACTTCTACATGGTCGAAGTTAAATACGCGTGAAAGGATTTTAAAGGCGAAACGTGTTGATAGACCGTTCATGCCTTCGTCTACGCCCGCGTAATCGTGGTATTCCTGCCAGGATTTCGCTTTAGGATCGGTATCCTTCAGGGTTTCACCATCATAAACGCGCATTTTTGAGTAGATACTGGAGTTCTCAGGATCTTTCATGCGCGACAAGATGGAGAAGCGAGCCAGCGTTTCCAGCGTGCCCGGTGCGCAAGGCGATGTCGCTAATTCACTGTGATTCAGCAACTTCTCATAGATCTTGATCTCTTCGGAAACGCGCAGGCAATAAGGCACTTTAACGATGTAAACACGGTCAAGAAACGCCTCATTATTTTTGTTGTTACGGAACGTCACCCATTCAGATTCGTTTGAGTGCGCCAAAATAATGCCGTTGAACGGCAGGGCGGAAATACCTTCGGTACCGTTGTAGTTACCTTCCTGCGTCGCGGTTAACAAAGGATGCAGCACCTTAATTGGCGCTTTAAACATTTCGACGAACTCCATGATGCCTTGGTTCGCACGGCACAGCGCACCAGAATAACCGTAAGCATCAGGATCGTTTTGAGCGTGGTTTTCCAGTTTACGGATGTCCACTTTACCCACAAGCGCAGAGATATCTTGGTTGTTTTCATCGCCTGGTTCAGTTTTAGCGATGGCTAACTGTTCCAAAATCGACGGCCAAACTTTTACGACTTTGAAGCGGGTGATATCGCCACCAAAGTCATGCAAACGCTTAGCGGCCCAAGGGGACATGATGGTGCCAAGGTAACGACGCGGTACGCCATACTCTTTCTCAAGGATGTTGGCATCTTCTTGCGGGTTAAACAGGCAGAGTGGATGGTCGTTTACCGGGCTGCGCTCGCCATCTGCGCTCAAAACGTAAATGGGCACGCGCTGCATTAATGCTTTAAGGCGTTCAGCCAGCGAGGACTTACCCCCACCAACCGGTCCCAGTAAATAGAGAATTTGTTTCTTCTCTTCAAGCCCTTGAGCGGCGTGTTTCAGATAGGAAACGATTTGTTCGATCGCTTCTTCCATGCCGTAAAACTCTTCGAACGCCGGATAGCGTCCCATCACACGATTGGAGAATATTCTGGAAAGGCGTGGCTCTTGAGCAGTGTCGACCATTACTGGCTCACCTATAGCCATTAATAGTCGCTCTGCAGCATTAGCGTATGCACTGCGATCTTGTTTACAGGTAGCAAGAAATTCCTGCAGTGTGAACTCTTCGTCCTTGGCAGCTTCATAACGCTGACGATAGTGATCGAATATATTCATAGCGATGCCCGTCCTTTCGTTTTTAGCACAGGTAAAGGAGCGTAATTAGTTGCTCATGCAGCTCCCGGAAAATATTCTCTATTGAGTACAGCAACCCTTATGCCAACCTGACGTCTTTTAATCCGGATACACAATTCTTATGGTTACTCTGCTCGTACAAAAAAGTCTCGTCTTACTTCTAACTGTAGAAGGCATTTAAGAAATTTCCTCCGCGTATTGAGATGATGTAGTGATATATCAATAGCAAAGTCATTTAATTGCAAAACAACCTTGTCAGGAAAAACGGCGTTGAGGAGGAGAAATTTAACCATTCATGCCTTCTTTCAGCGATGAATGCTAAGCCTGCTCCATATAACGGTTAAACCCGTGAAAAAAAGCCGTTAGACTCCATGGGTGATTGTTATATTTATGGAATGAATAAATTGTGAACCAATTCAAACTTAAAGCCCTTGCTGCTCTTTTACCTTGTTCTTTACTCTTTAATGTCGCCCAGGCTGCACCCTTATCACTTGGTGCATCAGTAATTTATGCTGAATCACCTTATCGTGGCGGACAGGATCGTTACATTCCCGTACCGGTAATTAATTATGAAGGCGAGAACTTCTGGTTCCGTAGCCTGCAAGGCGGCTATTACCTCTGGAAAGACCCACAAAATCAATTGTCATTAACGCTGGCTGGCTCGCCGCAACAGTACGATCCTGGTGACAACGATTTGGGGGATATGAAACATCTGGATAAGCGTCGCATGACATTAATGGGCGGCGCAACGTATCGCCATACCGCCGATTGGGGCATTGTGCGCACTGCATTGCTGGGTGATGTGCTCAATAACAGCAACGGGATTATTTGGGATCTGACTTACTTGTACCGCTTCGAGATGGGTGATTTTTCTGTCACGCCAGGCATCGGGGCGATGTGGAACAGCGCTAACCAGAACCGCTATTATTATGGTGTTTCAGGTCATGAGAGCGCGCGTACCGGCATTGATCGTTATGACCCAGACGACAGCTGGTCACCCTATCTTGAACTCAGCGCCAGCTATCAAATCTCACCGCAATGGAATGCCAGTGTCATCGGACGCTATACCCGTTTTGACAGTGAGATCAAAGAAAGCCCAATGGTTGATAAAAGCGGCCAGGCTACACTCTGGACTGGCATCAGCTATACCTTCTGATTATGCACCAAATGAGGGCATTTTATGCCCTCTGCTCTTTTCTGGTGCCTTAAATTGATGCAGGAGAGCAGAATGAACAAAACAGTCACCTTTGCTAGTCAACATACCCTTCCCGCAATAGGTCAAGGAACCTGGTTTATGGGCGAAGATAACGCCCATCGACAGCAGGAAGTCAAGGCGCTGCAAGCCGGACTCGATTGTGGACTCAAGCTTATCGACACGGCTGAAATGTATGCAGATGGCGGCGCAGAAAGCGTAGTGGGAGAAGCCTTACAAGGACGACGCGATGAGGCCTTTCTGGTTTCCAAAGTTTACCCGTGGAATGCGGGCGAATATGACGCTATCGAAGCCTGTGAGCGCAGTCTTGCCCGGCTCAAGACCGATCGTATCGATCTCTATTTATTGCATTGGCGTGGCAATGTACCGCTAGAGGAGACCATCAGAGCGATGGTCTCGTTGCAACGGCAGGGTAAAATTCTGCATTGGGGCGTTTCGAATTTCGACATCGACGACATGATGGAATTGTGGAGCGAATCGGGCGGTGAACACTGCGCGACTAATCAGGTGCTTTACCATCTTGCTTCACGGGGCATTGAATATGATCTGCTGCCTGAATGTCAGCAGCGTAATCTGCCCATTATGGCTTACTGTCCGTTGGCTCAGGCTGGACGTCTACGCAACGCGCTGTTCTCGGAGGCTGCATTAGGAAAAATTGCACAGCAAAAGGGCATAAGCGTGGCGCAATTACTGTTGGCTTGGGTCATACGCAAAGCAGGCGTTCTTGCTATTCCAAAAGCCAGTTCGATCGCGCATGTTCAGGAAAATGCTGCGGCGCTGGATATTGAATTGACGGATGAAGATCTGTTTCTCATCAATCAAGCCTTTCCGCCGCCGCCGCATAAATTACCGCTGGATATTGTTTAAATGTGAAAAAATTAAACGATGTCGCCGCTACGCTTTTTTGCGTAAACGAAAAGTTGTTCCTAATCGCGCAGGTTTCTCGCCTGCGCTACGCAGGGGTGTATTGATGCGCGCTGTTTCTACACATACCAGCGTTCTATACCCATCGTTCGCCATATCCGCCATGCTACAAGAAAGCTCAACGCCGGGATTCCAGGTAACAACATCGCTGTGATGGTGATGATAAACCTCAATCAGACGTTGTCCTGCCTTATCGTGAATCACAGAGCAATCTTCAGCTTGCGTGAAAATACGATCAACACGTCCCGGATAACGCTGCTTACCCTCGCTGGTGCCCTGAACGTTGTTTTCGACTTTATCAATATAGGTTTTGCCCAGACCGCTGACTTCAACCTCAGCGATATCCGCCACGGTAAAATAGCTGTGCAGCGCTGCTGTCGCTTCAAAATCGCCGTGCGCTTCTAATTCGATTTCGCAATGTTGACCTAAACGAAAACGAGCAAACAGGGTGAAATCATGTGGCCATAGCTTTTTGGTTTGTGCATTACTTTCCAGCACAAAGGTCAATATCACACCCTCATCGTTTTCATCGTGTGCGGAAAGTGTCCAGGTTTGATTACGGGCAAAGCCGTGGGCGGGTTCACCTGCCGGGCCAAACCACGGCCAGCAAATAGGCACACCGCCACGGATCGCTTTACCGGGTGAGAAGGGGGTTTTATCGCTCAACCAAATCACCGGTTTTTCACCGCTGGGTTGCCAGGCAATTAAATGCGCGCCCTGCAGCGTAATGGCAGCGCGTACTTTAGGATGGCTGATGACAATCGCAGGCAGATCGCCCACCTGACGTTGCGACAGATAAGGCGTAATTTGAGTCACAACGGGCAATGAAAAGAGTTTGTCTTGCATGTGCGAATCCTTCCTGTGCGGACCATAAAAAAGGGCGACCGAAGTCGCCCTTATTCTCAACACTGTCTGGCTATCTTATTTAGAAGAAACCAGTGCAATCAGGTCGAGTACCTTGTGCGAGTAGCCAGTTTCGTTATCGTACCAGGAAACCAGTTTCACAAAGTTATCATTCAGCGCGATACCGGCTTTAGCATCGAATACTGAAGTCAGCGTTTCGCCGTTGAAATCGGTAGAAACCACTTCATCTTCAACATAGCCCAGAACGCCTTTCATATCGCCTTCTGATGCTGCTTTGATAGCAGAGCAGATTTCTTTGTAAGAAGCAGGCTTCGCCAGACGTACAGTCAGGTCAACAACTGAAACGTTAGGGGTTGGAACGCGGAACGCCATACCGGTCAGTTTGCCATTCAATTCTGGCAGAACTTTACCAACGGCTTTAGCTGCGCCAGTTGATGAAGGGATGATGTTCTGAGATGCGCCACGACCGCCGCGCCAGTCTTTGTGAGACGGGCCATCAACAGTTTTCTGTGTTGCCGTAGTCGCGTGGACGGTGGTCATCAAGCCTTCAACGATGCCGAACTGGTCGTTGATTACTTTAGCCAACGGCGCCAGGCAGTTGGTGGTGCAAGATGCGTTAGAAACGATATCCTGACCTTCGTATTTGTCGAAGTTGGCACCACGTACAAACATTGGGGTGTCATCTTTAGACGGGCCAGTCAGAACGACTTTCTTAGCACCAGCAGTGATGTGTTTACGGGCAGTTTCGTCGGTCAGGAAGATACCGGTTGCTTCAGCAACAACGTCAACGCCAACTTCGTCCCACTTCAGGTTAGCCGGATCTCTCTCAGCGGTAACACGAATTTTCTTACCGTTAACAACCAGCGCGCCATCTTTCACTTCAACGGTACCGTCGAAACGACCATGAGTTGAGTCAAACTTCAGCATGTACGCCATGTATTCAGCGTCGAGCAGGTCGTTGATAGCAACGATTTCGATGTCTGAACGCTGTTGAGCAGCACGAAAAACGATGCGACCGATACGGCCAAAACCGTTGATACCTACTTTGATAGTCATATATTCCACCAGCTATTTGTTAGTGAATAAAAGGTTGGCTGTAAAATTACAAAAACCTTACCAGGCGTCAAGCGGAATCGTGTCAATTGTTGCGACAGGTCAATCCACTCAACAGGAATAATTCGTTGCGCAAACGCTTGCGCAACGAATGTGTCATTGCGCTTCGTTAACACCATCGCCGAATATAAAGGGATACCTAAGATAAAAGGTGATCAGAGTCACAAATCTACGTTGTGGAGGTCTCGACGAAAGGATGAGCACGAAATAAGACCCGACTAATGTTGTTCATTTGTTAGAATAGTAGTCGATTTTTTCAGAATGACACCCTCCGGAATCTCTTAAATGGCTAAAGAAACCGCACCCGAAGCAAAAATTGCGCAATTGTCTGAAATGCAGCGTTACGTTACTCAGCATCGTGGCACAGAACCGCCTTTCAGCGGCGCGCTATTGCAAAACAAACAGGACGGCATTTACCACTGTCTGGTGTGTAATTCACCGTTGTTCCTCTCTGAAACAAAATATGACTCAGGTTGTGGCTGGCCGAGCTTTTACGAGCCCGTCAGTGACGAAGCGATTCGCTATATTGAGGATGACTCACACGGCATGCAGCGTATTGAAATTCGTTGTAATAACTGTGATGCGCACCTTGGGCATGTTTTCCCAGATGGCCCACAGCCTACCGGCGAGCGCTATTGTGTGAATTCAGCCTCGTTGAACTTTACCGATGAGCAAGGCGAACAAACAGAAGGGTAATGGCAATGAAGCAAGAACTTGAAGCCATGCTCAATGCGATGACGCCAGAAGTCTATGAGCGGCTCTCTACTGCGGTTGAAACCGGCAAATGGCCTGATGGTGTGGCGCTAACACCAGAACAGCGTGATAACTGCATGCAGTTAGTGATGTTGTGGCAGGCGCGTCATAACGAGAGCCCGCAGCATATGAGCATTGGCAAGGGTGGCGAAATGGTGATGAAATCCAAGAAGCAGCTTAAGGAAGAGTTTGGCATAGAGCCAGATATCACTCGCATCAACTTGCATTAAAAAAGGCTGGCGATTAAGCCAGCCTTTTTTAGTTTTTGCCTGCTGTTCTAAATCAGAACCGCACCTTGCGCAGCCATCTGCGAAAAGGCGATTTCGCTGTCATCAGGGTTGAGGTTTACACCACGGCAACCTTCTTTAACCACGTCGACCTGATAGCCCAGCTCAAGGGCATCCAGCACGCTGTATTTCACGCAATAATCTGTCGCCAGCCCTAACATCACCAGATGCGTGATACCGCGTTCACGCAGCCAGCTGTCGAGTTCTGTTTTACGGCGATGCCCATTATCAAAAAAGGCGCTATAGCTGTCGACATCCTGGTCCTGACCTTTATGGAACCTGGCGTCAAATAAGCTGGTATCGAGTCCGGGATGAAAATCAGCGCCTTTCGAACCCTGAATACCATGATCTGGCCACCAAATTTGTGCTAAACCATTCAGCTCGCCAAGGGTATAAACCGGTTCACCTGACACGGAAGCAAAACTGCCGTGATCTGCCGGATGCCAGTCTTGTAACGCCAAAACACATTCACCGTTTTGATGGAATTCACGCGCATAGCGATTAGCCACCTCAACGGTTTTATCGCCCTCGTGAACCGCCATCGGGCCGCCCGGACAAAAGTCGTTTTGAATATCAATGATGATAAGTGCCCGTTTCATTACCAGTCGCTCCATATCAATCTTCGGTCAGTTCGCCACGCAAATTTTGCTGCATTTTGGCACGAATTTGCTCGCTTGACAGATTTTGGCTAAGTAAAAAATGCAGCTTGGTTAATGCTGCTTCTACGGTTAAGTCGAACCCACTGATCACCCCTGCATGCTCAAGCGCGTTACCTGTAGCGTAACCGCCCATGTTGACCTTGCCTGAGATGCACTGGGTTAAATTCACCACAACAATGCCGCGATCGCTAGCCTGCTGCAGCTCGGCTAAAAATTCAGCATTTTGCGGTGCATTACCCACGCCATACGATCGCAGGATAAGGGCTTTAACTGGCTGGCGCAGGAAGTTTTTCACCACGTCAGCGGAAATGCCAGGGTAAATAGTCACCACGCCAATGGGTTGCGGCGTAATGGTATGAACAATCAGTTCGCCGACGCTCTGAGGTGCGGGAGGCGTATTCAATTTACGAATATGAATGCCCGCCTCCAGAAGGGCTGAAAGGTTAGGGGAAGCAAAAGCATTGAATCCGTCAGCATGCGCTTTCGTTGTACGGTTGCCACGGTAGAGCGTGTTGTTGAAAAACAACGCGACTTCGTTAATAGGATAATTCGCCGCGACATACAGTGAATTCAACAAGTTTTGTTGGCCATCTGAGCGCAGTTCTGCCAAAGGAATTTGCGAACCCGTAACGATAACTGGCTTGGCTAAATTTTCCAGCATAAAAGAGAGTGCTGAGGCAGTGAAAGCCATGGTATCGGTACCATGTAGAATCACAAAACCATCATAATGATCATAGTTTTGACGAATATCTTCAGCAATCGATTGCCAGTCTTGCGGCGTCATATCTGAAGAGTCAATTAATGGCTGATATTCATGAATGGTGAAATCAGGCATTTCAGGGCGGTGAAACTCAGGCATATTGGCGAGCTGCTGCTGCAGATGTCCTGAAACCGGAATGTAACCTTGGGCAGAACGTTGCATACCAATGGTACCGCCCGTATAGGCTACATAGATGTTTTTCTTTTGCATTATCAAACTCAGACTTGCCTTAAAACGCGCAGTATAAGGGCTATAGCGGGGAAAAGCAGCCCAGCCAGTGGCCGGGCTGCGAGGTTTATCGCACTACGCCACAGTTTAAACAGAAGGCGTAACGATTTTGTGGATCGTTAAGGTGATCAAACATACCTGGCTGATTTTTTACTGCGCTCATCACATCTAACATTGGCGCGGGTAACCAAGCTTTCAGCGTATCAGGCAGCACGGCTTGTACCGATGCATTTACCTGACTCAACATCATATCAATGAAAGTCGGATCGTCCTGGTACCAGCTGAGCTGCGGATTAGCAACTTTCGCCAGTTCGCCCGCTTTTTTCACAGCATCATCAAAATCACCCAACGCATCCACCAGACCATTGGCTTTTGCATCGCTACCCGTCCAAACGTGGCCTTGCGCAATGGCATCAATCTGCTCTGGCGTTTTATGGCGCGATTTCGCCACTAAGCCGACAAAGTTGTGATACCCATTCTCGATGGTTAGCTGCATCATTTGCTGCACTTCTTGCGGCAGCGCTTTGGTCAGCGCGATATCGGCAAGCGGCGAAGTCGCCACACCATCAGTATGCACACCAAGCGTATCCAAACTGTTTTCCAGCGTATTGATCACCCCAAAAATACCGATGGAACCCGTAAGCGTGCTCGGGTTAGCTACGATGTAATCTGCTGGCGTTGAAATCCAGTAACCACCAGAAGCTGCCATACCGCCCATGGAAACCACCACCGGTTTACCGGCTGCATGCGCCGCCGCCAACTCTTCACGAATCGCTTCCGACGCCGTGACGCTTCCACCGGGACTGTTTACCCGCAGAATGATGGCTTTAATTTTCGGGTCGAGGCGAGCATCACGAATCTGTGCTGCCGTCGTATCACCACCCACATTGCCTGGCGACTCTTCACCATCCATGATTGCGCCGCTGGCCATGACCACCGCAATGTTGCCATCTTGCTGTGCGTTTGTAGGTTTCACGCTGTAATCGTAAATACTGACATTGTGATAGTCATTGTTCTGCTTATTCAGACCAAAGGCTTTCACCAACTCCTGATCGGCAGCAGCACGCGAGTCCAGGATGTCGACCAGTTTGTTATCCAGTGCATACTTGGCGGTATCACCGTTTACAGCTTGCAACCCGGCAATTATCGCCGTCGCACCCGGGAACAGTTGCTCAGGCGTAATCTGACGATTTGCGGCAACCGTGTTCAGGTAGTTTTGCCACAATTGTCCCACCCAGCGACTGTCCGCATCACGTGCTGCTGGCGACATGTCATCGCGCAGGAAAGGTTCTACAGCAGATTTATAGGTGCCCACTCGGAACACGTGTGAAGTGACTTTGAGTTTCTCCAGCAGCGATTTGTAATACAAACCGTTGGTGGCGAAACCGTGAAGATCAACGGTACCTTGTGGCGACAGGTAAATCTTATTGGCGTAGCTGGCGAGGTAATATTGCGCCTGACTGTAGCTGTCGCCTAATGCGTAGATAGGCTTGCCGCTGTCACGGAACTCGCGCAGTGCTTTGCCAACATACTGCAGCGAAGGTTGATCGCCACCCGCAAAATCACGCAGATCAAGTACCATGCCTTTAATGTTTTTATCATCTTTGGCCTGGCGAATTGCGTCCACGACATCAAACAGTGAGTTCTCTTGTAGACGATCGCTGCTGGCACCCAGCAACTGACGACCAATCTTGCTCAAACGATTGCTCACCGAAGGTTTATCGACCAGCACACCATTTAGGTCAACTTTCAGAGCACCTTGCTGCACGGGAGCTGAACTATTGCCAGAACCACTGACCTGTAACCAAATCCCCACACCTACCACAATCAAAAAAATCAGGAATAAATTAAGAATAAATTCCCTGATAAAATTCAATACCCGCCATGTCCAGCGGAACAGACCAGCAATTATTCGCCACAATGTGCGCATCAGACTCTCCATATTCGTGTAGCCGGAAGTGGCCGCCGCGCGGACCAGGCCTCCTTTGACGACCTCATCCTAATGAGCGGCGTGCTAAAAGTCAGCAGGAAATCACTGCGGACTGTTACAAAAAATCTGGCTGTGCCAGGATTAAAACAGCATGACATACAACAGGAGAAAAACATGGATGCGCTTGAATTACTGGTAAATCGACGTTCGGCTTCGCGTTTATCTGAACCGGCCCCTGCCGGAGAGGCGTTAGAGAATATTCTCCGGGCAGGTATGCGCGCGCCGGATCACGGTACTCTGCAACCGTGGCGCTTCATTATTGTCGAACAAGAAGGGCGTGATCGCCTGAGCAAACTGCTGGAAAAAGCAGCTCGTGAAAAGCAGTTGGATGATAAAGCTATCGATAAAGCCACGCAGTCTCCTTTCCGTGCCCCGATGATTATTACGGTGGTGGCACATTGCCAAGAGCATCACAAGGTGCCGCGCTGGGAGCAGATCGCTTCAGCCAGCTGTGCCGTGATGGCGATGCAGATGGCGGCCGCAGCACAGGGATTTAATGGCATCTGGCGCAGTGGTCCCTGGACCGACGACGAGACTGTACGTGACGCTTTTGGTTGCCGTGAACAGGACGCCATTGTGGGTTTCCTTTATTTAGGTACACCACAACTGAAATCCAGCACCACTGTTG
Organism: Candidatus Pantoea bituminis; assembly: GCF_018842675.1. Taxonomy (NCBI): domain Bacteria; kingdom Pseudomonadati; phylum Pseudomonadota; class Gammaproteobacteria; order Enterobacterales; family Erwiniaceae; genus Pantoea; species Candidatus Pantoea bituminis. Next base: position 1,691,814 of record NZ_JAGTWO010000004.1, read on the forward strand.
TCCATCCTGACACGACGCCCTTTGTCAGTTATTTCTGATAGGCATCCAACACACTTTAAAGCAGGGTGCCGCTTGGCCCTGCATCTTTGAATGGATCCTGTGCGAATGATCGAGAACCTGTCAGACCACGCTTACGCTTAAGGTCTCACCAGGCTAACATAGCGCCATCATTTTCAGCGTTGTTAACTGTACGAATCTCAGCACAAGGATCCCTACATGTCAGAATGTATTCGCCTGACGCAATACAGCCATGGAGCGGGCTGCGGCTGTGATAAATCGCCGCACGTGTTAGACAAAAAGCGCATTAATGTTTTTCCGCAATCCTCAGCTTTCGCAGAAATTGCGGGCGAGGATGGGATGACCGATGTGCCCGGTTTTGGTCTGTTTGGCCATCTTAGCGAAGTGTGTCAGGGATCGTCATTGCGCGCGGAAGTTCAGTTTGAACAGATTCCGACGCTAGCGGGCGTCGATGTCTTTATTGCTGCAGTTGCCGTGCCGAACGTAACGTTACCAGCGGCAACGAACGCGTTGCGCTGCGATGCTCAAACCTTTGGCGGATTGCGGGTGGCGTTTCATCCGCTGGCAATTGAAGCACACCGCCATTGTGCAAAATCACCCCTGTTCATGTCAGCACGATGTGTAACTTGCTGCCTGCTGACGCGCAAGTGCCCGTTATAACCGTTGTTCCCTGAAGTTAAGGATTGCCTGAGTAAATGCGTTTGTTTATTGCGGAAAAACCCAGTCTTGGTCGGGCGATTGCCGACGTTCTGCCAAAACCCCATCGCCGTGGCGACGGCTATATTGCCTGTGGTAACGATCAAATTGTAACCTGGTGCGTTGGGCATCTATTAGAACAGGCGCAACCCGATCACTACGATAGCCGTTACGCTCGCTGGTCACTGGCGGACTTACCTATTATTCCTGAAAAATGGCGTTTGCAACCACGTCCTTCCGTTGCGAAACAGCTCAAAGTTGTCGAAGGGTTACTGAAGCAAGCCGATGAAGTTGTCCATGCTGGCGACCCGGATCGCGAAGGTCAGTTGTTAGTGGATGAAGTGCTTGACTACTTGCAGCTGCCTGCCGAAAAACGCAGCAAAGTGCAGCGCTGTTTGATCAACGATCTTAATCCATCAGCGGTGGATCGTGCGGTCAATCGGTTACGCGAAAATCGCGAATTTATTCCGCTGTGTGTTTCTGCCTTAGCGCGCGCGCGCAGACTGGCTTTATGGCATCAACATGACCCGGGCCTGGACATTGTTAGGCAGAAACGCCGGATACGACGGCGTGCTTTCGGTAGGTCGTGTTCAAACGCCGGTTCTGGGTTTAGTCGTACGCCGTGATGAAGAGATAGAAAACTTTATCCCAAAAGATTACTTCGAAGTAAAAGCGCATATTGTCACGCCTGAAGAGATGCGTTTCACAGCCAATTGGGTGCCAAGCGACGCTTGTGAGCCCTGGCAAGACGAAGAGGGCCGATTGCTCAACCGCACGTTGGCTGAACACGTCGTTGCGCGTATTGCGGGAAAACCGGCGCGGGTGACGGCTTACAGTGATAAACGTGAAAGTGAAACGGCACCTTTGCCATTTTCACTTTCCAGCCTGCAAATTGAAGCGGCAAGACGTTTTGGATTAAGCGCTCAAACGGTTCTTGATACGTGTCAACGCCTGTACGAAACGCACAAACTCATTACGTATCCACGTTCCGATAGCCGCTATTTACCCGATGAACATTTTGCCGGCCGTCATGCGGTATTAAAGGCTATTCAGGCCCATCAACCGAATCTTACGCCGCCTGGCGACTTTAGCGCAGATCGCAAGAATCGCTGTTGGGATGATAAAAAAGTGGATGCGCATCATGCAATTATTCCGACTGCACGTTCCAGCGCCGTCAAGCTAACCGAAAATGAACAAAACGTTTACGGATTAGTCGCGCGTCAATATTTAATGCAGTTTTGTCCTGATGCGCTTTTTCGTAAATGCACTATTGAACTGGATATTGCTGGTGGCAAGTTCGTTGCCAAAGCACGTTTTCTGGCGGAAGCGGGTTGGCGTGCTTTGCTGGGTGGTAAAGAGCGAGATGAAGAGAACGATGGCACGCCGCTGCCAGTGGTAGCTAAAGATGATGAACTGCTTTGCGAGCAGGGTGAAGTGTTAGCAAAACAGACTCAGCCGCCACGACCGTTTACTGATGCCACGCTTTTATCAGCCATGACTGGTATCGCGCGCTTCGTGCAGGATAAAGAATTAAAGAAAGTGCTGCGAGCAACCGATGGTTTAGGGACCGAGGCTACACGTGCAGGCATTATCGAGCTGTTATTTCGCCGGGCGTTTTTAGTGAAGAAGGGGCGTTCAATCAATGCGACTGAGACGGGTCGCGCGCTGATTCATTCTCTTCCCGATTTGGCGGCAAGACCCGATATGACTGCGCAGTGGGAATCAACCCTGACACGTATCAGTGAAAAAGCCTGTCGCTATGATGAGTTCATGCATCCGCTGGTGCACACGCTAACGGGTTTGATTCAGCAGGCAAGACAGCAGCCTTCGGGACATGCCTTTCGTGGTTTACCTTCCACCGGCAAGAAAAGGCCTGCAGCCAAGGCCAAGGCTAAACGTAAAACCAAGGAGACAGGATGAGACGTAATTCTGCTTTAGCGTGTTTGATTATGATGTTGATATGCGCCACGGCGCAGGCAAATAATCGGCATGAACAGTACAACCAAGGTCAGGCCAGTCAAGGCGGCAATACAGATGTGGTGGTGGACTTGCCGCCAGAAGCCTGGACGCAAGGGCAAAACCGTCAGCCTAATTGTTTGAAGTGCTGTATTTTTGATAATCGTAATTATACCGAAGGTGCCGTGGTGAAATCTGAAGGCGTGCTGTTACAGTGCGCGCGGGATGAGCAATCCATTGGCACAAACACTCTGATATGGAAAATAATCAAATAAAAAAGCGTGGCCTTGGCCACGCTGTGATTAAAACTGAAAAGTAGACCAAATCGGCGCGTGATCGGAGGGTTTTTCCATACTGCGCAATTGATAATCGATACCCGTATCAGTACAACGTGATGATAATGGCTGACTTGCCAGAATTAAGTCGATGCGCAAACCGCGGTTGTCATCAAATCCTTTGGAACGATAATCAAACCATGAGAAACAATCTGCCGTTTCAGGATTTTTATCGCGCCAGGTATCCACTAAACCCCACTGCAGCAATCGGTCCATCCATTCACGCTCTTCAGGCAGGAATGAACATTTTCCGGTGCGCAGCCAGCGTTTACGGCTCTCTTCACCAATACCAATGTCTAAATCTGTGCTGCTGATGTTCATGTCACCCATGATTAATACCGGTTTATCTGCGGTGTGGTTTTCTGTCAGATAACTTTGCAGGTCACGGTAAAATTTCTCTTTAGCAGGAAATTTAGTCGGGTGGTCGCGGCTTTCGCCTTGCGGGAAGTAGCCATTTATAACGGTAATATCGCCCATTGGGCTAGGAATCTCAGCCATGATCAGACGGCGCTGTGCCTCTTCGTCATCGCCAGGAAAGCCACGGCGTACAGAGACAGGCTGAACCTTCGTTAACAACGCCACGCCATAATGACCTTTCTGGCCGTGATAAAAGACGTTATAGCCCAGTTTTGCCACATCCTCGAGCGGAAACATATCATCATGGACTTTCGTTTCCTGTAGACCGATGACATCGGGCTGATGTTTTTCCACCAACGCTTCCAGTTGATGTGGGCGCGCGCGCAATCCGTTGATGTTAAATGAAACAAATTTCATGGTGTCGACCATTGTTCAGCAAATGATGCGCTGGATGGTAGCGATTTTCAGGGAGAATGTCATGGTTGAGCGGGCGAGATTATCTGTTGCAGTTTTGTCTCTTGCTGATTAACACAGCGAACTTGACGCTCGGCGTAAACCTTCGGTCGAAACTTCTCATCCTTCTCATATAGAGCAGGTTGAATTTTTCATTTGAGGTGGAATCGGAGTATCTGAGAGGGTGGTGGGAGAAGGATTATGCGGCGCGCTGCGCCTTCCCTGCGGGCCGCGCTGAAGCGCGTTGTCTCGCTACGCTCGGCTCGAACCTTCGGTCGAAGCTTCTCATCCTTCTCATATAGAGCAGGTTGAATTTTTCATTTGAGGTGGAATCGGAGTATCTGAGATGGTGGTGGGAGAAGGATTATGCGGCGCGCTGCGCCTTCCTGCGTGCCGCGCTGAAGCGCGTTGTCTCGCTACGCTCGGCTCGAACCTTCGGTCGAAGCTTCTCATCCTTCTCGTGTAGAGCAGGTTAAATTTGTCACTTGAGGTGGAATCGGAGTATCTGAGATGGTGGTGGGAGAAGGATTATGCGGCGCGCTGCGCCTTCCTGCGGGCCGCGCTGAAGCGCGTTGTCTCGCTACGCTCGGCTCGAACCTTCGGTCGAAGCTTCTCATCCTTCTCGTGTAGAGCAGGTTGAATTTTTCATTTGAGGTGAAATCGGAGTATCTGAGATGGTGGTGGGAGAAGGATTCGAACCTTCGAAGTCTGTGACGGCAGATTTACAGTCTGCTCCCTTTGGCCGCTCGGGAATCCCACCAGGGATATAATCTTGTGAGCTCAGGCGAAGAAACGATTCAGATGGTGGTGGGAGAAGGATTCGAACCTTCGAAGTCTGTGACGGCAGATTTACAGTCTGCTCCCTTTGGCCGCTCGGGAATCCCACCATGGCCTGAATCTTTGTGCCTGAAGGCGGGGCGCATCATACCAAATGGGCAATGGGTGTAAAGCGCCCATGTTGAAATGATGAATCGTTTGCCCACTTTTTACGCGTAGCGCTGAATTCCCAAGCAATTCAGCGCTAAAGCGTTTAAAGAATAATCGTGCGGTTGCCGTAAACGAAAACGCGTTGGCCAAGAACTTTATATAATGCATTGCTTAATACATTTTTTCTACGTCGCGACCGGCTCGCATCATCTCATCCGCGGTATAGCTGTGATCCACATTAATCACGTCCTGCATGATGATTGGGCCTTCATCAAGATTATCATTCACATAGTGCGCAGTTGCACCGATGATTTTAACGCCGCGTTCATAGGCTTGATGATAAGGGCGCGCCCCGATAAAGGCAGGCAAAAACGAATGGTGAATATTGATAATTTGATTGGGATAACGCTGAACAAAAGCGGGCGTTAATACGCGCATGTATTTCGCTAATACCACGTAATCGGGCTGATACCGATCAATCTCTTCTACCATGCGGTTATCATGCTCTTCACGCGTCAATCCTTCATGGCTTACCAGCGCAAAAGGAATATCGAAGCGTTCAACTAAAGAACGTAAAGTATCGTGATTACCAATAACAGCCGCAATTTCCATATCCAGACCGCCAAAAGCACTTTTCATCAGCAGATCGCCAAGACAATGCGCTTCTTTAGTCACCAAAATTACAACGCGACGACGTCCAGCGCTGTGTAATTCGCGGACTGAACCTTGGGGCAGGGCACTATCTAAATCGGCTAGCAGTGTGTTGTCGTTAAAAATCCCTTCCAGCTCAGTGCGCATAAAGAAGCGCCCGGTGCGATGATCAACAAACTCATTGTTTTGCACGATATTGAGTTCGTGCTTGTAACAAATATTAGTGATTTTGGCGATCAGACCTTTTGCATCGGGACAAATGGTACGTAGAACTTTTCTTTGCATGGTTTGCGCTTGCATCTCAATAAGAGTCCTGTCAAAGCATTAAGGGTAAAACTGTTGTGCTGGTGGCTCACTCAGCCGCAACACTTCTTGTATTTTTTATCGGAGCCACACGGGCAGCGATCGTTGCGCCCTAACTCTGGCGCTGTTCCATCAACATAGTACCAGCGTTGATCCTCGCGAAGAAAGCGTGAACATTCATAGAGAGCGTGAATGCTGTTTTTTTCGCGGTATCGCGCAAAAAGGTAACGAAAGCTTCATTATCATGGCTTCCGATAATACAACGAGTTACATTCAGACTTAACCATTCGGTGCCGGGAAAACTTTCAGATAAAAGCCCTGCAAGAGTGGATTCACGTTTGGCTGGATGCCAGGTCGAGACAAGGTAAGCAGCATCTTGCTTAGCATAAGCGCTGTAACGTGAACGCATGAGTTGTTCAGCAGTTGCCGGGGTTTGATTGCCTTTCAGAAAGGGCTCACAACATAGGCTATACTGCTTTCCGCTGCAGCAGGGGCACTTTTCAGACACGTAAGCTCCTGAGAGTGTGAAGAAGAAAAATAATAAGCGCTATGGTAGCCGACCCCAAGCTGCGAAGCTATGTATTGAAGCAGGACCAGAGAACAGATGAGAAAAGTAAAAGTTGGATTGGCACTGGGTTCAGGCGCAGCCAAAGGATGGGCACATATAGGTGTAATCAAGGCTCTTGAACGCGCAGGCATTGAAATTGACGTTGTTGCTGGATGCTCTGTCGGGGCTTTAGTCGGTTCGGCTTACGTGAATAACCGATTAGCCGTGATGGAAAAGTGGGTCAGCGCCTTTAGCTATTGGGATGTCATTCGTCTGATGGATGTCTCCTGGCAACGCGGCGGATTACTGCGCGGTGAGCGGGTATTTAACCACATCCGACAGTTGATCCCACATGATTCTATTGAAGCCTGTAACAAGCCTTTTGGTGTCGTGGCGACCAATCTCAGCACAGGGCGGGAATTGTGGCTTACGGAAGGTGATCTTCATCAGGCTGTGCGTGCTTCCTGTAGTATGCCAGGCTTATTACCACCTGTCGGCTACAATGGTTATTGGTTAGTCGACGGCGCGGTAGTCAATCCTGTTCCTGTCTCGCTGACGCGAGCGATGGGTGCTGATATCGTTATTGCTGTTGATCTTCAACATGATGCACACTTAATGCAGCAAGACTTGTTATCGGTTACACCGCAAAACAGTGAGGAAGAAGCTGCTGCGGCTGCGTTAGACTGGAGAAGTAAGTTGCGTCAGCGTCTGGTGAATTTTACCCAGCGTCGCGCATCACAAACGCCTGGAGCGATGGAAATTATGACAACATCAATTCAGGTTTTGGAAAATCGCCTTAAACGCAACCGCATGGCAGGTGATCCTCCCGATGTTCTTATTCAGCCGTTTTGTCCGCAAATTTCCACACTGGACTTTCATCGTGCCGAAGAAGCTATTGAGGCAGGTAAGGCCGCTGTTGAGAAAAAATGGATGAACTTTTACCGCTGGTCCGCAGTAGATAATCAGGTTGTTCATTCACAGATGTCACTTCGGTCAATTCTGAAAGGCGCAACTGCGTTTTATGAACCACTATTGAATTATCTGGTACGCAGGGGGAGAGAATGGAAAAACCACTAATCGGCAAAAAGATACTCATTGTCGAAGATGAGGCCGTTTTCCGTTCGTTGCTGGACCAATTTTTGTTATCGATGGGTGCTGTGACGTTACAAGCGGAAGACGGTGTAGACGCGATAGCGCAGCTACAACAGCACACTGTTGACCTTATAATTTGTGATCTTGAGATGCCGCGTATGAACGGCATTCAGTTTGTTGAGCATATTCGGACACGGGGTAATAGTGTACCGGTGTTGGTTATTTCAGCCACAGAAAACATGGCTGACATTGCCCATGTCTTGAGATTAGGTGTACAGGATGTGCTGCTCAAACCGCTGAAAAACTTTGAACGCTTTCGTGAAGCGGTATACGAATGCCTTTACCCTTCGATGTTTACCTCTAAAGTCGAAGAGGATGAACAGCTTTTTCAGGACTGGGACGCCTTAGTTCGTGATCCCAAAGCCGCCGCAAAATTGCTTAAGCAACTTCAGCCGCCGGTACAGCAAAATATCGCCAATTGCCGCGTCAATTATCGTCAGTTAACCATGGCTGAGCAGCCGGGGTTGGTGCTGGATATTGCCGCGCTATCTGACAAAGACCTGGCTTTCTATTGTCTGGATGTTACCCGAGCAGGCGACAATGGCGTTCTGGCTGCGCTGCTCTTACGGGCGCTGTTCAATGGCTTGCTGCAAGAACAGTTATCGGGACAAAAACAGCTGCTTCCTGAACTCAACGGTTTGCTCCGGCAGGTAAATTTACTCTTGCGGCAAGCAAACCTGAGCGGTCAGTTTCCGCTCTTAGTGGGTTATTATCACCGCGGTTTGAAAAATTTGATATTGGTTTCAGCAGGTTTAAATGCCACTTTGCATGTTCATGCCCATCAAATTCAACTCAGTAATGGGGTTCCCCTTGGCACTATGGGAAGTACCCACCTCAACCAGATCAGTCAGCGTGCAGACACCTGGCAATGCCACGTGTGGGGCGCTGGTGGCCGCATTCGTCTGATGTTATCTGCTGAAGAATAGACAGAAAAACAAAATTCTCCTGGCGCTGGAGACAGGTCCAGGAGATGGCTTTACACTTGGGTAATAGTCTTAATTTCTGCGGATTCACTTCTTCCAGGATAAATCCGTTCGATAGTAACTGATATACTCATTTCCGAATTTAAACCGACATATCAAGTATTAACTTGAACGGCCTATAAGAGAGGTATCTTAATGTCTGCCTATAAGTCCAAAGTAAAAAAAGCGGTAATCCCGGTAGCTGGTTTGGGTACACGCATGTTGCCTGCCACTAAAGCGATTCCGAAAGAGATGTTACCGCTGGTCGATAAGCCGTTAATCCAGTATGTCGTTAACGAGTGTATCGCGGCTGGAATTAATGAAATTGTGCTGGTAACGCACTCTTCTAAAAACGCCATTGAGAACCACTTCGATACCAGCTTTGAATTGGAATCCATGTTGGAAAAACGTGTTAAGCGTCAGTTGCTGGATGAAATTCAGTCTATCTGTCCTCCACATGTCACCATCATGCAGGTTCGTCAAGGTATCGCTAAAGGCCTTGGCCATGCGGTAATGTGCGCACATCCGCTGATCGGTGATGAGCCTGTTGCGGTTATTCTGCCGGACGTGATCATCGACGAATATGAATCAAATCCGACCAAAGATAACCTGGCAGAAATGCTGAGCCGTTATGAAGAGTCAGGCCGCAGTCAAATCATGGTTGAGCCTGTTGCCGATGTAACCGCTTACGGTGTGGTAGATTGCCAGGGCGCAGAACTGAACCCAGGTGAAAGTGCTCCGATGGTTGGCGTTGTTGAAAAACCAAAAGCGGCTGAAGCACCTTCAAATCTGGCTGTAGTAGGACGTTATGTTCTGTCTGCTGATATCTGGCCACTGCTGGCTAAAACGCCTCCAGGTGCGGGTGGTGAAGTTCAGCTGACTGACTCCATCGCTATGTTGATGGAAAAAGAAACCGTTGAAGCTTACCACCTGAAAGGTGTTAGCCATGACTGCGGTAACAAACTGGGCTACATGCAAGCTTTCGTTGAGTATGGTGTTCGTCACTCAGTATTGGGCAAAGATTTCTCTGAATGGCTCAATAACGAGATTGGCAACAAAAAGTAATTTATAAACACGGGATAACTCAATGAAAGTCACTGTATTTGGTATCGGCTATGTCGGTCTGGTTCAGGCTGCGGTGTTGGCCGAAGTCGGACATGACGTTCTGTGCATTGATGTCGACGAAAACAAGGTCGAAAACCTCAAAAAGGGCATCATCCCTATTTTTGAACCAGGTTTGACGCCGTTAGTAATGTCTAATTACGAAGCGGGCCGCCTTAAGTTCAGCACCGACGCTAAATTGGGCGTCGATCATGGTGTGATGCAATTTATTGCTGTGGGCACGCCACCCGACGAAGATGGTTCTGCCGATCTAAAATATGTTACCGCCGTGGCACGAACCATTGCGCAGCACATGAACGATCATAAAGTGGTTATCGACAAATCTACCGTTCCTGTTGGAACCGCAGATAAAGTGCGTTCGGTAATGGCTGAAACACTTCAGGCGCGTGATGCTAACATCAGTTTTGATGTGGTTTCTAACCCTGAGTTTCTTAAAGAAGGTGCTGCGGTAAATGACTGCATGCGCCCAGAGCGCATCGTTGTCGGCACCGACAATGATGAGGTGGTTGAACTGTTACGCGAGCTCTATGAGCCGTTTAACCGTAACCACGATCGCATGATTTTGATGGATATCCGAAGTGCAGAACTGACTAAGTACGCCGCGAACTGCATGCTGGCGACTAAAATCAGCTTCATGAATGAGATGTCGAACCTCGCTGAGCGCTTAGGCGCAGATATTGAAAAAGTGCGCCAGGGTATTGGATCTGATCCACGCATTGGCTATCACTTCATCTATCCAGGCTGTGGTTATGGCGGCTCATGCTTCCCGAAAGATGTACAGGCACTGATTCGCACCGCTGAGTCAATTGGCTATCAACCACGCCTTTTACAGGCCGTGGAAGATGTGAATGACAACCAGAAGAATAAGCTGCCTACGTTCATTAAGCGTCACTTCGGCGAAAACCTGAGCGGTAAGACCTTTGCTTTATGGGGTTTATCGTTTAAGCCGAACACCGATGACATGCGTGAAGCCTCCAGCCGTGTGCTGATGGAAACACTGTGGGAAGCGGGCGCGTCGGTTCAGGCTTTTGATCCTGAAGCAATGGATGAAGCGCAACGCATCTATGGTCACCGCAGCGATCTTAAGCTGATGGGTACTAAAGAAGCAGCATTGCAGGGCGCTGACGGGCTGGTGATTTGTACGGAATGGCAGAATTTCCGTGCACCTGACTTTGACGTTATCAAAAATGCACTGAAAGAACCCGTGATTTTTGATGGTCGTAACCTGTATGATCCAGAGCGTACAAGCAAACGCGGTTTCGTTTATTATGCAATCGGCCGCGGAGCGTCCATCAATATTGCGTAATTGACGAGGGATTTATGAACTTTCTGGTAACCGGCGCCGCAGGCTTTATTGGATTTCATGTTAGCCAACGCTTGTTGGCCGCCGGTCACCAGGTTGTCGGAATCGACAACCTGAATGACTATTACGACGTCAACCTCAAAAAATCCCGCCTCGATTTAATAAAGCACTCTCCAGATTTTAATTTTATTGAACTGGATTTAGCCGACCGTGAAGCTATGGCTTCACTTTTTCAGCAGCATCAATTCCAACGCGTCATTCATCTTGGCGCGCAGGCAGGGGTTCGTTACTCAATTGAAAATCCCGGCGCCTATGCAGATGCTAACCTCATTGGCCATCTCAATGTTCTTGAAGGATGCCGTCACCATAAAATAGAGCATCTGCTCTACGCATCCTCCAGTTCGGTATATGGTCTCAACCGTAAAATGCCTTTCTCTACCGACGATAGCGTTGACCATCCTGTATCGCTTTATGCGGCGACTAAAAAAGCCAATGAGCTGATGTCGCATACCTATTCGCATCTTTATCAATTACCGACCACAGGATTGCGCTTCTTCACCGTATACGGTCCTTGGGGACGCCCCGATATGGCATTGTTCAAATTCACACGGGCGATGCTCGCCGGTGAAGCCATTGATGTTTATAACCAAGGCCAAATGAAGCGTGATTTCACTTATATTGATGACATTGCTGAAGCCATTGTGCGTTTGCAGGATGTCATTCCGCAGAAAGATGATAACTGGAGCGTAGAAACAGGTTCGCCTGCTACCAGTTCTGCGCCTTACCGTGTTTATAATATTGGTAACAGCCATCCAGTGACATTAATCAGTTACATTGAAGCAATTGAAAAAGCGCTGGGAATCACCGCCATTAAAAATTTAATGCCAATGCAGCCTGGCGATGTACTTGAAACCAGCGCCGATACGCAGGCTTTATTTGATGCGATTGGCTTTAAGCCGCAAACCAGCGTTGAAGAGGGCGTTAAGCGCTTTGTCGATTGGTATCGTGACTTTTATAAAATTTAAAGATAAAAAAGGAAGCCTTGGCTTCCTTTCCTGATGTGTAAAAGGCAGGTCTGTAATCGATCAAAATGACCCGCCAAATTACGAAGCACTCACTGCTATTAAAGCAAAAAGTCTTCTAGCTGTTTACCTTGTTCTTCAAGGGCTTTTTTAATAACTGCTGGAGTACGACCTTGACCTGTCCAGGTTTTAGTTTCGCCATTTTCATCAACGTACTGATATTTTGCAGGACGTGCTGCACGCTTGGCTTTGCCTGAGGTTTTGGACTCAGCTAATGCGCTGAGCAGCTCATTAGGATCTATACCATCTGCCATCAGCATTTCACGGTATTGTTCCAGCTTACGCGTGCGCTCTGCGTTTTCCGCTTCAACTTGAGATTCTTCGTCGCGGCGTTCATTCACCACAACTTCCAGTTTCTCCAGCATTTCTTCAAGCGTTTCAACTGTACATTCTCTGGCTTGAGCACGCAGAGTGCGGATATTATTAAGAATTTTAAGTGCTTCGCTCATTGTCCTGATCTCTGAATAATGAATAAAAGAGTTGTTCTGCCCGCTAATAATAGTGTTGGCAAAAAATAACTTCAACAGCAAATTATGTTCATTAGTTAATCATGGATATTAAATTCATCTTTGAGAGACATAACCTAAACGAGACGCTAAGAAATTACTGAGTAGAAAATTTATATATCCAGAAACCTTATATAAAATAAGGTATCATTTATTTTATGACTAAAAGTGATGATTACTGACTTAAAGACAGCTTTATGTACTTTTAGTTTCAACGAAAGTTCTCCCGCTCACTAAAATAGTGGGGCATTAATAGACGAGTAGCTGAGCAGTTGTACAATACATCACCATTAATTCTCAGCGGCGTGTTTGATCGTTTGTGCTAAAATGGCCGGCATTCTGTTTCGTCCAAACTGAGATTCAGCTCATATGGCTCAACTCTATTTTTATTATTCCGCTATGAATGCCGGAAAGTCGACTGCGCTATTACAGTCATCTTACAATTATCAGGAACGTGGTATGCGGACGTTAGTTTATACCGCGGAGATAGACGACCGTTTTGGTGTGGCTAAAGTCAGCTCCAGAATTGGTCTTTCATCACCTGCTTCGCTTTATAATTCAGAGACTAAGCTTAACGTTGATATTGCCGCAGAACATGCGCGTCAGCCCGTGCACTGCGTTCTGGTTGATGAGAGCCAGTTCTTAACGCGCGAACAGGTTAAAGCGTTATCAGACGTCGTTGACGACCTTGATATCCCGGTGCTTTGTTATGGGTTACGCACTGATTTTCGCGGTGAGCTTTTTACGGGCAGTGAATATTTACTCGCCTGGGCTGACAAGCTAGTAGAACTGAAAACGATCTGCCATTGCGGGCGTAAAGCCAGCATGGTGCTGCGGTTAGACAGCAACGGCAAGCCTTTTAGTGAAGGAGAGCAGGTAGTGATAGGCGGTAACGAGCGCTACATTTCTGTATGCCGTAAACATTATAAGCAGGCAATTGACCAAGGCTCGCTCCAGGCGATACATGGAACACGATCTGTTGAAACGTGATCGATAAGTAACAGAAACAAAAAACCCGCCGCAGCGGGTTTTTTATTCATAAGCAATTACGCTTTTTTGGTTTTCTTCTCAACTTTCACGTCTTTCACCGGTTGAGCCGCAACGGCCTCTGCGATGCTTGAGAACGGTTCTACATATTCACGACCGTAGAAGGTATCCAGCATGATCTGTTTCAATTCAGCAATCAGCGGATAACGTGGGTTGGCGCCTGTACATTGGTCATCAAATGCGTCCTCTGCCAGTTTATCGACCTTCGCAAGGAAATCTGCCTCCTGAACGCCAGCTTCGCGTATAGATGTCGGGATACCCAGTTGCGTTTTCATCTCATCAAGCCATGCCAGCAGTCTTTCAATTTTCTGCGCAGTACGGTCACCTTCACGACTCAGACCTAAATGGTCAGCGATTTCCGCGTAGCGACGACGGGCTTGCGGACGATCGTACTGACTAAATGCCGTTTGCTTGGTTGGGTTGTCATTCGCGTTATAACGAATGACGTTAGCAATCAGCAGAGAGTTAGCCAGACCGTGCGGAATATGGAATTCAGAACCGAGTTTGTGTGCCATTGAGTGACAAACGCCCAGAAAAGCATTAGCAAATGCGATACCCGCGATGGTTGCCGCATTATGTACGCGCTCGCGTGCAACCGGGTTCTTAGCGCCTTCCGCGTAGCTGGTGGGTAAATTCTCTTTCAATAATTTCAAGGCTTGTAATGCCTGGCCGTCAGAGTATTCATTCGCCAGCACCGAAACATACGCTTCAAGAGAGTGAGTGACTGCATCCAGGCCACCAAAAGCGCAAAGTGAACGCGGCATATCCATCACCAAATTGGCATCAACAATGGCCATGTCAGGTGTTAAAGCATAATCAGCTAATGGATATTTTTGACCTGTTGCATCGTCAGTGACCACAGCGAATGGCGTAACTTCTGAGCCTGTACCCGATGTGGTGGTAATAGCAACCATGCGCGCTTTTACACCCATTTTTGGGAATTTATAGATGCGTTTACGGATATCCATAAAGCGCAGCGCTAACTCTTCAAAATGGGTTTCAGGATGTTCGTACATCACCCACATAATTTTGGCCGCATCCATCGGTGAACCGCCGCCTAGCGCGATAATCACGTCAGGTTTAAAGCTGTTCATCTGTTCTGCGCCTTTACGTACGATGCTGAGTGTAGGATCGGCTTCAACTTCAAAAAACACTTCAGTTTCGATGCCGTGAGATTTAAGCACTCGCGTAACCTGGTCGGCATAACCGTTATTGAACAGGAAGCGGTCGGTCACGATGAATGCACGTTTCGCGCCATCAGTTGCTACTTCCTCCAGGGCGATAGGCAGCGAACCACGACGGAAGTAAATAGACTTCGGAAGTTTATGCCACAACATATTTTCAGCTCGCTTGGCGACAGTTTTCTTATTGATAAGATGTTTGGGTCCAACGTTTTCTGAGATGGAGTTGCCACCCCATGAACCACAACCTAATGTCAAAGACGGCGCAAGTTTGAAGTTGTACAAGTCGCCGATACCACCTTGCGAAGCGGGCGTGTTAATCAAGATACGCGCGGTTTTCATTTTATCGCCGAAATAGTGTACGCGCTCAGTTTGGTTATCTTGATCGGTATAAAGGCAAGAGGTATGACCGATACCGCCCATCTCTACCAGTTTTTCGGCTTTACTCACCGCATCCTGAAAATCTTTTGCACGATACATCGCTAATGTTGGTGAGAGTTTTTCATGGGCAAAAGGCTCTGACTCATCAACCAGTTTCACTTCGCCAATGAGAATTTTGGTATTCTGCGGCACTGAAATGCCTGCCATTTCAGCAATTTTCACTGCGGGCTGGCCGACAATGGCGGCATTCAACCCACCATTTTTCAGGATGATACCTTGAACAGCGCTTAACTCTGCGCCCTGCAGCATATAGCCGCCATGGCTTGAGAAGCGTTCGCGTACGGCCTCGTAGACAGAATCCACCACAATGACGGATTGCTCAGAGGCACAAATCACGCCGTTATCGAAGGTTTTAGACATGAGGATAGAAGCGACAGCGCGTTTGATGTCTGCGGTTTCATCAATAACGACAGGGGTATTACCTGCACCCACACCAATGGCTGGCTTACCAGAACTGTAAGCGGCTTTCACCATGCCCGGGCCCCCGGTCGCAAGGATCAGGTTGATATCTGGGTGATGCATTAACTGATTCGACAGTTCCACAGACGGTGTATCAATCCATCCAATGATATCTTTAGGAGCGCCGGCGGCAATAGCGGCCTGCAGGACAATATCTGCAGCTTTATTGGTGGCATCTTTTGCACGTGGATGAGGCGAGAAAATAATACCGTTGCGGGTTTTAAGACTGATTAGTGCTTTGAAAATCGCGGTTGAGGTTGGGTTTGTGGTCGGAACGATACCGCAAATCAACCCAATCGGTTCCGCAATGGTAATCGTACCGAAAGTATCATCGGTATTTAACACACCACAGGTCTTTTCATCTTTATAGGCGTTGTAAATATATTCAGAGGCGAAGTGATTTTTGATGACCTTGTCTTCAACAATTCCCATGCCGGACTCGGCTACAGCCAATTTTGCCAGAGGAATACGGGCGTCGGCGGCGGCGAGGGCGGCAGCGCGGAAAATAGCGTCAACCTGTTGTTGAGAAAAGTTGGCGTATTCACGCTGGGCTTTTTTACACGTTCAACCAGTGCATTAAGTTCAGCGACATTAGTAACGGCCATGATGCTCTCCTGAAAGAAGTTAAACTTTTTAGTAAACAAGCCTGACCACTGAGTATAGTTCCGCTGCGTTAATACGGCGGTAACAGTTAAATTGCCAGGCTTTTCAGCTGTTTAATAAAAAATTCATCGCATTCTGGGTGGAGCGCCCTGAATACTTTTGATGCGGAAAGATTACCTGGTTTGAGGTAGGAGAATGATGATCTGGATCAATTTACATGCAAGCTGACACCATTCAGCTAACCGAAGCGTTTGAATCAATGCATCGGTTATAAAGTCATCACCTGAATAGCGGGCATATTTTGACGTATAGCGGCATGAACCATGACAATTTTAATAGCTGGATGATCAAACCATATAAAACGCAAAATGACAGAATAAATACCTGAGAGACGCGCTGGCTTAGGCTTGGCTTTTGCCTTACATTAGGCGCGATTTTTTCATTCTGGAATGGAGTTCATCGTGAACCCTGCGCTGTTAGATTTGTCTGGTTATGTTAAGTTTTTTGTGGGCCTTTTTGCTCTGGTTAACCCGGTGGGTATTATTCCGGTATTTATCAGTATGACCAGTTATCAGGGCGCAGCCGAACGCAATAAAACCAATCTTACGGCTAACCTGGCGGTGGCGATCATTTTATGGACTTCGCTGTTTTTGGGCGATGCCATTCTGCATATATTCGGTATTTCTATTGATTCATTCCGTATCGCAGGTGGGATTCTGGTTGTCACCATTGCAATGTCGATGATCAGCGGCAAGCTGGGTGAGGATAAGCAGAATAAGCAGGAAAAAACCGAAACGGCAATCCGCGAAAGTATTGGCGTTGTGCCCTTGGCGCTACCTTTAATGGCCGGGCCCGGCGCAATCAGTTCAACAATTGTGTGGAGTACGCGTTATCACAGTTGGCTTAATTTATTAGGTTTCAGCCTTGCTATAGCGATTTTTGCGTTTTGTTGTTGGTTGTTATTCAGGGCGGCGCCGCTCATGGTGCGTGTACTTGGCCAAACCGGTATTAACGTTATTACACGCATTATGGGTTTATTGCTCATGGCACTGGGTATTGAATTTGTCGTTACCGGAATGAAAACACTCTTCCCTGGATTAGTCGGTTAAAAAAGTCCGGCTTATTTTTCATGTAAAAGGAAAAATCGAACCATAAAGGTGCAATATTCTCTTTTTTTGCACCTTTATGATGCAAGTATTCGTCTTGCTAAACATAGTCTGCCTATTATCATATTCATTACTACAGCCTCAGCATTGAAAATAATTATGTGATAATCATCACATGATAATCCTCTGTATATTATTTTCTTTACGTTACTAAAAACCATGTTTATCTGCTAATCCCTCTTTTATTACCACTCTCTTGACGCTTTTCCGCATTATCACTAAAAAATACATAATTGTTATTTTGTGAGCGCATTAACGTCATCATTAGGTTTTAACTTTTATTTTTCATAGGGTTAATCTATTTTCAGGCTAAAAATTAACACTTTCGCCCAAGCAATTCTCATGATAAAAGAGAATCAGGTAACATTTTTGTTATTTTGCTTTGGCGCCCTTCGAATGCTTCTGATAATTTCGTCGCTCCAAAAAATTTTACCGATCAGACAAAAGTGAGAACGATTTTTGCTTAAAGGCTATCGGGATGTATAAATTTAAGGTTGGCGCTGTCGAATGATTGGGATAATGAACTCGCAAAAAACTGTGATGCATTTAGCCATGAGCTTAACGCTCATTATGCCCCTCACTTACGCTGCAACGGTTCCTGATGGCATCAAGCTTGCACCTAATCAACAAATTGTTATTAACAATGGCAGTGAAGTGGCTTCACTCGATCCGCATAAAACCGAAGGTGTACCTGAATCAAATATTATTTTGAATTTACTTGATGGATTGGTGAATACCGACAACGCCGGCAATGTCGTGCCGGGCGTGGCGGAATCATGGCAAAACCAGCAGGGCAAAATCTGGGTCTTCACGCTGCGCAATAACGCCAAATGGAGCGACGGCAAACCCGTCACTGCGCAAGATTTTGTCTATAGCTGGCGCCGACTCGCCGATCCTAAAACCGCTTCGCCTTATGCAAGCTATCTGCAGGCTGCGCATTTTACGAATATAGATAATGTCCTTGATGGTAAAATGTCGTCCGATCAACTGGGTGTAAAAGCGCTAGACGATCGGCATCTGCAAATCACCTTGAGTGAGCCAGTGCCTTATTTGGTTGCCATGCTGGCACATACCGCAATGAAACCGGTCTACGCACCCGCCATAAAACAGTGGGGTGAAGCCTGGACGCGTCCAGGACATTACGTAGGCAATGGCGCTTATACCTTGAGCGACTGGGTGGTGAACGAGAAAATCGTGCTGAAGCGCAATCCGCTTTACTGGAACAACGCACGCACTGTGATTGAGCAGGGCACCTTCTTACCCATTTCTTCCGAAAACAGTGACATCAATCGCTACCGCAGTGGCGGCACTGATATCACTAACAGCGCGGTTCCGCCTGAAATGTTCAAGCGCCTGCAGGATGAGCTTGGCGATCAGGTCAAAGTCAGCCCGCTGCTCTGCACCTTCTATTACGAGATAAATAACAAGAAGCCGCCATTTAACGATCCACGCGTGCGCGCGGCCATCAAAATGACGTTAGATCGCGATATCATCGCCAATAAAGTCATGGGGCAAGGGCAA
Source organism: Candidatus Pantoea bituminis (assembly GCF_018842675.1). Classification (NCBI taxonomy): domain Bacteria; kingdom Pseudomonadati; phylum Pseudomonadota; class Gammaproteobacteria; order Enterobacterales; family Erwiniaceae; genus Pantoea; species Candidatus Pantoea bituminis. The sequence goes on from NZ_JAGTWO010000004.1 coordinate 1,710,602, forward strand.
ATTCCTGCCTATAGCTTCACGCCACCCTTTACCGCAGGCATGACATTATCGCCACCGGCGTGGTTTGAGCAATCACAGCAGCAACGTAACGAACAAGCGAAGAAATTGCTCGCTGAGGCCGGTTTTGATACTAAAAATCCACTGCGGTTCACGTTGCTTTATAACACGTCAGATCAAAACAAAAAGCAGGCGATTGCGGCGGCATCGATGTGGCAAAAAAATCTTGGCGCAACGGTTAATTTGCAAAATCAGGAGTGGAAAACCCTGCTCGAAACGCGTCGCCAGGCACAATACGATGTCGTTCGCGCAACATGGTGTGCGGACTACAACGAACCTTCCACATTCCTGAATATGCTGATCAGTAATGCCTCAATCAATACGGCTTTTTACAGCAACGAAAATTTTGATCGGTTAATGGCTCAATCCCTTAACGCCAGTGATGAAGCACAGCGCGCAGCGCTCTATCAGCAAGCTGAAACACAACTCGACAAAGACTCACCAATTGTGCCAGTTTACTACCGCGTTAGTGTACGTCTGGTGAAACCTTGGGTGGGCGGGTTTACCGGCACCGATCCGCAAGACATGACAGACCTGAAATACTATTTCATTAAACAACATTAAGTCGCGAATTTACCTGGCGAGACAGCCGGGAAGTTAGCGACCGTAAAGGCCACCATTCGGGGTCGATGACATCCTCAGGTGCTCACACCGAGGATCCCGGAAACGGGGACGCCAAGGCGGAACAATGCCTGGGTGAAAATAAAAAAACTGGAGTGTAATAATGAACAACATCACGAAGAAAAGCCTTATCGCAGCAGGTGTGTTCGCGGCGATGAGCGCGCTGGCAGGGAACGCTGTTCAGGCGGCATCAGTGCCATCTGGCGTTGAATTAGCGGCAAAGCAAGAACTGATTAAGGGTAATGGCGATGAAGTTCAGTCGCTGGATCCGCACAAAATTGAAGGCGTACCTGAATCAAACGTTAACCGCGATTTGTTAGAAGGTCTGTTGATCAGTGATGTTCAGGGCAAACCTGTTCCGGGCGTGGCTGAAAGCTGGGAAAATAAAGAGGCTAAAGTCTGGACTTTCCATCTCCGTAAAGACGCCAAATGGTCTAACGGTGAGCCTGTTACCGCACAAGATTTCGTCTTTAGCTGGCAGCGCCTGGCCGATCCAAAAACGGCTTCCCCTTACGCCAGCTATTTGCAGTACGGCCATCTGCTGAATGTTGATGACATCATTGCAGGCAAAAAAAGCCGTCTGAGCTGGGCGTAAAAGCCATTGATGACCACACGCTGGAAGTCACGTTGAGCGAAGGTGTGCCTTATTTCTATAAGCTGCTCATTCATCCCTCTATGTCACCTGTATACAAGCCAGCAATTGAAAAGTTTGGTGATCAGTGGACTCAGCCGCAAAACTGGATCGGCAACGGTGCATTTAAGCTGGAATCACACATTATCAACGAACGTATTACGCTGGTTCGTAACCCGCAGTATTGGGACAACGCCCATACTGTGCTGAATAAAGTGACATTCCTGCCAATCTCTTCAGAAGTCAGCGATGTTAACCGCTACTTCTCAGATAACGGCAGTGATATGACTTATAACAACATGCCTATCGAGCTGTTCAAAAAGCTACAGCGTGACAATGGCAAAGAGCTGCATGTTGATCCTTATCTCTGTACTTACTATTACGAAATCAATAACCAGAAAGCGCCGTTTACCGATCCACGCGTTCGTGCTGCGCTGAAGCTGGGTATCGATCGTGACATCATCGTAAATAAAGTCCTGGCGCAAGGCCAGATGCCGGCTTACAGCTTCACGCCTCCGGCAACCGACGGCATGGATATTCTGCCGCCAGACTGGTTCAAATGGCCGCAAGAAAAACGTAATGAAGAAGCGAAAAAATTGTTAGCCGAAGCGGGTTACACGGCGGATAAGCCGTTGACCTTCAACCTGCTGTACAACACCTCCGATTTGCATAAGAAATTGGCAATCGCAGCATCTTCTATCTGGAAGAAAAACATTGGCGTTAACATCAAGCTGGAAAATCAGGAATGGAAAACCTTCCTGGATACGCGTCATCAGGGGAATTTTGACGTTTCACGCGCGGCATGGTGTGCTGACTACAATGAACCGACTTCATTCCTGAACATTATGTTGTCAGACAGCAGCAACAACACCTCGCATTACAAGAGTGCTGACTTTGATAAAGCGGTACATGAAGCCTTAAGCGCAGCAGATGACAAAGCGCGCGCGGCTGATTATCAGCAAGCTGAACAGGTTCTTGATAAAGATTCAGTGATTGTACCGCTGTTCTATTACGTGAACGCGCGTCTGGTGAAACCTTATGTCGGTGGTTATACCGGTAAAGATCCACTGGACAACGTCTACGACAAAAACTTGTATATCATTAAACATTAATAGCACACAGGCTATCGGCAGCGGCGGCGCTTCTCGCGCCGCCTTTTTTAGTTTTATTGCGTTGTGAAGCAACAGCCTGGTGGATACGGCAATGTTAAAATTCATTCTGCGTCGATTGCTTGAAGCAATCCCGACGCTCTTCGTCTTGATTACGATCTCATTTTTTATGATGCGTCTGGCGCCCGGCAGCCCATTCAGCGGCGAGCGCACATTATCGCCAGAAGTCATGGCCAACATTGAGGCGAAATATCACCTCAACGATCCGATCGGTAAGCAATATCTGGATTATCTGGTTCAGCTCGGTCATGGCGACTTTGGCCCATCATTTAAATACAAAGATTACTCCGTGAACTACCTTGTCGCCCACGCCTTCCCGGTTTCGGCCAAGCTTGGACTGGCGGCCTTTTTGCTGGCAATGGTGCTGGGTGTGACGGCGGGTGTGGTCGCCGCTTTGCGGCAAAACAGCCTATGGGATTACGCCGTGATGGGGGTGGCAATGACCGGCGTGGTGATACCCAGTTTTGTGGTCGCGCCGCTGCTGGTCTTGGTATTCGCGATCACGCTGAAGTGGTTACCGGGTGGTGGCTGGAACGGCGGACAATGGAACTACATGCTGCTGCCGATGGTAGCCCTTTCGCTGGCTTACATCGCCAGCATCGCGCGTATTACCCGTGGTTCGATGATTGAAGTCATGCACTCTAACTTTATTCGTACTGCCCGCGCCAAAGGCTTGCCGCTGCACCGTATCGTTTTACGGCATGCGCTGAAACCCGCACTGCTGCCTGTTATCTCCTATATGGGACCGGCTTTTGTCGGCATCATCACCGGTTCAATGGTGATCGAGTCTATTTACGGTCTGCCAGGCATAGGCCAGCTGTTCGTCAATGGCGCATTAAACCGCGATTACTCGCTGGTCATGAGCCTGACGATTCTGGTCGGTGTGCTTACCATTGTATTTAACGCGATTGTCGACGTGCTTTATGCCGTCATCGATCCAAAAATTCGCTACTGATTCTGGAGTTCGCCATGATGTTGAGTAAGAAAAACAGCGAAGCTCTTGATGCATTCAGTGAAAAACTGGAAGTAGAAGGGCGCAGCCTTTGGCAGGATGCGCGTCGCCGCTTTATCCATAACCGTGCAGCATTGATCAGTTTGTTGGTTCTGCTGTTGATCACGCTGTTTGTCATCATTGCACCGATGCTGTCGCAGTTCGCCTATGACGACACCGATTGGGGCATGATGTCCGCAACGCCAGACACCACGTCAGGACACTGGTTTGGCACCGACTCTTCGGGACGTGACTTGTTAGTGCGCGTTGCCATTGGCGGTCGAATTTCCTTGATGGTAGGGATTGCTTCCGCGTTGATCGCGGTGATTGTCGGCACGTTATACGGTTCGGTTGCCGGTTATCTCGGCGGGAAAACTGACTCGGTCATGATGCGTATTCTTGAAATACTGAACTCATTTCCGTTCATGTTCTTCGTCATTTTGCTGGTGACTTTCTTTGGCCGTAACATTTTGCTGATCTTTGCCGCCATCGGCATGGTTTCATGGCTGGATATGGCACGTATTGTACGTGGTCAAACCTTGGGACTAAAACGCAAAGAGTTCATAGAAGCGGCGCATGTTGGCGGCGTCTCAACGTACAACATTGTGTTACGTCATATCGTGCCGAACGTGCTTGGCGTGGTGGTGGTGTACGCCTCTTTGCTGGTACCGAGTATGATTCTGTTCGAATCATTCCTGAGCTTCCTCGGTTTAGGTACGCAAGAGCCGCTCAGCAGTTGGGGTGCGTTGCTCAGTGACGGCGCCAATTCAATGGAAGTCTCTCCGTGGCTGCTGTTTTTCCCGGCGGGTTTCCTGGTCGTTACGCTGTTTTGTTTTAACTTTATCGGCGATGGCCTGCGTGATGCCCTCGACCCGAAAGATCGTTAAGGAATTTCCCGATGACTATTCATGAATTTCAGCCAGCCCTGGCTGCCCGTTCGGGAAGTGATCTGCTGTTAGATGTTAAAGATTTACGCGTCACCTTCGATACGCATGATGGCGATGTCACCGCCGTTAATGACCTGAATTTCTCACTGCGTGCTGGCGAAACGCTGGGTATTGTCGGCGAGTCTGGTTCAGGCAAATCACAAACCGCTTTTGCATTAATGGGGCTGTTGGCGAAAAACGGCCGCATCGGCGGTTCGGCGATGTTCAACGGCAATGAGATTCTCAATCTGCCCGAGAAAAAGCTAAATAAACTGCGTGCCGAGCAGATTGCCATGATCTTTCAGGATCCCATGACGTCGCTCAATCCCTATATGCGCGTGGGTGAGCAGTTGATGGAAGTGCTCAAACTACACAAGGGCATGAACAGCGCACAGGCGTTTGAAGAGTCAGTGCGCATGCTAGACGCAGTAAAAATGCCGGAAGCGCGCAAGCGCATGAAGATGTATCCGCATGAGTTTTCTGGTGGTATGCGTCAGCGCGTCATGATCGCTATGGCGCTGATGTGTCGTCCAAAGTTGCTGATTGCAGATGAACCTACTACAGCGTTGGATGTGACAGTGCAAGCGCAGATCATGACGTTGCTGAACGATCTGAAGCGTGAGTTCAACACGGCCATTATCATGATCACCCATGATCTGGGTGTCGTGGCCGGGATCTGCGACAAAGTGCTGGTCATGTATGCCGGACGTACCATGGAATATGGTCGTGCGCGCGATGTGTTCTATAAACCGGCACACCCTTATTCGATTGGCCTGCTCAATGCCGTTCCGCGTCTGGATGCAGAAGGTGAGAGCCTGACGACCATCCCAGGCAATCCACCCAATCTGCTGCGCCTACCGCAAGGTTGTCCGTTCCAGCCGCGCTGTCCTCACGCCATGGACATCTGTACCCAAGCGCCGCCGCTATTACCGTTTGAAGAGGGACGTTTACGCGCCTGCTTCAAACCGGTGGAGGAATTAGTATGAGCACCATAGCTGAGAAAAGAGTGTTGCTTGAAATCGCCGATCTGAAGGTGCATTTCGATATCAAAGATGGCAAACAGTGGTTCTGGCAGCCATCAAAAAGCTTAAAAGCGGTGGACGGCGTCAGCCTGCGTTTGTACGAAGGCGAGACGCTGGGCGTGGTCGGAGAGTCAGGCTGTGGCAAATCCACCTTAGCGCGTGCGATCATCGGCTTGGTAAAAGCCACAGATGGCCGCGTTGCGTGGTTAGGGCGCGACCTGCTGGGACAAAGTGAAGAGGAGTGGCGTAAAGCCCGCAGCGATATCCAGATGATTTTCCAGGATCCGCTGGCTTCACTGAACCCGCGCATGACCATTGGCGACATCATTGCTGAGCCGCTGCGCACCTATCATCCCAAAATGGCGCGTCAGGAAGTCAAAGATCGCGTCAAAAATATGATGATGAAAGTAGGGTTACTGCCAAACCTGATAAACCGTTATCCGCATGAATTTTCAGGCGGCCAATGTCAGCGTATTGGTATTGCGCGTGCGCTGATTCTTGAGCCAAAACTGATCATTTGTGATGAGCCGGTTTCAGCGCTCGACGTGTCAATTCAGGCGCAGGTGGTCAACCTGCTACAGCAGTTACAACGTGAAATGGGCTTGTCACTGATCTTTATTGCGCACGACTTGGCCGTCGTGAAGCATATTTCCGATCGTGTCCTGGTGATGTATCTCGGACATGCTGTGGAATTAGGCACTTACGATGAGGTTTATAGCAATCCGCAGCATCCTTACACCAAAGCGTTGATGTCAGCGGTGCCCATTCCCGACCCGGATCTGGAAAAGAACAAGCAGATTCAATTGCTGGAAGGTGAGCTGCCTTCGCCAATTAATCCGCCATCCGGCTGCGTATTTCGCACCCGATGCCCGATTGCTGGACCAGAGTGCGCGAAAACGCGTCCATTACTGGAAGGCAGTTTCCGCCATGCTGTCTCTTGCCTCAAGGTCGACCCGTTATAAAACAAAACGCCGGGCAGTTGCCCGGCGTTTCTTCATCATTGGCGCTTATTCACGCCACAAGATATGGCACAGTTTATTGTCTTTCTCGCGGCACAGCAGAACGCGCGCAAACACATCAGTGATCGGTTCACCGTCCGCTTCACCTAATCCGATCACGACTTCTGCGAAGAAGTCTGGATTCAAATCGTAATCAACATGTTCAGACCAGTCTTCAGACGGATCGAACAATTCTGCGCCGCCACGCTCTTCGAATTGTAAATTGAAGAGGATGATATCCGCCGGATCGAGGTTGTCACCTGCCAGTTCGAGAAAAATATCGTAAGCCTGTTCCAGGGTTTCGTCTTCGGTAAGGCGATTATTTAAATCCATGATCTATCCCGTTGCCCAAGGGCGTTTACACAATTTTGCTCGTTTTACAGTAAAGGACTAAAGAAGTAAAACAGTCGTTCAACGATACGTTGCCACCAGGCACGTTTCGCCCAGCGCTTGCCATCCAGCAGTCTTGAGCGGGCGATGTAATCATCCTGAACACAAGCAAGGTCGCTGCCAAAGCCTGCATCATCGACCACTAAGGTGATCTCAAAGTTGAGCCATAAGCTGCGCATATCCAGGTTAACCGTACCGACCAGGCTGAGTTGCCCATCAACCAGCACGCTTTTGGTATGCAGCAAGCCATCCTCAAACTGATAAATCTTAACACCCGCTTCCAGTAACTCACTGAAAAAGGCGCGGCTGGCCCAGCCTACCAGCAGTGAATCATTGTGGCGTGGTACCACAATGCTAACATTCACGCCACGTAAAGCTGCGGTGCAGATCGCATGTAACAGATCGTCGCTGGGCACGAAGTAGGGCGTGGTCATGATCAATTGCTCACGCGCGGAGTAAACTGCGGTTAACAAAGCCTGATGAATCATGTCCTCGGGAAAACCTGGACCCGAGGCGATAACTTGTACCGTGTGACCACTCTCTTTTTCGAAAGGCATGATGTTGCGATCGGGCGGCGGCGGAAGAATGCGTTTGCCGGTCTCAATTTCCCAGTCACAGCTAAAGACAATGCCCATTGCGGTAGCCACGGGGCCTTCCATGCGCGCCATCAAATCGACCCATTGTCCTACGCCTGCGTCCTGTTTGAAAAAGCGTGGGTCCACCAGATTCATGCTACCGGTGTAAGCAATATAGTTGTCGATTAATACTACTTTGCGGTGCTGGCGGAGATCCATACGGCGCAGAAACACACGCAACAAGCTGACCTGCAACGCTTCGACCACATCAATGCCCGCATTGCGCATCATACCTACCCAAGGGCTGCGGAAGAACGTTACGCTGCCCGCTGAATCCAGCATCAGACGGCAATGTACGCCACGCCGTGAGGCAGCCATCAAGGACTCAGCAACTTCATCCGCCAGGCCACCGGGATGCCAGATATAGAACACCATTTCAATGTTATGACGAGCGAGCTGAATATCACGAATCAGCGCCTGCATGACTTCATCGGAGCTGGTTAACAGCTGTAGCTGGTTGCCTTTTACGCCTGCAATGCCCTGACGGTTTTGACACAGCTGAAAAAGTGAGCGTGCTACGTCGCTGTGTTCGGTGGCAAATATTTCACGGCATTGTTTAAGATCGTTCAGCCACCTTGCGGTTGAAGGCCACATGGTGCGCGCACGCTCGGCGCGCCGTTTACCTAAATGTAGCTCGCCGAACGACAGATAAGCGATAATGCCAACCAACGGCAGAATATAGATAATTAACAGCCAGGCCATGGCTGAAGTCACGGCACGACGCTTCATCAGTACTCGCAGCGTGACTCCGGCAATCAGTAGCCAGTAGCCAAACAGCAATAACCAACTGATAAGCGTGTAAAAAGTGGTCATTAAGTGGACGTCCTGTTCGCGCTTTGGTCTGAGAAGTTTACGTGCAGATGTCGGTCAGTGAAACCCTTTATCGTTGACCCTTCACGATAAGAGATACGATTTGGCATTGGCGTACAGATCTCTATAATGCGTCCGCGTGATATCGAAGTCAGAGAGGAAGTCATGAGACGAAGCAAAAATGAAGTAGCTCGCTGGAGAATGTTACGTCAGGCTCACCGCCGCCGCTCGCGTTGGCTGGAAGGGCAGTCACGACGCTATAAGCGCATTCACGGCATTCGGCATCAACTTGCTCAGCAGCAACGTCGTTCCATTCTGTTCATTACGCAAATTTTATAAAATAAAAAAGCCGCACGATGCGGCTTTTTTATTAATGTCCGGTCATCACTAATTTTAGGTTGACCAGCTGTAGCGCGGCGGCAAGAACAATCAGCATGACAATCAAATGCTTTCTACGCTTCCAGCCATGTTTGCGCCACAGCATAATCGCTGAGCCAATCAGTACAGCAATAACCAACAGCAGCGCCAAAATAACCATTTGCATAATGCAGAGCCCAATCAAAAAAATGGCTTCTGCGCTGATGCTCAGAAGCCATTTTTATATAATGCGGAAATTAAAAAACGCGTTTGAACGGCTTTACCGCAACGTTCTTATATACGCCTGCGGCAATGTAAGGATCATCTTCAGCCCAGGATTGAGCGGTTTCCAGTGATGGAAACTCAGCGATAACCGTTGAACCCGTAAAACCCGCTACACCCGGATCGTTGCTGTCAACAGCGGGCATGGGTCCAGCAATGATCAGGCGACCTTCTTCATGCAGCAGTTTCAGGCGTGCGAGATGTGCAGGGCGCACGGCGTTACGTTTTTCCAGTGAGTCGGCATTGTCTTCTGCATAAATGACGTAAAGCACTTGGTAGCTCCGATTAATTCTTCTGAATTTCGCAACACGTTAAGTGATCGTTAATCAGAGTGCAAACGAAAGAAGAGATGCGCAACTTTAGTGAGCATCCAGGGTTTAAAAAACGCTTTTCTTTCAACCTGGCTACAGCAGTTATTGAAACTGATTGCTATTTGCATTTAAAATCGCTGCTTCACTCAATGACTGCGATTGTTATGACCACGCTGACTATGCCATTACCAAAACGCACGCCGATTTCCATGTTACTTTCCGTTGCATTACACGGCGCGGTGATTGCAGGCGTCCTTTATGCCTCGTATAACCAGGTTATTGAAGTTCCTAAGGCGTCGCAGCCGATCAGCGTAACGATGGTGGCTCCCGAAGTGCAGCCTGAACCGGCACCTGCTGTTGTACAACCGCCACAACCGGAACCGCAACCTGAGCCAGAGCCTGAACCGGTTCCTGAGCCACAGCCTGCGCCGGAACCGCCTAAGCCTGTGCCCGTTCCCATTCCTAAGCCCGAACCGAAGCCGAAGCCGAAGCCGAAACCTAAGCCAGAGCACAAACGCGAGCAGCCGAAGCGCGAAGTGAAACCGCGTCAGGAAAGCAAACCGCAGGCGAATCCCTTTAAGCAAGAGACGCCGACAACACAAACTAAGCCGACTACTGCGCCTAAAACGAATCCTGCGCCGACACAATCGGTCTCAAATGGACCCAAAGCGCTGAATGTCAGCAAACCTGCTTATCCCGCACGTGCTTTTGCGTTGCGTATAGAAGGGCGCGTTCGTGTGCAGTTTGATGTGGATAGCGATGGCCGCGTTGATAACATCCGCGTGCTCTCAGCGGAGCCGCGTAATATGTTTGAGCGAGAAGTGAAGCAGGCGATGAAGAAGTGGCGTTATCAGAGTGGTCGTCCGGGACAAAATTTGACCATGAATATCGTGTTCAAAATGAACGGTGGCGCAAGTATCGAATAACCGTTCTTTATTGAGGATGGGGTAATGTGGGGGATGTCCGACAGTTAACGCGTTTTTCTTTTAACCATCGGACTCTCCTTCCCAGACTCGGACGTTGAGAGTTTTCAACCTTATCCGTTAGATTTCGCCAGCACAGTTTATTTCAACGTCACTCAGGCATGGGGTTGCTGATTGGCTCGGCCTTGCGGCAGCGGACGAGAGTTTCCTTCATTATCCACCGCAACATAAATAAACACCGCTTCCGTCGCGCAATATGTCTGGCCAATCGGTTCTGACGAGACTTTCTTGATCCATACCTGAACGTTAATCGTCATGGAGCTGTTGCCAGTGCGAATGCAATTGGCATGGCAGCTCACGACATCTCCCACAGCGACCGGCTTGAGGAACGTCATACCGTCCACACGCACTGTCACTACGCGTCCTTCTGCAATTTCCTTAGCCAAAATTGCGCCGCCCATGTCCATCTGCGACATGAGCCAGCCACCAAATATATCGCCATTGGCATTGGTATCCGCCGGCATGGCTAAGGTACGCAACACCATTTCGCCTTGCGGCAACTTATGCTTATCGTCCATTGCTTCAGTTTCTTATGCAGGTGATGGCGGCAGGCGCCAAAAATTGCCCGGCGCGTACCGGGCGAATCATTATTTTTGTTCTTGCGGCATCTGTCGCCAGATGTAGAGTCCGCTGAATAAGGTAAACAGCAGGGTAAGGCCGGTCAAACCAAACACTTTAAAGTTAACCCAAACTTCCTGAGGCAACCAAAAGGCCACATAAATATTTGCCAGGCCGCACATCAGGAAGAATATCGCCCAGGCAACATTCAAGCGACGCCAGATGGGGCCAGGAAGCTGCAGTTCTTTACCTAACATGCTCTGGATCAGCGGTTGTTTCATGAAAAATTGGCTAAACAGCAATGCCAGCGCGAACAGGCTGTAAATCACCGTTACTTTCCATTTAATGAACTCATCGTTATGGAAAACCAGGGTCAATGTGCCAAACACTGCAACCAGCACAAAGGTAAAGATAGTCATTTTCTCTAGCTTGCGATACAGCACCCAGCTAACAACCAAGGCTAAGCCTGTCGCAACGATCAGCGCGCCGGAGGCGACAAAGATGTCGTACATCTTGTAGAAAACGAAAAAAACCACCAAGGGAAGAAAATCGAGTAACTGCTTCATAGTCATTCCAGTAAAGGCAGAGGCGTTAGTTGATGCGCCCGCAGGCGCACCCACAATTAACGTAACAGCATATAGAGCCGGTACAGGTAGATAATCAAGACAACGGAAACCAGATTGCCCACTGCGGTCAGCATTACTGAAGTTACATTTACCGGCAGCACGGTCAAAGAGGAGAAGAAGAACATAACCGCGATTTTTGCCAGCAGCCAAAGAATAATAGCCGGAGCAATGAGCTTCATATTCTGCCACGCCATACGCATGCTGGCGCGCATAGACGCGAATACACCCATATTTTCACTGGCTAACATCACAGGTGCCAGCGAAAACAGAATCGCAAAAATCACGCCCGGGATTAAAACCACCATGAAGCCGAGTTGAACCAGCAAGGTGATGAGGAAGGTTTGCAGTAACAGCTTCGGCAGCAGCGGTGCAGAGGCACCAATTGCACGTAAGGCGCTAACGCGTTGACCGGAAGAGACCATTGGGATCAGGCACAGCATGCCACCTAACAGCAAGGCGTTGCCCACCAGCGCGGCAAAGGTGCCCGCGGCGGAAGCGCGAAGTAATACACGCTGCTGTTCGGGTGACATATTCTGAACCATGTCAAACAGAGAAGTGGCGCTGGAATCGCCTTGTTGCAAAATCGCCAATTGATCTTCACCGGGCGTCATTACGTGCGCCAGCATGACCGTGATAAAAGCGGTCAACAGCGACATCAGCACGACAGTTAATAACTGGTGGCGAAAAAATTTCCAGTGTCACGGTATAACGAGCTTGCCGTGATAGACATGTACACTCCTTGGAGAAACCGGGTTGATTAACCCGGCGATTGTACATGTTCTGGCAGCTCGCTGGCACCCGCCGCGGCATAACTTTCTGTCATCACAGGTAAAGATGGGTGAAAAAGTGCTGGAAGACCGTGACGCGCTCTGGCGCGATCGCAGGCTTCGTTCCACTCACCATTTTCACCGGACATGGCAAACTCTCGACAAGGTGTTGGCCGCTGTTCATAAATACCGCAAGAAACGCACCCGCCGATTTCACCCTCTAACGCGATACAGCGTGGTGTACGCGTATTGGTGCCGATCATGTTGCGCATCAACAGGCTGAGAGGTTCAGTTAATTCAGTGGGCACAACGCCGCCCGCGTCTTGAGCTTCAGCCCAGTAAAAAGAGACACGGAAGTGGGCGCAGCAGGCGCCACAGCTGATACATGGATTTGTTATTTCGCTCATTTGATCGCCAGCTACTCCTGAGCATCGAACCAAAATCACCAGAGAAGATAAGCAAAATAAGCGGGGGCAAATTTTTCAGCAAGCTCTATTTTCAACATCATGGCTCCGTCTAAATTGATCTAAATCAATCCTTTGTTTTTTAAGCAAATTAGTCGAAATGATTTGGATGCATTTTTCAAAAAATCGCGTTAAACCTTTGCCGACAAATAAATGACAACATCTCCCCACGATTAAAATTCTGCAAAGGAGCGACCATGAAACTGGCAAAATGCGCGATGCTACTGACTCTGGTATTACCTCAACTGGCACTGGCTCATCAGGCTGGCGATTTTTTTATGCGTGCAGGCAGCGCAACCGTACGACCAACCGAAGGATCGGATAATGTGCTGGGCATGGGATCATTCTCCGCCAGCAATGATACGCAGCTTGGCCTGACTTTTACCTATATGGCAACGGATAACATTGGCGTGGAACTACTTGCAGCGACGCCGTTCCGCCACAAAGTGGGTCTGGGACCAACCGGCACGTTGGCCACGGTGCGCCAGTTGCCGCCAACGCTGATGGCGCAATACTATTTTTTGACAGCAAAAGCAAAGCGCGCCCCTATATCGGCGTAGGTATTAACTACACCACTTTTTATGATGCCGATTTTAATAACACTGGACGCGATGCCGGATTAACTGATTTGAGCGTTAAAGATTCGTGGGGTATGGCAGGACAAGTTGGATTGGATTACCAGATTAACCGCGACTGGATGCTGAATGCTTCGGTGTGGTACATGGATATTGATACAGAAGTGAAGTTTAAAGCAGGCGGTGAGCAGCAGAACATTAATATGCGTATCGATCCTTGGGTATTTTTCTTCGGTGCGGGTTACCGTTTCTGATAAAAGAAAAAGGCCGCTTTTCATAGCGGCCTTTTTAGTGGTGAACAATGTGCTATTTAATTTGCATGTTATTCACAACAGATTTCACACCCGCTACGCTTCGCGCCACTTCTACCGCACGATTCGCCATTTGTGGCGAACTCACAAAACCGCTCAGCTGAACTTTTCCTTTGAAGGTTTCTACATTAATTTCAGTCGATTTCAGCGAGTCATCTTTCAAAAGCTGACCTTTAACTTTAGTCGTTACCACGGTGTCATCAATATAACCGCCGGTGCCTTCTTTAGTTGGTGTTGGCGCACAGGCGCTCAGTGTCAGCGCAACCACACTCGCAATCAACGCACCTGTCAGCACTTTAAACCATTTCATTGCTTCTCTCCCTGTCACAAAGGTGATGCGACGTTACCATAACGGCGCGAGTTAATTGTGGTGCAAGAATTCAATAATGGGCAACTGCGAGGAGATAAAGAGAAAGAAATCATGCCTTACCGCACGATAAGGCATGATTTTGTTAGCGGCTGGCTGCTTTCAAATTGCTGACGAACGCTTTGAGCTCGCTCAGCATCACGTCAGGTTGTGCATGATTCTTTTCGATGATCTTCACAATCGCCGATCCGGAGATAGCACCCGCTGCACCTGATGCAATGGCTTCTTTCACCTGACCAGGTTCAGAGATACCAAAACCCTGTAAAGGCGGGGCCGCATTGTATTCACGCAGTTTGGTGATCAGATGATGCAGCGGCAGGCTGGCGCGATTCTCAGCACCGGTTACGCCGGCACGTGACAGCAGATAAGTATATCCACGGCCATGTGAAGCGATCTCACGCAATAAATCATCGCTGGCGTTTGGTGGGCAAATGAAGATTGGCGCAACATTATGGCGCAGGGCGGCCTGACGGAAGGGCGCAGATTCCTCAACCGGCACATCAGCAACTAATACAGAATCCACACCAGCTTCTGCACAGCGTGCATAAAACGCATCAATACCATTCGCAAACACCAGGTTGGCATACATCAGTAAGCCAATAGGTAATTCGGGATATTTTTGACGAATGCTTGCCAACATTTCGAAACATTGAGCCGTCGTGGTACCCGCAGCGAAGGCACGCAATGTTGCGTTTTGAATTGTCGGGCCATCAGCCAGCGGGTCGGAAAAGGGAATGCCTAACTCCAGCGCATCTGCACCGCCTTCAACCAGCGCATCAATTACGCGCAAAGAGAGTTCAGGTGACGGATCGCCCAAGGTGACGAAAGGAACAAAAGCACCTTCTTTGTTCGCTGCCAGACGCTTGAACAGTTGATCATAACGTTCCATCAGATTTCTCCCTGCGCTGTCAAAATATCATGAACGGTGAAGATGTCTTTGTCGCCGCGACCGGAAAGGTTGACCACAATAAGCTGCTCTTTTTCAGGATCAGCCTGAATAATTTTCAGTGCATGCGCCAGCGCGTGTGACGATTCCAGTGCGGGGATAATGCCTTCAGCACGACACAACTGTTTAAACGCAGCCAGGGCTTCATTATCAGTGATGGATACGTAGTCGGCACGGCCAATGCTGTTCAGGTGTGCATGCTGAGGGCCAACGGACGGGAAATCGAGACCGGCAGAAATCGAATACGACTCTTCAATCTGTCCATCTTCTGTCTGCATCATTGGCGCTTTCATACCGAAGTAAATGCCAACGCGACCATGTTTCAGCGGAGCACCGTGCTCGCCGGTTTCAATGCCGTGTCCTGCTGGTTCAACGCCAATTAACTTCACGCTGGTATCATCAATGAAATCAGCAAACATACCGATAGCGTTTGAACCGCCGCCCACGCATGCGATCACGGCATCTGGCAAACGGCCTTCTCTTTCAAGGATCTGCTTTTTAGTCTCTTCACCAATCATGCGTTGGAATTCACGCACAATAGTTGGGAAAGGATGAGGGCCAGCAGCGGTGCCCAACATGTAGTGCGCGGTTTCATAGCTACCAGACCAGTCGCGCAATGCTTCGTTACAGGCATCTTTCAGGGTCGCGGATCCGCTGTGAACAGGGATCACTTCCGCACCCATCAAACGCATACGAAAGACGTTAGGCGACTGACGCTCGACATCTTTGGCACCCATGTAAATGCGGCATTTCATGCCAAGCAGTGCACAAGCCAATGCCGAAGCTACGCCATGCTGCCCGGCACCGGTTTCGGCAATAATTTCGTTTTTACCCATGCGCTTCGCTAACAGCGCCTGACCCAGAACCTGGTTAGTTTTATGCGCGCCGCCGTGCAGCAGATCTTCACGCTTCAGGTAAAGACGCGTTTTGGTGCCTTTAGTCAGGTTTTTACACAACGTTAACGCTGTGGGACGTCCCGCATAGTTCTTCAACAAATCGGTGAATTCAGCCTGAAACTCAGGGTCTTTTTGCGCGTCAACAAACGCTTCTTCCAGCTGGCGCAAGGCTGGCATCAGGATTTGCGGTACATACATACCGCCAAATTCGCCAAAATAGGGATTCAGTAACGTCATTTTTTCATCTCTCTTTTTCTGACCCGCAGCAACGCGGGTCCGGCAAATCAATAGGCGCGAAGCGTCTGGAACACGGCCGCAATTTTGCTGGCATCTTTAATCCCCGGCGAACTTTCTACGCCAGAGTTAAAGTCGAGACCCGCACAACCTTGTCGTGCCGCTTCAACGCAGTTGTCAGCACTTAATCCGCCTGCCAATAATACATTATCGAGCTTTTGGTCTTGCAAAAGTGACCAGTCAAAGCGCTGGCCGCTGCCGCCGTTTCCGTTATCAAAGACATAGCGATCAACATGTGGCCAGTCGCGTTCCGGTAAAGCACCTTCAATACGCAACGCTTTCCAGATTTTCACGGATGCAGGTAAGGCTTGCCGTAATTCAGCGACGTAAGCACGGTCTTCATCGCCATGAAGCTGAATCGCAACCAGCTGTAACTCTGCTGCTTGCGTGACAATGTCACTAATTGCAGCGTTGCGATAAACACCTACATAGCTCAGTGGTGCGCCTGCTATCACCGTTTTTGCTTTGACGCTGTCCACATAACGTGGCGAGCTTTCAACGAAAATTAGACCACCAAAAATCGCACCGGCTTCGTACGTAGCGCGAGCATCTTCAGCTCGCGTCAGCCCACAGACTTTATTGCTGCCCAGCGTGACGCGACGCACCGCACTTTGTAAATCATCTTCTTCCATCAGGGCAGAACCGATCAGGAAACCATTAGCAAAATGACTAAGCTCACGAATATCGGCGTAGCTGTTAATACCCGATTCGCTGATGACAGTAACGCCATGCGATAAACGTGGCGCCAGTT
Source organism: Candidatus Pantoea bituminis (assembly GCF_018842675.1). Taxonomy (NCBI): domain Bacteria; kingdom Pseudomonadati; phylum Pseudomonadota; class Gammaproteobacteria; order Enterobacterales; family Erwiniaceae; genus Pantoea; species Candidatus Pantoea bituminis. Next base: position 1,727,340 of record NZ_JAGTWO010000004.1, read on the forward strand.
GGCGAGTCCGATTGAGATCAATCGACATATCACGCAGATCGCGGTTATTAATACCCACCACTTTGGCTTCCAGCGCAATGGCACGCTCCAGCTCATCTTCGTTGCTGACTTCCGTTAGCACGCCCATTTTCAGGCTGTGCGCTACCGCGGCGAGCTGACGATATTGATCATCGTCCAGCACCGATAGCATCAGTAAAATGGCATCTGCCTGATAGTGACGGGCTAAATAAATTTGATACGCATCGATAATGAAATCTTTGCACAATACCGGCTGAGTAATCGCTGCGCTGACAATGGGCAGGAAAGCAAAATCACCCTGGAAGTATTTTTCATCGGTTAATACCGACACGGCAGAAGCGTAATGACGATAAACGCCTGCAATGGCTGCCGGATCAAAATCAGCACGAATCAAACCTTTAGAAGGTGATGCCTTTTTGCATTCTAAAATAAAGGCAGTACGCGCGCCTTGCAGTGCATCGTAGAAATTACGCGATGCCAGTTCTACGCTGTTTTGAAAGCTGGACAGCGGCTGCTGCTGCTTACGCGCTTCAACCCAAACCGCTTTATCCTGAACAATTTTTTCTAACACTGTACCTTGCATGGTTATCCTCTTGCTGCCAGAGCGACCACGCGCTCGTAAGCCTGCCCGCTACGGATTGCGGCGAGCGCACGCTGTGCATTTTCACGCAAATCTTCATTGCCAAATACTTTGAGCAGCATAGCCACATTCACGGCAACGGCTTCCTCGTGGGCCTGCTCGCCATTACCCTGGAGTAAACGTGTAAGAATGTCACGGTTTTCTTCCGGCGTGCCGCCTGCCAAGGCTTCCTTGGGATGGAAGCCGAATCCAAAGTCTTCTGGCGACAGCAGGTAACGCGTAATTTCGCCATCACGCAGTTCCGCTACGTGCGTTACATCATGCAGCGCCACTTCGTCCATACCGCCCCCATGAACCACAGCGGCACGCTGGTAACCCAATACTTTTAATGTCTGCGCAATAGGAAGCACCAGCTCTGCGCTGTAAACCCCAATCACGGCCAACGGCGGGCGCGCGGGATTGATCAGCGGGCCGAGCACATTAAACAGTGTGCGGGTTTTGAGCTGCTGGCGAACCGGCATCGCATGGCGGAATCCAGTGTGATATTGCGGAGCAAACAGGAAACAAACGTTCAGATCATCCAGCGCTTTACGCGCCTGCTCAGCAGGCATATCCAGATTAATGCCAAATGCAGCCAGCAGATCGGATGAACCCGACTTGCTGGAGACGCTGCGGTTGCCATGCTTCGCCACTTTCAGTCCACAGGTCGCGGCAACAAATGCGCTGGCGGTAGAAATATTAATGCTGTTGCTGCCGTCACCGCCGGTGCCAACGATATCGGCAAAGGCATAATCGGGACGCGGGAAGGGTTTAGCATCTTCCAGCAACGCCGTTGCGGCACCCGCAATCTCCTCTGGCTTTTCGCCGCGAACTTTCATCGCGATGAGCGCAGCGGCTAACTGTGTTGGCTCGAGCTGCCCGGTAATGATTGCGCTGAATAGCTGATGGCTTTCAGCCTGATTTAGCGTCTGCGCCTGGTAAAGTTTTTCCAGAATAGTATGCATTTTGTTCTCCCTGTTACTTCGCCAGCGCCCAAGCCAGCGTCTGCTCAAGCAGACGTGCGCCTTGAGTAGTCAAAATGGATTCAGGATGGAACTGGAATCCGCAAACACGATCTGCATCGTGGCGCACTGCCATCACCATGCCGTTAAAGCTGGCGTTGACCGTTAATTCGTCGGGTGTGTTGCTGCCAACCAACGAGTGATAACGCGCCACTGGCAGCGGATTGCTCAGGCCAGAAAACATCGCTTCACCGTCATGCGTGATAATGGATGCTTTGCCGTGCAGGATTTCGCCCGCCTGGCCCACGTGTCCGCCATAGGCTTCCACAATGGCTTGATGACCAAGGCAAATGCCAATAATCGGCAGGCGACCCCGCAGCACACGAAGCAGCTCAGGCATGCAACCGGCATCTTTCGGTGCGCCCGGGCCTGGTGACAACATCAATACCGGGTTCTCCATACGCTGCAGATGGTCGATCAGCAATTCTGCAGGTAGGTTGTTGCGATAAATCACCACGTTGTGACCGAAAGTTCGCAACTGGTCGACGAGGTTATAGGTAAATGAGTCGATGTTATCGAGCAGCAGAATATCGGCCATCAGAAAATCTCCTTGCAGTGATGGGCTGTTGCAATGGCGCGCAACACCGCGCGGGCTTTATTGCGGCTTTCATCCGCTTCAGCTTGGGGATTGGAATCCAGCACGACGCCAGCACCGGCTTGCACGGTGGCAACGCCGTCTTCAACGTAGGCAGAGCGAATCACAATGCAGGTGTCTAAGTCGCCGTTAGCGGTGAAGTAACCCACTGCGCCGCCGTAACTGCCACGACGTGAACCTTCCGCAGCGGCAATGCGTTGCATCGCGCGGACTTTTGGCGCACCGCTTAGCGTGCCCATATTCATACAGGCGCGATAGGCATGCAGCACGTCAAGATCCTCGCGCAATGTGCCCACAACGCGTGACACTAAATGCATCACAAAGGAATAACGATCGACTTTAGTCAGATCGGCGACATAGCGGCTGCCGGGCACGCAGATACGCGCTAAATCGTTACGCGCCAGGTCAACCAGCATCAGATGCTCAGCCAACTCTTTATGGTCGGTGCGCATTTCAAGCTCAATGCGGCTGTCGAGATCGCGATCCAGCGAACCATCAGCATGACGACCCCGCGGACGCGTACCGGCAATCGGGTAGATTTCAATCTGGCGTGAAGTTGCGTCATATTTCAGCGAACTTTCCGGTGATGCGCCAAACAGCGTGAAATCCTGATCCTGCATGAAGAACATGTATGGGCTGGGATTACTGCTTTTCAGCGTGTCATACGCTGCCAGCGGCGACGGACAAGGCAGCGAGAAGCGGCGCGAAGGTACAACCTGGAAAATCTCGCCAATGCGAATCGCTTCCTGCATGTCGCGTACTACTTCGCAATATTCTTCGTCACTTTGATTAATGTTCAGCGTCATCTGTTCAACAGATTGAACCGGTAACGGCGCTGCTGGCTGCAGCATTTGGCCATGCAACTGTTCAATACGCCCTTGTAAGCGTTGGAATTCGCTGGTGGAGGGGCTGAACAGGCTAGCCTGCAAACGTGCGCTGCGTTCCTGATGATCCAGCACTAAAAGGGTTTCAGCTAAATAGAAGCAGTAATCAGGACAGCGCTGATGACTTTCCAGTTCGGGGAGTTCTTCAAAGCCAGCCACTAAGTCGTAAGCAAACAGACCGCCCAACAGCAAAGCTTCACGTTCATCGGCGGGTGCGTTCACCAGTTGAGGAATCAAACGCAGCGCATCGAATACGGAAAGCGCCTGTAAGCGGGAGTCTTCATCTTGCAGCGCTTCTGTGGTGGGAAAGGTTAAAACTCGTCCATCGGGGCGCGCTTCAATCTTCACGGAGTCCGGTAGCGCGGCATCCAGCAGCGGCAGCAGCGCGCGGCCATTTTCCGAAAGCGCTTGTAAGGTGACGTTATTGCCAAGCGCACTGATACGCAGGGCGCTGTCAACGATCAGCAAGCTTTTTAGGTTACGTTTACTGTCGATATCCGCAGATTCAAGCAGCAAGGTTGCCGGGCGTGCGCCGCATAACTGATGAAACACTGCGGCCGGATCTTCGCGATAGGGCGCGGTGCCGGTAATCAACTTCACTGTAGGTTTCGCATTTGGCATGATGAATTCTCTGAATTTCGCTCGAAAAAAGCCCGCTCGGTGGCGGGCTCAGGTATCTGCACAGCGTTTACGCTAGTTGTGCACGACGTCGTCGCCCGTATCTGGGAACATCGCGCCACCAACCGTTTAAAAGCGTATGAACAACAGCCATGATTAAATACCCGTTACGTGTGAACTTGTGTACTAGTTAACGGGTTCATGGCTTAAATGTCAATACACTTTTTCTCTGACCGCCAAAATCGTTATCATGCTGGCCAGTTTAGATTTTTACTGGAGTTAGCTTGAGCGATATCGCCCGTTTCCCTATTTATGATTTACACAGCCACACGCGGGCATCTGATGGCTTTCTCACGCCGCAGGCCCTTGTGCAGCGCGCTGTTGAGATGCGTATTGGCGTTTTAGCAATTACGGATCACGATTCAGTGGGCGGCGTTACGGAAGCGCAGCAGGTGGCTATTGATCAAGATTTGCCCATCAAAGTTGTGGCTGGCGTTGAGATTTCAACGGTGTGGGAGAATCATGAAATTCATATTGTCGGACTCAATATTGATATTCACCATCCAGTAATGAGCACTTTTTTGGCTGCACAGCACGATCGCCGTCAGACACGTGCCGAACATATTGCGGAACGACTGGAAAAAGCACAGATTCCCGGCGCGCTGGCGGGTGCAACGCGTTTGGCGGAAGGTGGCGTGATCACGCGTGGCCATTTTGCCCGTTTTCTGGTTGAACAAGGACGGGCGGATAATTTTGCGCAGGTTTTCAAATCTTACCTGGCGCGCGGTAAAACCGGTTATGTCCCGCCACAATGGTGTACAATTGAACAAGCTATTGATGCAATTCATCATTCTGGTGGTTGTGCCGTGCTGGCTCATCCCGGACGTTATGGACTGTCCGCAAAATGGCTTAAGCGTTTAGTCGCTTATTTTCGCGATGCCGGCGGTGATGCGATGGAAGTTGCACAGTGCCAGCAAGCACCTAATGAGCGCACACAGCTGGCGCAATACGCCAGAGATAATGGGTTAGCTGGTTCACAAGGTTCTGATTTTCATCAACCCTGTCCGTGGATTGAATTGGGACGCAAATTATGGCTGCCCGCAGGCGTCGAGCCGGTCTGGGAACGTTTTCCGGCTTTGGCACCTGCATCTGATTGCACGGAAAGGTGACACGAGGTTTCTATGAGTCAATTTTTTCATATCCATCCTGACAATCCGCAGCCTCGCCTGATTAATCAGGCCGTGGAATATCTCAATAAAGGCAGCGTGATTGTTTACCCCACCGATTCTGGCTATGCCTTGGGGTGTCGTTTAGAAGAGAAGGGCGCAATGGAGCGCATTTGCCGTATTCGTCAGCTGGATGGCAATCATAATTTCACCCTGATGTGCCGTGACTTATCTGAATTATCAGTCTATTCACAGGTCGATAATTCCGCGTTTCGTCTGCTAAAAAACAACACGCCGGGGAATTACACCTTCATCCTGAAAGCCACCAAAGAAGTACCGCGCCGCCTGATGAGCGACAAGCGTAAAACCATTGGCCTGCGCGTGCCCTCAAATCCGGTGGCTCTGGCGCTGCTTGAAGCGTTAAATGAGCCAATGATGTCGACCTCTTTGATTTTGCCAGGCAATGATTTCACCGAATCAGACCCAGAAGAGATTCAGCACAGCATTGGCAAATTGGTCGATCTGATTATCGATGGAGGAACGTTGGGGCAGCAGCCAACCACGGTCGTTGATTTGACGCATGATGCGCCTGAGATCATCCGCGAAGGCGTTGGCGATACCCGTCCGTTCCAGTAATTTCCTCAGGCACCGCGCGTCGGTGCCTGACCAATATTTGTCTGCAGCCAATCTTTGAAATCACGGTAGGGAATATAGAGCGAAACGTCTTTAAGTATGATCTTTCCGCTGCGACCATTTTTAATGGCGTCTGTATATCCCACAATAACACCACCCAGCGTTTCATCGCGGTTATAAACACCGCCGCCAGACATTCCTTGCACCACTCCTGCATTTGAAGCCATCGCCATACAAGGACTTTTATTCCAATTATTCCGAATGGCTGTGCGCGCTAAATTAGTGCCCGTTGATTCCACAGGCAAGGCGGAAATAAAGCTGTAGCCATACATTTTTATTGAATCGCCAATATCACTGTTACGGAATTTGGCTAATGTCTTTGCGTCATTCTTGTGATAAATAATCGCAAGATCGCAATAAGGATGATAGGCCTTTACGCGTTGAACGGCATATTTCGCAACGTGTGCGGCTGTCAGGCTATATTCAGGTGTGAGGGGGATGCTGCTGCCCAAAGTGCCAAGACCAAGGATCGTCGGGATGCCGGTCACGCTCATGTCTACGTGCTGCATCGCCGTACGACTGTACTCGGTTTGGCCCACAGAACAACCGCTCAAAGCCAGCGCGACAAGCGCTGGGCACAGAAACAGTTTTTTCATGGTTTTTTCTTTATTTAGGCATGTCTTTAATATCCCTGGTGAGGATTTTCGACATGCAATATCAGGTTCATCACTGAACCGTATTAACGCAACAATTCCGGATGCGCCGGTTTATTGTATTAATGAAGAAGCAAAATATTTATTAATGAAACATGAGATATAATTTAATTTTTAGGTGAATAGCGTTAATCTTTCACTCTGATTTTTTTGCTCTTCGGGGTTAAATTGTACACAGATAATAAGGCTGTACAATTCAATAAAATTAATATTAGTCAAATAAACCTGAATATCATGATTTAATTCAACCTATGGTGCATTAAGTTTGATAATTTATTTTTTATCAATATCACATGCTGGGTAAAATCAATTAAACGATACATTATGCCGACAAGCTCTTTTTTTATGGTTTAAATGATGTATGTGAAATGCCAGTAGAGTTTAAGATACCGTTACTTATTGAGTTGTCAGTACTTTTAATTAAATCATATTGTTTAATAAATTTAATGCTCACTAAGTATAAAGTTTTCGATATTGCCGTTTTGAGTGCTGCTTGAAATAGTAAATAAGTCGTGTTTAACGACGAGTTATTAGGCGTGAATTATCGCCAATTAACACTATTATTAGGAAGAGTGCCATCTTCATAAACCGCGTTACATCAGGGTTAAATGCCTGTATAATAGGCCAAACTTTTTAAGTTAACCTGTTGATTTGAAAAGACTTATCACCCTACCGTGACGCCTGGGAAGGCGACAATGAGGAAGCTCAATGAGCGAAAAGTTACAGAAAGTATTAGCGCGTGCCGGCCATGGTTCGCGTCGTGAAATCGAAACAATGATCGCCGCCGGACGCGTCAGCGTTGATGGCAAACTGGCTACGCTAGGCGACCGTATCGAAAACAGTAAAGCCCTTAAAATTCGCATTGATGGTCATCTGGTCTCGATTGCCGAATCCGCAACGGAAGTCTGTCGCGTCTTGGCATATTACAAACCAGAAGGTGAACTTTGCACCCGTAGTGACCCTGAAGGTCGCCCAACTGTCTTTGATCGTTTGCCGCGACTGCGCGGTTCACGCTGGATTGCTGTTGGTCGTCTGGACGTCAATACGTGTGGATTGATGCTGTTCACTACTGATGGTGAGCTGGCAAACCGTCTGATGCATCCAAGCCGTGAAGTTGAACGTGAATACGCCGTGCGTGTATTTGGTCAGGTAGATGACGATAAAATCCGTCAATTGAGCAAAGGCGTGCAGTTGGAAGATGGCCCAGCCGCTTTCAAAACTCTGCGCTTTGGCGGCGGTGAAGGCATTAACCAATGGTATAACGTAACGCTGACCGAAGGACGAAACCGTGAGGTACGTCGTTTATGGGAAGCGGTTGGCGTGCAGGTGAGCCGTCTGATGCGTGTGCGTTATGGTGATATTCATCTGCCGAAAAACTTGCCACGTGGCGGTTGGACCGAGCTGGATCTTCCTGCGGTCAACTACTTACGTAATTTGGTCGGTATGGATGACGAAACGGTTACCAAACTGGTTGTTGAGAAAGATCGTCGTCGTACCAAGGCTAACCAAATTCGTCGAGCCGTAAAACGTCACAGCCAGACCGGAACTGCGCAGCGTCGTCCTACCGGTGGCAAAAGCAGCAAACGAACGTCTTCTTAAGTTTCCTGTTCATCTAAACGCAGCTTAACCGCTGCGTTTTCTTTTATTACCCGCTTATTCTTTATTACCAGTCAATTCCTTGCTGCGCCTGAATGCCGACATCAAAAGCGTGTTTAACCGGACGCATCTCGGTCACTGTGTCAGCCATTTCCATGAGGCTGCGATGGCAACCACGTCCTGTAATAATGACGCTTTGTTGCAAAGGACGCTGAACAAGTGCAGCAATCAGCTCCTCAAGCGGCAGGTAATCCATACTGACCATGTAAGTGATTTCATCAAGGATCACCAAATCAAGATGACTATCTGCGAGCATGCGTTTGGCCTGTTCCCATACGGCTAAACAGGCATCGGTGTCAGCCTGACGATTTTGCGTTTCCCAGGTAAATCCGGTCGACATCACCTGAAACTCAACGCCATGTTGCTCCAGCAGATTGCGCTCGCCGTTAGGCCATTCGCCTTTTATGAACTGGATTGCGCCGACACGCTTACCGTGACCGCAAGCTCGCAATGCAGTACCAAATGCCGCCGTGGTTTTGCCTTTACCATTGCCGGTGAAAACCATCAGAATACCGCGTACCTCGGTCGCGGCGGCAATGCGTGCATCAACGTGTTCTTTTAATCGTTGCTGACGTTGCTGGTGGCGATCTTCACTCATTATTCAGCTGCTCCCGGTTTTCGGCCTGGCTGGGCATCAAAACTCATACCGGTTTTACGACGGCTATCATCACCCATCAGATAAAGATAGAGCGGCATTAAATCGGCTGGGGTTTTTAGCTTGTTTGCATCTTCCTCAGGGAAGGCGCTGGCTCGCATTTTTGTGCGCGTTCCACCCGGATTGATACAGTTCACCCGCAAGTGCTGATTTTTATATTCATCAGCCAATACTTGCATCATACCTTCAGTAGCAAACTTCGACACGGCGTAAGCACCCCAGCCGGAACGCCCGGTGCGTCCTACGCTGGACGTGGTAAAGATCAGTGAGCCGGCATCCGATTTTAACAGCAGCGGCAGCAACGCCTGTGTGAGATAAAAAGTGGCATCGACATTTATCTTCATGACTTGTTGCCAAACGTGAGGATCAAGCTCAGCCAGCGGGACAATCTCACCTAAAATACCCGCATTGTGTAATACGCCATCTAAGTGCGAAAATTGCAGTGCCAACTGTTGAGCAATGTGTTGGCAATTTTCTGGCGTAGCTTGTGCCAGATCGAACACCACGCTGTGCGCGGGTCGCTTGTTTAACTGATTGATTGCCTTCTCGGTGAGCTGAAGTCGCTCAAGATTGCGTCCCAGCAGAATGACTTCCGCGCCGTAGCGCGCGTAGGTTAACGCGGCTTCACGGCCAATACCGTCAGAAGCGCCGGTGACGAGAATAATTCGATTATTGAGCAAATCGCTTTTCGGTTGATAGTGCACAGGGGAATCCTCTAGCGAAGGTCAAAGTGTTTTCGTTTTATGCCTCAATTTCATGTGATGTGCAATCATCGACAGGCGCATTCTGTGCCAGGTGCTGGCATTTCAGGCGACGCTTGGGTGTAAACGAGTTAAACTATTCTATTGTCTCTAATTCTCTGTTTAATAAGGCGACGTAATGGATCTTCTTGCAAATTATGGACTCTTTCTCGCAAAAGTTGTGACGTTGGTGATTGCCGTCGCGGCTATTGTGCTGATCATCATGAATGCGACGCTGCGCAAACGCGGTCAAAGCGGCCAGCTGCGTCTGACACATCTGGGTGATGATTATCAGCAGATGAAAGACGATGTGCAGTTAGCGAAGATGAAACCGCAAGTGCAAAAACTGTGGTTGAAAAATCATAAGAAAGCTGAGAAGCAGAAAGCAAAAGCGGAAAAGCGTGCGGCTAAGCAGGGTGAAACCGAAATCGTGAAGCCGACACTGTATGTCATCGATTTCAAAGGCAGCATGGACGCCAGCGAAGTGACTTCATTACGAGAAGAAATTTCAGCCGTGTTAGCTGTAAAACAGAGCGGTGATGAGGTGTTGTTGCGTCTGGAAAGTCCTGGCGGGGTGGTTCATGGTTATGGTTTGGCAGCGTCACAGCTGCAACGCTTGCGTGATGGTGGCCTGCGCGTTACGGCTGCTGTTGACAAAGTTGCGGCTAGCGGCGGTTACATGATGGCTTGTGTGGCCGATCGTATTGTCGCCGCGCCGTTTTCCATAATCGGTTCGATTGGCGTTGTCGCTCAAATTCCAAACTTTAATCGTCTGCTTAAACGTAACGACATTGATGTGGAATTGCATACTGCTGGCCAATACAAACGTACGCTAACGCTGTTTGGTGAGAACACCGAAGAAGGACGTGAAAAATTTCAGGAAGATCTTAATGAAACACATGTGCTGTTTAAAGATTTCGTTCATGAAATGCGTCCATCATTGAATATCGATAACGTGGCTACCGGTGAACACTGGTATGGACGCCAGGCATTAGACTTGGGTTTGATTGATGAGATTGGCACCAGTGATGATCTCATTATTCGTCAAATGGATAGCTTTAATGTACTGGGCGTTCACTACGCGCGTCGCCGCAAGATGATTGACCGCGTTACGCATAGCGCCGGTTCTGTCGCCGAGCGACTATTAATGAAGCTCTGGCAACGGGGTGAAAAGCCCTTGTTGTAAGATATAACCCGGCGAGAGCCGGGTTTTTTAATGCGGTGGTTTTACTCCAGGTGATATTGAGATGATAACGCGACCGCGAGATATTTAAACACGTTAAACACCGCCGTTGTTTTCGCTGTAGGGATCTCATTCTCATCAAGAAAAAAGGGACCGCGAAACACGAAAACCTCACCGTGCTGTACCACGTCTGTCGCTTCCATTCCGGTAAAATAATCATCATGCGCTTTGATCATTACGTTGGCTTTTTCCAGCAACGCGTGGCGTGTAATAGCCTGGGTATCGTTCTGCATTTATTCATTCCTTTTTGACAGCCTCTTAATCCTTTCTATATTACTTGCGAGCCTCACTGTTCGACAAATGGTCGCAATGACTGAAAAATTGGCGCAAATTTAGCCTGAGTGCTAATTAAGTTGCGTAACAGATTTTATCAGGTAGAGTGTGGGCGATTCAGATTTCAGGGAGATCGCACCAGGAAGTGTGATTATGTCAGGTGGAAAAAGCGATTTTAATCATAAAGTTGCATCACGCCATGTTGTCTGACCTGAGATTGATCCCGCCGCCTTGAAATGTTAAACAGGCGCAGCAATATTGAACCCGATGGGTTTTTGGGCATCAAATCCTCTCCCGTTAAGCAGGACGATTTCATTAGGTAAAGGTAAATATGGGTAAAGCACTCGTTATTGTTGAGTCCCCGGCAAAGGCCAAAACAATCAATAAATACCTCGGCAATGACTACGTGGTTAAATCCAGCGTTGGTCATATTCGAGATCTGCCGACCAGTGGTTCAACCGCTAAAAAAGTGCTGACGCTTCGACAGATAAAAAAGTTAAAAAAGTTAAAAAAGATGAGAAAGCCGCGCTGGTTAGCCGCATGGGCGTCGATCCTTATCATGGCTGGGAAGCGGATTACCAAATTCTGCCAGGCAAAGAAAAAGTCGTCGCTGAATTAAAAGCGTTAGCAGAAAATGCAGACCACATTTATCTCGCAACTGACCTTGACCGCGAAGGGGAAGCCATTGCCTGGCACCTGCGGGAAGTGATCGGGGGAGATGACAAGCGCTTCAGCCGCGTGGTGTTCAACGAAATCACCAAGAATGCTATTCGTCAGGCTTTTGAAAAGCCGGGCGAACTCAATATTGACCGTGTAAATGCTCAGCAGGCGCGTCGTTTTATGGACCGCGTTGTGGGTTACATGGTTTCTCCCTTGTTATGGAAAAAAGTGGCGCGTGGATTATCCGCAGGCCGCGTGCAATCTGTTGCCGTTCGTCTGGTGGTTGAGCGTGAACGCGAAATCAAAGCGTTTGTGCCAGAAGAGTACTGGGAATTACAAGCCAGCCTGACCACGCCGAAAGGCGACGATCTGCCAATGGAAGTCTCGCATCATAATGACAAAGCATTCCGCCCGGTAAACCGCGAGCAGACGCATGCTGCGCTAGCGCTGCTGGAAAAAGCGCGTTATGAAATTGTGGATCGTGAAGATAAGCCGACCAGCAGCAAACCTGGCGCACCTTATATCACCTCGACATTGCAGCAGGCAGCCAGCACACGCTTGGGCTTTGGCGTCAAGAAAACCATGATGATGGCGCAGCGCCTGTATGAAGCAGGACACATCACCTATATGCGTACCGACTCAACCAACTTGAGTCAGGATGCGGTTGCTATGGCGCGTGGATATATTGAAAGCAACTTTGGCAAAAAATACATGCCGGAGTCTGCCAATACTTACGCCAGCAAAGAGAACTCGCAGGAAGCGCACGAAGCAATTCGTCCTTCTGATGTGGAAGTGATTGCAGAGCAACTTAAGGACATGGAAGCGGATGCGCAGAAGCTGTATCAGCTAATCTGGCGTCAATTCGTGGCCTGTCAGATGACGCCAGCACAATATGATTCCACTACGCTGACAGCGGCGGCGGGTGACTATAAATTGAAGGCCAAAGGACGCACGCTGCGTTTTGACGGCTGGACAAAAGTCATGCCTGCGCTGCGCAAGAACGATGAAGATCGTACATTGCCTGCCGTTAACGTGGGCGATGTGCTCGATTTGCAACAGCTGATGCCAAGCCAGCACTTTACCAAGCCGCCAGCGCGATTTAGCGAAGCGTCCTTGGTACGTGAGCTTGAAAAGCGCGGAATCGGTCGTCCTTCCACTTATGCCTCCATTATTTCTACCATTCAGGATCGTGGTTACGTACGCGTCGAAAACCGTCGTTTCTATGCTGAAAAAATGGGTGAGATCGTTACCGATCGTCTTGAAGAGAACTTCCGTGAATTGATGAATTACGACTTCACTGCGCGCATGGAAAACAACCTTGATCAGGTTGCGAATAATCAAGCGAAGTGGAAAGCGGTGCTCGATAACTTCTTCAGTGATTTCAGCCAGCAACTTGAGCAAGCTGAAAAAGATCCTGAAGAGGGCGGCATGCAGCCTAATCAGATGGTGTTAACCAGCATTGATTGTCCAACCTGCAGCCGTCCAATGGGTATTCGTACTGCCAGCACCGGTGTATTCCTCGGCTGTTCTGGTTATGCGTTACCGCCTAAAGAGCGTTGCAAGCAGACCATCAACCTGATTCCAGAAAATGAAGTGCTCAATATTCTGGAAGGCGATGATGCGGAAACCAATGCGCTGCGTGCTCGACGTCGTTGCCAAAAATGTGGCACGGCAATGGACAGCTACTTGATCGATAATCAGCGTAAGCTGCACGTTTGTGGTAACAATCCAGAGTGTGACGGTTACGAAATCGAGCAGGGTGAATTCCGCATTAAAGGTTATGACGGCCCGATTGTTGAATGTGAAAAATGTGGCTCTGAAATGCACCTGAAGATGGGGCGTTTCGGCAAATACATGGCTTGCACCAACGACGAGTGTAAAAACACCCGTAAGATATTACGCAACGGTGATGTTGCGCCGCCGAAAGAAGATCCGGTTCCTTTACCAGAACTGGCATGTGAAAAATCGGATGCGTACTTCGTTTTACGTGATGGTGCAGCGGGCGTTTTCCTGGCAGCAAATACCTTCCCTAAATCGCGCGAAACGCGTGCGCCGTTGGTAGAAGAGTTACAACGCTTCAGCGACCGTTTGCCTGAGAAATTGAAATACCTGGCTGAAGCCCCGGCTGCGGATCCAGAGGGCAACAAAACCATGGTGCGATTTAGCCGTAAAACTAAACAGCAATATGTCTCTTCTGAAAAAGAGGGCAAAGCTACCGGTTGGTCCGCCTTCTATATAGAAGGCAAGTGGCAAGAAGCGAAGAAGTAATCCCTAAAAGGCCAGCGCTCGCTGGCCTTTCTCATTCCCTTATATCAATAAGTTCTACATTTGTTATCTAAATGATATAGTGGTTATAGCATTTCCGACCTTTCTGATTCCGGATATTCAGCACGCTGTTTAGGCGACTTTATGTCAGCCGGGGATGCGACTCTGTAGCTTACTGGGATAGAACATATATGAAATTACAGCAGTTGCGCTATATCGTTGAAGTGGTTAATCATAATTTAAACGTATCCTCGACCGCGGAAGGCCTTTACACTTCGCAACCTGGCATCAGTAAACAAGTGCGCATGCTAGAAGATGAGTTAGGGGTACAGATTTTTGCCCGTAGCGGAAAGCATCTCACCCAGGTTACCCCTGCTGGTGAAGAGATTATCCGCATCGCTCGAGAAGTCTTATCAAAAGTAGATGCGATTAAATCTGTGGCGGGTGAACACACCTGGCCCGATAAAGGATCGCTTTACGTAGCTACGACACACACTCAGGCTCGTTATGCTTTGCCCGGCGTTATTAAAGGGTTTATAGAACGTTACCCGCGCGTATCGCTGCATATGCATCAGGGTTCACCGACTCAAATTGCAGAAGCCGTTTCGAAAGGGAATGCAGATTTTGCTATTGCTACTGAAGCGCTGCATTTGTACGACGACCTGATCATGTTGCCTTGTTACCACTGGAATCGCGCAATTGTTGTTACGCCTGATCATCCCTTAGCGGGCAAAGCACAGGTTACGATTCAAGAGCTGGCAGATTTTCCGCTTGTTACCTATACCTTTGGCTTTACTGGGCGCTCTGAACTTGATACCGCTTTTAACCGTGCGGGATTAACACCACGGATCGTTTTCACTGCAACCGATGCTGATGTGATTAAAACCTACGTTAGATTAGGATTAGGCGTGGGTGTCATTGCCAGTATGGCGGTTGATCCGGTGTCAGATCCTGACCTTGTAAGGATTGAAGCTGCGGAAATATTCACCAATAGCACAACCAAAATTGGTTTCCGACGAAGCACCTTTCTGAGGAGTTACATGTATGATTTCATTCAACGTTTTGCGCCACATTTGACTCGTGATGTGGTGGATGCCGCGGTTGCATTACGTTCTAATGACGATATTGAAGCGATGTTTAAAGACATAAAGTTACCCTTTAAATAATCACCTCACTGATTAATTTTTTTAAGGCTGCCTTTGGCAGCCTTTTTTATTGCTAGTTGTTAGCGCCAGATGAAGATGGATAAGTTTCATTATTTTTTTGTAAATGAAACATCGATCACATGTTTCTTTATTGATGTTCATTAATTGCGAATCAGTACACATTTTTAACCATACCGCTTTGCGGCACGCCAGGATTATTCCCATACTCCAGTTATGACTTGATGTGGAAGCGCTTTTAATAAGGGTTTTAAATTTATACATTAGTTTTAACTGGTACTAATTCCATTTTAAGCCAAATTTTTGCTGTAATTGTTTAATAATAAAAGAGGGGAGAAGTTAATGATTACTTAAGTTTTTTAGTTATTTTGATAAATAGCGTTAATCGTTGTACTCAATAAAAATAACTGGATTTTTGGTCTTAACGAGTTTAGGATTCGTCCTAATTCTTCATCGGTGTTATCAATCATTTTATTGAGAGTGATTATCAAAAACTATGAATACGAGAATAACTGTACAACCGGATTTTCCGGCTAAAAGCACCAAGGTTGAGCGTTCTGGCAATACTCGTCGCAAAGCTTGGTTGACCATTTTTGCTGCTTCCGCACTGTTTTGGGTAGTTGTAGCATTAACGATCTGGCGTATGTGGGGCTAAGCCATGTGGGCAAATACACTCAGCCATAAACGTTCTTTGACCGCGCGCCAGCACAAACCTTCTGGCTGTAAGTCAAAAGAGGCTGGCGCGAAGCAGGAATTTGCATCAATCCCAGACTCTTGGGAGTTGAGTGACACCCAACGCCATTTCATCGAGTCTTTCATGGACCCGAAAGCGAAATAATATTTAAGCAGTAAGTAATTTATTACTTAGTGAAAATCTTTTCTTACCGGTTATTCCGGCGGGCACTTTAAAAGCCCAGTCTTTATCACACTCAGTTTAAAAAGTTTTCATCCTTTTCAGGGATGATTTCATGACTTTTTGCGCCAATTTTCAGTGAGGAGTGAATTTATGAATATGATAAAAATGTCTTGGTTCAGTGCTTACGCCTTCTCATTTGCGTTTTGGTCTGCGGCTGTATGGATCGCACTATAATTTGAATTAAATCACCTCTTTCTGATGCCTCGTGTCCTGCACGGGGCATTTTCGTTTGCGTTTGATTGTAGCAAATCGTGTTGTAATCAAAACGTTAACGAAATTGTGGTCTATCTTTAACATAAACCTTGTTTTCACTGAGGTTTAAAGATCACGATTATAAAGGAGGAACTATGTCGTTTACCCTACGCGAGCAGAGTCAGGAAACACTGCAGGTCGACAATCAAACCTATCATTTTTTAGTCTGCCCCTCGCTGCTCAACACCTCGGCAACATTGATCGCCTTCCTAAGTCTATGAAAGTGTTGCTTGAAAACCTGTTACGTTGGCAGGATGGAGACTCTGTTACGGCAGAAGATATCCAGGCGTTGGTTGATTGGCAAAAAGATGCACATGCCGATCGCGAAATCGCCTATCGTCCTGCGCGTGTGCTCATGCAAGATTTTACCGGCGTGCCTGCTGTGGTGGATTTAGCCGCCATGCGAGAAGCGGTAAACCGCCTCGGTGGTGATGTCGCAAAAGTTAATCCGCTTTCCCCTGTAGATTTAGTCATTGACCATTCCGTCACGGTTGACCATTTTGGCGATGATGATGCGTTTGAAGAGAACGTTCGTTTGGAAATGGAGCGCAATCATGAACGTTACGTTTTCCTGCGCTGGGGGCAAAAAGCCTTTGATAAATTTCGCGTTGTCCCGCCAGGAACCGGTATTTGCCATCAAGTTAATCTCGAATATCTTGGCAAATCTATCTGGCATGAAAACCTGAACGGAAAAGAGTATGCCTGGCCCGATACTTTAGTCGGTACTGATTCGCACACCACCATGATCAATGCGCTGGGCGTATTAGGCTGGGGTGTGGGAGGGATCGAAGCTGAAGCGGCCATGCTCGGACAGCCGGTCTCCATGTTGATCCCTGATGTTGTCGGCTTTAAATTAACCGGTAAATTACGTCCTGGCATCACTGCCACAGACTTGGTATTAACTGTCACGCAGATGCTGCGCAAACATGGCGTAGTGGGTAAGTTTGTTGAATTCTACGGTGATGGATTAGCTGATTTGCCGCTGGCTGACCGCGCAACTATTGCCAATATGGCACCAGAATATGGCGCAACTTGCGGTTTCTTTCCCATTGATGAAGTGACATTAAGCTACATGACGCTAACCGGTCGCGAAGCCGATCAGGTGGCGTTGGTTGAAGCCTATGCAAAACAGCAGGGCATGTGGCGTAACCCTGGCGATGAACCTATTTTTACCAGCACGCTAGCGCTGGATATGAATGAGGTCGAATCGAGCCTGGCGGGTCCTAAGCGTCCTCAGGATCGCGTCTCACTGGGAGATGTTCCCGCTGCATTTGATGCCAGCAATGAACTTGAAGTCAATCAGGCACAAAAACCGCACAAGATTATTAATTACACGGACAGTGAAACCGGCTTAAGCCATGAGCTTACCGACGGCGCGGTTGTTATCAGTGCAATAACGTCATGCACTAATACTTCTAATCCAAGTGTCCTTATGGCGGCCGGTTTATTGGCTAAAAAAGCTGTTGAGCGCGGCCTCAAGCGCCAGCCGTGGGTTAAAGCGTCCCTGGCACCGGGTTCGAAAGTGGTTTCAGATTATCTGGCGGTGGCGCAGTTGACGCCTTCTTTGGATAAGCTTGGCTTTAATTTGGTGGGTTACGGCTGCACGACCTGCATCGGTAACTCAGGCCCGTTGCCTGATGAGATTGAATCTGCCATTAAAGAGGGTGATTTAACCGTGGGCGCGGTGCTTTCTGGTAATCGCAACTTTGAAGGCCGTATTCATCCGCTGATTAAAACGAACTGGTTGGCCTCGCCGCCGTTGGTGGTGGCGTATGCGTTGGCTGGAAACATGAAGATCAATCTGCAAACCGATCCGCTTGGTCACGATCACACCGGGCAGCCGGTTTATCTAAAAGATATCTGGCCATCACCGGAAGAAATTGCTACTGCTGTTCAGCAAGTTACCAGTGACATGTTCCATAAAGAGTATGCCGAGGTGTTCGATGGCACACCGGAGTGGCAGGAGATAAAAGTCAGCGAAGCGGCCACCTATGACTGGGATGAAGGCTCGACCTATATTCGGCTTTCACCTTTCTTTGATGATATGGAGAAAGAACCCAAGCCGGTTAAAGACATCAAAGGCGCACGCGTGCTGGCAATGTTAGGTGATTCGGTGACAACCGACCATATCTCTCCAGCAGGTAGTATTAAAGCGGAAAGCCCAGCAGGACGCTACTTGATGTCGCATGGTGTAGAACGCAATGACTTTAACTCTTACGGTTCGCGTCGTGGTAACCATGAAGTAATGATGCGCGGCACCTTTGCAAATATCCGTATTCGTAATGAGATGGTGCCCGGCGTTGAAGGGGTTACACCAAACATCATCCGAGTGGCGAAGTGTTAGCGATTTACGATGCGGCGATGAAATACCAGGCCGAAGGTGTCCCCTTAGCGGTGATTGCGGGGAAAGAGTATGGATCGGGATCAAGCCGTGACTGGGCAGCAAAAGGGCCTCGTTTACAAGGCGTACGCGTAGTGATTTCGGAGTCATTTGAGCGAATTCACCGTTCAAATCTGATCGGTATGGGAATTTTGCCGCTGGAATTTCCACCGGATACCACGCGTAAAACGTTAGGTCTGACCGGGGAAGAGTTGATTGACGTTGAAAATTTGGATCAATTGCAGCCCGGCTGCACGGTGAAAGTGACCTTAACGCGCGCTGACGGTAGCAAGGAGCTGCTGGAAACGCGGTGCCGTATTGATACAGGTAATGAGTTAACCTATTACCGAAATGACGGCATCTTGCACTACGTGATACGCAACATGCTTAACTGATAAAAAAGCCGGGTAATCCCGGCTTTTTATTTTATCCCTTCGGCAGTAGATGACCCATCTTAGCTGCCTTGGTGTCAAGGTAATGGGCATTTTTGGGATTGCGACCAACAACCAATGGCACACGCTCCACAATATTAATCCCAGCTTCCGACAGAATTTCTACTTTGCGTGGATTATTAGTTAACAATCGCACTTCATTCACCCCGAGCAGTTTGAACATATCTGCACACAGCGTAAAATCTCGCTCGTCAGCAGCAAAGCCTAATTGATGGTTGGCTTCAACCGTGTCGTAGCCTTTATCTTGAAGCGCATAGGCACGAATTTTGTTCAGCAGCCCGATATTTCGGCCTTCCTGGCGGTGATACAGCAGCACACCGCGACCTTCTTCAGCAATTGAATTCAACGCGGCTTCAAGCTGAAAGCCACAGTCGCAACGCAAACTGAAAAGCGCATCGCCTGTCAGGCACTCAGAATGGACGCGCGCCAGAACCGGATCGTTATCATTGATATCACCAAAGACCAGCGCGACGTGGTCATGGCCGGTTGCCAATTCTTCAAAACCTACCATCAGGAAATCTCCCCATGGCGTTGGCAGTTTGGCTTCTGCCACCCGTTTAAGCTGCATGTGACTCTCCAGAACCTTCAGAGGATGCACTATCATCATGATAGCGCACGGGCGAGTGTAGCCCGACAAACGTGTAATATTGTGCCACAACCCACTGGTGGGCTGGTAATCTGTCAGAGCGATTGTAGTGATAAAGCACAATTATCCAATCTGCAATGGTTATGTTATTCTTTTTTAAGCTAAAGTTATTCATCAGCGATGAATTAAGTTCTCTAAAAGGAAAACGGATGTTTAAGATTTCACGCCGCACCACCTTGGGGATGCTGCTGTTGTTAATAATGCCGCTGGCGGTTTGGTTATCTGGCTGGCAGTGGCAACCGGGTGAAAGCGGTGCGGTTTTAAAAATCTTATTCTGGATGACCGAAACTGTCACCAGTCCTTGGGGAACCCTGACCAGCCTGTTACTCAGTGCATGGGTCATGTGGTGTCTGCGTTTTAGATGGAAGCCCGCTATTTTGCTGTTGCTGATTATGAACGCCACCATTCTGGCAGGGCAGTACACCAAATCCTTCATTAAAGACCAGGTTCAGGAACCGCGGCCTTATGTCGTATGGTTAGAGCACAGTCATGGTCTGGATGACAAAGCGTTCTACGAACTAAAACGCCATCAGCGCAGCCAAATGGTTAATGATTTAATGGCTGACGATACGCTGTTACCCGGCTGGCTAAAACATCATTGGGCGCAAGAGACCGGTTTTGCTTTTCCTTCCGGGCATACCATGTTTGCGGCCAGTTGGGCTTTGCTGGTAATTGGATTGCTGTGGCCGCGTCGCCATTACAAAACGGTTGTGATTGTCTTTATCTGGGCCAGCGCGGTAATGGGTAGCCGCCTGTTGCTGGGCATGCACTGGCCACGTGATTTAATCATGGCCACTGTATTGTCATGGGTGTTGGTGACCCTGGCCACCTGGCTGGCACAACGTTTTTGTGGGCCGCTTAGCCTGCCGCCCGAAGAACAAAAAGAGGTGCAAGAGCGTGAACCTGAATTGTAATTCCACGCGTAGACCCCATATCATTGATTGTGCTTGCGTAAAAACGAATCGCCTGATGCTGCTGGGAGCAGCATTTTTGCCGTAGTTTTGGCATAATTCCACCCGACAACCTCACAACAGGATGCACTGTGAAATATTTGCTGATTTTTTTAGTGGTTTTGGTCATTTTCATCATCTCCGTCACATTAGGTGCGCATAACGACCAGGTCATCACCTTTAACTATCTGCTGGCGCAGGGCCAATTCAGTATCTCTACACTATTGGCAAGCTTGTTTGGTGTAGGCTTCTTGTTGGGCTGGGCAATTTGTGGATTGTTTTGGTTACGTGTTCGCGTTTCACTGGCGAATGCGCAGCGCAAAGTAAAGCGTATGCAAGCACAAATTGAACAGGGCAGCACGACAGTGACGACCACATCGTCATCGGCTGCCCGGGAATAATAATCCATGCTTGAATTGCTGTTTCTGTTGCTTCCGGTTGCTGCTGCTTACGGCTGGTATATGGGTCGACGTAGTGCACAACAGGATAAGCAGCAGGAAGCGAACCGTTTATCCCGCGAGTATGTTGCCGGCGTTAACTTCCTGCTCTCTAATCAGCAAGACAAAGCCGTTGATCTCTTTCTAGACATGCTTAAAGAAGACAGCGGTACAGTCGAAGCTCACCTGACGCTGGGTAATTTATTCCGTTCTCGCGGCGAAGTTGATCGCGCTATTCGCATACACCAGTCATTAATGGAAAGCGCTTCACTGAGCTACGAGCAGCGCTTACTTGCGATTCAGCAATTAGGGCGTGATTACATGGCGGCCGGATTGTATGACCGCGCCGAAGATATGTTCAAACAGCTCACTGATGAAACGGATTTTCGCATCGGTGCGCTGCAGCAATTATTGCTGATTCACCAGGCAACAAGCGACTGGCAGCAGGCGATTGAAGTCGCTGAACGTTTGGTGAAACTGGGCAAAGATAAGCAGAAAGGTGAAATAGCCCATTTTTATTGCGAGCTGGCTTTGCAGGCGATGAGCAGCGACGATCTTGATCGCGCTATGAGCCTATTGAAGAAAGGTGAAGCAGCAGATCGTCAAAGTGCACGAATCTCTATCATGATGGGACGTATTCTGATGGAGAAGGGCGATTACGCAAAAGCAGTGGGGCATTTACAGCGCGTACTCGATCAGGATAAAGAGTTGGTGAGTGAAACGCTGCCAATGCTAGAAACCTGTTTTCAACGGCTGAATCAGCCAGACGCGTGGGCAGAATTTCTGCAACGCTGCGTTGAAGAAAATACGGGTGCCGCCGCTGAGCTGTATATGTCCGATATACTCGAGCAGCAGCAGGGACCAGAAGAAGCTCAGCTTTATATCAATCGGCAGTTACAACGTCACCCAACCATGCGAGTGTTTCATCGTTTGATGAATTTTCACCTACACGAAGCTGAAGATGGTCGCGCCAAAGAAAGTTTGATGGTTTTACGCGACATGGTTGGCGAGCAGATTCGCACCAAGCCACGCTATCGCTGCCAGAAATGCGGCTTCACTGCGCACGCACTTTACTGGCATTGCCCTTCTTGTCGCACGTGGTCCTCTGTGAAGCCTATTCGAGGACTCGACGGTCAATAATCATCAACAGCCAGCGTTGGTGATTTACTTTCATTATAGTTACAACATACGAAAAGCCTAAAGCTCTCGAAACCTACGCATCTGTGCAGTTTGTCGTCTTACAGACGGGAACAGCGATTGTGATGGCCCGACACCGCAGGTAAAATGCCTGCCGTTTGTCTATTGCGCCCATGGGTGCCCACTGCAGAGGAAATGCCATGCCTTCACCCCAAACTGTGACCGCTTCGCCGATTCTGGTGGCTCTCGATTACCATGACATCAATAGCGCATTACGCTTTGTTGACCAGATCGATCCCGGTAGCTGCCGACTGAAAGTGGGCAAAGAGATGTTTACGCTGTTTGGCCCTTCATTGGTGAAAGATTTGCAGCAACGCGGTTTCGATATCTTTCTTGACCTGAAGTTTCACGATATTCCCAACACGACAGCGCATGCGGTTGCCGCGGCTGCCGATCTGGGTGTCTGGATGGTCAATGTCCATGCCAGCGGTGGGGCACGCATGATGAATGCTGCACGTGAAGCTCTGGTTCCCTTTGGAAAGGATGCACCTTTACTGATTGCTGTGACAGTACTGACAAGCATGGATGCAGACGATCTGAAAGGATTGGGCATCACACTCTCACCGGCAGAACAGGCAGAAAAACTGGCAAAATTAACCCGTGAATGTGGACTGGATGGTGTGGTCTGTTCCGCACATGAAGCGGCACGTTTTAAACAGGTCATTGGATCAGATTTCGCGCTGGTTACGCCAGGTATTCGCCCGGCAGGCAGTGATGCAGGCGATCAACGCCGTATCATGACACCAGAGCAGGCGAAGCAGGCAGGTGTTGATTATATGGTGATTGGACGCCCTATTACCCAATCGGCCAATCCCGCTGCTACGTTGCAATCAATCTTAAAAAGTCTGGAGGATGCCTCATGAATCGCGATAACCCGCTGGTTTACTCAACGGATACAGGTCGTATAGACCAGCCGCAGCAGAAAGTTGAGCGACCTAAAGGTGATGGCATTGTTCGCATTCAGCGTCAGACCAGCGGACGAAAAGGCAAAGGCGTCTGTTTGATTACCGGTATTGATCTGGATGATGCCGCATTAACACAGCTTGCTGCCGAGCTTAAGAAAAATGCGGTTGCGGTGGCGCATTAAAAGAGGGCGTTATCGAAATCCAGGGTGACAAGCGCGACTTACTCAAGAGCTTACTGGAAGCAAAAGGCATGAAGGTAAAGCTGGCAGGCGGCTAAAATGAAAAAATCGGGCTACTAAAAGTAGCCCGATGAGTATGTAGATGCATTGCGTAGCCGTGTTTTATTTTAATGCGGTCTTAATGAACTTGATGACCGATAATACCACCTACCGCTGCGCCACCGACGGTGCCGAGCGCGCTGCCGTTAGTTAGCACTGAACCACCAATCGCACCGGCACCCGCGCCAATTGCGGTATTACGGTCACGTTTAGACCAGTTAGAACAACCGCTTAACGCGACGACTAAGGTGGTAGCAAGGACAGCTGCTGTAATACGTTTCATTGTAATTGTCATAAACTTCTCCATTAGTGTGCTCACAGAGGCAACACCTTAAGTATAGCTTCGAAATTAATTTCACTCGTCGTCGCCGAGTTATTGCCACATCCTTGAAGGCAATGCATCGGCTTTCATCATGATGACCGACGAGTAATCAACAAAGCTCAGACAGGTCCGATCTTTGTCTGAGAGGATTTTAAGCGTTCTGCGAAATTTCCGAAGATAGACAATTCCTAATTCACTCCACAATTTTGCTTTCACAGCTAATTCATTCTGCGTTTATAGCGATTTGCTCCATAACCTTTTGCCCGCTGGCTCCGCACACTTTAGGGACGATGATCTGCAGGAGAAAAGGAATGCTGGAACAGCTTAAACAGCAGGTTTTGGAAGCGAATCTGGACTTGCCAAAATATAATTTAGTCACTTTTACCTGGGGCAACGTCAGCGCTGTCGATCGTGAGCAGGGCTTGCTGGTGATTAAACCCTCAGGAGTCAGCTATGACGTGATGAAGCGCGACGATATGGTTGTGGTTGACCTTGCGAGTGGCAACGTTATAGAAGGGGATAAACGGCCATCTTCAGACACCGCAACGCACCGTGCACTTTATCTGGCGTGGCCCGAAGTGGGCGGCATTGTGCATACCCATTCGCGCCATGCCACCATTTGGGCGCAGGCCGGGCGTGTCATCCCTGCCTGGGGAACGACCCATGCTGATGACTTCTACGGTGAGATCCCGTGTACACGGGCAATGCGTGATGATGAAATCAAACATGAGTATGAGTGGAATACCGGCCAGGTGATTATCGAAACCTTTGCTGAACGTGAGCTTTCTCCCAGCGCAATTCCCGCTGTGCTGGTTAATTCGCATGGGCCTTTCGCCTGGGGCAAAGACGCACATGCTGCGGTACACAGCGCCGTCGTGTTGGAAGAAGTCGCTTATATGGGGTTATTCAGTCAGCAATTGACCGCTAACTTGCCGCCGATTCAGCAAACGCTGCTCGATCTCCATTACCTGCGCAAGCACGGCGAAAACGCGTGGTATGGACAAAAGTAACTGGCTAACAGGGATGTAACCCATCCCTTCTTGCTGTCTCGCTGTTTACGCAAAAACGGATAGGGCGATCGTGATCATGTTTATTAAAACAGTGCATCTATAAAAATAAAACGCCGTTTCAATTTTATAGTCAGGATCACTGTTTTTGTTTCTTAATGTCATTACTTTGCTGTCATCGCCTTCGGGCACAACTCACATCTTCCTCTGGAACAGCAAAGGTGACACCAATATGCATATCAAACGTGCGATAGATAAAATCCCTGGCGGCATGATGTTGATACCGCTATTTCTCGGCGCGCTTTGTCACACCTTTTCCCCCGATGCCGGAAAATATTTTGGATCGTTCACCAACGGATTGATGACCGGGACGGTACCTATTCTGGCTGTGTGGTTTTTCTGTATGGGTGCATCGATAAAAATTAGCGCGACGGGAACGGTATTGCGTAAGTCCGGTACGTTAGTGCTGACCAAAATTGCCGTGGCCTGGGTCGTCGCGGCCATCGCCTCACGCATGATGCCGGAGAACGGTGTTGAAGTCGGCATGTTTGCTGGACTCTCTACGCTGGCTTTGGTCGCCGCGATGGATATGACCAATGGCGGCCTTTATGCCTCGATTATGCAGCAATATGGTTCCAAGGAAGAGGCGGGCGCATTTGTTCTGATGTCGCTGGAATCAGGTCCACTGATGACTATGGTTATTCTTGGCACAGCCGGCATAGCATCATTTGAACCCCACGTCTTTGTCGGTGCAGTTCTGCCCTTTATTGTCGGTTTTGCTTTAGGAAATCTTGATCCAGAATTGCGAGAATTCTTTGGCAAAGCGGTCCATACGCTGATTCCTTTCTTCGCGTTTGCTTTGGGCAATACCATCAATCTGGCCGTCATTGCTGAAACGGGTCTGCTCGGTATCATGTTGGGCGTCGCAGTGATTATCATTACCGGCATCCCATTAATTATTGCCGATCGTGTAATCGGAGGCGGAGACGGAACCGCAGGTATTGCCGCATCGAGTACGGCAGGAGCCGCCGTTGCTACGCCAGTATTGATTGCAGAAATGCTGCCACAATTCAAACCGGTTGCACCAGCTGCGACCGCGCTGGTCGCGACATCGGTTATTGTAACATCTGTTCTGGTCCCGATTATCACCGCGATATATTCAAAACGCGTTAAGCGTTCGCAGGTTGTTGTCAGCCAGCGCGCGGCTATTAAGTAACCCACCTAATCAATCCCCGGCCCTAAGTCGGGGAAATCTCTGGATTTTGTTTTATAAATCAATCTCTCATTTGGTCTGGCCTCACTCTGCATTACGCTGATGTGGCGTAAAAAACGCATCTAATAATCAGAGGATGAGACTATGACAGTTATTAACCAAGCAACTTGCAGATTGTTTACCGAAGTCGGACATACCACACAGCTGGTGGCGTACTACGAAGAAGGACGACGCACCATGTGGATGATGTTGCGGGCGCAGCCGCGTCCTAGCTTCAACCATGAGCTGATAGAGGAAATCATGAATTTGAGCTATGCCGCACAGCGTTCTGGCTTACCGATTGATTTCTGGGTAACCGGTTCTTTGGTACCGCAGATGTTTAATGCGGGTGGCGATCTGCGTTTCTTCGTTGAATGTATTCGTAACAATCGCCGTGAAGCTTTACGTGCTTATGCCAGAGCCTGTGTGGATTGCATTCATTCTGCAGCACGCGGTTTTGATACCGGCGCGGTGACGCTAGCGATGATTGAGGGCAGCGCATTAGGCGGTGGCTTTGAAGCGGCGCTGGCGCATCACTTCATTCTGGCGCAGAACAATGCACGCATGGGATTCCCTGAAATTGCCTTCAACTTGTTCCCTGGTATGGGCGGTTATTCATTGGTGGCTCGCCGCGCAGGCATGAAACTGGCAGAGGAGTTAATTTGTGAAGGTGAATCTCACAGTGCGGAGTGGTTTGAAACGCGAGGACTGGTCGATAAAGTCTTCCAGCCGGGCGACAGCTATCGTGCAACACGCACATTCATTGATACGTTGCGTCCGAAGCTGAATGGTGTGCGAGCTATGCTCAAAGCGCGTCAGCGCGTGCTGCAATTAACACGCGCTGAGTTGATGGATATCACCGAAGATTGGGTCGATTTTGCCTTTACCATTGAGCCAAAAGATATTGCTTACATGGAACGTTTGGTGCAATTACAAAACCGCCACAGCGCCTCGTTGCGTAAAGCGGGATAGTAATGTAATCCAGCGTTAAACGCGGGCAGGATGCTTAGCCAGCCAATGCCCAAACTGCTCTGCGGGCATTGGTTTTGCGTAATAGTAACCCTGACGCCCATCAACACCACTATTGAGGATAAATGCTTCTTCAGCTTTTGTTTCAATGCCTTCGGCAATCACTAACAGATCGAGAGCCTTGGCGACGGCAACGATCGCGCGAACCAGCGACTGAGAAACAGGCTGTAAGTTGATATCACGTATAAAACTTTGATCGAGCTTGATGGCATTGATTGGCACACGTGCTAATTGGGAAAGTGACGAATAGCCTGTACCAAAATCGTCAAGATGGACCTGGGCGCCCAGATCCTGGAACTTTTTCATTAGCGTCAGCGCTTCAGCTTCATTCTCAATCAAGCAGCTTTCGGTTAATTCGATATCGATTGGACAATCATTTAAACCGGCATCGGCCAATGCCTGTTTTAAATCGCTATAAATGCTCTGATCCAGCAGTTGTCGCGCAGAAACATTTACGGCTACGCGCAGTTCAATGCCTTGTTGACGCCAGGTGAGGATCTGTTTCAGCACATTGAGCATGACCCAGCGGCCGAGCGGCACAATCAGGCCAGATTCTTCCGCATAGGGGATAAATTCAGCCGGGGAAACCAAGCCTCGTTCCGGTGAGTTCCAGCGCACTAACGCTTCCGCGCTGCGTATCTGCCCATCGCTGTCGACTTTAGGCTGGTAAAAAACCGTTAAATGATCCAGCTCCAGCGCTTTACGAAGGTTGGTATCAAGCCATAAATATTCAAATACGCGTTGGTTCATCTCAGCGGCGAAAACACAATATTTACCGCGACCATTCTCTTTTGCGTGATACATCGCAGTATCAGCATTGCGAATCAGGCTTTCACGGTCTTCGCCATGCAGCGGGGCAAGGGCAATACCAATGGAGCAGCCGCTATAAACCTCAATGAGTCCAATGCGGAACGGTAAACGCAAACGCTCCAGAATGCGAGACGACATCGCTTCCAGCGCCGCCTGGCTAGTATGTTCAGCCAGCACCACGAATTCATCACCACCCAGACGTCCCAGCGTTTGATCTTTACCCAAACAGCTAAGAATCGCCAAAGAGACAGCTTGCAGCAGTTGATCGCCAAACATATGGCCGTAAGCGTCGTTAACTTTTTTGAAATTATCCAGATCGAGATAAACCACACCGGTTTCATTGCCGCCTGCTTGCTCTAGTGCCAGGCTCATTTGTTGATGAATTGCGTTGCGATTGGGCAATCCGGTCACCGTATCGGTGTTTGCCAGCACCCGTAGACGTTCCTGAGCCCGTCTTTCCTCGGTTATGTCCGTTCCTGAACAGATGAGGAAAATTTCATTTTTTCCGCTACCGCTGTGCACGAACTTATTACGAAACAGAAACAGTCGCTGGCCTTTTTTAGTCTTCACCCAGCGTTCAACTTCGTAGGAATTGCCGTCGCGAAAGAATCCGGCGATGTTGCGGCGTGATGCTGCAGCTTCCTGTTTACTCATAAACAATTGAAAGACGTTGCGCCCAATCACTTCATGTTCATTCAGGCCGGTATATTCTTCACTGAGGCGATTAAAACGTTGAATATTGCCGCGCTGATCGAGAATCACGATCACCGAATTAGCTTCTGAAACCACTTGCTCAGCAAATGAAAGACCCAGCGTCAAATCGCGCGCCACGGCAGAGGTATCACCCCACGCAGAAGCCGTTCCGCCCCAGGATGACTGGTTTACCTTGCGGCCCACCAAGTGCATTGGCACCGGCACGCCGTGTAGCGGCAGCGTAAGATTAATTGTCGAGGTGATCACTGGCATTGCGCGGATTAAACTGGCCTGGCCCGGCGTCAGCGGCAGGGCAATGTTGGTATTTGACGATTCGTCTTCAGCAAAATGCAGCGCATCGCTGTCCGCGGTTAGACGCCAATGAGGGCTGGTTGTACCAAATAAGGTATACAACAAGGTTTGCCCTTGTTCATCGGTCATGGAACTTCCTCCGGGAAGTGCTCTGCAGGCGTTATCTCATTATTTTAGCAACAGTATTCATCATCTGACGCGAGCACAAGATGCAAACTGAATATATTTTGTTGTCCAGCTATGAATGGCACAAAAAAGCCCCGTAAAAACGGGGCGATGGCGTTGATTTAGCAAGGGCATTTACCCAGTTTCCCCGCTTGGCTTGGAAAGCGAGCATCCAGGCAATAACGATGAAAATCTCGCTCTGTCATTGCTGTCTGATCGGGATGATGGTTCTGCATATGCTGTAAATATTTTTGATAATCCTGAACGCCGACCATTAAGCGAAAGCTCTGTTGTAAACCTTGCCACAGCGCGCGCCAGCTAAATTTCGCCGTATCTGGCGCTGATAGCCGCTGGCAACGTTCAATTTGCCATACGCCTTGTGGACGTGTAGCACGATGAATGGCATCAAACATGACGCACCTCCTTACGTAACGCTGGCTCAGATTCATGGGTAGTCGGCACGTTACTGCGCAGGGCGCGACGAATAACAAACACCGCAGCGATTAACATCGTGACCGCCACCAGCATGAAGAATCCACACAAAGCGGCATTGATTTGGTTGCTAAAAACGATGGTTTGCATATCGGCTACAGTTTTTGCTGGCGCAAGAATCACGCCTTCATCTAAACCTCTACGGAATTTATTTGCCTGCGCAAGGAAACCGATCGAAGGTTTTTCATGAAAGATTTTCTGCCAGCCCGCAGTCATTGAAGTAATAAACAGCCAAATCGTGGGCAGAATCGTGACCCAGGCGTAACGCTGTTTCTTCATCTTAAACAGCACTACCGTTCCGAGGATCAACGCCATTGAAGCCAGCATCTGGTTACCAATACCGAACAGTGGCCACAAGGTGTTGATACCGCCAAGCGGATCAACTACACCCTGATAAACGAAAAAGCCCCATCCCGCGACAGCTACCGAGGTACCGGCCATGTTACCTAACCACGAACGGTTGTTGGCCATTGAGGGCACCACGGTGCCGACCAAATCCTGCACCATAAAGCGGCAGGCGCGTGTGCCTGCATCAACAGCGGTAAGAATAAACAGCGCTTCAAACAGAATGGCGAAGTGATACCAAAACGCCATCATGGCGCGGCTGTTGAACACTTCCGTAATGATATGCGCCATGCCAACCGCAAAGGTCGGTGCGCCACCGGCCCGTGATAAAATCGATCCTTCACCAACGTCACGTGCAATGCCGCTCAACACTTCTGGCGTTACCACAAAGCCCCAGCCGTTAATGACCTGAGAGGCATTTTCAACCGTGGTGCCAATCAGCGCTGCCGGAGAGTTCATGGCAAAGTAGACGCCCGGATCCAGCACCGATGCACAAATTAACGCCATGATGGCGACAAAGGATTCCATCAGCATCGCGCCATAGCCGATAAAGCGAATATGACTTTCGCGCTCGATCAGTTTTGGCGTAGTACCGCTTGAAACCAGCGCATGGAAACCAGAAATCGCGCCACAGGCAATGGTAATAAACAAGAAGGGGAAGAGCGCGCCGGAGAAGACCGGGCCGGTGCCGTCAATGAATTTCGTCACCGCAGGCATTTTCAACTCTGGCATGGCAAACACGATGCCAATCGCCAAGCCAACGATCACACCAATTTTAAGAAAGGTTGAGAGATAATCTCGCGGCGCTAACAGTAACCAAACCGGCAGCACCGAAGCGATAAAGCCGTAAATTACCAAGACCCACGTCAGTGACGTGCCTTTCAACGTAAAAAAGGGCCCCCAGTAGGGATGTTGTGCCACGTCGCCACCGTAGATAATCGCGGCCATCATCAGCACAAAGCCAATCAACGAGACTTCAGCGATTTTACCGGGGCGGATAAAGCGCATGTAAACGCCCATAAACAGCGCGATCGGTATGGTGGCGGCAATGGTAAACAGTCCCCAAGGACTGTCCGCTAAGGCTTTCACCACGACCAACGCCAGCGCCGAGAGAATAATGATCATTACGCCCAGCGCACCCAGCATAGTAATCACACCAGCAAAAGCGCCTAACTCCTGACGCGCCATTTCACCCAAGGAGCGTCCGTCACGGCGCGTGGAAATGAACAGAATCAAAAAGTCCTGCACTGCGCCAGCCATCATTACGCCGACCAGAATCCAGATAGTGCCCGGTAAGAACCCCATTTGGGCCGCTAAAATTGGGCCAACCAGCGGACCTGCGCCTGCAATGGCAGCAAAGTGATGGCCAAAAAGCACCCATTTGTTGGTTGGGACATAATCCAGCCCGTCGTTAAGACGTTCGGCAGGTGTGAGGCGACGGTCGTCCAGTTCAAAAATGTTGCGCGCAATAAACAGGCTGTAAAAGCGATAAGCGATGCTGTAGCAGGCGACAGCGGCAATGACCAGCCAAACGGCGTTGACGTGCTCGCCACGGTTTAAGGCGAGCATGGCAAACGCGCCCGCGCCGATTAACGCCACCGCTAACCAGATGACTCCGGTTTTGACGTTTTTCATGACTAACTCCTTGTAGGGATCGAGAGAGAGGCGATCGAAAACAACGAGTTAAACTTAATGTAATGGAATGTAAGTGGAAGTTAATCGATAGAGAAGTGTGAGGCGAGGTACAAATTTAACATTTAGGCAAATAATTTGGGGAAAGTGCGGGACAACCTGAGTTGTCCCGCAAATTTTCGTGCTTATACCGCTGGGCGAGCCACAACGCTACGAGTTTCCATGCGCACTTCAGCGATGGTCACGTCAATAACGTCGGTGACGCGGAAAGCGACTTCACCTTTGATCTGAACCGTGCCGTTTTCCTGGCTGCAGACCAGTTCATCACGCACCGCGTGAATAAACGGGGCAGGGATAAAGGCGACCGCGCCGAACTCCAGCAAACGGACGCGCATACCGCCACGTGACACATCAATAATTTCGGCACTGAATTTACGATCGCTGCCAGCGAACGGCGACAGATAGCGCGCATACAGCCAGTCACCGACATCGCGTTCAGCCATGCGATTCAGACGACGACGCTCACTCATGGTCACGGTCAGCGCGCTATCCGGGCGAGCAATGTCATCACCCCGGATAATCGCTTTCAGCAAACGATGGTTGATCATGTCGCCAAATTTACGGATCGGCGAAGTCCAGGTCGCATAAGCTTCCAGGCCTAAACCAAAGTGTGGACCCGGTTCAGTGCTGATTTCAGCGAAAGTCTGGAAGCGACGAATGCGGCTGTCGAGGAACTGCGTTGGCTGCGCATCGAGTTCACGACGCAGCACGCGGAAGCCTTCCAGCGTAGTGATCGCTTCTGGATCCACGGTGATGCCGTGTGCAGCCAGCACTGTTGCTGCTTGCTCGGCATTGGTCGCATCAAAACCGGCATGAACGTTGTAGATACCAAAGCCGAGGCGTTCACGCAGCACTTTGGCCGCGCAGACGTTGGCCAGGATCATCGCTTCTTCGACAATGCGGTTAGCGATGCGGCGTGGCTCGGCAATGATCTCCAGCACTTCGCCTTTTTCACCCAGAAGGAAGCGGTAATCTGGACGATCTTTAAACACCAGCGCATGGGTTTGACGCCATTCGCCGCGTGCCAGGCAGATGCGATGCAACAGTCGAATTTGGTTCGCGATCGCTTCGTTCTCGGGTTGCCATTCGCCGCTGTTTTCCAGCCAGTCAGAGACGTCGTCGTAAACCAGCTTGGCTTTAGATTCAATCCACGCAGCAAAGAACTGTGGATCTTCGCCTAAAGTGCCGTCTTTTGCCACGGTCACGCGGCAAGCCAGCGCTGCACGGCGCATATTCGGACGCAGCGAACACACATCGTCAGAGAGTTCGCGTGGCAACATTGGAATATTGAAGCCTGGCAGATAGTTAGTAAACGCACGTTGCGCCGCCACTTTATCGAGCTGGCTGCCTTCTGGCACGTAAGCGGTGGGGTCGGCGATGGCGATAGTCAGACGCAGCGCGCCATCGTTCAGTTCCTCAACGTACAGCGCATCATCCATATCTTTGGTGCTGGCGCTGTCGATGGTGACGAAATCCAGTGCGGTGAGATCTTCACGCGTCAGGTTCTCATCCATCATTTCGCCAAAGCCAACGTCTGGCGCTTCACGCTCAAGGTTATGGCGCGACAGCGTCACCCACCATGGCGCAAGGTGATCGTCAGCTTTGATAATAAATTCGGTCAGTTCAGCATAAAAACCGCGGTCGCCTTTTAGCGGGTGGCGGCGCATCTCAGCCACTGCCCAATCGCCAGCTTGAAAATCATGTGTCACACCACGGGCCGGGCGGCACTGGATGGCATCTTTCAGCAGCGGATGATCCGGGACAATTGAAAGACGATCATCTTTCTTCTGCACGCGGCCAACAAAGCGGCTCAGAAACGGTTCAACCAGCGTTTCTGGTTCAGCACTTTCACGGTCTTTATCGCTATGGATGATGGCAACGATGCGGTCACCGTGCATCACTTTCTTCATCTGCGGAGGCGGGATGAAGTAGCTTTTTTGCGCATCAACTTCGAGGAAGCCGAAGCCTTTTTCAGTGCCTTTTACCACACCTTCGGCGCGAGGCGTTTGCGAGTGGAGCTTCTCTTTGAGCTGCGCGAGCAGCGGGTTATCCTGGAACATAATTTTTTTAGTTTCGTGGCCTAAGAGCGGCTGACAGTTTTACGCGAATCGGGGTCGCGCGGCAAGGCAAAAAGCCGCTTAGCGCGGCTTTTTAACAATGCTGTAACAAGGATTTTAGGCAATTCGCTGACCGGGAAGTGCCTGTGAAAGTTCGAGTTTTACCGGTACCGATTTGGAGGTTGGCGTACCGCTGCCGTCACCAAAGCTATTGAGTGGGACCAGCGGGTTGGTTTCGGGATAATAGGCCGCGAGATTGCCGCGCGGAATATTGTATGGCACCAGCTTGAAGCCGCTGACGCAACGCGTAATCCCGTCGTTCCACAGCGTTTCGATATCAACCAACTCACCTTCACTGAAACCCAATTCGGCCATGTCATCAGGGTTAATAAACACCACTTCGCGCTGGCCGTACACGCCGCGATAGCGATCGTCGAGACCGTAAATCGTGGTGTTGTACTGGTCGTGGGAACGCAGAGTTTGCAGGGTAAACGGCACGTCAGCACTCAGGTTGGGAAACAGTGACGTTGGCAGTGCTGCGTGGCTAAATTCTGCTTTTCCTGACGGCGTATTAAAACGCAATTCCGCTGCGGCGTTGCCCAGATAAAAACCGCCCGGCAGGTCGCATTTCTCATTGAAATCAGTGAAGCCTGGGATCGTGGCGGCAATATGATCGCGGATCAGGTTGTAATCACCGGCCAAATCCAGCCATTTTACTTTGTCATCACCGAGTACTGCGTGTGCAATACCTGCCACAATCGCCGTTTCTGAACGCTGCGTATCCGCCAGCGGCATGCCGATACCTTCAGAGGCGTGCACCATGCTGAATGAATCTTCCACAGTAATGAACTGATTGCCGGTCGCCTGCTCGTCACGCTCGGTGCGACCCAACGTCGGCAGAATCAATCCTTCATGCCCCGGAACCAAATGGCTGCGGTTTAGCTTGGTACTGATGTGCACCGTCAAACCGCAACGCGACATCGCTTCTTCGGTAATCGGTGAATCTGGCGCTGCTGCAGCGAGATTACCGCCCAATGCGATCAACACTTTGACTTCATCACGTAGCATGGCATTCAAGGCTTCAACGGTGTTATGGCCTGCTGCACGTGGGGGTTCAAAATCGAAATGTTTGCCCAGCGCATCGAGGAACGGCTTAGCCGGTTTCTCATCGATGCCCATGGTGCGGTTGCCCTGAACATTACTGTGACCGCGAACCGGACACAGGCCCGCGCCTTTTTTACCCAGTTGCCCAAACAGCAGTTGCAGGTTAGTGATCTCACGAACCGTATCAACCGAATGTTTGTGCTGGGTAATGCCCATCGCCCAGGTACAAATTACCCGGTCGGCGCTTTGATAAATCGCCGCGGCTTCGCGGATCTGCGCCTCAGTCAGACCTGATTGCGCTACGATCTGCGCCCAATCGGTGTTATCAACTGCTGCAAAGTACGCTTCAACGCCTTGCGTTTTGGCATTCAGAAAAGCCTGATCGAACAAGCCACTTTCACCCGCAGCCAGACGCGCACGGTGCGTTTCCAGCAGCGTCTTCACCATGCCGCGTACCGCCGCCATATCACCCCCAAATTCGGTTGGTAATAAGCCGAACTGATGGTGCCCGCTTTAGACGTCATGACTTCAAGGGGTTTTTGTGGATCGGCAAACCGTTCCAGACCGCGCTCACGTAGCGTGTTAAAGGTTACGATCTTCGCGCCATGATCGGCAGCGTGACGCAGGCTGTGCAGCATGCGTGGATGGTTCGTTCCCGGGTTTTGACCGAAGACAAAAATCGCGTCAGCGTGGTCAAAATCATCCAGGCGAATCGTGCCTTTACCTACGCCGATACTGCGCTTCAGGCCAGTACCGCTGGCTTCATGGCACATGTTGGAGCAGTCAGGGAAATTATTCGTGCCCATCAGGCGACCAAACAACTGATAAAGCC
Source organism: Candidatus Pantoea bituminis (assembly GCF_018842675.1). Taxonomy (NCBI): domain Bacteria; kingdom Pseudomonadati; phylum Pseudomonadota; class Gammaproteobacteria; order Enterobacterales; family Erwiniaceae; genus Pantoea; species Candidatus Pantoea bituminis. The sequence goes on from NZ_JAGTWO010000004.1 coordinate 1,762,788, forward strand.
AGGACGCTTCATTACTGGCGCGGCCGGAGGTGTACAGCTCCATTTGATCAGGATTATCCATCGCCTTGATATGGCGTGCAATTAGCGCGAACGCCTCATCCCAGCTGATGGGTTCATAATGATCGGTTTCGGCGTTGTAACGCAGCGGATGCGTTAAACGGCCCTGATATTCAAGAAAGTAATCACTCTGCGCGTAAAGCGTATTAACGCTGTGCTTAGCAAAGAAGTCGGTATCGACGACACGACGTGTCGCTTCCCAGGTGACCGCTTTTGCGCCGTTTTCGCAAAAGCTAAACGTACTTTTGTTGTCATCGCCCCATGCGCAGCCTGGGCAGTCAAAACCGCGGGCTTTATTCATGCGTAGCAGATTACGCATATTTTTCAGTGCAGCTTTGCTGTCAAAGACGAAACGCGTGGTGGCTTCCAGTGAACCCCAACCGCCCGCTGCGGCACGGTAAGGTTTGATTTTGCGTTTAAATTTCATAATGAGTGCAGGCTTATTTTTATTAGAAAATATTGTAGAAAGTTTGTTATCAGGATATGGCCTGATGGTGAAGGGAAGTGTGCCGCTCTGCATAAAAGTTGTCTAATTGATTGACTTAATGGTGCGATAGTCACTGTTTATCGTGCATTTGACTTAAATGTGACGTTGGTCAAATTTTACTCGCGTTTAACCCGGCGTTTACGGGTGAAGTTTCTACATCGCGCTAATACTGTTTTTTCACAACAGAAGAGGGCGCGATACCATGAAACAGCTGACCAGCCAGATTCATGCTTTTGGCAAAGCGTTGATGATGCCGATCTCGGTCATTGCCGCTGCGGGGATATTTCTTGGATTGGCAGCAGCAATGCAAAATCCGGCGATTACCGGCGATGCGTTTGCGCAGATGCAGGTTCCACAATTAATCATTGGCTTTATCCGCAAAGTTGCTGGCGCGCTGTTCGCTAATTTGCCGGTGTTTTTGCCGTGGCCAGCGCCATCGGTTTGGCCAAAGCAGAAAAACCCACGGCGGCTTTTGCAGCAGTGATTGGTTATATTGCGATGAATGTCGGTATCAATGCCACGTTGGCCGCCAAAGGCTTAACTGCCGCTACGACCACGCCAGAAGCGTTACAGCAGGCGGGCATGGATCAAACCACGGCGATGATGACCTCGGCGGAATACATCGAGATGCTGGGCGTCTTCACCTACAACATGAGTGTGCTCGGCGGCGTCATTGCTGGCTTAGCAACAGTTGCGCTACACAATCGTTTCTACACTCAGCAGTTGCCCACGGCGATCAGCTTCTTTGGAGGGCGTCGCTTTGTGCCAATTGTCACCGTGGTCTGTTTACCGCTCATCGGTGTGCTGTTAGCAATGATATGGCCAACCATAGGTCAGGGCATTGCCTGGATCGGTCAGATGATTGGTAAAAGCGGACAATATGGCGCTTTTCTGCTAGGTGCTTTCGAGCGCATCCTGATTCCTACCGGCCTGCACCATATTTTGAATGAAACGGTGCGTTTTACGCCGATTGGCGGTATGGCGACTGTTGATGGCCAAAGCGTTGTCGGTGCACTGAATATCTTTAATACCTCTTTAACCCATCCTGGCATGATTCCAGATGAAACCATTCGCACTGCCACCCAGTTTCTTGCGCAGGGAAAAATCCCAGTAATGATGTTTGGTTTACCCGCAGCGGCGCTGGCGATTTATCACACGGCAAGGCCAGAGCATAAGCAACGCGTCAAGGCGCTGGTGATGGCGGGAGCATTAACCTCTTTTACTACCGGTATCACTGAACCGCTGGAGTTCTGTTTCATCTTCGTTTCGCCGGTGCTTTATTTACTGCATGCCTTCCTGACCGGCCTCTCATTTATGTTGATGTCGATGTTGCACTTGATGATCGGGAACGTTCAGGGTGGCGTTATCGATTTGGTCGTATTTGGCATGCTCGGCGGCAGCAAAACGCATTGGTGGTGGACGCTGGCGCTGGGCGTGATTTATGCACCGCTCTATTACTACGCTTTCCGCTTCGTCATTACCCGAATGAACGTAGAAACGCCAGGCAGAGAATCTGAGGATGAAAAACCGCAGGTGGTTGCTGCCAACGAGCGCACACAAGTGATCATCAGTGGTTTAGGCGGCCATGCGAATATTGAAGATGTTGATTGCTGTTTTACGCGTTTGCGCGTCCGGGTTAAAGATATGAAGGAAGTCGTTGATCAGACTTTAATGAGCACTGGCGCTAATGGAATAAACCGTGTCAGTAATAATGATGTCCAGGTCATATATGGCCCGCAAGTTGAAAAAATTGCGAATGAAGTAAAAACAGCATTGGGTGTAGCCTAAAAGCGAAGCGGCAGAACGTTGAAAGGTTCTTGCGGTTTATTCTCTCCGCGTTGCAGCAGGGTTATCTGTTCACTGTTGCAACGTAATTAATATTGAGTATATAAGCTTCTTTTATGGGTTTAATTTTATTAATCTTATCTGCAGTATATAGGCGCTGTTAATTACCTGAAAACAGCACTCTGGTCTGACCATGTGGCATATTCCCCTCTTTTTCAGGTAAACTCTGTATGTTCAGCGCTAAGCGCTCATTGTTTTTCTGAATAAAAGACTGGAGGTCAGATGAATAATGTCATACTGAGTATGCTTGCTAAGATTTCGAATATGGATGCTCAAGCTAAACAGCTAGCCGCTCGAGTAGAAGCGCAATCTCTGATGATGAGTGCCTTGCTTTTGACCATCGGCCAAAATGGTGGACTGAGCGAACTCATTGGCAGCGTGAATAAAGCCATCAACTCTGTCATGGTTGATCCCTATGATCCCTATCGACCTGAAGCAGAACTCCTGCTGCAAGAGTTCCAGGATATGGTTAGAGTTTCCCAAATGATCGCCAAAGAAAATGCTGTGCTTAACTCCGGCGATACAGGCCCTTTTGATGCAAAAAATGCCTAAAATTATTAATGCTGACTTTCACGCTTAGTGATCTTTTATAATTTACCACCAGTAATAAACCGCCTTTTCAGGCGGTTATTCACGTATGTTAAGCGGCCATTTTGCGGCATGCTTCAGCGCAGTGTAGACACGCTTTTGAGCATTGCTGGCAATGATCATGCTGATGTTTCCCACACTCTTCGCCGCATTGCTGACAAATATCCGCGCAAATTGCACATAATGCTTTTGCGGCATCGCTGTCCAGTGCCATAAATTGCGCGCTTAAACGACAGAGGCTGGCGCATTGTGTATCCAGTCTGATGCAATCCCGCATCATTTCTAAATTCTCTTCTTTTAAACAGGATGCGGCACAATTATCACAGGCTGCAGCGCAGAAATAGCATGCTTCAATGCAATGACGATATTGTTCAATCATATTTCCTCCTCAATTTATTCCTCCTTAAGTCTGAAAATAAAAGCGTCTTTATGCAAATCAGTAATATGTTAATAACTATTTCAGCGGCTGGTTTATTATATCTAACAATAAAAAACCCTTTTTACTTTTATGTAAGGGGAATAAGCAGTGCTGAAAAAAGCACAGCCCAAAGAAAATATTTAATGAGAAGGCAGCGCATAAGCCATCACAGAATCCCCTGAGGCTGTACCCAAACCTCCGTGTCCTCCCGCCGCAATAACCACATATTGTCTGCCATCTTCACCTTGGTAAGTCATCGGCGTAGCCTGGCCGCCTGCCGGTAAGCGGGTGCGCCACAACTCTTTTCCGCTGGCTTCGTCATAGGCACGCAGATAATTATCGGCCGTTGCCCCCATGAAAATCAGTCCACTTTGAGTAATGACGTTGCCGCCCATCATAAAGATGCCGGTTGGCAGCGGAGCGTTAGTATGTGTGCCGAAAATATTCATATCACGCGTCGTGCCAGCTGGACGTTCCCAGATGATTTTGCGGCTGGTGAGATCGATGGCGTATAACTTGCCCCATGGCGGTGTGCTACACGGGGCACCTAATAGGCTAAGCCAGGGTTTGACGACTGCCGCCCAAGGCGTGCCATATTCAGGACCCACCGCGAACTCTTTAGGTTTTGGATAAGGTTGACCGCTGGCCCAGCCTGCCCATTTCTGCATCAGACCTTGCTTAATAGCGTCGTCACTTTTCATCATTTGCATGGTGAAAGGGATATAGCTGGTATTGGCAATCATGACATTATGGCGCGGATCAATTGATGCACCGTACCAATCCATTACCCCATCAAAGGCAGGATAAGCGATGGAAGTTCCCGCTGCTGGTGGCGTGAAATTACCCTGATAACGGTAACGGTGAAACTGAATGCGGCACCAAAGCTGATCAAACGGCGTAGCGCCCCAGGTGTCGGTTGCTTTTAATACGGGCGGGGCAAGGTTGGGCATACCCACGGAATCAGGCTGCGTTGGTGAAAGATGTTCGCCCGGTAATGAGGGCGAGGTGGGAACAGATTTTTCATTCACTTGAGCCAGCGGCTTACCGGTTCGACGATCCAGCAAGAACAACTGCCCCATCTTTGTGGTTTGCACCAGCGCATGCACACCTTTTCCATCTGGAGTGGGCAGGTCAACTAACGTTGGACCAATCGGCAAGTCAAAGTCCCATACGTCATGATGCACCGTCTGGAAATGCCATTTTTCTTCGCCGCTATGAATGTCGAGTGCGACGATTGAGCTTGAATATTTTTCGTCAAAAGTGCGTCTTCCCGCACCGTAGTAATCCGGTGTGGCGTTACCCAGCGGAATATAAATCAAACCCAATTTTGGATCGGCGGTGTAGGTTCCCCAGCCGTTTGGTGTACCGCGTGTATAGGTTTCACCCGCTTTTAACGGCGCATTTGCTGGATTTCGACCCAAATCCCACGCCCAACTCAGTTCACCGGTTTTCTCATCATAGGCACGCACAACGCCTGAGGGTTCGCCCGTGGTTTGATTATCATATATCCAACCGCCTAACACGATACGGCCTTCCAGCACCATCGGCTGCGAAGTGATGTAATGAAATCCAGGCGGCACGTTGCCCATGTGATCGGTAAGAGAGACATAACCATGTTGACCAAAAGATTCGCACGGTCTGCCGGTGCGTGCGTCCAGCGCCACCATGCGCGCATCCGCCGTAGTCGTAATGATTTTCTGTGGGCAGGTCGCATCACTATCAACCTGGCTCCATGCCACACCACGGCAGGCAAGGTATTCATTAGCTGAAGTATTCGATTTTGGATCAAATTTCCAACGCTGTTTTCCTGTGGTGGCATCCAGCGCAATCACTTCACGATGAGGCGTACAAATGTACAAGCTGTTGCCCGCTTTAATGGGGGTCACTTCAAAACTGAACTCACGTCCTGCCTTGTCTTCGCCTTTACGCATGACATCACCGGTGTCGTAACGCCATGCCGGTTTTAATTCATTTACGTTCTGCGGCGTAATTTGCGTTAGCGGAGAAAAGCGTTGTCCAGCCGCCGTGCGACCGTAATGTTTCCAGTCATTGCCGTTATCTTCAGTGGCTGAGCGCTGAGCAGATTGCACGGCGGGAAAGGGGAGATGATGAACAAAGCGGGCGTCAGTGACTTGCCAGCCGCTGTAAAGAATGCCGCCGATAGAGAGAAGATAAATCAATGCGGCAGCCAACGTTGAACGGCGTTGAGCAGCAGCCGTGATGATTGGACGCACAACCCAAGGCATGCAGAGCCAAATGCCAAGAATTGCTGGCGCCAGAAGACGAGGCATTAATTGCCAGCCATCGAGTCCCACTTCCGTTAATGACCACACCACACAAATCAAAAAAGTGATCAAATAGAGCCAGATACCTGACGAGCGACGCCGTAAAAGTTGAATGCCGCTGATTAAGAAGCCAATACCAAACAGCAGATACCACGGCGTGCCGCCTGAAAAAGCCAGCCAGCCTCCGAGTATCAAATAAGCTAAACCAAACAAGCTGACCAAAAGACCACTTAGCGTTGGCCAAAAACGCAGCGATGTTGATGCCACAATACATCCCTCTGTAAAAGATTGTCAGTAAAGCCTATAGAAAAACTGACACTTTGCAGATGGCATGCTTTAAATCACACGATTTTTCCAAAATACGCTTATTTTTCAATGCGATTTAATTGGTAAATTATTGTCTCTGAAGTTTTCGAACCCTTATCGGCATACCGTTTCCGGGTTCATTGATTCAATATAATGATTCAGGATCGGACTTTTTATTGTCGCTAAATCGGATTTGTAATGCCGTCGCCAAACGAGTGAATAAGATTGCGGCTAATGCGTAGGCTCCGCCAATTGCCGTTGCAGTCAGGCGATCGGCTGCCACATTTCCCTGCGCTAACCCTGTCAGTGAAATCATAAATACCACCATCAGGGTGACGAAAAAGGTAAAGACAAAATAGGAGCCGGTTGCCAGGCGATAGGAAAGGGTAAACGCGATGTAACCTGAAACGATAAAACCGCATGCCAGCACGGCAAGTTGTGGGAAAAGGTAGGTCAGGACGCCCGCCGACAAACAGCCCAGAAACGTGCCAAACAGCCTTGCCGGCACCCGCAGCAGTGATTCTTGATAGTGGTTGCGCAAACACAACAGCAGAGTCATACCGGTCCAGTAGCCATTCTTCAGGTGATAAAGTTCAACGGTGAACAGCGCCATCCCCATCGACAATAAACCAAACAGCACTGACCAGCGCAGATGGAGTTTGTGGCGATGTTTTAGCGTCTCCTGACGCAGAAAGGAGAACAGTGAAAATCGGCTCACCCACTGCAAATGAAAATGACCTTTGCTCAACAGCAGGCAAATTATTGTTAACTGTACCAAGCCGCCGATGGAAATAAGCAGCGCTCGGTGAGTGGCATGCGCCATATCGCCAGGAAAGTAACCTGAGACCAGAAAGGCGATCGCCGCTTGCAGGAATACCCAACCCGCGGTGCCATCAATACCCGTGATGATGGCGTAGGCCGCGGTATAAATCATGGCCAGGCTGATGTAGAGCGGCAACACCGATCCCGCCATGGCGCCCAGCCAGGATGAGAAACCGAGTCCCACCACGGTTGCCAGCAGCAATTTAAATGAAGAGCCTTCCCAGGTTTTACTGGCACCAAAGGCCAGCGGCAAAGCACCGCTGGCAATGACGCTCGCTTCGGCAACATGATTTAACAGAAATCCGCCGATAAAAATCAGCATCAGTGCAGGCAAACAACAGAGGCCCAGCCGCAGGTCGTGCTTCAGTCCGGCATCCACTTTCATATTTATTCTCTCCTTGCTTCTCTCTTGCCTATCTTAAAAGTGTGAACCAGATCTTAAAAACTGAAATGATCATACCAAAGCGAAAGGAGACATTAATGTTAAACGCACCCACAGCGATTTTACTGGCGATGGCGGTTTCTGTTTGCGCGACAGACGCCAGTGCTCAAGAGCCAGAGTCGAAAAAACAGCAGGTTCAGCCGCTTCAGGTAGGCAATGTGCGCATTGGTCAGGGACAACCCGCTATTATCGTCTCGACCTCAGGGCAGGATGAAGCCAGCGTGCTGCAAGAAACTGAGCAAGCCGCACGCACGCATGAAGTGAGTATCGTTGAACTGCGTGTTGATAAACTCGCTTTTGCTATGGATGGACCGCGCGTCGCTAAATTGGGCCAGTCGATGCGCCAAAAACTGAACGGTAAGCCGTTGCTGCTGACCTTTCGTACCAAACAGGAAGGGGAGAAAAAATGCTGGACGATGCGCGTTATACGCAACTTTATCAGCAATGGTTGGCCGCGGGATTCGTTGATATGGTTGATATTGAGATGCGCATCGGTGAGCAACCAATACAAAAGCTGGTGGCAGAATCGCGACAGCAAAAGGTGGCGGTGATCCTCTCTTATCATGACTTCAATGCGACGCCGTCTAATGAAGAGATGTTACAGCGTCTGGAATGGCAAGCCGCGCACGGTGCTGATGTGTTGAAAATTGCCGTGATGCCGAAAACGCCAGAGGATGTGAATCGCTTAACGTCTGTCACCTGGCAAATGCGACAGCACAGTGATAAGCCTTTGCTGACAATGGCAATGGGAGGAAAGGGGACAATTAGCCGTATCGCGGGTGAAGTGTATGGCAGCAATCTGACGTTTGGTAACCTGGGACAAGCGTCTGCTCCCGGCCAGTTGGACGTGAATGTACTGTATCAAACATTGAAAGCGCTGCATCAGGCGGGTCAGGATAGTTAACCAAGCCGGTTAACAGACAAAAAAAGCGCCAACAACTTAGCTGTTGGCGCGAGTGCAATATGGGTGATCGTTATGCGTGTTGATTTGCGCGCTTTGGCTCTGTACGCACTGGCGTATCGCCCGCCACAAAGTATTTCGCTGTGCTGCGCGGTAACTGATGACCACGAATACGGTCAGCAATTTTCTCGCCAATCATAATGGTGGTGGCATTCAGGTTACCGGTGATGATCAGCGGCATAATGGATGCATCCACTACACGCAATGATTCCAGGCCGTGAACGCGTCCATCACCATCAACCACCGACATCGCATCGGTACCCATTTTACAGGTACCGCAAGGGTGATAAGCCGTTTCGCCATGATTACGCACAAACTCATCCAGCTGCTCATCGGTCTGGCAATCAAGACCCGGGCTGATTTCGCGGCCGCGATATTTATCCAGCGCCGGTTGCTGAATGATCTCGCGGGTGATGCGAATGGCATCACGGAACTCGTGCCAATCCTGTTCAGACGCCATGTAGTTGAACAGAATCGAAGGATGCTGACGCGGATCGCGTGATTTCAACCGCACATGGCCCCGACTTGGCGAACGCATCGAACCGACATGACATTGAAAACCGTGCGCATCCACCGCATTAGAGCCGTTGTAGTTAATCGCAACCGGCAGGAAGTGATACTGAATATTCGGCCAGGCGAACTCTTCGCGGCTTCGAATAAAGCCACCCGCTTCGAATTGGTTGCTGGCACCGAGGCCGGTGCCATTTAACATCCATTCAGCACCGATTTTCGGCTGGTTCCACCACTTCAATGCCGGATAAATAGAAACCGGCTCTTTGCATTCGTACTGCAGGTACATTTCCAGGTGATCCTGTAGGTTTTCACCCACGCCAGGCAGATCCTGTACCACAGGAATATCGAACTGCTTCAGCAAAGTCGCCGGGCCAACACCCGAGCGCTGTAAGATCTGCGGCGATGCGATCGCGCCTGCACACAACAACACTTCACGACGCGCATGAGCTTTATGTGAGGTGTTACTCTCACCCACCAAATATTCCACGCCGACAGCACGCTTGCCTTCGAACACGATGCGGTCGGTGGTGGCATGCGTGATAATTTTCAGGTTGGTACGGCCTTTAGCTTGATCAAGATAACCGCGCGCGGTGCTGGAGCGACGACCTTGTGGCGTTACGGTGCGATCCATTGGACCAAAACCTTCCTGCTGATAGCCGTTGAGGTCTTCAGTACGTGGATAACCCGCCTGCACGCCCGCTTCGATCATCGCTTCAAACAGCACGTTATTACCCGCTTTTGGCGTTGCCACGCAAACCGGGCCGTCTCCGCCGTGATAATCGTTTGGCCCGATATCACGGGTTTCGGCTTTGCGGTAGTACGGCAGGCAATCCAGATAGCTCCACGATTCCAGGCCCGGCTCTTTGGCCCAGCCATCGAGGTCCATCGCGTTGGCGCGGATGTAGCACATACCATTAATCAGCGACGACCCCCTAAACCTTTGCCACGACCACATTCCATGCGGCGGTTGTTCATGTAAGGTTCAGGATCGGTTTCGTAAGCCCAGTTGTAGCGTTTTCCCTGGAGTGGATACGCTAACGCCGCAGGCATTTGGGTACGGAAATCAAAACGATAATCTGGACCGCCTGCTTCCAGCAGTAGAACGTTTACAGTGCTGTCTTCGGTCAGGCGTGTAGCTAAAACATTCCCTGCGGATCCGGCTCCGATGATGATGTAATCAAATTCCATTCGTCGTTCCTCAGGTTGGAATAATTAAAATATTGACTGAAAACGTGACAGTTCGACCTGCACAGATTTCACTTGGGTGTAGTTTTGCAGCGTCATCAGGCCATTTTCACGACCCACGCCGGAGTGTTTGTAACCGCCGACCGGCATCTCTGCTGCCGATTCACCCCAAGTGTTAATCCAGCAAATGCCCGCTTCAATTTGATGAATCACGCGGTGCGCACGATTCAGATCCTGCGTCACAACGCCCGCAGCCAAACCAAATTCGGTGGCGTTGGCGCGGCGTACCACTTCTTCTTCGCTCTCGTAACTCAAAATTGACATCACCGGGCCGAAGATCTCTTCACGCACAATTTTCATCTCGTCGTGACAATCGGTGAATACGGTGGGGGCAACCCAAGCTCCCTGATCAAAGCCCGCGCCAGTAAGGCGTTTGCCACCGCACAGCACGCGCGCCCCTTCAGCGATACCTGACTCGATATAACGCATGACATTATCGCGATGGCTAAAGCTCACCAGCGGACCAAAGTTGGTTTCCGGCTGGCGCAAATCGCCAGGTTGGATGCGTGCCACGCGCTCAGCGATTTTCGCTTCGAATGCCGCTTTCAGCGGGGCAGGGATAAAGACGCGAGTACCATTGGTGCAAACCTGACCTGAACTGTAGAAGTTGGCCATCATGGCAATGTCGGCAGCCAAATCGAGATCGGCATCATCAAAGATGATCAGCGGAGATTTGCCACCCAACTCCATGGTGACCTCTTTCAGCGTAGATCCCGCTGCATTAGCCATGACTTTCTTGCCGCTGGCGACGCCGCCGGTGAACGAGACTTTATCGATGCCGGGATGTTCAGTCAGCAGCTGACCTGTGACTTGTCCGGTGCCCGGCAGCACGTTAAATACGCCATTTGGCACGCCAGCTTCGGTGTAGATTTCTGCCAGTTTGAGCGCGGTTAATGGCGTCACTTCGCTGGGTTTGAAGATCATTGCGTTACCCGCAGCTAATGCGGGTGCGGATTTCCACAGCGCGATCTGAATGGGGTAGTTCCAGGCACCAATGCCTGCCACCACGCCCAGCGGTTCACGGCGGGTATAAACGAATGAAGTATCACGCAGCGGGATCTGCTGGCCTTCCAGCGTGGGGATCAGGCCAGCATAATATTCCAGCACGTCGGTGCCGGTGACAATATCCACGCTGACGGTTTCGCTGTACGGCTTACCGGTATCGAGCATCTCCAGCTCAGCTAATTCGTCGTTACGCTCGCGCAAAATATCAACCGCACGGCGCAAAATGCGTGAGCGCTCCATTGCGGTCATGGCTGCCCAAACTTTTTGACCTTTTTGCGCCGCAGCAACGGCGCGATCAACATCCACTGCACCTGCCTGATGCACATCAGCCAACACTTCGCCATTGGCCGGATTGATGGTTTGGAAAGTTTCGCCTTCGGTCGCGGCTACGTAAGCACCATCGATATATAATTTTTGCTCGGTGAACAGGGACATATCTTCTCCTTCCTTTATTCGTGCTCGCCAGCCAACTGCTGACGGATGAATTGTGTGGTCAAGGTTCTGGCCGCGTCTGGATTGAAGGGCTTACCGCTTAATGCGGCACGAAGCCATAAACCGTCAATCAATGCGGCTAAGCCATAAGCCGCCAGACGCGCCTTATCGCGGGGGATTTCACGACGGAACTCTGCTGCCAGCGTTGAAAACAACCGACTGCTACTGACGCGCTCAAGGCGATTGAGCTGGGGTTGATGCATGCTGCTGGACCAAAAATCCAGCCAGGCCTTCATGGCGGCGTTGTGCACCTGCGTTTCGTCAAAATTGCCTTCGACAATCGCGCACAAGCGCGCTTCTGTGCTGGCATCAACCAAAGGCCGCAGCCTGGCGGCAACCGCATCACGCAGTTGGCGGGTCACGTCGCGCATTGTGGCTTCTAATAAGCCATTTTTGTCTTTGAAGTAGTGACTAATGATCCCGGTCGACACGCCTGCACGGCGCGCAATCTGGGCGATGGTTGCATCATTAATACCGACTTCATTAATTGTGCTCAGGGTCGCATCAATCAGTTGCCGACGTCTTATCGGCTGCATCCCCACCTTTGGCATAACTCCAACTCCACCCTCAATTCGAGCCACTATTAAAACTTTTTTGATTGCACGTTCAATATAAAAAGAAAAGTTGTTAGGATGCTGTGCTTCAGTTGTTACGATAAACGCAGCGGTGGGAAGCGCAATACAACGCCGTAGCGCAGATAAAATTTTGGCAATAAAAGGGAAGGATACGAGTCAGACATCGCCTGGCTTTGAAGTAAGTTCTTGAAATTTTGCAGTAAATTAACCAGAGGTAATCGATGATTAATTCACCTGCCAGTGAAAAAGACAGAATCAATCCTGTTGTGTTTTACACGTCAGCCGGACTGATTCTGACATTTTCACTTGTGACAATTCTTTATAGCGATTTGGCCGCAAGCTGGATCTTAAAAACGGTAAACTGGGTTTCTGCGACGTTTGGCTGGTACTACATGTTATCCGCCTCACTCTATATCGTATTTGTGCTCTATATGGCCTGTTCGCGTTTTGGTGCGATCAAGCTTGGCCCGGAACAATCAAAACCTGAATTCAGCGTACTGAGTTGGTCGGCCATGCTGTTCGCCGCCGGTATCGGTATCGACCTGATGTTTTTCTCGGTGGCTGAGCCGGTTGCGCAGTACATGCAGCCGCCAGAAGGGGCGGGGCAAACCATGGAAGCGGCTCGCCAGGCAATGGTCTGGACACTGTTCCACTATGGCTTAACCGGTTGGTCGATGTACGCCTTAATGGGAATCGCGCTGGGTTACTTTAGCTATCGCTACAACTTGCCATTGACCATCCGCTCGGCGCTGTATCCTATTTTTGGTAAGCGAGTCAATGGGCCAATCGGCCATACCGTGGATATTGCTGCTGTAGTCGGCACGATTTTTGGTATTGCCACGACATTAGGCATCGGTGTGGTTCAGTTGAACTACGGTCTGAAAGTCTTGTTTGATGTTCCTGAAGGGCTGACCGCGCAAACGGCACTGATTATTTTGTCTGTGGTCATTGCGACCATTTCCGTGACGTCCGGCGTGGACAAAGGGATCCGTATTCTTTCAGAGATCAACGTGGCGCTGGCGCTGGGTTTGATCCTGTTTGTGCTGTTTATGGGCAATACTGAATTCCTGCTGAATGCGCTCGTGCTGAACGTGGGCGATTACATCAATCGCTTTATGGGCATGACGCTGAACACCTTTGCCTTTGATCGTCCAACCGAATGGATGAACAGCTGGACACTCTTCTTCTGGGCGTGGTGGGTTGCCTGGTCGCCGTTTGTTGGCTTGTTTCTGGCGCGTATCTCTCGTGGTCGTACTATTCGTGAATTCGTACTGGGAACGCTGATTATTCCGTTTACCTTTACGCTGTTGTGGCTGTCGGTATTCGGTAATGCCGCGCTGTACGAAATCATTCACGGTGATGCAGGATTTGCGCAGGAAGTGATGGGCCATGCGGAACGCGGCTTCTATAGCCTGCTGGCGCAATATCCCGCCTTTAAGCTGAGTGCTTCCGTGGCAACGATTACCGGTATGCTGTTTTATGTCACTTCAGCCGATTCTGGATCGCTGGTGCTTGGCAACTTCACTTCGAAGCTGAAAGACATCAACAGTGATGCACCGAACTGGTTACGTATTTTTTGGTCAATTGCCATCGGCGTATTAACCCTGAGTATGTTGATGACCAACGGTATTTCGGCGTTGCAAAATACCACGGTAATCATGGGGCTGCCGTTCAGTTTTGTCATGTTCTTTGTGATGGCGGGTTTGTATAAGTCGCTGAAAATTGAGGATTACCGTCGGGCCAGCGCCTCGCGTGAAACTGCTCCCTATCTTGCGGCGGCAAATGATCGTCTGAGCTGGAAAAAACGCCTGTCACGTTTGATGAACTATCCCGGCACACGTTATACCCAGCAAATGATGGAAACCGTGGTGTTCCCGGCGATGCAGGATGTTGCGAAAGAGCTGGAACTGCGTGGCGGTAAAGTGACGCTGGAAAGCGTGCCAGCCGATGAGGCTAACCCGATCGGCTATCTCGATCTGCGGGTGAATTTGGGTGAAGAGCAGGACTTTGTTTATCAGGTCTGGCCGCAACAGTATTCGGTTCCGGGCTTCACCTACCGCGCACGCAGCGGTAAATCAACCTATTACCGCCTGGAAACCTTCCTGCTGGAAGGCAGTCAAGGCAACGATTTAATGGATTACAGCAAAGAACAGGTGATTATCGATATTCTCGATCAGTACGAACGCCACCTGAACTTTATCCATCTTCATCGTGAAGCGCCGGGCAATAATATTACGTTCCCCAACGTCTAACGCGCATGGCACAGGCCGGAGAATCTTTCTCCGGCTTTTTTCAGTTCTACGCTGACCCGCAACGTCAACAAATCATCTATCTTTAAGGCGTTATGTCTCATCGGTATTGACAGGGAGTCGTATGAAAAAATCCTCAGCACGTTTCTTCCGCTTTATGCCACCACATTGTTGATGCTGTTAGGTTCCGGCCTTCTGACTACCTACGTTTCGCTGCGGCTGGCGCATGAGCAGGTTAATGGTGCGCTGATTGGTGCCATCATCGCGGCTAACTATGTCGGTTTGGTCATTGGCGGCAAAGTTGGGCATAACCTGATTGCCCGCGTGGGCCATATCCGTGCTTACGTCTCCTGTGCTGGCATCATTACCGCCTCCGTGATTGGACATGGTTTGACAGACTTCATCCCGCTGTGGGTTTTTCTGCGCTTGATCATCGGTCTTTGCATGATGTGCCAGTACATGGTGCTGGAGAGTTGGTTGAACGATCAGGCTGAATCTTCGCAGCGTGGCGTCATTTTTGGTTTTTACATGGTGGCGACCTATTTAGGCTTAAGTGGCGGGCAGGTTTTACTGACGCTGCAAAGCGGTTTTGGCGTCAGCACCTTGCTGATTGTGGCACTCTGCTTTGCGCTGTGTCTGGTGCCGATCGCCTTGACTACGCGCACCAATGTACAGGCGATGTCGCCCGCGCCAATGGAGCTGGGCTATTTCATTCATACCATTCCTAAACTGCTGGGCACCACGCTGATTACCGGCATGGCGGTAGGGGCGTTTTACGGGCTAGCGCCGGTGTATGCCAGTAGCAAAGGCTTTTCAACCGCACAAACCGGCCTGTTCATGAGCTTAACGATATTTGCCGGGCT
This sequence comes from Candidatus Pantoea bituminis, assembly GCF_018842675.1. Classification (NCBI taxonomy): domain Bacteria; kingdom Pseudomonadati; phylum Pseudomonadota; class Gammaproteobacteria; order Enterobacterales; family Erwiniaceae; genus Pantoea; species Candidatus Pantoea bituminis. The sequence goes on from NZ_JAGTWO010000004.1 coordinate 1,777,941, forward strand.
GGTGTCGCAATTTCCGCTGAGCTGGCTCTCTGACCGCTACGATCGCCAGCGCTTGCTGTTCTTTATCGCCGTGCTGTTTGCTATTAGCGCATTGCCGCTGGTCTTGCTGCCGCACCTGACGTTTGGCTGGTTGTTGGGCGTCTCTTTTATCGCCAGCATGATGCAATTCTCGCTCTATCCGTTACAGGTTGCGTTAGCTAACGATCAGGTCGCAGCTGAACGTCGTGTTTCTTTAACCGCCTGCCTGCTGATGGCATTTGGTATTGGTGCCAGTATTGGGCCGCTGATCGCTGGCGCACTGATGCAACCGCTCGGTAGCAATATGCTTTATCTCTGTTTCATGCTGTGCGCGGTAGCCATTGCTCTGTTAAGTTACACCGCTAAACATATTCCGATGCCGACCACCGAAGTACCGTTACCGCACGTGGTATTGCCAGACAGTTTGGCAACTTCACCGTTGGGTGCGGCATTAAATCCGACGCTTGAAGAGGAGGTGATTCAGGCATCGATGGGGAGCAACGAGGATGAAGTCGAGGAGCAGAAGGGCGAACAGCCCACCTGTGATGGGCCCACATGAGTTGAAAAAGTGGACGCGGGAAGAGTTGCAGGAGCTGGCGAAGCATTACAGGCAGAAAACCAGAGATTTGATTAAGCAGCATGAGCCTTGAAGCCAATCGTTTTGAAGAACAAGTTTCACTAATACCTATTCGTTTTTGTTATTGAATACCACGCAGTACTCACCCTTTGGGGTAGTGAAATTCTTCTAAGTAAGTTGCTGATTATCATCAATAATCGTTTGGATTGCTTCATCTAAGGCCATCATTGATCCACCCTCATTAGCTAAAAAAATTTTTATCACTTACTAAGGTTTTCGGCATACATCTGCAATGCTTTAGTAACCACTACCGCCTGTGATTCTCCAGTCTCATTTGCCAGTCGTTCCAGCAATTCGATAACGTTCATGTGGAGCTTAATACCTTTAACCTTCACGCCGCGCTTTTCATCGCTCTTTTTCTGAATGTCAGATATTGACTGTGCCATATGAAAATCCTAAATTAAGTGGGTATGGTGAGAGGGGTTTCCCCCTCTCTTCCTGACTGTCTTAGTAGGCTGGCGAGCTAATCACTAAGAGAACATTCAGGATGATGATTAATTTCATCATAACCCTTTTCTCGTTGGCCTCTGCTTCGGTAGGGGCCTTCCCGTTTCAGCATCTTGCTGATGTGATTACATATAGGTTAACCTATAATTATAGGCAAAATGTTTCTTCGTGTTTTAACCGAAATATCAAATAATTATTAAGGCTCGCTAAGGCGGGCTGATCGGGGCTAAGAAGATTACCTTGATGCAGTGGTTAATTGGGTTTGCTTTAAATCAAAAAAGCTGGAAATTAAATTAACCATATGGCCCTAAGGTGTATAAGATTCTCCGTCCAAATATCCTAGAGAATCAAAATGAAGAAGTATTTACTGGTTTTGATGGCGGCGGCTGTACTCGCTGGGTGCGCCTCGAATGACATTGAAGATATGCCCCGAGACGCAAGAATTAAGTTCGCCAACATGGAGGGCTACTCTAATAATCCATACCCGCAAGCGAAAATGCTGGGCGAGGTCATGGGTATGAGTTGTGCTCGTAGAGGTGGATCGTCAATGATGGTTACTGAAATTGGCGGGAATATCTTTGCAACCAGCTCTGGCCCTGACGTCGCTAACGGCGCAGAAGCCCTTCAGGATATGAGATATAAAGCTGCGGTCATGGGCGGTGACGCTGTCGTAAACGCCGTTTGCAAATCAGGTAGCGTAGATTGGGGCCATAATTGCTGGTCCACAGTTAAATGTGTCGGTGATGTTGTAAGTAAATAAGGGGAAACCCTCATAATCAAATTTTAAAGGCTCACTTCGGTGGGCCTTTTTCGTTTTAGCGCCCTCCCAAAACTAAATCGGATGACCCTCATTGCTGTGATGGGGAGGAGCGCTCTTTTCTTCTGACTACAAACAGCACCGACCGTTATCACGGAGGTGTATATGAGTATCGATATGAGCAAACTGGCATCAGCCGGGACAATTGCCAATGGTCTGTTGACCAGGCTTAGCCCCCGACGAATGGAGTGCTGTTGGCGTTCTGGCCGGTATTCTGTCGCGCTACTGACGCTCGGTATCAACTGGTATTACAAACGTAAAGCAACACTCGCGCAGATTCAGGCGCTTCAACGCTGGCCCACCGCGCCGGAACTCACCGAGGATTAACCTATGGCTATGTCAAACGGCCTGCGCAACAAACTGATTGCAGCAGCGGGTGGCGGCTCTATGTTGATCGCTACTGTATTCCTTGGCGGTAAGGATGGCGTAGAAGGGCGTGTGTATGAGCCTTACAAAGATGTGGCTGACGTATGGACTGTCTGTGACGGTCATACCGGTAACGACATCATCAAAGGTAAAAAGTACACCGACCGCGAATGAGATCGCCTGATGTGGAATGACCTGCAACCCGTAAAGAAAGCTGTAGACGGAATGGTCAAGGTGCTGCTCGGCGAATATCAGCGCGCCGCGCTCTACAGCTTCACATATAACGTCGGAACGGGTGCCTTCTCAAAATCAACCCTCCTGAAGCGCCTGAATACCGGTGATGTTGACGGTGCCTGCGCGAAGAGTTGCGCCGCTGGATTTACGCCGGAGGGCAGAAGTGGCGCGGACTGATGAACCGCCGCGATATGGAATGCACCATGTGCCTGGCGGAGAGTGTTGATGATCTGGCTGGTAAATAACTGGCGTGCGCTGTTGTGGTTCCTGCTTTGCCTTTGCATTGCGGCGTTTGCTTCGGTAGCTAACTACTACCACAGCAAATACGAATCAGCATCCCACCTGGCGGAAACGCGACAGGAAACAATCAACGATATGCAGCGCCGCCAGCAAAGTGTTGCTGCTCTCGATGCCAAATACACGAAGGAGCTAGCTGATGCTAAAGCCACTATCGATCAGCTGCATGATGATGTTGCTACTGGCAAGCGTCGGTTGCAGCTCAACGCTACCTGCCCGAAGCAACCCACCGCCTCCTCCGGCATGGATGATGCAGTCAGTGCCCGACTTACTGACGCCGCTCAACGGGATTATTTCACCCTCAGAGAGCGAATCGAAACAGCCGGAAAGCAAATAGCCGGTTTGCAGCAATACGTCAGAGAGGAGTTCATAAAGTTGTGAACCATGCTAGCTGCATAAGGCCTAATGTGCTCAAAGTAAAACTTTATTGCTGGAAAAACTTCACTGATCATCAGATAAATCTTAACCTATGAACTCTTCTATTTTGGAGTTCTATGATGAAAATTACTGGATTAAACAAAGATAAAACATCAACTAACGAGTCTATGGGTGAGAGATGGTTCACTCTTGATGAAACAGGGTCTCCGCTATGGGGATCGTTCTACGATCAAGCATATCAATCTCTATTTGACATGATGAAGCGTAAGTCAGAATGGCATCCTGGACATATTGTTGTGCGATGTTCCCTTGATGAAATGCAGCATCAAATCAACGTTATCAACAAATTGTGTAAAATGGCTGATGAACTTTTAACTCAACATCATGAAAAAATGGAAAAAGATAGGCAAGAAGCATTAAGTCGATCTGAAAAAGAAAGATATAAGGCAGATGATGTTTTTAACAACTTAAAGTTCTGATAAAAAGGTTTAAATACTTGTAGGCTTCAGGCCTGCGCTAATGGAACACGGTTAGCCACGCTGCGAAGCGTTGCGAAATCGAACCATAAATTTCGCTTCACTAAGAATATTCTTAGAGCTAATGTATGACCTCCATTTATGAAAAGGAGGTTGTGATGTTGGACGGTAATTTTGGTGTAAGTAGTAGCTCAGAAAACACGAATGAACGCAGAAAGAGGCTTCTTGCCGTGCAGGCTGCAGTTGAGATTGCTAAAGCGTCTGTTAGCGCATCGTCAGAGCACCCACGAAGCGATAGGGTTGAAGATAGCCTGAAGGGTGCGGCAGACAAGATAGAATATTTAGCAGATGCCATTCAAAGGGCTCTGGATAAATGACACAACCGCCTACGGGCGGTTTTTTATAGAAGCCAATATGACCGACACATGCCGCCATACTGGGGAGCATTACTTCCTGAATTTTTGAATAGCGGTAAAAGCGCCGCTAATTGCACCGATGGCTAGCAATGCAGCGCCGAAAGCACCTTTCTTAGAATTTTTAGATTCTTTCATCTGGGACTTGAGTCCAGATTCATTCATTCGCTCTATAGCTTGGATGGCTTCGGAAGCTTTGGATTCGTGTGCTATTCCAATACTAGCAATAGCCTCAGCATTCTTAACGGTCATGCCAGCAGTGTATTCGACCGTGCTTTTGTGAATATCTGCAATTGTCGATTGAGTGGACTTAACAATCGTCGATTTAGCCTTCTCAGATAGAGGGCTGACAGATTCAAATTCTCGCATTAGAGAACCAACCGAGCCCAGATCTGGAAGCTTTCGACCAGATTCATGAATTTGTCGTGGAAGCTATCTCAGGATATCAATTTTATCGTTCATTGGATTGCCCATTAAATGTCATTTTTAACTTTAACGGCAGGGCTCTAACGAACTTGAGAAAATAATTTACCTAAAATTTGCAGGAAGAATTTATGGCGACCAAACCTAAAACTGGCCGCCCTTCTGATTATCTACCAGAGGTGACTGCTGACATCTGCGCATTTCAGTTCAGTGCTCTCTTGAACAGCTTGGGTTAAAATCACCCTAAACATGAGGGTGTTCAATGAATTTAAAGCCAAGTTTCGAAGAGTATACGGAAGCAAAATTCACCCAACTTGTGAGTGAAATCTGTAGCGCTGAGGGCGGCGAAGATTATCAGGATAAACTTCTGGAAAATTTCATTTTAGTAAGTGAGCATCCTGAAGGTTCTGACCTGATTTATTACAGCGAAGATGAGGACGCAACACCTGTGAAGATTGTCGCCGCTGTTAAATCATGGCGCAAAGCTAATGGTAAGAGTGGCTTTAAGTCATAAATCATAAAGCCTCCTTACGGGGCTTTTTTGTGGGCATCACAAGACGCATTTGCGAGTGCGCCTGATGATGGTTTACTCAATCTAGATCGTAGTTTTCGTTATGTGTCCAGAGTGGTATAAGTTTTAAAAAACCTGCATGGAAGCCATGATGAAAAAATCACTATACCTGATAGCCGCCTTATTGTTAGTTGGCTGCCAATCTAATAACGGCAGACATCTAAATAGGCCATTCAAATTTCCAACAGCGTCAGAAATACAAAGTCAGTGTGAATCTCAGATACCAGCACAAGCTGCAAGCCGAGACACCAATTTATGGCTTTGCCAAGTGGTAACAGCAATCCAATACCGATTTTTCGATGCTGATAAGTATCAAGGAAAGACCTGTGATTTAGTAATCATGCAGCCGTTGGGGAAACCGCCGGTAAGCATTACATCTAAAGGTGGAGACCCAGACCTGTGTGTGGCAGCAATTGAGGCTACAAATCAGGCTATAGAATCAAATACCTTTCCTATGCGACCAGCATATCTGAAAGATGAGATACCCATGCGTTTTGCGCCTTGATGCAAGAATATACCGCCTCCGGGCGGTTTTTTATTGCCACCAGAAATCTCATCAATCGGTGGGCAATGGTTACGAGCGGTAAAAGCATTGCAACGCCCATTCATGGATCGTTATGTGTAATGGCTCATGAAATGCAGAATCAGTATTTTTGATAAAAGCAAGCATAGATTCAATGCTGTTGTCCGTCTCAATGAAAGCAATTGATGCAGGTCTATCATCATCCTCATCTTTGTATTCAAGCATGACCATTACTTTGTCTTTGTAAGTAACATCTGAAAGAGTTAATTCATATGATCCGCTCAAGTCACACCAAATTTTATAGTTGCCCTGAACCTCAATACAAAGAGGATAAAAATAAAGCGAATCATCTTTATTTAAGCACCAATCCAACTCTTGGCTCTTACTCATAATTAATCTTATTTCTTTTTCTAAGAGAGTTTAAATGGCTCTCACCGACAAACAAGGTTGACCGGGCGCTACCGGTAAAAATAGGTGACAAGGTCGCGTATAACTTTTTGGGTGAAGCGGCGATCGGGAGATTCATGTATCAGGCCATCATCACAGAAGAGGGTGAGGCGATAGAAGGAGAGTCACTGGAAGATGTCACGATTGTGGGCAAGGTGACATATGAGGTGCTTTGCATGCATGAGGACCGTAGGCCGGTATAGTTTGACAATACACGGGTTGTCTAAGAACATTCACTGGTAACAAAAAGTCGCTTATCGACGGGGTGAATTTTTGTTTAGTACACACAGTAGTACATAATTATTTTATTTACGAAATTTACTCACCCTAAGTTATTGATAGGTAAAGAAAATCGATATCAAGCAACTTATTTATCTCTGCAATCTAGAGCGCGAACGTCATTTTGGGCGCGCCGCCGAAGCCAGTTTCGTTACTCAACCGACCTTATCGATGCGGCTCAAAAATCTTGAGCGTGAACTAGGATTGTCGTTGATTAACCGCAGCAACAACTTTGCTGGTTTTACGCCTGAAGGCGATCGCGTTTTAGCCTGGGCGCGAGAAATTGTCTCAGTTTATCAAGGCTTGAAGCTGGAAGTTGAATCCCTTAAGCACGGCGTTAACGGTACCTTGCGTGTGGGCGTAGTGCCGCAATGCAGCGTCGCGCTACCGCAACTCCTCAAGGCCGTTAAAGCGCGCTACCCGCAGCTGGATTACCGTATCGCGGTGCTCAGCGCCGATCAGCTGTTGGAGGCATTAAACAGCCATACCGTTGATGTCGGCATTGGTTTTTTTGAAATGGCAACGCTGCGGGAGCTGCATTTCCAAACCGCCATGCTCGCTGATCGTGGTGTTGAGGCCGTTTTTCATCCCGAACATTTTCCTGATCTGCTGCAGCATGAAACGCTCACTTTGCAAACCCTGGCGCAACAGCCGCTCTGTCTGGCCGAGCCGACGCGTTACTTCCGTCGCTATCTGGATATGGCGTTCCGAGAAGCTACATTTACTCCGCGCGTGATTGTTGAAAGCGCATCGATTATGCAGTTGTTGCAGTGTACGCAAGTGGGTTTGGGTGTATTGGTCTCGCCGATAGGGCATTTACTGCCGGAATCGCTGCACGGTTTAGCCCAGCGTCCAATTAATGTAACAAAAATGCCGCGAGAGGCGGCATTAGTGATTGCGGAGCCAGGGCGCGCAACGCCGCTGGCTCAGCATTTCTTTGATGAAGCGCGTGGATATGTTACGGCTTAACGCGCCTCGCCCAGTGCGAAGTAGAGCCGACTGTTCCAGTTACTCAGCGCAACCGCCTGAATTAAATTAAACAACGCGGGTTGCTCCCATTCACGACTGAGTAATGGCTGCAATTGTGCTGCACTAAAGCGTTCTGGCGTGCGGGTGAGCTGCGCCGCCAGCGTAACGATCTGCTGCTGTTCTTCACTTAGCTCAGCCTCATCCACTGATGCAATCAACGCGTCATCTGGGAAATTGTGTTGAAACGCCCAGCGGCTACCGAGAATACGTGCACTGGCGGCTTGCGCCAAACGGGTTGATGGATTGGGTTCTAGTCGCTGATTCAACGTTGCCCAGCCATACAGCGCCGCCGGATCGTGCGCTAACACCCACACCGCATCGGTAAGTTCTGTAATGGGCTGACAGAAAGTGATGGCTGCCAGCTGCTCGGCACTGGCGTAGCGCAATTCAAGAGGCTTAAGTGTGGGCTGCCAGGACGGCGGCTGGCCAAAGCCTCTGCTATCTGCGTCAGGCGGTGGCGTGATACCCGGCAACCAACGTACCGGCAAGCCCTGCAGCGCATGTATTCCCGCTACCACTCGCGCCTGATAACAGACAAAACCGATCAGCTGATTCAACGTAACAATATCAGGCTCGGTTAATCCCACCGCATCCAGCGCGGTAATAGACGCTGCGTTAATAACCTCAGGCTGCATGGCTAACTGGCGTGCATATTGTGTGATCTGAGTTAGCCGATTATTACTTTCACGTGATGAATCAGGCCCCGGCAACGGATTCAGGCGAGCTGAATAGTGATTGCACAAACGCTGTACGCCCGTTACCTGCGCCACGGTCAGCGCGGTGCTGAGTCGATCATACAAGGTCAGCGTGTGCGTCAACGTCGGCGCTGAGCTGTCAGGAAAAAGTAGCTGGCTAAGATCGCGTGCTGCCAACAGTGAAGGCTGATTATCAAGCAGCAGCGACTGCAGCGCAGATGTCTCTTGCTGCAAACCGAGCAGGAAGCGATCGTCAATGTGGGCAGCTTCGGGAACCAGCGGTGCCGCTTGTGAGTTACGCGGGCTGGTCTGGCTCTCGTAAAACCAGTGGTTATGGCCAGGGTAGCGGCGATGTTCCATGGTTAATCCTTTTGCAAATTCAGGTTCGTCGCAGCTGAGCAATAATCTGAAAACAGCGCGGCGACGAAGGGCTGACTTATCGTCGCCGAAGGGCAAGCCAGGGCAAAAGATTGTTCGGTGATAATTAATAGCGATTGAATATAACGACGACTAGCCCGACATCATTCAAACTGCAGATAGGTTGGGCGGGCTTCTTCGCCCCAGTCTTATCAAAGTAAGTTCCCGGAGCTGATAAGCTTGCTGCCTTTCTGCAACGCGGATGATTGGGGGTATAAATGATGCAAAAGAAAAGGGCGAGTCAGACTCGCCCTTAAAACTGATTTCACGATTTATTGCAGAACTTACTTCAGTTCCAGCTCGTTCATGGCAGCAATGCTGAAGCCGCCGTCAACGTGAACGATTTCGCCGGTGATGCCGCCAGCCAGGTCAGAGCACAGGAAAGCTGCTGAGTTGCCGACATCTTCAATGGTTACGGTACGACGAATCGGGGTTACCGCTTCGCAGTGTGCCAGCATTTTACGGAAGTCTTTGATACCTGAAGCTGCCAGGGTACGAATTGGACCCGCAGAAACGGCATTCACACGTACGCCTTCTGGACCCATCGCGTTCGCCATGTAGCGCACGTTGGCTTCCAGAGAAGCTTTCGCCAGACCCATCACGTTGTAGTTCGGGATAGCGCGCTCAGCACCCAGGTAAGAAAGCGTCAGCAGCGCTGAGCTAGGGTTCAGCATCTCGCGGCACTCTTTCGCCATCGCAACGAAGCTATACGCGCTGATGTCGTGAGCAATGCTGAAACCTTCACGGGTTACGGCATTCACATAATCACCCACCAACTGGTCGCCTGGGGCAAAACCAATGGAGTGAACGAAACCGTCAAATTTCGGCCAGGTTTTTGCCAGTTCAGTGAACAGTGATTTGATGCTCTCGTCTTCTGCAACGTCGCACGGCAGAACGATGTCGGAACCCAAATCTTTAGCAAACTCTTCCACACGACTTTTCAATTTGTCGTTTTGGTAGGTGAAAGCCAGTTCTGCGCCCTGTTTGTGCATCGCCTGTGCAATACCGTAGGCGATGGAAAGTTTACTGGCAACGCCAGTAATCAGAATGCGCTTACCGGAAAGAAAACCCATAGCTGTAATCCTTATGGTCATTGTTGTTGGCGGTCGCATTGATTAAAAAGTAGGCGACCGACGTTAATCGACGTGCGGATTCTAGCACGTCTCTTTGTGATCGGGTAAATCGACCCGTTATTTCCGCGACAGGCAGCAAAAATCAGTGCTCGCGGCGCCAGGCTTCGGCGGTCAGTGCTTCACCGAAATGGCTGGCAATGAGTCGCTTGGTCAGGTCATGCAGGGGAGACGCCAGCACATCGGCGGTGCCACCACGCTCAACCACTTCACCTTGATGCATAACCAGAACCTGATCGCTGATGTGTTTCATCATACCGAGATGCTGGGTGACATAAATATAGGCGATACCGTGTTTGTCCTGCAGTTCCAGCATCAGATTCACCAGCTGCGAACGCATTGTCATATCCAGTGAAGCCAGCGCTTCATCCGCAACAATTACTTTGGGTTGAAGAATTAACGCTCGAGCCAGACCCAGACGCTGCTTTTGCCCTGGTGCCAGCATGTGTGGGTAATAACCGGCATGGTCACGCAGCAAACCCACCTGACGTAACGTGGCAATAATGCGCTTTTCTCGCGCTTCAGCATCAAGTTCGGTATTAAGCCGCAAGGGAAATCAAGGATTTGGCTAACACGCTGGCGCGGGTTAAGCGAATTCGAGGGTCTTGAAAGATCATGCGAATGCGCTGGCTGCGATAGCCATAATCGCCATATTCCAGGGCGTGATCGTCAATCAGGATTTCGCCTTCGCTCGGCGGGATCATGCCGCTCAGCATCTTCGCTAAGGTCGATTTTCCCGAGCCGTTTTCACCGATAATCGCCAGCGTCTGTTTTTCACGCAGCGTGAAACTCACCGATTTAACCGCCTCAACGTGTTGACGGCGAAACAACCCGGTGCGATAGCGAAATGTTTTGCTGAGGTTGCGCACTTCCAGCAGCGTTTCCATGCTATTGGCCCTCCATGTTCAACGGGAAGTGACAGGCATAAAGATGCGATTTAGTGCCGGTCAGGCGCGGTGTTTCTACACATTTGCGTTGCGCGTAAGGACAACGTGGTCCCAGACGGCAGCCAATCGGTAAGCTTTCTAACGATGGGATCGCACCGGAGAGCGTATTCAGACGACTTTTATGCGGCAGTGAACGGCCGAAATCAGGCATCGCGCGGATCAACGCTTGCGTGTAAGGATGGTGCGGTACAGACATTAAATCTTCACTTTGCGCCGTTTCCACGGTTTGCCCACAATACATGACGTTAATACGATTGGCCCAATGGCTCATGGTGCGCAAATCATGACTGATCAGCAAAATGGTGGTGTTGTTATTTTGATTCAGGCGGCTCAGCAGACGGAAAATTTGCGCCTGTGTAGTCGGCTCCATCGCATTCGTGGGTTCATCGGCAATCAGCAGGCGTGGCTGGTTCGCCAGCGCGATCGCAATCATCACTTTTTGGCATTCGCCATCGGTCAGCTCATAGGGGAAGCTGCGCATAATGTCTTTGTGATCTTTAATGCCGACGCGATGCAATAATTCAATAGCACGCGTTTTGCGCCAGAACCAAAAGCGCCGATACCAACGTCCTTTATAGGTCCAGCGCGGAATCGCCTGCATCAACTGGCGACCAACACTTTCCGATGGATCAAGACAGGCTTGCGGTTCCTGAAATATCATTGAAACGTTGTGACCAATAATGCGACGACGTTCGCGCGGCGACAGGCGCAGCAAATCGATATCGTCAAATACCATGCGGTCTGCTGTCACGCGCCAGTTGTCCTTGGTTACGCCGCAAATGGCTTTGGCAACCAAACTTTTGCCCGAGCCCGATTCGCCAACCAGGCCGCGAATTTCCCCTTCGGTCAACGTCAAATTAATACGATCAACGGCTTTTACCGGGCCGTCAGCAGTCATAAATTCAATCGTCAAATTACGAATATCAAGTAACGGCATTATTCCACTCCCGCTTCGACAGCACGACGCATGCCATCACCGAGCAGGTTAATAATCAGTATGCTGACCATCAGCGCCGCGCCGGGTAACATCACCGTCCAGGGTGCCACATAAATCAGCTCCAGCGAATCACCCAGCATGGCGCCCCATTCAGGCGAAGGCAGCTGCGCGCCCAGATCGAGAAATCCCAATGCTGCAATATCCAGTATCGCCATAGATAACGCGCGCGTGATCTCGCTGATCAACATGGGCAACACGTTCGGCAAGATCGCATAGCGCAAAATATTGCGGCTGGTGGCACCATCAAGCCGCGCTGCCACCACATATTCTTTCTCCAGTTCATCGTGTACCGCGCTGTAAATGGCGCGCACCAGTCGTGGCATCAGCGCCAGCCACACGGCGAGCATGGCGTGTTCCAGGCGCGGCCCAAGAAACGCGACCACGATAATCGCCAACAGCAGCGAAGGAATCGACAGCAAGGTATCCAACACATGATTCATCACGGCCGATCGCACGCCATGCGTCATTCCCGCTAATACACCCAGCACCAGCGCCCAGAAGGCGGCAAACAGCGTAACGAGAATGGCGGAGCCCACTGTAGGGGCAACACCGCTCAGCAAGCGACTTAATACATCACGACCTAAGTCATCAGTGCCCAAGAAAAAGAGACATCGCCGTAACGTGACCATGAAGGCGGCAAGAGTTGATAACCGAGAAACTGCTGATCGATGCCGTAAGGCGCCAGCAAGCCGCCAAACAAACACAGCAGCAGCACGGCACCAAAGCCGTACAAGCCAATCATGGCGGGTGTATCGCTATAAAAGTGGTGCCAGCTCTGACGAAATGCGCTGGGCAGTCGCTTCTCAGCGTAGATATTATCTGAGGGCATACCACTCCTTATGTTTTAACGGATTCATCGCCGCACCCACTACATCAGAGATCACATTAATCAAAATGACTAAGCCACCAATTACCATGACACCTGCGGAGATGGCTGCGTAATCTTGCTGGCGAATGGCGTTGATTAGCCAGCGGCCCAAGCCTGGCCAGTTGAATACCATTTCGGTGATCATCGCCAGCGTGAGCATGGTGGAAAACTGCAGACCAAGACGCGGAATCACCGGCGGCAAAGCGTTATGCAGGACGTGGCGACGAATCACGGTTAAGCGCGATAAACCGCGGGTAGCGGCCGCTTTGACATAGTTCTTGTCCATCACTTCACTGGTGCTGGTACGCAGCAGACGAATCACTTCGGTGGTGGGCACAATCGCCAGCACTGTAACGGGCAAAATCATGTGATGCAGCACGCTGATCAACATCTCATGGCGCCACGGCGATGGGCTTATCCAGGCATCAATCAGGGCAAAGCCGCTGACGTTTTGCACCGGATAGAGCAGATCGTAACGGCCCGAAACCGGCAGCCAGCCCAGCGTTAACGAGAAAAACAGCGTTAACAGCAGCGCCAGCCAGAACACGGGCATGGAAAAGCCGAGCAGCGCCAGCGCACTGATGATTTTGTCTTGCCAGCGGTTACGCATCACACCCGCGCAGATACCCAGCGGAATACCCAGCAGCAACGCCAAGATAAACGCCAGAATGCACAGCTCCATCGTCGCGGGGAAGACTTCACGCAGCTGTAATCCGATCTCTTGGCCGTTGGTACTGGAAAGACCAAAGTCGAGTTGCAACATGCCTTTGAACCAAAACCACCAGGCATCCATCAGCGATGCGCCTTCCAGCGGCGCATTCGGCGTAAAATAGCTCAAACTAAAGCTCACCAGTGACAGAAGAAACAGCGTGATCACCAGCAGCAGCAGGCGACGCAGAATATAGATAATCACTTAAGGCTCCTCTCGCTCATCACGATAGACACCGGCAAACGAGGCGTTGCCAAACGGGCTCAACACCAATCCTTTAATATCGTGGCGATACGCCTGCAAACGCAGCGACGACGCCAGCGGCAGCACTGGTAGCTCCTGCGCCAGCATCTGCTGAACACGATCGTAGTTATCAATTCTTCCCGCCAGCTGTTGCGTCAACAGCGCGTCTTGCAACGTTTCATCGAAGGCTGGCAAACACCAGTGCGCGTAATTAGTTTGCGAACGAATGGCGGCACAGCTTAATAGTGGGCGGAAAAAACTGTCAGGATCGTTGCTGTCGGTAGCCCATCCCGCCAGGGTTAAGTCATTATTCATTGACATAAGCTGGGCTTCCTGGAACCTTCCCTCAACCGGCACGATAGTGACGCTAACGCCAACTTGCGCTAAATCCGCCTGTAACAGCTCAGCAGTTTTTAACGGGCTGGGATTCCAGGATTGTGATGACGACGGCACCACTAAACGCAGATGCAAATCTGTAACACCCAGCGCTTCCAATGCTGCGCGTGATTTTTGGGGTTATATTCCGTCACGCGCGCATTGTTGTCATAAGCCCAGGATGCGCGCGGCAAAATCGACGCGGCGGTTTCGGCTGTGCCGTAATAAATCGACTCCATCAGACGTTCATTGTTAATCGCCAATGCCAGCGCATGACGCACTTCAGGGCGATCTAACGGCGCTTTACGCGTATTAAACGCCAAATAGGCAATGTTCATACCGGGACGCAATGTCATGCGCAGACGTGGATCGTCGCGTAAAATACTGAGCTGGCTGGCGGCGGGGTAGGCGAGTACGTCGCATTCGCCGGTCAGCAGCTTAGATAAGCGTCCTGTGCCGCCAGCACCGAGATCGATCACCGCCTGTTGCAGACGCGGCACGCCTCTCCAGTACTTCGGGTTGCGTGCCAGACGAATATATTGACCTGTACGGTACTCGCTGAGCTGGAACGGCCCGGTGCCAACTGGCTGGCGATCCAGTTCTTCCTGACGACCTACAGCGCTGAGCTGATCGGCATACTCTTTCGATAAGACAGGCGCATAGTGCGTAGCCATATGCCAAAGAAACGAAGCATCCGGACTATTGAGCCGCATCTCAACGGTGTTGTTATCGATTTTTTCACGCTTTGCACTGAATCGGCAAATTGCAGGCTGTCGAAATAGGGATAACTGCCGCCGTTAACGTTATGCCAGGGATGTTTGCGATCAAACATGCGAGCAAAACTGAACACCACATCATCAGCATTAAGTGTCCGAGTGGGTTTGAACCAGTTGGTCTGCTGGAAATGCACGCCCGAGCGCAAGTGAAAACGGTAGGTCGCACCGTTATCTCGCACTTCCCAGCTTGCGGCCAGATCAGGTTTCAGCCGATACGTGTAAGGGTCGACGTCCAGAAGACGGTCATAGAGCTGGGCAGCCAGCGTATCAACCGCTAAGCCGCTGCTGGCCATTTGTGGATTAAACGTGCTCAGCGTGCCGTTAACGCAATAAACAAAGCCGCTCTGGCGAATGTCGCCCGCAGGTGCAGACCACGCAGGCGCACTCAATACACTGAGGCTGAGCAACAGCGAAAAGATTAGTTTGGACATAGAACTCAACGATTTTGAGGCATTACGCTGAGTGTATAGCAAAGCAGCCTTTGTCCAAAATCTGTGGCGCTGGCAGGTCGATTATTATTCGCTGTGGCGCAAAAAGTAATCACAGTCTTAGTGTGGAAATGAGAAAAATTCTCAATTAGAGCTTTACAGATGATAATAGGAATGATTATTATTCATCTGCGCTTCGACGGTGGCTCTACCGAAGAAGAGCACGACATTGCTCACATTGCTTCCAGTATTTAGCCCGCCTTGTGCGGGCCTTTTTCTTTTTTCGTCATATTTTGCACTGATGCGGCGTTGGCTACACTCATTTGCCCTGGTCACTTACCTGATTTTTCGTCATATTTTGCATTGATGCGGCGTTGGCTGCACTCGTTTGCCCTAGTCACTTACCTGAGTAAGCTCCCAGGGACGCTCTCGCTTGCCGCCTTGCCTCAGCACAAACTATTTAAAAAAACGGTGCGCACTCATACATGATTGAAACTCGCTTGCCGCCTTGCCTCGGCGCAAACTATTTAGAAAAAACCGGTGCGCGTTCACATGTGATTGTAAGGGCGGATGCGGCGTTGGCTGCGCGTTAACTCACATCGTCCCTTGCCTGAATACCGTGTTTTTTCATCATGGCGCGAAGCTGGTGGTAAGTGACACCCAACAAGCTTGCTGCGCGGCGCTGATTATATTTCGCTTGCAGTAAACCAGCTTCGACTAACTCACGTTCCTGCTGATTCTGCCATTGGCGCAAATCAACCGGTAAAGCAGGAAGGTCGGCGAAATCCGTTTTGATGTCAGCCACTTTATTAGGCTCGCCACGTGACGCAAACGGATTGATGATGATCTTTTCCAGCATCTCTTCACTGCTGTTATGACGATAAACCGAGCGTTCAACCACATTCTTGAGTTCGCGCACGTTTCCCGGCCAGCTATGATCCAACAAGGTTTTGCGCGCTTCATAGGTGAAACCCGGAAACAGCGGTAAGCCCAGTTCCCGACACATCTGTATAGCGAAATGTTCTGCCATGACCAATATATCGCTGCGCCGTTCACGCAGTGGCGGTAGCTGCACCACATCAAAGGCCAAACGATCGAGCAGATCGGCGCGAAATTTTCCTTCCGCCGCCATCACCGGCAAGTCTTCGTTGGTCGCGCATACCAGCCGCACATTGACCTGCAAAGACTGATTGCCGCCTACGCGCTCCAGTTGCCCATATTCAATGACGCGCAACAGCTTTTCCTGCACTAACATCGGCGCTGCGCCTAATTCATCCAGAAAAAGTGTGCCGCCATCAGCGCGCTCAAAGCGGCCAAAATGACGTTTTTGCGCGCCGGTAAAGGCGCCCGCTTCATGACCAAACAGTTCAGAGTCGAGCAAATTTTCATTAAGCGCAGCGCAGTTCAAAGAAATAAACGGACCTTGCCAGCGATCGGAAAGATAGTGTAAGCGGCTGGCGATCAACTCTTTGCCCGTCCCGCGTTCGCCGATGACCAACACCGGCTTTTCCAGCGGTGCCAGCTTTGACACTTGCTCAAGCACCTCCAAAAAGTTGTTGGATTCGCCCAACAGATTATCTCTTTGCTCTGACATGATGAAATTCGCCATCCGTTAATCAAATTGACTACAACGAAGTAGGGTTTAAGTGTAGTGATTTTTTAAAAGTCAGCAATATCAGGATGATAAAAACTGGCACGCATCTTGAATTAGATAATCAGCGCATGACGCACATATGACTTTTAAAGAGGAACATCATTATGGGTATTTTTTCTCGTTTCGCCGATATCGTAAACGCTAACATCAACTCGCTGCTGGAGCGTGCAGAAGATCCGCAGAAACTGGTACGCCTGATGATTCAGGAAATGGAAGACACGTTAGTTGAAGTTCGCTCAACTTCAGCGCGCTCGCTGGCTGAAAAGAAACAGCTGAGCCGTCGTATTGAGCAGGCTGAAATCCAGCAGTCTGAATGGCAGGAAAAAGCTGAGCTGGCGCTGCGTAAAGATAAAGATGATTTGGCCCGTTCTGCGTTAATCGAAAAACAGAAGCTTACCGATTTGATTGCCACCTTAACGCAGGAAATCAGCCTGGTTGAAGAAACGCTGGAGCGTATGAAAGGCGAAATCGGCGAACTGGAGAAAAAACTCAGCGAAACGCGGGTTCGTCAGCAGGCATTGACGCTGCGTCATCAGGCAGCTTCTTCTTCACGTGATGTCCGTCGTCAGCTCGACAGTGGAAAAATCGATGAAGCAATGGCGCGCTTTGAATCTTTTGAGCGCCGCATCGATCACATGGAATCTGAAGCGGAAAGCTACGGTTTTGGTAAGCCTAAAACGCTGGATCAGGAATTTACTGACCTCAAAGCGGATGACGAAATTAGCCAGCAGCTGAATGCGCTGAAAGCCAAAATGAACCGCAGCGAATAAATTCACATAATTGCGAATACTGATTAAGGAGAGTCAATGAGCGCACTTTTTCTTGCCATACCGTTAACGATTTTCGTGTTGTTCGTTGCGCCGATCTGGTTATGGCTGCATTACAGCAACAAACGTAACGGCGGATCGGAGCTGTCGCAGAGTGAAATTCAGCGTTTACAGCTCGTCACCAAAGATGCGCAGCGCATGCGCGACCGCATTGAGGCGCTGGAAGCGATTCTTGATGCGGAGCACCCACACTGGAGGCAGCCATGATGAAAGGTCGTAAGTTGTGGCGCATACCCGATGAGGGAAAGTTAATGGGCGTGTGCGCTGGCTTAGCTGAATACCTCGACATTCCGGTGCGTTTGTTACGGGTCATTGTGGTGTTATCGCTGTTCTTTGGCCTGTTCGTGTTTACTGTTATCGCCTATTTTGTTTTGGGTTTTGTGTTAGACGTAAAACCCGCTGATGCTGCGCCGAACGAACGCCAGCCGAGCGCCAGCGAACTGCTGGATCAGCTAGAAACCGCCTTGCAGCATGACGAGCGCAGCGTGCGGGATATTGAGCGCTACGTCACTTCAGAAACCTTTAGCGTACGTAGCCGCTTTCGTCAGATTTGATTTTCATCTTTCACGGGCCTGTTTCAGGCCCTTTTGCTGACTCCTCGGAGGTGTCGATGTCACTACGTTCATCTGCTTTTCGCCATCGCGCGGCACCCGCGTTGAAGTCGGCGGCTAAATTCATCATTATCAATGCTGTCACCTACGGTCCCGCCGGCGTTACTGGTTGGGCAGTGAAATCCGTAGCGCGTCGTCCTTTACGTCTTCTGCTTTCACTGGCGCTGGAGCCGCTGCTGAAACGCGTGATGAACCGGGCGGCATCGCGCTTCATCAAGGAAAAAGATGAAAAGACTGCAAACTGAATTAACAGCGTTGATGAATCGTGGGGTAGATCGCCATCTGCGTTTAGCGGTAACCGGGTTAAGCCGCAGCGGGAAAACTGCATTCATCACTTCGTTGGTCAATCAACTTCTTAATGTTAACAGCGGCGCACGATTGCCGCTGTTTTCCGTGGTGCGGGATGAGCGCCTGCTGGGCGTAAAGCGCGTTCCGCAGCGTGACATGGGCACGTCACGTTTCACTTACGATGAAGGGCTGGCGCAGCTTTATGGCACACCGCCGTCCTGGCCAACGCCTACGCGCGGCGTCAGCGAGATGCAGTTGGCACTACGTTATCGCCCCCGCGATTCGCTGATGCGTCACTTCAAAGATACCGCCACGCTTTACCTCGAAATAGTCGATTATCCGGGTGAATGGCTGCTCGACCTGCCGATGCTGGCGCAGGATTACACTGACTGGTCACGGCAAATGAATGGCTTGCTGCAGGGCGATCGTGCTGAATGGGCAAAACCCTGGCGCGAAATGTGCCAGCAACTCGATCCTTTCGCGCCTGCTGATGAAAATCGATTGGCCGATATTGCTGCCGCCTGGACCGACTATCTACATCGCTGTAAATCTGAAGGTTTGCACTTCATTCAGCCGGGCCGCTTTGTTTTGCCGGGCGATATGGCGGGTGCGCCTGCGCTGCAATTCTTCCCATGGCCAACCGGCGACGATGCGCAAGCCAGCAAACTGGCGCAGGCCGATAAAGGCAGTAACTTTGCCACGCTACAACAGCGCTTTCATTACTATTGCCAACATGTGGTGAAGGGCTTCTATAAAAATTACTTTCTGCGCTTCGACCGCCAAATAGTGTTAGTCGACTGCCTTCAGCCACTGAACAGCGGGCCGCAGGCGTTTAACGATATGCGTCTGGCGTTGACCCAGCTGATGCAAAGTTTCCATTACGGGCAGCGGACGCTGTTCCGCCGACTCTTTTCCCCGTGATTGATAAGCTGCTGTTCGCCGCCACGAAAGCCGATCACATCACCAGCGATCAGCACGGCAACATGGTTTCACTGTTGCAGCAGTTGGTTCAGGACGCCTGGCAAAATGCCGCCTTTGAAGGCATTAAGATGGATTGCATCGGCCTGGCGTCAGTGCAGGCAACGCAGAGCGGTTTAGTTGATCACCGTGGTGAGAAAATCCCGGCGCTGCGCGGTCATCGACTTGATGATAATGAACCGCTTACCGTGTATCCGGGCGAAGTGCCACCGCGCTTGCCGGGCAATGCTTTTTGGCAGCAGCAGGGTTTTCAGTTTGAGCAATTTCGCCCACAACAACTGGATGTTGATCGTCCGCTGCCTCACATTCGCATGGATGCTGCGCTGGAATTTTTATTGGGAGATAAACTGCGATGAGCGATCCATTAAAACCTCGTATCGATTTTGCTCGCCCGCTGGATGATGCGCGCGAAATGCCGTTGCGTCCCGCGCAGGCATTTGAAAAAGATGCACAAGCCGCCTTTCTTGCCGTGAAAGAGGATGATGTCAACGTCGAAGAAGAGGGTGCAGGTGAGCGAGCAGTTGAGGCGGCACTCAAACCAAAACGCAGTATTTGGCGAAAAATGGTCGGCGCTGGAATCGCTCTTTTTGGCATAAGCGTGGTTGCCCAAGGGGTGCAATGGACGCATGATGCCTGGCTGGAACGCGACTGGTTTTCGCTGGGTAGCGGCGTAGCGGGTGGATTAATCATTGCCGCTGGCGTCGGTGCGTTAGCCAGTGAGTGGCGGCGTTTATATCAGCTACGTCAGCGTGCCGAAGAGCGTGATGTTGGACGTGAATTGCTGTATAGCCATGGCATCGGTCAAGGCCGAGCGTTTTGTGAAAAACTGGCGAAGCAGGCGGAGCTTGATCAGGCGCATCCCGCGTTACAGCGCTGGCAAGCGTCGCTACACGAAACCCATAACGACAGCGAAATTGTGCGCTTGTATGCCCAGCTGGTGCAACCGGTGTTGGATCGTCAGGCGCGTCGTGAAATAAGCCGTCATGCTGCTGAATCAACATTGATGATTGCGGTCAGTCCGCTGGCGTTGGTCGATATGGCCTTTATCGCCTGGCGTAATTTGCGCCTGGTGAACCGCATCGCCGCTATTTACGGCATTGAGCTCGGCTATTTTAGCCGGATCCGTTTGTTCCGCTTAGTCTTACTCAACATGGCGTTTGCTGGCGCTTCTGAACTGGTGCGCGAAGTGGGAATGGATTGGGTATCGCAGGATATTGCGGCAAAGCTTTCAGCACGCGCTGCGCAAGGCATTGGTGCAGGTTTGCTAACAGCGCGGTTGGGTATCAAGGCGATGGAGTTATGCCGTCCGTTGCCGTGGTTGGAAGAAGATAAGCCGCGTTTAGGCGATTTCCGCCGTGAACTTGTTGGGCAACTCAAAGAGGCGCTGCAAAAAAGCAACGCTTAACGTCGCGTTGCTCGACGCGCGCTGAGTTATCGCAGCGCGCATATTACTCATCTCGCCTAAATCCTCGCCACAGACACAAAAACTGTCAACTTTTCCTGACAGATCTCTTTCTGTCACGCGCTAAGTTAGCGTATTATCGCTGAATCTTAACCTGTTTAAGGCCATCGCAATGCGTTTGGAAGTCTTCTGTCAAGACCGCATCGG
The DNA here is from genome assembly GCF_018842675.1 of Candidatus Pantoea bituminis. Classification (NCBI taxonomy): domain Bacteria; kingdom Pseudomonadati; phylum Pseudomonadota; class Gammaproteobacteria; order Enterobacterales; family Erwiniaceae; genus Pantoea; species Candidatus Pantoea bituminis. Next base: position 1,798,848 of record NZ_JAGTWO010000004.1, read on the forward strand.
TTTGACGCGCGAACTGCTTGACCTGTTGGTGGCGCGTAATATTGATCTGCGCGGCATCGAAATCGCGGCCTTGGGCCGTATCTATCTAAATTTCTCAGCGCTGGAATTCGAACAGTTCAGTAATCTTATGGCCGAAATCCGGCGTACACCAGGCGTGACGGATGTGCGCACTGTCACGTACATGCCATCTGAACGCGAGCATCGCGCCTTGAGCGCTTTGCTGGTTGCGATGCCCGAACCGGTGTTTTCTATCGATCTCAAAAGCAAAGTAGAACTGGCTAACCCAGCCGCCCTAAACCTGTTCAATCTCGACGAACAGAAAATGCGTAACTTCAGCGCGGGCAACCTGATCAACGGCTTTAACTTTATGCGTTGGCTGGAGAGCGATCGGGTTGAAGCTCAGGCGCAGCATGTGGTGATTGAAGGGCGTGATTTCCTGATGGAAGCGCGTCCTATTTATCTCACGGCGGAAGAGGGCCAAGGCGATCAGCCGGTGGGCGCAATGGTGATGCTGAAATCCACAGCGCGCATGGGACGCCAGCTGCAAAACCTGATTGTTACCGATGAATCAGAATTCGATCATATCGTTGCTGTTACGCCGAAAATGCGTCAGGTGGTCGATCAGGCGCGCAAGTTAGCGATGCACGATGCGCCGCTGCTGATTGTGGGTGATACCGGCACCGGCAAAGATATGCTGGCGCGTGCCTGCCATCTGCGCAGTGCTCGCGGTAAAATGCCGTTCCTGGCGCTGAACTGTGCCTCATTGCCGGATGAAGTCGCGGAAAGCGAACTTTTTGGCCATGCTGCGGGGGCGTACCCCAATGCGCTGGAAGGCAAAAAGGCTTTTTTGAGCAGGCCAATGGTGGTTCGGTGCTGCTGGATGAAATTGGTGAGATGTCGCCACGTATGCAGACTAAACTGCTGCGTTTCCTCAATGACGGCACTTTCCGCCGCGTTGGGGAAGAGCACGAGGTTCACGTTAACGTTCGGGTGATCTGTGCGACGCAGAAGAATTTAATTGAGTTAGTCCAGCGAGGCGAATTTCGTGAAGACCTGTTTTATCGACTGAATGTATTAACGCTGAATCTGCCGCCGCTGCGCGATCGTCCTCAGGACATATTGCCGCTCACGGAGATGTTTATTGCCCGCTTCGCAGATGAGCAAGGCATTCCGCGTCCTCGGTTGTCGCCACAGTTAGCCCCTTTCTTAATGCGTTACAGCTGGCCGGGCAATGTGCGTCAACTGAAAAATGCGCTCTATCGCGCGCTGACTCAGCTTGAAGGATATGAACTGCGACCGCAGGACATTGTTCTGCCAGAGCAGGCGCTGGATGTGGCGTTGGGCGATGAAGCCATGGAAGGGACGCTGGATCAAATTACCAGTCGTTTCGAGCGCTCCATTTTGACGCGTCTCTACATTTCCTATCCAAGTACGCGCAAGCTGGCTAAACGTTTAGGCGTTTCGCATACGGCTATTGCGAATAAGCTGCGTGAATATGGCTTGGGGCAAAAGCGTACGGAAAGTGAGTAGCCTGTTCTGAATAAGCAGCCACGAATCAAAGGCTGAGAATAAACGTAAAAGCGGATAACCAGGTTATCCGCTTTTTTTATTACTTCAGTACAGCCAGTGCCGCGTCGTAATCAGGCTCATTGGTGATTTCATTCACCAGTTGGCTGTAGATAACATTGTCATTCTCATCCAACACCACCACTGCGCGAGCCGTTAAACCCTGCAGTGCGCCTTCCGCAATTTCGACACCATAATCTTGTTTGAACTCAGTGCCACGCAGAGTAGACAACGTGATGACGTTGTTCAGGTTATCTGCACCGCAGAAACGCGACTGAGCGAAAGGTAAATCAGCTGAAATACACAGCACCACGGTATTGTTCAATTCGCTGGCGAGCTGATTGAATTTGCGTACCGATGTTGCACAAACGCCGGTATCAACGCTTGGGAAAATGTTCAGAACTTTGCGTTTTCCTGCATACTCAGAGAGCGAGACGTTTGCCAGCGTCTTCGCAACCAGCGTAAAAGGCTTGGCGCGCTCGCCCGCTTGTGGGAACTGACCTGCAACCAGCACGGGCTGATCTTTAAAATGAACTGTCTGGGACATAGATGTTCCTTTTTATGATGGAATAATCGCCGGAAAATTTGCGAAAGATGAAATATAGTCATTGTTTATGACATATTTTTTAAGGGTTTACGAGCGCATTCGTTGTACTTCGCTCAGTGCTAAGCCGCAAGCGAGCTGATTAAGGAGAGGTGATGAGAACGGTAAAAAGTTATCCCGAAGCCTGGCCGTTACACACGCCGTTTGTGATTGCACGCGGAAGTCGTACCGAAGCTAAAGTTGTGGTGGTTGAACTGGAAGAAGCCGGTATCAAAGGTGTGGGTGAAGCGACACCTTATGCACGGTACGGTGAAAGCGAACCGTTAGTGTTGGAACAGATCGCCACGCTGCTGCCGCAACTCCAGCAAGGTATGACGCGTGAAGCGTTGCAATTGGCGCTTCCCGCTGGGGCAGCGCGTAACGCCATTGATTGCGCATTGTGGGATCTGGCGGTAAAGCAGCGGCAGCAATCGTTGTTGCAACTCAGCGGCATGACCGCGCCCGATTCGGTCGTCACCGCACAAACTGTCAGTATTGATGCGCCGGAAGCGATGGCCAGTAGCGCGTTGGCCTTATGGCAAAATGGGGCGACGTTGTTAAAAATCAAGCTGGACAACAGCTTCATCACTGAACGGCTAATCGCGATACGTGCCGCGGTGCCGGACGCAACCTTGATCGTTGATGCTAATGAATCATGGCATGCAGAAGGATTGGCGGCGCGTTGTCAGTTATTAGCCGATTTGAATATCGCGATGCTGGAGCAGCCGCTGCCAGCAGGGGAAGATGCCGCGCTGGCGACCTTTATCCATCCGCTGCCGATTTGCGCTGACGAAAGCTGCCACACGCGTGACAGCCTGCCTTCACTGCGTGGTCGCTATGAAATGGTTAACATCAAACTGGATAAAGCAGGCGGGCTAACGGAAGCATTAGCCCTGGCCGATGCCGCCAGCAAAATGGGGTTCGAGGTGATGCTGGGCTGCATGCTTTGTACTTCACGCGCCATTCGTGCAGCGTTACCGTTGGTGTCGAAGGCGCGTTTCGCTGATTTAGACGGTCCAACCTGGCTCGCAGTGGATGTTGAACCGGCACTGAAAGTGCAAAACGGCAGGGTGATTATTGCTGCCAGCGCAGTAACTTAATCATCATGTCAAGGTAGGTTTCCGTGGCTTCATCCACGGAAATCACCGGCATCTCCGCTGTTACGCAGGGCAAACTCAGGTCGTTACACCAGCTGCCAAAGGAGCCCGGCGTGTCATAACCGATGGCGCTCACGCGGGGCAACGCGGTGTGCTGTGCCAGCCATTCACCCACTGCAACCTGATGAGGATCGTCAATGCAGGCCAGCGGTTCATGCCACGACACAATCCAGGCCGGTTTGAGCTGATGAATCAATGCGCACAGCGCCTGCGTTTCGGGTTCCGACGCGGGATGCGTGCCGGTAGATAACCTGACATCGCGATCGTCAGCCACGCTATTCCAGCGGTACACCGTATCGGCCGATTGCCAGTTAGCCGCCGGAAAGTTGCGATTGAGATCGACACCATTGGCATTAGCGCGTAATCCAAGCTGGCATCCATCTGGATTCACTGCCAGCACGACATGATGACGACGGAGATGATCGGGCAAGCTACGCATGGCAGCAGAGAGCGTGGCAATTGTCGCGTTTTCATCGCCATGCGTGCCCGCCAGAATCAAACCACTGTCTGCATCGGCCTGCGGCGCGGGGAACCAAAGCAGCGGTGCGCCCAACACCGATTTGCCATAAAGCTGAAACGGAACGTCCAGTTTGCCTCGCAGCGATCGCGGGTGTAATGACGACATGTTCACTCTCTTTGAAGGGGTTTACCCTAAAAGTAGCTGAAAAGCCTGCGCGGGAAAATAGCTATTTATCAATCAGCAATTTGCGCTAAAGTGCCCGAGGACAAGCTGCGTCAGACAGGGTCTGATGCAGCGCTTCTTTGGGGTAAAGAGGTGATGATGATCAACACGTTTCGCATGACGTTGGCGGCGCTCAGCCTGGCCAGTGTTATCTCGCCCGCGCTGGCGGCCAATGTACCGGCGGGTGCACAACTCGCCGATAAACAAGAAATCGTACGCCATATAAAAGATGAACCCGCTTCGCTCGATCCTGTGAAAGCTGTGGGATTACCTGAAATTCAAGTAATCCGCGACCTGTTTGAAGGTCTCACTAACCAGGACGCACACGGGAAAATCGTGCCGGGCGTGGCGCAAAGCTGGAGCAGCAGCGACAACAAAACCTGGATTTTCACCCTGCGTAACACGGCTCGCTGGTCAAATGGTGAGCCGGTTACTGCGCACGATTTTGTCTACAGCTGGCAGCGGCTGGTCGATCCTAAAAATAGCGCGTCTTTCGCCTGGTTTGCCGGTCTTAGCGGCATTGAAAATGCGACAGCGATCACCAAAGGTGAAATCAGCCCAGACAAACTTGGCGTGACTGCGCTGGATAATCAGCGTTTGAAAGTGACACTGGATCGCCCGGTGCCTTGGTTTCCAAGCCTGGTTGCTAACGTGGCGCTGTTCCCGGTACCACAAAAAGTGATAGAGAAAGAGGGTGAAAGCTGGACATCGCCGGGCAAATTGGTGGGCAATGGCGCGTATCAGCTCAGCGATCGAGTGGTAAATGAAAAAATTGTGCTGACGCGCAATCCGCAATATTGGGATAACGCGCATTCGGTGCTCTCTAAAGTGACGTTTTTACCGATTAACGAGGAATCCAGCGCGACCAAACGCTATCGCTCTAATGACATCGACATCACCGAATCTTTCCCCAAAAACATGTATGCGCTATTGAAGAAAGAATTACCGGGCGAGGTGTATACACCGGATCAACTCGGCACCTATTACTACGCGTTTAATACGCAAAAAGGACCTACGGCGGATGTGCGGGTGCGCAAGGCGCTGTCCTGGAGTATTGATCGCAGCATTATTGCAGAAAAAGTAGTGGGAACCGGCGAAAAACCGGCCTGGCACTTCACGCCAGACGTGACCGCAGGATTCAAACCGCTGGACTCCATTTTACAGCAGCATCCACAAAATGAGCTCAATGCCCAAGCCAAAGCATTACTGGCATCAGCAGGGTATGGACCTGAAAAGCCTTTGCATCTCAAGTTGCTGTATAACACCTCTGAAAGCCACCAAAAGATTGCCATTGCTGTCGCCTCAATGTGGAAAAAGAATCTCGGCGTTGACGTCACGCTGGAAAATCAGGAGTGGAAAACCTATATCGACAGCCGAAACAGCGGTAATTTTGATGTGATTCGCGCTTCGTGGGTGGGTGATTACAATGAGCCGTCAACTTTTCTTAGCCTGCTAACATCTGGCAACACTAGCAACATCGCACGCTTTAAAAATGAGGATTACGATGCGGTGATGGCAAAGGCCAGCAGTGAAACCAGCGAACAAGCCCGCAACGTCGATTACAATCGTGCAGAGCAAATCCTTGCCGATCAGGCCCCCATTGCACCCATTTATCAATATACCAATGGCCGTTTAATCAAGCCGTGGGTGAAAGGTTATCCCATCACCAACCCCGAAGATGTGGCCTATAGCCGCGAACTCTGGATAGAAAAACAGTGATCCTGCCGCGGCCTGTGAACAGGCCGCGTTCTGACATTTTTACTCACAGCCAGAAGATTGCATCTGTTTGCTGCCACGCTAGACTGTATCGTATTGATTTTGGTAGTGAGGCTCCATCGTGGATGTGATTGAAGGCAAAGCGTTACAAGTTTCAGATGCCATTATTGCTTGTCAGCTTGACGGTAAAGGTGGCCAGATTGCCATCGAAGATAAAGATATTATTCACTGCGAGAAGCCGTGTTGGCTCCATCTAAATTACACCCATCGCCAAAGTGCCGAGTGGTTGCAATCTACGCCGCTGCTGCCTGATTCAGTGCGCGATGCGCTGGCGGGAGACAGTATGCGTCCGCGCGTTAGCCGGTTGGGTGACGGGTTCATGATTGTGCTGCGTAGCGTCAACCACAACAGTGATTCACGGCCAGACCAGTTGGTTGCTATGCGGATGTTTATCAACGATAAGTTGATCGTCTCAACCCGTCGCCGCAAAGTGTACGCAGTAGATGAGGTGCTGACCGATCTGCAGAATGGTAATGGTCCGGTGGATTGCGGTAGCTGGCTGATAGATATCTGCGACACCTTAACCGATCACGCCAGTGAATTTATCGAAGAGCTGCACGATAAAATTATCGAGATGGAAGATGCACTGCTTGATCAACGCATTCCCGCACGGGGCGAATTGGGCTTACTGCGTAAACAACTGATCGTCATGCGGCGCTATATGGCACCGCAGCGTGATGTTTATGCACGCCTCGCCAGTGAAAAATTACCCTGGATGGATGATACCGAACGCCGTCGCATGCAGGAAATTTCAGATCGTTTAGGGCGCGGCCTGGATGATTTAGATGCGGGTGTTGCGCGTACTGCGGTGCTGGCAGATGAACTCGCGTCAGTGATGGCGGAATCGATGAACCGTCGGACTTACACCATGTCATTAATGGCGATGATTTTCTTGCCCGCGACCTTCCTGACTGGCTTGTTTGGCGTCAATTTAGGCGGCATTCCCGGTGGCGAATGGCGCTACGGTTTCAGCGTTTTTTGCTTTCTGTTGGTGGTATTAGCCTTGGGTGTCGCGGGCTACCTCAAACGGCGACGCTGGCTTTAAAAATTGCTTAAAAGGGTTATCAGCATGTTATAGAGACGTTTTTATCGGACTGATGATGGAGAAAGGGCGATAAAAACTGATCGATATCAATAACGGCGAACGCCGATTGACGCAAACTCTCTTCCGCAGGTGAATGCAACGTCAAGCGATGGGCGTTGCGCTCCATATTGTCTTACTTCCTTTTTAGAATTATTGCATAGCACATTATAATTCGAATCATGCCGGCCTTATCCGCCGGCTTTTTTTGCCCGCCTGGCTCAGCCGCACATTCTTTCCTATGCTTAAGTACATACGATAAGTACAGACGAAAAATACATTCGAAAAGTGTCCACGCAACAGAAGGAGAACGGCATGAACGCGATTATTGCCAGCGAACCGATTCCAACTGACCCAACGCCAATCCCCGAGCCGTTTCCACAACCTCAGCCGCAACCCGATCCACCCAACCCTGACTTTCCGCCGGTTATGGATCCGCCGCCGCACAGATAAAAAGGGCGCGCTGTTATGCAGCGCGCCCTCTCTGTTTCTACGTTGAATTTTACTTAATCTGTAGCACATCCAGTCGCGTACTCAGGACTGGCGACTCTTCCTCTTCCGCGCGCCAGCCAATCGGCTGCACCGGTAAGGTTTCCCGGTCAAACGCTAAATCGCCACCATCCACCACGGCATCGCCGTGTTTGATGCCTTTGAAGTCAAACAAATTGATATCAGCCATATGCGATGGCACCACGTTTTGCATTGCGCTGAACAGGGTTTCAATACGACCGGGATAACGTTTATCCCAATCGCGCAGCATATCTGCTACGACCTGACGCTGCAGGTTCGGCTGTGAACCACACAGGTTGCAAGGGATGATCGGATACTGGCGCGCCTCAGAGAAACGAATAATATCTTTTTCACGACAGTAGGCCAGCGGGCGAATAACGATGTGTTTGCCGTCATCGCTCATGAGCTTTGGCGGCATTCCTTTCATTTTTCCGCCGTAGAACATGTTCAGGAACATCGTCTGCAAAATGTCATCACGATGATGGCCTAATGCGATCTTAGTGCAACCCAACTCACTCGCGGTACGATAAAGGATGCCACGACGCAAGCGAGAACACAGCGAGCAGGTCGTTTTGCCTTCAGGGATTTTATCTTTGACGATGGAATAGGTATCTTCCTCGACAATTTTGTACTCAACGCCCTGTGATTCCAGATATTCCGGCAGGATGTGGCCCGGAAAACCGGGCTGTTTCTGATCGAGATTCACCGCCACCAGGCTGAAATTGACCGGTGCACTTTTCTGCAAGTTACGCAAAATTTCGAGCATGGTGTAGCTGTCTTTGCCGCCGGAAAGGCAAACCATGATGCGATCGCCTTCTTCAATCATATTGAAATCAGCAATGGCAGAACCGACATCACGGCGCAGGCGCTTCTGCAGCTTATTAAGGTTGTACTGTGCTTTCTTTGTATCTTCTTGACTTTGTTGCATTTAATTATTGCCTGACATTGAGGTGAGCACCCGATAAACGCGCTGCGTCAGCACGTGACCCGGTCACTAAATAGAGCGACATCGACTATGCACAGTATGGTACGGATTGCGGCGATGAAAGCCAGCATGATTTTAGCGTAAGCCGCCGTGTTCACCGACAGGCTTGTCAGGTCCTCCTTGCGATAAGTTGCGCCCTTTATGCTCTGTAATTAAACGCTATTAAGGCTTTGAACGAACCGACAAAGCCTTAACGCGATCAGTTTACATTTGCCCGCTGTTGCAAAATTTTTACAGCCTCTGCCGCCTCGCGTCCCAGCTCAGCCAGATCGACGCCGGGAATCACATCATCTTCGACAATCACTTTTCCCTGGCAGAGCAACATTTTCAATGCCGCGCGTCCGCCACACGCCACTGGCCCGATAGCACTATCATGCAGGCCAAAATAGCGCGGATCGTCAAGTCGATAGACAGCGATGTCAGCCGCCATCCCCGGGCGAAGTTCCCCCGTATCCAATCCTAATATTTGCGCACCGCCAGACGTTCCCCAACGCACCACATCTTCAATCGTGGCGGCATCGCCGCCGCCTTCAAAGGTTCCGCCCGCGTAACGCGGTTTCGCCAGCATCCCTTTACGTGCGCGCTGTAATTGCCATGCTGCATGGGTTTCGCTTTGCATATCTGCGGCTTCATTAGAGGCGGCACCATCCACGCCAATGGAAATTTTCACACCCGCTTGCTCCAGCCCAATTAAATCAGCGATACCGCTACCAAGCCGCGCATTGCTTTGCGGGCAGTGAGCAATACCTGAGCGCGATGCACCAAGCAGCGCAATCTCGTCAGGCAGCAATTTGACCAGATGAGCAAACCAGACATCCTCACCAATCCAGTCATGTTCGGCGCAAAACTGCAAAGGCGTCATGCCAAATTTTGCTTTTGCCGCATCCAGATAATCGACAGTCTCTGAGAGATGGCTGTGTAAACCAATGCCAAGTTTTCGCGCCAGGCTGGCGCTTTCACGCAATTCTTGCGGCGTAGTTGAATGCAATGTCGTTGTGGGTGCCATAACCACGCGGCGCATGGCATGTTGGCTCGGTTGATGATAGCGCTGAACCAGCCGTTCGACGTCCTCCATCCATCGATCAAATTTTTCAGGCCGTAAGGCTGTCGGTAAGCTGCTCTCGAGTCCACGACTTTGGGTGGCGCCGCCCCGGCATAAAACAAAACGCACGCCTAATTTCTGCGCTTCATCAAACAGAATCTCAGCGCCATCAAACGGCATATCGGGCCAATAAAGATAGTGGTGATCGGCAATCGTGGTGCAACCAGAACGCACCAGTTCAATTAAACCCACACGCGTCGCCACGCGAAAGGTCTGCTCATCGAAAGCGCCACGAAAACGGTAGGGCGTGGCAGCCAGCCACGCGCCCAGACTCTGATTCAACCCTTGCGGCTCACCTTTTAGTAGAGATTGAAACAGATGGTGATGGGTATTTACCCAGCCGGGATAGACAACACAATCTCGGGCGTCGACCAGCCTCTCTCCCTGTTGGCATGTCAGGCTTCCCATTTCAGTGATAATGCCTTGCCGGATGCGAATATCACTTGCAGTGCTGCGCGGCTGTTGGCGGTTTCCCGTGAGAATCGCATGGCAATTTTTGATCAGTAGCGCGTCCATTCTTTCTCCTTACAGGGCAGGCTGCGGGTAAAACTGGGTCGTAAACGCGCTCTGCCAGTTAACAGATTTATTCAGCAGGCCAGCGTTAACCATAAAATCTCGTGTTGCCTGCCAGCGTGCAGGTGTCATGGCGCCAATTCCTTGCTTAGCCGCATCGCCGCCCTCAATGAGATGTAATGTTTTGAGCTGTCCAACGCCAAAGGCCAGCACGGCATCGGTCATTTGTGGATTCTCTTTTTTATCAGGGCATTACCGGGTTTAGGATCGCTAAGATAAGATTTCCATCCTTCCATTGATGCGGCAACAAAGCGTTTCATGACCTCCGGTTTTTCTGCCAGCAGATCGTCACGCGTGACCAGAATGCCGCCATAAGCGGGGTAGCCGTAATCGGCAAAAAGATAGAATTTACTGTCCGGTTGAACGGCTTTGATCTGCTGAACTTCTGAAGTGGCATACGCCTGCTGCGACGTATTTTTATCGGCGAGAAAAGGCTGCATGTTGAAGGTATAAGGGCGAACCTGAGCGTCGCTGAGCTGATATTTGCTTTTCAACCATGGCCACCAGCTGGCTTGACCGCTGGCAGAAACTAATACGGTTTTGCCTTTCAAACCCGCCAAAGAATCAACATCGCTGTGGGTGATAATGCCTTGTGGATCAAACTGGAAGGGCGCGGCAATCGCTTTCAGGGGAAAGTTTTTCGCAATGCCCTGTAGTACCTGAAGGTCATAGCTGATGATGACATCTGCACGCTTTGCCAGCAGCAGCGTCATGTTATTAAGTTGCGGTCCACCAGAACGCACCTCAACATCAAGGCCATATTTTTTATAAATTCCGGTGGCAACAGCCTGGTAATAACCCCCTTGTTCTGCTTGCGCAACCCAGGTTGTTTGTAGAACCAGTTTGTCTGCGGCGTGAGAGAGGGCGCTAGCACTCATCGCGAAGGTGAAAAGAGATAAACGGAATAACGACATTGACATTGTAACCCCCAATTCAAGCATGAAAATGCCATCAGGGGATGAGTGGCTAAGCGTTGTGCTCGCGATGCTTATCATCGCCCCCTGACGAGGTACAGCCGAAGCTGCAGAGCAATGTCCCACATGGATTCTGCTGCCATGTTGACCGCTTATACTCTGAATTTTTTTGCAAGCCACATGCCAGCTACAAAACGGCGAGTTTATCTCAATGATTATGAAAGTGATTTTAAAAAAACAGAAAAATCCACTGAGGAGCAGAGTCGCCATTAAGCACGCTAATGGCGCAAAAGGTGCAGAAATGCACATTCTTAGTGCATAAGCAGCGCTTTTGGGCAGCCCAAAAATATCAACGAACTGATTAATAAAGAATTTATGAAGTGGCACAGCACTTGCTTGATGACCAGAGAGTAGAAGCTGTCAGCCGATATCATTCTCGGTGGGTCATTGCTCAATCACGTAGTTGTGAAGTGAGGCTTTGACCCGTCGCTCAGGCGTGGGTCATTCGTTGAAAATCGTTAACGAGGTAGACCAATGACCAATACATCAGCTTATGCATTACATGAGTTATCAAAAGAGTCACGGATGGGTGCGCGAGGCGTGGAAGCAGCACGCGAAGTGCGCATTATCGACCTGACCGATTTTGACCAGCGCAAAGAGGAAATAGCCGATCAGGTATGGCAAGCCGCCACCGATATCGGTTTCTTTCAGGTTTCCGGTCATGGTATTGCTGTTGAAGAGATCAATTCAGCTTTCGCGAATGCAGAGCAATTCTTCGCATTACCCGAAGCCGATAAAGCTCGTCATCCTTTGCGACGTAACGCAGGGTGGGAATATCGCTCGCAAATACGCCCCTCAACCGGTAAACCCGATCAAAAAGAGTCTTATCAGATTACCCGGCCACGTATGGAAGGGCTGTGGCCTGACGATGTCACGTTGCCGGGCTTCAAACAGCGCGCGCTGACGTTTGAACGCCAATGCTGGGAAGTGGGAATGAAATTATTATCCTGCTTCGCCATTAAGCTGGGCATGCCTGAAACGTTCTTTACTCAAGCGCATGATCCGTCGCGTGAGACGTATCAAAGCACCTTACGCATGCTGCACTATTTTGCCATTAGTGGCGAACCGGATGGCCCGTGGCGTGCGGGTGCGCATACTGATTTCGATTGTCTGACGCTGCTTTTTCAACGTGATGGACAAGGTGGGCTTCAGGTCTGTCCAGGCAAAGAGATGGATGAACAAGTCTGGACGCCGATTGAACCGTCAGAAGGGCTGATCACCTGTAATATTGGCGATATGCTAATGCGCTGGAGCGATGACAAACTGCCGTCTAACTTTCATCGGGTCAGTAATCCATTGCCGGGCGAATCGGTTCCAGCTCGCTACAGTCTGGCCTTTTTTGCCAGGCCAATGAAGATGTCATCATTGAAGGCCCGGAGAAAAAGTATCCTGCCATCTCTGCAAAAGAGTATCTGGCGCAGCGGATCAGCGCGAACTTCTCAGGTAAGTATTGATTAACAAGAATGCCCGGTCACGCCGGGCATTTCTCGCCATGACGCTTGCGCTTAACTTGATCGCCAAACTTAGGTCGAGCCCGCCATAGCCAATATCCGATACCCAACAATTACCGCCAATGATCCAGACCGATTTATCAACCAGCGCATCGACTGTGTCACAGAGCGCAACCGCAACAGGAGGGGAGTGATTTAACTGCTTTTTAAGCTGAATCATTACCGCTCGGCACTGACTGATTGTGACGTTGTCACTCAAAAGTATTTGATGAATCTCAGGCAGTAACGCTTCGCTGTGCTGATTCAGCAAGCGCAAAGCACGCTGGCGTTGATGATCAACGCTTAACCGAAAGCCGAAGTTAAACACCGCGTTCTCTTCTGAGTGGTGGTAATAGCTCACGCAGGGGTATCTCATTTTAATGAGATTCAAATCAGTTCAAGCGACTGCACCCCTTTGATTTCCATGACTTTCTCATAAAGATGCGCATCTTTGGCTTTGTGTGACAACGTCACATGGACGCTAAGTTCACACAAGCCCGTTTCTGGATTGCGATTTACCACAGCAATATGTCCATAGCGAATGCCTTCACGCTGTAACACCAATAACACCAGCGGCACGCTTTTCGCTTTAAGGAACACCACAATGGTATGATGTTTGCCTATCAGTAGATGGCTCAGACGGCGGAAGACTTCCAGCACCACTAAAGCTAAAACCGTGCCGTAAATGCCGATTTCATACATGCCGCTACCAATCACTAAACCGATTGCGGCGGTCACCCAAAGTCCGGCGGCGGTGGTTAAGCCCTTAACTACCTGCTTTTGGATGAGGATAGTACCGGCACCCAAAAAGCCCATGCCGCTAACGACTTGCGCAGCGATACGACTGGGATCCAGAGAAACATGTTGATCGTTGAGCATATCGGCGAAGCCATATTTCGATACCAGCATAAACATCGCGCTGCCTATCGCCACTAAGATATGGGTGCGCAAGCCCGCTTCTTTGGCCCGCATCTGGCGTTCCATCCCAATTAATCCACCTAACACGCCGGCAAGGGCGATGCGGATTAGCATATCCGTTAACATGGCTTTTCTCCGAAATATCAGAACCGTTTTTAATCTGTCAAACCAGGCATGGCGCTAAACAAGATAATTCTGCTTGTAAAGCTAGCCAGGAAATTTTGTAAAAAGCTGTTTCACCTCTCGACCCCTTGCGCTGCCTGACATATGCTGACTCCGCCACTAACCTCAATTCCCGGAGTTTGACTGATGAAAGCTGCCACCCTTCTGCTGGCCGGCGCCGCTTTGTTGCTATCCGCCTGTAGCAGCAACAGTGATGACAATGAACCGCCACAACAAGCTACCGCCGCCCATATCCAACCCCACGTTGTGATGTCTTCTTTAGCCGAGAGTAATTGTGCGGGTGCCGGTGGAACATTGGCGTTTTCGCATCAGTTAGATGGTTCACGCGTGGGGATGTGCCAGTTGGTTAATGGCCGCCGCTGTGATGAACAAGCGTTGATTGGCGGACGCTGCGCACGTTAACGTAGAGGGCCGGCTAAACCGGCCCGCGTCTTTTATGCTGAAAGCTGGTTAGGACAAGATTCGCCTTTTTCGAGCTGGCTGAGATTACTCAGCGTAGTTTGTGATATTGCCGTCAACGCTTCGGCAGTCAAAAAGCCTGATGTCCGGTAAACAGCACGTTATGGCAGGCTGACAAACGGCGGAAAACATCATCCTGAATCACGTCATTTGATTTGTCTTCAAAGAACAAGTCCCTTTCGTTTTCATAGACATCCATGCCAAGCGAACCGATCTTTTGCTGTTTCAATGCATCAATTGCTGCTTGTGAATCGATTAAACTGCCGCGACTGGTATTAATGATCATCACGCCATCTTTCATCTGGCTGAAAGCGCCTGCGTTGAGCAGATGATGATTCTCGGGGTTAACGGGCAATGCAACGTAATTACGTCTGACTCAGCAAACAGCGTTTTGAGGTCAACATATTCGGCGCCTAATTCCAGCGCTTGCTGGCTTGGGTAAGGATCATAGGCCAATAAGCGCATACCAAATCCCTTCAAAATACGCATCGTCGCCACACCAATTTTGCCGGTGCCGATCACGCCTGCGGTTTTGTTATGCATGTTAAAACCGGTTAAACCGTCCAGAGAAAAGTTGGCATCTCGGGTGCGTTGATAGGCACGATGAATGCGGCGATTAAGTGTCATCATCAGGCCAATCGTATGTTCCGCCACGGCTTCGGGCGAATAGGCAGGAACACGCACCACGTTGAGGCCCAACTCAGCTGCGGCGGCTAAATCCACATTATTGAAACCAGCACAACGCAGTGCGATGTGCTTAACACCTAACGCAGCCAACTCCTCAAGCACCGGGCGGCTACCATCATCGTTCACAAAGATGCACACAGCATCACAGTCCACGGCATTTTTGGCCGTGGATTCGGTCAGCAAAAAGTCGAAAAAACCAGTTCGTAGCCATACTCCTGATTCACCTGCTCGAGATATTTCTGGTCGTAGTGTTTGGTGCTGTAAACCGCGATTTTCATCGTTATGCTCCTGCATACGGGGATATTCCAAGGATAACGTGTTCTGCCGCGCTTTGCTGAATCTGCTTCATCATCTCGCCAGCAATCCTTCACCTTGTGCGCGTAACATGCCATCATCTTTGTCAGGATACTGTAAGAAAAAGGATTATTGCTGTCATGCCGCGGATTTTCCGTCGACGACTTGCTGCGATTCTGGCGCTGATTCTGCTGGTGCTGGGTTTATTGCTCACCATCACACAATGGCTGCCGCGGCTGGTCGGCATCTGGCTGCCTCCTGAAACACGAATCGAACTGGAAGGCACGCCACGCTGGCGTGACGGCGGCGTGTGGTTTCCTCACATTCGCTATCTGACCGGCGATTGCGTCTTAGCTTCGGTTGAACACGCTTCACTGGGCTGGCATCTCTCACGTTGGCGGCTCAACGCGGGGCAAGTCAGTGTAAACAGTGAATGTCTACAACACATTCCTGCCACAAACGATAATCCCTCTGCACCCAAAAGCCTGGCTGAATGGCAAGCCATGCTGCCTGGCGCCGATCTGCATATTGATCAACTGATCATTGCACCCTGGCAAGCGTATGCCGGGCAGTTGGATCTGGCGCTAGAGAGCGGTCAGCAGCAGTTGCATTATCAGGGCGACAACCTACAGCTTGAGGCGACGTTAAAAGGTCAGCAGCTCAACATTCAGCGACTGACGTTTAAAAATGGCGCACTCCCTGAACCGGTTACCGTAAGTGGTCAGCTGGAGTTACCGAAATTCGCCGATGGCTTACCGGTGAACGGTAACGTGAGTGGGCAACTGTCACTGGGGGCACTCCCCGATCCGCTTGACGTCACGCTTGACTGGCAACAGCAGCAAGGCATGTTAAAAGTGATGATGCAGGGCATTCCGCAGCCGTTGTTAAGTTTGCCGTGGCAGGCCAGCGCGCAGCAGATCCACATCGAAAAAGGGCAATATTACTGGCCGCTGGATGCACAGCCGCTGTCGGGCTTTATCAACCTGACGCTGGACAACTGGCAAGCCGGGCTGGAAGCTGCACGCATAACAGGCCGACTTAATCTGTTAACCCAAGGGCGCGGCGGCAAAGGCAACGTCGTTTTAGGGATCGGCCCGGGTCATCTGAGTATGACGCAAAGCCAGCTGCCGTTTCAGCTCACCGGCGAAAGCAAGCTCGCGGAGATGCAGCTGTACGGCACCATTCCAGGTGAGCTCAGCGGCTCGGTTCTTGATCCATTGTTGACGTTAAAACCTGGCGCGCTTCTGCGGTTGCGCGGGCGGTTGCTGGCCACGCTGGACGTTGATGAAGCCCGCTGGCCGTTGGCCGGCGTGCGACTCTCTTCGCAAGGTATTGATGGCCGATTACAGGCAATTCTAAAAGCCCACGATCCCAGCTTCGGAAAGTTTTTGCTGCACCTTGATGGCCGGGCAAATAATTTCTGGCCAGATAAAGGCGAATGGAACTGGCGTTATTGGGGGGCGGCGAAATGTTGCCGCTCAATGCAAAGTGGGATGTGAAGGGCACTGGCGGCTGGCAGGATACGTTGATTCATCTCGATACCTTATCAACGGGGTTCAATCAGCTGGAATATGGCATGGTGCAGGTTAGTAAGCCGCGTTTAACGCTGACGACGCCGGTTAACTGGCAGCGAGATGTGCAACGCCCGTCGTTTGATGGCGGGTTCAAAATGCAGTCGGGGCAAACGCAGTTTAGCTACGGCGGCTGGTTACCCAATTCAGATCTGGAATTTAAAGCCAAAGGGCGCGATCCAAGCCACTTTATCTGGCGCGGTGAGCTAAAGGCAGGCGATATTGGCCCATTGCGCGTCCACGGTCGTTGGGATGGCGAACGCCTGCGCGGCGAAGCCTGGTGGCCAGCACAATCGCTCACTGTTTTTCAACCTTTACTGAGTCAGGATCTGAAGATGAAAATTCAGTCCGGTGAGCTGCGCGCGCAAATCGCCTTTTCTGCCGCGCCGGAACAAGGTTTTGAAGCGGGCGGACACTGGACGGTCAAACAGGGCAGCGTCTGGACGCCTGACAGCCAAATCAATGGCGTCGATTTCTCATTGCCTTTCCGCCTTAAGCAGCAACGCTGGCAACTGGGCGTGCGCGGCCCGGTTTCACTGCGTATCGCTGAGGTAAAAATCAGTTTGCCCTGCAGAACATACGTGCCGATTTGCAGGGGCTTATCCTTGGACGGAATCACATCCATTAACGCTGCAGGACGTCAGCCTGGATTTGCTCGGCGGGCAAATTACGTTGCCATCGTTACGCATGCCGCAACACGAGGTTGCTCGTGTTGCGCTGCGTGATATCAGTTTGAGTGAGCTCATTACCGCCATCAAACCCAAGCAGTTTGCTATGTCTGGCAAGGTTAACGGTGAATTGCCGCTGTGGCTTAATCATCAACGCTGGCTGATTGAAAAGGGTTGGATTGCCAACAGCGGGTCGCTGACATTCAGGCTGGACAAAGACATGGCTGATGCGATTACCAGCAACAATATGGCAGCGGGCGCGGCAATGAGTTGGCTGCGTTACATGGAAATTTCCCGCTCGTGGGCCACCATCAATCTGGATAATCTGGGCGACCTGACGATGGATGCACAGGTGCAAGGGACAAGCCGCTTCAGCAATCGTAATCAAACCGTTAATCTCAACTATCGTCATCAGGAAAATCTGTTCCAGCTATGGCGCAGCCTGCGTTTTGGCGATAATTTGCAATCCTGGGTGGAGCAAAACGCCACCTTGCCATCGAAAAAGGACCCTCAACCATGAGCCTTAGGGCATTACTGGTTTTAGCCGCCGGGCTGCCGCTGATCGGATGCGTGCCGCGCATTGAAGTCGCCGCACCCAAGGAGCCGATCACAATCAATATGAATGTAAAAATTGAGCATGAAATTCATATCAAAGTGGATAAAGACGTGGAAGCGTTATTGAAAAACCAGAGCGATCTGTTCTGAGGAGAAACTGCATGAAACGCATCAGCGCCGTGCTGCTTTTGGTCTGGATTGTTGCCCAACCGGCGTGGGCGATCACGTTGGATGAAGCGCGCCAGCAAGGTCGGGTAGGCGAAACGCTTTCCGGCTATATCGCTGCCCGTGAGCAGGATAATGAGACGTTGGCTTTGGTTAAGCGCATTAATGAAGGACGCAGCGTGCAGTATCAGCGCCTGGCGCAGCAAAACAATCTCACCACCTCAGACGTGGCCAGCATTGCCGGGCAAAAACTGGTGAGAAGGGCCGAAGCGGGTGAGTATGTGCGTGGGATAAACGGACAGTGGCTAAAGAAGTAACCGTCGCGACAGCATTTATTCACAGGTTAACGCGCATAAAAAAGCCGGGCATTAAGCCCGGCAAGGTACAACGGCATCAAAAGCTTAAGCAGCAACAATCTGCTTGATTGCATCTTTAGCATCTTCAGTGGCTTTGGTTGCCACTTCTGGACCGTAAGCGATGCCTTCAGCGAAGACGAAATCAACGTCGCTGATACCGATGAAGCCAAGGAACAGCTTCACGTATGGCGTTAACAGGTCAGAAGCGGTGTCTTTATGAATGCCACCACGGCTGGACAGGATGACTGCGCGCTTACCTTTAACCAGACCTTCTGGGCCCGCTTCGGTGTAACGGAACGTGACGCCAGCACGCGCAATCAGGTCGAAGTAGTTTTTCAGCTGCGTTGGGATGTTGAAGTTGTACATAGGCGCAGTAATAACAACCACGTCATGGGCTTGCAGTTCAGCGATCAGCTCATCAGACAGCGCCAACGCTTCTTGCTGACGCGGTGTCAGTGGAGCGTCAGACGGGCGCAGTGCGCCAACCAGTTCACCATCCAGTACCGGAATCGGGTTTGCTGCCAGGTCACGAACGGTAACGTCGTCACCGTTGGCTTTAGCCTGGTCAACGTAGAAGTCAGCCAGTTGGCTTGATTGTGAATAACCTGCAAGGATACTGGATTTCAGAACTAAAACTTTGCTCATGGTATTTTCCTGTCTGTTATGCGGAAGGCTTCCCGCTCAATGCCTTACACTCTACGGATATCAGCGGCACGGTGAAAGCGCAATATTTCGAGATCTATGTTCGAATTTATTGAATAAGCTTCACGTGCGCCCGGTCTCGGCAACGCCCGAAATGTGCTATTATGCGCACAATTATTTTATTGAATCAGCTGGTTATCCCAGCCCCATTGGGCGCTGTATTTCACAGCGACACCGTCTGAGTAAGGTACGTCATTACTATGTCATCACCGGATAATTCTTCTCTCGCGCCGCTCTGGTCGCGGCTTGATGCTGTGATGCTGCGCGATCGGCAGCGTTTGCAGCGTCGTTTGCATGGCGCAAAAAAGTTAAAAATAGTGAAGCGCAACAAGGGATTGTGGCGGAGCTGGAGCAAGATTTTGCCGCAGCTGAACAGCGTGTTGCACAGCGCATCGCGGCCACGCCAACCATCACTTTCCCCGAAAATTTGCCGGTCAGCCAAAAGCAGCAAGAGATTGCTGACGCGATTCGCGAACATCAGGTGGTGATCGTGGCCGGTGAAACCGGTTCGGGTAAAACCACGCAGCTGCCAAAAATTTGCTTAACGCTGGGACGCGGCGTGAAAGGGCTGATTGGCCACACGCAGCCACGTCGCCTGGCTGCACGTACCGTAGCGAACCGTATTGCGGATGAGCTGGATACCTCGTTGGGTGGCTGCATCGGTTACAAGGTGCGCTTTAACGATCAGGTCAGCGAAACGACCCAAGTGAAGCTGATGACTGACGGTATTTTACTGGCAGAAATTCAGCAAGACCGCCTGCTGCTGCAATATGACACCATTATTATCGATGAGGCGCACGAGCGCAGTCTTAACATCGATTTTCTGTTGGGTTATCTGCGCGAGCTGTTGCCGCGTCGTCCCGATCTGAAAATCATCATTACTTCAGCCACTATCGATCCACAGCGTTTTTCACGTCACTTTAATAACGCGCCGGTAATTGAAGTTTCAGGCCGTACTTATCCGGTTGAAGTGCGTTATCGCCCGATTGTGGAAGACGCTGACGATGGCGACCGCGATCAGTTACAAGCCATTTTCGATGCCGTTGATGAGCTGGGCCATGAAAGCGCCGGTGATATTTTGATATTCATGAGCGGCGAGCGTGAAATCCGTGATACCGCGGATGCACTCACCAAGCGTGACTTACCGCATACCGAGATTTTGCCGCTCTACGCGCGCTTATCCAATGCTGAGCAAAACCGCGTGTTTCAGTCGCACAGCGGACGTCGCATTGTGCTGGCAACCAACGTGGCAGAAACCTCGTTGACCGTGCCGGGTATCAAATATGTTATCGATCCCGGCACCGCGCGTATCAGCCGCTACAGCTTCCGTACCAAAGTGCAGCGCTTACCGATTGAGCCAATTTCTCAAGCGTCGGCAAATCAGCGTAAAGGGCGTTGCGGGCGCGTATCGGAAGGGATCTGTATTCGCCTGTTTTCCGAAGATGATTTCCTGAGTCGCCCGGCCTTTACCGATCCTGAAATTTTGCGTACCAACCTGGCTTCGGTAATTTTGCAGATGACCGCGCTGGGATTAGGCGATATCGCTGCGTTCCCGTTTGTGGAAGCGCCCGATCGCCGCAATATTCAGGACGGCGTGCGCCTGCTGGAAGAGCTGGGCGCACTGACGCTGAACGAAGAGGATGGGCACTACAAACTCACCCCTTCAGGACGCCAGCTGGCGCAGTTGCCGGTCGATCCGCGTTTGGCCCGTATGGTGCTGGAAGCGCAAAAATATGGCTGCGTACGTGAAGTGATGATTATCACTGCGGGCTTGTCGATTCAGGATCCGCGTGAACGTCCGGCGGAGAAAAAGCAGGCTTCGGATGAAAAACATCGCCGCTTCGCTGATAAAGAGTCCGATTTCCTCGCCTTCGTTAATCTGTGGAATTACCTCAGCGAGCAGCAAAAGGCGTTGTCCGGCAATCTGTTCCGTCGCCAGTGTAAAACCGATTTTCTTAACTACTTGCGCGTGCGCGAATGGCAGGACATTTACACGCAACTGCGTCAGGTGGTACGTGAACTGGGGATCCCTGTTAACAGCGAACCCGCTGGGTTCCGCGAAGTTCACTGTGCGTTGCTGACAGGTTTGTTATCGCATATCGGCCAAAAAGATGCCGACAAGCAAGAGTTTACCGGCGCACGCAATGCACGCTTCGCCATTTTCCCGGGTTCTGGTTTGTTCAAAAAGCCGCCCAAATGGACAATGGTGGCTGAACTGGTGGAAACCAGCCGCTTGTGGGGCCGCATCGCTGCACGCATCGATCCAGAATGGATCGAGCCGCTGGCACAGCATTTGATCAAACGCAGCTACAGCGAACCGCATTGGGAGAAGGCTCAAGGCGCGGTGATGGCGACGGAAAAAGTCACGCTTTATGGGCTGCCTATCGTTGCGGGCCGCAAAGTCAATTATGGTCGCATTGATGCGACATTAAGCCGTGAGCTGTTTATTCGCCATGCACTTGTGGAAGGTGACTGGCAGACGCGTCACGCCTTTTTCCGCACCAACCAGAAGTTGCGCAGCGAAGTCGAAGATTTGGAACACAAATCGCGTCGTCGTGACATTTTAGTCGATGATGAAACGCTGTTTGCGTTCTATGACCAGCGCGTCGGCAAAGAGGTGGTCTCCGCTAAGCATTTCGACAGCTGGTGGAAGCGGGCCAGCCGCGAGAATGCGGAACTGCTCAACTTTGATAAGCAGATGCTGATTAAAGAGGGCGCGGATAAGGTCAGTCAGCTTGACTACCCGAACTTCTGGCATCAAGGCAATCTCAAACTGAAGCTGAGTTATCAGTTTGAGCCCGGCGCCGATGCGGATGGCGTGACGGTGCATATTCCGTTGCCGCTGCTGAATCAGGTTGAGGATCAGGGTTTCGAATGGCAGATCCCAGGCATTCGCCGCGAACTCGTCATTGCGCTGATTAAATCGCTGCCGAAGCCGCTGCGCCGTAATTTGGTGCCCGCGCCCAACTATGCCGACGCCTTCTTAGGCCGCGTGACCGCGATGGAAATGCCGCTGTTGGATGCGTTAGCGCGAGAGTTTCGTCGTATGACCGGCGTCACGCTGGAACGTGAAAACTGGCAATGGGAACAGGTACCCGATCATCTCAAAATGACCTTCCGCATTATCGATGAACACAATCGTAAGCTGCAGGAAGGCAAAGATTTGACGGCGCTGAAAGCGCAGCTTAAAGGGAAAGTGCAGGAAACATTGTCGAAAGTGG
Source organism: Candidatus Pantoea bituminis (assembly GCF_018842675.1). Classification (NCBI taxonomy): domain Bacteria; kingdom Pseudomonadati; phylum Pseudomonadota; class Gammaproteobacteria; order Enterobacterales; family Erwiniaceae; genus Pantoea; species Candidatus Pantoea bituminis. The sequence goes on from NZ_JAGTWO010000004.1 coordinate 1,821,106, forward strand.
CAGATGACGGGCTGGAGCAGAGCGGCCTGCATATCTGGAGCTTTGGTGATTTACCGCGCAGCTATGAACAGAAGCGCGGCAGTTATCAGGTAAAAGCCTGGCCAGCGCTGGTGGATGAAAAGGATAGCGTTGCGATTCGCCTGTTCGACAGCGAGCAGGAGCAGCAGAAAATGATGTGGCGCGGTCAACGCCGCTTGCTGCTGCTTAACATCCCGTCGCCGGTTAAATATTTGCACGAGAAACTGCCGAACAAAGCCAAACTGGGACTCTATTTCAATCCGTACGGCAAAGTACTGGAGCTGATAGATGACTGTATCGCCTGCGGAATCGATAAGCTGATCGCAGAGGCGGGCGGGCCAGCCTGGCAACAGGACGATTTTGCCCAGCTGCATGAAAAAGTTCGCGCTGAGCTGAATGAAACGGTGGTCACCATCGCGAAGCAGGTTGAGCAGATCTTGACCGCGGTGTTCAACATCAACAAGCGTTTGAAAGGGCGCGTTGATATGACGCTGGCTCTGGCGCTTTCCGATATCAAAGCGCAGATGAATGGCTTGGTTTATCGTGGGTTTGTCACGGGCAACGGCTGGAAACATTTAGCGGATACGTTGCGCTATTTGCAGGGCATTGAGCGTCGGCTGGAGAAATTGCCTGTCGATCCGCACAGCGATCGTGCGCGCATGCTCCGTGTGCAGGCAGTTGAGCAGGCTTATCAGGCATGGCGCAATAAACTGCCGCCACAGCGTTTGGATGACGAAGAGGTGCTGAATATTCGCTGGATGATTGAGGAGTTAAGGATCAGCTTATTTGCTCAGCAGCTTGGCACGCCTTATCCGATCTCAGATAAACGTATTATGCAGAGCATGGAGCAGATTGCCGGATAGGTGTTTGGCATCAATGCGTAATAAGTCATAAAGCCTCGGCCACAAGGATGTGGCGGGCGAGGCTAAATATGGATTGAAGCCTTATCAACGCGTGTCGGTTATTGCTGTCACATGCGCTTTTGCCAAACGTTTACTGCGCCAGTGCTTCCAGTTTATCGCGGAACGACGTCACGGAAATGGCGCGATTATCCGCCAGATAACGATCTTTAGCCGCCGGGGCTGAACTCTGCACCGCTATCAATTGCCAGCCTTTATCACCATTCAGTAACAGAGGCGATCCGCTATCGCCGGGCAGCGTATCACATTGATGTGATAGCACCGCGCGCTGCGCCCAGCCCGTAATCACACAGTCGCTGTGCGAATAAAGCGTATCAAGGTGATCTTCCGGGTATCCCGCTTGTGTCACTTTACGATCGGCTTGTTTCAACGCGGCAGTAAGATCGCTGCGCGAGCCTTCAAACAGCGGAATAGGTGTAATAGCCGAGGGCGGATTACGCAGAATCACTAAGCCGTAATCAAGCGGAGCCGCATTGCTCGGGACGATCCATCCTTCGCCATCAGCCTTCAAACGTTTAGCCAGTGAAGGTTCAACGCGCGCATCAATATCGTGGATTTCATAGCGCCAGCCTTTATCGCTGGCCATAAAACGCAGCGCCACCGGTTTATCAAAATTACCGGGCGGGGTTAACAAACAGTGACCAGCAGTTAACGCCAGATGGGGTGAAATCAGCGTAGCCGTGCACAGGTTTCCGCTCTCGGTTTCAAGTTGACCGATGGCATCCCAAGGTACAGCGGTGATATCGCTGATCGCTTTACGGTGATCTTTACCAAAGAACAGCGTCTTGATCTCGTCAGGATTGGGCGCGTCATCATCATCATCGGCATGTACAACGGTGTTAAAACTGAATAATCCAACAAGTAACAAGATAGCCAGGCGCATAGTTCTCTCAATGGCGAGAATAAGTAGAGGATAAGGTCATCACGCTTGAGCGATAACTATAGTCGGTGAGCGGTTAAAAAGGGAGTTTTATTGGGATTATCAGCACACTACAACGACTAAATAAAAAAGCAGGCTGCGACTACGCCGCACAGGATCATCACAATCAATATAATTTCGAAGCGATAGCGATGCACCATTTCAGCCACTCCATTAAACAAACACCCGGCAAAACCGGGTGCTTTTAATCAATCACGCTTCAGGACTAAGCCTTATTTTTTAGCAGCAGCTTTCACAACTTTTTTGTGATGAACTTTTTTAGCAGCCTGCGCTTTCTGCGGAGCGGCTTTCTTCACAGCTTTTTTGTGATGAACTTTCTTAGCAGCCTGCGCTTTCTGAGCCGCATCTTTCTTCATCGCTTTCTTGTGGTGAACTTTCTTAGCGGCCTGTGCTTTTTGAGCGGCATCTTTCTTCGCCACTTTTTTGTGATGAACTTTTTTAGCAGCCTGCGCTTTCTGTGCAGCCGCTTTGTGATGTTTCTTGTGTGCAGTTTTATGCACAGTTTTTGCTGGCGCTGCGGTGGTGGTTGTGGTGGCAGCAGCAGCTGGCGCAGCTGTTGTTTCAGCAGCGAAAGCAACAGAAGAGATACCCATAGCAGCGGCGATCACCAGCGCAAATAATTTTTTCATTGCAAATTCCTCGGACGATTTTTTCATGTGTAGCCCACTGCGGGGCCGGTGAAAAGACTATATGCAAAACCCGTCACGGCTTCCGTGGGTGATTGGTATCGGCGTGTAACGGATTGTACGAAGCGAGGAAGGCAATGAGAAAAGAGGGCGGCCAAACGACCGCCGAAAGCTTAGTTGTGCAGATAACGTTGTTCAAGATGCTGACGGAAATAGTGTGGATTAAGGGCTTCGCCAGTGGCGTTCAACAGCAGTTGCTCGGTTGAAAAACGGCTGCCGTGCTGCCAGATATTCTGTTGTAGCCAGTTAAATACCGGCTGCAAATCCCCTTCACGAATCAGCTCACTTAACTGCGGAATCGCTTTTTTCACCGCCTGGAACAGCTGCGCCGCGTACATCGCACCCAAGGTGTAGGTCGGGAAGTAGCCGAATGCGCCGTCGGTCCAGTGAATATCTTGCATGCAGCCGTCGCGATAGTTGCCGCGGGTATCAATGCCCAGCGACTGCTGCATTTTCGCATCCCATAAGGCAGGAATATCGTCGACTTCAATCTCGCCTTCGATCAGCGCTCGTTCGATTTCGTAACGCAGCACCACGTGTGCTGGATAGCTCAGCTCATCGGCATCTACGCGAATATATCCCGGCTTCACCTGCTGTGTTAAACGAACAAAGTTATCAGACTGCAGTGCGGGCTGGTCGCCCATGTGTATCTTTACCTGCGGCAACATGCGCTGCAGAAATTCGCGGCTGCGGCCCAACTGCATTTCCATGAACAGACTTTGCGATTCGTGAATGGCAGTGGAACGTGCGAGCGCTACCGGCTGACCACGCCACTGCTGCGGTAAGTTTTGCTCGTAACGCGCGTGGCCGGTTTCATGGATGACGCCCATCATGGCGCTGAGGAATTCATTCTCGTTATAACGCGTGGTGATGCGTACATCTTCCGGCACACCACCGCAAAATGGATGGGCGCTGACGTCAAGACGACCATGATTAAAATCGAAACCCAGCATCTTCATGATATCCAGACCCAGTTCGCGTTGCGCGTTAACGGGGAAAGGGCCTTTCGGATGGATAATCTCCTGCTGCGACTGCTTCTCCACCACTTGCTGGAGGAGGTCCGGTAACCAGGTTTTAAGCTCACCAAATGTGCTGTCGAGTTTAGCGCTGGTCATGCCTGGCTCGAAGACATCCAGTAGCGCATCGTAGCGCGAGCTGCCGTTGGCATCGGCACGCAGTTGGGCTTCTTCGCGGCTTAAGCGAACCACTTCTTTCAGGTTGGCAGAGAAGCCTTTCCAGTCGTTAGCGGGACGCTGCTGACGCCATGCATGTTCACAATGTGAACCGGCAATCGATTTTGCTTCAACCAGCGAGGCGGGCAAGAGTGTGGCTTGCTGATAAGCGCGGCGTATTTCCAGTAAATTAGCGCGCTCAACGTCGTTCAGCGACTGCTGCTCTGCTTCCTGAATTAAATCACCGACGCGTTTGTCGGTTAAAATTTCATGCTGTAATACGCTCATTTCGGCCAGTGCTTCACCGCGCGCACGACTACCGCCCGGCGGCATGGTGGTTTGCATATCGCAACCGGCAATGGCAGAAAGATGGCTGAAACGAGAAAGACGCTGAAAGATGGCGCTAAGTTGTTGATACGCTGAGGACACGTAGGGCTCCTTGTGGAAGTTTTAACGCAGCGGAATGTCCCGCAAGGGTAGATCAACCGGCCAGCAAAAGCGAACGCTGGCACCGCCGAGCGGGCTGCTTTCAATGGCGACATTGCCGCTTAACGCTTGAGCGATAGAATAGACAATCGCCAGACCCAGCCCGCAGCCGCCCGTGGCGCGGTCGCGGCTGGGATCAAGACGAACAAAAGGTTCAAACACCCGTTCGCGCTCCTCAAGGGGAATGCCGGGGCCATCATCTTCAACCTGTAAAAAGCCCAGCGAACCGTCAAACCACAGGCTGATACGCAGCCGCTGCTGCGCATAGCGCAGCGCATTGTTGACCAAATTGTCCAGTACACGCTCCATTAATCGAGTATCTGAAACGCCGTAATTTTCTCGTTGAGGTAAATCCAGATCGATTTGCGTGTGAGGATTAATCGCGCGGAAATCATCAAGCCGCTCGCGCAACCAATTGGCCAAATCCAATGATTTAAGATTTAAATCGACACGCGGGCGATCGAGTCTCGCATAGGTCAGCAGCTCTTCAATTAAGCTTTCAAGCTGGCCGATATCACGATTTAATGCCGCTAACTCCGCTTCCGTTAGGTTATCGCTCATCTCGAGCCGATAGCGCAGCCGCACCAATGGCGTGCGCAATTCATGGGCAATGCCATCAATCAGCTGCTTCTTACTGGCCACCAGCGTATTGATGTTTTCGGCCATCTGATTAAAGGCAATACCTAAGCGAAACAGGCTGGAGGTGCTGTCAAAATGGGTACGAACATCCAGTTCGCCTCGGCCAAATCGTTGCGCTGCTTTTTCTAAGCGCTGCATCTCTTTCCAGTGCGGACGCATCCAGATGAAGACCGGTAGCGCCAGCGACATGCCGATGAACACCAGCAGTGCGATGTCCAACAGCCGCATTTGATGAAGGTAAAACAGATAGGGAATGGGGCCGACAGATAAAACGTAATGGCTGCGCGGGATATGCTGCAAGAAAGTATATTGATCGTCGAGGGCGACGATTTCACCCGCGTGCAGGCGCCGCATATCGATCTCATCAAGCTGATATTTACTCAGCGGTTCAATATGCAGATCAAACGACAAACCGAGATCGAGACTTTTAACGGTTTTATTCCAGTCGCGTGGTGGAATTTCACGCAGTTCGCTGCGGATTAAATAGAGCGAGCTGGCCATCAAGTCATTCATTGATTGTCGCCCGGCACGTTCAGCGGTGAATTTGTAGACCAATCCCACCAGCAACGTCATCACCAGAAAGCAGACAAACAGCAGCAGATAAAACTGGATAAAAAGCTTTCTCATACTGAACGGGTATCCCACGCCTGCGGGGCAAAAAGATAGCCTTTGTTACGAATGGTTTTTATGCGAAAAGGTTCGGTTGCGCTGTCATGCAGCTTTTTGCGCAGGCGCGAAATGGCGACATCAATACTGCGATCCAAGCCATCGTAGCTTACGCCGCGTAAGGTTTTCAGCAGCGCATCGCGGTTGAGGATCTGTCCGGCATGGTTAGCTAAAAACCACAACAGCTCAAAATCAGCGGTGGAAAGGGCGATCTGCTCATCGAACAGCGTCACCTGGCGATTGAGTGCGTCGATGGTTAGCGAGCCGAAACGCAGCATTTTATGCGGTGCGATGATCGCAGGGGCTTCGCCAGGCTGACTTTGCTGTGACTGACGCAAATGCAGACGCAATCGAGCCAGTAAAACAGCCGGAGGCGTGGTTTTAAGGATGTAATCTTGCGCGCCCATCTCAAGCGCCAGGATGTGGTTCATGTCGCTGTCGAGCGACGTCAACAACACAATGGGACCTTGCCAATTTGCACGCAAATCACGGCAAATTGTCATGCCATCTTTGCCCGGCAACATGATATCCAGCATCACCAGATCCGGTTGTTCCTGGGCAATGGTTGCCTCGGCACGATCCCCGCGCGTTTCTACAATGACCTCAATATCATGACGTCCCAGATAAGCGGCAATCAGTGATCCCACTTCAGGTTCATCTTCAACGTAAACGATTCTGTTCATATTTTACTAACAAGGCGTGTAAGTATGGAATGCAGCATAACTTTTCCTGGTCCTGAGCTCTACGCGACCGCACGAAATATCCTTATGTTACTGGTATAGAACCCGCAAAATGTGCCATCATTAGCCCTGCGTTTTTTGCGCAAGTTTCGGAACCGTAACGATAAACATGAGGAGCGTGAGTGTGTCTGATAAAGAGCTGGCATCAGCCATATACAGTGACCGCATCTGCTTCAATTACAGTGATTTTCTTTCCGCATCTTGCAAGAAACGTTGGAGTTTTGTTGATGCCATTTATGGCGTGTTGCCGATCTTCGGCATGGTGACACGCAAATCTGCGCACAGTTTACAGGCCACTGACGAGCACCTGAAAGAATTAGCATTACAAATCATTTCAACTCAGGTCAGCGACGAAATTAACATCGCACGTTTGATCACCCTTGCTGAACAGCAGCACATTAACCGCTTTGATATCCAGCTTCCTTATCCGCTCTCCGAGCAGCAGCTCGACAGCATCCAGCAGGAATACCGCAAGCCGGTCGATTTAACACAGCAGGTTGACCTGCTGTGTGTCTCCATTCCCGAACAATCACATTAATTCGTTAGCTGCCACATTGCGGGCAACGTGGCAGCAATCAACAATCCCATTGCTACGCGCTCAAGCGACGTAAGCGCAATATCGCTTCGCCCGCCACGACGGGCAAACAGAAACAGCAGCAGACCCGGCGCATAAAGCACCACTGACATCAGTAGATGCAGGGGACCAGAGGCATAAAGCAGCCAAATGCCATAAGTGCTGGCACCGATGCCGATAGCCATTGGCAGCGGTTGACCTTTTCCTCGCACCACTTTAATCAGATACAAACCCACTAGCAGATAGGGCACCAGAATCATTTCTGAGGCGATATTAAGCAGCGTATTATAATCAGCCTTTGTCAGGGCAATAAGGATCAGGCAAACCTGAACGCTCCCGTTGGTCAGCCAAAGCGAGGCTGATGGGGCGTTGCGGCTATTTTGACGTGCAATACTGCGCGGGAACGCACCTTGCTGCGCAGCGATAAAGGGAACTTCTGCTGCCATTATCGTCCAGCTCAGATAAGCGCCACAGACGGACACAATCAATCCGGCAGCAATCACTGCATCACCCCAATTTCCCATTAAATGCGTCATCAGACCCGCCATGGAAGGATTACGCATTTCTGCCAGTTCTGCTCGCGGCACAACGCCTAATGAAAGCAACGTCACCAGTAAATAGACCAACAACGCGGCAAGCACCGCCAGCAAGGTTGCACGGCCTACATCTTTTTTATTGCGTGCACGAGAGGAAACAACCACTGCGCCTTCAACCCCGATGAAAACCCATAAGGTGATCAGCATGGTTTGCTTGATCTGTTCCCACAGCGGTTGGCCTAGCGTGACCCCGGAAAAATCAAAGTGGAATCGGTCGTAATTGAACGCCATCACCGCCAGGACAATGAACAGCAACAGGGGGACCAGTTTACCTAAAGTGGCTAAAAGATTGATGCTGGCTGCGGTTTGTACGCCACGAAGCACCAGACAATGCACCAGCCAGAGCAAAACGGACGCTCCCAACATCGCTTGCCAGGTATTGCCATCGCCAAAAACAGTGTGATCGGGTGTGTCGGTGAAGAAGCTCAACGCGGAAAAAACGATCACCAGATAAGAGACGTTGGCGATAACCGCGCAAAGCCAATATCCCCACGCCGAGCAAAACCCCATGAGTTCGCCAAATCCTGCTCGCGCATAGGTGAATATGCCGCCATCTAGCTCGGGTTTGAGACGCGTAAGCATCAACATAGCCAACGACAGAAAAATAATCCCTACGCCCGTGATCAACCAGCCAATCAGCAACGCCGCCGGACCGGCTACGGCCGCCATGTTCTGCGGCAAGCTGAACACGCCTGCACCCAGCATAGAACTGAGCACCAACGCCGTTAAGGCACTAAGACCTAATTTTTTCTCCAAAACATCCTTCCTGCTAGCATAAGTGGCTAGGTAAAACGGCATTTATCGAATTTATATCGTAGCTTAAGCGACAGGAACGATGAAATACCCTGAAAAGCAGGCGGAAGATTTTACGGAGTGCTGAATGAGATGGCAATGCGTGAATATGCAAAAGCGGACAGGGATTATGCAAATAACAGGGCGGCGGGCGCCGCCCTGAGAATCTTACTTAAAGATGTCTGCGGTAACAGTCAGGTTACCGCCACTTTGGTTCTGCCATTGACGCGTCACGTGATAGAACTTAGCGCCTTTATCGGCTGCACGTTTAGCGACTTCTTCAGAAATTTCGGTAGGCGATCCAAAATGCCCGGTGAAGGTCACGGTATCAAACGGCTGCATCTGCGCAGCGGTAATGGCGTTGACTTCCTGAACTGATTTACCGTTTGCCAAATTTACCGTGTAACGTTTACCAGTGGAGCTTTGTGTTTCGAAGAAGCGTCCAACATTGTTGCTTGGTGTTTCTGAAGACGCAACATTAGGAATCTCGACATTCTTCGCTGCCGCGCCGCCCGCAGCGATAGCCGCTTTACCGGCTTCGGAATTGGCTGGGATCAGGTTAGGACTTTGCACCTTGCGCGCTTTGGCATCCGCTTTATAAACGTAAGCCGTAACGTATTGGTTACCGCCGTTGTTGGCATCAATCTGGCGCACGATAAAGAAGGAGGCTGCCCCTTTCTCTTTGGCTGCTTTAGAGATGGCGTCATTGACATCCGGCTGGCTGGCAAAGAAACCGCTGGCTGATACGGTATCGAAAGGTTCAAGCATGAAGGCTTCATTTTTTGGCAATTCTTTCACGCCATTGAAGCTACGGTATTGATGTTTGTCACTGTCGGCATTAGCGGCATCGGCTTTGTAGAGATCGGCTGTCACGCGCCAGTTGCCGCTGTTTCCGTTGCTGTCATTGATGCCCTGAATGTAATAAGAGGTGGCGCCCATCTCATCTGCGCGCTTTGACACCGCGTCGGCAGCGTCGCCAATCGCGTTGAAACGGCCGGTGATATTAATACGTTCGAATGGCTTCAACGCGGCCGCTTTTTCCGGCGTCAGTTCCTGCGCAGCATATGCGTTAGCTGCTAACAGAGATAACAAGGTCGTCGCCAGAATGGTGTTCTTCAGCTTCATAAAAATGATCCTTCGCCTTACGCAAAAATGAGTACGAAAACGTGCTGGACTCTTGATGTATAACAGATTAGCCGCTGATTATTGCATGTTATAAACAGGCTGTCGCAGCCATTTTTTGCGGCATATCTCGTTAATGAAGACTGTTTTTTTCATTCATCTATGACGAAAAGATATTATGGCTGCGATCAGCGTCAATTAACCCGTTTAAGTGGTAAGGCTTAACGTTGTAACAGTTAATATATTGTTAAATAACGGTTTTTGTCGATGCGATGTGCGTCATGACACGATTTTGCTTAGCAGATAATTTTATTTAAGAGTCGATTAGCAGTGTTAAAGCACGGGATTTATTCTCTGAGACTGAATAATTGTGTGAATGTCATAAGTATGCGTTATGAGTGTAGATCGGCAGACATATTTTCAGTAGGTTATAAATACTTCGAAACAAATGCATTTCATTTATAAGCGCCTGAAACCGTGTTTCAGGCGTTGTACTGTCATGCAGGTAACAGGCGATCATCCTTTAACCGATAAAAGGGAACATTATGTTAATTGGAATTCCCAAAGAGCGGTTGTTAAACGAATCGCGCGTGGCTGCCACGCCGAAAACCGTTGAACAACTGATTAAGCTGGGTTTTAGCGTCACTGTCGAGCATGACGCCGGTAAGCGTGCAAGCTTTGATGACGAAAGTTATCGTCGCGCCGGCGCGACACTGACTGACAGCCAGCAGGTGTGGCAATCTGACATCGTCCTTAAAGTGAACGCACCTGATGATGCAGAGATTTTACTGGCGCGTGAAGGCAGCACCTTAGTGAGTTTTATTTGGCCAGCGCAAAATCCCGATCTGCTGGAAAAACTGGCGGCGCGCAATGTGACTGTCATGGCGATGGATTCAGTGCCGCGCATTTCACGCGCGCAGTCGCTTGATGCGCTGAGCTCAATGGCAAACATTGCGGGTTACCGAGCCATTGTTGAAGCCGCCCATGAGTTTGGCCGCTTTTTTACCGGTCAAATCACGGCAGCGGGTAAAGTTCCTCCCGCTAAAGTCATGGTAATTGGCGCTGGCGTAGCTGGACTCGCGGCAATTGGTGCGGCAGGCAGTTTGGGCGCTATCGTGCGTGCCTTTGATACTCGCCCTGAAGTAAAAGAGCAAGTACAGAGCATGGGTGCCGAATTTCTCGAGCTCGATTTCGAAGAGGAAGCGGGCAGCGGTGATGGCTATGCCAAAGTCATGTCGGAAGCCTTTATCAAGGCTGAAATGGCGCTGTTTGCCAGCCAGGCGCAGGATGTTGACATTATTGTTACCACCGCGTTGATTCCCGGCAAACCGGCCCCCAAACTGATCACCGAAGAGATGGTTGCCAGCATGAAACCGGGCAGCGTCATCGTTGATTTGGCGGCACAAACTGGCGGTAACTGCGCGTTAACCGTTGCCGATCAGGTTACTGTGACGCCTAATGGCGTGAAAATCATCGGTTACACCGATCTGCCAAGCCGTTTACCTACGCAGTCGTCTCAGCTTTATGGCACCAATCTGCTTAACCTGATCAAACTGTTATGCAAAGAGAAAAACGGCGAGATCGCTGTCGACTTTGATGACGTTGTGGTACGTGGCGTTACTGTGATTCGCGAGGGAGAAGTGACCTGGCCAGCTCCGCCGATTCAGGTTTCTGCTGCGCCTAAAGCGACACCCGCTGCTCAGCCGCTGAAAAAAGCGGAGGCAAAACCCGCTTCTCCAACACGTAAATACCTGCTGATTGCGCTGGCTATCGTGCTGTTCGCTTGTCTGGCAAACGTAGCACCGAGTGAATTCCTGTCGCACTTCACCGTCTTCGCGCTCTCCTGCGTGGTGGGTTATTACGTGGTGTGGAATGTCAGCCATGCGCTTCATACACCGCTAATGTCAGTCACCAACGCCATTTCCGGCATTATCGTGGTGGGAGCGGTGCTGCAAATGGGGCACGGTGGATGGGTTACGTTTATTTCCTTTATTGCGGTGCTGATCGCCAGCATCAATATTTTTGGTGGCTTTACCGTCACTCAACGCATGCTGAAAATGTTTCGTAAGGGGTAACACATGTCTGGCGGATTAGTGACTGCAGCATACATTGTTGCCGCAATTTTGTTTATTTGTAGTCTGGCTGGCCTCTCAAAACATGAGACGTCCAAGCGAGGCAATACCTTTGGTATCAGCGGCATGGCAATTGCGCTGATCGCCACCATTTTTGGCCCAGACAGTGGCAACGTGGTCTGGATTCTGTTGGCGATGGTGATTGGCGGTGCAATTGGTATTCGTCTGGCGAAAAAAGTTGAAATGACCGAAATGCCAGAGTTGGTGGCTATCCTGCACAGCTTTGTGGGTTTGGCGGCGGTATTGGTTGGTATCAACAGCTATATCGATCATGCCCCCGGTTTGCCGAATGTGATGGAGAATATCCATCTGACCGAAGTGTTTATAGGTATCTTTATTGGTGCAGTGACCTTCACCGGTTCTCTGGTAGCGTTTGGCAAACTCTGTGGCAAAATTTCGTCGCGTCCATTGATGCTGCCGCATCGGCACAAGCTGAACTTGCTGGCGTTGGTGGTTTCATTCCTGCTGTTGCTGTGGTTCGTTAATACCGACAGCTCAGGCGCGCAGGTGTTTGCACTGTTTGTCATGACTGTCATTGCATTGGCGTTTGGCTGGCATCTGGTGGCCTCCATCGGCGGTGCAGACATGCCGGTCGTGGTTTCGATGCTGAACTCCTATTCAGGTTGGGCGGCGGCGGCGGCAGGTTTTATGCTGAGCAATGATTTGCTGATCGTTACCGGCGCGCTGGTTGGCTCTTCGGGTGCCATCCTCTCGTACATTATGTGTAAGGCGATGAACCGATCGTTCATCAGCGTTATTGCTGGTGGATTCGGTACTGATGTCAGCGTAGCAGGCGAGAGTGACGAAGCGGGTGAACACCGTGAAATCACGGCTGAAGAAACGGCAGAAATGTTAAAAGCCTCCACGTCGGTCATCATTACCCCCGGCTATGGTATGGCGGTGGCGCAGGCGCAATATCCAGTAGCTGAAATCACAGACAAATTGCGTGCGCGGGGTATCAAAGTTCGCTTTGGTATTCATCCGGTCGCAGGACGTTTGCCTGGTCACATGAACGTGTTGCTGGCCGAAGCCAAAGTACCCTATGACGTGGTGTTGGAAATGGATGAGATCAACGATGACTTTAGCGATACCGACACGGTGCTGGTGATTGGTGCTAACGACACTGTAAACCCGGCAGCACTGGAAGATCCGCGCAGTCCAATCGCGGGTATGCCAGTGCTTGAAGTGTGGAAAGCGCAAAATGTTATCGTCTTTAAACGTTCAATGAATACCGGCTACGCTGGGGTGCAGAACCCGCTGTTCTTCAAAGACAACACACACATGTTGTTTGGCGATGCAAAAGCCAGCGTTGAAGGCATTTTAAAAGCGTTGTAATCATCAGGTATGCCATAAAAAAGGCGGCTCTATGAGCCGCCTTTTTTTGTTGAGAAGAGATTAATCTTCCTCATCTTCCTCATCGTCTAAATCAATCGGTGAAGTGAAGTCATCTGGCTTTATTGCCAGCAAATCACAACGAAGATGATCAATGACTTGTTCGGCAGTATTACCGAGGAATGCGGCGGACAATCCAGTGCGCCCAATAGTGCCTAACACCACGATACCTGCGCTGAGATGACCGGCTAAATCAGGAATCACTTCTTCCGGCAAACCTTTCGCGACGTGTGTGAACTCTTCACCAATTGAGAACTTCTGGCGTAACGCTTTCATTGCCACTAAATGCTGGCCGCGAATGGCGTCGTTATAAACGCCGGGATCGAAATCAGGCAGTTCAATGGCGATATTAATGGGTGTGATGGGATACGCGCCAACCAAATGGACTTCGGTATGATTCACCATATCGGCAAGCAGCTTGGTTTCGCGGATCAGCTTTTGATTCAATCCATCATGATGCGGCTCTTCGCTGGCGAGATTGACCGCGACAATCGCTTTACCGCCTTCCGGCCAAGGCTGATCTTTTACCATCCAGACCGCGCAGGGACATTTACGCAGCAAATGCCAGTCGGTGGGGGTGAAAATCACGGATTCGAGACGATCGTGCTGATGCGCCATCTTCAGGACTAAATCATGTTTCTGGCTTAGCACTTCCTGAATAATGGCTTCATAAGGGCGATTATGCCAAATAACCTTTATTTCAATCTCTATACCCGCGTCCAGATACGCTTGCGCCTGCTCACGAATCCATTCAGTTCGTTGGCTGATAACGCCCTGACGCATTGATGAGCGCTCATCTGGCGACAGCAGCGTGGTCATCTCATAAGAGAAATCATAGATAGGCAAAAAGGCTTTGATTTTGCCGCCAATGAGTTGGTTGAGATAAACCGCACGACGCAGCGCCGGCTGATCGTCCTGCTGAGCATCAATGGCAACCAGAATATTTTGGTAGCGTGACATAAGGGCATTCTCCATACACCAAAGCAATTGGATTAAAGATAGCCTATGTTTATGACGGGAAGAAGGGAAAAGTTGTTGCCGGATCAATAAAATAACATTTATCGACCCGGCAATTATCTATGCAGCCTGGTGACTCTGGCCGGCTAATTCAGCCAGTAAGGCGTGGTTTTCAATCGTGATGTATTTTCCTTTAACCGCCAGCATTCCGCTTTTTTGGAAGCGTCCCAGCAAGCGGCTAATCGTTTCTACCGTCAAACCAAGGTAATTACCGATATCTCCACGCGTCATGGTGAGGCGAAATTCGCGCTGTGAGAAACCCCGTTGACCAAAACGGCGAGAAAGGTTCCAAATAAAGGCGGCTAAACGCTCTTCCGCATTCTTTTTGGAGAGCAGTAGAATCATGTCTTGATCGCCTTTGATCTCACCACTCATCAAACGCATCATTTGCTGACGCAGAGCCGGCATTTTGCCAGAGAGATCGTCCAGCGTTTCAAAAGGAATTTCGCATACCATTGCCGTTTCTAATGCCTGAGCAAAACTTGGATGGTTGTTGCCCATAATGGCGTCGAAACCCACTAAGTCGCCAGCAAGATGGAAACCGGTGATCTGTTCGTCGCCCTGTTCGGTAATGGTGTAACTTTTAATGGTGCCGGAGCGAATAGCATAGAGCGATTTTAAATCATCGCCGGCTTTGAAGAGAGTTTGACCTTTCTGTATCGGTTTTTTACGCTCAATAATGTTGTCGAGCTGATCCAGCTCATGTTCGTTTAGCGTAAAAGGGATACATAACTGACTGATGCTGCAATCCTGGCAGTGAATAGCACAACCGCCTGACTGAATACGACGAATGCTGCGTTTTTCAGGGATCATAATGGTTAGCTCTACGATAATTGACTGCGGTCAATTTTAACATTTTTCAGCCCGAAGGGAACTCATCCGAGCAGTATTATCCTCACCAAGTGTAAGGATGGATTTTCCAGGCGGGAAGGGCGGCATGACGGGCCTTGGCAGTATTAAAATGTGTCATGTGTCACGAAATGTTGCCGCTTTATTGATCTCACGCACACATTTTCTTTTGATATTCTTAAGTAAAAAACAGCTTTAGCGCAGGTATTCCGCTTTTTGCTACTCTCTCTGACGGGGTCTATATTGCGACCCATCATTATATTAGGTGTGAAAAACCATGAACCTTGATGAAGACAATATTTTTCGAGATACCATCGGTGATGTCACTCCACTGAAAGATACAGCCAACACCTTGTGGTTAAAATCCCCTTCAACCAAAGCTCCGCGTCCAACTCAGGCAGAAGCGGAGCAGGATAACTTCCTGACACGCGGCTTTCTCGATATTGTGCCGCTGGATACCTTGCTGGAATACAAGGCTGACGGTATTCAGCAAGGCGTGTTAGATAAACTCCGTAAAGGGGAATATCCACTTGATGCCAGCCTGAATCTGCTGCGACAGCCGGTTGAAACCTGTCGTCAGGCAGTGTTTAGCTTCATCCAGCAGGCGAGAAAAGAGGGGCTACGCAATGTACTCATCATCCATGGCAAAGGGCGTGACAACGAATCTCATGCCAACATCGTACGCAGTTATCTTGCGCGCTGGCTAAAACAATTTGATGAGGTTCAAACCTTTTGCGTGGCGCAAGCCCAGCATGGCGGCAGCGGGGCGCTCTATGTCGGCATGCGCAAAACCGACAAAGCGCGCCTGGATAACTGGGAAAAGCACGCCAAACGCAGCCGCTAACTGTGAAATTTGCGAATCGTTGACATCAGTACTTCTGTACTCAAACTCAACGTATTGCCGGTGCGGGTGATGATTCCTACCGGCTCGCCCGCACCAGAAGAATTAATCGGCAATGCACATACGGCATTATGCGTGAGATCCTCTTTAATGGCGCCAGAAGGGACGAACCAAATATAGTCGTAACGCAGCGCAAGCTGTCGGGCAAGCGACGTTGAGGAGGTCTCAACACAATTAGGCGGCAATACGCAGCCTTGTTCATCAAGCATCTGCTGCGCAATTCGGCGTGGTGCCGTTCCTTCCGGTGAAATCACGACCGGCCATTGCATCGCACGGGATAATGTGACGTTGTCACATAAAAGGGGTGTTCAGGACGAACAACCAGCTTAAGTGATTCCAGAAACAGCAGCTCATAAGTTAAACCTGCCATCATTTCGCTATCAGCCATTCGGCCAATACCAATGTCAAATTCGCCCGCTCTCAGTCCCGCTAATAAGACATTATTGTGCAGGGTTGCGACCTGTACCGTGGTATGCGGTTGCAGTTGATGAAAACGATCCAGAATTTGCGGCAACATACCCATCGCCGCTGTAGTTAATGCGCCTAAGCGAATGATGATAGGGCGGTCAGTGAGCGGTTCATTAAAGCTTTGACCCGCATGGTTTAGCGCATCCAACACTTTTACGGCGTGTGTCAAAAACTGTTCGCCCATGGTAGTCAGCTGTGCGCCCAATCGACCCCGCTCAAAAAGCCGAACGCCTGTTAACTCTTCCAGTTCATTCAATGTTTTCGACAGGGCAGGCTGGCTCAGGCTCAGCGTTTCTGCCGCTCTGCCTAAAGTGCCTTGCTGCGCGACGGCAACAAAAGTATGTAAGTGGCGCAGTCGTATGCGCTGATTAAAGATGATGTTTTTGTCCATTGTTCAAACTTAATGACAAACTCAAGAGGCTGGCAACCCTAAAAAATGGATTCTGTTAACTTTGCTGCAAAATAACATTAACAAATGAATTCTTAAATCGGAATACAGCAATAAGCTGCTGAATTTGATAAGAACATGCGACAAATATATTCGAGTAAGGATTCATGGTAGCCATATTACAATCAATCACTTATCAATAAAAAGGTTGAATAATTCTCAATATCATATAAAAATCGGGCGTTTTATTGTTAACGATCGGCTATCATTAGCGCCGTTTTTTTACCAAAACTGATGTCTAATCCTGATCGCGAAGTGAGGAGTATTTCAGTGACCAGCGTCGAGGCGGTGGATGTTCGCCAGTTAATAAACCAACGTGCTTTAAGCCGTTGGCAGAAACGGTTAATCGCATTGTGTTTCATTGTGGTTGCCCTCGATGGCATGGACATCGCAATTATGGGATTTATCGCGCCAACGCTTAAAGCTGCGTGGGGCGTGACCAATCATCAGTTAGGCGTGGTCATTAGCGCAGCCTTAATAGGATTGGCTATCGGTGCAATGGTTGCCGGTCCGCTGGCCGATCGCTATGGGCGTCGAATGATGATTATCCTGAGCGTATTCTTTTTGGCCTCTGGACGTTAGCGACCGCGCTATCGCAAAACATCGAGCAGATGATGCTGTTCCGCTTCCTGACGGGGCTTGGATTAGGGGCTGCAATGCCCAATGTCGGCACGTTAGTGGCTGAATACGCACCAGAACGCCGCCGCGCTTTTATCATCACCGTGGTGTTTTGCGGATTTACCTTTGGTGCTGCCAGCGGAGGCTTTGCTGCTTCGTGGTTGCTGCCTCGCTACGACTGGCATTCCGTTTTGTTGCTGGGCGGGATTCTACCTTTGATCGTGCTGCCGTTTTTGCTGCGCGGCCTGCCTGAATCTGTACGCTTCTTGATCAGTCGGCGCGCGCCTGCAGCGCGGATACATGCCATTTTGGAGCGTATGCTGCCTGGCACCACACGCCCAGACACCGATTTTCATGCGGTAGAAGCCGTTCCACAGCATAGCGGTGCCATCAGTACGGTTGTTTCTCCGCGCTACCTGTTTGGCAGCCTGATGCTGTGGGGCGGCTATTTTATGGGCTTGTTCCTGGTGTATCTGATTGGCAGTTGGTTGCCGTCGTTGGTCAATACTTTGGGGATGTCGGTTACGGAAGCCGCGATCATTACCGCCATGTATCAAGCTGGCGGCACGCTGGGTTCGCTGTTCGCAGGTTGGTTAATGGATCGCTTTAACGCCAACCTGGCCTTAGCGGGCATCTATTTCTGCGGGGGTATTGCAATTGTAGCGCTGGGTTTCTCACCGGCACAGGTCGGTATTATGAGCGGCATCGCCTTTTGCAGCGGCTTCTGCTTCAACGGCGCAAATACGGGAATGAATGCGCTTTCTGCCAGCTATTATCCCACGCATGCGCGTGCTACCGGCTCCAGCTGGATGCACGGCGTTGGGCGCATTGGTGCCATTCTTAGCGCTTTTATCGGCGCAGAAATGCTGTCGCTGGGCTGGTCATTTAATTCCATTTTCCTGCTACTGGCTATTCCCGCTGTCATCACAACCCTGATGTTGATCTTAAAAAATCGCTACGGCTTTAAGCCGATCACAAATTCGTGATTTTTTCCGCTGGCATCAGCGCGTTGCATTAAAGTAGCTGCAACGTTCTCGGTGTCAGGTGGATAAAATGGACAACTTTCAAAGTGCGGACGCAATTCGCACACGCTTCTCTAAAGCTATGTCGGCCCTTTATCAGCAAGAAGTTCCGCAATACGGGACGCTGATGCAGCTGGTTATGACCGTCAACGAACGCACATTAGAAGCCAATGTTGGCCTAAAAATCGTCTTTCTGCGTCAGATGAACTCAGCCGACTTAGCGTTGAACGTCACGGCGCTATTCGTGTCGGCACCGCTGACGAACTCTCCATGCTGCGACAGATGTTTGCCATAATGGGGATGTTTCCCGTTGGCTACTACGATCTTTCTCAAGCGGGCGTGCCGGTGCATTCCACCGCGTTTCGGCCCATCAGTGACACAGCTTTACGTCGCAATCCTTTTCGTGTTTTCACTTCACTGCTTCGCCTTGAATTAATCGACGATGAGCTGCTGCGCAGAAAGGCCGCAGAAATCCTTGCGGCGCGGGATATCTTTACGCCGCGTTGCCGCCAACTGATTAAACAACACCAACAGCAAGGCGGATTGCACGCAGACGATGCGGCCATGTTTGTTGATGAAGCGCTGGAAACCTTCCGCTGGCATTCTCATAGCAGCGTTGACAGCGCCACCTATCAGGCTTTGAATCAGCAGCATCGACTGATCGCTGATGTTGTCTGCTTTCCGGGCTGCCACATCAATCACTTGACCCCGCGCACGCTGGATATTGATCGCGTGCAGGAGATGATGCCGTCACGCGGCATTGAACCCAAAACGTTGATAGAAGGTCCGCCGCGCCGTCAGGTGCCTATTTTACTGCGTCAAACCAGTTTTAAAGCGCTGGAAGAGCCGATAACCTTCAAAGATGGACATCATGGCACGCACACGGCACGCTTTGGCGAAATTGAACAGCGCGGCATAGCACTCACGCCTAAAGGGCGAGCGCTCTATGATCAACTGCTGAATAACGCGGGCAGTGGCAGCGATAATCAGCAGCATCAGCAGCATTTAGCGAGTGTGTTTGGTGCTTTTCCTGATGATGAAATTACGCTCCGCCAGCAGCAGCTCGCGTGGTTTGATTATCGTCTTAGCGAGAAAGGGTTGGCATCGCCGCCGCGCCAGCATGATGCGTTAGAAACGCTGATTGCAGAGGGCCGTGTTATCGCCGATCCCATTACGTATGAGGATTTTTTACCTGTCAGCGCTGCGGGGATTTTTCAGTCCAATTTAGGCGACAAGTCGCAGGCCAGATCGGCAGGCAAGGCCAGTCGTTCCAGCTTTGAACAGGCGTTAGGCAGTGAAGTCATCGATGAAATGCAGCTGTATGCAGATCGACAGCAGCGTTCATTACAGCGCTGCGGTTTAGAACAGTAAAAGAAAAGGGCGACATTGCTGTCGCCCCTTCATTTCTTATTATTGCAGGCGCGTATCGCGCACCAGCGTATATTTTCCCGCACCCATCAACATTATCACCAGCGCACCTAAAAATAGAGCGCTTCGGTTTCCAACGACCATGCACCGACATCAGAGCGATGCCATACATCGCCGCTCTTCACCAGCAACGTCGCCACCAGCATATTGATTGCAATGATGAAGGCAGCGGGACGGGTAAATAAGCCAATGATGATCATGATGGGGGCAATTATTTCCCGATGTAAGCACCGTAAGCGATGAAATCCGGTAGACCCTTTTGCGTAAGAAGGCGCGCAATCCAGCCGACGCCGTGAATAACTTTGAACTGGCCATGAAAAAGCAGCAAGCCACCAAATGTTATTCGTAACAACAGCTTACCCATTTCGGGATGATCGGCCATTCGCACAAACAGTTGGTTGATGCCACTGAACATGCGTCACGCTCCTCTACCGGATTGAATAAACAAATCTAAAGAAAAAATCGTTTACTGCATATTCAATAGTTTTGATTATCTTGTTCAGACCTTTCAACCAACCTTCGGCATATTCTGCAAATGTGTCTCAGACATAGACAATGTCTTAAGCCCTGCAAATAATGGAAAGATGCTTTAACAGGGAATCAGTGATGAAAAATGAAACAGGTCTGAGGATCATGACTGCGGAAGGCGAGTTACGAGGGAGCATGGATGATGATCTCTTTGTCTTCAAAGGTATACCTTATGCAGCCGCGCCAGAAGGCCCGCTTCGCTGGCGATCGCCGCAGCCGGTAAAGCCGTGGCAAGAGGCGCGCGATGCCACCATGTTTGGTGCTGCCAGTTGGCAGAACCGTGAATATTGCCTGGCCGTAGGCGGTGGCGATCCAGGAAATTTCAGTGAAGATTGTCTCTATCTTAATGTCTGGACACCGGACATTGAGCCGGTAAAACCGTTACCGGTCATGGTCTGGCTGCACGGTGGCGGTTACACCATCGGCGCGGGCGGTTTAGCCCCTATAACGGTAAACCGTTAGCATCACGTGGCGCGGTGGTGGTTACGGTAAATTATCGTTTAGGCCATTTGGGATTTTTTGCCCATCCGGCGCTGGATAAAGAGTACCCCGCCAACGGCGTAGTGAATAACTTTGGCCTGCTTGACCAAATCGCTGCACTGCAATGGGTACAGCGCAATATTCCTGCTTTTGGTGGCGACCGCCGCAACGTCACACTTTTTGGTGAGTCATCGGGCGCGCGCAGTGTTCTGTCACTCTGCTGTTCTCCTTTAGCCGAAGGACTCTTTCATAAAGGAATTGTGCAAAGTGCTTACAGCTTGCCGGACACGCCGCGCAAAAAGCGTTGCAGCAAGGCGTCAGCGTGGCAAAACACTTTGGCCTGACGGAAAATGCCAGCGCCGAACAGCTGCGTGAACTCCCCGCAGATGCGTTCTGGTCTCTGGAACAGCCACTGATGATTGGCCCGGTTCCCATAGCCGGAGATGCTGTATTACCTAAGCCGATGCTGGAAACCTTTTTCGCCGCCCGGCAACATCGGATTCCGCTTATCGCTGGCAGTAACAGCGATGAAGCCAGCGTGCTGGAATTTTTGGTGTGGATGCCACAGCCGTATTGCACCAGCTGCGTGATAAAAATCGGATGCGCTATCGCCTGCTCAAATGGCTGTATGACATTCATGACGACCAGCGTTTGGGCCGAGCCGTTGCGCGCGATATGGCATTTAGCGTGGTGCCTTGGCTGGTGATGCGGGCTCAGCATAATATTGGTATGCCTGGCTGGCGTTACTGGTTTGATTATGTCTCCGAAAACGCCCGCGATCTTTATCCTCACGGCACCTGGCACGGTAATGAAGTGCCTTATGTGATGAATACCTTGGCTCAGATGCCGACCGCCAATGATAATCGCGCCTATACCGCGAAGGACAAGGCTTTTTCTGACCGGGTGTGTGCCTATTGGTTTGCATTTGCCCGCGATGCCAGCGAATTCAAACACCAGCTTGAGGGGGAAGTTCCCTGGCCAGCCTGGCATCCGGGTGAGGACGTTACGTTATCGCTGGGCGATGAGCGCGAAGATCGCATTGTGCTGAAGCGTAACTTTATGAAGGCGCGTATGCGGCTGTTTCGCCTGATGATGACGCACATGGTCAAACTTTAATAAGCTTGCTAATCATCAAGTGGCGTGAATGAAATTCGGTTCATCATTCCAGGCTAACTTGATGATTATTGGTTGTGTTACCCACGTCACTAAAGAATAACGCAACAATAAATTAGCCAATAAAACCGTTACATCTTCCCCATTCCCTGCCGATAAATTCTCTATGCCCGCTTAAGCTGGGCCAACGTCGGTTATCACCGTAAAGGATTTAGGTATGGGAATTCTCAGAAACTTCAGCATTCGTGCTGTCATGCTTACCGTTCTCGGGCTGTTTTGTCTGCTCTGGAGCGCTGTCGGTCTGTTCAGCATTCACGCATTGGGCTCACTCAGTGAAGGCAACGACGTCGATCGCCATTTGGTTGAGCAGATGACTGTCTTAAGCAAAGGAAACGATCAATATTTTCGCGTGGTTACACGTTTGTCACGTGTAATGGAAGCCAAAGCGGCGGGCACCACGCTTGCGGATACCGCCTATGCGCCTGCACAACAGGCGCTTGAAAGCATGGCGCAGCAGCTGGTGCGTTTTAAGCAATTAGCCCCGGGTCCAATGCGTGCTGAAGTTGTGGACGGCGTGATCAGCAACTGGCAAAAACTGCTGGACGAAGGTGTGGCCTTACAGCTGCAACGCGCCCAGCAAGGATCGTTGGAGGAATATCGTCAGCAGGCCAATAACGTTACGCCTGCGTTGAGCCGCGCGTTTGGTGCCAGCGCGGAGCAGTTTAATCAGGCTGCCGCCGTTAAGCTTGATGAAACGCGCGTTGCAGTTGATGGCCTGACCGCCGTGACAAAAGTGATCATCATGGTGGCGGTGATTACAGGATTGGTGATTTTACTGTTCACCGATCGCTATCTGGTGGCGATGTTGGTGAAACCACTGGACCGTGTGCGTGAGCATTTTGCCGTCATCGCCAAAGGCGATTTGAGCCAGCCGGTACAGGAATTTGGTCGCAACTGCGTCGGCAAATTAGTGCCGCTGTTGAGCGCAATGCAGGACAGCCTGCGCGAAGCTGTCAGTGCTATTCGCAGCGGTACCGAAAATATTTCACGCGGTGCGGCAGAAATTTCAGCGGGTAATAACGATCTCTCTTCACGTACCGAAGAGCAGGCGGCCGCGCTGGAACAGACCGCTGCCAGCATGGAGCAGTTAACGGCGACGGTGAAATTCAATGCCGACAATGCACGTCAGGCCAGCTCGCTGGCAGAAACGGCGTCAACCACTGCGCAACGCGGCGGAAGTTTGGTCAGCGAAGTGGTCAGTACTATGCAGGGCATTTCTGGCAGCTCGAAAAAGATTGCTGAGATTACCAGCGTCATTAACGGTATCGCATTCCAGACCAATATTCTGGCCCTGAACGCAGCGGTTGAAGCGGCGCGAGCGGGTGAGCAAGGTCGTGGTTTTGCCGTGGTCGCCAGCGAAGTGCGCAACCTGGCGCAGCGCAGTGCTGGCGCAGCAAAAGAGATTGCGACGCTCATTGAGGATTCCGTTCAGCGCGTTGAAAAGGGCGCGGAATTGGTTGGTACCACGGGTATCACCATGAACAACATTCTCAAATCAGTACAGGATGTGGATGCGATCATGAAGCAAATCGCAGCCGCTTCTGAAGAGCAGAGCAAAGGCATTTCCCAGGTTGGTACCGCAGTAACAGAAATGGACAGCGTGACGCAGCAGAACGCCTCACTGGTGGAGGAAGTTTCAGCCGCGGCTAGCGCACTGGCGCTGCAAACCGAAGCGCTGCAAGCCTCGGTTGCCAAATTCCGCCTTTCCAATGTTCATCACGAGGTGCGTCCGGTAACAAAAAGCGCGCCACCAAAAGCACCGTCTCTTCAACCGTTGACTAAACCTGCCGTCGATAACGGCGAATGGGTGACTTTCTGAGACTGACACAACCACGCCACCAAATCCGCCAGGAAAGGTGGCGCTTCAGCCGACGGTCGCTGTAATAAACTGTAGGCTGCACCGGTTTTCACACCGCCAGCGAAAGGCGCAACCAGTCTGCCGCTGGCGATATCGTTTTCGACCAGATTGATATCCGCCATTGTAATGCCAAACCCCTGAATGGCGGCGCTAATGGCCAGATCCATGGTGGCAAAGTGCTGATTACGTTTCATGGTGAGCGCGACCTGCTGCGCATCCAGCCATAATTGCCAGTCACGGGTATCGTTGGTGGGGTGCAAAAATGTCATGCCCGCTACATCCTCAATCCTGGCAGGTAGTGGCAATCCTGTCGCCATCACGGGCGTTACCGACTCCTCAAATAACAGCATGGCTTCGGGCTGCGGCTTGCCGTAGACAATCGCAGCATCGAAATTATCCAGTTGCGACACATGATCAAGCGTGGTGGTTAAGGCGACATGCAACTCGGGCCGTGCTTTTTCTAATGAAACCAGCCGGGGAACCAACCAACGCATGGCGCAGGTGGGCGCTTTAAGGCGAATGCTGATGTGGGTGCGGCTGGCCTTTTCCGTCGCGCTCAACATCAATTCAAATCCCTGGCGCAGCTCTGGTAACAGCGCCGCGCCTTGCGGCGTCAGACGTAAGCCACGTGCATGGCGATCAAATAACGCAAAGCCAAGCCAGCTTTCCAGCGCGGCGATTTTGCGGCTAACCGCGCCTTGTGTGATGCACAATTCACTGGCAGCGTGAGTCAGATTCTCATGACGTGCTGTCACCAGAAACGCGTGAATAGCATTAAGCGGAAGGGATGAGCGTGTCACGTTAACCTCGAGCTATGCATTATTGTCATGGCTATTATGACAACAATTCGCTTGTCGACTCAAGCCATACTCAGTTGAATAGAAATCTACTTGCCGTCGCTTTTTATGCATTCAACCGGAGTAAACATGTCCCTGGAAACGCCCGTACAGATCTCCTCGAAACTGCCGGATGTCGGTACCACCATTTTTAGCGTCATTGGTCAGCTCTCGGCCCAGCATAAAGCGATTAATCTTTCGCAGGGCGCGCCTAATTTCCCTTGCGATCCGGCGTTGGTTGAAGAAGTTAGCCGTGCCATGCGCGAAGGTCATAATCAATACGCCTCGATGACCGGTTTGCCCGCATTGCGAGAGGCGTTGGCGAATAAAGTCGAAACGCTGTATGGCCAACGCTACGATGTGGCGAGTGAAGTGTTGATAACCGGCAGCGCAAGCCAGGGCATTTACATGGCTATTACTGCGCTGGTCCATCCGGGTGATGAAGTGATTTTCTTTGAACCGGCTTTCGACAGCTATGCGCCGGTGGTGCGTTTGCAAGGCGGCAAACCGATTGGCCTGAAATTACAGGTGCCAGACTTTGCGATTAACTGGGATGAATTACAGGCCGCGATCACGCCACGCACCCGCATGATCATTATCAATACGCCACATAATCCCAGCGCGCAGGTTCTTACTCCAGACGATCTTGATCGCCTGGCTGCTTTAACGCGTAACACTGATATTGTGGTGCTGTCCGATGAAGTGTACGAACACATTCTGTTTGATGGGCGTAAGCATTGCGGCATGGCAACGCATCCAGAACTCGCCGAGCGCAGCGTTATCGTCTCCTCCTTCGGCAAAACCTTTCACGTTACCGGCTGGCGCGTGGGGTATTGTCTGGCACCGGCCGCGCTGATGACTGAGTTGGTAAAAGTGCATCAGTTTATGATGTATGCGGCGGATACCCCGATGCAGGTCGGTTTCGCGCATTATCTGCAAAAGGCTGAAAACTATCTTTCTCTGTCGCGGTTTTATCAGGAAAAGCGCGACCGCCTGCTGACATTGATGAAAGATTCACCGTTCAAGCTGCTGCCTTGTGCCGGCTCCTTCTTTATGTTGGCCAGTTACGGACATTTCAGTGACGAATCTGATAGCGAAATGGTAAAACGTCTCATCGTCGATCACGGTGTGGCGACCATCCCGCTGTCGGCGTTTTATATGGATGGCACAGACAATAAACTTATTCGTCTCTCGTTCGCTAAAGATGATGCAACGTTGCAAGCTGGCGCCGCTGCGCTGTGCAACGTAAAACAATAATCAGGGGTCAGTAATGAAAAAATCAATACGCTGTTTCTCGCTCTGGGCATGATGACGTCGGTATCCGTTTTTGCGCAAGACAGCCTGCGTTACGGTCTTGAATCACAATATCCTCCCTTTGAAAGCCGCAATGCACAAGGCGAACTTGAAGGGTTTGATATCGAATTAGGTAACGCGATCTGTAAAGCGGGCAACTTTAACTGTCACTGGGTTGAAAGCAGCTTCGATGCCTTGATTCCGGCGCTGCAGGCGAAAAATTTGATGCGATCAACTCAGCAATGAACATCACCGAAGCGCGGGCGAAAAATATCGATTTTACCCGCCCCATTTACCGCATCCCAACGATGTTAGTCGGTAAAGAAGGGCAGAAAATGGAGCCAACCGCGGCAGCGCTGAAAGGCAAAAATATTGGTGTGTTGCAGGGTTCGATTCAGGAAACCTATGCCAAGAAGCATTGGGAATCGCAGGGCGTTACTGTGACCGCGTATCAAGATCAGAACCAGGTTTATAACGACATGGTCGCGGGCCGTTTGGATGGCACACTGGTGATGTCAGCTGCTGGGCAATCGGGCTTCCTCGACAAGCCGCAGGGCAAAGGTTTCGCTTTTATCGGCAAGCCGGTAGAAGATGACGCTATCCTGGGCTCCGGCATTGGTTTTGGCCTGCGTAAAGGCGATGCCAACCTGAAGCAGAACCTGGATGCAGCCATCGCTAAAGTCCAGAGTGATGGCACGGTGAAGAAGCTTGCCGAAAAATTCTTTCCCGGCATTGATGTTAGCGTGAAGCAGTAAATTCAACATCGGGCGCGTCTGCGCCCGATTGCTTTTCCTACCGTGCCGCCAGATAACACAATTTTTCTGCCACCTGATACGATTTCACAAATGACGTAATCGGTAAAAACTCGAAGCGGGAATGGAAATTGTGCGCGCCGGTAAAGAAGTTTGGCGTCAGTAAACCCTTGGCGGACAGTGCCGCGCCGTCGGTGCCGCCGCGCATAGGTATGACCTTCGGTTCAATATCCAACGCTTCCAGCGCGTTAAAAATCAAATCAATCGCTCGACGATCGTCGCCCAGCGCATTAGAGATGTTGCTGTAGGTATCACTGATCGTGATGTCAACCTTGCCGGTTGGGTAACGCGCCGCAATGTCTTGTACAACCTGCTGTAAACGCTGTTTGCGCAGCGCAAAGTTAGCCAGATCAAAATCACGAATTGAGGCTTTCATGGTCGCCAAACTGGCGTTAGCGTGAATTTCATTGAACCAGATATAGCCTTCACGGCCTTCGGTATGCTCCGGCGTTTCTAGTCGATCAAACTGGCTAATAAAGTCGTGCGCCATTAACAGCGGATTCACCAGCACGCCTTTGCCGGACATCGGATGTGCGGGGACACCGGTGAACGTAATTTCCGCTGCGGCGGCATTGAAGTTTTCATATACCACTTCGCCAAGTTCGCAGCAGTCGATGGTCCAGGCAAAATCTACGTTGAACCGCTGCTCCAGATCCAGCGCTTTAGCGCCGCGCAGACCAATTTCCTCATCCGGCACAAATGCCACCACGATGTCACCGTGATCGCCTTGCAGATTTTCCATCAGCGTCATCACTACGGTAACGGCAGCTTTGTTGTCGGCACCCAGCACGCTGGTGCCGTCGCTGAAGATAATCTCCTGACCGATATAAGGCGCAATTTCAGGGTGTTCATCTCGGCGTAGCCAGATATCTTGCTGCGCATTCAGACACAAATCTTCACCTTGCCAGGTCAGTATCTGTGGATGAATATCGGGCGACAGCCCAACATCAACCGTATCGATGTGGGTGATAAAACCGATGCGCGGTGCGTCAGGACGATTACCCGGCTTCACGGCGGTCACCGTGGCGTGTTCATCTATCACCACGTCCTGTAATCCCAACGTCAGCAGCTCATCCGCGAGCAGTTTTGCCATCGTGTGTTGGCTTGGCGTGCTCGGTAATGTGGTGGATTTGGCATCGCTTTGGCTGCTTACTGCCAGGTAGCGAAAAAAGCGTTGGGTTAACTGCGTCTCAAGTTTGCCGGTCATCACTAATCCTTATTGGTTCTGAGGTTCGCTAAGCTGCCGAATCGTGCTATCAATGAAGCATATGAATGATTCATTTAGTTATTCTGATCAACGGAAGTCAATAAAAAGCGAGAGTAATGATGAAAATGAAGATGGCCATGTTAGCGCTGCTTACCGCTGGGATAAGCATCACCAGCAGCGTTAACGCGAAAACCCTGGTTTACTGTTCAGAAGGTTCACCAGAGAATTTCAATCCACAGATTTACACCTCTGGCACCAGCGTCGACGCCAGCGCGGTACCGATATTTAATCGCTTGGTCGATTTTAAAACCGGCACCACTGAACTGGTGCCAAGCCTGGCAGAGCGCTGGGAAATCAGTCCAGACGGCACGGTTTATACCTTCCATCTACGCCAGAACGTTAAGTTTCACAGTAATAAATCCTTTAAACCAACGCGCGATTTTAATGCAGATGACGTGATTTTTTCGTTTATGCGCCAGATGGATCCCAAAAATCCCTATCACAATGTCTCTGGCGGCACTTACGCCAACTTTGAAAGTCTTGAGCTTTCGACACTGATCAAAAGCATCGACCGCGTCGACGATCACACCATACGCTTTACCTTGAACCACGCAGAAGCGCCATTTCTTGCCGATCTTGCCTGGTATTTTGCTTCCATTCACTCGGTGGAATATGCCGATAAAATGCTGAAAGCGGGAACGCCAGAAAAGGTGGATATGGACCCGATCGGAACGGGACCGTTTGAACTGGCGCAGTATCAGAAAGATTCGCGCATTCTCTATAAAGCCTTCCCCGATTACTGGCAGGGCAAAGCCAAGCTGGATCGCTTAATCTTCAGTATCACGCCGGATGCCTCGGTGCGTTATGCCAAGCTGGAAAAAATGAGTGTCAGGTTATGCCATTTCCTAATCCGGCAGACTTAGAAAAAATGCGTGAGAACGCGAATATCACGCTGGCTCAGAAAGCTGGATTAAACACCGGTTTCCTCGCGTTCAATACCACCAAAGCGCCTATGGATAACGTTAAAGTGCGGCAGGCACTGGCAATGGCAATCAATAAGCCCGCTATTATTGAGGCCATTTTTAAAGGCACCGGCACGGTAGCGAAAAACATTCTGCCGCCGGGCGTCTGGAGCGCGGATAAAGACCTCAAGGATTACGATTATGATCCCGAAAAAGCCAAGGCGCTGTTAAAAGAAGCAGGCATCAAACCCGGCACTGAAATTGCGCTATGGGCGATGCCAGTACAGCGACCTTATAATCCCAATGCGCGTCGTATGGCTGAGATGATTCAGGCAGATTGGGAAAAAGTCGGTATCAAGGCCAATATCGTCAGTTACGAATGGGGAGAGTACCTTAAACGTGTGCGCAGCGGCGAGCATCAGGCGGCCTTGATGGGCTGGACCACCGCGACCGGCGATCCAGACAACTTTTTTGGCCCGCTTTATAGTTGTACCTCTGCTCAGGGTGGCTCTAACTCCTCCAAATGGTGTTATCAGCCGTTCGAGAAGTTAATTACTGAAGCGCGTAAAGAGCCGGATCAGGGCAAGCGCACTGCACTTTATCTTCAGGCGCAGCAGATCATGCATGATCAGATGCCTGCCGTGATGATTGCGCATTCGACAATATTCGAGCCGGTACGCAAATCTGTCAGCAACTATGAAGTCGATCCTTTTGGGAAGCACATTTTCTATCAGGTAGACATCAAATAATGCCGCTTGCGGCAGGCCAGTTAACTCGCCTGCCGCAGTTGTGCATCCATCTCCGTTAAACGTTGCTGTAGGAACGTTAGGAACAGATTCAATGCCGCGCTGCGCTGTCGACCCGATACGGTTTGCAGCTGCAGCGTGCGCTGGCTAAGTTGATCAACACCCATTGAACGCAACACCAGCTGCGGCGTTTCTTGCCTAAACAACAGCGTAAAGGCGCTGCAAATCGTCACCGCCTGCGGCGTATGGAGCACGAAGTTGTAGAGGGTAGAAAAATAATCGCAGGTTAGCACCGGTTCAACCACGCTGCCGTTCATCTGACAAGAGAGATCAAACAGTTGGCGCACAGTGGTGTTTTGCCCCGGTAGCGCCAGCGGATAGTGACTTAAATCAGCCAGCGTGACCTGCCGTTTTGCCAGCGGATGTGTGGTTTGCATCGCCAGCAAAACCGGGGCAGGCCACGAACCCAAAACCTCAACACCCCGCTCAGGATGCAGACTAAATTGCAGCGCGACATCACATTCTCCGGCTCGCACCGCTTCCGCCACGCCCTGTGAATGCGTGACTTTCATAGCAAACAGCACGCTGGGATTAGCCAGCCTGAATTCCGCTAGCAGCCCCGGCAACAGGCTGAATGCCATTCCATCGGTACAAGCGATCCTTATTTGCGTGCGGCGCACCGCTTTCAGTCCTTTAATTTCAGCCAGTGCATATTCCATATCCAGCTGACTTTTCCGTACGTGATGCGCAAAGATTTCACCCGCTTCATTCAGCACCATGCCGCGAGCGTGGCGTTCAAACAGCGGTACGCCAACCTGCGCCTCCAGCCGTTGAATCTGTCGGCTGATTGCCGACACCGCGACGAACAGCTGTTCACTGGCGGCGCTCAAGGAACCCTGGTTAACCACGGCGAGAAAATAGCGTATTTCACTACTGAGCATTGCGTAACCTTTGTGTTCAGGTGCCTTAAAAAGGGGCATGCCTCTTAATCGGGCAAATAAGCTTTGTCTTAAAAGCAAAGCTTACTCGATAAATTGATGATTGTGGCAACGCTAATTTTTTGACAATTATAGGTTCATTATTAAGACAAAAAATGCAGGGCAAACATGACACAGCAACAGAGCGTACAGCAGGCCGTAGAACAGGCGATGCGTTATTTCGATAGTGGAGAATTTCAACAGCTTTTAGCACGCCGTATCGCCTGCGTAACAGAGAGTCAGCGTCAGGATCGTGACCAGGAATTAGATCATTACCTGCGCGATGAAATTGCGCCTCAACTCAAGGCGTTGGGATTTACTCTGCACTTCTTTGACAATCCACAAGCGGCTAATCGACCTTTCCTGATTGCTACACGCATTGAAGATGCTGCTCTGCCAACGCTGCTCTGTTATGGGCATGGCGATGTGGTATTTGGTGATGATGAAAACTGGCGGGAAGGTTTGTCGCCTTGGCAGCTCAAAGAAGAGGGCGATCGCTGGTATGGACGCGGCAGCGCAGATAATAAAGGCCAGCACTGCGTCAACCTGGCCGCGCTGGAGCAGGTGTTTTCTGCACGCGGCGGCAAACTGGGCTTCAACTGTAAAATCCTGTTTGAGATGGGTGAAGAGATCAGCTCACCTGGACTGGCAGAAATTTGTCAGGAGCAGCAAGAATTACTGCGCGCCGACCTGTTTATCGCCTCTGACGGCCCGCGCCTCAATGCAGTCCGCCCCACATTGTTTCTTGGTTCACGCGGCGCGGTAAACTTCCGCCTGACGATTAACGCTCGCGACAACGCTTACCATTCCGGCAACTGGGGCGGTTTGCTCAGCAATCCCGGCACGCAACTTGCCAATGCTATCGCCTCTCTGGTCAATGCTCAGGGCGTGTTACAGGTTGAGGCGCTGAAACCCAATTCTCTCACCGAGGCGGTACGTGAAATTCTCAGCGACGTTGAAGTGGGCGGTATGCCGGGCGATCCTGAACTGGCAGCCCACTGGGGCGAGCCAGGGTTATCTCCGACGGAGCGACTGTATGGCTGGAATACGCTGGAAGTGCTGGCGTATGAAACCGGCAATTTAGCGCGTCCGATGAATGCAATTCCTGGTAAGGCCACGGCGGTTTGTCAGCTGCGTTTTGTGGTGGGGACAGACTGGCAGAATCTGGTGCAGCACGTTGAAACGCATTTGCGCCAGCACGGTTTTGATAATGTCGATGTTGAGTTTATGCGAGGTTCACCGGCTACCCGTCTTGATCCTCTCAATCCGCTAGTTGCTTGGGCGCTGGAAAGTCTGGCTATTAGCAGCGGTAAAAAACCCGCGTTACTGCCCAATCTGGGGGGCTCGCTGCCGAATGAAGTTTTTTCCGATATTCTCGGTTTACCCACATTGTGGGTGCCGCATTCCTATCCCGCCTGCGGTCAGCATGGCGTGAATGAACATATGCTGAAGTCAATAGCGCGTGAAGGTTTGCAGATCATGACACGCCTGTTTTGGCAGTTAGGTGAAGAGGGCGAACAGCTGATAGCTCGCCATCGTGCTTATCAGGGCGGTGTAAAATGAGCAGTCTGGCCCAAGAAATGCCGTTAGCAAAACCGAGCCTGCATAAAACGCTGTTTGCGACCTGTATCGGTAATGCGCTGGAGTGGTTTGATATTGCGGTTTATGGTTTTTTTGCCAGCTATATTGCACACAACTTTTTCCCTACCAGCGATCCTTCAGTGTCCATGCTCCTGACTTTTGGCAGCTTTGGTGTCTCGTTTTTGATTCGTCCGTTGGGTGCCATTGTGCTAGGCAACTACGCCGATCGTCATGGGCGCAAGAAAGCCCTTTTGCTCTCCATCAATTTGATGATGCTGGGCGGCGCGATGATTACCTTTATGCCGAGCTATGCCACGCTCGGCTTGGCTGCACCGCTGCTGATTTTAATGGCGCGTCTTATTCAGGGATTCTCTGCTGGTGGCGAATTTGGCAGCTCAACGGCGTTTTTGGTTGAACACTTCCCGGAACGCAAAGCTTTCATCGCCAGCTGGCAGTTCGCCACGCAGGGCGCGAGTACCTTAATGGCGTCGGCGTTTGGCCTGGGATTAACGCAGCTACTGACAGAGGCGCAGATCCAGGATTGGGGCTGGCGAATTCCCTTTGCTTTTGGCCTGCTGATTGGTCCACTAGGCTGGTATATTCGCCGCAACATTCATGAACCTGCCAGCTTCGTTCAACAGGAGAAGCATGCAGCGCCGCTGAAAGCGCTGTTTGGCAAGCAGAAGTCGCTGATTACTCTAGCGATTGGCTTAATGGTGATTTCAACCGCCGTCAATTACATGCTGAACTACATTCCAACCTACGCCACGAAAACGCTGCATTTACCGGGATCGGTAGCGTTTAGTGCCACGCTGGTGGCAGGCATTATCCTGACGGTGGTCACGCCGGTGATGGGGTTGTGGGCGGAGAAAATTGGACGTTTACCCTTGATGTGGGGATCGCTGCTGCTGCTGATCATCACCATCTATCCGGCATTCAAAGGGATGGTGAATCACATCACGCCAACTACGCTCATTCTGTTGGTCGGTTGGATGGCGCTGCTGAAATCGATCTATTTTTCGACCGTGCCGTCGGTGATGGCGGATATTTTCCCGCTCACCACCCGCGCCAGCGGCATGGCGATCAGCTACAACGTGGCGGTAACGGTTTTTGGAGGTTTTGCACCGCTGATTTGCAGCATGTTAATCAGCAGTACCGGCAGCAGCCTGGCACCAAGCTATTACTTGATGGCCGTCGCGTTATTGAGTGGTTTGGCCTTATTGCGTAGCGGCAAGCGCGTGGCATAAAGAGATCGGGCCGCTGAAAAGAGCGGCCCGGCTTGCTATCTGAAACAATGTGAGCCGCAGTGCGCCCAAGTGCTTATTCAAGCAGGCGACCAGGGTGAACAAGCGACGCCAACGTCTCTGCGCCAATAACTATGATGGAGAATTAGGTGAATTGCAGATAGGCGACATGGGTCTGCAGATACTCTTCCAGGCCATGTTTTCCATCGGCTCCGCCGACGCCTGATTTCCGCCAGCCCGCATGGAAACCCTGCATCGCTTCAAAATTCTCACGGTTAACGTAGGTTTCACCAAACTTCAGCTTACGCAGCGCGTTCATCGTCGTATTGATATTTTGCGTGAAAATCGAGGAAGTTAAGCCATATTCGCAATCATTCGCCAGTGCAATGGCTTCATCCAGCGTTTTGAACGTCATGACAGGTAATACCGGGCCAAAGATCTCGTCACGCATGATCTCCATATCCTGGCGCACGTTAGTGATAATGGTTGGCTCAAAGAAAAACCCTTTATCGCCAGCACGTTTGCCACCCAGCACCAGGTTGCCGCCATCTGCCAGCGCATTAGCCACTTTTTGCTCAACGCGAGCCAATGCAGCGGAAGTGATCAGTGGCCCCATATCGATATCCGCTTTTTCGGCTGGATTGCCGAATTTAACCTCTTTAAAGGCAGCTGTAATGGCTGTTAAAAAGCGATCGTAGATGCCTT
Organism: Candidatus Pantoea bituminis; assembly: GCF_018842675.1. Classification (NCBI taxonomy): domain Bacteria; kingdom Pseudomonadati; phylum Pseudomonadota; class Gammaproteobacteria; order Enterobacterales; family Erwiniaceae; genus Pantoea; species Candidatus Pantoea bituminis. The sequence goes on from NZ_JAGTWO010000004.1 coordinate 1,855,134, forward strand.
CCTGCACATAAACACGCTCCACGCAGTTACAGACTTGTCCGGTATTGATGACGCGTGAGCTAACAATCGCTTTTACGGCGATATCCAGATCAGCATCATCCATCACGATGGCGGGCGCTTTACCGCCCAACTCCAGCGACACTTTAGTGACGTTTTTGGCTGCCGCTTCCATGGTGGCGATGCCAGCACCGACGCTGCCAGTCAGGCTGACCAGGCCCACTTTCGGGTTTGCAGCCAGTTCCTGTCCCACTTCTGGGCCATAACCGTACACAAAGTTGATCACGCCGTTGGGTAATCCGATCTCTTGCAGAATTTCAGCAAAAATACCGGCATTGTTTGGGGTCACTTCGCTGGGTTTAATGACGATGGTGTTGCCGGTAATCAACGCCGGTGCGGCTTTGCGCGCAATCAAGAAGAAGGGAAAGTTCCACGGTAAAATACCGGTGGTGACGCCAATCGCCTTTTTGAACAGGAAAATATTCTCATTGGGACGATCGCTGTTAATGATTTCGCCTTCATAACGGCGCGCCCATTCCGCCATATATTCAAGATAATCGGCGGTAAACAACACTTCAGTCTGTGCCAGTCCTTGCGTTTTACCGCCTTCGGCCACAATGGTTGCCGTCAGTTCAGGCTCTCGCTTGCGAATAGCGGCCGCAATTTTGCGTAACCAAATACCACGCTCAACAGCGGGCAACGCTTCCCAGCCTGGCTGCGCGGCTTCTGCTGCGCTGATAGCTCGGCTGGCGTCGGCAGCACTGCCTTCAGGAATACGTGACAGCAATGCTTCGGTTGAAGGGTTGATAACTTCAATCCATTTATCGTTCTGGTGGGCGACAAATTCGCCATTAATATAATGTTGAAGATGAGTTGTCATTCGAAGTGCTCTCCGCTATCGGTACGTTACATTTATGTAAGCTAAAGGATGTAATAAGTGCAGCCTGAAACAGATCAAGGTGTAGCACCTTTTTCTGGTTGCCAGCGGAGAATCAGACATGGCAGTCAATCGCAGGTTGACGTGACCTTCACAGCAAATCTGCGAGTTTGTTGTAAAATAAAGGTGTTATACCTTAAATGATTCGCGCGCCAGGAAGGCGACAAGCTTGTGCTTTCTCATGTGATTACGCCGTCAGGTGACGGGGACAAACGAGGTGAATCAACGCATCTGCAGCGTAAAGCAGGTTGGATAGGGTGGTTTAAACGAGGGCGAGATCATGGCAAATGGTTGGGCGTCTGACGGCGCAGTGCAAGAACAGATCGACAGCACGGTGAATGATGAAATTAGCCGTGTCCGTCAGTCGCTAGGTCAGGGTGAAAGTGCCACAGAGTGCGAAGCTTGCGGCGAGCCCATTCCTGAAGCGCGACGTAAGGCGCTGAAAGGTGTGCGCTATTGCGTAGCCTGTCAGGAAAAAATGGATAAACAGCAGAAGGGCGCAGGACTGTTTAATCGTCGCGGCAGCAAAGACAGCCAGCTGCGCTAAAAGATCAGGAACCGGGCATTGCCAGACCGCTGCCGATGAACCAGGCGAGAAAGCCGACGCCTGCCACTATAATGGCGATGGGAAACAAAATACCAATTCTCATTATTTTCCTGCTATTCAGTGAAAAAAGCGATTTTATCACGCTAACTGCAACACTGCGCGATGGGTTTTCAGCAGGGTGAAGAGCTGAAACTGCGTCTCGTCATCCACCTGACGCAAAACGTCACCCTTCTGATAAGTAATGTGATGCACATGCCCTAACTGACGCCAGACCACAATGGCTGAAGCCACCAGCGCGCAGTTTTCCTCAATTTGAATACATTCCACCGTCGCGTAATGCGATTCATCAAGTCCATTGATAAATATTTTTACCGCTTCGGCAGGCAAAATCGCGCGAATATCATCCAGCATCACGCGGCTGACGGCGCGTGAGAGAAACAGCGTTAACCACTTCGTTGTCATCACAATCCCTGATATCGATGGATTTTCCCTGTTTATACGGCCTTGGCTGGGCAATGAAAAGCGTTCTTTGTCTCTTTGCCAATTTTGCTGATAGGGCGGCAATCAACACGAAAATGTGCTGCGCCACACAGCAATTCAGTAAAAAAATCATAATAATAAGCGACTTAACAGGTTGAGTGTCCGACTTTCCGACAAATGTGATTTTGTGATCTCTGACGGGAATAACAATTAAATATTGCCACTACGCCTTCGCCTTCGGCAGCCATTCAAAGGCTGATGAATTCCTGCAAAACGTAGACTGCGTGCTAAGCGGGAATCTTCGGATTTCTGTCGGCCTCAACCTTACGAAGGAATAACAATGAACAGTGCCATTATTGCAGGTATCTTCTGGCATTTTGTCGGAGCTGCCAGTGCCGCGTGTTTCTACGCGCCATTTAAACAGGTGAAAAGATGGTCATGGGAAACCATGTGGTCAGTTGGCGGCATCATGTCCTGGCTGATTTTGCCTTGGGCAGTCAGCGCCGTATTACTGCCAAATTTCTGGGCGTATTACAGTAGTTTTACTCTTTCACAGTTGATGCCGGTGTTTCTGTTTGGTGCGATGTGGGGCATAGGAAACATCAACTACGGGTTAACGATGCGTTACCTTGGCATGTCGATGGGGATTGGTATCGCCATTGGCATCACGCTGGTCGTCGGTACGCTTATGACGCCCCTGATTCAGGGCCGCTTTGGCGAGCTCTTTGCTTCAACGGGCGGGCTGCTAACGCTGTTAGGTGTGTTTGTGGCTCTGATCGGCGTAGCGATTGTTTCGCGTGCGGGTTTACTTAAAGAACGCGCACTGGGAATCAATGCCGAAGAGTTCAACCTGAAGAAAGGTTTAGTACTGGCTGTGATGTGCGGGATTTTTTCTGCTGGCATGTCCTTCGCCATGGACGCAGCCAAACCTATGCATGAGGCGGCAGGGCAATTAGGCATTGATCCCCTGTATGTCGCTTTACCAAGCTATGTGGTCATCATGGGAGGGGCGCCTTGGTTAACCTTGGTTTCTGTTTCTTCCGCTTGATGACCAAACCCGAGTTGTCGATACGCAAAGATTTTTCTGTGGCTAAGCCACTGCTGCTCGCCAACGCAGCTTTTGCTGTATTGGGCGGCACCATGTGGTATCTGCAATTTTTCTTCTATGCATGGGGCCACGCCAAAATCCCACCGCAGTATGACTATGTAAGCTGGATGCTACACATGAGCTTGTATGTGCTGTGTGGTGGCTTGGTTGGCCTGCTGCTGAAAGAATGGAAGTCAGCGGGGCGCCGTCCGGTTAGCGTACTGTCTATTGGCTGCGTGGTTATTATCATCGCTGCCAATATCGTTGGCTTAGGCATGGCGGTGTAGATCTCATATCCAGATGCATTACAGCGAGCCTTAACCGGCTCGCTTTATTGTTTTTCAGTATCAGGAATTTTAAGCGTGTGACGAGGCGAAAGAAAACGCTGGCGCCAGGCGCTGGGGGTTAATCCAGTATCTCGCGTGAATACCACAGAAAAATAGTTACTGTCATCAAAGCCGCAGCGCGCGGCCACTTCTCCGATTAAACAGTCTTGTGTACGCAATAAATACTTTGCCTGACACAGTTGCAGTTGGCGCAGGTAATGGCCAACGGTCATCCCGGTTTGCTGACGAAACAGCTGTTTTAGCGATCGCTCATTGAGTTGGTTCTGCTGACAAAACACGGCAAGGTCAAAGGGCCTGGCAACGGCACCTTGCAGTGCTGACATCAACAAATCGAGTTGTTCACCTTCAGGCAAAGCCCAAGGCCGATCAGCGGCATAGCCATGACGACGCAAAATGATGGCTAACTGAAGAAAAAGTGCTTCTGAAAGTTGAATGGAGAGAGGATCGGTTTTGCGGCTTTCCCGTTCAAGCTGACTAATCACGCCGCGCGCCAGCGCCATGCCGCGCGTGGTTAAGCGCCAGCATCCTGGCGCATCGTGACCTTGTGAAGGGATGAGTTGCTGCCAGTCCAGTCCCAAACCAAAGCGATCGCGACAATAGAGAATGTTATCCAGCACTAAATCGTTGACGCTGTCATAGCTGTGGCAATCATTATCTCGGATATAGAAAACGTCGCCGCAGGTGACTAACCAAGGTCGGTCATTCAAGACATGCAAGCCATTGCCTCGCCAAACAATGACAATTTCACTGAACTCATGCCGATGAGGGGAAATGAGGGTTGTGGCATACGTTCTGCCACCGCAACCGGGAGGTTAGGGGCAGGAAAATAATCCTCTCGGCTGAGTAACAACGTCATGGCTGGCTCCTCTATAACATCTGCTGGCGCTCCGCCCGTGGAGCACAGCCAAATTCACGCCTGAACAAAGTAGAGAAGTGATTGCTGTCACCAAAACCACATTGAAAGGCGATATCCGTAATGCGCATATCACTGTGACGCAGCAAGTGACGCGCTTGCAACAAGCGCAGCCGGTTGAGATAACGCTGCGGCGTACTGCCTGTTTGCTGCTTCATTTGCCGATGTAGCGTACGCAGCGAGAGCGAAAAACGATCCGCTATCTCATCCCATATGATTTCATCACTGTAATGATCGTTCAACCAGTCCAGTAAACGGTGTAAACGCGCCTCCTGATCCTGTGCATTTTCGTCACGGCAGGCTTCACGCAATAACACCAGCAGCTGCAAGAACAGTTGCTCCTGACGCGCTTGTTTTTCCAGTGACCAGGCCTGATCCTGGCGCATTTGTGCCACCACGTTCAACGCCTGCGCCATCACTTTATGATTGATGCGCCAATGTGATGAATATTGACCATCCTGGTCGCAGGGCAGCAGCGCTTGCAGGCCAGAGAGAAAACGAAACGCGCTGGGGCTGCGGTAAAGCACATTCGTCAGGCAAAGGTTTTCCGTTTGCTCATATAAGTGGCGATCGTGATCGCGGATAAAGCAGACGCATCCTGCACATAACGTTTGTGGCTGACCATTAAAGACATGAATTCCCGATCCCTGTTCAACCAGCACAATTTCGTGGAAATCATGATGATGCTCTGGAAAAGCCTGTTGCGGCACGCGAGGTTCAATCGCTATCGCGTAATCACCTTCAGGGAAAAAATCGGCACTGTGTAAAATGGTCATGGTCGCCTCTTATTATCGTTAACAAAAACGTAACCGAGTCTAAAGAGGACACCCAAACTCTACCTTGAATTTTTACCTTAACTCAGCAGGAATTATGCTGTTTATTTAAGAAAGCCGCAGTAGATAACAGAATTGCGGCGAATGTCACATCCCCTCGCATGCCACCTCTGTGATCTCCCTCACGAACATCTTTGCAAGTCTGCCAGCGCTAATGCGCCACTGGCAGTATGCGGAAGGTGCAGAAAGGGCAAGGTTTCTACTCTGTGAACATCAAATCACAGGAAGAACACGCCATGAGTAAGCGAAATATCGTTGCCATAGATTTAGGCGCATCCAGTGGACGAGTGATGCTTGCCCACTGGGATGCAGCGACCCGCCATCTCAATCTGCGTGAAGTCAAACGCTTCGCCAATCAACGTCAACGCCGCGCCGGCTATGACTGTTGGGATGTCGATCAGCTCGAACAGGAGATTCGTGCTGGTCTGGCCCAGTTAGATCAGGAAGGTATCGTACCCGATAGCATCGGTATTGATACGTGGGGTGTAGACATGGTGCTGCTGAATGCCCAGGGTGAGCGCGTTGGCGAAGCGGTTAGCTATCGTGATGCACGTACTCACGGCGTGATGGAGCGTGCCCTGCGAGAAGTGGGGAAAAGTGCCATCTACGCACGCACCGGTATTCAGTTCCTGCCTTTTAATACGCTGTATCAAATGCGTGCGCTGCATGAGTCGCAACCCGACTGGCAAGCTGACGTAGCACATGCCCTGATGATTCCTGATTACCTGCATTATCGCCTGACTGGCAACATGAACTGGGAATATACCAACGCCACGACGACCCAAATGCTGAATATCGAAAGCGGCGAATGGGATGCCGATTTGCTGGCATGGGCAGGCGTTGAGGCTAAATGGTTTGGCAAGCCCCAGGCGCCAGGCAACACCATCGGCTTTTGGAAAAGCGCAACCGGCGAACCCATTCCGGTGATCGCCGTTGCCACCCATGATACCGCCAGCGCGGTTTTGGCCACGCCGTTGATGCAGGATGATTCCGCTTACCTCAGTTCAGGCACATGGTCATTGATGGGGTTTGAAAGCTTACAACCTTACGCTTCAGAAGCTGCGATGCGCGCCAATATTACGAATGAAGGTGGCGCAGAAGGGTATCGGGTACTGAAAAATATCATGGGTTTATGGCTACTACAGCGAATTTGCAGCGAACTGAATATTGAAGATTTGTGCCAACTGATCGCCGAAACAACACACGAACCCGCCTGCCGCTCGCTGATTAACCCTAACCATGCGCGCTTCATCAATCCCGATAGCATGGTTGGTGAAATTCAAAATGCCTGCGCTGAGCAAGGTATGCCCGTTCCGCAATCTGCTGCTGCTTTAGCCCGCTGCATCTTTGACAGCCTGGCGCTGCTGTATCGTGAAGTGATGGGTGAGCTGGCGACGCTACGTGGACAAAATTTCAGTCAGTTACACGTGGTCGGCGGTGGCTGCCAAAACCATTTTCTTAATCAACTTTGTGCCGATGCCTGTGAAATCTCTGTGCTGGCGGGGCCAATTGAAGCCTCAACGCTTGGCAACGTCGGATGCCAGCTGATCGCGCTCGGCGAACTGACCGACGTGGCGGATTTCCGTCGCTGCGTAGCGAAGAACTTCCCACTCGAAAAATTTGAACCGCAAACTAACAGCGCTTTTGGTGCCAGCCAGGCACGCTTCACCGCGCTGAGCCAACCTGCTAAGGAACTCGCTTATGACTAAGCTAATTGAACAAGCCTTTGAACTGGCTAAACAACGTTTCGCTGAAATTGGTGTTGATGTAGAAGAAGCCATTAAGCGACTGGACAGCGTGCCTGTTTCAATGCACTGCTGGCAGGGAGATGATGTTCGTGGATTTGAAAACCCGCAAGGCACCTTAACGGGTGGTATTCAGGCAACGGGAAATTATCCCGGTCGTGCACGTACAGCAGAAGAGCTGCGCGCCGATCTTGAGAAAGCGTTGTCATTGATTCCTGGGCCTAAACGCCTGAATCTGCATGCTATTTATCTGGAAAGCGATACGCCGGTTGATCGCGATGCTATTGAACCGAAACATTTCGCTAACTGGGTAGAATGGGCTAAGAAAAATAAACTGGGCTTGGACTTCAACCCAAGCTGCTTCTCACATCCTTTAAGCGCAGACGGCTTCACGCTGTCTCACACCGATAAAAATATTCGCCAGTTCTGGATTGATCATTGCAAAGCCAGCCGCCGTATTTCTGCTTACTTTGGCGAGCAACTCGGTACGCCTTCCGTCATGAATATCTGGGTGCCAGATGGCATGAAAGATATCACCGTTGATCGCCTGGCTCCGCGTCAACGCCTGATGAGCTCGCTGGATGAAATTATCGCTGAGAAGCTCAATCCAGAACATCATATTGATGCGGTCGAAAGTAAGTTGTTCGGTATAGGTGCCGAAAGTTACACCGTCGGGTCAAATGAATTCTTCCTGGGATACGCCAGCAGCCGTCAAACCGCATTAACGCTGGATGCCGGACATTTCCATCCAACCGAAGTGATCTCTGACAAAATTTCTGCCGCCATGTTGTACGTACCACGCCTGTTACTGCATGTCAGCCGTCCGGTGCGTTGGGACAGCGATCATGTGGTGCTTCTTGACGACGAAACGCAAGCCATTGCCAGTGAAATCGTACGTCACCAGCTGTTCGATAAAGTACATATCGGTCTCGATTTCTTCGACGCATCCATTAACCGCATCGCCGCGTGGGTCATCGGTACGCGTAACGCGAAAAAGCGCTGCTGCGCGCCTTGCTGGAACCTACCGACCGCTTGCGTAAGGTGGAAGCGGAAGGTGATTACACCGCACGCCTAGCGCTGCTGGAAGAACAAAAATCACTGCCCTGGCAGGCGGTGTGGGAAGCCTGGTGCCTGCGTCACGACGTCCCGGCTGATGCCAGCTGGTTAAGCGATGTCCGTCATTACGAACAGCAAATTTTGAATCAACGTTAAGGATTTCACTATGCAAAGCATTCTTTCTTCCTGGTTTGTTAAAGGAATGGTTAAAGCCACGAGCGACATGTGGTTGAAAGGCTGGGATGAGCGCAACGGCGGCAACGTTAGCCTGCGTTTGCTGGAAGAGGAGGTGAAGCCTTTTGCTGCGGATTTCTATGCTGAGCCGCGCTGCATCGAACTGACGCAACCTGCGCCAGCGCTGGCAAATTGTTGGTTCCTGGTCACCGGCTCCGGTAAGTTTTTCCGCAATGTACAGCTCGATCCAGCAGATTGTCTGGTATTGCTGCAGGTAGATGATAAAGGCTTGTCATACAAAATTCATTGGGGCTTGTCGAATGGCGGATTGCCAACCTCAGAACTGGCCTCGCACTTCCAGTCGCATTGTGTGCGTAAAGAGGTCAGTAACGGCGTAGATCGCGTCATTATGCATTGTCATGCCACAAACTTTATGGCGCTGAGCTATGTGGTTGAACTCGATTCTGCTCGCTTTACCCGTTTGTTATGGGAAGGCAGTACCGAGTGTCTGGTGGTTTTCCCGGATGGTGTGGGCATTCTGCCATGGATGGTACCGGGCACCGACGGCATTGGCGCCGCTACCGCCGAACAGATGCAGTCGCATACGCTGGTGATGTGGCCTTTCCACGGGATTTTTGGCACCGGACCAACGCTGGATGAAGCTTTTGGCTTAATCGACACCGCAGAAAAATCGTCAGAAGTGATTGTGAAAGTGCTTTCGATGGGCGGTATACGTCAAAGCATTACCACTGAGCAGTTGATTGCTTTGGGTGAACGCTTCGGCGTGAAACCGTGGCAGCCAGCGCTGGATGTAGGACCTGCCAATGCTGCGTAGAGCGTTTGTTATGCAGGTGAACGCAGATTGCCATGCAGAGTATGAGCGTCGCCATTCACCTATCTGGCCAGAGCTGTCCGAAACGCTCAAAGCGCACGGCGCACACAATTATGCCATCTGGCTGGATGCCGATCGTAATTTACTGTTTGCAAGCGTAGAGATTGAGTCGGAAGAGCAGTGGAATGCGGTGGCACAAACAGACGTTTGTCAGCGCTGGTGGGCTTCAATGAAAGATTTGATGCCATCGAACCCCGATAACAGCCCTAAAAGCCAGGCCTTGAAGCCGGTGTTTTTTCTGGAATAGCGTTTGGCAGTAATTTTGCGAATAAAAGGGGCGGATAATGCGCCCCCTTTATTTAGTGCTGACCCTGACACAGACCGGTTAACGTTGGCCACATTGCCATCAGCGTATCGATAATACTGTCGAGATCTTTTCTTAAAGCCCCTTCACGTGCCCGCACAGACATCCCTTGCAGCATACAGGCGAGATAACGCGATAATGACTCAATGTTTACTTTTTGGTTGAGTTCGCCGCGCTGCTGACGCGCCACTAAAAAACGACTCAACGTCGCTTCCTGCGCCTGATTTTGCTGCTTCAGCATATTAGCAATTTCGCTGGATGATGCGGACAACGCCGTCGACGTGCAGATAAAGAAGCAGCCAGAAGGTGAATTCCGGTCAGTGAAGCAGGCGGCTGTCGCGCGGAAATAGCCTTCAATGGCTTTATCTACCGCAAGATGATCATCATCAAGTGCCGCTTCACGATAAGCACAGAACTTTTCTGTATAGCGCGCCATAGCCGCTCTAAACAAACCTTCTTTATTAACAAACTCTGCATAGAGTGTGGGTGCTTTAGCGCCAGTGGCGGCGACCAAATCGGCCAGCGATGTTCCTTCGTAACCATGCGTCCAGAAAAGTGTCAGTGCCTTATCCAGCGCAGCCTCACGATCAAACACTTTTGGGCGGCCCCGACATTTCTTCACATCGCAATCTTGTACCTGGCTCATACAACCTCACTACTTTAGAAACACTCTAATAAATTACCGATCATTAACTTAATTAGCAAGGTGCTCTGTCAACGGGCTGTAAACGCGTTGCCAATTTGTGCCTTACCGCAAACTATCCGCCCCAATGGTTAAGTGAAAATCCACGCTAAAGCCCATAATCACGCCACTTCGCGATTAAAATAACGCTCATTAAATAAATATTGACGACAACCGAGTAACAGGTCTATCATTTATTTAACGGTCGTTAATTAAATGGCGACAACGATTTTCAAACCTCATTCGTAAGCGAGAAAATATTATGAACAACATCAAATTCACTCTGGCAGCGGTTGCACTTTCTACTCTGACTTTTGGTGCTTTTGCTGCAGAACAAGTTTCCAGCGATCCACTGAACCAACAGCAGGTCGGTACCATTTCTGTCCAGGCCGGTAGCAGCCTTGACTCGGTTGAAGCGCAATTGAATGCGAAAGCAGACGCAGCGGGTGCCAAATCATTCCGCATTATCTCAACAACCGGTCAGAACAAATTGCACGGCACTGCTGTGATTTATCAGTAATTGAAGAATTGAGAAGGGGTTCGTTATGAAAAAGCTACATATTGCCTTGATGGCAATCGCGCTAGGCAGCGTCTCGTTTACCTCACTAGCGGCGCAGGAAGTGAGTCATACGCCATTAGATCAACAGCAAGTGGGTGTGATTAGCGCCACCGGCAGCACTAATCTCACTTCGCTTGAGCAACAGCTCTCCGAGAAGGCCAGCGATGTGGGGGCAAAGTCTTTCCGCATCACTTCGACCTCTGGCAACAACAACCTGCATGGCACAGCCGTTCTTTATAAATAAACAGTGATAAATAAGTCACTAAGCAGGCTTCAGATAAGGAACCTTATCTGAAGCCTTTTTTAGCCGTTTGAACGTAACTGCGGATAACGGCGGAAGATATAGACACACCAGAGCAGCGCAACCAGACCAATTATCCCGCCGACATTCCCTACATCAGCCATACGCATATGCAGGCTAACCTGGTTGCCTAACAGTGCACCGGCACCAATGCCAATATTATAGATGCCGGACATTAATGACATGGCGACGTCCGTCGCATCAGGCGCCAGCGAAAGCACCCGTACCTGCATTGCCAGACCAATCATCATCATCGACATGCCCCAAATTACGCACAATGTCGAGATAGCTGCAGGACGAACCGCAGCAAAAATCAGTAATCCCATGCACAGCGTAATCAGTGCCACTGCCGAAATTAACAGCGCAGACGGAAATTTATTACCCAGTGAGCTAAACAGGATGCTGCCCAGAATACCCGCCGATCCAAACAGCAGCAGCAGCAGCGTGGTAAAATTCTCACCAGAGTTCGCCACCACCTGCATAAAAGGCTCGATGTAGCTGTAAGCGGTGTAATGCGCCGTCACAACTAAAGTAACCAGCACATACATACTGACTAACGCCGGGCGGCGAAACAGCATTGGCACGCTGCTGAGAGAACCGGTGTGTTCGCTTGGCAGGCGCGGCAAAATGCGAGCAAGCATGATCATCAACACCAACGCGGTAAGGCCAATGATGCCAAACGTTGTGCGCCAGCCAAGGTATTGCCCAACGACGCGTCCAATCGGCACGCCTAATACCATTGCCAAAGCAGTTCCGGTCGCTAACATGCTCAGCGCCTGTGTTTTCTTGCCCGCAGGTGCAACGCGGATCGCCAGTGAGGCGGTGATCGACCAAAAAACCGCGTGTGACAACGCAATGCCGATACGAGAAACAATCAGCGAGGTAAAGTCCCAGGCGAAAGTTGTCAGCACATGACTCACGATAAAGATGACAAACAGCACCGCCAGCAGCATACGCCTTTCAACGTTGCGCGTTAGCAGCATCAACGGCAATGAAAGCAGCGCGACGACCCACGCATAGATGGTCAGCATGATGCCAACATCAGCGGTTTTCATCGAAAAGTCGGCGGCAATATCAGACAACAGGCCAACAGGCACAAATTCGGTGGTGTTAAAAACAAATGCAGCGATTGCCAGCAGCACCACGCGTAGCCAGGCCGTTTTACGGGAAACAGTTATTGATTGCATGAGGAGTCAATTAGTCAGAACAGCGAAATTGGATGACGTTGAGCATCCAGTGAAAGTGACTTGCGTCACAATTTAGCGACTATTGTGGATGAAGAATGCGGATTACGAAACCTTGAAATCCGCTTTTATTATTGAATATTTTTTATCGCCCCCAGTGAAGGCGATAGCCTGAGGTTATCTACCGCGCCGTTGACCCGGCATCATGCGCATCAGCGTGTTGTCTTTCAAAAGATAGTGATGAAACAGTGCCGCAACAACATGCAGCCCTACCAGCCAATAACCCAACGGTGCCAGCGTTTCATGCCAGTCAATCAACGTATCGGATAAATCGACGTTGGGTTCACTGGCAACCGGCATCGACAGGCCAAATAACCACCAGTCGCGACCACGCAGATAACGCGAAGCGAGCCCTAAAATCGGCAGCGAGATGAACAGGGCATAAATTAAGGTGTGAGTGAGATGCGCCAGTCCTGTTTGCCAGCGCGGCGCGGGTGGCAAAATCGCCGGGCTGCGATGGCGTATGCGCAGAAATAACCGGGAAAGCATGATAACCAGTACCGTCGCGCCGGCACTAAAATGCGTAACAATTAGCGTATAACCTTGCCACGAACCACGCTGGGCAAAGCCGCGAAGTTCGATAGTGCTGTAAGCAATAACAATGAGAAAGAAGGTAAGCCAGTGTAAGGCAATCTGTGACGCCGCAAATTTTTCCCGCATGTTAAATCCGAACAAAGAGAATCAAGAAGCCTAACATAGCGGAAACGGATGTAAATGCTTAACAAATTGACACAGCAGCAGCAATAGTAGCCTGCCGTGAAGGGCAGACTACTATCAGAGACAGACCATGTGCTTTAGTCCCACGCTATTCTGGATGTTCAGCTTTTTTTAGCGTGACGGGACAGCAGTTATCGCATCCTAATGCATTGGGATAATATTTGCGTGCTTGCTGAATAGCGGCTGTTGGGGCGTAAAAACTGCCCAGAAAAAGTCGTCCCGCTTGGGATGGCAAGTATTTGCACCCTGAAGCATGGACCACATGGTTATCGTTATACCCTGATTGTTTATTGACGTAATAGTAAAGAGCCATAGGGCAACCTCATTGCTGTTAAAAAATAAAAAATTACATTTATCGTTGGAATGGAATCGATTATAGCGAGGAAAATACGTTTTGTTTCATTTGGCCCTGATAACCTAACAATTTATCGTCTGGCGATCAAAAAAGGCGCTTGCGCGCCCTTTGTAAGAGATTAATTAAATTACAGCTTTCGACATTGCAACCGTCTGGCGACGAGTAAGGCAAGCAACAGCAATACGGTGATGAAAAGGGTAATGCCTGTCCAGCCGTAGCGATGCCAGAAAAGCCCGCCCAAGGTTCCGGCAACGCTGGAACCCAAATAGTAACTAAACAGATAGAGTGATGAGGCCTGACCTTTGGCACGGCGGGCGCGGGGGCCAATCCAGCCGCTGGCGACAGAGTGTGCGGCGAAGAAGCCCGCCGTGAATAACATCATGCCAATCAAAATGACCCAAACAGAACTGAAAGCCGTAATAAGAAGCCCGGTCAGCATAATTGCTGTAGCACCGAACATCACCGGTCCACGCCCCAGTTTGCTGGTCAGCGCCCCGGCTTTGGGAGAGCTCCACGAGCCTGTCAGATAAACCACAGACAATAAGCCGACCACTGCCTGACTCAAATGCCACGGCGCACCCAGTAAACGATAGCCGATGTAATTGAACAGGGTCACAAAAGCACCCATCAGTAGGAAGCCTTCAGCAAACAGCAGCGGCAAGCCTTGATCACGCCAGTGCAGGCGAAAGTTAATGATCAGGCTGCGTGGTCGCAGTGAGGCGGGACGAAAATGGCGGGAAGCGGGCAAAATTTTCCAGAACATCACCGCAGAAGCCAGTGCAAAGCAGCCAATCACTGCAATCGCAATCCGCCATGAGTAAAAGTCTGTTAAAACGCCGCTGATCAGGCGGCCACTCATGCCACCAATCGAATTACCGCTGATGTATAACCCCATGGAAAAAGCAACCATACGGGGGTGGATCTCTTCACTCAGATAGGTCATTCCCACCGCAGCAACACCGCTTAACGACAGACCTATCAAAGCGCGCATCAATAATATGCCGTGCCAGCTGGTCATGGTCGCAGAGATAAGCGTACAAATAGCGGCCAGCATTAACGCGGTCACCATCACCGGTTTCCGTCCAATGGCGTCAGACAGCGGGCCCGTTACCAGCAAACCTAATGCCATTAAACCGGTTGAAATCGACAGAGAGATACTGCTTGCAGCGGGCGAAACGCCAAATTGCTCGGAGAGAACCGGCAAGATAGGTTGAACACAGTAAAGTAGGGCAAACGTGGCTAAACCGGCAGAAAACAGCGCCAGAGTCACACGCATGAATTGCGGCGTTCCGCGTTCTATCCATCCTGACGTCGAGACGGAAGCGGGCGAACGGGGTGATTCATCATCAATTATCACCGCCTGAGAAGAGCGACTCACGGAAATACCTCCTTTGTTCCTGATTCGTCAACTCTAGAAAAGCCGGATTAGGTTGTCTAATATATTAATAATCTCAAATAAGATGTTTAAAGTATGAATATAGAGTTGCGTCATCTCCGATATTTTATCGCTGTGGCCGAAGAGCTGCATTTTGGGCGCGCCGCACAGCGCCTGAATATTTCTCAACCGCCACTGAGTCAGCAAATTATGCAGTTAGAGGCGGAAACCGGCGCGCAACTGTTTAATCGCACCAACCGCAGCGTAAAACTCACCGCCGCCGGGCAGCAGTTGTTGACAGATGCACGCGCTATTTTGTTGCAGGTGGAGCAAGCGGCAGAACGGGCAGCACGCTTACATCGTGGTGAGGAAGGGGAGTTACGTATTGGTTTTACGTCCTCGGCGCCTTTCACGGGCGTGCTTTCCAATGCATTGTATCAGTTTCGCCAGCGTTGGCCGAAAGTGCATATTCAGATGCAGGAAATCAACACGCGCCAGCAGTTAGCCCCGTTACATGACGGTCGGCTTGATTTAGGTGTTATGCGTAATACGCCACTGCCGGGCGATCTTCGTCATCAACTGCTACTCAGTGAACCGCTTTACGCTGTGGTGCATTGGGCCCATCCTTTGGTGGATGCGGACAAAATCTCTATCAAGGCTTTAGCGTCTGAACCTTTTGTCTTTTTTGATCCTCAAGGGGGAACCGCACTTTACAGTGAAATCCTGGCGCTGCTGCATCGTTATCAAATCAAACCCTATATCACGCAGGAAGTCGGCGAAGCCATGACCATTTTAGGGTTAGTGGCCACAGGTTTAGGCGTTTCGATTTTACCCGCTTCGTTTCGGCGCGCACGTCTAGCCGATGTTGTGTGGTTACCGCTGGAAGAGCCCGATGCGTTATCAGAATTGTGGTTGGTCTGGTCAGGGAGCGCGAAATAAATGCGCAAATGGATCGAATGATGCAGCTACTGCGGCGTGACTTTGCGGGTTAATCCCTCTTTCCCATCAGCAATGTGTGCGACAAATCACATTTCCAATCAAATATTTGACGCTCAAGGCTAATCTGCCGCACCATATCTCATGTTTATTTAGAAGCGCGAAAATAACCGGGAGCAGGGTGTGAACCTGGACAGTCAACCTGGCCACATTGACCAAATTAAGCAGACTAATGCAGGCGTCGTTTACCGATTAATTGATCTTTATGGTCCCATTTCGCGTATCGAACTCTCCAAACGGGCGCAGCTCGCGCCAGCCAGTATTACCAAAATTGTGCGTGAAATGTTAGAAGCGCATTTGGTGCAGGAAACGGAATTTCAGGAGCCAGGAAGCCGTGGAAGGCCTGCAATTGGCTTGATACTGGATACTGTCGCCTGGCACTATCTGGCGATCCGCCTGCATCATGGTGAGATGACCATGACCCTCCGCGATCTCAGTAGCCGTTCACTGGTTGAAGAGATCCTGCCGTTACCGGAAGAAACTCAACAGCCGTTACTGGCCTCACTTGTGAATGAGGTGGATGCGTTTTTCATTCGCCATCAGCAAAAGCTGGAGCGTTTGACGGCAATTGCGATTACGTTGCCCGGACTGATCAATGCGGCATCTGGCGTGGTACATCGTTTACCCGGCTATGCTGTACAGGATATGCCGCTCGGTGAGGTGCTTGCAGCCCGTACCGGACTACCGGTTTTTATTCAGCATGATATTTCCGCCTGGACTTTAGCAGAATCACTGTTCGGTGCTTCACACGGCGCGCAGGATGTCATTCAGATAGTCATTGATGAAACGGTCGGTGCAGGCGTGATCAGCGGTGGTCAGCTACTGCATAAAAGAGGCAGGGCGTTGGTCGAAATCGGCCATACTCAAATCGATCCTTACGGTAAACAGTGCTATTGCGGCAATCATGGCTGCCTGGAAACCGTCGCCAGCACCGGCAGTTTGCTGGCGCTGGTCACACAGCGATTAGCATCGCAACTCGACAGCACTTTGCATCAGCAACCGCTGACGCTGGAATCGCTTTGCTCGGCCGCACTCGCGGGTGATCGACTGGCATGTGATGCTATTGCCAGTGTCGGCCATCACGTTGGCCGCATGTTAGCTATGATGGTTAACATCTTTAATCCGCAACAAATTCTTATCGGTTCACCGCTTAATCAGGCTGCTGAAGTCTTATTCCCCGCAGTAAGTAGCACCATTCATCAGCAAGCCTTACCCGCTTACAGTGCCGAAATTAATCTGGCTACAACCGAATTTCGAGAGCCCGGAACATTAGGTGCCGCCGCTTTAATCAAAGATGCGCTTTACAGTGGATATTTACTGGTGAAGCTATTGCAAGGTTAAGCCTGACTTAACCTTGCGCTAACGCAAGTTGCGTCGCGAACCCTTTCCTTACTATGCCTCTTCGTACTTATGTTCATTGTCGACTGGACAAACCAAGTCTGAAGGAGGATGGGGTGAAAACACTCTTTGTCACCGGCACCGATACTGCTGTTGGGAAAACGGTAGTATCGCGCGCGCTGTTGCAATGTTTTACGCAGGCGAACCTGAGCGCAGTGGGTTATAAACCCGTTGCACGCTGTGCCGCGTCTACACAGAACGGCCTGAGAAATAAAGATGCTTTAATTCTGCAAAGCGCGTCCTCTCTTGCGCTTCCTTATGAAGCGATCAATCCACTGATTTTCGAGGAAGAGGAAATCTGCATCCACCCACACAACAGCATCGATTATGCTCAACTCACTAACGGCTTAAACAGTTTGCAACAGCAAGTCGATCGGGTTGTTGTTGAAGGAACCGGCGGCTGGCGTAGCCTGATGAACGATGAACGGCCGCTTTCTGCTTGGGTAGTCGAGCAGCAACTCCCGGTTGTCATGGTGGTGGGTATTCAATCGGGTTGCATAAGCCATGCACTGTTAACGGCTGAAAGCATTGTCCGTGACGGTTTACCCCTTTTGGGCTGGGTAGCAAATCGCATCAATCCTGGCCTGGCACACTACGCGGACATCATTGAAGTTCTCCGCACCAAAATGGCCGCGCCTTTGTTGGGCGAGCTTCCTTATTTGCCCCGTCCAGAGCAACGCGATCTCACCGCTTACCTGGACATTTCATTATTACTTGAGGCAGGCGTGCACAGTATAAGTGCAAACAGCGCCTAGCCCTGCAACAAATGGCATCAAAAAGCAGCACGGTGAACGTAAAGTTTCATGGATGTCGTGCTGTTTCTTCTGAATAATTTCTCATATTTAACAATAACCTGATTTATTTTCAGCCTGTGAGCTGACGGTGTGGCGCAAAAAATGCATTAGCAGCTATTGATAAATAGCACAGCTAATAACTATTTGCCGGAGCACCATTATGTCGCAATCGCACGAGAAAGGTTTGCTGTACGGGCTTGATGCTCGGATCGGGCCTGTACCCGCTTTTTTGCCGCGCTACAACATGTTTTGGCCAGCGTGGTCGGAATCATTACGCCGCCGTTGATCATTGGGTCGCTATTAGGGCTTCAGGCCTATATCCCTTATCTGATCAGTATGTCTTTGCTGGTCTCTGGCTTGGGTACGTTTATTCAGGCGCGCCGTTTTGCGGGTATAGGTGCAGGCATGATTTGTCTACAGGGCACCAGCTTCGCTTTCCTTGGCGTGATTCTCTCTGGCGGATTGATGGTGAAAGCGCGGGGTGGCTCACCGGAAGAGATTATGGCGATGCTGTTTGGCTGCAACATGGTGGCAGCCTTCATTCCTATCCTGTTAAGTCGCTGCGTCAAACAATTGCGTAAAGTGCTAACGCCCGTGGTCACGGGCACGGTTATTACTTTGATCGGTATTAGCCTGATAAAAGTCAGCATTACCGATTGGGCGGGAGGACATAACGCGCAGGATTTTGGTGCGCCCGGTAACTTAGCATTAGGCGCATTAACTTTGCTGGTGATTGTGGCATTGAATCGCTCGCGTAACCGTTGGGCCCGCTTAGTCGCTGTGGTGGTGGGCATTACTGTGGGATGTATCGCCGCTGCGTTGACGGGGCACTTGCACCTTAAGCCTGCCGTTGAAACCGCTTGGCTGGTGATGCCTTCGTTCTTCAAATTCGGTTTTAATTTTGACTGGACTCTCTTTGTGCCGATCGCGCTGGTTTCTGTGATCGCGGTGATAGAAGCGGTAGGCGATCTCACTGCCAACTGTATGTTGTCTCAGCAGCCAATTGTGGGCCCTCAGTTTCAACAGCGGTTAGAGGGTGGCATTATGGCGGATGGCATTAGCTGCATGCTGGCTGCCATCTTCTCCGCATTTCCCAATACCACTTTTGCGCAGAACAACGGCGTGATCCAAATGACCGGCGTTGCAAGTCGTTACGTGGGTATGGTTTTAGGCTTAATGCTGGCGCTGTTGGGGATCTTCCCGGCGATTGGGTCGCTATTGCAGCAGATTCCGCCGCCGGTTTTAGGCGGGGCAACCATTGTGATGTTTGGTAGCGTGGTCGCGGCAGGCATTCGCGTAATGACGCAAACGCCATTAGGCCGACGCGAAATGTTAATCGTGGCTATCTCTTTTGGCATTGGTTTAGGCGTTGAGGCGGTACCCGATGTGCTGAAACAGTTCCCTATGCTGATCACTAACCTGTTTGGACATGCTGTTACCACAGGCGGTATTTTAGCCATTCTTCTTAACATTATTTTGCCTACTGAGCAGGGCACACAACCGTTAGCCGAAGGCGAAACCGTAAAAGAGCAGTAAGAAAAAGGGCCGTTATGGCCCTTTTTTGTTGTTGAGTTTACATCAAGGATTCAAGCGGCGGCGCGTTCGTCCAGAACTCAGATAATCCGCAATATAATCTTGCGAAATTTCTCCGCTATAACGTCCTTCCTCATCCACGATAGGCATCCACACCGTGTTGTGCTCGTAAAGCTTAGAGAGTACCACGCGCAGGTTTTCTTCTGCTTTACCGGTCACTTTAAAGGTGTTCAGGATATCTTCGCAGTTTCCGCTGGCGTTGCGTGCCTCGCGACGCTTCACAAAGCCCAGAGGTTTACCATCATTATCGACCACCGTAATAGACCGCATGTCATTGTCATCCATCATGCCAAAGGCTTCTGACAACGGCGTCGAGCGTCTAACGGTAATCGTCGGCTGTTGATCGGTAACATCACCTGCTTGCACTAACAGCAGACGCTTCAAGGTGCGGTCTTGGCCCACAAACGACCCCACAAACTCATTAGCCGGTGTTGCCAGCAGTTCATCCGGGCTGGCGCACTGCACAATTTTGCCCTGACCAAACACGGCTATTCGATCACCCAGTTTCAGCGCTTCATCAATATCATGACTCACCAGCATCACGGTTTTTTCAACTGGCGTTGCATATCAAGAAATTCGTTTTGGATCACTTCACGGTTGATGGGGTCGACAGCGCCAAAAGGTTCATCCATCAGCAACACCGGTGGATCCGCTGCCAAGGCACGAATCACGCCGATACGCTGCTGCTGTCCGCCCGACATTTCACGCGGATAGCGATGCAAGAACTTGGTTGGATCCAGCGCGACCATGCTCATAAGTTCAGTTGCGCGCTCATGGCAACGTTTTTTGTCCCAGCCCAGCATGCGTGGTACGACCGTGATGTTTTCCTCAATGGTCATGTTGGGAAACAGACCAATTTGCTGAATCACATAACCAATGTTACGGCGTAACGTTGTGGTGTCCTGCGTGCTGGTATCTTCGCCATTAATCAAAATTTTCCCGCTGGTAGCAGGAATAAGGCGGTTGATCATTTTTAAGGTGGTGGTTTTGCCGCAGCCTGAAGGGCCAAGCAGCACACACATTTCCCCGGCAGGGACTTCAAGACTGACGTTATCCACGGCTTTCATGGTAGTGCCGTTCTTTTGCGTAAAGGTTTTCGTCAGGTTTTCCAGTTTTATCATTATCGAATCCCCTTAGGAGTCAGCGCCAGCTGCAAACGATGAAGCAGCCAGTCAAGAATAATGGCCAGCAGGCAAATCATCAGCGCCCCGGCAATCAACATACGAATATCACTGCCGCTGATCCCATCCAGCAGCAACAGGCCAAGACCGCCTGCGCCAATAACTGCGGCAATCGCCATCACACCAACGTTCATCACCACAGCGGTACGAATCCCGCCAAAGATCACCGGCAGCGCCATAGGAATTTCCACCCAACGCAGACGTTGCCAAAAGGTCATCCCGATACCGCGTCCCGCTTCACGCAGGCCCGGCGGCAGGTTTTCCAACGCGGTGTGGGTGTTACGTACAATCGGCAGCAGAGAATAGAGAAACACTGCGGTAATTGCCGGTAACGCGCCAATGCCTTGCCCAATCATGGAAAACAGCGGAATCATCAGGCCAAACAGCGCAATGGTCGGAATGGTGAGCACCACCGTAGCGATGCCCAATACCGGCGTAGCGAGCCATTTAAAACGCACAATCAAAATGCCAAGCGGTACGCCGATGACGATGGCAAAACCAACGGCAACCAGCACCAACCAGGTATGTTGCCAGGTGAGGTTAAGCAGGCTATTCCAGTTATGCATGATGTAGTGAAGGGTATCCATGATGCCTCCTTACAGCATGTGTTTTGAGTTAAGAAAGTCGCGTGCCACCTGTTGCGGTGACTGATGATCAATATCCACGCGCTTGTTCATTTCGGTAATCGCTTCGTTGGTCAGCAGTGGGGTAAGCTGATTCAATGCGTCCTCTAAACCGGGATGGCTCTCCAGAACATCTTTCCGCACCACCGGCGTCACGTTATAGCTCGGGAAGAAATGTTTATCGTCTTCCAGTACTTTCAGGTCGAAGCCTTTGACGCGCCCGTCAGTGGTGTATACCAGACCTGCATCGACAAAGCCGTCACGCACCGCGTTGTAAACCAGACCCGGATCCATTTGACGGATTTGTGGGCGATCCAGTGGCATGTTGTAGGCTTCCTGCAAAGGCTTCATTCCATCCGAGCGCCCGGCAAACTCCAAATCCAACGCTAACCGCCAGTTTTTGTCAGGATCGGTTTTACGTACTTGCTCCAGCTTCGCCACCATTTGAGACATCGTGGTGATTCCCTCTTTTTCCGCCCGCGAACGCTGCATAGCGAAGGCATAGGTATTGTTCATCGGGGCGGGATTGAGCCAGACCAGACCCAGTTTGGCGTCGAGCTGTTTCACGGTGTTATAGGCATCTTGAGACGACATCGGTTTATTGATGTGGTTAAAGATAATCAGCGATGTGCCAGTATATTCCCAGGTCATATCAATCTGTTTATTGATCATGGCATTACGGCCAATCGTCGTAGCGATGTTACGTTTCGGCACGACCTGAAATCCTTGCTTTTGCAGCCACATTACCGTCATTGCAGAAAGAATGTGCTGCTCGGTAAAGCTTTTCGTCGACATCACGATCGGTTCAGCGGCATGCGCCGCCTGACTCATCGCCAGCGTTGCCGTTAGGGCGAGGGCGGTCTGTTTTATCCAACGCTTCAGCATCACAAAGCTCCTTAAATGTTATGCCGCAGCGTGCGGGCTGAGATAACGTCCCAATGCTGCCAACAGCATGTCTAAAACCAGCGCAACCAAAGCCGTGGCGACTGCGCCGAGAATTAAAGTAGGGAAGTCGTTCAGGTAAATACCGGGGAAGATCAGTTCGCCAAAACTGCTGGCACCGATCAAAAAAGCCAGCGGAGCGGTGCCGACATTGATCGCCGTAGCAATACGCACACCGGCTAAAATCACCGGCAGCGCATTAGGCAGTTCAACCTGGCGCAGGCGCTGGAACTTGGTCATGCCGATGCCGTTCGCCGCTTCAATCAGCGATGCAGGCACGGCGCTCAGACCAGAGAAGGTGTTACGCACAATGGGCAGCAGCGAAGCCAGGAACAGCGCAATCAACGCGGGACGATCGCCAATGCCGATCACGACCATCGCTAACGCTAATACGGCCAGCGGCGGCAACGTATTACCGACATTAAAGATTTGCATGACGTATTCAGCCCAGCGACGGGCAAAAGGGCGGCTAAGGATAATGCCGCTGGGAATGCCAACCAGCAGAGCGAACAGCATTGACCAAAACACCAGGAAAAGATGTTGTTGACCGAGGTAGAGTAAATCGACTTTGCGCGCGACCAGCGTGTCCCAGCCAATCCCCCAAACCAGCACAGCCAGCACGATAACGACGGCAAGCAGCGCAAGACCGGCGCGTTTGGCCAGCGAAGCATTTTGCATAAGGTGAGTCTCCCTGTTTATTCAGTCGATCTCATTTGTTATGGCAAAGAGTGACAGCACAACAAAAGCTAAAAACGGGCAGAAGCTTCCAATACTGTGTCTGTCGTAAATCGCAGATAAAAAGTGTGCTTATCTGCTCTTTTTCAGCGGGGAGCGAAAAAGTTGCTTTATTTCTATAGCAGCGCAAAGCGAAGCGCGCTAGTTTTTATGGGCAAAATCAGTCAGATAGAACACCTTGAAATGCGAGCTAATCCCGCGTAATTACTGACTATAGGCGACAATAAAAAAATCATCGACTTAACGTGACGCTGTCACACAGCTAGCGCACTAAGAGGAAACCCTTTACGCCTTTTATGCGCTAGCCTTGCTGCATAAAAAAGGAGAGTTATGACTGAGAGCGCACAACTTCAAACGGGTCAGCGTCATTGGGTTTTGATTGCCTGCATGCTGGCGATGTTTATGGCGGCCATTGAGGTAACGATAGTTGCTACGGCTATGCCAACCATCATTGCTGAACTGGGCGGTTTTTCGCAGTTCGGCTGGGTTTTCTCTATCTATTTGCTCACGCAAGCCGTTAGCGTTCCTTTATATGGCCGACTCGCGGACATGTGGGGACGTAAAAAGATGCTGTTTATCGGCACCGCCATTTTTCTTATCGGCTCCATTTTATGTGGATTTGCCCACAGCATGACCTGGCTCATTCTGTTCCGTGCTTTTCAGGGTTTAGGGGCTGGAGCCATCATGCCGCTTAGCTCAACCATCGTCGCGGATATTTATTCTCCGCGTGAACGCGCCAGCGTGCAGGGTTGGTTATCCAGCGTCTGGGGCGTGGCGGCGATTATTGGCCCGCTTACCGGCGCCTGGCTGGTTGAGCATTTCAGCTGGCCGGTGATTTTCTGGGTCAATCTCCCCATTGGGGTGATCAGCATGTTGATGCTGGCGCGCTGGCTTCCCGCTCATCAGCAAGATGAAAAGCCACAACCGCTTAATCTGGCCGGTAGCGCATGGTTGATGTTATGCGTAAGTGCCTTATTAATTGCACTGCTTCAGGCAGAATTACTGCGCTATTGGCTGCTGCCTTTTGTTGCACTGTCACTTTTTGCTGGCTGGCAGCTCAAGCGGCATGAACAGCGGGCTGAAGCCCCTTTATTTCCGATGATTATCTGGCGTAGCCGACTGATTATTGCGGGTAATGCAGGCAATTTAATTATTGGCGCGGCGATGATGGGGATCAGCGCTTTTTTGCCCACCTGGATTCAGGGCATTACCGGTGGCACACCTTTAGCCGCAGGCAGTGCGCTGGCAATGATGTCGATAGGTTGGCCGCTGGCCAGCACGCTCAGTGGCCGATTAATGCTGCATACTTCTTACCGCTTTACCGCTCAGCTGGGCGCATTGCTGCTGATTGCCGGCAGTGCGTTGCTGTTGCTGCTGCAAACAGGCAGTTCAATTTATCAGTCTGGATTGACTGCGTTTGTGATTGGCACCGGGATGGGCATGACCAGCACAACCTTTTTGGTTTCGGTGCAGAATCATGCAGATTACGATATTCGCGGTATTTGCACCGCCTCGATTATGTTCAGTCGTATGATCGGCTCCGCAATTGGTACCGCTTTGATGGGCGCGGTGCTGAATATCAACCTGGCGTGGCGATTACCGCATTCACAGGATCCGGTGCAGCAAATCATGTCAGAAGAGACGCGCAAGGCCTTACCCGCCGACACATTGCATCAGATGGTGCAGGGCATTGCAGTGTCGTTGCATTGGGTATTTGTGGTTGCGTTATTGATTGCAGCGTTGTCGCTGTGGGTAGCCTGGTTGATGCCGCGTCAGCGGCCAGAACATGCGGAGTAAAGCAAAGGGCGACGATGTGTCGCCCTGAATATCACTGCGCTGGCGAGTCTTGTGAGCTGCCTGCGCTGTCGGGCACGCTGGATTCATCGTCCCGGCTGGTTTTCTTATAAACGATTTTCTGTGTGTCATTTTCACAGTGACCGACTACCTGGCCGCCTGCTTGATCAACCTGATCATTAGCCACGATGTCTAACGTAAAGCCAGACTCAGGAACACCGTTTTGAATAATTTTCTGGGTGATATCCGCTTTCACCGATTCACATGAAGCCTGTGCCAGTATTGGCACGGCAAATAACGTCGCAACCCACCATCCAGTCTGCTTCTTCATTACCTTCTCCTTATGTAACAGGTCCGTCATTACTATAGCAGCGGAATGTAATCAGGGTGCTATGGGACGACCAGAACGACGATCAAGGCAACGCAGGGTATTCGGTTCCCAATATGCATTGAGATTCAGGCTCTGCTCGCATTTATCGCGAGTATCAAATGCGGTATCCGTCTTATCGAACTCTTTTTCCACCCGCGAATTAACTTTGTTACGCAGCATACGCGTGTCGTTCCATTGCTCTTTACTTTGACGTGCGGCTTCATTGCTCGCAGCGCTGCTGCCATCTTCAATAATCACCCGATTAGTGGTGGCGCTAACGCTAAATGCGGAAGCAGAAAGCAGAGCCACCATCAGGGCTGGAATCAATTTTTTCATGATATTTTCCTTCGGTTAACGCAGACAGTGCCCACAGTAACGGCTGTTGCCACGGATTTGCATAGTATATCATCGCCATTTCTTCGCTCACCAGCGATGAGCGCTTTGTTTACTGTTATGAGAGTAAAATGCTGATTAAAACCGCTCTGCTGTTTTTCATTACCGCGCTGGCAGAAATTATTGGCTGTTTTTTGCCGTGGCTATGGCTAAAAAAGGGCGCTTCGGTGTGGTTGTTGATTCCTGCGGCGGCGAGTCTGGCGCTGTTTGTCTGGTTGCTGACTCTTCATCCGGCAGCCAGTGGGCGTGTTTATGCGGCCTACGGCGGCGTGTATGTTTTAACGGCGTTGCTGTGGCTGCGTGTAGTGGATGGCATAAAGCTGAGCGTGTGGGACTGGAGCGGCGCCGCCATTGCTTTTACAGGCATGCTGATCATTGTGATGGGTTGGGGACGCGCCTGAAAACAGCCAGCCGCTGGGGCTGGCGATATTATTAGGGTTTATGAACTTTCAGACCCGCCAGCGTCTGGCTCACCGGCATCATTTCAAGGCTGTTGATGTTGACGTGTTTCGGCAGCGTTGCCACCCAATAAACCGCTTCGGTAACATCTTCAGGGGTCAATGCTTTTGCACCTTCGTAAACCTGGCCTGCTTTATCGTCGTCGCCCTTGAAGCGAACGTTCGAAAATTCTGTTCCGCCGACTAAACCTGGCTCAATATCCGTTACGCGCAGCGCGGTGCCATGTAAATCAGTGCGCAGATTAAGGCTAAATTGGCGCACAAAAGCTTTGGTCGCACCGTAAACATTGCCGCCTGCATAAGGCCAGCTACCTGCAATCGAACCGATATTGATGACATGACCGACATTGCGTTCAACCATGTGCGGCAGCAGGGCGCGCGTCATATAAACCAACCCTTTGGTGTTGGTATCAATCATGTTTTCCCAGTCTTCAACGTTGGCTTTATGTGCCGGCTCTATACCTAGCGCCAGCCCAGCGTTGTTCACCAGAATATCGATGTTGCGCCATTCTGCAGGTAATGCCGCCACGGCTTCATCAATCGCCGCACGATCACGCACATCAAGCTGTACCGTATAAAGGTTATCGCCCAGCTCATCTTTAAGTGCTTGTAGGCGCTCGGTGCGGCGTCCGCTGGCAATAACTTTGTGACCTGTCTCGATAAATCGGCGGGTGATACTTTGACCAAAACCGGCCGTCGCGCCGGTAACAAAAATAATCATCTCACTGTTCCTTATGCAATTTCAGGTTCGACGCATTCACCATACCATTTCGTTTTAGCTTGTGCCTGCCGAAATCTGGCCTGCGCTGTAAAGGGATTTTTCTGCCGCCGCGCTATGCGCTTATTTAGCGCACGACGCACTCAAAAAGTGCATCACGGTGGGGCGTTTTATGCGGGTAACCTCTTTTTTATGTCTCTCTTTTTGATAAACCCCTAATAGCAAACGGTTGCTTTAATGAGCAACCGTTTGCGCACAGATCCAAGGTGGTTACATTAAGAAGTTACTGCCAAATATTCATAAGCTATTGATATTTAAATTATATGCAAAAATAAATTATTGGCATGCCTCTTGCTAATCTTGTTTAAGGCCATTACCTGCATAATTAATGAGAAAGCCCGAAGTTTTCTCACAAGAAGGAAATCTCATGCCTTTAACTAAAGATACGGCTATCCGCGCCAGTTTTTTCGATTTTGCTGCCATCGCGGAACAGCCAGAAGCCATTCTCGAGCACGCCCGTTACCTGGAAGATGGCGTGCTGCTGCTGCGTGAAGGGCGCGTGGTTGGTTTGCATGAATGGCAAAGCGTGAGCGAACAACTCAACCCGCACGACATTATCGATATGCGCGGCAAGCTCATCATGCCGGGATTTGTCGATACGCATATTCATTACCCACAAACTGAAATGATTGGCGCGTTTGGCGAGCAGCTACTGGAATGGTTGAATCAATATACGTTTCCGGTGGAAGCGCAATATCACTGTCCCGATCATGCGGCGCAGATGTCCGCGTTTTTCCTTCATCAGCTGCTGGCTAACGGCACCACCAGCGCGCTGGTCTTTGGCACGGTACATCCTCAATCCGTGGATGCACTGTTTAGCGCGGCTGAAGCGCTGGATATGCGCATTATTGCCGGCAAAGTGATGATGGATCGCAATGCACCTGATTATCTGACGGAAACGCCCGAAGAGAGTTATCAGCAAACGCGAGCGCTGATCACGCGCTGGCATGAGCGGGGCCGCTTGAGTTACGCCTTAACACCACGCTTTGCGCCGACCTCATCGCCCGCTTTGCTTGAGAAGGTCCAGCAGCTGCGCGGAAGAATTTCCCGATACCTGGTTGCATACCCACTTAAGTGAAAACCCGCAAGAAATCGCCTGGGTAAAAGCGCTGTTCCCGGAGCGCGCAGGTTATCTGGATGTTTATCATCACTATAAATTAACTGGCCGCCGCAGCGTCTTTGCTCACTGTATTCATCTTGAAGAGAGAGTGGCAATGCCTGCACGATACCGATTCTTCCATTGCTTTTTGCCCCACCTCAAATCTGTTTCTCGGCAGCGGCCTGTTCAATATCAAACGCAGCTGGCAGCAGGGCGTTAAAGTGGGCATTGGCACCGACGTCGGCGCAGGCACGACCTTTAATATGCTGCAAACGCTGGGTGAGGCTTACAAAGTCGGCCAGCTACAGCAATACAAAATCAGCGCCGCTGAAGCCTTTTATCACGCGACGTTGGGTGGTGCGCATGCGCTGGATCTCGACCACGCCATCGGCAATTTTAATCCGGGCAAAGAGGCGGATTTTGTGGTGCTCGAACCCGCCGTATCCGCGCTACAAACCTTACGCATCGGCAACAGTAAAGATATCTGGGAAAAGTTGTTCGTGTTAATGACGCTGGGCGACGACCGCAATATCGCGCAAACCTGGGTGAATGGTCGTCCGGTTTGGCAGCGTGACGCCGGGGAGAAAGCCGCATGATCCAGTTTCTGCTTAATAATCAGTTGGTCACTGAAACCGAAATCGACCCGAATCTCACGGTACTGAATTATCTTCGCACTCGCCAACGGCGCACAGGCACCAAAGAAGGCTGCGCCTCTGGCGATTGCGGGGCTTGCAGCGTGACATTAGGTAAAGCTGTTGCAGGAAAAATGCAGTACGAAACCGTTAACAGCTGCCTGACGCTGGTCAGTACATTACAGGGTAAGCAGCTCATTACCGTGGAAGATCTTAAACAAGGTAGCCAGTTACATCCTGCCCAGCAGGCGATGGTGGATTGTCACGGTTCACAATGCGGGTTTTGTACCCCGGGATTTGTCATGTCACTGTTTAGCTTGCAAAAACAGGCTAACGGTTGGGATCGTCATCAGGCAGAAACCGCGCTGGCAGGCAATTTGTGTCGCTGCACCGGCTATCGCCCGATTATGGATGCTGCCGAACAGCTTTGCTCGCAACCCAGTAGTGATAAGTTTGACCAGACAGCCACGCAGGTGGTGCAGCGTCTTGAGGGGTTGGCACACGATCAGATGCAGGAGCTGAGCGGCAACGGACATCGCTGTTTTCTGCCAAAAACGGTTGAGCAGCTGGCGCGCATCTACCTCGAGCATCCCAACGCGAAACTGGTGGCAGGCGGCACCGATCTCGCGCTAACCCTTACGCAGCACTATAAACCGCTGCCAACGCTGATTGCGTTGGAGCACATTGACGCATTAAAAACCTGCAATGAAACTGACGAAACGTGGCTGCTGGGAGCAGGCGCTGCGCTAAACACCATCAGCGCGTTTTTAACTGAACGTATTCCTGGCGTCTGCGAAATGCTGCAACGCTTTGCTTCACTGCAAATTCGTTCTCAGGGGACGCTTGGCGGCAATATCGCGAACGCTTCACCGATTGGTGATGCCTCGCCGATGCTGCTGGCGCTGAATGCGTCATTGCTTTTACAGCAGGGCGAAACGCAGCGCAGCGTTAAGCTAGATGATTTTTTCACGGGCTATCGCCAAACGCTGCTTGCTGAAGGGGAGTTCATCCGTGCGATAAGTATCCCTAAAGTGACGGTGTCACCGGATTTCGTCGCGTGGAAAGTTTCAAAACGGCTGGATGATGATATTTCTGCAGTGTTCGCGGCGTTTAATATTTGGGTTGAAAATGGCGTAGTGCGCGATGCCAGTATTGCGTTTGGTGGCATGGCGGCAACACCAAAACGTGCCAGCGCCTGCGAACACGTATTAACAGGCCAGCCTTTAAATGCGGCAACGCTGGCGCAAGCTTGTGCTGCGCTTGCCGATGATTTCCAGCCGCTAAGTGATTTCCGCGCCAGTGCCGATTATCGCTTGCAGGTAGCCCGCAATTTACTGCGTCGTTATTACCATCGTTACAATGGCGATGTGACCATTACGGAGGTAAGCCGCTATGTCTCATAATCGTCCCGCGCTTTCAGAAGATGTCATCAAGGCGCAATTCGCCGCAGAGATCCAGAGTGGCGTAGGCCGCAGCAATAAACATGAAAGCGCTGAAAAACATGTTTCTGGCGAAGCGATCTACATTGATGACAAACCTGAACTGCCAGGCCTGCTGCATTTGTGCCCGCGGCTGAGCGAACATGCTCATGCTCGTATTACACGTATAGATGTTCAGCCGTGTTACGCCATTCCTGGGGTGATCAGCGTATTGACCTGGCAAGATGTGCCGGGCATTAACGATGTCGGGCCGCTGGAGCCGGGCGATCCGCTGTTGGCTCATGAAAAAGTGGAGTATCTCGGGCAAATCATTATCGCCGTCGCGGCGGAAACAGCTGAAGCCGCTCGTCTGGGGGCGGAAGCCGCCATTATCGACTATGAGGTGCTGGAGCCGCTGTTGGATGTTGAGCAAGCTCTGGCGCTGGGCAGTTTTGTGCAGGAACCCCATATCCACCAGCGAGGCGATGCAGAAGCTGCTTTAGCGCGTGCGCCGCACCGTATCAAAGGGCAATTCCATATTGGCGGTCAGGAGCATTTCTATCTGGAAACCCAGACGGCGATGGTAATCCCGGGCGAGGACAGCTCGCTGCAAGTCTTCTCCTCTACGCAAAACCCAACGGAAGTGCAGAAGCTGGTAGCGGAAGTCATGGGCATCACCATGAATAAAGTCACCATTGATATGCGTCGTATGGGCGGTGGTTTCGGTGGTAAAGAGACGCAGGCGGCGGGCGTAGCGTGTTTATGCGCAATAGCAGCACGGCAAACCGGCCGCGCAGTGAAAATGCGCCTGGCACGCAGTGACGACATGCGCATTACCGGTAAGCGGCATCCTTTCTTTGTTCGCTACGATGTTGGCGTGGATGATGATGGACGTTTTTGTGGGGTTAAAATCGATCTTGCCGGCAACTGCGGTTATTCACTGGATCTAAGCGGATCCATCGTCGATCGTGCGATGTTCCACGCCGATAACGCCTATTACCTCGGTGATGCGCTGATTACTGGCTATCGCTGCCGTACCAATACGGCTTCTAACACCGCTTATCGGGGTTTTGGCGGTCCGCAGGGGATGGTAGCGATAGAACAAATCATGGATCACGTGGCGCGACAGCGTGGGTTGGATCCTTTAGATCTTCGCAAACGCAACTATTACGGCAAGACCGAACGTAACATCACGCATTATCACCAGCAGGTCGAAGATAACTTGCTGGATGAAATGACCGAACAGCTGGAACGCAGCAGCGAATATCAGGCACGTCGCGCAGAGATCACTGAATTCAATGCCAAAAGTCCGTTTTTAAAACGTGGCCTGGCGCTGACGCCGGTTAAGTTCGGCATCTCTTTTACCTCCAGCTTTCTTAATCAGGCTGGCGCACTGATTTTGATCT
Organism: Candidatus Pantoea bituminis; assembly: GCF_018842675.1. Classification (NCBI taxonomy): domain Bacteria; kingdom Pseudomonadati; phylum Pseudomonadota; class Gammaproteobacteria; order Enterobacterales; family Erwiniaceae; genus Pantoea; species Candidatus Pantoea bituminis. The sequence continues at coordinate 1,886,289 of NZ_JAGTWO010000004.1, forward strand.
ATACCGACGGTACGGTGCAGCTTAACCACGGTGGCACTGAAATGGGCCAGGGGCTTAACACCAAAGTGGCGCAAATTGTGGCTGAAGTGCTGCAAATCGATGTTGATCGCATTCAAATTACCGCCACCGATACCGGCAAGGTGCCAAATACGTCGCCGACTGCCGCGTCCAGCGGCACCGATCTCAATGGCAAAGCAGCACAGAATGCGGCAGAGATTTTGCGCGGCAGGCTAACTGACATGCTGTGTAAGTTGCATTCGTGCGATGCAAGTAACATTGGTTTCCGCAACGGCATTGTGCGGGCCGGTGATAAGCATTACACCTTTGCCGAAGTGGCGCAGCTGGCGTGGTTTAATCAGGTGCCGCTCTCAGCAAACGGCTATTACCGCGTACCGGGCATTCATTACGATCGGCTCGCGGGCCGTGGCAAGCCGTTTTATTACTTTGCTTACGGCGCAGCCTGTTGCGAGGTGGTGATCGATACCTTAACCGGCGAATATCGCCTGCTGCGCGCCGATATTCTGCATGACGTTGGTGCATCCTTGAATCCGGCGATAGACATAGGTCAGGTGGAAGGCGGATTTGTTCAGGGTGTAGGCTGGTTGACCTGCGAAGAGCTGGTGTGGAATGCCAAAGGTAAATTGCTGACTGACGGCCCCGCGAGCTACAAGATCCCAGCGATCAGTGACGTGCCGCCTGATATGCGCGTCACCCTGGTAGAAAACCGCAAAAATCCACAGGACACCGTTTTCCACTCAAAAGCGGTAGGTGAGCCGCCGTTCATGCTTGGTATTGCCGCGTGGTGTGCTTTGCAAGATGCCGTGGCTAGCGTTGATGATTATCGTCAACATCCCATGCTGGATGCGCCCGCTACGCCAGAACGTGTCTTCTGGGGCGCGCAGCGGTTAGCAGGAGCCTGCGATGATTTATCATGACTGGATAACCGTGCTACACGCGCTACGCGAAAAACGGCAAAGCTGCGTATTGATTACCGTCTTGAGTGAGCGCGGCTCGGTGCCGCGCGACAGCGGCAGCAAAATGGTGGTCACGCCACACGAAACGTATTTGACCATTGGTGGCGGTCACCTGGAATTTCAGTGCATCGCGCAGGCCCGTGAAATGCTACACAGCGGCCAGACAGCGCCGCGCAGTGAAGATTTCTCTCTTGGCGCACGTTTAGGCCAATGTTGTGGCGGCATGACCACCATTTTGTTTGAGCCGTTGTTACAGGCGCAACCGATGATTCAGGTTTATGGCGCAGGGCATGTCGGGCAAGCGCTGGTGACGTTGCTGTCTACGTTACCCTGTCACATAAGCTGGATTGATAGCCGTGCAGCGCAGTTCACTTCTGTGCCTGCGGGCGTGACGGTGGTTCAGCCTGAAGATCCGCTGGATTGCGTGGCGCAGGCCGCACCCGAGACCTATTTCGTGGTGATGACGCATCATCATCCGCTGGATCTGGCGTTAACCGAGGCGATATTAAAGCGCGGTGATTTCCGCTATGTCGGTCTCATTGGATCTCAAACAAAATCTCAGCGTTTTCGTTACCGCCTGGAAGGCAAAGGCATTTCTGCCGACCAACTGGCGCAACTGCGCTGCCCGGTTGGTCTGCCTGATGTCAAAGGCAAATTGCCCGCAGAGATTGCCGTGGCCATTGCGGGTGAAATCATCACTGTTTATCAGCAGCACAGGCTTAATTAGCCGCAAATTTCTTATCAGTAGAAAATTGTCTACGTTGTTCAAGCAACAACAACCTGTCAGGATGCTGTTTGCGATGATGTGTTGTATTGGCCCTCCAGGAGCGACTATGAACGCCCGACAAAACCCTTTCTTTAGCGTCAGCGATTTACCGTATCAGGCACCGCCCTTTGATCAGATCGAGCTGCACGATTTTTTACCTGCTTTGCAAGCCGGTATTGAAGAGAAGCGCCAGGAAGTATTGGCGATAGCCACCAATAAAGATGAGCCAACCTTTCTGAATACCTACGAAGCGCTGGAACGGAGCGGCCAGTTTTTAAGCCGCGTCAATTTAGTGTTTGGTGCGATGACCGCGGCGCATACCAACGATTATTTGCAACAGATCGATGAAGAGATCGCGCCGCAACTCACTGCGCTGAATGATGAAATTATGCTGAACCGTCCGCTGTTTGCTCGACTCGATGCGGTTTATCAACAGCGTGCCAAACTGGATGCCGAATCCAGGCGTTTGGTTGAAGTCACCTGGCAGCACTTTCAGCTGGCGGGGCTAATCTGCCGGAAGCACAGAAGCACACGCTTAAAGCGCTGAATCAGGAAGCCGCCAAACTTAGCACGCAATTCACCAACAAATTATTGGCCGCAACCAAAGCGGGCGGTTTAGTGATTAACGATCTTCAGCAGCTTGACGGTTTAGGTGCTGCCGACCTCGCTGTGGCGCAAGCGGCAGCCAAAGCGCGCGGTCTGGAAAATGCCTGGCTGCTGGTGTTGCAAAACACCACGCAGCAACCCGCTTTGCAGAGCCTGAAACAGCGCGATACGCGTCATGACCTGTTCCAGGCTGCGTGGACGCGCAGCGAAAAGGGCGATGAAAACGACACGCGTGAAGGAGTGTTGCGTTTGGCGCAGGTCCGTGCTGAACAGGCAAGACTGCTCGGTTTTGCCAGCTATGCAGCCTGGCAATTGCAGGATCAGATGGCGAAAACCCCGGATGCGGCCTTTGCCTTTATGCGCAATATCGTGCCGGCTGCGCGTGCCCGAGCCGAACGCGAAGCCGCTGCGATTCAACAGACAATTGATCAGCAACAGGCTGATTTTACGCTTAGCGCCTGGGACTGGAGTTTCTACGCTGAGCAAGTGCGTCATGCGCAATACGATCTGGATGAGAGCCAGATAAAACCCTACTTTGAGCTCAACAATGTGCTGGAAAAAGGGGTGTTCTGGGCAGCGACGCAGCTGTTTGGCATCACTTTTTCTGAGCGTCACGACTTGCCGGTTTATCACCCTGACGTGCGGGTTTATGAAATTTTTGATGCAGATAACCAGCCAATGGCGCTGTTTTACACCGATTTCTTCAAGCGTGACAGCAAAGGGGTGGCGCGTGGATGAGCAATTTCGTCAATCAATCGACGTTGCTCGACAGCAAGCCGGTGATTTACAACGTCTGCAACTACACCAAACCGCCCGCTGGCGAACCGGCGCTCCTGAGCTGGGACGAAGTTATCACGCTGTTCCATGAATTTGGTCACACGCTGCACGGCTTATTTGCAACCCAGCGTTATCCGAGCCTCTCTGGCACCGCCACGCCGCGTGACTTCGTCGAGTTCCCTTCACAAATTAATGAACACTGGGCCAGCGAAACCGCGGTTTTCCGCAATTTTGCGCGTCACTATCAAACCGGCGAAGCGATGCCCGCCGAACTGCATGAGAAAATCGTACGTGCTGAAAAGTTCAACAAAGGGTATGACATGAGTGAATTACTGGCAGCCGCACTGCTGGATTTGCACTGGCATAGCCTGAACGGCAGCAATAGCCCAAAATCAGTTGATGGTTTTGAACAGCAGGCGCTGCAAAGCGATAATCTGGCGCTCGCCGCCGTACCCCCGCGCTATCGCTCCAGCTACTTTCAACATATTTGGGGAGGAGGGTATGCGGCAGGTTATTACGCTTATATCTGGACGCAAATGCTCGCTGACGATGGCTTCCAATGGTTTGTCGAGAATGGCGGGTTAAATCGCGAAAATGGGCAGATATTCCGTGAAAAAATCCTGTCTCGCGGCAACAGCAGTGATCTGAAAAAACTGTATGAAAGCTGGCGTGGCGGCGAACCGCAGATTGAACCGATGTTAAAAAATCGCGGTTTAGCTGAGTAAGGCAAGGGCGGTCGGCTTTCGAGCCAATCGCCCTTTATCGATGACTCCGTGATTACCCGAATGGACCGCCTTCGATGGTTTCACACATTCCTGCTAATACGCGTTCACCCGTCTCTTTTTTCAGCGATTGATACCATTCAGCCGTCACGACCGGATCTTTGCCGTGCGTGACATCGCAACGCTTACGCGCTTTCAGCACTAAATCCTTTACTCGCTCAACGCGCCGCGACTGATAGCGCAGCAATGCATCTTCTATACCCAGCGAGTGTGATGCCAGCGTTGAAGCAAGGACAATGGCATCTTCCATAGCTGCACATCCGCCCTGGCCAATGTCGGGAGTGGTGCTGTGTGCCGCATCCCCTAACAGCGCCACCCGACCTTTAACGAAACAGCTAAAAGGTTCGATATCATGAATTTCAACCCGATTGGTGGTCTCTGGATTAATCGTCGCGATCAGCCTCTGTACCGGTTCAGCCCAGCCGCTGAAATAACCTCGCAAATCATCTTTAAGGGTAGTGCGATCTTCGGGTAAGCCTTTCGGTAATGGCACATCAAAGAAGAAGTAGAAGCGGTTCCCACTCACAGGCATCAGTGAAACACGTTTGCCTTCACCGACAAAAGTGGTCCACTGATCGGCTGGCGCAATGGATTCATCAATTTCAACTAAACCATTCCAGTTAACATAGCCGGCGTAACGCCGTTCTGGCGCCTGCTCGACGACATATTGGCGGATAACGGAATGCGTACCATCAGCAGCAATCAGGAAATCTCCGCTTACCTGGCTGTTATCGTCAAAGGTCGCAATGACGCCATTTTCGCTCTGCTCAACCTGAATAACGCGTTTACCAAAGTTAATACGGCTGCGCCCATAGGTATCAATCAGCATTGCTTGCAGTTCTGCGCGTGCAACCGGGTAAGGGTATTCACCAACCTGTTGCACCAGCGGCGACATGCTAAAGCGCGTTAGCGTGGTGCCTGAAGCGAAATCGTTATAGGCCATATAAGCCATATTTCCACCCAGCGCCCGCAGCGCCTCTTTCATCCCTAAAGCATTTAAACACTTCACGCCATTTGGCCAGATGGAAATTGCCGCGCCTACCGGTTTTATCTCTTTGACCGCTTCATAGACTGCCGTTTCATAACCCGCTTTTTCCAGTGCAATCGCGGTACTCATCCCGCCGATACCGCCACCAATCACAATCGCTTTCATATTTATCTCCTGTCACCTGAAGATATCTTTGCAACTTTTGTACCAATGCCGAGTATGCGATACCTGTAAAAATTAAAGTCAATAAAATCAGGGATATAATGGCATTTTTAAATTAATGAGACACACTGATGCACATTTGAGAGGCACTGATTTGCTCTGATATGGTGCACTTAAGTTCATTAAATGCGCTGTTTGCACCTTTTGTTTCATCAAGGTGGCGCGAAAAAAGCAAAACCGCTGAAACGTTAGTTAAATAATCTGTATGTAATTTTGATATTTTCCGGCACGATAATTTATCTGTTTAAAAATAATCATTAAATCAAGGCCGGCCTGCGAATTAACTTAACGTAATGAGGATTTATTCAACACTGCTTTAATAGCGGTAAGAATAAATAAATGGCATTAATGAATTTAATTAATCAAGTAGTTACTGAATGTTTTTATGAATGATCGGGACTTATTTTCTGCGGGATATCTTAAATTAACCCAAGAAAGCGACTTTGTTATTAAATTGTGAATGATTAATCTTTTTAGATGTTTTTCTTTGGTGGGTTTTTTAAGAAGTTCCGTAGGTTCTCGCTTTCTCGTCTCATGATATATATCAACGTAGGAAACACTGGCCTCGGAAGAAAATGATGAAAATAGGCATAACCAATAACCAATATCCGGAGCGGCGTAATATTATTGTTAACCCGGATAACACATATCTAAATCTAAAAAAGCACAATCTCTTTTACTTCCTCAATCCTTTTCGCACGCGCATTCTTCAAAAGAATAAAACTTTTGTGTTTTTACCGCTTCCCTTATTGGCACGACAGCAGCCAGATATTTTGCACTTATTCAATGAGGTCGCGATAACCCGACGAAAATGGTTAGCGACTTTTGAAACCGAATTACCCCGCGTGTTGCCTGTCGCAGGGGTCGCTAAACAAGATAACCCTGAGCTAAAGCGTTTGATCCCCACGTATTAAAAGACAACTGCTTCGGATTAATCGCTATTTCAGAGGCCACGCTGAACATTCAGATGAAGCTCTTTCAACATAAACCTGATATTGCAAAGCGTATGCGAGCCAAGACGGTGGTGCTTCATCCACCGCAAAAATTGTTTTGCCAACAAAAAATGCCACGTTCCCCAGGGAAATTGCGCCTGGTTTTTGCGGGCGGTGAGTTTTATCGCAAGGGCGGTGCTGAAGTCGTACTGGCAATAACGCAATTGCTGGATGAGAAAAAGATTGATGAGTCGCAATTAGAGGTGCAGTTAATTGGTGATCTCACTAAGCGCCATAACATTGCGCACCGGCAATATCAGGACAATGAAGACTTTTATCGCAGTATTGAAAACCGTATACAGCGCTATCGCTGCTTTAAACATCAAACCCGCATGGATAATGCCGCGCTGATGGCGCTGTTTCGCCACAGTGATGTCGGATTGCTGCCCACCTGGCAAGAGACTTACGGCTTTTCCGTGCTGGAAATGCAATCCAGTGGCTGTCCGGTAATAACCAGTAATGTGCGCGCTTTACCTGAAATTAACCCACCTGGCGCTGGCTGGTGTATTGGTGGGGCCTTAAATGATGACCGTGAATACAGTATCTCCAGCGTTACTGAAAAAGAGCAACTGCGTCAGGCATTGATTAATGCATTAAAACGCACGCTGATGGATATTATTGAAGATCCCACCATCGCCCATGAAAAAGGTGAGGGCGCCATTACACGTATCAGAGAGCAACATTGTCCGCTGCGTTATATTCATCAACTCAACGATATTTATCACCGTGGCGTAGCAGAATTTGTGCGTCATCCGCCGATGATCTCAATTTGATAAGATTTCTCTGACGTGACGTTGTGCATTGACCATACTTAATGCAGCGTTCATCTGGAGATCCATCATGAAATCTATCCTAAGCCTTAGCCTGCTGCTGTCCGCCTTTCTGTTCAGCAGCGCCTTCGCTCAAACCGCCGCTGTGTTTCCTTCTCGTGCGCCTCTTGCCCAACTCACACCCATTGCGGCTAAATGTGACGTTTCAGCCTGTCAAACCAACTGCTATGTGGAACGTTCACAATGTAATACCCGGAATAACAGCTCCTGCAGTTCACAGGCACAAATATGCGTGCAATCATGCGCATCTCAATGCAAATAATTTGATTCAGTGAAGAAACGAATAATCGCTAATGAAAAAGCTGCTCTCTTTGGTCTTACTTTTCTCTCTTTCGCCCTGCAGTGTTGTCGCCTCACCCGATTTGACGTCACAGCAGGTCACTCTGTTGGTCCAACAAACCATCGAACCGCTACTGAAACAACAGGCGATCCCTGGCATGTCGGTAGCGGTGCTTTATAAAGGCCGCGCACAGTACATTAATTTTGGTCTGGCCGATGTTGAATCAGGCCGAGCGGTCACGGAAAACACCATTTTTGAATTAGGTTCCGTGAGCAAAACCTTTACGGGTGTGTTGGCCAGCGTGTTGATACGCAACGGCGATCTGCGTCTTACTGAGCCAGTGAAAAAATACTGGCCGGAACTTTCAGGGGCGCAATGGCAAAACATCAGAATGTTGCATCTCGCGACCTATACGGCAGGCGGATTGCCTTTGCAGCTTCCTGATACTGTTACCGATCAGGCTTCGCTGCTGAGCTATTACCAAAACTGGCAGCCACAAGCGGCACCGGGCACGATTCGCCAGTACTCCAACGCCAGTATTGGCTTGTTTGGTTACTTGATGACCAAAGGCCGCTTCGAAGAAGCAATGATCAAAAGTGTGTTTCAGCCTCTGCGTTTGACGCGAACCTTCTTTACCGTACCGAAAACCATGATGTTTGATTACGCATGGGGCTACAAAAATGGCCAGCCGATACGCGTTTCACCCGGCATGCTCGACGCTGAAGCCTATGGGATAAAATCGTCGGCACGCGATATGCTCACCTTTATGCAGGCGAATGCCAATCCCAACGGCTTATCATCCGGTAATACGCTGCTGCGAAACGCCATCATGACATCTCAGTCACGCTACTTTGAAACCGGTTTAATGTTCCAGGGTTTGGGATGGGAAATTTATAACTGGCCGGTTGCTGTGCAAACGTTGGTGGATGCCAGCGACAACAACGTGGCGTTATCAGCACAACCAACAAAAATGGTAACGCCTGCGGGACCGACCGATCGCGCTTCATGGGTTCATAAAACGGGTGCCACCAACGGGTTTGGGGCTTACATCGCTTTTATTCCAGCACGCAACACCGGCATTGTGATGCTGGCTAATAAAAATTACCCCAATCAAGAACGCATTAAAGCCGCATTTCACATTCTGGAAGCGCTGCAGTAAAAAAACGCCAGCCCACTTAACGCGGCTGGCGAGTCGTTGCATTGCATTTTGTTCGCGTTGCCTTTCTCACAAAGCGGAAGAGGTGTCATGCAAGATGTGCAGCGCGGCACGCTATCCCCACTTTGTAAAATCATCGAGCAGGTACACCGGTCACTCTGACGGCGTCTGCGCTTCCTGATGCTCTGTAATCGCCTGCGCTGCACAAATTAATGCCAGATGACTCAATCCTTGCGGCATGTTGCCGCGCCAGCTATTGCTGCGGACATCAAACATCTCATTGAAAATATCAACATTACCGTGTTGGTTTAGCGCAGCAAGAATGTCGGTCATCGTCTCTTTTGCTAATTCAATTTCACCCAGCGCAGCCCAGGCTTCAGCCAGCCAAAATGAGCAAGCGAGAAAAGTACTCTCCTCTTTTTCTACACCGCTGTAGCGATAGAGCATGGCGGTATCATGGCCTAACTCTTTTTTGATTGCGCAGTAAGAGGACAGCATACGTTCAGGATTGACCGTGTTGCCGTAGTGATGCATCAACCCCAGCGAGGCATCGAGACGATCTTCACAGCCTACGTAAAACAGGTAAGCCTGTTTCTTCTCCGACCAACAATGCGTTTCTATCCAGTCGCTAATGCGATCACGCTCGCGCCGCCAACGCTCAACCCAGGTAGGTTCGATGTATTTCCTCTCTGCCATGGCGACAGCCTGATCCAGCGCCAGCCAGCACGCCATTTTCGAGTGGGTATAATGCTGCTTTTCTGGTAACTCCCAGATACCGGCATCCTTCTGACGCCAATTATCGGCACAACAGTTAGCCAGTTCGCCCAACATGCGCGACGTAGTGAGGTCCAAAACGTGTCCCGCTTTGATGAACAGCCGGGCCGTTCCCAACATGTCACCGTACATACTTAACTGGAGTTGATCGCGCGCATTATTCCCCACGCGAACCGGCTGTGAATCCTGGTATCCCGCTAATTCGGGATAGCGCTCTTCAGGCACAATATCGCCTTCAAGCGTATAGCAGGCACGTAATCTCACCCCATGACGAATAATGGTTTTCGACAGCCATGAAAATGCGGCTTTACAATCTTCGAGCGCACCCAGATAGACAAACGCTTTAATGATCAGGCAAGCATCACGTACCCATGCAAAGCGATAATCGTAATTTTTTCGCCGCCGATGCCTTCAGGGAGGGACGTGGTCGCCGCCGCAGCTAACGCCCCGGTTGGGGAGTACCAGAGAAATTTCAGCGACAGGGCGGAGCGTTTTACTAATTGCGGAAAACTGCCGTCATAACTCAGGCTTTCAACCCAGTCGCGCCAGGCGATATCGCTGGTATCGATGCGGTTATCGATTGCCGAAAGTTCAGGCACCGCCAGCGGTTCATTTTCACTGATTAACAGTGCGCAGAGTGAGCTTGAGCCAGGCGAGGTGCGCAGTTTCCCGGTAAGTTTTTCATCATCTAAATGATCAATATCGATATCTTCGCTGGTACGCACCATCGCCAACACATTGGCAATGTGAAAAACCTTGCCCTGATCGCTTTCTGCAATCCACGGCGAGCGGGTTTCAGCCGCTGTACCAAAGCGCAGACGAACAATCAATTCGACATGGCCTTCAACACCTTCAATGCGCCGTGCCAGCTCACTCCAGGGCAAGCGACCTGCCAGCGTGCTGTTAATCGATTCGGTGAGCAGTACGCTGCCCGCATCGGTTTCAAAGCGCGTTTCTAAAACGTTGCTGTTTTCACGATACTGGCGCGATACGCGATAAGGTGCGTTAGGAACAATTTGAAAATAGCCGCCGATATTAGGATCGAGCAGGCGGTCAAACAGCGGAGTGGAATCCAGATTGGGCGCACTCCACCAGTCTATTGAACCGTCGGGCGCTATCAGCGCCACTGAGCGTCCTTCACCAATGGCGGCATAATCGCCTAGCCCGGCAAAGCCATTGTCTCGGGTTGGAGAGTCGAAAATCTGGTTTTCCATAATCATCCTGGTATACGAAAAACAGAAAAATGGCCGCATTACGCGGCCACATTGGGCATTTAATTACAGCGTGCCGGTACCGCCATCGGTGCACCAGACTTGTCCTGAAGTGTAGCTGGACTCCGTTGAGGCCAGCGTGACATAGAGTGGGGCGATCTCAGCCGGTTGACCCGGGCGGCCCAGTGGCGCTGACGCACCAAACTGTTTAATTTTTTCTTGCGGCTGACCACCGCTGGTTTGCAATGGCGTCCAGAAAGGTCCCGGTGCCACAGCATTCACGCGAATGCCTTCCTCGCCAAGCTGCTGCGCAAGGGATTTAGTGAACGCCACGATACAGGCTTTAGTTTGTGCATAGTCCAGCAAAATTTCGCTGGGTTTAAATGCCTGAACAGAAGAGGTGTTAATAATACTGGCACCGCGCGGTAAATAATCCACTGCCGCTTTCGTGATCCAAAACATCGCATAGACGTTGGTTTTAAACGTAGCGTCAAAATCTTCTGTACTTAACGTACGAATGGATTCATTAAACTGCTGGCGACCCGCGTTATTGACCAAAATATCCAGGCCACCTAATTGTTCTACCGCGTCTTTAACCAGTTTCTGGCAAAATTCTTCACTACGAATATCCCCAGGAATAGCGATAGCTTTACGGCCTTCCGCCTGAATCAGCTTAATCACTTCAGCTGCATCAGATTCCTCAGCCGGTAAATAGTTGATCGCCACATCCGCACCTTCTCGTGCATAGGCAATCGCTACAGCGCGACCAATACCCGAATCACCACCCGTGATCAGCGCTTTACGGCCGGTAAGGCGTCCAGTGCCGCGATAGCTGGTTTCGCCATGGTCGGGAACCGGTACCATTTTGCTGGCTAAACCCGGTACATCTTGTGATTGCTCTTCAAAGGGTGGTTTTGGATATTCGTTCAAATCGAGGGTTTTATTTGTTGGCGTTGTCATATCTGGCTCCTTGAACTTTGCTATCTGAGAATATAAGCCTGGCACAAAGGTGATATTTGTCACATCCAACAGGCGACTATTTAGACAGTTAGCTAAATTTGATAACGTAACGAAGTGAGACTATTTAAATAAGCGGAGCGACTATTTGGAATTGGGGTAGGGCGATAAGAGGTTATTTCAATAAGAAAGGGTGGCGCAAGAAAAAGTATAACAAAATATGAATGGTGTCTTTATTTTAGAGGGCGGCTTACCCTCTGTTTGGTTATTAAAATATATAGGTTTTAGTCAGACAGGTTTTAACAAAGGGTCCCGATAGCGTGTCATTGTGGTGGGCAATAATCGCCTCGGCAATTTTGCATATCAATAATCAGCAACGCTTTGGAACAAAAGGGGAAGATTCCATCTCTACTCTCCATTAATGCCTGATGGGCCAGCGTTCTCACCCTAACCAGAACAGGCGGGGCTTGCGGTTTTGCCTGGTTTTTTATTCAACCGCCACGTACTGAACCGCGCCATTTCACTTCTGCTTCATACATCCGGCTGTCACTCTGCTGTTCCGATCGCAGTAGAAGGGTGTGATCCTGCTGTTCAGCGTCAATCAGCCACTGCACCGCATCGCGGGCAAAGCGCTCCACAGGCTGCGCAAAGGTGGTGAGGTTATAGGATGACCAGCCCGCCTGCGTGATGTTGTCATAGCCGACGATGCATAAATCTTCGGGGATTCTCAACGAGAAGCGATGGCGTGCTTCATCCATAAAACCACAAGCAATGAGATCGGTAACGCAGAAAACCGCATCCGGACGCTTGTCGCGGGTCAGCAACCGATGCGCCAGGATCTGGCCGCTTTCATAAGAGGTCGTCCCAAAGCGTTCTACTGTGACCGGTAAGTTTGCTTTGTCTGCTGCGGCAAGGAAATCCTTTTCACGCTTCATCAGGCTGGGCGTTCCCGCCAGGGAATTAGCAAAAGCCAGGTGACGACATCCGGCGCGTAAGAAAGCCATCACTGCCATCTCAGCCGCAGAGCGTGAATCGAGATTAATACTCAACGAACCCGGCAGCGATTCATCGCGATTGATCAGCACCAAATGTTGTCCATGCTTTGAACAGAGGCGGGTAATCGCGCTGTCGGGCATGCCGGAAAGAATAATCGAGGCATCAGCACGAAAATTAATTGCCTGCTGCAACGCGGCAGAAACGCTGTCATCAGAGCGATCGGTATTAATTAACATGGCAATTTTGCCCGCTTCCTGCAGAAACTGGGTTAGCCAGCGCACCAGATTGGCACGATAGGGCGTATCAACCTCAGACGCGATCAAACAAACGATGCCGCTTCGATTGCGCACCAGCCCGCGCGCCAGATGATTGACGTGATACCCCAACTCCTCGGCGGCCTTCAAAACACGGGCGCGGGTCGCTTCAGAAACGCTGGCACCGGGTGTGTAGGTACGCGAAACGGCGGAGCGAGAAACGCCCGCGCGTTCCGCGACGTCCTGCGCGCTCACTACCCATTTGTCATTGTTCATCAACACATTTCCACCCGCAAAAGACTCGCCTGTTTAACGATGCAATAAGTCTGCCTCAGATTGCAAAGCTGTGCAAAAAACAATTTCACCATAATGTTTAATATTTGTGACAGCGCCTAACAATTGCACAACAAGCGGATTGACAGCGTGTTGCCGCTTCTCTACTAATTTGCACACACGTGCAAAAAAGGTGCCAGTGAAGCACCACCCTACACATCAGGAGAACATCATGCGTTACTCATCGCTCGCCGCCGTTCTGGTTTTAAGTAGCTCGACGCTGTCCTTTTCTGCCTATGCAGCCGGTAATCTCAATATGATTTGCTCCGCAGACGTGGTGGTTTGTGAGCAGATGACACGCATCTTCAGCCAGTCACATCCCGATATAAAAGTCAGTATGGTCAGGCTTTCAGCCGGTGAAGCCTATGCGCGTATCCGTAGCGAAGCTCGCAACCCGAGAACCGATATTTGGTGGGCGGGCACCGGCGATCCCCATATGCAGGCCGCAGAAGAGGGGTTGTCGCAGCCTTATAAGTCACCGTTATTAGACCAGCAGCAGGATTGGGCAAAAAAACAGGCGGAGATTTCAAATTATCGCACCGTGGGCATTTATGCGGGCGCGTTAGGCTGGGGCTATAACACCAAATTATTGGCCGATAAAAAGCTTAAAGAGCCGAAGTGCTGGGCCGATCTGCTCGACCCCGCGTTCAAAGGTGAAATTCAGATTGCTAACCCGAACTCATCCGGCACCGCCTACAACACCCTGGCGACGCTGGTGCAGATCATGGGTGAAGACAAGGCGTTCGATTACCTGAAAAAACTCAACGCCAATATTTCGCAATATACCAAGTCAGGTTCTGCGCCGGTAAAAGCGGCGGCACGTGGCGAAACGACGATTGGTATTGTGTTTATGCATGATGCGGTGGCGATGCAGGTTGATGGGTTCCCGATTAAATCTGTCGCGCCCTGTGAAGGCACCGGTTATGAGATTGGCTCAATGTCGATCATCAAAGGCGCGCGTAATCTCGCCAGCGCCAAAATCTGGTATGACTGGGCACTCAGCGCCGAGGCGCAATCACACATGAAAGAGGCAAAATCTTTCCAGCTACCGTCTAATCGCAGTGCTGAAATCTCGGAATACGCACCACGTTTTGAAAACATCAAGCTGATCGATTACGACTTCAAAACCTACGGTGATTCAGCGAAGCGCAAAGCGCTGTTAGGACGCTGGGATAAAGAGATTGGATCCAGCGCACAGTAATGCTCCGGTGCGACACGCCGAACACTGAACAGCGGTGGCCTGAGCCTGATTTCCGCTTCCTTACAGGGTCGAGGTAATTCATGAATGCGTATAATCGCCGCTTAAGCGGCGTACTGATCGCGGGCGCTATCGCGCTGACGTTGCTGCCGTGGTATAGCCTTGAAAATGGTTTTTTCGATGGCGGCTGGCTAACGACGTTATGGGGCGATGCTGCCAGCGCGCCCGCGCTATGGCAGATTGTTACGTTTGAACATCCGTGGCTGGCTATCGCAACCGGGCTATTTTTACTTTGCGGAGCCAGTTGCCTGTTGCCTTCAGGTCAGACGCGAAGTTTGCTGTTGCTGGGTCTGAGCGCAGTCGGCGTCGCTTATCTGGTTGTCGAGGGACACGCGATCGGTTACAGCGGCTGGAACTGGATCTGGCTGGAAAATCTGCTTGGCCCGCTGGCGCAAGGCCAACCCGCAATGGGCGCAGGCGCGCTGCTGCTGCTGACCGTTTTTTTGCTTATTTTCTCGTTTGCGCTGGCTGAGCGTGGCGTACTGCGGGGCGATGCATTTGTCGTGGCATCCATTGTTTTGCTGGTGGCGCTGGTCACGACCTTTGTGCTGTATCCCGTGCTGAGCCTGTTTGTGGCCTCGGTGCAGGATATTGACGGCAGCTTTAAACCCGATGGCCTGATCAACAATATGCAAGATCCCTCAATCTGGAGCTTGTCATGTCTGGCTGGTGGCACCTGCGGCACCGCCTGGCGCACCTTGTGGCTGGCTCTGATGACCGCCAGCGGATCCACGTTGCTGGGATTGGCCTTTGCGCTGGCGGCCACGCGTACGCCGTTGCCGTGTAAAAAGCGCTGCGCATGCTGACCATTCTGCCCATCATCACGCCGCCATTTGTGATTGGTCTGGCGTTGATTCTGTTATTTGGCCGTTCGGGCGTCGTCACTGCGCATCTCGCCACGCTGTTTGGTATTGAACCCGGCCGCTGGTTATATGGCTTAACCGGTATCTGGATTGCGCAGGTGCTCTCCTTTACCCCCATTGCTTTTCTGGTACTGATTGGGGTGGTGGAGGGCGTCAGTCCTTCTCTGGAGGAAGCATCACAAACCTTACGCGCTAATCGTTGGCGCACCTTCAGCCGGGTTTCGCTGCCGCTGATGGCGCCGGGTCTGGCAAATGCCTTCTTAATTAGCTTTATCGAAAGCATGGCGGACTTTGGTAATCCGATGGTGTTGGGTGGCAGTCACGGCGTGCTTTCAACCGAGATTTTCTTCTCGGTTGTCGGTGCACAAAATGATCCGAGCCGCGCGGCGGTACTGGCGATGATTCTGCTGGGCTTCACGCTGGCGGCATTCCTGATCCAGCGCCTGTGGCTGTCTGGCAAAAGCTTTGCCACCGTGACCGGCAAAGGTGATGGCGGCACACACGGTAAATTGCCCGCACCGGTACGTTACAGCGTGTATGGCCTGGTGATCCCTTGGGGCATTTTTACCCTGGTGATTTACGGCATGATCCTGATCGGCGGGTTCGTGCAATCCTGGGGGCTCAATAATAATCTCACTCTCGATCACTATATTCACGCCTTCAGCGTCAGCGTCAGTGATGGCAGCCTGATATGGAGCGGCGTGGCGTGGAACTCGTTCTGGACCACGCTGGAGATCGCCTTGATTGCTGCGCCGCTCACCGCCATTGTTGGCCTGCTTACCGCCTGGCTGATTGTACGGCAGAAATTTGCGGGGCGGCAGACGTTTGAATTCATGTTGATGTTGAGCTTCGCCATCCCCGGCACCGTTATCGGCGTCAGCTACGTCATGGCTTACAACTTGCCGCCGCTGGAAATCACCGGCACCGCGATGATCCTGATTGCCTGCTTCGTCTTCCGCAATATGCCGGTCGGCGTGCGTGGTGGCATTGCGGCCATGAGCCAGCTCGATAAAAGTCTTGATGAAGCTTCATTAACTCTGGGTGCCAACAGTTTCCGCACCTTACGCAAAGTGGTGCTGCCGCTGCTCAAACCGGCAATCAGCGCGGCGCTGGTGTATGCCTTCGTGCGCGCCATCACCTCCATCAGTGCCGTGATTTTTCTGGTCAGCGCCCAATACAACATGGCGACGTCTTACATCGTCGGGCTGGTTGAAAACGGTGAGTATGGCGTCGCCATTGCTTATTCATCCGTGTTGATTGTGGTGATGTTAGTCATTATCGGCGCGTTTCAGCTGCTGGTGGGCGAACGCCGCTTACGTCGCAGCACCCGCAGCGTGGACGTTCCCACGCCGCCCCCTTCGGTATTAACTCAGGAGCGAATCGTATGATCTCACCCGGATCGGTTGTTTTTGAACATGTCTCCAAACGCTTCGCCGGATTCACCGCGCTACCCGATCTCTCCTTAACGGTTGAGCCGGGTACGCTGGTCACGTTGCTGGGGCCTTCCGGCTGTGGGAAAACCACCACGTTGCGGCTGCTGGCCGGGCTGGAGCATCCCACCTCGGGCCGCATTTTGATTGGGGGTAAAGATGTTACGCAGTTGCCGGCCAACGAAAGGGATGTGGCGATGGTGTTTCAATCCTATGCGCTGTTTCCGCATATGAACGCCTTAGACAATGTCATGTATGGGCTGCTTTCCTCTGGGCTCACCAAGCGGGAAGCGCAGGATCGGGCGCGTGAAGGGTTGAAGCTGGTTGGGCTGGAGCATCAGGGAGAGCGGCTGCCCTCGGAGTTATCCGGTGGGCAACAGCAGCGTATCGCGGTGGCGCGAGCGTTGGTGCTGGAGCCGCAGGTGCTGTTACTGGATGAACCCTTATCCAACCTGGATGAACGGTTAAGAAGGCGAGTACGTACCGATATTCGTGATCTGCAACAGCGGCTGGGATTTACCGCTGTGTATGTGACGCACGATCAGGAAGAGGCGCTGGCGGTCTCTGACAAGATTATTGTCATGAAAGAAGGAGATATTGCTCAGCAGGGCGCGCCGGAAACGCTTTATCACTCGCCCAGCTCGGTCTTCATCGCTGATTTTATGGGAGAAGCTAACATTGTGCCCTGTGAAGTCGAACAGCTGGAAGGCAGCGAGGCGCTGGTCAGGATTGGCAGCCAGCAATATCGCATACGTGGAGAGGGCGCGCAGAAAGGTGCTGCGCAGCTGGCGGTGCGGCCGCAATTTATTACGTTACGCGGTGAAGGTACGGGCGCATTAAAAGGCGAAATTACCCATAGCACCTGGCTTGGCAATCACATTGAATATGAAGTGCAAACCGAACTGGGTTCGCTGTTTATCGTCGATTCAATGATGGAGCAACGGCTGGCGTTATCGACCCGCGTTGCCGTGGATTTTAAACCGCAGGGTTTGGCCCTGATCGCGCGTTAACCGGTTAACTTCAAGGAGAACCTATGGAACAGCAAAACAGTGAACTTTCCGCACGTCTGGCGTTAGCGGAAGCCGTGGCGCGCAGCGGCGGCGCGGTTGCCTTAGATTATTTCAATCGCCGCGAAACGTTGGTGATAGAAACCAAGCATGATTTGCAGGATGTGGTGTCAATTGCCGATCGTGAAGTGGAGCAGCTGATCGCCGCCCGCATTAGGGACACGTTTCCCGACGATGGATTCCTCGGTGAAGAATATGGATTGCAGCCGGGAAGCTCGGCGTATACGTGGGTGGTCGATCCGATCGATGGCACCAGCCCATTTTTGAATGGCATGCCGAACTGGTGCGTGTCAGTGGCGGTACTGCATGAAGGCGTGCCGGTGATCGGCGTGATTTTCGCGCCTTTTTATCAGGAGTGTTACGTGGCGGCGTTGGGCCAGGGCGCGACGTTGAATGGCCGCACATTACAGGTTGATGCTACGCGAACCTTACAAAATCATGTCACCGGTTTTGGGGCGAACAGTTATGTCAGCCCGGAAAAAGTGGGCGAAATCCTCGCGTCTCTGCTGGCTGCGGGGGTAATTTTATTCGCATCGGTTCGGGTGCGCTGATGCTGGCGTGGGTAGCGGCAGGACGCGTCGTTGGCTATTACGAACCCTATATGCACGCCTGGGATTGTCTGGCGGGTTACTGTTTAGTGAAAGAGGCGGGCGGTTGGTATCATCCGTTTAATACCGAAGGCGAACGCCTCACTAAGGGTGCGCAGGTTTTAGCAGTGGCACCGGGCGCCGAAGCCGATTTACGGCGCATTGCCGGTCTCTGACTCCTCGACACCGCAGGCCGTTAACCCCGCCTGCGGTGTTCATTGACATCACCTTTGCGCCACTTCGATGCAAAGCGAGCATCTCTTCTGTAAAGCAGCCCCTCCAACGCCGTAAAGACAATTAACCCGCTGTGCGATCACCTCTCGCTTAAATCATTTATTAGTTCAACTAAATAGGCTCATAAATGAATAGGCATAATGGCTAGAAATATTTCTGTTAGGATTTTTATTACACATCCTTGGTGTGGTTTTTGTGCTGCACAGTAAAAAAAGCACGCGATATGCTGCGCAGAAAACAGGTAGACGACGAGAAGCTTCGCGGATTTTTTACTTTTAGCCGGTCGGTGTTTTACACCTTTATGGCCATTTCCCTTCACTGGAACAGGTAATCGCAATGTCTGAGAAAATAACTCTTCAGTTGATGATCAACGATGAGACGCAACACCTGACTATTGATCCAAGGGTAACGCTGTTGGATGCGCTGCGTGAGCATTTGCAATTAACCGGCACCAAAAAGGGTGCGATCAGGGTCAATGTGGTGCTTGTACTGTGCACGTAAACGGGCAGCGCGTATTGAGTTGTTTGACGTTAGCGGCACAAGCGCAAGGCGGGAAAGTCACCACTATCGAAGGGCTGGCGGATAAACAGGGCAAACTGCATCCGGTGCAATCCTGCTTTATGGCTAATGATGCCTTCCAATGCGGTTACTGCACGCCGGGCCAAATCATGTCTGCCGTCGCCTGCATCAAAGAGGGCCACGCCGGTAGCGACGCTGAAATTCGCGAATATATGAGTGGCAATCTTTGCCGCTGTGGTGCGTACCCCCACATTGTTGAGGCGGTAAAACAGGCCGCAGCAGAAATGTCAGGGGATGCATCATGAATGAGTTTATCTTTAAAACCCCCGCCTGCGCCGACGAAGCCGTTAAGCTCAACGTGGCTGAATTCTCACGTTTTTTAGCCGGGGGGACCACGCTCCTCGACTTAATGAAATGCAATGTTGAAGCGCCGCCACAGCTGGTGGATATTTCCCGCTTAACCACGCTGCGCGACATCAATTTCAGTCACGATACGTTACGTGTGGGCGCCCTGGTTCGCATGAGCGAGCTGGCAGCAGATAAAGAGTGTCAGCGTCTGGCACCTGCTATCTATGAAAGCCTCTGGCAGGCAGCCTCACCGCAAATCCGTAATATGGCGACCATTAGCGGCAATTTACGGCAGCGTACGCGCTGCGGCTATTTCCGCGATCCCGCTACGTTCCCCGCGTGTAACAAGCGTCAACCCGGATCGGGCTGCTCGGCAATTGAAGGAATCAATCGCGGTCACGCTATTTTAGGTGCCAGCGAAGCGTGCGTGGCGGTTTATCCGGGTGATTTGGCCGTGGCGTTAACCGCTTTTCAGGCGCAGGTGATCCTCCGCAATAGCCAACAGCAGGAACGTCGTGTACCGGTTGAAAAGTTCTTTCTGCTACCACGCGACACGCCACATCAAGAACATGATATTGCCGCCGACGAGATGATCGTCGGCGTAGAGGTGCCTTTGTCTGCCGCGTTACGGCAGTCTCACTATTTGAAAGTGCGCGATCGCGCATCTTATGAATTTGCGGCGGCCAGCGCGGCGGTGGGCGTTGAGATGCAAGGCGACATCATTAACGATGTGCACATTGCTATCGGCGGCGTGGCCACCAAACCCTGGCGTGCTTATGAAGTGGAAGATGCGTTGCGCGGTAAAGCCTTCAGTGAAGTGCTGATCCGTCAGGCATCCGAGTTGGCGGTGATTAACGCCAAAGCGCTGTCGCATAACCAAGCCAAAATTGTCCTGATTCCGCGCGTCATCAGTCGGGCCTTATTAGCGGTAGGGAAGCCTTCATGAAAAATCACACTGACAAAACGCGCAGAAATTTGCTCAAGGCCACCGCCGCTGTGTCGGTGATGGCCGCAGGAGGTCTCCACGTGAAAAGCGTTCGCGCCGAACAACAACATCAGCTGCCCCTTTCTGAACAGACGCCGCCTCAACAGGGTTTAGGTGCTGCGCCACAGCGTAAAGATGGCACGTTAAAAGTCAGCGGGCACGCCACGTATGCCGCTGAACATCAGGTTGAAAACGTGCTGTATGGCGTGGTAGTACAATCAACTGTCTCCAGCGGCCGCATAACGGCAATGGAGACACAGGCGGCCCGCCGCGCAGAAGGCGTACTGGCCGTTTATTCGCACCTCAATAGCCTGAAAATTAACAAACCGAGGTCGATTCCTGAGGGCGGTGCTGCCCAAACCACCTATCTCCCGATTCAGAACGATCGCATCATCCATAACGGGCAGAACATTGCCTTGGTGGTGGCAGAAACCTTTGAGCAGGCAACACATGCCGCCTCCCTGATTAAAGTGGCGTACGCCGAGACGCCCGCGCTGATTTTCCCGGAAGACAAAGGCGCTAAACCGCAGGATCAGGATTCGCTGACGATCACCATGGGAAATGCGCAGCAGGCAATGGAACAGGCCGAGGTGCGAATTAAAAATAAATTTATTACGCCGCGTGAATACAACCAGCCGATGGAACCGCACGCCTGTATCGCGCACTGGCAGGATGACAAGCTGACCGTGTGGGAACCGAGCCAATGGGTTGCGGGCGCGCGTACCGCCATTGCTGAATGGATGGGAATCGATATCAGCAATGTTGAGATTATCTCACCTTATGTTGGTGGGGGTTCGGGTCAAAAGCGTCGCCTGCCACTCACGTTGCACTCGCCTGCGTGGCCTCACGTGAACTGAAGCGTCCGGTGAAAGTCGCGCTAACGCGCCCGCAAACCTTTACCGGTTTTGGTGGCCGTGCGTCTACCCATCAATCTCTGGAGATGGGCGCAACGCGCGACGGTAAAATCACCGCCATTATTCATGATGGCTATAACGAAACGTCCCTTGATGATGTGTTTGCCGAAGGCACCAACCGTGTCACTGCGCGGATGTATGCGATTGAGAACGTGACCTCTCATCATCGCGTTGTCCCGATTAACACCGTGACGCCTGGATGGATGCGCGCGCCAGGTGAAAACCCCAGCGCGTTTAGCCTGGAAGTCAGCATGGATGAAATGGCCTATGCACTGAATATGGATCCGCTGGCGTTGCGCATAAAAAACTGGGCCGATCACGATTATCAACAGGGTAAACCCTGGAGTTCTCGCCAGCTGAAAGAGGCGTATCAAAAGGGCGCTGAAGCATTCGGCTGGAGTAAACGCAGTATGGAACCGCGTTCGATGCGCGAAGGGCGAGAGCTGATCGGCTGGGGAATGGCCAGTGGAACCTATCCAGTGAACCTGCAACCGGCGGAAGCGACTCTGGTTCTGCAACCGGATGGACACCTTACGGTGAAGAGCGCGGGCGCGGATATCGGGACCGGCACTTACACTATCCTGGCGCAGACCGCAGCCGATGTGCTGAAAATTCCACAAGATCGTATTCAGGTTGAACTGGGCGATTCGCGCCTGCCGTCAGCGGGCGTGGCCGGCGGGTCTCAGTTGGCAGGTAATCTCACCGCGGCCGTGTTTAAAACGGCGCTGGCTTTACGTGAACGTCTGTTCACGCTGGCCATCGAAACCCCTGATTCACCGTTGTTTGGTACACCGCGTGACAAGTTAGTGGTCATGGATAACGGCGTGGCGATGACTATGCGTCCCAACCGTAAAGTGACGTTTGAACAGTTGCTGTCATTAGCGGGTTTACCTTCGCTTGCACTTTCTGCTGATACCTTTAAAGGTAATGCCTCCGCTGAAGAGCGCGACAAAATGCTCAGCGCACTCAATACCATTACGCGGCCAGAAGATGTTTCGGCACATAGCTGGAGCGCGCTGTTTGTTGAAGTTCGCGTGGATGAAGACTTCGGCACGGTACGCGTGAAGCGTATGGTCGGTGCTTTTGACAGCGGAAGGCTCTATAACCCCGCGCTGGCACGCAGCCAGTGGATTGGGGGAATGGTGATGGGACTGGGACAAGCGTTGTTGGAAGAAGGCACCCTTGATCCGCGTAATGGTCGGGTTATCAATAATAATCTCGCCGATTATTTGGTGGCGGTGAGTGCAGATGTGCCAGAAATCACTACGATTGATGTCGGTCAGCCAGATTACAAGGCTACAACGATGGGCGGCAAAGCGGTGGGTGAACTGGGTATTGTCGGCATGGCTGCGGCAATCAGTAATGCGGTGTTCCACGCAACCGGTAAGCGCGTACGTGAATTGCCCATCACCATGGAAAAACTGATTTGATTGGATACTGCGCGCAGGGCTTTTGCCTGCGCCTCGTTTGTGGCCTTTACCTCGGTACGCATAAATGAACGTGGCAATTTTGGTGATGGCTGCTGGCTTCGGGCGGCGTTTTCGCGAGCAGGGCGGCGGTCAAAAACTGTTGGCTGAGATTCAGGGGCTTCCCATGTTATCGCATACCCTGCGCCACGCCCTGGCGACGGGCGCCGACGTGTACGTTGTTACCCAGCCAGAAGATCGGGCGATACACGCGCTGCTCAACGGATGTCAGCCCATCTATTGCCAGAGCCAGGGGTTGGGTGAGTCGATTGCTGCAGGCGTCCGTGCAACGGCGGACTATGACGGCTGGATTATCGCGCTCGGTGATATGCCGTGGCTAAAAACATCCAGCTATTTGGCTGTTATACATGCGCTAGCGACTGAATCCATAGTCAGGCCGCTGGTGGATGCTCAGGCCGGTCATCCGGTGGGCTTCAGTCGAATTTTCTATCCCCAGCTGGTGGATTTGCACAAGGATGAAGGGGCGCGTTCGATACTGGCGGCGCATCCCGCCACCTTAATTACGTTGCACGATCCCGGATGCCTTCACGATATCGATTATCCCGTCAACCTGAACTCGGGAGAACAGAATGATTACGCTTGATCAACGGGTTATTGATTGTGCTTTGTGCTGGCATCAGTTACAGCAGCCGGTGTGGCTCTGTACCGTTTTGCATACGTATGGCTCGTCACCGCGTGCGCCCGGCACCATGATGACCATTAACATTCAGGGTGAACATTGCGGCTCGCTTTCGGGCGGCTGTATTGAGGAAGATTTTCTGCAACAGCTGGCGTCAGGTGCCTATCGTGATAGCAGCCAAATTGTGCGCTATGGCGAAGGGGGATTACGTCCCAATGTTGCGTTGCCGTGCGGCGGCAGTGTGGATGTGTTGATCGAGTATCTTCCCGCTGACACGGAGAGTTATGCATTGCTTACCGCCATGCAAACCGCGTTGATCGGTAAACAGCATCTGGTAAAGAATGTGCAGCTTGGGCAACGCGCCGCGTGGGAGATCGTTTCTACAGCGCATGTACTGCCCGCGTTATCGCATCAGCAGAATCAGGTCGTGATCCCCGTAGGTGCGGTGCCGCAACTGTTGATTGCCGGTTATTCGGTGGTGGCGTTTGAGTGCATTCGGCTTGCGCTGATCCTCGGTTTTAGGATCACCGTCTGTGAACATCGCCCCGAGCAGCTGGCTGAAACAGAACGCCATTTTGGCGCGGAATATCATGTCACTATTGTGCCGCAGCATCCGGCTAAGTGGCTGGAGAAGCATGAAATCAGCAGTAAGGTGGCGATACTTTCTCTGACGCACGATCCGCGTATTGATGAACTCACCATGATGGAGGCGGTTAATACCCCTGCGTTTTATCTCGGTGTGATGGGTTCAGTTAAAAACAGCGCTAAACGCCGACAGCGGCTGGTGGAGATTGGGGGACTGAGTGAAGAAGAGCTGACACGCATTCAGGCGCCCGTGGGCATTAGGATTGGCAGTAAAACACCGGCAGAGATCGCCTTGTCGGTGATGGCAGATGTGGTAAGGGTCAAAAACCTTTAACCGCTGAAGTGGGTTAGCCCGCAACAAGGCTAACCCAACACGTTAATTAATTTCTGTCGCGTATTGTTCAACTGGCGTGATTTTCTTAATCAGCTTGTTATCAAATAAAAACTGCTCATAAGCCTGATAACGCGGTTTATCTAACTTCGCAGGCTCCGTGGCAAACAGCGGCAGCGTCTTCATCCACGCCTGATGATTCAACGGGGTATTTAACTCAGGATGCTGACGAGCAAAAACGTTCCAGCTCTCTTCAGGATGCGCACGTAAATAGGCTGTACCTTTCTCTAGCGCGATAAGAAACTTTTTGATCTTCGGTTCGGCAACGGCATCGCGGTTAGCCACAATAATTAATTCATCGTAAGCCGGGACGCCATAATCCTCGACGTTAAGCACAACCGGATCTTTACCCTGCAATGTCATCTCCAATGCTTCGATATTGCGGTAGCCGCCAATCACGGCATCCACCTTTCCGGTTAACAGGGCGCTGGTGAGCTGAAAGTTTACGTTGATCAGTTTGACTGCGTTTGCGTTGAGATTTTCATGTTTGAGCATGGTGGCCAATGTCGCCTGCTCAATGCCGCTCACAGAATATCCCACGGTTTTACCGTTGAGATCGGCTGGCGTCTTAATGCTTTTATCCAACGAAATAACGGTGTTAAGCGGCGTGTTAATTAAGGTGCCTACGCGTACCAGCGGCAAACCCTGATCGGCAAAAAAATGGATTTGCGGCTGATAGGTAATGGCTAAATCGGCCTGTTTAGCCGCCACAAGGCGGGGCGGTAAAGCGGGATCGGAAGGGGGATAATCTGCACATCCAGCCCCTGCGCGCTAAATGCGCCGATCTGCTCAGCCACCATGATTGGCGCGTGGTCGGGATTGATGTACCAGTCGAGCATGAGCGTGAGTTTTTCATTGGCGCTGGCGCTGGTGGCTAAAACGGCGCTGGCAATCAGGGCGGTTAGTCGCGTTTTAAACAGGGTTTTACGTGGGGGATTGAGGTTATTCATCGTTGTCAGGCATCCAGTTGATTACACGTTTCAGCAAAGCATCAATCACGCTCCAAAGCAGAAGCGTCATCAGCACCAAAATAAACAGGGCGGCAAAGCACATATCACTCTGCATTCGAGCATTGGCATTCAGCATGACGTAGCCCAATCCTTCAGCCGAACCGACCCATTCGCCGATGATCGCGCCGATCGGGGCCACGGCGGCGGCCATGCGCAATCCTGAACCAAACGCAGGCAAGGCCGCCATCAGGCGTACGTGACGTAACTGGGCATACGGCGAAGCGCGCAGGGTGCGGGCTAAATCGAGGTAGTCGTTATTGACGCGGCGCATACCGTCGAAAAACGTGGATGTGACCGGAAAGAAAATCACTAACACTGCCATCACCACTTTTGCGCTCATGCCAAAGCCAAACCACAGCACCAGCAGCGGGGCCAGCGCAAACACCGGAATCGCCTGGCTGGTCAATACCAGCGGCATCAGCCAACGTTGCAGTCGTGGCGAGTAGATCATGCACAGCGCCAGGCTACAACCGAGCAAGACACCGATGACGAATCCGCTGGCAATTTCTGACAGCGTAATCAGCGAGTGGTAGGCGAGGAACGGCGCATTATCCCAGGCGGCAAGCAGCACGGCGCGCGGCGCGGGCAGCAAGAAAGCAGGGATGTCACCCCATGTTGTTGCCAGCCACCAAACGCCAATCAGGCCGATAAACACGCTGAGCCCACGCCTGCTGCGTGCCAGACGATTGTGTTTCATCCTGCCGCCTTGATCAGTTGTTGCAACAGCTCAGCCTGACTTCTCATCGAATCGAGATCGTCGGGCGCACGCGGCGGTAATCCAGCAATGCTGTGCGAGTCGTCAATGCCGAAAGGATAGGAGAAAGCACCAACAAACGGTGACTCAAGCGGCAGGCTTCAGCGGGATCGTGGGTAATCAACAGCACGGTATGTTGTGCCAGTAATTCAGCCGCCAAGGTTTGAATTTGCGTGCGGGTAATGGCATCCAGCGCGGAGAACGGCTCATCCATCAATACAATCGGTTGCCGTTCATAGAGGGTACGGGCCAGCGCAGCACGCTGACGCATACCGCCGGAAAGGGTGGCCGGCAGGGATTTTTCTTCGCGGCTCAAGCCTACGCGCGCCAGCAAATGCCTTGCCCAATCGCGATCGACTTTTTCGCCCCGCAAACGCGCGCCCAGTGCCACGTTATCTATCACCGATAACCACGGATAAAGCAGATCTTTTTGCCCCATCCAGGCAATGCGACCCGCCAAGGGTTGATTATCGCTGCCCGTTACCGAGCCAGACGTGGGTGGCGCAAGGCCAGCAATAATGCGTAACAAGCTGCTTTTCCCTGCACCGCTGGCCCCCAGAAGCGCCACGAATTCGCCGCCGGTGATATCCATATTCAGCCGGTCAAAAATGATCTGCTCACCGAACTGTAAGCTGAGATCGCGTACTTTAATACCGGGAATGGCGCTTAGCGGCTTCATGCGGAAATCAACGCGTTTGAAGTGTTACCGGCATTGAGTCCCATTTGCCAAAATGCGCTCTCTAAGCGCGTTGCAGTGGTGAAGATATTGGCTAGCGCATCAAAACGGCTTTCACCACCGCGCTGGCGGGCAATATTTTCAAACAGCGTCAGTGAAGCCTGCACGCCAGCCAAATAGCTTTCATCGCCATAGTTTTGTATCCACGCAGCATAGGGATTATCGCGCATCACAGTGGCGGGATTGTTTAATAAACCAAGCCCAATTTCGGCATAACCTGCGACACAAGGCATCAATGCCGCCAGCAAATCCAGCGCATCACCGGAATGTCCAATATCCAAAACGTAGCGGGTGTAGTTCAGCGTTTCTGGCGCTTCAGCGTCGTTGACGATGTCGCTTTCGCTCAATCCCCATTGCGCGCAATACGTGAGATGCAAGGGCAGCTCACTGACAATAGCGTTGAGGGATGTGGTTGCCGCACGCATTTCGGGTAGTGTGTGGAGTTTGCTGACCAACAAGGCGTAAGCGCGGGCAAAATGCAGCAGGAAGAGATAATCTTGCGTGAGATAACGCTGAAAAGCGGCGTGCGGCAGGGTACCCGCAGCGAGCTGTTGCACAAAAGTGTGCGAGACATAATCGTGCCAGTGTTGACCCGCCTGCTGGCGAAGACGGCCATATAAGCCATCATTGAACATTGAGAGAGACATGGGACCTCCAGTGATAAGTGGAGATCCGGGCATACTGAGGTAAGAACAGGCATTTGCTGAGTGCAATATTGCCAACCCGTCCCTTCGCTGGCATGACCCAGATCAGGTTCAAAGGGTTCGGCTTACGCCATCTCAGCCCATTTCAGGACACCCCTCGGAGACACTTTTTATACGTCAATTAAAGGGTGAATTCAACGTGTCGATATTGTGGGTTTGGCCGAGTTAGCCACGCTTACTGCAAATTTCCTTCTGCTTTTAACAGAGAAACCTCTCTTTAACCCTTCAGGAGCACGTCATGGTTTTGGATACACGCTATTCGCTACAAACGCTTTCGCCACCGCAATGCTTCCGTCATATCGCGAGCCCCGTTTTATCTGATGAAACCCTGAAGCAACGCGTGGTTGAAGTGGTTAATATGATGAAGCAGCACGGGCTGGCGCACTTGGTTATCTATGCAGATAAAGAACATGGCGGCAATTTTGAGTATCTGGCGGGGTTTATTCCGCGTTTTGAAGAGGCACTTTTAGTACTCAGTGATCAAAGTGTTATTAGTTACATCATAGGTAATGAGAACCTCAAACTTGTGCCTTATGCACGTAATGCAGGATCACCTCTGCATGCGCCGATCTTTTCGCTGCCCAATCAACCCATGACACATGAACAGCCGTTAGAGACGTTGCTCGCAAGCGCAGGTTTAATCGCTGGGCAAAAAGTGGGCGTCGTCGGATGGAAGCTTTTCACCGGCAATGCTGAGCAGCGAAGCAGCCTGTTTGATGTTCCTGCATTTATTCTTGATGCGGTTAAGAAGGCGGCAGGGGGGCAACATTGTGTTGTTAACGCAACGGGGATATTTATCTCGCCTGAATATGGCGTTCGCCGCATAAACCGGGCAGATGAAATCGCTTTTTATGAATATGGCGCCAATTTGGCCTCAACCAATGTCCTTAGCGCGCTGGACAGCATTGAACTCGGCAAAAGCGAAAAAGAGATCGGCCATTTGCTGGCTGCCGACGGTCAACCGAATAACGTTATTATGATTGCCGCCAGCGGGGATCGCTTTGCGCATGCCAACCTTTATCCTTCGGATAAACGCATCTGCCTGGGCGATAAGATCTCGCTGACGGTAGGCTTCAAAGGTGGACTCACCAGTCGCTCAGCCTATGCGGTTGCCGACGACACCGCGTTGCCCGACGCGGTTTCTGACTGGCTGACGCAGTTAGCCACGCCGTATTATCATGCCGTGGTGACCTGGCTCGAGAGTTTGCGGGTAGGCATCACGGGCGGAGAAATGTATGCCATTGTCGAGAGTGTTCTACCAAAAGCGCGTTATCACTGGCATTTGAATCCGGGGCATTTGGTGGCGGATGAAGAGTGGCTTTGCTCACCAATCTATCCTGATTCCACAATTCCATTAACCAGCGGGATGCTATTGCAGATTGATATTATTCCCTCTTTGCCGGGTTATGGCGGCAGTAGCATAGAAGATACGGTTGGGCTGGCAGACATTACATTGCAACAGCAGCTAGCGGCACAATTCCCCGAAGTATGGAAAAGGATGGAAATTCGCAAACGTTATTTGAAAGAGGTATTAAATATTAAGGTTTCAGATGAGGTGATTTTACTTTCTAATACGGTAGGTTATCTGCGTCCTTTTTTGTTGGATAAAACGCGCGCACTGGTTCGCGTTAAGTAATGAGCAGGTCGCATTTACATTATGACTAACAGGCGTTAACGATGAGCAGTGACATTAACTCTTTATCTTTTCTTGGACCGCGAGTCGCTATTATAGGGCCATCTAACAGTGGGAAATCGACGCTGGCCAATGCGATTTCTCATAAAACATCTTACCCCGCAATACACCTTGATCAGCTTTATCATTTACCTGGCACGCATTGGCAGGCGCGACCTAAATCGCATTTTTTAGACCTGCATCGGGCGGCTATCGATCAAGAGTGTTGGATTATTGAGGGTAATTACTCCAGCTGCCTGAAGGAAAGAATGGATCGCGCAACAGGTGTAATTTTACTGGATATCAGTTTACCCTTGATGCTAATGCGTTATTTTCGCCGTACCGTCTTTCAGCGTGAACGAATAGGTGGCGTGCTGGCAGAACATCAGCGCGATCGCATTAATAGCGACATGTTGAAATATCTGCTTTTCACCACCCCGAAGAATAGAGCGCATCACCGGGCGATATTTGATGAATTAACAATGCCAAAAGTGGCCTTGTTATCAGCAGAGCAGGTGAAGCGTTGCTGGAAAGAGTGGGCGTTGAAATGAACCCGGTGCAGCGGACGTCAGTGGTTAAAAAGAGAAGGGGATACATAACGAAGAAGCCAACGTGTTGGCCACAGGCAGAAAACGATTTCCATATAATGCAGGATATTCGGTCAAGCGAAGTTAAACAGATCAATCTGCTTCTTAACGGATAAGGCGTAATAAAGATACGCCCAACGTGCTATTTTCAGTGAATCTCAATGTTATTTACTGAAGGTTTAGACATGCGCGTAAATAATCTGCTCGAAAATTTTCGCATAATAGAATCATGAGACTTAAGTGATTGATTAGCGTTATTATCACTCTGTAATAAAGGTGAAATTTTATTACTTTTAAGCATTTTCTAACAAGATTGTTATAGCTATATGTCGATAATTCCTACTTTTATTGTCTGCCTTTTTGCAGGTGCTTACCCGTTAAGGTCAGCGGCCTGGCAGATATTGCAGGAGGTATTTATGGCGATATTTTTACCGCTATTACGATTGTATGGCTTTTCCGCCGCCGCAGAGTCGCGAAGGGCGCAGATCGGGTCTATACCTAACGGAATTATCCATTTTTTCACTCTGGCCGTAGGCTAATTATGCTGCACAAAACTAAATATAATAATCTTACGCTGTGCTTCAAAGAGAGTCGTGTTCCGTATAACGAGATCCTGGAGGATTTTGTTCATTTACGTCTTCCGATACGTAAGGTGTTCCGCAACAAGGACAATACCAAGGTCATGCTGGTCCAGCACCAGGAACAATTATATATATTGAAAGTATTCAAACCCAACGGTAAAAAAATCGAAAGGGTGCTTAAATCCTTTTTCAGAAAGGATTACTTTTTAAGTCTGATTCAACTCAACGATGAGCTCTGGTCAAGAGGCATGCGTTTTCAAAATGACGTTTACCTGTTAGCGCAGCGCAAACAGGGGCCTTATACCGATCTCTACATCATGTTGAATGAATACATTCCCGGCACGGTGCTGAATGAGTTTGATGTCATTCCTGAGGTAATCAAACAGGACCTTGT
Source organism: Candidatus Pantoea bituminis (assembly GCF_018842675.1). Taxonomy (NCBI): domain Bacteria; kingdom Pseudomonadati; phylum Pseudomonadota; class Gammaproteobacteria; order Enterobacterales; family Erwiniaceae; genus Pantoea; species Candidatus Pantoea bituminis. The sequence continues at coordinate 1,916,912 of NZ_JAGTWO010000004.1, forward strand.
GCATAACATGGCGTTATTGCATCAACATAAACTCATTTCTGGTGACGCCCATAAAGGCAACTTTATCCTTTCTGAACACGGGCTGCGTATCATCGATTTATCCGGTAAGAAGTTCACCCGACGCAGAGTGGCAGAAGATCGCCTGGCGCTGGAGAGCCGTTTCAACATCAAGGAGATAGAGAGGGACTTTTCCTACTATCTGCTCAAAGCGAAATTCCACCTCCGACAAAAAATCAAAAGCGGTAAGCATGTTCTGGCGAAGATGTTTGCCTTTTAAAAGATATTTTCAGCAAGTGCGCAGTGTTTCTGTTTCGGCCAAAAAGTGACGCTTGCTGAGCTTTTCTGCGGCAAGTGCAGGCCGAAACCGGCGTAACTTTCGCGTAGCAGCGTCAAAACGGGTAGCCTGAAAAAGAGCGGTAAAGCTGACATATCGATATAGCCAAACGCGGACATCTGAATTTAGCCGCCATAATCCAAAGTACGCATAATGTATATTATGTTAAATAGGATAAACATCGGTGCCGCTAAACCTGCCTATAAGCCCTTTACTCCCTTTTCCATCTTACCTTCATTCATTCAAACCCGGCTTTCCATTACAGCGCGCATCCCAGGTTATCCTGTCAGCTTTCGAGGTCGATTTTGTTTTTACACCAGCGTACTCTTTAGCAACGACATTTAAACAGCCCTCATCACACCTTATGATTATTCGTCCTTCCCAACACTGGTTCCGCCGTTTGTTTGTCTGGCATGGTTCCGTGTTATCAAAAATTATGTTTCGCCTGTCACTCAACGTGTTGATGTCTGTTATCGCGGTACTGAGTTACCAATGGTACGAGTCGCTGGGCGTTCACCTCACTCTTGCACCTTTTAGCTTACTTGGCGTGGCTATCGCTATCTTCCTTGGTTTTCGTAACAACGCCAGTTATGCCCGCTTTATTGAAGCCCGCACGCTTTGGGGTTCATTGTTGATCACTCAGCGCTCGCTGTTACGCCAAATCAAAAGCACGCTGTTGTCCGATGACGCTGCGGTTCGCGAAATTTCTGCACTGATGATGGCGTTTAACTGGAGCCTGAAACATCAATTGCGCCAAACCGACGGACGCGCTGATCTGCTCCGTCTACTGCCGCCACGCTGGCATGATCAGGTAATGAACGATCCATCGCCGTGTAATCAGCTATTACTCTGTATGGGGATTTGGTTGGGTGAACAGCGTCAACGTGGCGTAATCTCTGATATTGTCTGGCAAAGTATTGATGCCAATATCAATCATCTCTCTCAGGTGCTGGGCGGTTGCGAGCGTATCGTGACAACACCTATTCCTTTTGCATACAGCCTGATATTGCATCGCACCGTTTACCTGTTCTGTACCCTATTGCCTTTTGCGCTGGTCGCCGATTTGCACTACATGACGCCGCTGGTATCAGTGTTTGTTTCCTATACTTTTTTGTCACTGGAATCATTGGCAGAAGAACTGGAAGATCCCTTTGGTATGGCTGCCAACGACCTGCCGCTGGATGCGCTTTGTGTGATTATCGAGCGCAATTTAAAGGCGCTGCAGGGTGATTACCCGCTTCCCGAGCCCTTGAAGCCAGACAACCATTACAACTTAACATGATTCAAGGGCTAAACCCGGCGTGTGGGTGCCGGGTTTATTTAACATAAAAAGCGCGCATCAGGGTTTAATCCATGCGGCTATACACTCTTTCATCACGCGCAAACGCTCTGCCAGCGCCGCTTTTTCACTGAGATCTTTTTGATACAGAATCGACAGCGTTGATTGGTTGATCAGATAAAAGAAACCCAGCGCTGAGATATTGATATTTAGCTGCATGACATCAATATTCGTCCTAACGTTACCTTCAAGGACGCCGCGTTCCAGCAGGCTTTTGGTAATGCTGATCCAACTCTGGTTGATCTCTACGGTCACAGATGAATCTTTGAGATGCCGCGCTTTGAGTTGGTTTTCACTGTTCAGCAGACGGATGAACTCTGGATTTTTTAGATAATAGTGCCAGGTGAACTCAACCAGTTTGAGGATCGCTTCATTGGCAGGAACTTCATCCAGCGACAGCGCCGCTTCGTGCTCACGTATATCCCGATACGCATCTTCCAACACCCGAGTAAACAGCACATCTTTGTTGGTGAAGTAGTAGTAAATAAGCTGTTTATTCGCCTGAGCACGTTCTGCGATACTGTCTACACGCGCCCCGTCAAACCCCTTCTCTGCAAACTCTGCACGGGCAGCCTGGAGAATACGCTGCTGTTTATCAGCCGAATCATTTTTATCTTTAACGCCCCTGTTAGCCAAACTCCTCTCCTCATTTTCGCTGCGCTTTTCAACAGTATAGTGCCTTAATTTGTCGGTAAAACAAGCAAGGTAAAATTTTCAACCAACTAGTTGGTTATGTGAAATTGATCAAAGTTAAAATGTTTTTTGACTCCTATAGTGAAGCCATCAACCAGTTAGTTGAATAACTATTAACCGGCTTGCTCATCGTTTCCTGAAGATTTGAGGCGTTATGTCGTCTCGATCACAACTCATGCGGCAAAGCGATTTTCAACAATGAGGTGAATGAATGGCTCAGATTCCCGTTGGTATCATCATGCATGGCGTTACAGGACGGATGGGGAAAAATCAGCACTTAATCCGTTCGATTGTACAGATTCGCGAGCAAGGTGGCGTGCCGTTGGCCAATGGTGATCGCCTCATGCCTGACCCGATCCTGATAGGTCGCAACGCGGAAAAGATCGCCGCACTGGCGCAGGAATTTGGCATCAACCGCTGGGGAACGGATGTTGATGAAGCACTTGATAACGCGAGTGACATCATCTTTTTTGATGCGGCGACCACCCAGGCGCGCCCTGCTCTGCTGAAAAAAGCCATCAGCAAAGGTAAACATGTTTATAGTGAGAAACCGGTGGCGATGGGCCTGGATGACGCGTTGGATCTTTACCATTTCGCCCAGGAAAAAGGCGTTTGCCACGGTGTCGTTCAGGACAAACTTTGGCTGCCGGGCTTGCAGAAACTCAAGCTGCTAAATGAATCGGGCTTTTTCGGTAAAGTGTTATCGGTGCGTGGCGAGTTTGGCTACTGGGTATTTGAAGGCAACCTGCAACCTACGCAGCGCCCATCGTGGAATTATCGCAGTGAAGATGGCGGCGGCATTATTCTCGATATGATTTGTCACTGGCGCTATGTCATCGACAACCTGTTTGGTGAGATTAAAAGTCTCAGCTGTATTGGCGCAACCCACATTCCTCAACGCTGGGATGAGCAACATCAACCCTATCAAGCCACGGCGGATGATGCCGTTTACGCAACCTTTGAGCTGCACAACGGCACGATTGTGCAAATCAACAGTTCCTGGTGTGTTCGCGTTCGCCGAGATGATTTAGTGACTTTTCAAGTCGATGGCGTTAACGGTTCGGCGGTTGCCGGTCTAACTGATTGCTTCACCCAAGCCAACGTCAACACGCCAAAACCGGTGTGGAACCCCGATGTTCGCCAGACGCATAACTTTTTTGCCGACTGGGCGGAAGTGCCTGAAACCCAAACTTATGACAACGCGTTCAAAGTGCAGTGGGAACTTTTTCTGCGGCACGTTTGGGGCGAAGGCGATTATCGCTGGGGCCTGCTGGAAGGCGCCAAAGGTCTGCAACTGGTGGATCTGGCACTTAAAAGCTGGAAAGAGCGGCGCTGGATTGATGTGCCTTCATTAGAGCGTTGAGGATCACATCATGCAGAGACCCAATCCACATAAACTTTCGCTGAATACGGCAACGGTTCGCCAGCAGTGGAATCTCCAGCAGATTATTGAAGGTTGTGCCCGCCACGAGATTCGCGGCATTTCACCCTGGCGCGATCAGGTCGCCGAGCTGGGGCTCAAGCAAACGGCCCGGCTGATTAGAACACATGAACTTAGCGTCAGCGGATATTGCCGCGGCGGGATGTTTCCGGCTAATACCGCTGAACAGCGCCATAACAACCTCAGCGACAATTTTCGCGCCGTGGATGAAGCGCTTGAGTTAAACGCGGCTTGTCTGGTGTTGGTGGTGGGCGGATTACCCGCTGGCTCCAAAGATTTAGCGGGCGCCCGTCAGCAAGTACATGACGGCCTGAATACCTTGCTGGAATATGCCCGGCCCCGCGGAATGCCGTTAGCCATTGAGCCGCTGCATCCAATGTATGCCGCTGATCGGGCCTGCATCAATAGTTTAAAGCAGGCTAACGATCTGATTGACGATCTGGGTGATGAGGGATTGGGCCTCGCAGTCGATCTCTATCACACGTGGTGGGATGCGGATTTTCATCACGAAATCCGGCGAGCGGGGAAAAACGACTGCTGGCTTTTCACATCTGCGACTGGCTTAACCCGACACAGGACATGCTCGAAGATCGCGGCATGATGGGCGATGGCGTGATCGATATTCGCGGTTTTCGTCTGGCCGTTGAAGCACTGGGTTATGACGGTTTTCATGAAGTCGAAATTTTTCCCGCCTCAACTGGTGGATGAAAGATCCTGACGAGGTGCTGCGCACCTGCAAAATGCGCCATCAGGAACACGGTTAAACATCACTTGTATCTGACAGAGCTGAAAAGCTGTTTTCGTCGGTCAACAGACATGTCGAGAAAAATATGAATACAGATACCCGAAAAATGATTCTGGTCACCGTGCTTTGCGGCCTGGGATACATGATGTACTCGGTTGATCGAATGACGGTGTCGTCGGCGATTGGCCTGATTGCCGCTGAGTTTGGTCTGGGTAAAGGCGAAAGCGGCATCCTGCTCTCCTCCTTCTTTTTGGCTTTATTCTCTTTCTGTTTATTGCCGGGATTATTGCCGACAAGCTCAGCGGAAAACCGGTTTTGATTCTGGGATTGATGATGTTTTCGCTCGCCACTTTGTTCACTGGCGTGGCGGGTAGTTTATCGAGCCTGATTTTTTACCGAGTGATGACCGGCATCGGTGAAGGCATCTTCTGGCCTGCCGCCTCGCTGGAGGTCGCCAATGTCACCAGTGATAAGCAACGTACTACGGTAATGTCGCTTTACTGGATGGGTTATCCGATTGGTGGCTTTCTCGGCACGTGGATGGGCGCGGTGCTGGGGCCGGTGTTTGGCTGGCGCGTGGTGTTTTATGTCGCCGGTGCGATGGGCATGCTCGTGGCGTTGCTGTATGCCGTATTGGTCAAAAACGATCGTAAACCGGCCGACCTTATTGCCCGTCAGGCGGCTGAGAAAGTGCCGCTGCGCACGCTGTTTCGTCATGCGCCAGTGATGATGATGGCCTTCTACTACTTCGTGTTGCTGGCCGGTTGGTGGATTGTGCTGCTGTGGGCACCGAGCTATCTCATGCAGGTGAAAAATCTGACGATCGGTACCGCTGGAACCATTGCCAGTTTGCTGGGACTCACCGGCGCGCTGGGTGGCTTCCTGCTTGGCCGTTACTGCGATAAAGGCGATTTTCTTCGCCGCCGCAACATCCTGATGACCATCACCATTGCCAGCGGATTTCTGATGGCGGCGATGGTTGTCAATCTCTCCGTTCCGTTGGTGATTGTGCTGGTGATGCTGCTGGGTTTCTTGGGCTATCCCATCACGCCTATCGTGCTGTCTATTACCGCCGAACTGGTTCCCCTTCTCTACGCGGCTCGGCCATTGGCTTTGTCATGAATATGGGAATGGCGGCAGGCGGCATCTCGCCCATCGTGGCAGGTTATTTCGCTCAAACCTACACGCTGCAACCCGTGTGGCTGGTAGCTGCCGCAGTGATCCTTTGCAGCAGTTTTGTGCTGCTGGGTGTGCGTAAACTCCCCGTTTCCGCCACAAAAACGCCGCAGACGCCGTGCCGCATGGGCGTCTGGTTAAGCATTAATCGAGAGGGACAGAAAATGACGATCAGTAATAAGGTGCGTTTAGTGGACAGCGACGGGCAACCGTTCAGCTATGTGGTGAAAGGCCAACGAAACTGGAGCGTACCGCAAAACCGGTGTTTAACCGCAAGGTGTTTGCCGCGGCACACGTGGTCGCTGATCCTGTAAAGATGCAGAATCCTACACGTGATATGGCTATCGACTGGGAGTCAACGCTGGAATATCGACGCCATCTCATGTCACTGGGTTTTGGCGTGGCAGAAGCGATGGACACCGCTCAGCGCGGCATGGGACTTGACTGGCCAACCAGCCTTGAGCTGATTCAACGCAGTGTGGCCCAGGCAAAGGATTTTCCGCAGGTTACTATTGCCAGCGGCGCGGGCACCGATCACCTGACTGATTTCACGGGTTTGACCTTAAATGATGTGACCAATGCTTATGAACAGCAGATTGCGGCCATTGAAGCCTGCGGTGGTCGCATTATCCTGATGGCGAGTCGGGCACTGGCCGCCATCGCTAAGGGGCCTGAAGATTACATAACCGTCTACGACACCGTGCTAAAGCAGGTGCGTGAACCGGTGATTCTGCATTGGCTGGGTGATATGTTTGATCCGGCGCTGCGGGGTTACTGGGGCGCCGGGCAGATCCACAGCGCCATGGAAATTTGCCTGTCGGTGATACGCAACAATGCAGCGAAAATCGACGGCATCAAAATCTCATTGCTGGATAAAGATCGCGAAATCGAGATGCGCCGTCAGCTTCCCGCCTCCGTCAAAATGTATACCGGCGACGACTTCAATTATCCCGAATTGATTGCGGGCGACAGTCAGGGCTATTCACACGCACTGCTAGGGATTTTGGATGCGATTGCACCGGCAGCCTCCGGCGCGCTGCATGCGCTGGCGCAAGGCGATCAGCAGAAATATCATCAGATTCTTGCTCCGACGTTGCCGTTGGCACGACATATCTTTGCCGCTCCAACGCAGTACTACAAATCGGGCATTGTGTTTCTGGCCTGGCTCAATGGACATCAGCGTCATTTTACCCTGCTGGGCGGTATGCAGAGCGCACGCAGTCTCTCACATTATTGCATGCTGTTTCGCCTGGCTGACGAAGCGGGATTACTCGATAACGTTGACGTTGCGTCGGAAAGGATGTGGTTACTGGCTAAGCTCCATGGGATTTAAACGGTTCCCCTTCGCTTCAAGGCAGAAACGGAGGGGAAATACCCTGGCGGTGGCGACGTCACCAGAACAGTAAGCCAGGCAGCAACACCCCGCCGCCGATCATGCCTGTATGAGCGAGTCGAAAAAGGCTACAGCAGAGAATCTGTTTTGCGTTTTTTAGGCCGTTTCACATCCGTTTTTAAAAAGAGGTTATTGGTTGCGCCCGCCTTGGTTAAAGAACGGCTGATCGCCGCCTGCAACTCAGGAAACTCGCCAAACAGATCTGGGTTTGCTAACTGATCGCTAATCAAATCAGCGAACTCCTCCAATACGCTGGCAGGTTTAATGATTTTAAGTTCGCGACCAAATTTGATCAGGCTATCCCGGTCTGGGAATAGCTTGCTTTTATTCATTTTCAGCGCCATTTCTTTATCGTTGGTGGGATAGATAAACGTGTTAACCACATCATAAAGCGGCGAAAGTGTTGGGGTCGGCTCACCGTTTGCGGAATATAACAGTGAGAAATTCTTGAGATGTGCATCGCCGTTGCCCACCATGCAGCTGAACAAAACGTAGCGCCAGTAAAGCTCAACCTGAGTCTGATCGCGTGTAAAAAGAGCGACAATTTTGGCGCCGGTTTCATAAGAGCCGGCGTACTTATGATCAGAGGTTTTCCCCGCCAGGACGCAGAAATCTTCCATCGCTAAACGCTTATCGCCCGCGATATCGAAACGCTCCATGATAAACAGCTCTTTATTATCGGACAGCCAAAACGGCGCGACCGGTAATCCACAGGTTTTGGCCAACGACATGCAGATAAATTCATTTTCTGCCAGCCGTGGATACTCTTCATCGCCGGTTTTCGCGATCAAATTGGGATAAAGCACTGCGCCTCGGCTTTCAGTGCTGATCATCACTTTGGGTTGTACACCGGAAATAGAGGTGTTGAGCAGATATTTATTCAGTAGATATTCGAATGCGCTCTCTTTGTGATCCCATTTCAGCAGCTCTTCAAGCTTTTCTGGCGCTGGCGTGGGCAAATCAATATTGCTCACGTATGAGAGTGCACCGATGCCCGTATCCTGTTGCAAAGCAAGAAACAGCATGTCTGAAATGTTTCCCACGTAGCGGCGTAGACGTTCAGCAATATGATAGCGAACGTAGCCTTCCGGGATATTCATTTCAAAGATGTTGAACAGCCGACTGGCGTTGTAACTCATTTTGTTATCGGGCTGCATGGTCAGCGACACGCGCCGCCGGCGGGTGTCAGCATAGGTGAAATTGTAACTGCCGTGTTCGTGGATGAGCTTGCCGCTGTATTCACCGCCGTTATACACATCGATATGACGTACAGGTTGTGAAAGCTGTTTGAGGTCAGTCATCGTCAAAGAGCGCCTCAAGTTCATCCAACTGCGGTAAACCTGAAGACTGAACGGTTAATATCAGTTCCACCGCCGTCAGATAAAGGGTCAAGGATTTCAGCGAGCCGGTGTAGGCACCGTTCTCAATTTCTGAAATTACCGTTCTTTGAATGCCAGCACGCAAAGCCGCAGCGGATTGCGTCCACCCTTTTGCTTTGCGTTTTTCACGGCACTTCATTCCTATCGCTTTCAAACCCGGCAGCATAAGCCCTCAAAATGTCACCATATAGTGACAATAATGCGCAATTCATCATAATGTCACTATATAGTGACATATTCAACCCGTTTTTCCTCTTAAATGCGCGACGTTAACAAGCGCGGTGTTTGTAACAAACAGCCAAATAGCCTTGGTTTACCCGTGTTACCTCATCATCAGGGAATAATTAACTGTGCTTTACTTTATGCATGGAGATAAGAAACGTTTTTACACAGAAGCCCAACGCGCAACCGGAGGCAGAACGCATTGCTCGTTCCCCGCTGGTCAGAAGCATTTGGATTTTTGGCGGCCTGCTGATCGTTGCCGTGCTGACCATTAATGCCTGGTCACTCAGTCAATCCTGGCAACGAATGATTCGCAACGCTGAGGATACAGCCATCAACCTTTCACTTTCTCAGGCGCGCCAGGCGGAAGATACTTTCTTGCAAACGGAAATTACGCTTAGAGAATTGCAACGCGATCTTCAGAATAACATCGCCGCGGGTGCCCAGGGTTCCAGGCTGAGTTTAACCATGCGAGACCTTAAGAGCCGCCTGCCCCAGCTGCATGGCCTGTTTTTTTATGATGCCAGCGGTAAGTGGATTGCTACCTCGGCGCAACCGGTGCCGGTCGGCATTAATAACTCCGATCGCGACTATTTTGTGTATCACCGTAACAATCCGCGCAACAGCGTACATATCGGGCCGGTTATTCGCAGCCGCAGTACTGGCGAGCTCGTTATACCGGTTTCCATGCGGGTGACCAGCGCGGGTGGTGGGTTTGGCGGCGTGCTGTTAGCCACAATAAAGGTGGATTATTTCCGACATTATTACGGCTATTATGAGATGGGCAACAGCGATGTTTTGGTCTTGATGCTTGCTGATAGCACGGTGCTTTACGCCCGCCCAATGCCAGACAGTTACATAGGAAAAAACCTTTCTTCAAGTTGTCTGTTTCGCGAAATGTTGATGAAGTCTGATCGCGGTAGCGGACAATGGAGTGCGGCGCTGGATGGAAAAAACGCATCTTTGGATTCGCACGCTCTGAGCGTTATCCGCTGGTGGTTGCCGCCGGTTATGACAAACAGAGCCTGATAAAACAGTGGATGAAAAGCCGGGTGCAGGATGTCACGTTAAACCTGGCGCTACTGGCAGGCATCCTGATCATGATTTTTTCATTCTGCGCCAGGCGCGCATGAATCTGCGTTATCAAGCTGAGCTGACTCAACTGCGTGATGAATTAACGCTCGTGAACAACAGCTTAAAATCGATGGCAATGATTGATGGGCTAACTGGACTGGCTAACCGCAGGCAGTTTGATCTCTATCTGCACGAGTGCCTAATGCGCTCAGCTGTAAACGGGGAACCCGTTTCGTTGCTGATGATCGATGTCGATTATTTTAAGCGTTACAACGACACGTATGGTCATACTAATGGCGACGAATGCCTACGGCGTTTGGGTGATACGCTGAGTAAAATGCCCCATCGCAGCGCTGATTTAGTGGCGCGTTATGGCGGTGAGGAGTTTGCAATTATCCTGCCGAACACTCAGCAAAAAGATGCTTTACGCGTGGCTATGCGCGCTGTTGAAGCGGTCCGTAGCCTCTCGATTACTCACCAGACAACCGACGTTCCAGTAGGTATCGTCACTATCAGTGTCGGTTGTGCCACGATCACGGCAAGTGGAAAAGAGAAAGATGTGCAACAGCTTCTCACCCATGCAGATGCTGCCCTTTACCGCGCCAAACACCATGGGCGAAATCGGGTGGCGCTATAAGAGTTCGATAATCTACAAAAGCGAATGGGGTTATTAGTGAACCGTAAGCGGATGCATAAAGCAAAAAAATCACCTGTATGCAGAGGATTGGGCGGATGTTGAAGATTCAGTTGTGTTTACCAAAACAGACTGACTTATTTAGCCTTGCGTTAATGCGCTAAATATATATCTATTAAACTTAAGCGCATTATGAAATTTAAATGAAAAAAATTTCAATTTAGACGAAAAGATCAAAGAACTATTCTTTAAAAATAAATGAGCTCTACGATATTTAAATTAATGTCACGACTGACAATGCGGGTAATTTTATTAAAAATAGCGTACTAAAAAAACATGGCCCCGACACTGAACGTGCCGGGGCCTGTGGCTAAAAGAAGCTAATCGCCCTTTTATTCAGACTTGCGTCCGCCACCATGACTGCTTTGGCCGCCTTTTTTACCAGCCTCAGAAGCCTTCTCACGATCATTTGCGAAATTACCGCCGCTGTTCTGTCCGCCTTTTTTACCGGCTTCAGATGCTTTACCAGGGTTTTCCGCAAAATTACCTGAACCACCACGATGTTCGGCCATAAATTCCTCCTGAACATATTGTCATTAATTTAATGGCAAACAGCATAATGCTAATTACGCTGAACGTTTTCTTCGTGTTGCAGGATTAATAGTAGAGAAGGATGCCAGGCTTGCAAATATATTTCAGGGGATTTTTAGGCATATTTGTACAGGGCACATTAGCATGTACATTTATAAACAAAGCGGCAGCGATAAGTTTTACTTATATTATGCGGGTTTAGCGCCACGCATAGAGCGAGTCTTTACCGCTGTAAATTCACATAAAGTTACACTCTGACACCCATGGAAAATAATACCGAAACAGTTTATGCCTACGTTTTGCGACAGTTTCACCGCGTCAATCAGCCGCTGACTGACAAAAATCGGTACGAAAAAGAATACAGAGAGTCTTGGCAGAAAGTCACCGTGCCTTATGCCCTTTGCTCAGAAGATCACAACGGCGCAGTGTTGTTACTGACAAATTTCAGCGAGAAGCCGCTGAAGGTGGAGATCAGCAAAGCGGGCGCTGAAGAACTCACGGAACAGCTGGCCGGATGCGAATAATCGCTTTCCGGCTTTAATTAGCTCACAACGCAGTGAATCGATGAATCCGCGATTAGCGGCTTTTGCAGCGCAGTGAGCTGACTGGAGCGGTATTGAGCGATACACCAAGGCAGAATGAATGATGATCCCTTTATTGCGCGGCTTCATGAGTCACAACGCTTCTCGGGTTTCATTGACACTGCCCAGATAAGTCACCTCTGTCACGCGACGATATTCGTCATTGCTGAAAGCTTCAAAAGATGCCAGAACCGTACACATGGCGCAGTTAATGACGTTATCGCTCAGCAAGCCGCCAAGGGTAATGAGAAGCCAACCCACTGACAGAGAAAAACAACGGCGACAAACAGGAACAACGTAGGAGCCGCACAGCATGCTGGCCCATCAGCGGTCAAGATTGGCAAGTAAACGCTTATATAACGGATCTCTGGCTAAGTTTTTCATTTTAACTTCACACATAATATCGAAATCTTTGAAAGATAACGCCCAGTCATTTAATGTTTCATTAAAATAGAAATCAGAATGCGCCCTTAACTTCGATTTAGAGAGGCCTAATACGTTTTGATCAGGAAAGCCTTGCTCAGGAATTAAACCCTCTTGGGAAATTGAGTAATGTAGAACGGGCCTTACGCCTCGCCACGATGCTTTGATTAATGCGATGCGAGGGTCATCAGGTTTAATAAATTCATTTTCTTTAACCCAGTGATGATGAATATCTAGCACGATTGGGCAGAGATCTTTGGCTTGTAACACATCATCAAGTGAACATGATATCTCGTCATTCTCCACGGTTAACATACGCTGGGCTTCGGGGCTAAGCTTCAAAAATGATGCCTTAAAACCACTGAACCCAAGCTTGCCATTCATATGGATATTGATTTTGAAATCCTGAAATTCTTGACCATAACCCATTAATTTAGCGCAAGTTGTATGATACTCCACATCGTCAATAGCGCGCTCGACCACGGCCGGATTGTCTGAGGCTAATACGGTATATTGCCCTGGATGAAATGAGAGCCTGATATTATTTTGTTTGGCAAACGTTGCCACAGGCTAAAAACAGTGGGTATAAATCGGGTAATAAATTCGCATAAGGTTTTTTTGCTTCAGGAACGGTATATAACGGCAATAAATCGCTGCCTATTCTCATCATCCTCAGTGCTTCAGGTAATAAAGCTAACTGTTCCAGAGTTGAGCGAAGATGCGTTAAATTCAACGTTGCCAGATCGGCTAATACGCTTTCTCTTTGCGCTTCATTCAGGCTTAAAAACCGGGTGCGCGTAGTACCTTTCAGAGGAAAAAGTTGTTTTAAATCTGAATTGATATATTTACATGCGAAGCCTAATTTCATTACTCATCCTCTTATACATCCCTTAAAAATAACAATATAAGTCTAACAAACCCGCAGCCGGGCGCTGAAAAATTTAGCGACTTTCCATTTATAGAGACGTGTACACAACGTAATGCACCGCGATGAGATGATTCAACGGCTTGCGTTAATGTGCTTTGGGCATTTGCAACAAACACAGATGCTTTCTACCCTTTCCTTCCATCACATTTATAACAAGACGTTTATCACAAGAAGATGCTTGCCCTCTGTGCCAAACCGCTTAATTAACCAGAAAGGGAGAATGAAATATGCAGTACAACAAGCTAGGTCATTCAGGATTACTGGTCTCGCAGTTCGCCTTGGGCACGGTGCCATTCGCAGGTAAAGCCGGGTTTGAAAAAACCGGTAACGTTGATGCAAAAGAAGCGCGCCGGTTTATCGACATTGCGCTGGATTATGGCGTGAATATGATCGATACCGCTGATCTTTACTCAATGGGCGGCGCAGAACAGGTTGTGGGTGAAGCGTTGGGCGACAAGCGCGACAGCGTTATTCTTACATCTAAAGCGCGCAGTCCGCTGGGCGACGATCCTAACAACAGCGGCGCGAGCCGTTATCATTTAATTAGAGCCTGTGAAGCGAGCCTGCGCCGGTTGAAAACCGATCACATCGATTTATATCAAATCCACAATTGGGATGGTGTTACGCCCGTTGAAGAAACGCTTAGAGCGTTAGAGGATTTAGTAAAAAGCGGGAAAATCCGCTATTTCGGCACCTCAAACTACACGGCATGGCAAATGATGAAGACGCTGGGTTGCGCTGAAAAATATAACCTTCTCAAACCCATCAGCCAGCAAATTTATTACACGCCTGAATCGCGTGAAGCAGAATATGAACTGCTGCCGATGGCACGGGATCAAGATATTGGCACGCTGGTCTGGGGCCCACTTGGTGAAGGTTTGTTAACCGGAACGGTGCGCCGCAATGTCAAAACGCCTGAATCGTCACGTCAAGGTAATGGCTGGCCGGAACCCTATGTGCACGATATGGAACACGCCTATAACGTGATTGATGTGCTGGCTGAAGTCGGTTCAGAACTTGGTGCCTCAGTAGCGCAAGTTTGCCTTGCCTGGCTCGCTACCCGTCCAGGCATCACGTCATTACTCATTGGCAACCGCACTGAAGCGCATTTGCGCGACAATTTGGCTGCCGTCGATCTGGTTTTAAGCGATGAACAGCGGCAGAAAATTGAACAAGTCACCCGTCCTGCTCCGCAATATCCTTACTGGCATCGGTTTACCAGCGGCATGGATCGTTTAGATGCCGCTGAAAAGCCATTTTTAGATGAACATCGGCAGACAATCGATAACAGAAAGGATTTGTCTATTAAATGATACGGTTAAGCCGCCTGCCGGGCGGCTTATGCCCACACATCCCGGGGTACATTGCTTGTTAGATCCTCTTTCCATCAAGCTTATTTTTTAGCGTGAAATCAGTGGGTAAAGACGCTTAAACGCGTTTTAACGTTTGGTGTTTTCATCGCCCTCTATACTTTTAAGCGTTGATTGTCTTTCTGGGAGAAAAAATGAAAATTGCGGCGTTTGATATCGGTGGTACTTCGTTGAAAATGGGTGTTGTAACTAATAAGGGTGAGATGCTGTGTCAGGAGAGCGCGGATATCTCGCACAATTCTCGCGATAAAATCCTTAATGAAATATTGGGTTGGTTGAAGAAAAACAGTGAGTGTGAAGGTATTGCGATTAGCGTGCCGGGTTACGTTGATGCACAGCGCGGCTTTATATCCATGGGAGGCACGGTCAGAGAGTTTGATCAGTTCCCGCTTGCCGAATGGTTATCAGAAAAAACCGCATTACCGGTGAGCGTCGAAAACGATGCGCATTGTGCCCTGCTGGCAGAATATTGGTTGGGTAAAGCCAGCAAAATGTCAGATTTTTTGATGCTGACAATCGGCACAGGCCTGGGTGGTGCCGCCTTTTGTAATAACGCCTTGATACGCGGCAAACGCGATCGTGCCGGTGAGTTTGGCTGCCTCCTCACCTCTCGCCCTGCCAGCAGCAATATCATGCATTACAGCATGAGTAAGACCTGCACCATGACCGCGCTGCGCGAGTATTACAGCGAGCAGAAAGGTTTATCTACTAAAGACGTTTCTGGCAAAGATGTCTTTGATCACTATGACCAAGGCGACGCCATCGCCAGCCGCCTGGTGACGACCTTCTACCAGGATCTCTGCTCTGGCATCTTTAATTTGGCCTCCATATTTGACCCCGAAACGATATTCATTGGCGGCGGTATCGCCGAACGAGAATCCTTTTTAGACGAGGTCAAGTTTCATCTCGAATGGTTCAGTCAGGATATCTCGATTGATACGGCAACCCACGGCAATGATTCAGGCATGCTGGGTGCGGTTTATCACTTCCTGCAAAGCCAGAATGTTGATAAATAATTGCGCGGCTCCGGCATGTCGCCCGCTTATCATTAACATATCTTGCTGTTTTTGCACCCTATTCATCTTTTAAGGCGCATAAGAAAACAGTCAGTTCTATAGTTGTTGAAGGCCATTTCAGTCGGTAAAGCAAAAAGAGGTTTTCATGAGTCAACTTTTCTCCAACATCAGCATTGGTCAGTTAGCACTGGATAACAGAATCGTGATTGCGCCCATGTGTCAATATTCTGCTGACGCGGGCAAGGCAACAGCATGGCATCGCATACACCTCGGTCAACTGGCCTTTTCTGGTGCCGGCTTGCTGATTATCGAAGCAACTGCCGTTGAAGATATTGGCCGCATTACCCCGCAGGATTTGGGGCTATGGAATGATGAAACGGAATCTGCGCTTCGCACAGTCCTGGAAGATATACGCCAATATTCATCTATACCGATCGGTATTCAGTTGGGTCACGCAGGTCGCAAGGCGTCATGTGCCGCGCCATGGGAAGGCGGTGAGCAGTTAAGTCTGGATGCGGGTGGATGGCAAACTGTTGCGCCTTCAGCGCTGGCCTACAGCGAACAGCAAAACCCACCTATCGCCATGGATGAAGCCGCTCTGGAGCGCGTTAAAAAAGCCTTTGTTGAAACCGCGCAGCGTGCCGTTCGCTTGGGGATTCAACTGATCGAGGTACATGCCGCGCACGGTTACTTATTGCATCAATTCCTTTCTCCATTATCGAATCAGCGCACCGATCAATACGGCGGCTCTTTAGAGAACAGAATGCGTTTCCCCCTGGAAGTCTTTCGCGCGGTGAGAGATGCCGTGCCAGAAAACATCCCTGTTGGCGTACGCATTTCAGCAACAGACTGGGTCGAAGGTGGATGGGATGTGACGCAATCTATCGCTTTCTCTAAACAGCTTGAATCACTGAACAGCGCCTATATCCATGTCTCCAGCGGAGGGTTGTCGCAGGATCAGAAAATTGAGGTCAAAGCGGGTTATCAGGTTCCGTTTGCCCGCGATATTCGTGAGCAAGTGACGATTCCAGTGATTGCGGTTGGGCTAATTACAGAGCCGCAACAGGCAGAAACCTTGCTGCAAGAGGGTGAGGCCGATTTAGTGGCGCTGGCACGCGGCATTCTCTACGACCCACGCTGGCCATGGCACGCAGCGGCAGAATTAAAAGGCAAAGTCAGTGTTCCGCCACAATATTTGCGCTCTGAACCGCACGGCGTCAAAGGTATACTGGAGTCAAATGAGTAATTGATAATGACTTATCGCAAAACGCGTTAGCGTCTTTATCGATGACGGAATAAAAACGGGGCCATCGCGGCCCCGTTTTTTCATCGTACATTGATAACTCTTAAGCGTGTCCGCCTGCGGCCTTATTCAGAATGATCACCTCTGAAGATTCAATATGCGCTGGCAGTTCGGCAAAAAGCTTAACGATATGGGGTGCCTCCAGGTGCTTTTGCAGCGCCTCACGCGTCTCCCACTCTTCAGTCCAGACAAAACGACGAGCATTGTCATTGTCACGGTTGAGTTGATACGTGATGCAGCCCTCTTCCACCAGCGTCGTCTCAACCACGCCTTTGAACAGCGCTTCTACAACCTCTTCTTTGCCAGCTTTAGCGGTAAAAATAGCCACCACGGGTACCGTCATCTTTAACTCCTTGTCAAAAGGCTCACTCAAATGAAGCCCGAGCCTGTCGTTTGCAGGTTAGGGATTGTTGAGAACGCGTTGAGCGTTGTGGCATCACACTCTTGCGAGGCAACAACGTCACTTCAACCGCCGTTCGCCATGAAGCGTAGCCTCTTCAACAGGTTATGTCTGCAACATCCGTGCGGTAATACCCGTTTAAATGCGTCACGATAAAAAATTTCTTACCCCACAAACCGCTAATCCCTCTTGGTCAGGCTCTGCTAGACCTACACTCTAACGGAAGAACACCTTCGTTAATGCAGCACACTGAAGATGAAAAAGGAGAAACAATGTCGAATCAGCAACCGCAAAATCACGCATGGCTTTTGGCTTCACGTCCTGATGGCGAACCTACCAAAGATAACTTCCGTTTTGTTCAACAGCCGATTCCAGAACTGAAAGAGGGCGAAGTGCTGTTGCGCACCGCTTATCTGTCGCTGGATCCTTACATGCGCGGTCGCATGGATGACGGAAAGTCTTATGCCGCGCCTGCCGAGTTGAATGAACCTATGGTGGGCGGCACCGTTTCTCAGGTCGCCGCATCAAAACATGCTGATTATCAGGAAGGCGATTGGGTCTTAGGCCAAAGCGGGTGGCAGGAATATGCCCTCTCCGACGGTTCCGGTTTAGCGAAGTTAGGCAATGACCTGCCCCATCCTTCATGGGCGCTGGGTATTTTGGGGATGCCTGGCTTCACGGCTTATATGGGTTTGATGGATATTGGGCAACCTAAAAAGGGTGAAACTTTAGTGGTTGCCGCAGCCACTGGCCCTGTGGGCGCAACGGTGGGTCAGTTAGGTAAAATGCAGGGATGCCGCGTGGTTGGCGTAGCGGGTGGTGAAGAAAAATGCCGCTATGCGGTAGAGACACTGGGCTTCGACGCCTGTATTGATCATCACAGCAACGATTTTGCTGAACAACTCGCCGCAGCCTGTTCAGATGGCATTGATATTTATTATGAAAACGTCGGCGGAAAAGTGTTCGACGCGGTGTTTCCTCTGCTAAATACCGCTGCACGCGTGCCAGTGTGTGGATTGGTTTCGGGCTATAGCGCAAAAGATTTACCGGAAGGCCCCGACAGAACGCCGTTAATTATGGCGGGCATCCTCAAGCGCCGCATCCGTATGCAAGGCTTTATCATTTTCCAGGATTACGGTGATCGTTATTCTGAATTCTTATCCGTCATGACGCCGCTGGTTGAGAACAAGAAGATTCATTATCGCGAACACGTTATCGATGGGCTGGAAAACGCGCCACAGGCGTTTATCGATATGCTCAACGGAAAAAACTTCGGCAAGACCGTGGTGAAAGTTTCTGAGTAACCCGTTGGCATCACGCTAAACGCTTCATTTATCCCCGTGTCAGCCCTTTCTGACACGGGTTAACGCAGCAAAATCTCAACGCTTCGGCGCAGCGCATAAAACCCAATGAAATCCCCTATAATCACCGAGACGCAATAGCGGCGGAGCGTGGTTGCGTTTACTGTGGCATCCACTCTTTCCGCTGCAATTGGTTCATCAGAGGTAACAGCATGGATGTTGACATCATTACCGGGTCAATCACTGTTTTAATTGCACTCTCTGCCGGCAGTTTTATTAATGTGGTGGTCTATCGATTGCCACTACAGCTTCTTCAGCCGACGTCTCCGGTGACGCTCTGTCGCCCTCGATCCCATTGTCCAGACTGTAAAACCCCTTTACGCTGGCGCGATAACCTTCCTTTGCTAAGTTGGCTGCTGCTACGCGGTAAATGCTTTCACTGCCAGGCGCCGATTAGCCTGCGCTATCCGCTTACCGAAGCCCTGACCTTGTTAATCGGTGTCGTGTCCGCCTGGCAACTGCCACAGGATCGCTTTTTAATCATAACGCTGGTGCTGTGTTGGACGCTGTTGGCTTTAACGCTGATAGATATCAAACACCAGCTGTTACCCGATGCCTTAACGCTTCCCTTGCTTTGGCTGGGTTTATTACTGCACGTTTATGCACTGTTGCCGGGAAGTTTAGGCGATGCGGTTATTGGCGCGGCCGCAGGTTATAGCCTGTTGTGGCTATTGGCCACCAGCTATCGCTGCTTGCGGCGTTGTGAGGGATTAGGAATGGGCGATGCCAAACTGCTGGCTGCGCTGGGCGCCTGGCTTGGCTGGCAATCTTTGCCTGAACTGTTGCTTATTGCTGCCGGAGGTGGGTTAACCTGGATGCTGCTTAATCAATCTCTTTTCAACCAAGCCTTGTCCCGTGCGATTCCCTTTGGTCCGTGGCTTTCCCTGGCGGGGGCTGACCTGTATTTCAGCAATTGTCTATCGCGGCTGTAAAAACGTAATGCGGTATGGAGATTGCGAGCGGTGGAGCATCCATCCCAGCTGGCCTCTTTGAGTTTGATCGCTAAAAAGAACCGGTGGCACTTACCACCGGTCGAGCCAAATCGGCTCAATGGCACTTCGCTTCATGGATGACGACAAAACTGCCCTTTATTGCCGCTACCTGAGATGCTGAGTAATCGGCTTAACCACCTTTTCACCATTAACGCCGTAGAACTGGAAAAGAGAGTCTGTTGCGGCTTCGGTCAGTACCATGATTTCGATACGACGGTTACGATCGGCCAGCGGATTCTCCGTATCCAGCGGCATGCGTCCCGCCATGGCGTTAACCTGGATAATGCGATTTTGTTCCAGGCCACCCTGCTCCAGCGTACGACGCGCCGCTAAAGCACGATCGCCCGACAGATTCCAGTTGTTATAAGCCGCCTTGCCACTGTATTGCGCGGCGTCGGTATGACCGCTGATCATGATCTTGTTATCCAGGCGGTTAAACGCTGGCGCAAGTTCAACCAGCAACTTGCTGAAATAAGGGGTCAATACCGCGCTGCCTCGGGGAACATCATGCGGTTACTGTCATCCTGAATCAGAATACGCAGCCCTTGCGGCACTTTTTCCAGCACTAAGTTGCCTTGGGTATTAAGGTTCTGCATGATTCGCATTATTAGCTGGCGTAACGCTTCCAGCTCGGTATCCGATCGACTTAACACGCTTTCAAGGCTCTCTTTGGGCGCGTTGTTTAAGGCGCTATCCAGCACGCTGTCAGCCTCCTCGCGAACGGGTTCAGACTGTGCTGCGAGGCTTTCTCCCACCAGCACTGCCCCTTGTTCCCCGGAATCTTGCAGCGGATTAAAGGAAGACTCGTTAAAAATAGAGGTGCCGTGCAGCTGTGCAACGATCTCTTTGCGCTCCTCTTCTGTTACCGAACCCATGATCCACAGCACCATAAACAGCGCCATCATCGCCAGGGTAAAGTCCGCGAAGGCCACTTTCCACGCACCGCCGTGATGTGCGTTGTGCGCTTTTTGGCCGATCGTTTGATAATCAACTTTGTGGTGGTCACCAAAGGCGCAGAACGTATCTCAGAGGTCTCTGCGCGCTTTACGCTGGACGCATTGCCCGGTAAACAGATGGCGATTGATGCCGATCTTAATGCCGGTTTAATTAATCAGGAACAGGCGCGCGACCGCCGCCGCGATGTGGGTAACGAAGCGGACTTCTATGGTTCGATGGACGGCGCCTCTAAATTTGTTCGTGGTGATGCGGTCGCAGGCATCATGATCTTGCTGATCAACGTGATTGGCGGGATTTTAATTGGCGTATTCAAACACAACTTGCCCGCCGGTCAGGCTTTTGAACAATATGTTCTGCTCACCATTGGTGATGGCTTAGTGGCACAGATTCCGTCATTGCTGTTGTCAACAGCGGCGGCGATCATCGTGACCCGCGTCAGCGATGGTAACGACATTGGCGAAGAAGTTAAGTCGCAGATTTTGGCTAAGCCGACCACGCTTTATAGCGCAGCGTTGGTGATGTTTATCCTCGCGATTGTTCCTGGCATGCCACACACCGTCTTCCTGCTGTTCACCGCCCTGCTGGTGTTTGCCGGATGGCGTCAAAGCCGCAAGGTGGCAAAACCCACCCAGAATCCTGAAGAGATCGCAGCCCTGACTCAGGCGCTCCAGCAGGAAGAGGACGTTGCGCCGATAAACTGGCAAAGCATTCCAATGGTTGAGCCGATTGGCCTAAACCTTGGTTACAAAGTGGTGCCGCTGGTTGATAGCTCACGCGGCAGCCCGCTGAAACAGCGTGTACGCGGCGTGCGCCAGGTGGTCTCTGAAACCAGTGGTGTGCTGCTGCCTGAAATTGCCATTCGCGAAGATTTTCGCCTTAAACCCGCCCAGTACGCCATTCAGATCAACGGGGTGCGCTCGGCAACCGGCGAAGTGCATCCCGACCGCCTGATGGCGATCCCGACCCCGGAACAATATGGCGAAATTGATGGTGTGCTGGATACCGATCCCGCTTACGGCTTAACTGTGACCTGGATTTTGGCTGAGCAGAAAGCCAAGGCACTCAATCTTGGTTATCAAGTGGTGGATTGTGCCAGCGTTATTGCGACGCACGTCAACAAGATAGCGCGCGAAAATCTGCCTGAATTGTTCAATTACGATGACATTACTCAACTGCATGATCGTCTGGCTGCGATGGCACCCAAACTGGCTGAAGATCTCAGTCAGGCGTTGAATCACAGTCAACTGCTGCGCGTTTATCGTCTGCTGCTGACTGACCAGGTTTCACTGAAAGATATCACCACCATCGCGACCACGTTGCTGGAATCAAGTGCCGTGACCAAAGATGCGATTCTATTGGCTTCAGATGTGCGATTCGCGCTGCGCCGCGCCATGGTGGCGGCTATCGCGCCAGACCACAAGCCGCTTTCGGCTTACACACTGAACAGCGAACTGGAGAACCTGTTGCTCAACTCACTCAATCAGGCGCAGCAGGCGGGCAAAGTCTCGCTCGACAGCTTCCCGGTGGATCCCAATATTTTGACGCAGTTGCAGTCAACCTTGCCGGTGATCACCGAACAACTGAAAGCGCAAAACCTGACGCAGGTCTTACTGGTTACGCCGCAACTGCGTCCGCTGATTGCGCGTTATGCTCGCTTGTTCGCCAGCAGCCTGCATGTGCTTTCTTACAATGAAATCCCGGATGACGCTAACCTGAATGTGGTTGGCGTGGTGGAGTGATTGACTGGACAGTCCTGACGTCATCCCTGGAATTATGTTGGGGCTGGCGTTTAAGTTTTTCTATTTTAATTAGAGTAAATCAACGACCGGTTAAAGCGTTTTCCCCTTTTTTTGCTAGCATTACCCAACTTGCAGTCAATTAAAACGGCACCAGCCGATATTTTTGATTAGGTGAAACGTGAAAAGTTTAAGCGAGGCCGTTAGGTTATACTTACCTCTGAAATTGGATGTTTTTGTTTGTCTTTTTTAACTACCTGAAAGGTCAAAATAAAGGAGCAATAATGGACGATGCTGATTTAGCTCAAGAACGCGAGGAAGCGTTGATAACAGCCGCACTTTCGGCCAGACAACCACGACTCAAAAGTCCTGACGGAAAATGCATCTGGTGCAAAGATGAACCTGTCGTATCAGATACCGCATTTTGTTCGGCCGAATGTGGTGAAGATTATTCCAGGCATACGCGTGAGATGAAACAACGCATTAACGAGTAATTCAGTGATGACGCCATCCCAGATTTATTTAGGATGGCGTTTTCTCTCTCTGCTTCATGAGGAAGAGACGAAGCATTGTGTGGCATCAAACCGGAAATTAAAAACAGCGGCACTGACCAACAACACCCACTTATTTATGTCTTAATCTGTAGATATCAGCAAAATAGAGATAGCCTTTCTTTTGGTATTGTCGGTCAAGAGTGGCTTTTTCCTCCTGTGTGAGCAGGTCTCCGCTCAATAGTTCTTGTATAAACGCTTCCCGAACGTGAACTTCCATATACCAGTCGCCGGTGTAACAGTTTTTCCACGCCCCTTTATCGATATCTTTGGCTTTATAAGAGGGATTGATATGGAAAAAGAAGAAAAAGTTAAGCACGAAAAAGATCAGGCAGCAGACAATGACTTCGGCTTTGCCAAAGGTATCGACATACAGAAGCACGCCCAACGTGATGAGAAAAGAATCCACATCAGAGCATAAAGCCCTGAATATTCCTTGATAAAGGAGATATCAAAATAGGGTTTGTCGTCTCTTTTTTCTGTTGTGTTAATGTGGTCAAGTTCGCGTTGTAATCTCTGCTCTAAGGGCTCAATCATTTACTGTTATCCTGCGCGCAACGGTAATTAAAATAATTTCATGCTGTATTTTACACCTAATCCCCCCGTCTTCCAGTTTCGGAAATCCTCACTTTAAATTATAAATCAATAGGTTAAACCAAATAATAATCAGCCAAAGATGCCCCATTTACGCAGTTCTCCGCCTGGCCGCTGGAAAAGCAGTTGAAGCAGCAGACCTTGAGGCGCTAGCGGTTATTTATCAGTGCGGTTTAACGGGAGCGACGATGGTTTCGCCTTTTGCTGTGTGGCGATAACGCTGCCACCTCCATCACACTACAGGTTTAAAAACTTCATCTTTAAGCGCAATCGCTGAATAGTAAGAAACTGCCCTGTTTCGACCTAAGGGTAACTATTCCACTTCTTTTATTTTGAGGAGATAGCGTATGGAAAAATTTACGGGCGGTTGCCTGTGCGGCAAAGTGCGCATTGAGGCTTCAGGAGTTCCCTACCGGGTTGGCCTTTGCCACTGCCTTGACTGCCGTAAGCATCATGGCGCGCTTTTTCACGCCTCTGCCATATTCCCTCAGCAGGCGGTGACCATTGTGGGAGAAACGCGTGACTATGCTGGACGCTTTTTCTGTCCACACTGCGGCTCGTCTGTTTTCGCACGCTCCGACGATGAAATCGAAGTAAATCTGGGATCGTTGGATAGCACCGACCAGTTAAAGCCGACTTACGAAAGTTGGATCGTGCGTCGTGAATCCTGGTTGCCTCCGTTTCCGCTGATAAGGCGTTATGAAGGCGACCGTGACGCCACAAGCCGATTCGAAGATTAAATCGGCGGACGTTGATGACGCCAACCTGAATAAGATCGACGTGGTCAGCGTGATTTACTGCGTAACAATAAAGTGGCTGCGCCATCCCTGAATCGTTTTAGGGATAGCGCTTTTGTCTTCCTGATTGGTCAGGTAATGGAATTCCAGTTTGTTCTGCGCATTGGGCGCAACACGCATTGCCCAAATACTGCCACTTGGGTTGTACATGATGATTGCCGCACGGCGATTGGCTTCGCCAATGACGCGCAAAGTCATGGCTTTCGCTGACACATTATCCAAATCTTGGGTGTAATGCAGGGCATTAGCCGTGGCGACGTATTGCGCATATTCGTCACCTGCCAACTGGCGAAACGCACTGTCCAGTTTTTCATCGGGTAAGATTCCTGTATTCAGCAGCGTCGAGGCTGGACGGGGATCGTGATCTCCTCTCACATAAACGCCATCAGGCCGTACGTCGGTGGGGAAAAGTAATGCGCAACTGCCATTGCTTTGTGTGCTGACTTCCAGGTTGCCGTCTTGACGCGGTACCACAATCATGGCGCAATTTTCTGCCCCGTTGATATTGTTGACATAGAGCACGCCATAGTAGCGGCGCGCTTCGCTATCGATATCAATTTTGTAAGCACCCCGTACGGCGTGCAGATCCAGTTCGGCAGAAAAATCACTGGCGTTTTTAATCACCAAACGTCCACTTTCGCCATTGGTGGCGCTGACGTTCCACCACTCACCACTCCAGTCGATATGGCGATTAGCGTTAAACAGCTGGCCGTAGCCCTGAAAATAGGCGCGCTTGAGGCAAAACGGGCTACTACAGGCTTTACGCTGTTGCAGCCACTCGTTATAGAGTTTGCCGTTGGGCTGTGCTTGCCCCACCAGCTGTTCAAGCCAGCGGGCATCTAAGGTGTGATCCAACCAGCGCAACTCGGGATCGCGACACACCATTTGTTCGGTCGGGCTGCTTGCACGCTGGCAATCAACTGCCTGCGCTGCGGTCGAGAGCAGCAAGACCAAACCTGTCAGCAGGGAGATAAAAAACGTTTTCATTTTTCTCTTTAGTGGAACGTAAGGATAGCGAAGCGGCAGGATGCCCAAAAGGGCTGTAATTATAGGTTGAGGTGGCTGTTTTCGATAGCGCGAAGCTGAGGAATGGGTGTAGAAGTGTTGACTTAAATAATCGGCAAATCAAAAAGCTGAGTGCCAGACACGCTGGCACTCAGCCTGTTACGCTTACTTCAGTCGGAACGCGACCACGCTGTCACCCGCTTGTGTACCCAGCGAGCCGTGACCGCCTGCGGCGATAACCACATATTGCTTACCATCTTTACCCATAAAGGTTGATGGCGTGGCTTGTGCGCCAGCAGTCAGTTCAGTCTGCCACAGTAACTCACCGGTGCTGCTGTCATAAGCACGGAAGAAGTTATCCGCCGTTGCGCCGTGGAAAACCACATCGCCCGCAGTAACCAGCGGCCCACCGTGCGCCACCATACCCATCGGGAACCCGATTGGGAAACGGCCCGGCAGGAAGCTGGTTTTCAGGTTTTTGGTGGTGCCTACGCGGCGCAGCCATTCAGTTTTACCGGTTTTCAGGTCAACACCCACCATGCGTCCCCACGGCGGCGCGATACACGGAATACCGAGACCGGAAGCCAGCTGCTGGATATGAATGGCATAGTCGCCGTGGAAGTTTTCATTCCAGTAAGGCTGACCATCTTTGGTGAAGGTGCGCTGAGTGGCGGTCTCAGGCGTACGTTTGATCAAGTTGTATTTGTAGGCCAGACGAACAGGTGTTGCAATTAACATCTGACGTTCAGGATCAATAGCCACCGACCCCCAGTTAAACACCCCGATGTTGCCTGGGAAAACCAACGTGCCTTTTTCCGTTGATGGCGTCCATGGGTTGCCGTCGTAACGCAGTTCACGGAAATTCGCACGGCAGCTCATCTGATCAAACGGGGTGATGCCCCACATCGATTTTTCAGTCAGCGGTTGCGGAATGAAGTTCAGGCTGGAAACGGGCTGCGTAGCAGCAAACTTCTCGCCTTCCACCCCACCTTCGGTTGAAACCTTAACCTGCTCAACCGGATAAACCGGTTCGCCGGTAAGACGGTTCAGCACAAACAGGTTGCCGGTTTTGGTCGGCAGAATCACAGCCGGCTGCGCATTACCTTTGTAGGTGATATCAACCAACGACGGTTGAGAAGGATTATCGCGATCCCACAAGTCGTGGTTCGAACTCTGATAGCGCCATTTGAAGGCACCGGTTTTCAGATCCAGCGCGACCAGCGCATCGCGAAATTTCTCGGTGTTGCTGTTGGCATCACGCTCAATACCCACTTCGTCCGGTGACGCATTACCAAACGGTACGTACACCAGACCATTTTTCAGGTCAGCGCTTAGCGTGCCCCATGCGACTGGCGTATCTTGTGGATAGGTCGCATCAGCCGCAACCGGCGCGGTGTTTTCCGGGTTTGCTGGATCGAAGTTCCAGACCAAACGGCCGGTGATCACATCATAAGCGCGGATCACACCCGATGGATTGCCGGTGTTAAAGCCGTTATCCATCACCGAGCCCCCAACAATCACCAGATTGCCAGCGACCAGCGGTGCCGCAGTTTGCATCAGAGCGTGTGGACGCACTTCGCCCATATTGTCACGCAGATTGACTTCGCCGTTCTGGCCGAAATCGGCGCAGCGTTTGCCGGTGTCAGCGTCAAAGGCAATCAGACGTGCATCGGTGGTCGCGTTGAAGATGCGCTTGCGACACATTGCGGGTTGCGCAGCACTGTTTTCTGCAGCCGCGTTGCTCTCTTCGTAATAACTTACGCCACGACAGGTTTGATGCTGTTGCAGATAAGAGCGATTTTTATCCGGCGTCGTTTTCCATTTCACCGCACCCGTTTCGGGGTCAAGCGCATGCACTTCGTTATGCGGTGTACAGAAATACAACATACCGTTGGCTTTCAGCGGCGTAGCTTCAAAGGTGTATTCGGTCGCGTCATCGCCCTGGCGCAAATCACCCGTGTGATACGTCCAGGCCACTTCCAGATCCTTGACGTTATCTTTGGTGATCTGATTCAGTGACGAGAAACGCAGGCCATTGGTTGAACCGCCATACGCGCTCCAGTCATTACCCGCGCCCGTAGAGGCAGAAGGCGCACGCGTATTGCTGATAGTGCCCTGTTGCGGCAACGGATCGTAAAAGCACAGGCCAATCACCAAGGCAACCATGATCACAACCGTACTGCCCAGCAGCGGATGGAAGCGGCGTTGACCTTGATAAAGCGGGCGGACGACAAACGGCAGCGCCAGCCATACGCCGATTACGCCAAACAGGTCGCCGCGTGGAATCCATTGCCACTTATCAAAACCGACTTCCCAGATTATCCAAAATAATGTGATCCACATCAGCAGTGCATAAAACGTTAAGGCGCTGCGTTTATTCAGGAACAGTAAAATTGCTGTGATCAATAAACCTGCCGCCATCAGCGCATAGAATGCACTGCCTCCAAGCAGCAGGAGTTCTCCCCCATGTACAACATCACAACCGCGACGATTGCGATGATTACACTGGTAATTTTGTTAACCATGATCCTTCCTCAGGCCATCAATAATGATGATTACTCAAATAAAAACACATAAAATCAACGCGATTTTAACCAACGTAATGATTTTGTAAAATCACTGTAAATGGCGAGTGTTTAGTTTAATTAACGAATTGGCGGGCGAAGATTAGCGTAGCGGCGGGCATTCAGCGCTTTTTGTTAAGACTTTTCCGTGACATTCATCACATAAAATTAACCATTACCCCAGATTTATCGCATCTTTTGTGCAAAACAAGGATTAATTCTCTCACCCATTCGTACGAATCTTTACGTAAATCCTGTTGAAAGATCAAAAATAGTTTAACAGTTAATCCTTGTTGCCCTGCAATTATTCTTAATAGCGGATGAAGTATAACGATCAATTTAAATTGATTTAAGAACCAAAATAAAATAATTACTAATATTTTCATTGGGTTGAATTTTAAGCGCCCCCCATTCTCGTTATTGAAACTTATCATTCATCTCGACTTCTTCTTATTTCATAAAAATCATTTTTTAATAAAACATTAATTTATGATTGCATTTCATGCTCATCATTCTCTTTAGGATATTTCGCAGCTTTGAAATAATTCTTAACGTGTTATAGATAATATTAACATGCTCCTGATGATTCTCTGTTTTAACGCCACCAGAATGCGTTAAATCGCCACCTTAAAGGCAGGTAAATAATGGCCATGCTTTATTCTATCTATCGGAAATTCCGTTTTCCGATCAAGTTCCTTCACGCTTCGGTTAAATACCCCGCAGCACAGAAAAAAGTAAATAAAATAGCTATCCTTTCAATTGAAGAAACGATAGATCTGTTATTAAGAAATGAAAAGCTCTCGCTGGCACGGTACGGTGATGGCGAACTGGAAATGACTTACTACAAGAATATTGGCTTTCAACCCTTTGATGAGCGCCTCTCTGCCCGGCTTAAAACGCTGTTGCAGCGCAGTCCGCAGGATAATCCCGATTGTCTGATCTGCCTGCCCGATGGTTTTCGTAACACCCGCCAGATGCGTTCAGGTGCCGCCCTGTTTTGGTTCTTCCATAAATCATTTTACTTTTCACGCTATGAGAACTTGTTGAGTAAGAATTATCAATATGGCAATACGTCCGTAACGCGCCCTTATCATGATTACAAAAGCAAAAATTTATCACGCGCCATTTTCGACAAATTTAAATTACTGTTTAAGGACCGAAAAGTATTAATTGTTGAAGGAAGCGGAACACGATTGGGATTAGGTAACGACTTACTGGATGGTGCAAAAGAAATTAAGCGGATAACCACGCTTAATCGCAACGCTTTTTCAGTTTATGACCCGCTCTATGCCTCTATTTTAGTCCACGCCAGTGAATTTGATCTGGTCCTTATTTCACTGGGCCCGACGGCAACCGTGCTGGCTTATGATCTCAGTTTGCAAGGCATTCGCTGTATTGATAGTGGGCATGTAGATATCGAATATGAGTGGATGCTGGCTTCAGCTACCACAAAAATAAAAGTTGAAGGGAAAAACGTAAACGAAGTGGGTGTGTTATTAAGTGAAAATAGCGCTGTGCTGGATAGCAATTATCAGCAACAAATTCTGTGTCATATTGATGAAACCACACCCGCCGCGATCACCCTTCATCAGCCGCCTTTGGCTTCTTCCCATGAAACGGCTGCCTGACGTTCGCTCAAAGGATTTATGCCGTCCCTCGCGGTAAGCGATATGTTTGTTCAAGGCGCGCGCTCACCGCTTGCAGCCACAATCCTTTCGCACCGTCAGGCTTTTAGCCGGGTGCGCGGAATACTTCCTTCATCATGGATAACGCTAACCTGCCAGCGTCAACAAAAGCATCTGGTTGTCATGTAGCGAGCAAAATCCGCACCAAATTGATGCGCAGGCTCATTATTAACCGCACAATTAATCAGCAATATTGTTATTCCGTCTCGCTACGGGCCTCTTTTATAGTTTTATGTCCCTGTTTTTACGATAGTTAATCATTTCAGGCATCTATTTTGCTTATCACTTCTGTCAGTTTTTTATTCAGGAGAGATGAGATGAACCCGGGTCGCTATCGTTACACTATATTTTCAATGCTGTTTCTCATTGCCCTGATTAACTATGTTGATCGCGGCGCACTCTCATTTGCCGCGAATGCCATTTCAGCGGAATATCACTTTTCAAAAGTGCAGCTTGGGGCGGTGCTGGGCTATTTTGGCTTTGGCTATCTGTTTGGATCGCTGTGTGGTGGCTTTCTGGCCGATCGTATCGGCACTAAAAAAGTCTGGATGATGGCTGGCGTGCTTTGGTCGATTCTGGAAATTGCCACTGCCTGGGCGGGTGATTTAGGCATGGCGCTGTTTGGCGGATCGGCCATCATGGGGTTTGCGGCGTTACGCATCATGTTTGGCTTTTCGGAAGGCCCAGCGTACGCGTTGATGAACAAAGCCATTGCGCACTGGGCACCCGATAACGAACGCGGTTTCGCTCTGAGTATTGGCCTGCTTTCTACCCAAGTTGGATCGTTACTGACAGCGCCGATTGCTGTCGGTCTGCTGCTGCTGACCAACGACTGGCGCATGATGTTTATCCTGCTTGGCGTGATGTCGCTGCTGGCAATGCTGCTTTTTGCCCGCACCTTCAGCGATAGCCCAGATACCAGCGCTGCAACCCATGCCGCAGAACGTGAGTTTATTCGCCGCGGACAAAAGGTGACTCAACACGACGATACCCCGCTGCCGTGGTGGCGCTTTTTTACCAGCCGCACGCTGGTGTGCAATGCGCTGGGCTATTTCTCCTTTCTCTACATCACCTTTACGCTGGTGACGTGGATGCCGAAATATCTGCAGGATAACTTTCATTACGATCTGCACGCATTGTGGTACGTCGCGATGATTCCATGGAGCGGTGCCTGTATTACCGTGCTGCTCGGGGGACGTTTTGCCGACTGGCTGCTGGCTCGCTTCAACAATCTGCGTCTGGCACGTAATGTTTTTGCCGCCGTCACGTTGTGCGGCACCGCCTGCTGTTTTATGGCCATTCCGTGGATGCACTCAGCGGCGGGTATTATCGCCTTGATGACGCTGGGCAACGCACTGAACGCACTGGTGAACAATGTTTACTGGTCTGTGGTGATTGACGTAACGCCGAAATCATCGGTCGGAACCTACAGTGGCATGACATTGGCTATTGCCAATCTCGCCGCGATCATCTCCCCGATGCTCTGCGGTTGGTTGGCCGAATATTATGGCTATAACGCCATGTTTACCGTCACCGCTGTGATCGCGTTTGGCAGCATGTTGGCGATGACGCTGCTGCAACCGGAGAAGCGCTTGCACCCTCAAACTGAGGCTAACGTGACGCAGCAAACGGCCTGACGGCGCATCAGCGCATTAACATGAAAAAAGGCGGAGTGGTTAGCTCCGCCTTGTCTCAAGTTCCGGTTAGTATGCTTTACCGGTCAGTTGCATAAGGGCAACGATGATCTGCAAAATGATTCGGATGATATCCAGAATCAGCCTTGTCAGTTCCATCACTTTCCTTCTCCTTTTACAGGAGCGCGCTGTTCGGCTACCGAGGCTTTGACTCTACCCGCCGGGTGCCTAAGCACATCTTGTGGAGAGAGCTGAGCGGCACTCAAGGTTAAAGCCACAGGCCAGCACCACCTGATGCCTGCCGGGATTTAAAAACCGTGCCCCTGGGAGCGGCCAGTCAATCTTGAGGCTAAACTCACCCCTCAACACCTGTATAACCATACAGTATTTTAGCCAAACTTGAAAACTTTCGCCGCACTATTTAGAATAACTTTTGTGGAGAGTGCTGAGCACCTCGTTCGAAGCCGGTTACCAGCCGGGGAACGAACAAAAAATAAAGGATTTGGCCTCAAGCCAAATCCTTTTTTATTGCCCAGCATTTAACCGATTATTCGTTTGCTGCGCTAATGCGCCAGATGCTGTTACCCGCATCATCGGCGATCAAAACACCACCCTGCTTATCTTCAGCTAATCCTACTGGCAATCCACGAACTTGCTTTTGATCATCCGTCAAAAAACCGGTAACAATCGGCTGCGGCTGACCCACCGGCTGACCCTGCTCAAATTTCACCCACACTACCTGATAACCATTTAACGGCTTGCGGTTCCAGCTCCCGTGTTCACTCACAAACGCGCCACCGCGATATTGCGCCATGTTGTCACCTTGGTAGAACAGGAGGCCCAGCGGCGCGACGTGCGAGCTCAGCGCGTAATCGGGCTTGATGGCCTTCTCAACCAGATCGGGACGCTGCGGTTCGGCACGGGGGTCAATGTGCTGACCAAAATAGCTATAAGGCCAACCGTAGAAGCCTTTCTCCTGCACCGACGTCAGGTAATCCGGCACCAGATCCGAACCAATTTCATCGCGTTCGTTCACAATGGCCCACAACTTACCGCTCTGCGGTTCCCACTGCATACCGGTAGGATTACGTAATCCGCTGGCATAAATGCGACTTGCCCCGCTGGCAGCATCGACTTCAAGGATCGCAGCGCGGCGATATTCAGCGCCAATGCCGTTTTCAGTGATGTTGCTATTGGATCCTATTCCCACATACAACTTGCTGCCATCGGGACTTGCCAGCAGCGACTTAGTCCAGTGATGATTGATCGGTCCGCCCGGCAGGTCAGTCACCTCTTCAGGCGCGGTACGAATCTCCGTTTCGCCTTCGGTATAAGGAAATTTCACCAGGCTGTCGGCATTCGCGACATACAGCGTATTACCCACCAGCTGGATACCAAATGGTGAAAACAGATTTTCGATGAAGCGATGTTTTTCCCACTTACCGTTTACGTTACGCAGCAGCGTTATGCTGTTGCCGCCTGCGCCGCCTTTGCCCGAAGATTTTTGAATCAAGCCTGTTATCAGCTCTTTCGGCCTGGCTGTCGCGTTTGGTGGCCCGTTAGACTCCGCCACTAGCACATCGCCATTCGGCAGTACGTAGACTTGACGTGGATGTTGCAAGTTCTCGGCGATCTTCTCGATTTTTAGCCCTTTTGCCACTTTCGGCATTTCACCCGCTTTCCACGGTACACCCTCTGGCACCTGCATTGGCGGCATAACAAAATTTTGCGCCTGTGGCAGTTCAGGATTGGGGCCGGTTTGCTTTTGCGGATCAATCAGCGCGCCATCGTCACAGCCCGCCAGCAAGGCAATTAAGGTCACGGCGAGTAACGTTTTATGCTGCATTTTCATCTCGGCTTCTCCTTAAGCGGTGCGTTGACGTAACGCGAGTTGAACATTTGCCAGCAGCAACAGTGCCACCACCAGCGTAGAAAGTATGACGCCTAATGGCACCACCGCATAAGCATCACGGCTATGAATGAAGGCGTTTAGCACAGCAAGGATAATGGCCAGCAACGAGAGCCAAAAGTGGGTTTTTCGGGTGCTGCACTGCCACGAAATAGATAAACAAGGCTGATTAAACGTGGCAAAACCGCTATGACCAAACCAAAAACAATGAGCCAGCTGGCGGCATCGGTCCACATGATTTCAAAGCCTCGCATGTAGATAATATCGAATAGCCAGGCGGCGCTAAAAAAGCCCAACGGCAGCGGCTCAAGCAGAGCGTAAAGCGTAACGGCGAAAGCCGACCTTCCCGAGGTAGTGCGCATTTTCCTCTCCATATTCTGTTAATAAACGGGGTGAAGACGGCACTTCGCTTCCTCAAGCAACCGACTTCGCGCCTGTAAAATATTAGTAAACATGAAGAAAAGTGGCAGGTTAATTCAGCAAGAAAAAGAAATTAAACAGCGGCATCTCTGCCGCCGAGGGGAACATTAACGTTTATCTGCGGGTAACGTTACCCAATAACCAGGCTGGTAAGGTAGCGGTAAAAATTTCTGATGGAACTCACGGAAGGTCTTATCTGGATCAAGATCGGCAAACAGATCGGGATGCAGCCATTTTGCCAATGCCTGAATAGCAACAAACTGGTAAGGGCTGTCATAGAACTGATGCCAGATGGCGTGTGCATTGCCGTTATGTGCAACCGGTAGGGTTTTGAAAGCATCACGCATCATCAGCGTTTTTAAGCGCGCCGTTGCCTCCGTGACGTCAGCCCCCGGCCCAACGCCAATCCACTTCCCTACCGTATTGTAATTTTTCCAGTTTGCACCCGTGACCACCACCACATCTGGGCGGCTGGCAATGATTTGCTCTGGATTGAGAGTACCGAAGGTGCCAGGAATGAGATTTTTGGCAATGTTATCGCCGCCAGCCATTTCCACCATTTGCCCAAAATTCTCATTGCCGAATGACATACAACATTCGTCGCTGTAACCGCCTGCACGATCGATCATGACTTTCGGGCGATAGCCGTTGAAACTGTGCAAACGTGAGGTGACACGCTGAATTTGCTGGTGGCGGAAGTCGATGATCGCCTGCGCACGGGCCGGTTTGTTCACCAACTCTCCCATAATACGAATACTTTTCTCAGCATTCACAAACGGCGCTTCACGGAAATCGATAAACACCACCGGGATACCAACAGCCTGCAATTTTTCAATCAATTTGCCCTCATCCGTTGCCGCTTTGGACTCAAGGTTCATCAGTACTAAATCTGGTTTTAACGTCAGCGCCTGCTCTACGTTAAACGTGCCATCTTTTGCCCCGCCAAAGGTCGGCAGTTTTTTAATTTGCGGATAGCGCTGTTCATACGCCTGATAACCATCCCAATCCGCTTTGTGAAAGTCATCGCGCCAGCCAACTACCCGTTGAAACGGCGCCTCGGTATCAAAGGCAGCCAGCAAGTAGATCTGTCGCCCTTCACCTAAAATAATACGTTTTGATTCATTGGCGACATCGACCTGACGCCCGGCGACATCAGTAATTGTTTTAGCCGATGCCGATCCTACCAGCGTGATTAACCCCAGCGCTAACATCCATTTTTTCATCGAAATAACCCATATAAATGATAATGAGAATTATTATTGTAAATCGCCGTTACTATCACTCATAAATCAGATAAGGGGAAGCGATCGATGAAAATGATTTTAGGAATACTATTAGCGCCGTGAAGTGAAGGCCTGAAGCTCGCGTGCATCGTGGCTGCAAAACATCGTGACCTCATCATTGTGCTGCAACGACAGTTCACGTAAGCGTTGTTGGTTAGTACGCCATGCTTGTGTATCGCTGCGCATCATCCACTGATAGAAGCGCAAACCGGGCGTGCAATGGCGCGTTTCCTGGTGCATTTCGCCGCGATAAAACCAGGCGTCGCCACCATGCAACATCCAGCCTTTTCCATGACGGATCGCGACGCCAGCGTGCCCTAATGTATGTCCCGGCAGCGGCACCAGCAGAATGTCATCGCTTAACTCATCAATGGCCCTGACGGCGTCAAAACCGAACCAGCGCTCGCCCCCATCAGGATAACCACGCCAGCCATCGTGGCTGCCCCACTGCTGAGGCCGATAGCGCTGACGTCGTAACCAGCTTTGTTGCCCGGTTGCCGTTTGCAGTTCTCGCTGTAACAGATGCACACGCGCTTGTGGAAAATCGGTGATGCCGCCTGCATGATCAAAATCCAGATGCGTCAGAATGATGTGGCGAACATCGTCGGGCTTGAACCCTAAATTCACCACCTGCTGCCAGGCACTGAGTTGCTCATCGTAGCGAATGTTGTTCATGGCGCGGAAAAAGCCCGAAAGGCGATCGGCGGGACGTTGGATATCCTGTAATCCCATGCCGGTATCCACTAAAACCAAGCCGTGTGCATCGGTCTCCAGCAACAGGCAATGACACACTAAATGGGCGAAAGGTGATGCACTGAAACCATCGTACAACGCGCCACCGACTGGACACATACATCCACAGTTCAGATGATGAATGCGCATGACTTCTCCTTTTGTTCAGCGTGCCTGCGTCAACAGGCACGTCTCCCGATCACTGCTGCTCTTTTGGTATGCCTTTGCCCAGATCGGTTCCGGTTAAAGGATTGATGGTGGGATCGGATTGGGTGCGGATGGCCATATTTTCAACATGCGTATTTTGTTTATCAGACAAGGTCACTTTGGATAAACCATCGCCACCGTCTACTGCAGGTTGCGGATCGGCTACATAATCGAAATTCTCATCTGAATTCCAGCTACCGCGAATATCGCCCCCTTCAGACATATTGTAATACGTGTGTGCGTACTGCTCGATTGGCGGTAATTTTCCTGGCGGGAAATTATCACGGATTGCATAGAGCGCTTTTTCAAATGAGATCTGGTGCGCCACTTCGCGCGTCATCAAAAAGCCCAACGCATCTTTTACGCCGGGATCATCGGTTACGTTGATCAGACGTTCGTAAATAATTTTAGCGCGCGCTTCAGCGGCGATATTGGATCGTAGATCGGCGGTAACTTCGCCAATGGTATCGATATAGGCTGCTGTCCAGGGCACACCGGCGGAGTTGGTTAACGCCGGGCCGCCACCGTAAAGTAACGCGGTGGTGTGGCTGCCGTTGCCGCCGTTAGTGAGTGAGCGATAAAGTTCGGCTTCCTCTTCCACACCTTCAGCCAGATCGCCTTTAGCACCTTTGTTGAGCATGCCAACCAGACTACCGATAATTTCCAGATGGCTTAACTCTTCAGTAGCGATATCCAGCAGCATATCTTTACGACCCGGATCTTCATCGCCCAGCCCTTGGGTAAAATAACGGCATGCTGCCGCCAGTTCCCCTTGAGGCCCGCCAAATTGTTCTAACAGTAAGTTAGCCAGCCCCGGATTTGGACCAGCAACGCGAACGGTATATTGCATTTGTTTAACATGACGAAACATTGCGCTCTCCAGATAAAGTCAATCAATCTCGCTAAAGGGCTTATCTGTATTTAAGGCGTTTTTCGCTGCGCCTCAGGATAAACCCGCTAATTATGTGACTATTAATTTATTGAAGAGAAACAGATAACCCGCAAGCCAACTATAGAAAGCGAGGCGTGGAATGCTTATATTTTACGGAAATAAATTATTGATTTTTATATTAATAATATATTTTATTAAAATTTATTATTTATTTAATCCTATTAAAATCTCCGCCCATAAATACGCAGCGGTAAAAGTGATCAGCTTCGTAAATAGCACTTTAAATAATGACAGGAAAAAATAGAGATTATTAACGCTTCGCTAACAGGCGTTAATTTTTGAATTAACTGGGGAAAATACGCTGAAAAGTATCACTGCCCAATCTGCTTAAACCCTATCTCTGCGTGTCCTGGCTCACAAAACGCCGCGCTTTCGTGAATGTGTTCACAACGCCTTAGGCAACTGCACACATATTAGTCAGCAATGTTCTTGTTTTGGCTAATGCGTTAATAAAATGTGAAGGCTAGATTATAAAAATGAAACGGCGTTTTATTTATTACGCCAAACGATCAGCTACAGGAGCTTAACCGTGAAGATCAGCGCAATCGATGTCACCCTTTTTACTTATCCTACTCAGCGCCGCTCAGACAGCGCCGGCCACTCTCATCCCGGCCCCGAAACAGATGCGCAAATGGCGTTATTAACGATCACCAGTGATGAAGGGGATTGCGGCTATGCCTTTGCACCTGCCGAAGTGGTGCGTTCACATGTGGTGAATGCCTTTTTTCGCAAAGTGCTGATTGGGCAAAACGCCTTTGACCGCGAACGTTTGTGGCAAGATCTGGTGCACTGGCAACGCGGAAGTGCACATCAGCTCACCGAACGCGCGCTTTCTGCCGTTGAACAAGCGATGTGGGATTTAATTGGTCGCAAACTGCAGCAGCCGGTGCACAAATTGCTGGGCGGCTATCGCGAGAAGATTCCCGCCTACGGCAGCACCATGTGTGGTGATGAACTGGAGGGGGATTATCAACTCCTGATGAATATGCGCGCTTTGCTGAAAAGCTGGTACAGCGCGGCTACAAAGCGATCAAGCTCCACACCTGGATGCCGCCCGTTTCGTTTGCGCCCAGCACGGCCATGGATATTAAAGCCTGTGCGGCGGTACGCGAAGCGGTAGGTCCCGATATTGCGCTAATGCTGGACGGTTATCACTGGTACAGCCGCAGCGAAGCGCTGACCATCGGCCGAGCGTTAGAAAAGTTAAATTTCAGCTGGTTTGAAGAGCCGATGGAAGAAGAGAGCATGGCCTCTTACGCCTGGCTGGCTGAAAACCTGTCTATTGATGTGCTGGGACCGGAAAGCCTTGGCGGTAAACATCACAGCCGTGCTGATTGGGTGCGAGCAGGCGCCTGCGACATTTTGCGTGCGGGTGCCAATGGCGTAGGGGAATCTCAGCGACCATGAAAGTTGCCAGCCTCGCAGAAGCCTTTGGTATGGATTGCGAAGTCCATGGCAATGGCGCAGCCAGCATTGCGGTGGTCGGCGCGATCCGCAATTGCCGCTGGTATGAACGCGGCCTGTTACACCCTTTCCTTGATTACGAACAGCCTCCTGCCTATCTCAACAGCCTGGTCGATCCGATGGATGACCAGGGTTTTGTGCATTTGCCAACCCGCGCTGGATTAGGAGAAGACATTAACTTTAGCTGGATAGAAACCCATACGCTCGAACGCTGGTAAATCGCCATAACCAAGTACGGCAAACAATAATAACCTCTGACCTGCTGGACTGACATTATGAAACTCTACAACCGCTGCGGCGCGTGGCTTGTCACGCTGCTGCTGCTGGCGGGCAGCGCGTCGTTACAGGCGAAAACGCCTGACGATCAGCTGATCGTTGGCATGAACATGAATAACTTGCTCACGCTGGATCCCGCCGCCATGACCGGTAATGAAGTGGTGGGTATTGTGGTGAATCTGTATGACGGCTTGGTTGAACTCGATCCTAAACAACTGACCAACGTGCGCCCTGCATTGGCGGAACGTTGGGAGATCAGCCCGGATAACAAGCAGCTCACCTTTCACCTTCGTGACGGTGTCACCTTCCATTCCGGCAATGCATTGAGCAGTGACGATGTGATTTGGTCAATGCGTCGTGTGCTGCACCTGAATCTTGCGCAAGCATCGGTGTGGAAATCGTATGGTTTCACGAAAGAAAATGTGGATCAGATGATCACCGCACCCGATGCACGCACCGTGGTGATGACCCTGCCGAAACCCAATGATCCCAAGCTGGTGATCTATTCGCTGGCGGCGTTGGGCAGCATGGTGGTGCTGGACAGCAAAACGGTGAAATCACATGAAGTGAAAGGCGATTGGGGCAACCGCTGGTTAACCACCAACGAAGCGGGTTCAGGTCCCTTCCGCCTTGATGTCTGGCAGGCCAAAGATGTGCTGCGCATGAGCCGAGCAGACCATTACTGGCGCGGCGAGGCAAAAATGTCACGCGTGGTATTTCGCCATTTACAAGAGTCACAAACCCTGCGTTTGATGATGCAAAAAGGCGATCTGGATATTGCCAGCAACATGGCGATTCCCGACGTACGCGCCCTGCGTAACGATCCCGACCTGGCTATCGACGCGGTACAGAAAGGCACTATTTACTATCTGGCGATGAGCATGAAAGATGACCACTTCGCGGATGTCAAAGTGCGTGAAGCGGTACGGTATCTGGTGGATTATCAGGGAATTAATAAAAGCTTGATGACCGGATATGGCGTGTTGCATCAGCGCCCGATTCAGGCAAATATGCCTGCCACCTTGCCTGATCCTGGTTACAAACTGGATGTTGCACGCGCCAAAGCGTTGCTGGCTGAAGCAGGTTATCCCAATGGATTTGACACTACGCTGCGCGTATTAGCTGACCAACCCTTTCTGAACATCGCTATCGCGATACAGTCCACGCTGCTGCAAGGCGGCATCCGCGCCAAAATTGTCACTGGCACCGGTAATCAGATCTACGGCGCAATGCGCGATCGCCAGTTTAACTTGCTGGTGGGCCGTGGCGGCAGCGGCGTTGAACCTCATCCTCACTCCAGCCTGCGTTCGCTGGTCTATAACCCAAACAATGCCGACAGCGCACGCCTGACCAATTTTCAGGGCTGGCGCACCGGTTTCTACGATGCTCAGCTCAATAGCATGATTGATCAGGCGCTGGTCGAGCGCGACAGCACCAAACAGCAGCAAGAATATTTCGCGATTCAACGCCGATATGACCAACTGGTGCCGGCCTTGATGCCGATATCACAAATGGTGGATTCGGTGGTGGTCAATAACCGTGTGCAGGATTATCAGCCGCATCCATCGGCCACCACTTTCTTGCGCGACGTATGGAAAACGCCGGATACCTTAGCGGGAGGCCGCCCATGACGCTGACTCAAAACCAGGTTCGCCGCATCAGCAAACGTGGCGTACAGGTGCTTATTACGCTGTTTGGCCTGCTGCTGCTGACTTTTTTCATTGGCCGCGTGATGCCGCTGGATCCCGTATTAGCGATTGTTGGACCCGACGCTGACAACGCCACTTATCAGCAAGTTTATCAGCAACTCGGCTTCGACAAACCTTTGTGGGTGCAGTTCGGTATCTACCTTAACGCGCTGTTGCATGGCGATTTAGGTCATGCGCTGCTTACCGGCCAACCGGTGGTCAACGATATCCTGCGGGTGTTTCCCGCCACCGTTGAACTGGCCACGTTGGCGATTGTTATTGGCGCCGGATTAGGTGTGCCGTTGGGTGTGCTGGCAGCGGCTCGACGCAACAGCGTGATCGATTACGTCGTACGTGTGATCAGTCTGGCGGGTTATTCCACGCCGATTTTCTGGGTGGGAATGATTGGTTTGCTGCTGTTCTATGCGCATCTGGGTTGGGTAGGCGGCGCGGGTCGGGTTGATTTCAGTCTTGACGGCATTGTGCCGCGCCGTACCGGTTTCATGCTGATAGATGCGCTTATAGCGGGCAACAGCCAGGTGTTTTGGAATGCGCTCAATCATTTGGTGTTACCCGCTTCGCTGCTGGGTTTTCATTCGCTGGCCTACATCAGCCGCATGACGCGCAGCTTTATGCTCGCGCAACTGTCGCAAGAGTTCATTCTTACTGCCCGCGTCAAAGGATTAACGGAATGGCAGGTGATCTGGCAGCACGCCTTCCGCAACATTCTGGTTCAGCTGCTCACGGTGGTCGCCCTCGCCTACGGTTCCCTGCTGGAAGGCGCGGTATTAATTGAAACGGTGTTTTCATGGCCCGGTTTTGGTTCTTACCTGACCGGCAGCTTGATGCTAGGCGACATGAATGCGGTGATGGGCTGCGTGCTGGTGGTCGGCCTAATTTTTGTGATGCTTAACCTGCTCTCTGACCTGCTTTATCAGGTATTTGATCCGAGGACCAAAGTATGACGATCTCCTACGACACGCCTCATGTCAGCGCGACGCGGGAAAAGCTGGCGCGCTGCCAACGCTTTGCTGCGCGTACCGCTCATTTTCTCTGGCGCATGGCCTGCAATCCGCTGACGGCGATTGGCGGCGGCATTGTGCTGGTGCTGTGCATTGTGGCGCTGTTCGCACCCTGGATTGCGCCTTATCACCCGCTGATTCAGGATTTAAATAATGCGTTAACGCCGCCCAGCGCCGAGCATTGGTTCGGCACCGACGAATTTGGTCGCGACATCTTTAGCCGGTTAGTTTGGGGGCACGCATCACGCTCTACATCGTGTTGCTGGTGTCAATTACTGTTGGACCGCTCGGGCTGCTGCTGGGCGTGACGGCTGGCTACTTTGGCGGCAAGGTCGACAGCGTGCTGATGCGCGTGACCGACATTTTTATCTCTTTTCCCAGTCTGGTATTGGCGCTGGCGTTCGTGGCGGCGCTAGGTCCCGGCCTGGAACATGTGGTCATTGCGATTACGCTGACAGCCTGGCCACCCATTGCACGTCTGGCACGCGCTGAAACGCTGTCGCTGCGTCAGGCTGACTTTATCTCTGCGGTGCGGCTACAAGGTGCTTCTCCGCTGCGCGTGCTGTGGAAACACATCGTGCCGCTGTGTCTGCCCTCGGTGATTATCCGCATCACCATGAACATGGCGGGTATCATTCTGACTGCTGCTGGGCTGGGTTTCCTCGGCCTTGGCGCACAGCCACCCGATCCTGAATGGGGCGCGATGATCGCCAGCGGCCGCACCTACATGTTGGAGTGTTGGTGGGTAGTGACCGTTCCGGGTTTAGCGATTCTGATTAACAGCCTGGCGTTTAACTTTTAGGAGATGGCCTACGTGACCTGCTCGATCCCCGCAGTGAGTAACGCTTCGCCGTTGCTCGACGTGCGTGATTTGCACGTTAACTTTGTCAACGGACGCCAGACTACCGCCGCAGTGCGGGGCGTCTCCTTTCAACTTGGACAGGAAAAGCTGGCGATTGTGGGTGAATCGGGTTCCGGCAAATCCACCGTGGGCCGTGCGCTGCTGCAACTGCACCCCGCGAAAGCCCGCATTGAAGCCAGCCTCATGCAATTCGGCGATATCGATCTGCTGCGCGCCAGCCCGGCACAAATGCGTGCCGTACGCGGTAAACGCATCTCGATGATCATGCAGGACCCAAAATATTCGCTTAATCCAGTGATCCGCGTCGGCGATCAGATCGCTGAAGCCTGGCGCAGCCACCATCGCGGACAACATGCCGCCGCCCGTCAGCGGGCGCTGGAGATGTTGGAGGTAGTGCGCATCCGCGATCCTGAGCGTGTTTACCAACTCTATCCGCACGAAATCTCCGGCGGACAAGGCCAGCGCGTGATGATTGCCATGATGCTGATTACCGAGCCTGAACTGGTGATTGCCGATGAACCGACTTCAGCGCTGGATGTATCGGTGCGATTGCAGGTATTGGCGCTGCTTGACGACTTGGTAAAAGCACGCGGTTTAGGACTGATTTTTATCAGTCACGATATCAATCTGGTGCGCAGCTTCTGCGATCGCGTCCTGGTGATGTACGCCGGACGGGTGGTGGAATCGCTGGCCGCCAGCGAGCTGGATCAAGCGCAACATCCTTACACCCAAGGTTTACTCGCCGCTTTGCCAGATATCGATCATCGCCGTGCGCGCCTGCCGGTGTTACAACGTCACGTTAGCTGGATGAACGGGTAAGGAGTCAAGATGATTACTGTTAACAATCTCAACCTGAGCTTTGGCGAAGATGGCGCGCGTAATCAGGTGCTGTACGACGTTAATCTCAGTGTGAAAGAGGGTGAGATTTTTGGCCTGGTGGGTGAATCGGGCTCTGGCAAAACCACCGTGCTGAAATGTCTGGCGGGCCTGTTTAATCACTGGCAAGGCGAATTAACGATTAACGCAAAGCCTCTTGATCATCGAATCGATCACACGCGCTGCCGCCTGGTGCAGATGGTGTTTCAGGATCCTTACGGCTCGCTGCATCCGCGTCATACCATTGGCGATATTTTGGAAGAGCCCTTGCAGATTCACGGCATCGGGCAGCGGCAACAGCGGGTGATCAGCATGTTGGAGAAAGTGGGATTAAACCGCGCTTTTCAGACGCGTTATCCGCACCAGCTTTCTGGCGGTCAGCGTCAGCGCGTGGCCATTGCCCGCGCCCTGATTCTTGAGCCGCGCGTGCTGCTGCTGGATGAGCCAACCTCCGCGCTGGATGTCTCGGTGCAGGCAGAAATTCTCAACCTGCTCAGCGACCTGCAACAGCAAGGTAATCTGACCTATTTGATGGTGACGCATGATTTAGGCGTGGTGGCGCATATCTGCCATCGTGTGGCGGTGATGCAGCATGGCAAAGTGCTGGAAACGCTGGATGTTGACACGCTAGTCGCCGATCGGGCGACCATGCCCTACACGCGGATGCTGGTGGACGCGAGTCGTCATTACAATCCGGCGCTGGCGGAACAGGAATAAAAAAACGGGCGGCCTGAGCCGCCCTTTCACTTCGTCGCTAATTTACTGCGTCAGCTGGCGTACGAAGCTGATGATTTCCTGATTTTGTCCGTGCTCGAACAGGCAATGTTGGAAACGTGGGCCGCTCACTGCGGTGCGCACCAGTTCAGGATCGATAGCGCGCAGCGTATCCAGATAGTTCTCTTTAATCACTGCCGCTTTAACCTGATTCAGCAAGCCAGCGTTACGCACCTGTGGCTCTTTACGCTCAGGTGGATAGCCCAGCCCTTTTTCGCCGGTAAAGGCTTTCTCAAAGATAAAGCGCAGGTTAAGTTCCGCACCCCAGCCAAAGCCTTTGGCAAACGGCAGCGACAGCGCATTACCGTTGTTAATTTGCGCAAAAAGATAAGCGTCCGCAGGATCGATACAGTAGCCACAGACCACACCCGGATGAATATTCAGCGACATCAGTGCGCCTTGTCCGGTGCCGCAACCCGCTACCACAAAATCCACCGCCTGGCTGTTAAGCAGCACGCTGGCTTGAATGCCGAGGTGAATGTAGGTCAGATGATGATCTTGCTCGTCGCTCATCCCGACGTTAAAAACCTGATGGCCCAATGGCTGAGCAACGCCTTCCAGTTCTTTCACTACGGTGGCGTTTTTAGCCGCCTGGCTATTTTCCATCATTAACGCAATTTTCATGATCTACCCTTAGCATTTAATTGAAACACCGTTTCATTTTAATAAAAAAACGCTAAAGTGCATGGGTTAAATCACCCCATCGCTGTGAGTGCTGTCACAAAACGACCACCGCATGCCCGACCAACATCAGGAGTTCACATGTTTATCTATAAACAAGACCGCCCGCTTGAAGATTTAGGCAATGGCGTTATGCGTCGCCTTTTGGCTCACGGCGGCGGCATGATGGCTGTTGAAGTAATCTTTGAAAAGGATGCGGTTGGTCCTTTACACCATCATCCACATGAGCAGTTAACGTATGTGTTAAGCGGACGTTTCGCCTTTACGATTGGGGGTGTCACGCAGGAAGTCGCTGCGGGCGATACTTTGTATAAAGCACCCAACGTGGTGCACGGCTGTGTCTGTCTGGAAGCGGGAACGCTCCTGGACACCTTCACGCCGCAGCGCGAAG
This sequence comes from Candidatus Pantoea bituminis, assembly GCF_018842675.1. NCBI lineage: Bacteria > Pseudomonadati > Pseudomonadota > Gammaproteobacteria > Enterobacterales > Erwiniaceae > Pantoea > Candidatus Pantoea bituminis. The sequence goes on from NZ_JAGTWO010000004.1 coordinate 1,961,367, forward strand.
ATTTTTTGACCGCCAATACGCAGTAAATCGCGCTTTTGCTGTTTAATCATCTGACTGTTTGCCGCACCTTAAGCCTGCACATGCTCGTACAGGCTTGAGGTTTCAGCGATTTATTTAGCGGATCCATGCCGGGTGAGATAGCGTTTAACCAAGACAAAAAACAGCGGGACGAAGAACAGCGCCAGTACTGTACCGGCTAACGTCCCGCCGATAATCCCGGTGCCTATCGCAATGCGGCTGTTTGCGCCCGCACCTGTCGCAATCGCAAGCGGCACCACACCGGCAATAAAGGCCAGCGAGGTCATCATGATCGGGCGCAGACGCGTTCGGGCAGCCTGTAGCGCGGCTGAACTCAGTGAGCGTCCTTGCCGTACAGCATCTTCTGCGAACTCAATAATCAATATCGCATTCTTCGAGGTCAGCCCAACCGTGGTTAACAAAGCGACCTGGAAGTAGATGTCGTTGCTTAATCCGCGTAGCGCCACGGCTATCACCGTGCCAAGCACACCCAGCGGCACGGCAAGTAACACAGAAAACGGCACAGACCAACTCTCATACAGCGCCGCTAAGCAGAGAAACACCACCAAAATGGAGATGGCATACAGCGCGGTCGATTGCCCCCCGCCTGCTTTTCCTGCAATGAGAGTCCACTCCATGCCCCGGTTGTTCCCGCAGGCAGCGCGTTAGCCAGCCGCTCCATGGTCGCCATCGCATCTCCCGAGCTGTATCCCTCAGCATTTTGGCCCTGAATTTCAAACGCGGCAGAACCGTTATAGCGGTTCAGGCTTTCCGGTCCCATAGTCCAGCGCGTTGACGCAAAAGCAGAGAAAGGCGTCATGCCGCCTTCGCTGTTGCGGATAAACCATTTGTCCAGATCGTTAGGCGCCGATCGATACTGACCATCACCTTGAATGTAAACGCGTTTGACGCGACCACGATCGATAAAATCATTGATATACGCGCCACCCCACGCGCTGGTTAACGTATCGGTGATGTCATCCAGCTGCAGACCCAGCGCCACCGCTTTGTTGGTATCAATATCGATTTGCAGCTGTGGCATTTGCGGCAGAATATTTGCCCGCACCGCGGAGAGTGCCGGGCTTTGCGTGGCCTGCTGCAACAACTGATCGCGCAGGTTTTCCAGTTCGCTGCGCGTGGTACCGCCGCTGGCGAGCAGTTCATAGGTAAAGCCGTTGTTCTGTCCCAAACCTGGCACGGACGGTGGCGTCAGCGCGAAGATTTGCGCATCACGGATTGAGGAAAGCGCATAGGTAGCGCGCCCGGCTATCGCCTCCGCTGAGTTTTCACGTCCCTCACGCTGATCCCAGTTTTTAAGCTTGATAAATGCCATACCGGCGTTTTGCGCCGCGCCGCTGAAGTTAAAGCCGTTGATAGTGAATACCACATCGATATTCTCTTTTTCTTGGGTGAGAAACCAGTCAACAATCTGCTTATTAACCGCTTCCGTTCGGCTGGCTGTTGCCCCGGCTGGCAGCGTTGCCTGTAGCATGATGCTGCCCTGATCTTCTGTCGGTAGAAAACTGCCCGGAAGGCGGGTAAACATAAAAAACAGCACCAATCCCATCGCGCTGTACAGCGAGATCATGATCAGCGGCCGACGCAGCGTACTCACGACTTTATGGCGATATTTACGCTCGGTTGCTGCATAAAAGCGGTTAAAACCACCAAAAAATCCTTTTTGATGCGGCTTGCCAGGTTTAAGCAACATGCCGCACAACGCTGGCGTTAACGTCAATGCCACCAGCACGGAAAAAGTCATTGCGGCAATAATGGTGACAGAAAATTGACGATAAATTACGCCTGTTGAACCGGCGAAAAAAGCCATGGGCAGAAACACCGCCGATAGCACCAGTGCGATAGCAATCAATGCGCCGGAGATCTCTTTCATCGATTTTTCTGTTGCTTCTCTGGCAGGCAAACCTTCGTCATGCATGATGCGTTCGACGTTTTCGACCACCACAATGGCATCATCTACCAGCAAGCCGATGGCCAGTACCATGGCAAACAGCGTCAACGTGTTGATGGTATAACCGCACAGCGCCAACACGCCGAACGTCCCCAATAACACCACGGGCACTGCCAACGCAGGAATAATGGTTGCGCGAATATTTTGCAAAAACAGGTACATGACGACGACGACCAGCACGATAGCTTCAATCAGCGTAATCACCACATCCTCTACGGAAATTTTAATGAAGTCGGTACTGTCCAGCGCGTATGCCACTTCATACCCGGCAGGCATGGAATGTCGATACTCTTCGACTTTCTGCTTAACCAGCGTGGCGGTATCAAGTGCATTCGCGCCCGGTGCCAGCATCACACCGATACCCGCAGCCGGATGTCCGTTGAGACGCGTGGTCATATCGTAAGTTTCACCGCCCAACTCGACGCGAGCCACATCGCCGACACGAACAATCGCACCATTTCTGTCACTTTTTACGATGATATGTCGGAACTGTTCAGGCGTTTGAAGACGCGACTGCGCCCTGACGGTTGCTGTAAGTTGTTGATTATCTGGAGAAGGAAGCCCACCGATTTTCCCGGCGGAGACCTGAATATTCTGCGCGCGAATAGCCGTGGAAACATCCGAGGGTTGCAGTGAATAGGCATTGAGTTTGAAAGGATCAAGCCAGATTCGCATGGCATATTGCCCGCCAAACACCTGAATATCCCCCACGCCTTCTGTCCTTGCCAACGGCTCCTGCATGTTGCTGACCAGCCAATCCCCAATGTCGGTGCTGTTGCTTTTCCCGGTGGTGTCATACAGCCCCATCACCAGCAAAAAGTTTGACTGCGATTTCGTCACGGTCACGCCCAGTTGCTGGACTTCGCTGGGTAATCGAGTCAGTGCCTGCTGCACCTTATTTTGCACCTGAACCTGCGCAGTGTCTGGATCGGTTCCCTGGCTGAACGTGACAGTCACCGAAACGTTGCCCTGTGAACTGCTGCTGGAAGTGAAGTAAAGCAAATTATCCAGCCCGGTCAGCTGCTGCTCAATGACTTGGGTAACGCTGTTTTCTAGCGTCTCGGCCGATGCACCGGTATAGGTTGCGCTGATGTTGACCGCAGGCGGTGCGACGTCAGGGTATTGTTCTACGGGCAACAGGGTAATGGAAAGCGCGCCGAGCAGCATAATCAAGATAGCTATCACCCAGGCAAACACCGGGCGATAAATAAAAAAGCGGGAAAACATTCAGTGGGCCTCTTCCTTTTTATCAGGCGGAAACGATACCTACACTCCTGCAGGCTGATTAAGGCTATAGCATTATGAAATTAGCGCGGCATTGTTTACGATTCATTACTGAACAGAAAGGCGCTATGCCTGGCGTATCGTGGAATGACGCTGGCTTTGGATGTGTTTTCAAGGGGTTGTTAAGAGAAAAAATGCCGTTTTGGCCGTAGAAATGATAAAAGCCCTGACTGTGATAGCCAGGGCTTTTAGGGTACTACTTTTTCAACATTTAACATTAATTAACTTAATAGAGACTTACTACTTTCAATACTGCTTTATGAACAAGTTTTCACAGATAATAATGGCTCCTCAGAATCAAACGTCATTATTATTAACGGTTTTAAACCACCTGATAGGCTTTTTTAGAGGCAAAGTCATGTCAGGCCCGGCTAAACTTGCACACCCCATCGCGATATATACTCTTTGATGCGTTGCCTTACTTTCATTACGGCTTATGAATCAACAAACCCACCCTGCCGTAACGTAAATAACTTAAAAAACATGGCCTTACATCATCGCGATTTACTACAACTTCAGGAACTTTTCAACGTACTCTTACAGTATAGCCCACATCAAACTTTCTGGACTTGATGTAACGGAAATATATTTTCTCTCTCCGTTGAGTTCTAATTTACCGCTTTTTTTAACAGTGTCAACACTGTTTTTAAAGACATGTTTATATATTCAGTGTCAAAAATTTAATTCTTTAAACGCGCTATGTTGCTGTTATTCAACGACGAGAACATGTGTCCTGCGCCAGCCACTTTTTGTCATATATGCACGATGAAAGTTTAAGGGGCTGGCACTATTTTTGGACTATTCGACTAAAAACAGGCCGTTAACGCATACAAATAACGTATTGATTTAAAAATGAGCTAACCACAATCGGAATTCAAGCCCCCAGCGACTGGTCCAGCCGCTGGTGCTGCTGGTCACTTTACCTTTATGCAGCACGATAAAAGTCGGCGTTGCCGCAATATCCCAATGCTGCGTCAGCTCTCCTTTTTCATCATTAATGCCTGGCCCGTTAAGCCCCTTCTTACTCATCCACTGCTGCACGCGTGCGTTGTCACCTGAACGCAGCGCCACATTTAACACCGTCTCACCGTTGGCGATCATCTTTGCAACGCTGGGGGTGGTCAGTCTGCAAATACCGCACCAGCTGGCCCAGACGTAAATCAGCAATGGCTGTGATTCGCTGAGTTCCGCCAAAGAAAGCGGATTCCCCTGCATATCTTTCACCACCAACGTGGCTAAATCATCCGGTAAAGCCGGTGCGCGCAAGCGATCAACGCCCCACAGAGCAACGGCAGCAATCAACAATAACCAGACGCCTTCTCGCAGCCAACGCTTGAATCGCATCATTTGGCCGCCTTTAGTGCCGCCTTCACCGCCGTTTCTAGCTGCTCGTAGGGTACCGCCCCACTGATCATGTAATCGCCTACCAGCGTGGCGGGTGTGCCTTGTACACCCAACTGCTGCGCTAAGGTCAGATTCGTGTTGATGGTATCAAGACTCGTTTTGCTCGGCTCCTGCAAGGTAATGCCCGTTTTTTCAGTGCGGCTTTAATGCTGGCTTCATCGTGGTTGCCTTTTTTCGCCATTAATCGCTCATGCAGCGACAAGAAGTTTTTCGGCTGCTGCTCCCATACTGTCAGCGCCAGTCGTGCTGAACTGAGTGAGGTTTCGGAGCGATACGGCAGCGGTTTGAAGATCACCGCCACTTGCGGATATTTTTTCATGACGCGCTCAATATCTGCTTCAAATTTTTTACAAAAAACGCAGTTGTAATCGGTGAAATAAACCAGCGTCAACGCGGCTTTCTCAGGCCCCACACGCGGCGAACCGGCGTCGTTATAAATCAGGTCATGATTTTTCACGATCATCTGCTTCACACTATCCTGTTGAGCATGCGCGGCCTGCTTATCAAAAGCATCGGCAGCTTCAGCCAGAATCGCTGGATTCTGCACCAGTGTTTCACGGATCAGTTCTTTGATGCGGGCTTCTTGTTCCGGGGTAAAGGGCGCAGCGGCAAAAGCTGAGACCGTGCTCAACATCAACGTCAGTAACAGAAACTTTTTCATTATTCTTCCTTGGCATTTTTTAACGTAGAGATCACCGCATCCCGCGAAAGCAACGGCGATAAAATGTGGCCTTGCGGTAATGCCGGGCCATAAATTTGATTAAACGGCACCGCGACACTGCCGCGACGTTGCAGGAATTGCCCGATCAGTGGATCGGCATGCGTCCAGTCGCCACGCAGCAGCACGATATCTTCGGCACTCAACGCGTCGCGCACCTTGGCATCTGACAGCACGCGCGATTTGTTCACTTTGCAGGTAATGCACCAGTCGGCCGTAACGTCGATAAATACCCGCTGGTGATTGGCCTGCGCAGCGGCAATCGCCTCTTCACTTAATGGCTGCCAGTTTAGTGCATCGTGTTCAGACGGAACGCGGGTGATTAACAACCAGGCCGCCGCCAGCGTCACAGTGAAAAACAGCGCAATCGCCTTGTGCAGCGCCCCACACTTAATGAGCCAGCCGACCAGCAGTAGCATCAACCCAGCGGCTGTTAGCATTACCGCGTTGCGTCCCCAGTGGCCCATCAACAAGCTGAGCAGCCAGAAGCAAGCCATCAACATCATCAATGCCAGTACACTGCGCAGATGCACCATCCAACGTCCCGGACGCGGCAAACATCGCGCCACGCCGGGCAACGCCGCCACCGCCAGCCAAGGCAAACTCATGCCAACGCCGAGAAAGAAAAACAGCAGCCAGAGCTGTGGCAGCGGCGCGGTCAAGGCGTAGGCCAGCGCGGTGCCCAGAAAAGGTGCGCTGCACGGCGTTGCCAGCAAAGTGGCAAACGCGCCTTGGGTAAAATGCCCCAGCAAGCCGTTGTTACCGTGCGTCGCCAGACGGGTATTCAGCGAGGATGGCAGCCGTAAATGCAGCAGATCAAACAGGCTTGCGCTGAATAAAAACGTGACCAACACCATGAGGATCAAGAAGCCAGGGCTTTGAAACTGAATGCCCCACCCCAGCGCCTGGCCACTTAATCGCAGCCCGCTCATTAGCAGCGCCAGCAGTAAAAACGAGGCGATAATACCGGCGCTGGAAGCCAGAAATTGCTTCCGCGTCTGAGCGCGGCTCTGCGACTGCTGCTGCACCAGCCCGCTGAGCTTGATCGCTAACACCGGCAACACACAGGGCATGAGATTGAGGATCAATCCACCCAACAGCGCCATCAAGGCGATCACTAAAAAGTGGTTTCTGTCTGACGACAACAGCGCGTGTTGGCCCAGTATCGTTTCGCTCTGCTGAGCAATCCCGCCGTCGGCAATCACCAGTGACACGGTTTCACCGACCAACTCCGGCGCGTTATCGCCCCACTCATCGCTGACCGGTACTCGCGCCTCCAACACCGTGCCATCAACGTTGATGATCGGTTTACCCATCATCGCGCCGGCAGGATTATCAAAAAACAGTTCAGGCTGTTGCCATCCTGCTTGACGCTCGGCACGGATTTGCACTTCATTCGCGACGTAATGGGCTTGCAGCTTGTCGGTCAATCCCGATGACACGGGAACCTGGCCCATCGCGCGGGCATAGTCAGTGGCAAACTCTCTCTGAGCGGGCTGCGTGAGATCCAGTGAAAAAGCGTAGTCAGTGAGGATACAGACGTTGGAACAGGTAGATAACGTGAGCGTCCCCGCCAGGCGGTTGCCTTGCAGATTACTGATTGCTAGCGGCAAACTAACATCGCCGTGATAACCCTGGGTGGTCAGTCCTGAGACATCAAAGCGGGCGGGTGTTGGCCAATACCAGCGGCTTTGAAGGGTGGATTGCTGCCAGTGAATAGTTGGCGCAACACCGCCTTCGCCTGGCGTACGCCAGTAAGTTTTCCAGCCCGGTTGCAGCCGAATATCCAGTAGCACCTGTTGCGTATTGTCGTGTGGCGCGCTGCGCAGCCGTACTTCTGCATGCGAGTTCTGCGCATCACGCAGCCAGCCACTGTCTGCCGCATGCACCGCGGGCAAACTCACCGCCAGCAGCAGTAGCAAGCTTCTGATAAAAATAGTCATGATGTTCTCCGAAAAAAGTGAATTAACGCGGGATAAGCGCGCGTATCACAGTCGGAAAACGCAGAAAGTCAGATGTCGCCGTCGAGGCGCTAGCGGAGAAGAAAGTGTAAGTGCACTGCGCAAAATCGGCAGCGTAATAGCATGGGACATTACCCACAGCATCAGTAAAACAGGCAAGGCGAGATCGAGTAGCGGCGTATGGCCAGGCAAAGATTTTGCACTGAGCGCGCAACGGCTTTCGCCCACCAGGCTTTCATTCGTCTGCGAAGTGGAGAGAGTTGGCTGAGCAGGTACAGGTGGATTCACCACGCGCTGCACCGTTCTTTCAACCACGCAAAGCGCCAGCAGCAGGCAAGCCACCATTAAAATCCATTTTGCGCGCTGTTGCGAAATCTTCATGATCGGGTCCAAAAGAAAAGTGTGCTTATGGTATGCATTCTGACCCTAAGCACAACCCGTCGCTGTGTAAAATTTTGTCGAGTTAACGTCATCAGACGATATCGTCAACCACTCCCCATCTACGCGGAGTGCTGCACCCGAGGTCGCCGATGACAAAGGTGAACAGACATAAACCACCATGTTTGCCACCTCTTCTACCGAGGCAGCGCGCTGAATGACCGAGCTAGGCCGTTGCGCCATGACAAACTCTTTCGCCAGCGTTTCGAGTGATTTACCGGTGCGTTTTATTTCATCTTCCATCATGCTGGCGAAGCCGTCTGACAGCGTTGGTCCCGGTAAAACGCTGTTCACGGTGACGCCCGATCCCGCCACAAATTTAGCCAAACCGCGCGCCAGCGCAAGCTGCGCGGTTTTGCTCACTCCGTAATGCACCATGTCTGCTGGAATATTACGTGCTGATTCAGAAGAGATAAACACCACGCGGCCCCAGCCTTTTTCGACCATGTGAGGCAATAAAGCACGCGATAAACGCACGCCAGACATGACGTTGGTTTGCCAGTATTGTTCCCAAAGCGCGTCATCGATGTCATAGAAATCTTTTTGCCCGTAAATGCCCGCGTTATTGACCAAAATATCGATCTCCGGCAAGCCTTTCAGAAGCGTGTCCACGCCTTGCGCGCTGCCGAGATCGGCAATGGCACTGTGAATTTTCACGCCCGGCACGGCGGCATTCAGCTTCTGCTGCGCGTGAGCGAGGGTGGCCTCGCTGCGTCCGTTGAGCACGATTTCTGCGCCGCATTCAGCTAACCCTTGTGCAATAGCAAAACCAATGCCGCCCGTTGACGCGGTCACCAGGGCGACTTTTCCGCTGAGATCTATTTTCATGCTGCACTCCTGTAAGTGGCTAAAGAATCGATTTTCTTGGTAAGAGCCTGGCTGAAAGAGAGAAAACAGCATTGTTCGAACATGCTTTGTAACCTATCTTGCTGGCCGGTTACAAAACGTTGAGCCTTTTGAAGACCCGTTCAACAGCAGCAGAAAACGCGGACCGATTCCCCGTCAGCAAACCTATTCAGCGCTTTTTCTTTTTGATGCAGAAAACGGCCCGGATAGTCGGGTGTAAGACTATGCTGGCTGTCGTAGCGGCCAAACAGCTTGTAGCGATTGAGGGCGATGCGGTCATAGGCGAAGTTGCTGATGCTGTCGGGAAAGTGGCGCAGCACGCTGAGAAAGCGCCACGGCCCAGCCATTTTCTGCATAACGCGAAACACCGCTTGCGCCCGCAGCCAATGCTGTTGATCGGCAATATAGACAATGGTACTGACATTTTCTTGCGGTAAACCGGCCCACTTCAACAAGGTTTTACCCTCTTCACTTTGCACTGAAGCAAAACGAACCTGCCGCGCCACACGATGACGCAGCAGGAAATTTACCCAGCCATTACAGAGTTTACAGACGCCGTCATAAAGCACGACGCTCTCGCCCGGTTGCAGATAAGGCGGTGGTGACATGATCATCCTCTTTCACGCGTTCACTCAGAGGAAAAGTGTAGCCTGTTGTCGCAAGTTGGTGGCGCAACCATTTAACGGCGCGTAGCTGATCGGCCTCTTGCGAACCCACGCGTAATACCGGCCCAAGCGCCATCGGCTGGGCTTGCTCCGCCAACCGCCGCAGCTCAGGTAAGTATTCCGCGCCCGGATGGCCTGGCATACGTTGCGCGAGTCTGGATTGATAGCGCGCCACCGCTTCATCGGGGGTAATTTGCAGCCACAGCTCCAGCACTTCGCTTACGCCCGCCTGCTGCAACCCCTGTTCCAGCACAGATTTAGGCTGAAAACCAAACCAGGCATCAATCAGAAAAATGCACTCTGCAGGTGCCTGACCGACTATTTGCCAAATCGCCTGATAGGCCGCGCAGCCCAGCTGCCGATTGCGCTGGCGATCCACGGGCGCGAAGCTGGCCATAAAGGGCTCTTTCACGCTGTCGAGGGTCAGCACCGGCAAACCAAACTGCTGCGACATCAGCCGGGTTAAGGTGCTTTTACCCGAGGCAGGAATGCCGTTTATCAGCACCACACGTTTTAGGGGAGTTTCATGGGTCATAAGATGGCGATGACCTCCGCGACGCTGCTGGCCTGACGTAAGCGAACCAGCGTATCCTCATCCTCCAGCAACGATACAATGGCGCGAATGCCCTCTTCGATATGCGCATTGCTGTCGCGCGCGCCAAACATAATGACAATATCGGCTTTGTCGCTGCCTTCAAATGAGATCGGCTCAGAGAGCAAAATCATACTGAAACAGTCGCGGATCACACCGGTTTCGGGTCGGGCATGGGGAATCGCAATCCCCTCTTCAAATACGTAATAGGCGCCGTGCGTTAGGGTGTTGGCAATTACCGCTTCCGGGTAAGAGGCTTTGACGTAGCCTCCGCTGACCAGCGGTTGCGCCGCCATAGCGATAACCTGACGCCAATCCGTGGCGTCGATGCCGACCTGAATCGCGTCTGCCTCTTGCAATAACTGTTTAATCGTCATTACGGCTCCTTAAATCGATTTGCGAACAACATTACGCAATTCATCGATTTTGACAAACAGCGGATCAATTTCATTGCGATAACGTCGACTTTTCGCAAATACCGTTAATGCACGGTTATATTCCAGCATTAATTGTTTCTGCGTTTCGCCATCGCGTGGATTAATAGCTAGCTTGTTTTCTAATGCCGTTATTTTCTCACGGCTTGATTCAGCCAGACGATCCTGCTCTTCCTCTTGCTGGCTATTATTTGTCGCACTCTTTTTCATGAATCCAAACATAGCGTCTCCCGCCCCGAATGGTGCTGGGGCACCTCAGGTTAATGCATCATTTAGGATTAAAAAATTAACGGAATAACTGCATCTTCTCGACTAATACACTCGTGACTGCATCATTAGCCGGGACGAGAAAATTACGTACGCTGTCGTTCACTTTGCCTTTCTCAAAGGTATTTTTGCATTGGCTTACCCATTGCACATTCATTTCCGTGCCGACATTCACCTTTTCAATACCGCTGCGGACGGCTAACCGCATATCTTCATCACTGACGCCAGTGCCACCGTGTAACACCAGCGGCGTGCGCGTCGCCTCGGTGATCTCAGCTAAACGTTGATGCTGAATGTGCGCCTTGCCGGTGTACAAGCCGTGAACCGTGCCAATAGAGATAGCCAGCATATCCACGCCGGTTTCATCGACAAAACGCTTGGCGTCATTCACGGTGGTGAACGCAATCTCCTCCATCGCCACCACTTTGCCATCTTCCGACCCGCCAATCGCGCCCAGTTCTGCTTCAACAGAGACATTTAATGGCCGCGCCATATCAATCACTTTACGGGTATTCGCAATATTCTCTTCGATAGATAAATGCGAACCGTCATACATCACAGAACTGAAGCCGGTATCAATTGCCAGTTGAATGGAGTCGAGGTCAGAACAGTGATCTAAATGCAAACAGGTTGGAACATTTTTACTTTCTGCCAGCGATTTAATCGCATCAACCAATAATCTGTGCCCAAGATATTTTGCGGTGCCGGTCGAAATCTGAATCATTAATGGACTGTTGGTTTTTTCCGCCGCTTTGAAATAAGCGGGCAACATCTCAAGGCAATGTAAATTAAACGAACCAACAGCTTTGAATTCACGGTCTTTAGCGATATGTAACAGCTCGGCGAAATTATAAAGTTTCATGAATTTTTTCCTCTTGCGGCTTAGTGGGTTTTCCGTTAACAAACCAGGCAATAGCGGTAATAAAGGCAATAAACAGGGCGACGAACAGCCAGTTATTTTGGAACGCATGTCCCAGAACCAAACCGGTACTGATGACGTCGGAATCGCTGAAGGTGACACCGGTGAAGCCGTAGCTTTCCAGCATCGGGACCAGAATTGCAGGCAGAAGGGTAATAAACAGACCGTGAACGAAGCCGCCGATTATCGCACCACGACGTCCGCCCAACGCATTGCCAAACACGCCCGCGGTGCCGCCTGCAAAGAAGTTGGTCAGCAGGCCTGGCAGGATCATCGCCAACCCAAACATCGGGAAGACGATCATGCCGACCACCGAACCCAGCGTGGTGGCCAGGAAGCCAACAATCACGGCATTTGGTGCATACGGGAACATCACCGGGCAATCAAGTGCCGGTTTGGCATCAGGTACCAGACGCATGGCGATGCCACGAAACGCAGGAACTAACTCGTTAAGCAGGAGACGCACGCCGCTGTATAGCACAAACACCCCAGCAACGAACTGGATAGACTGCATAAACGCATACATCAGGTAGTTCATGCCGTTGCTGTATTGCGCGATAAAAGCCGGGCCTGCGGCGACAGCCGGAATCAGGTACATCGGCACCATCACCACCGCCATCGCTAAGTAAGTGTCCTGCAAAAACTTGAAGTTGTCTGGCAGCTTGAGGTCTTCGGTAGAGCGCGATCCTTTGCCGACCACCTTCGCCACCGCCGCCGTCACCAGATAACCAATGGTGCAGAAGTGGCCGAGCGCGACATCGTCAGAATCCGTAATACGTCGTACCACCGGTTGTGCCAGCGCAGGCATAACCACCGCCATGATGCCGCCGAAAATGCCGCCAGTAAGGATCAGAGGTAAGCCTGTTAGCCCCGCTTTATAACCGATGACAGCGCCAATTGTGGCCATCCACAACAACGCTTGTCCGGTCAGGAAGATATATTTGAATGGGGTAATGCGCGCAATGATAATGTTGACGATGAAAATCACCAGCAAGGTCAGTGCCACTTCAGAACCCAGTTCGCGGTTCGCTAACCCGGCGATGGCAGCCACATCGGTGATATAACCCTGCATGCCAAATCCGTGCGTAAATATGGTGTTCAGGAAGGTTAATGTGCCGACAATGATATTAATGCCGGCCATCATAATTAAGAACCCCAGCAGGGTTTTAAAGGTGCCTTCCACCACCTTCCCTGCAGATTTTTTTGCAGCAGCAGACCAATCAGGGCAATAAAGGCGATCAGAATTGATGCCTGCCCTAATAAGTCTTTTACCAGGAAATCAATCACACTATTCATGGCTAGGAACCTTCATGTTGTGTTCTTTTAAAAACGCCACGAGCTTCTCCTCAATTTCCGTTTTATCGGTGAGCTTATTGAGAATAATGACGCGTTTGATCTGTTCCGGGCTGGCGTCGGCATTCAATACATCAGCAAAGGCTTTTTGCGTCAGAATGATGTCAGATTTAAAGGCGTTGGCTTCAGATATTGTGGTGTGATCAATATCCGCTTCAATCTCCAGTTTCTTTAATACCGATTTAGCGCTCATCTCAATTGCAAAACTGGATCCCAGACCGCAGCCACAAACACATAAAATTTTCAGCATGGTGTTCTCCTCACAAGATATTCAGTTGTTTAGCGAGTTTATAATGGTGCCCTTCAATATCGACCAAGCGTTTCTTCATGCTTATTAAATCAATGGGAATCGGTTTATTGCTGCCATTAATAATGACCGCTTTATTCCGCATTCCAGATTGAATACAACGAACCACTTCACTGGCCATAATGGTGCCCTGGTAAATTTCTTCACAGGTAGGATCACCATTACGCAGACCGTAACCGATAATGGTTTTGCGAATACGCACGCCAATCATCGGTTCAAGCTGTTTAATCAGGGTATCGATCGCCCCTTGAAATCCAGGGAATATTCGCGGGTGTAACCTTCTGAACAGAGGATCACCACGCTGTTCTGCGCGGCCAGTCGCTGCGTAATACGCTCAGCCAACTGCGGCGTGGGGATTTGACATTCTGGAATCAACGCAAAATCCGCATTGGATTTAATCGCGGACTGCAACGTTAATTCCCCGCAATAGCCACCCAGCAATTCCACCATAAAAACGCGACCGGTTAACGCGCGGCCAGTATTCCGCAATTTCGCCACTTCTTTTAAAACTTGTTCGCAAGCCGTAGAAAATCCGATGGTGTAATCACTGCCAAACACGTCGTTATCGATGGTCATGCCGACGCCAAAACAATTAACGCCAAATTCACTGAGTGTATGCAAAAATTGCAGTGAACCGTCACCACCCGCCATCACTAATACATCAATGCGTAGCGACTTCAGCTGGCGCGCAATTAATTCATATTCGCTGCGTACTATTTTTTTATCGGTCCTGCCAGACTGCATGACCGGAATTGAGGCGATTGAAAAATCCATTAAGTCGCGTTGGGACACGTCCTGGTGACGATTGGCTAATAAACCCGGTATGCCGCCGTTAAATAACACCATATCCGCTTGCGCCATCCGACCCATTTGGAAAATAAAATTATTAATGCCGGTGACATCACCGCCGCTGATCACCATCCCAATTCTCATATTGGACACTCCATTGGCTGTATTGCGTCTGGAAATCATTGTTGCGGGATAAGAGCTTTGTATTTGCAATGAAGATCACATTAATGACAGGAATTTTTAAATGTAGATCGTTGACAGCGGGTTTTAATGACTGATTTATGTGATGAAAATCACATTATGAATTCCAGATTAAATAATAAAAAAACATTACACATCAATAGATTAACTATGAATGACTTCGCAAAACTTTTTAACACGTGCTTTCTCTTTTTTCGCTTTAACAGCACAATTCAAATTTGTGATTTTCACCTCATTTTCAGCGGTTCAGTCGCTTATTTATCCAATTTCTTGTCCGCCCTCATAATTAAAAACAGCAGGGGTAAATAGTGCCTAAAACCTAATTTAGCGCCGATCAATGATTGACTTGCCCCAAGGTCAGCCTGTCCAATAAGGCGTTTATTCACTTCAGAAGAGAAATCATGACGTCCTCGCAGGAAATGCTCCGCCAACTGGGTGAGGTGGTCGGCGCTAAACAGGTATTGACCCATCAGGATGATAAAGCCTGGTACACCAAAGGATTCCGGGTTGGACGTGGCGAAGCCTTTGCCGTTGTTCTGCCACAAACGCTGTGGCAACTGTGGCAAACGCTACAAGTTTGCGTTGCAAACGATGCCATTATCTTAATGCAGGCTGCCAATACTGGCGTGACGGGCGGCTCGACGCCGGACGGCAATGATTATGATCGCGATGTCGTCATTGTCAGTACGCGGCTGTTAAAAGGCGTGCAGGTTATTGATCAATCGCGTCAAGTGATCGCCTTCCCTGGCTCCACATTGACCGAACTGGAGAACACTTTAAAACCGTTGGGACGCGAGCCGCATTCAGTGATCGGATCGTCCTGCATTGGGGCGTCGGTGATTGGCGGTATTTGCAATAACTCCGGCGGCTCTCTGATTCGACGTGGCCCGGCATTCACAGAAAAATCGCTTTTTGCGCGTATTCATGACGACGGTCGGCTAGAGATGATCAATCATCTCGGCATTGCGTTAGGCGATACGCCGGAAGAGATGCTGCGTCGCCTTGAGCAACAGGAATTTACCACCGGCGATCAGCCTGACTGGGACGGTAAAATCTGGGCTGATGATTACGCCGATCAGCTGCGCGATACGCAGGCTGACAGCCCTTCTCGCTTTAATGGCGACATGCGTTACCTGCATGAAAGTTCAGGCAGCGCAGGCAAAGTGGTGGTGTTTGCCGTGCGTCTGCCGACGTTTGAAGCCAGCCAGCAAAGCGATACATTTTATATCGGCACCCAAGATGAGAAAGCGCTGGTGGCGCTGCGCCGTTATTTATTGGCGAACATGCACGAATTACCGTTACAGGCTGAATATATCCATCGCAACGCGTTTGATTTAACGGTGCGTTACAGCAAGCACATGTATCTGGCGATCGGCAAGCTGGGCGCACAGGCACTGCCCGGCTTGATGGCCAGGAAAGCCAAGTGGGATGTGCGCGTCAGTCATCTCAAATTTCTGCCCAGAAACAGCATCGATAAAATGCTGCAATTTTTTAATCAGTTCACGCCGCGCTTTGTTGCGCCGCGCATTCTTGATTACCACGCACGCTTTGAACATCATTTGATGATTAAAGTTGAGGCGCAGCAAACGGCGGAACTGCAGCAGTTGCTGGAAAATTTCTTCCGCGATCAAAACGGCGAGTTTTTCCTCTGTAACGCACGCGAAGCCGCGGATGCGTTTCTGGTGCGTTTTGGCGTGGGCGGCTGCACTATTTCGTATTGCGATTATCTTGGCTATAACCCGGATGAGCGGTTAGTGGCGTTTGATGTGGCTCTGCGCCGCAACGACGAGAGCTGGCGGCTGGTGTTGCCGGATCATCTGGCTGACCAGGTTCAGGTGGATTCTTGCTGTGGGCATTTCTTCTGCTTCGTCAATCATCAGGATTACGTGCTAAAACCTGGCGTAGATGCGAAAGCGTTTAAAGCGGCGGTGATTGAGGTATTGGAGCAGCGCGGCGCGAAATATCCGGCGGAGCATAATGTCGGGCATTTGTACCACGCATCCTGTGAGCATGAGCAGCACTGGCGTCAGTTAGATCCGACCAATAGTTGTAATCCGGGAATTGGCAAAACCAGTAAGAAAAAGTATTGGGGCTAAAGGCAAGAGTAGCTGGCTGGCCCCCACCTCAATCCTCTTAAGTGCGAGGCCGTTTGTCCCCCACCTCAATCCTCTTAAGTGCGAGGTCGTTTGCCCCCCACCTCAATCCTCCCCCATACATGGGGGAGGAAGATGCTGCCCTATGCCAGCTATTTACCTGCATGTGGCAGCGTCTCCTTCCTCCGCTTCGCGGGGAAGGCCGGGATGGGGGCCAGCGCGCAGATGAGGTCGTTTGTCCCCCACCTCAATCCTCTGAAGTGCGGGGTCGTTTGTCCCCCACCTCAATCCTCCCCCATAAATGGGGGAGGAAGATGCTGCCCTATGCTAACTCTGTAGCTGCATGTGGCAGCGTCTCCTTCCTCCGCTTCGCGGGGGAAGGCCGGGATGGGGGCCAGCGCGCAGATGAGGTCGTTTGTCCCCCACCTCAATCCTCCCCCATAAATGGGGAGGAAGATGCTGCCCTATGCCAGCTATTTACCTGCATGTGGCAGCGTCTCCTTCCCCGCGTCGCGGGGAAGGCCGGGATGGGGGCCAGCGCGCAGATGAGGTCGTTTGCCCTAAAGCAAACGGCGACTTACTTACCGTAAGCTTCAGTCGAAATCGTCAGCGTGATCTCATCGCTCACCGCAGGGACATACTTATCCAGCTTGAAATCAGAACGCTTAATAGTGCCGGTGGCATCAAAACCAATTGCCTGCTTCTTCACCATTGGGTGCATCGCTTGCTGATTCAGAGTGGCATGCAGCGTAACCGGTTTAGTGATGCCTTTCAGCGTTAGATTACCTTCTACATCAAATTTATTGTCGCCTTTCGCCACCACTTTGGTGCTGTGGAAAGTCGCATTAGGATATTTAGCCACGTCGAAGTATTCCGCGCCTTTAAATTCTTTGGTCAGCGCCGCAACATGGCTGTCGATTTTGCTCACCGGCAGCGTAACGTCTACGCGTGATTGCTCAGGATGATCTTTGTCAAACACCAGCGAACCCGTTGAGTCAGGGATATCGGCGGTTGGATGTGAAAAACCAAAGTGTGTCCAGGTCGCAATAACCGAAGTGTGCTCAGGATTGAGCTGATAATGCATGGCTTCCGCCTGCGAGAAAGGGACATACAGGCTGGCTACAGCTAACAGTGGCAGCGCAATGCGCTTAACGTTTTTCACACGACATTCCTTATTAAAAAACAGATTCATTAGGAGTGTCGTCTAATATGGCAGGAATAAACAGTGAAGAGATTTGCTGATATTTTTCAAATAAATTCAGCAATATCGCAGCGTGACTATCACATTAACGTCCAGCCGTAAAAAGCACCCGCCAGCGGCGACGCTGATTCGTTAAACGAGTATGTAACTGTTGCAGATCGTCTAACGTCAGCGCATCAATGCTTGTTTGCGTCAAATCGTGCAAACCCTGCTCCCTTCGCAATGCCGTTAAGGCCGCATTGCTCTCATCAACACGGAGCTGCGCTTTTAATGTATCGATATCCAGTGTGGCGATCTCATTGTCCAACGAGCGTAAGAATCTTTTGCAATGCTGTAACAACCTACCGACGCTAAGGTTGGGTGATTGCAGCGCAAACAGTACGCCGTCGTGATCCGCGCTACGTAAATAACGGCTACTCACCACGTAACCGATCTGCTGTTCCACCCGTAAACGCTGGAAAAAAGCGGTTCATAGATCTGCGCTAAAGCACGTAGTGCCGCGAGCGGGTGTCGTTGATCTAGGGGGATAAACAGTAACAACGCGTTATCGCGACCAGGATGATCAATGCGCGACACACCACTGCGTGAAGACAAATGGGCACTGCGCAGCAGTGGATTAACGGGCAGTGAAAACGTGGCTAAGCGCCGTGCAATGACGTGGTGCAGAGCTTCACTTCCCCCGCACAGCACGGCCCGCCAGCAGGTCGGGCTACTTGCAGAAGTTAAGTGCTGAGGCAACCTCTTCAGCAACTCACGAATGGCGATGCTTTCAGGTTGCTGCGGATCACTACCAGAACGATTATCCGCGAGCGCATCAGCAACCTGTTCCAGCGCCCAATCCGCAAGCTTCTGGTTATCCGGCAGGCGAAGAGTCAACTGCCAAACGCCCTGCGCTTCCCCCATTCACCGCCGCCGCCTGCATGACGCAACGTGGCAAACAGCGGGCGCAGTCGCTTCGCGCACGCCTCACCAGACT
This sequence comes from Candidatus Pantoea bituminis, assembly GCF_018842675.1. Classification (NCBI taxonomy): domain Bacteria; kingdom Pseudomonadati; phylum Pseudomonadota; class Gammaproteobacteria; order Enterobacterales; family Erwiniaceae; genus Pantoea; species Candidatus Pantoea bituminis. The sequence continues at coordinate 1,979,802 of NZ_JAGTWO010000004.1, forward strand.
CAGCGGAAAGATTACTGAAAAATTCAGGACGCAGAATCAGGGTTGCTGCTTTGTCTGACGCAAGGTGCAACAATGTCACGGCAGCGGTTGGCAGTGGCGAGCAGATGAGTTCGGTTTTTAGCGGATAAAAAGCGAAAGCGGTAACAGCAGATTGACGCTGTGGCGCTGTTTCTCGCGGCGCTAAGCTAAGCTCAAACCCTTGGGTTTTGACGCTTTCGTCCAGCTCTTTATTTGAATAAATGGCATTCGAGCAAAATAGCGTAGCGGAAGGCGCAGCCTGCAATGCCGCGATAAAAGCGTGAAACCTTTTCGGCTCGGCTGGCGCAAACCCCAACACGCGCTGACGCAGCTGCTCCAGCGGTGACAGCGCGTTAAAACGCTGCTGCGCCAGTTGCAGATAATGCATCTGCTGTTCTTCACAGGTTTCCCCGATAGCCTGTAAAGCGTGTTGCACGCTTTCACTCAGCCGATCGGGCTGCTCGGTGGTGAAAATCGCCACCAGCCAAAGCTGCTTATCCGATTGATAAAGCCACTTCAATTCGATTTCGCTGGCAATACCGCGCTGGCGCAAAGATGCCATTAAACCGCCGGGCGCATCATCCAGTAAAAACTCACGCAACAACGTGACGTTGTCACTCCATTGAGCATCTACGATCCACGAATGCCAGTATTGGGCTACGCCCTCGCTCAGCATGGCGTGCGGCTTCATTTCAGGGAGTAATTGCAGTGGCGGTATAGTGAGTTGAACCTGACCTTGTGGCAGCGTTTCAGCAAATCGCTGCGCCAGATGCGCCAGGTCATCTAACGATTGTGGTCCCTGCAGCCAAAGCTGCAGGTTACTGGCAACGTAAAAATGCTGATGAAAATCACGCAGCGCCTGCTGCAACGCGACAACGTTAGCGCCAAAGGCATCGGCGCTACCTATTTGAAAGCGATGAAATGTTTGTGGCTCAGCGACCAGGCTAAACAGCGCCGCCTCAGCCTGCGCAGGCACGTGATGCTGAAGTAAGCGATATTCAGCATCAATGACGGCCATTTCCTGTTTGATCGCCGCCGTTTCAAACAAGGGCGCGCAGAGCATATCGTGCAACCGCGCTAATCCATCCTCAAATCGATCCGCTGTGATTTCAAAAAATAGGCGCTGCGCCGCGCCAGCGTGGTGGCATTAACACGTCCGCCGTTAGCCTGAATCCAGCTCATCAACCGATCGCGATCGGGCCAGCGCTGGCTACCGGTAAACAGTAAATGCTCCAGCAAGTGCGCTAAACCTGGCCAGCGATCCGGTTCGTCATGACTGCCCGCCTTAACCTGTATCAACGCTGCCGCATCGCGCGCATCGGGTTGATGCACCAGCGTCACGGCTAATCCATTCAGGTTCAGGCGGCGAATCATCAGATGTTACGTGACTTATAAATCAGCTGAGAATTGCTGCGGTTACGGAATTGCAATTGACCAATTTTGATATCACTGCAATCCGCTTCGCGACGGGCTTCAAGGATTTTGCCGTGATGCGGCGATTTGCTGCAAACCGGATCGGCGTTGTCCGCATTGCCGGTAAGCATGTAAGCCTGACAACGGCAGCCGCCGTAATCCTTCTCTTTTTCATCGCAAGAGCGGCAAGGCTCTGGCATCCAGTCGTAACCGCGATAACGATTAAAACCAAACGAGTTATACCAAATGTCATCCAGGCTCTGCTCAAGCACCGAAGGAAACTCAACCGGCAGCTGGCGCGCGCTGTGGCACGGCAGCGCGGTGCCTTCCGGCGTTACGCTGAGGAAGATCGCACCCCAGCCGCCCATGCAGCCTTTCGGTCGCTCTTCGTAATAGTCGGGAGTAACAAACAGCAGATTGGTCAAATTACCGCTTTTACTCATGCGCTGGCGATAGTTGTTAACGACGCCTTCTGCCCGCGCAATTTGCTCACGCGTGGGCAATAAACCTTCGCGATTGAGCTGTGCCCAGCCATAAAACTGGCAGGTGGCGAGTTCAACATCATCCGCTTCCAGCTCAATGCAGAGATCGATGATTTTGTCGATCTGGTCGATGTTATGGCGATGCAAAACAAAGTTCAGCACCATCGGATAGCCGTGCGCTTTCACCGCTTTTGCCATCTCCAGCTTCTGCTGAAAGGCTTTTTCGACCCTGCCAGTGCGGCGTTCAGCGTTTCATCGCTGGCCTGAAAGCTGATCTGGATATGATCAAGCCCGGCGTCAGCAAACGCATCCAGTTTGTTGTGCGTCAGGCCAATGCCAGAGGTGATCAGGTTGGTATAGAAACCTAAATCACGGGCGGCACGGATCAGCTCAGGCAGATCTTTACGCACCAGCGGCTCGCCGCCGGAAAAGCCCAGCTGCACGCTACCCATGGCACGCGCCTGACGAAACACCTCAATCCACTGATCGGTGGTGAGCTCTTTTTCCTGCTGAGCGAAATCCAGCGGATTCGAGCAGTACGGACACTGCAGCGGGCAGCGATAAGTCAGCTCCGCCAGTAGCCATAGCGGCGGATTGACGCCGGGTTTAAGCGGGTTCACGGAATTGTATCCACTTCTGTTCATAGGCTGATTGCAGGAATTCTTTTACGTCCGCGCCAACGCCACCCGCTTCCGGGAAACGCGCATCAAGCGTGGCAATAATGGCTGCAATATCTTGCTTGCCATCGACCAGCTCCAGGATCGCGACAGCGGTTTCATTCAGCTTGGCCATGCCTTCAGGATAAAGCACCACATGGCTATCCTGCGCGGCTTCCCACTGCATACGATAGCCGCGACGAAACGCGGCAATAGTGTTGTCATTCATCATTTATACCAGTCGAGTGGTGTGCCACGCCGCCTTGTCGGTGACGGTGTGATAAGGCGGACGCTTAAGTTCATAGGCCATGGTCATGGCATCCAGCATTGTCCATAAAATATCGAGCTTAAACTGCAAAATTTCCAGCATGCGGTTCTGTTTTTCTGGTGTGGTGCAGAATTCCAGCGCCAGCGCCAAACCATGCTCAACATCGCGGTTCGCCTGGCCCAAGCGGTTGCGGAAGTAGAAATATCCCTCTTCTTTGATCCACGGATAGTGCTGCGGCCAACTGTCGAGGCGCGACTGGTGGATCTGCGGAGCAAAGAGTTCCGTTAACGAACTGCATGCCGCTTCTTGCCAGTTGGCGCGACGGGCAAAGTTAACGTAAGCATCGACCGCGAAACGCACGCCGGGCAGCACGTGCTGCTCTGACAGCAGCGCTTCGCGATTCATGCCCACCGCTTCACCCAGACGCAACCAGGCTTCGATGCCGCCCTCTTCGCCGTTGCTGCCGTCGTGGTCAAGAATACGCTGCACCCATTTACGACGCGTGGCCGGGTCCGGGCAGTTCGCCATAATCGCTGCATCTTTCAGCGGAATATTGGTTTGATAATAGAAGCGGTTTGCTACCCATCCCTGAATTTGCTCGCGCGTCGCCTGACCGTTGTGCATGGCGATATGGTAAGGATGATGGATATGGTAATAGGCGCCTTTGTCGCGCAGCGCCTGCTCAAAAGCCTGTGGCGACAGCGTTTCAGTGATCTGCATGATTTAGTCCTGAAGGTGGATCGCCATCCCGTCCCAGCTCACCTCAATGCCCTGTTGCGTCAGGAACTGTCGTTGGGGTGATTGCTCATTAAGGATCGGGTTGGTGTTGTTAATGTGAATAAGAATTTTGCGTTTGGCCGGTAACGACGCCAGCAGCGCCATCAAACCTTGCTCTTCTGCCAGCGCCAGATGCCCCATCGCTTTGCCGGTGTTTTTACCCACACCCGTGGCCAGCAGTTCATCATCTTGCCAGACGGTGCCGTCGATCAGCAGGCAATCGGCCTGTTTTAACCACGGCAAAATCACGTCATCAGGTTCACCGAGGCCCGGCGCATACAGCAGGGTTTGACCATTGGCGCGGTTTTTAATGAACAGCGCCACGTTATGACCCGGCAACGGGCGATCGCGGTACGGCGAATAAGGCGGCGCGTTGCTTAAAATAGGGATAGCCGTGAATTGCAGGTCGGGACACACATCCACGCTAAAGGTGTTCAGCGGCGCAATGGGACGATGCTGCAAGCCGCCGTTCCAGTGTTTCAGCATGGTGAAAATCGGAAAACCGCTGGTGAGATCGTCATGCACTTCTGGCGTACACCATACCTGATGCGGGCAGCCTTCTCGCAGGCTCAGCAAACCGGTAGTGTGGTCGATTTGGCTGTCTGTAAGGATGATGCCGCCAATATTCGTGCCGCGCAGAACGCCCTTTTTAGTTAATTCTGGGGTATGGAGGATCTGCTGGCTGATATCTGGCGAGGCGTTACACAGCACCCAGTCTTCGCCATTATCACTCAGGATGATTGAGGATTGGGTACGTGGTTGGGCCTGAATAGTGCCATTACGCACGCCGTGACAATTGGCACAGTTGCAGTTCCACTGAGGAAATCCGCCACCGGCGGCCGATCCGAGGACTTTAATAAACATGAAGGAAAACCACGTGTTGAAATAATATCCTGAATAATTCACGTTGCATGCGGGCGGTAACGGCCTTTTCCCAGGCGCTGACTCACGTCAATGACCGGGAGCGCGTTCAGCCAATGCATCTGCAGCTTGAAGTATGACGGATAAAAATGCCCGCACGAGTGGCGGGCATAAACATTAACGGTTGGAGATGTACAGCGTCACTTCCAGACCTAAACGCAAATCAACAAATGCTGGTTTTTTCCACATAATTCTCTTCCTCATAAAGTAATGAACAGATGATTATCTGTCTGAAACAGTTGCGGCAGGGACTCAAATGCGATCCCCATCACAATTTTGCCGACAGATGTTGCGCCAATGCTGCGACGAGATCAACCCGCAAGACGTAAGGAAATTGTTATCGCTGCCAGGTCGCGTGTAAAACGCGCTGCCAGTTTCCCCACGCCAGCTTTTCTAACAATGCCTGATCATAGCCTGCATCGCGCAGAGTGGCGAACAGCTTGGGTAATCCACTGACATCGCCTAACGCATCGGGCGTGGATATGCCGTCAAAATCGGACCCCAACGCCACATGATCGCTGCCCATTGTCCTTAGCAAATGATCACAATGCTTAACAATTTCTGCCAAAGGGGTGTCACTGTCACGTTTACCGTCTGGCCGTAAGAAGGCGTTACCAAAGTTGATCCCGACAACGCCGCCGCTGTCGCGAATCGCGCCCAACTGCGCATCGGTTAGATTACGCGGCTGAGCGCACAACGCATGAGCGTTGGAATGGCTGGCGACGAGCGGAGCGGTAGAGATCCGCGCGGTGTCCCAGAACGCTTTTTCATTCATGTGCGATACATCAATCATCATCCGCAGCGCATTCGCCTGCTGGATCAACGTTTCGCCTGCCACCGTCAGCCCCGGCCCGGTATCGGGTGACGCGGGAAAACTGCCGCTAACGCCCGTACCAAAACGGTTAGGCAAGTTCCAGAACGGCCCAATACTGCGCACGCCTGCTGCGTAGAATGCCGCCAGCAATTCACCTTCGCCATCCAGCGCATCTGCGCCTTCGATATGTGCCACCATCGCCAGCACGCCTTGTTCGCGGCACTGCGCAATCTCTGTCGCGGTGCGGCAAATTTTGGCTCGCCCGTCAGAGGCATCGGCAATCTGCTGCAAAATATCGAGCTGCTGCCACATGATCTCCAGCGGCTGATAAGGATGATCTGCCTGCTGCGGCACCATTTTAGCGATGTAGTTTTGCGGCGGGATGAAGATCGCGAACAGGCCACCACCAAAACCGCCCTGCTGCATACGTGGAAAGTCGAGATGACCGCGTTCAATGCCGTCAAAGAAGGCCGCGGCAGGTGCTTCGCGATGGTGAAGCCACAGATTAAGGAGTAAGTCGTTATGACCGTCGAAAGTCAGCATAGAGGATTCAGGATTGTAAAACATCGCGCCATGCTACGCGTGCGCTGCGGGTTAGCCAAACCGCAGCGCACGTATTGCTTTAAGGTCGGCTAGCCGGTTTGCGCCACGCTCAAACCGCGGTAAAAGGTCGGTTTCACATCCAATTTTTTCTGAATTAACCCATATCTGGTATAAAAATCAGCGGTTTCTTGCTGTTGCTGGACAGTGGCATCGTCGATGGCCTGCCAGTGCGACTGGCGGCGTGAAAACGATTTTTCTGCGGCTTCAGCCGGGAAACCAATAATTTTCGCCAACGTTTGCGAATAAGCTTTCACATTTTTATTCGCCCAGCGATCGGCAGCAGCCAGACGATTAACGTAATCCTGCAATGCCGCCTGCTTTTCGGGATCCGCCAGCGCCGCATCGGTCGCCGCTAAAAAGCTGTTGCCCGTTGATAAGCCTTTGCCGTTTATCAGTACGCGCCCGCTGTGTGTCACTTCAGCTAACGCCGTGTAAGGATCCCAGGTTGACCAGGCATCAACCGAATTGCTGTCCAGCGCGATACGCGCATCGGAAGGTGTCAAAAAGCGCCATGTCACCTCTTTGTCGCTGATCCCCGCTTGTTCAAGCGCTTTCAGGGCAAGGAAATGACCGACAGAGCCACGTCCGGTGGCGATGCTTTTACCTTTAAGCTCGGCGGCATTTTTAATCGGAGAATCGGGACGCACCAGCAGTGCCAGGCCGACCGGCACTGATTTGCTAACCGCCACCGCTTTGACCTGCGAGCCCGCTGCCACCGAAAACAGCAGCGGTGCATCGCCAATAATCCCGGCGTCAACGGCTCCGGCATTCAAGGCTTCGGCCAGTGGCGCGGCAGCAGGAAACTCTGCCCATTCAATCTTGTAAGCCAGATTTTGCAGCTGATTCGCCGCTTCCATCTCGGCATGCATATTCCCTTTTTGATCGGCAATGCGCAGCGTCACCGCCTGCGCTGATGGGGTGCCCGCCAGCAATACACTGAGGACAATTACCTGTTTTTTCATTATTGATTCTCATCGTGCAAAAGAGCTTCAGCCTAAACTGCGACGAGAATTTCAGCGATGCCGATTCCTCATGAGGTTTGCCATTTACGGTATATGCGATTGTCACTTTTGCGCGATGGGTTGTCAGTTTTGCAGGCGATTCAGACACGGCGTTCGGTCCAGACTGAAGGCACTTAATGAGGAGAATACGATGCTGACCCAACCCGAGAGTAAATATCGCCCGCAGCCGGTTATCGCCCTGCCCGATCGCCAATGGCCTTCACGCCGTTTGACGCACTCACCGCGCTGGCTTTCAACCGATCTGCGCGATGGCAATCAAGCGCTGGCAGAGCCGATGGACCGCGCACGTAAGCTGCAATTTTGGGATCTGCTGCTGCGCTGTGGCTTTAAGGAGATCGAGGTCGCGTTTCCCTCCGCATCGCAAACCGATTTTGACTTTGTCCGTGACTTAATTGAACAGGCGCGTGTGCCTGCCGACGTTACTTTGCAGGTATTAACCCAGGCACGTCAGGATCTGATTGAACGCACCTTTGCTGCGTTGCAGGATGCGCCGCGCGCCATTATTCATATGTATAACGCCACCGCGCCGCTGTTCCGCGAGCGGGTTTTCAAGCAGAGCAAAGCGGAGATCATTGCGCTGGCTACCGCAGGCGCGCGTCAAATTCGAACGGGCTGCGAAGCGCAACCCGCAACCGACTGGACCTTTGAGTATTCACCCGAGACCTTCTGTTTTACCGAGCCAGAATTTGCACTGGAAATTTGTGAAGCCGTTGCGGAAATATGGCAGCCGTGCGCAGAACGTCCGATGATCATCAACCTGCCGGCGACCGTTGAAGTGAACACGCCGAATGTCTACGCCGATCAGATTGAATATTTCTGTCGTCACTTTAGTCGCCGTCAGGATGTCTGTATCAGCGTGCATCCGCATAACGATCGCGGTACCGGCGTAGCTTGCGCCGAATTGGCTCTGCTGGCGGGTGCAGACCGGGTTGAAGGCTGCTTGTTCGGTAACGGCGAGCGCACCGGTAACGTCGATTTGATTACGCTGGCGTTGAATCTCTACACGCAAGGTGTTGCGCCACAGCTCGATTTCAGCCAGATGAATGAGGTGATTGAAGTGGTGACCGCCTGCAATCAGCTGCCAGTGCATCCGCGTCATCCTTACGCCGGTGAACTGGTATTTACCGCTTTCTCCGGCTCGCATCAGGATGCGATCAAAAAGGGTTCGCCATCCGCAGACAAAACGCCGAGACCGTTTGGCAAATGCCTTATCTGCCGCTGGATCCCGCCGATATAGGTTGCAGCTATGAAGCGGTGATCCGGGTGAATAGCCAATCGGGTAAAAGTGGTGCGGCCTGGTTGCTGGAACAGAATCACGGTTTGCAGTTACCGCGCGCTTTGCAACAGGATTTCAGTGGATGCGTACAGCGTGAAACCGATCGCCACGGCAAAGAGATGACGCAACATGCTATCTGGCAGCTATTTTGTCGCCAGTACGGCGTGGAGCAGCCAACGCTGCGCCTGTTGAATGCAGAAAGCCAAAGCGATGCGGGCGCGCAAACGCAGCTTAATGCTAACGCAGCACAGGATGGCAAGGCCTTGCGCTTGCGCGGCAGCGGTAACGGTTTGCTGTCGGCAGCGGTGAATGCGCTGCGTCAATCACTCGGGCTGGCGCTGACCATTGAGGATTATCATGAGCACACGCTAGGCAAACGCAGTGACAGCCGATCGGTGGCTTACGTCAGCTGCCTGAACATGGCGGGAGAACGTGCATGGGGCGTGAGCATCGATAACGACACCTCGCGCGCCTCGCTGCAGGCGCTGTTTAACGCGGCAAGTCGCTTTCTGACACCGGAAAATAATCTGCAGGCGACACGCCAAGCAGACGACGAAACATCGCGCTGAAGGCGCTTGGGCTTTCATAGCCGAGATCCAGCGCCACGCGTAACACCGATTCGCCCTGCGCCAGCTGTGTCAGGGCGATGGCCAGACGCGCACGTCGCACCCAGTCACTGAAATGCAACCCGGTTTCACGGATAAAATAGCGCGCCAGTGTGCGGCTCGACACATTGAGCTGTTCACTGGCACGCTCCAGCGTCCAGCTTTCGCCAGGACGTTGTTGAATAAGATCGCAGAGCATTTTCAAACGGTGCGTTTGCGGCGATGGCAGTTCAAACGGCAATACATCCATGCCACGAATTTCATCCAGCAGCAGTTCATAGATGCGTTCCGTGCGACTGCCCGGCGTATAAGCTTCAGGCAAAGTTATCGCGCTGATAATCAGTTCACGCAGCAGCGGTGAAATCTGAACCACCTGACAGCTGGCAGGCAAATCCGCTCGCGCCAGGGGATCAACAAACAGCGTCCGCGCCGCCACCGAACCGGTGATATGCAGCGCGTGCCGCGTATAGGCAGGAAGCCAGACACCGCGGCTAGGCGGCACAACCCAACTTCCCTGCTCCGTTTCCACTCGCACCACGCCGCTCAGCGTATGAATCAACTGTGCGCAAGTATGGTGATGCCAGGGTTCGCTGGCACCGTGTGCATAGTCATGCGCCAACGGCACCAGCGGGCGCGTAGCAAAATTAAATGCCAGCGTGGTGCTCATTTAGGCCTTTAAATACTTATAGATGACGGCCAGATCCTGCTCACCGTAGCCCGCATCCACCGCTTGTTGCCAGACATCAGCGATATTTTCTAACGCAGGCAGTTTGCTGTCGGCAGCATCCAGCGCCAGGCGCGCATCTTTTAATGCCCAGACCAGATGCATTTGCGGGGTGTAATCGTCGCTAGCAATCATGCCCAGCTTCATTTTGGCGTAAGGCGCAGCCAGCGGGCCGCCATCCAGCACTTTCCACAGGTCGTCGGTGGAAAAACCAAACTGTTCAGCCAGTCGGGTACTCTCCGCCAGACTCTGCATCAAGCCAATCAGCCAGCTGTTGACCACTAATTTCATCCGCGAGCTTTTTCCCGCTTCACCCAGCCACTGCGTCCCTTTCCCAATAGCAGCAAAGACCGTTTCAGCCGCCCCAGCGCGCGATTGATCGCCGCTGGCCATCACCAAAATTTGCGCATTTTCGGCAGGTGCTTTGGTCCCCGAAACCGGTGCATCAATGAAAAGGATGTCATCGCGCACATCGGCGAAGAAAGCGATCAGCGCATCCGTTTTTTCAACGCCGATGGTGCCCATCTGACAAATTGTTGCCCCCTGCTTCAGCGCATATTTTAAGGAGTGCAATACCTCTTCGGTGGTGTCGCCGTCAGATAACATGGTGATCACCACGTCGACCAGCTTAACCGCATCAGATGCCGTGTCAGCTAATTTAAGCCCTGCATCGACTAAATCCTCGCCGCGTGCGCGGGTGCGGTTCCAGCCATGAACGGTAAAGCCTTTTTTCAGCAGGTTAGCGGCAAACGCGTGGCCCATTGCGCCCAATCCCAATACCGCCACTTCAGGTTTCTGACTCATGCTGATTCCCTCTTAAGGTTAAATTTGGCGAACCTGTGCAACAGAACAGATTCAGGATAAATCGAGACTTAAAATCTGTACCCGGCTTTGCTGTGTGGGGCTGCGAAACAGCACTTCGTGGGTTTGCATCATGCCCTGACGCGTATAAAAGCGACGTGCCGCACTATTCTGTTCGAGCACTTCCAACCACAGCAGCGGCTGACGTAATTCACGCCCTTTGGCGCAAATTTCATTAAATACACGCTGCCCCACGCCTTGCCCGGTGATGTCTGGCAGCAGATAAAACTTATGCAGGCACAGTCCGCTGAGTTCGCTGCCTGGCCGCCGCTGATCGGTGCCAATTTGCACCACGCCACAGGGCGAATCCTGCATCAGTAAATACCACTGACTGCCGCTGCCATGCAGGCTACGACGCAAGCTGGCGGGTGAAAAGACGCTGTCGATGAAGTCATCGCACTCTTTGGGGTTATGCCATAACGCCGCAAAATGGTGGCGATAGCTGGTTTCGCCAATCTGGCTCAGCAGCGCAATCTCTGACTCGCTGGCGCGGTACAGCAGTTCCATGCCGGTTTCCTTGCGTATAGCTCTGAAAAGCAAAACATTCAGACTGGCGGCAATCGATCAAAAAATCCAGCGTAAATACGTAACAGCATTGAACATTTTCAGCCATAGGTTTTCGCTAAGTAGCGCTTTATCATTTACGCTTTTAAAAGATGCAATAAAACCCTTAACATATGTACACAATGTTCCAGCTGGTTCATTCCTCTTTTTTGTAGGCTTCTAATAAATGAAAATAGCGTTACTTCGTCAGGCGCACCTTCCGCTGTTGATGCTGCCTGCGGTGTTCCCTCTGCCGTTACTGGCTGCGGATGAAAGCAGCAATACGCTGGTTGTCAGTGCTGCTCCAGGAGCTTCAGGGCTTTCTGAACTGGATACGCCCGCAGCCGTCAGCGTGGTGACAGGTGATGACATGCGTCAGGCCGCACCTCGCGTTAACTTGTCAGAAAATTTAACCAGCGTGCCGGGTTTGCAGATCCAAAACAGGCAAAACTATGCGCAAGATTTACAGTTGTCGGTGCGCGGATTTGGTTCACGTTCGACGTACGGCGTGCGCGGAATACGTATCTATGTAGATGGCATCCCCGCCACCATGCCAGATGGTCAGGGTCAAACCTCAAACATTGATATTGGATCGATTGATCACGTAGAAGTGCTGCGCGGGCCATTTTCAGCGTTGTATGGCAACGCGTCTGGCGGCGTGATTAACGTTGATACCCAAACCGGACAGCAACCCACTACGCTTGAAGCGGGAACCTGGTACGGCAGCTACGGCAGCTGGCGCAACAGCGTGAAAGCCAGCGGCGCAACCGGCGATGGCACGCACGCAGGCGACGTAAATTACACGGTTTCAGCCTCACGCTTTACCACTCACGGTTATCGCGATCACAGCTCGGCACAGAAAAACCTTGGCAACGCCAAACTGGGTGTGCGCATTGATGATGTCAGCACGTTGACGCTGCTGTTCAACAGCGTGCACATTGATGCGCAAGATCCGGGCGGATTAACGCCCGATCAGTGGCGCGATAATCCGCGTCAGGTGGTGAGCAACGTGTCGCTGTATGACACGCGTAAAACGGTGGATCAGACGCAAGGCGGGCTGCACTATCAGCGTCAGATGAGTGAAAACGACGATCTCAGCATCATGATGTATGCGGGCATGCGGGAAACCACACAATTCCAGTCTATTCCTGCCAGCGTTCAGAGCAATGCTGCTCATCCCGGCGGCGTGATTTCACTGACGCGTCATTATCAAGGTGTTGATACACGCTGGACGCACCGCGACGCGCTGTTCTCAATTCCCGTGACGCTAACCGGCGGCCTCGATTATGAAACCATGACCGAGCGGCGCAAAGGCTTCGAAAACTACACTATCAACAACGGCGTTTATGATTACGGTAGCCAGGGCAATTTGCGTCGTAATGAACGCAACCTGATGTGGAACCTTGATCCTTATCTGCAAACGACGTGGCAATTCACTGACAAGCTCTCGCTGGACGCTGGCGTACGCTTCAGTACCGTTAATTTCGACTCTAACGACAACTACGTCACCGCAGGTAATGGCGATGACAGCGGCGATGCGCGTTACCACAAATGGCTGCCTGCGGCGTCGTTGAAATATGCGTTTGACGACAGCTGGAATGCCTATCTTTCTGCGGGCCGCGGCTTTGAAACGCCCACCATCAACGAACTTTCTTATCGCTCGGATGGTCAGTCGGGGCTGAACCTTGGCCTGAAACCAGCCACCAGCGACACCCTCGAGTTAGGCACCAAGAAGCGTATCGGCAATGGCTTGATTACCGCCGCCGTGTTCCAGACGGATACGCAGGATGAGATTGTGGCAGACACCAGCAGCGGCGGGCGCACCACCTATAAAAATGCCGGGGAAACCCGTCGTCGCGGATTGGAACTGGGCCTGGATCAGCAGTTCGCTTACGACTGGCGTGTGAAGATGGCTTACACCCTACTGGATGCACGCTATCGCACCAACGCCTGTGGCGATGAGAGCTGCGACGGTAATCGCATTCCCGGCATTGCGCGTAATATGGCCTACGCCGGTCTGGAATACGCGCCAGAGCAAGGCTTCTATGCAGGTGCTGAGATGCGTTACATGAGCAATATTGCCGCTGACGATGAAGGGGATGTGAAAGCGCCGTCTTATACCGTCACGTCAATAAACAGTGGCTACAAATGGCTGGTGCAAAACTGGACGCTGGATCTGTTTGGCCGTGCCGATAACCTGTTTGATCGTCACTACGTCGGTTCGGTGATCGTCAATGAAAGCAACGGTCGTTATTTCGAATCTGCACCGGGCCGTAATTACAGCGTCGGCCTGAATGTCAGTTACGCGTTTCAGTAAAAATCTTCAGTGAACATGCCTCGACATACGGATTATGCGAGGCACAAATTCTGCGACGTTGTCAAAGATTTCCAGGGAACGAGTGTGGTGCTGCTCAATCCCTGGAACAATCCCTCTACTGATTACAAGGCGCTGAGCTGCGCCAGCACATCCTGAGTACTGCCCGTTTCACCCAGACGTGGGAAGATCAGTTTTACGCTATTGGTATGGGTATCTGCATTGAGATCGGTCATGGCATCCACCGCCAACGTGACGTTGTAACCTAACTCATACGCCTGACGCGCCGTTGATTCCACACCAATGCTGGTGGCGATGCCGCAAATCACAACCTGCGTCACGCCACGCTTTTGCAGCTCTTCATGCAGCGGCGTGTTGTTGAATGCGCCCCAGCTGTGTTTGGTGATGGTGATATCTTCCTGCTGCGGCGTCATTTCCGGGACCAGCGTGGCCCAATCAGCCGGGAGCTCACCGTTGTGACCGCCTTGCTCGTTGCGGCCTGGCGCACTGCCCGCCACGTTTACCAAAACCACCGGCAAATCTTTGGCGTGAAACGCATCTTTAAGCTGCGCGCACAGGTCAATGATCGGTTGTGGTTCATGTACCACCGGCAAGGCGACGATGCCATGCTGCAGGTCGATAACGATCAGCGCGGTTTTTGCATCAAGTGTGGTTACAGCCATGTTGAGTCCTCTCAGGATTAATTGTCAGCGAGTCGTTGCAGTAAGGGAATAGCAAGCAGTAGCTGCTGCTGCTCAGCGGCTGAAAACCGGGTTTCAATACTCTTAATCAGCCAGTCATCACGTAAAGCGCGATTGGCGGCGATCAGTTCCCGGCAGGCTTGCGTCGGTGTGTAGCGCGTTTTACGGCCATCTTGCGCATCCGGTTCGCCCTGTACCATCCCTGCTGACTGCAAGCTGGCGACGGTGGCACCCATAGATTGCGTACGCACCCCTTCTGCTGTAGCCAGTTCGGTGATGGTCATCGCGCCGTCCCGCACCAAATGTCCAAGAACCAGTACCTGCGACCAGCTCAGCTCGCCCGGCGGGGCTGATTCGCGTAATCGGCGACCTAGCTTACCTATTACGCTGCGCAGTTCCGCTGCGGAGACATCCCTATTGCTCATTGCCTGCTCCTTACTGTGAACGCATCACTCTACAAATACGAAGGTAAACTGTGTAGTTTACCTTCGTATCAAATTGTAAAATCAGGCGCGGGCTAAATAGTGAATCAGACTATGAAAACGCAGCGTCACTTTCAGCGGATTGTGGTAGCTGTGCGCCACATCGGCGGCAAACTGAAAGGCTTCTCCCGCCTGTAACCGCCGCCAAATACCCTCCAGGCTCAATAATAGTTCCCCTTCCAGCACCACCACCTGCTCAATCACGCCCGTTTCGTGCGCTGAAGAATCGCTTTGTGCGCCGGGAGCGAGTTCAACCGCGAGCAGATCAAAACGAAGTTTAGCGTCGTAAGGCAGCAGTGGCCGCACAATCATCTGTGAATTGGGTTGGCTGAATGACGCTGTTTCGCCCTCTTGCAGCGTGCTGTCATGAATAAAGAAAGAAAAAGGAACGTTAAATCCGGTGGCAATTTTCCATAAGGTCGCCACCGTTGGGCTGGATTCGCCACGTTCAATTTGGCCCAGCATCGCTTTGCTGACGCCCGTTCGCTCCGACGCTAAAGTCAGGCTCCAGCCATTGGCTTGTCTGAGCTGCTTCAGCGCATCACTAAGATGTTGATGCCAATTTTCCATACGTTCTCCTGCTTACAGGCTCCTGCTTGCTGAACGGCAGTGTACCACTTGTGCGTTATAGCGCATCATGCGAGGATGTGCGCTATAACGCACAAAGGATCTCAGCCATGTTCCGCGCCACTTTTGGTTTTACGTTACCGATGGTCGTTTCAGGTTTTGTCGCCGTGCTGGTGGGATACAGCAGCACCGGCGCGATTATTTATCAGGTCGCGCAAGCGGCGGGTGCCAGCCCAATGCAGATTGGTGGTTGGCTTTCGATGATTGGCATCGCCATGGGTATCGCTTCTCTGGGCCTTTCCCTGCTTTACCGCATGCCGATTCTCGCGGCCTGGTCGACACCGGGTGCGGCGCTGCTCGCCAGCAGTTTTCACGGCATTTCCATTAACGACGCGGTGGGCGTTTTTGTCTTTGCCAACGTGCTGATTGTGCTGTGCGGCGTAACGGGATTGTTCGCCAGGCTGATGAACTACATTCCACAATCGCTGGCTTCCGCGATGCTGGCGGGCATTTTATTGCGCTTTGGCCTGCAAACATTCGCCGACTTGCAAACTGATTTCACCCTGTGCGGCAGCATGTGCCTGGCCTGGTTACTGGCGCGCCGCTGGCTGGCGCGTTACGCCATTTTGGTTACGCTGATGGTGGGCGTTTCGGTCGCCATGGCCCAAGGCGCGATCCATTTTCCTTCGCATTCGCCTGGCTTTGTTTTGCCCGATGCGGTCATGCCGCACTTTACGTTGACCACGCTGATTGGCATAGGCCTGCCCTATTTTCTGGTCACGATGGCGTCGCAAAATGCGCCTGGCATCGCCACATTGCAGGCGCACGGCTATACCCCGCCGGTATCCGCGCTGATGAGCTGGACGGGATTGATCGCCTTAATCATGTCGCCATTTGGCGGGTTTTCGGTGTGCGTGGCAGCCATCACAGCGGCGATCTGCATGGGCGAAGAGGTTGACCCCAATCCACGTCGCCGCTGGTTAGCCTCAGCCATTGCCGGCCTGTTTTACCTGCTGGCGGGTTTTTCGGGTGCGTTGATTGGCGTGCTGTTCAGCGCATTGCCGGCGGTGCTGATTCAGGCGCTGGCGGGTCTGGCGCTGTTGGCAACGCTCGGCGGCAGCTTGCAGCGCGCGCTGGAGCACTCTAGCGAGCGTGATAGCGCGTTGATCACCTTTCTGATTACCGCATCGGGCGTGTCGCTACTGGGCATCGGTGCCGCTTTTTGGGGGCTGGTCGGCGGCGTAGCAGCGCATCTGCTGTTGAGCAAAAAATCGGTTTGATCGTCCTGCGTGCTGCTGCTTTTTCCGGCAGCGCGTGAAAAAACCACGCATTTATCCCCTTTATCTGCCGTTTGATTTGCCATTGCCCCGCGTAAAATTACCGTAATCGCCGATAACTCGCGATTTTCTGCCTCAGACAACGACCGATAAGGGCCCAACAGGTGGCAAAAACTTTTCTGCGCAGCGGTAATCTTGATGCGGTGCTGGCCTTAGGTGAAAACGGCCAGCCGGTCTACGCCTCTGCACTGCAAATTCGTGAAACCCTGCGCCTGCGCCGTCAAAGCGCGCTGGCAAACTGCCTTGCTATTCCCCAAGCCAACGAGCGCGGCGATCGCCTCGACTGGTATGCGCCCTTTTCCGGCAAGGTAAAATCCTGGCTAGGTGCCAGCGATCACGAACGCCGCCAGGCGCTGCAGCAGCTTACTGCTTATCAGCAGGATATGAACGATCTCAGTTTACGCGCGCGCGCAGCGGAAAATCCTGCCATGCGCCTGTTTGGCGCGCTGTTGAGCAAGACCTTGCAGTTTCCCGATCAGCAATACGTTTATCTGGTGGATGGCAAACCGGTTATCACCTTTTGGGGCTTCGTTGATGCTCAGGAACGCAGTCGCGATGACGCGCTGGCCTGTTTGCGTGAAAGTCTGGAAGTGACCTTACCGAAATTAGTGATCGACCCGCAGCCCGAGCCAGTTGTCGCACCGGTTATCGAACCCATTGTTGAAAATATTGCGCCAGAACCGGTTGTCGAGTCGGTTGAACCTGAGCCAGTTATGGCACCTGAGCCAGCACCAGCAGCACGCCGTGCCGGTTTCCGTGTCTGGTATTTGTTGCCGCCTGTCGCGATTGCCGCTGCGGTAGCCATGGCAGTGGTGCTGCACACTTCACAGCCTGATACGCCAGCGACGGCTGAGCGTAAACCCGCCGCGCCAGCCCAGCCCGTCACAGCAAGCGTGAGTAAACCGCCTGCGGTACTGGTTTCTGCCGAAAAATTAGCGAATACGCTGCCGCAAACCCCAGCAAGCGTGGTTGCATCGGTTGCCGCCGAAAGCGCTGCGCCGTCTGCTACCCTTTCCAGTGTGGTGACGCCTGCGGTGCCAGCAAAACCGGACGATCTGGTGGTGACACCCGATGCAGTACGTGATGGTTTGGTGCGCGTGATTGATGGTCGCTGGCGCGTCAGTATTGAGCAGATCAAAACGCCGACCGGTAAGCAGCCCGAGATGCGCTTTCAGTTCAACAACGGCAAAGGCAGTGTGCAGATTGCGCAAGGCAACACCCGCTGCAAAGCTGACGTCAGCGCCGCCATGACCAGCGCCGGTAATCTGGTGATTGAAAGTCGTTATACCGCAAAATGCAGCGATAACTCCCGCTACCGCATGCCGCTTTTGGTGTGCCATGCCAACATTGGCGCGGCAGTTTGCGAAGCGCAATATGGCAATGACAACGTATTCCCAATGACGATTAAGCGTGAGAGTAAATAAACATGTTGGCTCCCCTGATCGATGACAAACAAAAAATTACGCTGATTGAAGACAGCGGCGTGCAGTTTCTCGACTTCGGCTTGCAGTTTTCAGCCCCCAGGCGCGCCGCCAGTTTGTGCGCCAGACCGCTAATGGCCCGCTGCTGCGCCTGAACGTTGACGGGAATGGCGGTAAATTCTTGCTTTATCCTGAAGATGGCGGCGCACCGGAAGTGGTGCGTCCTGAATCTGACATTGCGCTGGCTGATTCGCTGTCGCTGCTCGCCGCCTGCTGGTTGCCGCTGCCGATGTTGCGCTGCGCCAGTGGACGCCGTTTTATTGGTGGACCCGAAAACTGGGCGCGCATGCGTCTGGTCGCGCTGGATAAACCGGATGCTGCAGGCAATACCCATCGCGTTAGCCTGGCTTTTGACACCCGCTGCGTCGCCAATGACGAGGGTGGCGAGCAGTTGGGCCTCTCTCCCGCAGACGCACAAAACGGCGTGACCTTTGCGCTGGCCTGGCACAATTACGAGCTGGGTGAGTTTCTTGACAACACTTGGGTTGACGGTTGGCTGCGTGAAGCCTTTACCGATCGCGTGCAGGATCGTCGTGAACAAGCGATCAATCAGGCGCTGCGCGAATTTGAATATCAGGCGCACTACCTGAATTTGCTGGAGCTGCTCGGTGAGCAACTCACTCTCAGCGATATCCATATTCAGGCCGCTTCACTGCAAACGCCCGCTGTGAACGTCGATATCATTCTTGATGTCGGGAATTCGCATACCTGCGGCATTCTGGTTGAAGATCATCCCGAAGAAACTAACGGTTTAAAACAAACCTACGAACTGCAACTGCGCGATCTGTCTCAACCGCATCAGGTTTATAACGAGCTGTTCGACAGCCGCCTGGAGTTCGCCGAAGCGCGTTTCGGCAAGGCCAGTTTCTCGCTGGAAAGCGGGCGCGAATCTGCGTTTATGTGGCCGTCACTCACCCGTGTCGGTCGCGAAGCGAGCCGTCTTGCGCTGCAACGCGCCGGGCTGGAAGGCAGCACCGGTTTATCCAGTCCACGCCGCTATTTGTGGGATGAAGCACGCTATCAGCCAGGCTGGCGTTTCAACCAGCAAGGGTTGCAAGTGGAACCGCTGGCCTGCGCCGCCCCTTTCACTACGCTGGTTAATGATGAAGGCCAGCCGCTGCATGCGCTGCCGATTGACGATCGCTTGCCAGTGTTCTCTGCCCATTACAGCCGCAGTTCGCTGATGACCTTTATGCTGTGCGAACTGTTAGCGCAAGCCATGATGCAAATGAACAGCGCCGCACAGCGTCAACGCATGCCACAAAGCCACGCCCCGCGCCAGTTACGTCATGTGATTCTGACGCTGCCTTCGGCGATGCCAAAACCGGAGCGTGAAATTTTCCGTCGTCGTATGCAGGAAGCGATTGCGCTGGTGTGGAAAGCGGAAGGCTGGCACGACGCTGATGCTGACTTTACGCCAGAAAGCCAGGCACAAAGCCGCAAGCCGGTACCCGACGTGCAGATGGAGTGGGATGAAGCCACCTGCGGCCAGATGGTGTGGCTGTTTAATGAAACTCAGGTCAATTTTGCTGGTCGCGCCGAAGATTTCTTCAGCAGCATGGCGCGTCCCGATCGCCCGCGTGAAACCGATGAGCTGCCCGGCAAAAGCCTGCGCATCGCCTCCATCGATATTGGCGGCGGCACCACCGATTTAGCCATTACCCAATATCGCCTTGATGATGGTCAGGGCAACAACGTTAAGATCACGCCGCGTCTGCTGTTCCGCGAAGGATTTAAAGTGGCGGGCGACGATATTCTGCTGGATGTGATTCAGCTGTGGATCCTGCCTGCCCTGCAAAATGGCCTGCAAAAAGCGGGACTGACGCTGGCTGAGCCGCTGATCAACAAGCTGTTTGGTCATGACAGCCGCATGGATGGGCAAGCTACGCTGCGCCAACAGGCCACGCTGCAACTGTTTATTCCTCTGGCGCAGGCCGTGTTAGAGCGTTACGAAAACTGGGATCCGCTGGAAAGTCACGCTGAGATTAATGCGCTGTTTGGCGAGCTGGTTGAACAGCGTCCGAGCGATGCCGTTCTCTCGTTTGTGAACGGTGAAATTCAGCGTGAACTGGGTGGCAACAGCCGCTTTGACCTGCTTGATGTGCCGCTGGTGGTGAGCATGGCGCAGCTGCACGCCGAGTTTATGCAACACCGCATGGCGATTATTCCTGCGCTGCGTTCAATGTGTGAAGTGGTGTCGCTGTACCAATGCGATGTGTTGCTGCTAACCGGTCGGCCGTCGCGTTTCCCGGGTATTCAGGCGCTGGTACGCCACTTACAGCCGCTGCCGGGCAGCCGTATTTTGTCGCTGGAAGGCTATCACACCAGCGACTGGTATCCGTTTAACAAACTGGGCCGCATCGATAACCCAAAATCCACCGCCGCCGTGGGTGCCATGCTCTGCTTGCTGGCGCTGGATCTGCGTCTTAGCAGCTTCTGGTTCCGCGCGGGCGATTTCGAACCTTACTCCACCATTCGTTATCTGGGCATGCTGGATGAAAACCAGGCGCTGACCGATGAGAATCTTTGCTATAGCGAGATCGATCTCGATGACAGTAGTTTCGCGCTGGACCGTAAAGCAGCTTCCGCATTCGCGGTAACGTCTGCCTTGGCTTCCGTCAGCTGGATAACGATCGCTGGCCTGCTTCGCCGCTGTATAGCCTGACGCTGAATGATGCCGCGCTGGCGCGTAAAGTCGCTGGTGAAAGCGTATTGCGCGTGAAGTTAGCGGTTAAGCCTGGCCCGGATGCGCAAGGCCCGGAAAATCTGGTGCTGAGCGATGCGCGTCTTGACGACGGCACGCGGGTGCCGCTCGATCAGTTGAGCCTCAAACTGAATACGCTTTCAGCGACCGGCAACGCTAATGCGCAATACTGGATCGACAGCGGGAGCGTGTGTAAACGATGAAATCTTTAAAAACGCGCCAGCCGCAGACGCTGGCAAAACGTCTTAGCCTGTTGCAGGACGCCCTGAATGCCAGCCTTGACTGGATTGATACTACCCGTGCGCAGTCGCCGCGTCTGGCGCTGGAAGCGGAAACGCTGACGCTACAGCTGCGACAGGCGCGCGTGCAAACCCATGCATTGGCCCAACAGGTTGCGCGTCCAGTAACGCTGGCGCTGTTTGGTCAATCTCAGGCGGGTAAAGCCTGGCTGTTGAGCGAGATGGTCGCCGATGCCCAAGGCCAATTGGTGACGCGTCTGAGCGACAAATCGCTGAACTACTTTCAACACATCAATCCCGATAACCTTGATTATGCGACCGCCACGCGTTTCAGCCACCAGCGCGAACCGCTGTCGGGTGAATGGCCAGTGGAATTAACGCTGCTGAGCGAAGCGGAAATTTTACGTCTGGCGATTGCCTGCGGTGGCGGCGTAACGCAACCTAATATTGCGCAGATTGACAGCGTGATGCAGCGCCTGCAGCGGCATCGCCTGACCACGCCGCTGGCTGGGCTGGAAAGTGATGCGCTAGTGACATTGTGGTCATGGTGTCGCCGCCATCATTTTTATGATGCCTTGCTGGATCGTCATTTCTGGCCGCAGGCGGTAGAACTGGCGCCGTGGCTCAGCGTGGATGACCGCGTACAGCTCTTTTCTTTGCTGTGGCCGGCTGAACCGCAACTGAATGAGTGGCTACGCGGCCTGCTGCATTTGCGTCATCAACTGCGCAACAGCAGTCGCGTGCTGGCCCCGCTGAGCCTGCTGACGGACGAGGCTTCATTGCCAGCCGAACAGTTGATCGTCCCGGCCAGCGAGCAGGATCAGCAACGACTCATTGATGTTTGCCCATTAAATGGCAATCGCATCGGCAAACCGCAAAGCGTACCGCTGGGTCAACTGGCGCTGCTGACGCTGGAAGTGCTGATTCCGCTGAGTTCTACGCCGCGTACCGCGCTCTACGACGATGCCGATATGCTGGAGTTGCCTGCGCCAGGCGTGCCGGCTGACCGCGCTTCGGCGGAAGAGCTTCAGCGTTTACAGCAGCAAGATCCGCTGCGGGCGCGCCTGCTGGAACAGAAACGCGCCCTGCTGCCCGGCTTTTACGCCACGCGTCAGAGTATTGATCTGTTACTGGTCTGCACTGCGGCCAGCCAGCGTCAGGATGCGGATATCGCCAGCAAGGCGCTACGCGAATGGCAGCGTCATCAGCCGGTGAATGAAAGTGGCGAAAAGCCGCGTCTGATTTGGGCCATCACGCCTTATGACGCGCGCCATCAACAGATGAATGTAGATGAAGCGGTTCAGCGACAGATTGGTCAGCCGGGACAACGCTGGGGATCGATGCTGGCGCTGGATCGCGCAGGTGTTGATCGCATGGCGGCCTGGTTGCAAGAAGAAATGCAGCCGGAAGCGCGCCGTGAGTTGCTGGTGACGCAGCTGGCGCAGATTCAACACACCGTGGTTGAGCGTCGTTTACAACCCTGGACCGAGGCAGAAGCCAGCCCAGAACAGGCAGCGCGTAAACAGAATATCGCCGATATTTTGTTGAAATGTTTGCAGCACCGCACCGGTTTGCACGGTGAATTGCTGGAGCGCTTGCAGCCGCCGCGTGAAGCGTTGCGTCAATTGTGGCTTAATCAATCTGCTGCGCCTAACGCCACCAGCCTGACGCCGCTCAATGCGGCTGAAAATCAGTTTGGTATTGGCTTTGAGTTTGATCTGTTCAGCAATGCAGAAGTCGAGCAGGCCCCCGTGCAGCAGAGCAAAGCCAGCCAAAATACCCAGCAGTTTCCGCATCAGGTGTTCAGTTTATGGCTCGATCATTTACGTCAACTGCCGGAAAATCGCAGCCTGCTGGCGTTACTGAATATCGATAAAGCCACCATGGAATGGCTGGTAGAAGAGTTGATCACCGCGAGTTTCCGCGCTGAGATGACGCAGAAATTGCAGCAGGCGCTGCATGAATCCGATGCGCATACCGTGACGCATGAGTCGCGTGCCGATCGTCAAGTGACGCGCGCAATGACAGTGTTAGGGGATTTTGTAGCCTGGCTCGGTTTTTGCAGCGACCCGAATCGGAGCGTCCAGCGAGTCGCGTGAATCGGGGGCAATCGATCTTCTCTCGCCCGCCTGCGCCCAGCGTGAGCTTCGGTGCCGGACAGCGTTTAACCCGTCTTTCGGTCGCGCCCGCCAATCATACCGCTTACTACATTTATGATTGGTTAGTGGGACTCAATACGGTGATCATTGAGAACAACGGTTATACCGGCGGCGGTGATTTACCCGTTGCCGCACGTGACGCGTTGATTGCATTGCTGAAACCGCTGCGCGCTTAATTGACGATCAGGCGCAGCTCGCCTTCCAGCGACTGCGCCGCCTCTTCCAGCAGCGCCAACACCGGCGCGAACGTATCATGGTGATGACGCTTATCGACATGGCGTAAATGAATCTCTGCTGGCAACGCCATCCGCCCGTCAACCAATCCCACAACGCATCCAGATTATTGCCAAACGGAAACGGGCAATGGCTTTGCTGCGCCAGCTGATCATAAAACGCATCACGATCCGCCAACTGACGAAAATCAAAGCTCAGAATCAGCATGATTATGGCACCTGTTTGAAGCTGCGATAGTGATCGGTTGAGAGATAAACTAACCCATCTGAAGAGTAGACCAGGCGATCCGCTTCGCGGTGCCCACAGCGATAATTCACATCCGCTTCATACCACTGGCGGTTCTGCCGTTGCGGCAGGCGCTTTTCACGGTTCGAGAATCGGTCGCCACCAATCGCTTTCCCCGGCAAAACATTGCACAGATCGCCTTTGCTGGGATTCCAGCCGCGACGTCGCGCTTCACTTTTGGTCAGATAATAGTCAGGTAATTGCTGGTTTTGCAGGATATAACGGGCAACGGTGCGCACATCAGTGAGCGCAGTGATATCACTGGCAGCAGGTGCAGAAGAAGAGGGTAAATAAGGTTTGAGGCCAACCCAGCAGGCGGCAAGGACAAAGAAAAGTCCAATCCAGAGTTTTTTCGACATAATGGCATCCGTGACAGCAGGATGCGGATCATAACAGTTTTAACGGCCAGAAACAGCGCGGGCCAGACAAGCTGGCCCCAGCGGCTTAGGCAGCGTGCGAATGCGCGCTATCACGTCGCCATGCTCCCGGTGCAACACCGTATTGACGTTTAAAACTGCGATTAAATGACTGCTGCGAATCGAAACCTAAAGAAATTGCGACGTTGAGAATCGGTTCGTTGGTGCTGGTCAGGCGATCTGCCGACTTCTTGAGTTTTTTCACCCGGATATATTCGCCCAGCGGATAACCGGTGTGCTCTTTAAACATACGTTGCAGGTGCCACTTGGAATAACCTGCGCGCTCAGAAACCGTGTCTAAATCCAGACGTGCTTCAATGTTGTTATCAATCCAGTCGATTAGATCGTGAATAAAGGCATCGCTCATCATTCTATGTTCTCCCGTCGCGTTGACGAATGGTATCAGTATCAATTGCAGTTACACTTAAAGGGTGACTGACTATGCCAGTTAATGCAAGTTTTATTAGTACATTAAATGCCGCACAGCTTATAGGGTTTTTCTAACGCGATTCACGCCTCAACAGGGCGCCTACCAAACCGCACATAAAGTGTATCAGATATTCTTGCAGTTGCGAGTTGCACAAGCCTACACTCCTCGTAATTAATTGCAATCGTCAAAGTTGCAAATATTGGCCTGCGGGCCGTTTTTTCCTTTTAGGCGGAATAACAATAATGAACAGACAAACGAAGTGGGTTCGTCAGGGTTCTACCCTTCTGGGGATGGTGCTGCTCATCAGCCAATTGAGCGGCTGCGATAACGGTGTGGCGCAAAACGCCCCGCCACCACCGCCACAAGTCAGTGCAGCAGACGTGCTGATCAAACCGGTTAGCCAATGGGATAGCTTCACGGGGCGCGTTGAAGCGGTGCAGAGCGTGCAGCTGCGTCCGCGCGTCTCTGGTTATATCAATGAAGTGAATTACCGCGAAGGCGATGAAGTGAAAAAAGGCCAGGTACTTTTCACGATCGACGATCGCAGTTATCGCGCCGCGCTGGAGCAGGCAAAAGCGGAACTGGCACGCTCGCGCAGTCAGGCCAGTTTGGCACGCAGCGAATCTGCGCGTACGGAGAAACTGATCGGAACGCAGGCGATTTCTCGCGAAGCGTGGGAACAGCGTCGTTCGGCCTCCAGCCAGGCGCAGGCTGATGTGTTAGCGGCTGAAGCCGCAGTGGATATGGCGCAGCTGAATCTCGACTTCACGCGCGTGACCGCGCCGATTGATGGCCGCGCCAGCCGCGCGATGATCACCTCCGGCAATTTAGTCAGCGCAGGCGACAGCGCCAGCGTGCTCACCACATTAGTTTCGCAAGAGAAAATGTACGTCTATTTCGAAGTCGATGAAGCGACCTTCCTGCATTATCAAGCGATGACGCGCCAGGGCCAACAGCGTAACGCGCTGCCGGTTGAGATCGGATTGGTGGACGAGCAAGGTTATCCGCATCAGGGCAAGATCGATTTCCTCGACAATCAATTAACCGCCAGCACCGGCACCATTCGTATGCGCGCCCTGCTCGACAACCCCCAGCGCCAGCTCACGCCAGGCCTTTATGCGCGCGTCCGTTTACCCGGCAGCGCGCAGTTTGATGCCCTTTTGATTGACGATAAAGCGGTATTAACCGATCAAGATCGCAAGTACGTTTACGTCGTTGATGGTCAGGGCAAAGCGCAACGTCGTGATATTCAAGCCGGCGCGATGGTTGACGGCTTACGTATTGTTAAGACGGGACTGCAATCGGGCGATCGGGTGATCGTTGATGGTCTGCAAAAAGTGTTTATGCCTGGCATGGCGGTGACTGCACAGCAAGTCGCCATGCGTGCGACAGCCGCTCACTAATTCGAGGCCGTTATGGACTTTTCCCGTTTTTATTGATCGGCCGATTTTTGCCGCCGTGCTGTCGATTCTGATTTTCGTGACCGGCGCTATTTCAATTCCGCTGTTACCGATCAGCGAATATCCCGATGTGGTGCCGCCAAGCGTGCAGGTTCGTGCTGAATATCCCGGCGCCAACCCCAAAGTGATTGCCGATTCAGTGGCCACGCCGCCTGAGGAAGCAATTAATGGCGTTGAGAACATGATGTACATGAAATCGGTTGCCGGCTCCGATGGCGTGCTGGTCACAACCGTGACCTTCCGCCCGGGCACCGATCCCGATCAGGCGCAGGTTCAGGTGCAGAACCGTGTGGCGCAGGCTGAAGCGCGCTTACCGGAAGATGTACGCCGCCTGGGTATCACGACACAGAAGCAGTCGCCGACGTTGACGTTGGTGGTGCACATGTTCTCGCCGAACAGCACCTACGATTCGCTCTATTTGCGCAACTACGCAACCTTAAAAGTGAAAGATGAGCTGGCGCGTCTGCCGGGCGTAGGCCAGATCCAGATTTTTGGTGCAGGCGAATATGCGATGCGCGTCTGGCTTGATCCCAACAAAGTGGCCGCACGCGGCTTAACCGCATCGGACGTGATTACCGCGATGCAGGAACAGAACGTGCAGGTTTCTGCCGGTCAGCTTGGCGCGGAACCATTGAAAAAACAAAGCGATTTTCTGTTGTCGATCAACACGCAAGGCCGACTGGAAAGCGAACAGCAATTTGGCGACATCATTCTGAAAACCTCAGATGAGGGTTCGCTGGTGAGACTGCGTGACGTGGCGCGCATCGAAATGGGTTCAGGCAGTTATGCCTTGCGTTCACAGCTCAACAACAAAGATGCCGTCGGTATTGGTATCTTCCAGGCACCCGGCGCGAATGCCATTGACCTCTCAAATGCGGTACGTGCCAAAATGGATGAACTGGCCACCCGCTTTCCCAACGACGTGAAATGGGCTGCCCCCTACGATCCGACTGTATTCGTGCGGGACTCAATCAAAGCGGTGGTCAAAACGCTGCTGGAAGCGGTGGTGCTGGTGGTGCTGGTGGTGATTCTGTTCCTGCAAACCTGGCGTGCGTCGATCATCCCTTTACTGGCGGTGCCGGTTTCAGTGGTCGGTACGTTTAGCGTGCTTTACCTGCTGGGTTTCTCCCTCAATACCTTGAGTCTGTTCGGGCTGGTTCTGGCGATAGGCATCGTGGTTGATGATGCGATTGTGGTCGTAGAGAACGTAGAACGAAATATTGAGATGGGATTGTCGCCCAAAGCGGCAGCGCATCAGGCGATGCGTGAAGTCTCTGGACCCATTATCGCTATTGCTTTGGTGCTGTGTGCGGTGTTTGTCCCGATGGCGTTTTTGTCGGGCGTGACCGGGCAATTCTATAAGCAGTTTGCGGTTACCATTGCGATTTCCACCGTGATCTCCGCCATTAACTCGCTCACGCTATCACCCGCACTGGCGGCCATGCTGTTGAAGGATCATCATGCGCCAAAAGATATGCCAACGCGCCTGATTGATCGCCTGTTTGGCTGGCTGTTCCGTCCCTTTAACCGATTTTTCCAGCGCAGTGCGCACGGTTATGAGTCGATGGTGGGCAAAACGTTGCGACGTCGCGGCGCGGTCTTTGCGGTATATGTGCTGTTGCTGGCGGGCGCGGGCTGGATGTTCCACAGCGTGCCGGGGGATTCATTCCCACCCAGGATAAGTTGTACCTGATTGGCGGCGTGA
Organism: Candidatus Pantoea bituminis; assembly: GCF_018842675.1. NCBI lineage: Bacteria > Pseudomonadati > Pseudomonadota > Gammaproteobacteria > Enterobacterales > Erwiniaceae > Pantoea > Candidatus Pantoea bituminis. The sequence continues at coordinate 2,007,299 of NZ_JAGTWO010000004.1, forward strand.
AAATGCCAGAGGGTTCATCGCTGGCGCGCACCGATGCCGTGATTCGTAAAATGAGCGAAATCGGTATGCAAACCGAGGGCGTGGCGTATGCAGTGGCCTTCCCCGGCCTGAACGCGTTGCAGTTCACCAACACGCCCAACAGCGGCACGGTGTTCTTTGGTTTAAAACCCTTTGATCAACGCAAGCACAGCGCGGCGGAAATCAACGCAGAGATCAATGCGAAGATTGCCCAGATACAGCAAGGATTTGGCTTTTCGATTATGCCGCCACCAATTTTGGGTCTGGGGCAAGGATCGGGTTATTCGCTCTATGTGCAGGATCGCGCGGGTTTAGGCTACGGGGCATTGCAAACCGCAATTAATACGCTTTCCGGCGCGGTAATGCAGACGCCAGGCATGCAGTTCCCGATCTCATCTTACCAGGCAAATGTACCGCAGCTGGATGTGAAAGTGGACCGCGATAAAGCCAAAGCGCAAGGCGTGTCGCTGACGGAGCTATTCAGCACGCTACAAACCTATTTAGGTTCATCCTACGTCAACGACTTCAACCGATTTGGCCGCACCTGGCGAGTCATGGCGCAAGCCGATGGCGATTTCCGCGACAGCGTAGAGGACATTTCCAACCTGCGTACCCGCAACGATCGCGGCGAAATGGTGCCGATTGGTAGCATGGTCAATATCACCACCAGTTACGGGCCCGATCCGGTGATTCGCTATAACGGCTATCCGGCGGCGGATTTGATTGGTGATGCCGATCCGCGGGTGCTTTCTTCGGCGCAGGCGATGGCGCAACTGGAAACGATGTCCGATCAGCTGTTACCAAATGGCATGAATATCGAATGGACCGATCTGAGTTATCAGCAATCCACTCAAGGCAACGCCGCATTGATTGTGTTCCCGGTTGCCGTTCTGCTGGCGTTTTTGGTGCTTGCCGCCCTTTACGAAAGCTGGACGTTACCACTGGCGGTGATCCTGATTGTGCCGATTACCATGCTTTCGGCGCTGGTGGGCGTTTGGTTAACCGGCGGTGATAACAACGTATTTGTTCAGGTCGGATTAGTGGTGTTGATGGGGCTGGCGTGTAAGAACGCCATTCTGATTGTGGAGTTTGCCCGCGAACTGGAAATCCAGGGCAAAGGGATCGTGGAATCTGCGCTGGAGGCGTGTCGTCTGCGTTTACGCCCTATCGTGATGACATCGATTGCCTTTATTGCTGGCACCATTCCACTGATATTAGGCGAAGGTGCCGGAGCAGAAGTACGCGGTGTTACCGGGATTACCGTGTTCGCTGGGATGCTCGGCGTCACACTGTTTGGTCTGTTCCTGACGCCCGTATTCTATGTCACTCTGCGTAAATGGGTGACTCGTAAGGCACCGAAAGAAACGTTGCAACCGGCGTGATGTGACTAAAAAAGGCAATCTTCGGATTGCCTTTTTTTGGAAAAAGATTGAGCGTCGTTTTTTAAAACAGGCTTAAAGCACGAAAACCGGGACAGAAAAAAGCCGCATCAGCGGCTTTTCTTACAGAAGTCTTCGACCTCATCGGGTTCAGGCACAGCGGTACAGTTGCTGGTGTCGCGTTTCTTTAGCTCATTGAGCGCATCGGCGACGGTACGTTTAGCTAACACATCCAGCGACGCCTGCTCGGCTTCGTCTGCGATGGATTTGAAGTACCAGCAAAGGTTAGCGCTGACCAGACAACGTGGTGCGACATCAGGGCGCGATGCCCAGATTTTCTTGTCTTCAATCACAGAGACATAGATGTCACGTAGCGTGATGTCTGCAGCAGCACGCCCCAGATGAATCGAACCGGTTCTGCCTAACGTCGAGACGATAATACCGTCACGTGTTAAAGGAACCATCAGTTTGCGTATAAAGCTGGGATTGGCTTCAAGGCCATAAGCCAGAACTGCGCTGGTTGAGCGTTTTCCCATTTGCTCCGCCATCGCTACGCTAAGAACCATTTGCAAAGCTGTCGGGAAGCGGTAATCAAGCATTTCTTTATCCTGAGTTGCGGTGCATCTTATTGTTTTATTGCCGCATAAGTGAACACTGAATGAGCAATAAATATAACAAACACTGTTGCTTTTTTGAAGCAAGGCCACAGCGACAAGGCACGTATTCACCAAAGCCCGCAGCACGATAGCACAAGGTGCTTAGCCTGCTAACTGCCAAATTGTTCTGGCGTTAGTTTATCGCTGCCGTAGGTGCGGGAAGCCTTTGTTTTAGCAGCATGACCAATAACACGTTAATGATTGCCAGGACGCAAAGCAACCCTAGCGTGGCGGGTGCGCCCAGGGTTTCGAACACATAACCCCTACCAGCGGTGTGAGTGCCTGACCAATCAACGCCGGGCGCGCCATCCGCCCGACGACAATTGCATAGGCTTCCGGTTTGACCATCGCCAGCGGTAAAGTTCCCCGCACGATGGCACGTAATCCATTTCCGGCACCGTAAAGCACCATGCTGAGCAAGGCCATGTGGGGAAAGCAGGCTAATAGCAGCAAGCCGATCGCCACTAATCCCACCGAAAAAAGGTGGTCCAGATAGGATGCCCACGCTTAAAAGCGATATCAACAATACGCGATCCCACCTGACACGGGCCCAGAATGGCGCTGATAGCCAACGCCGACGTCAAGCTATGACCGCTGGCCTGCAGCAGGCTGATCAGCTGCACTGAAATCGCCGTCATAATCACCGACGCAAGCGTGAAAATGGCACACAGCAGCCAAAACAGCGACGGTGCGATGTCGCTGTTAGTCTGCGTTGCGGATTTCGGTTTCAGGTTGCGAACCGGTTTGACATTGGGTAACGCATAAAAGTAGGCAGGTAGAACAGAGAGCAGAAGCATAGCGGCGATGGCAAAGCAGGCGCCACGCCACGCTAGCCAGTGAATAAGCAACGCGGTGCCGGGCCAGACGAGTGTGGTGCAAAATCCAGAAATCAGCGTGATGCCGGTGATCGCCGAACGCGCCTGGCCGCCATAACGTGTTCCGAGCGTGGCAAACAGCGCATCGTATAAACCCATTGCCATGCCAATGCCGATAATGACCCAGGCAAACAGAAACAGCGCCAGTGATTGGCTCAAGCCCATGATCACCAAGCCTACGGCCATGACTGCCCCACTTAAGGCCAGCAGCAGGCGCCCCCGTTTTGGCAATGATGCGTCCGCTCAGCGGTGCCAGCAATCCTGACACTAAAATGCCGGTCGATAATGCGCCGTAAACCCATTGTTGCGACCAACCGGTTTCCGCAACAATGGAATTCGCCATCACCGCCATCAAATAGAACGATCCGCCCCAGGAAAGTATCTGCACTAAACCCAACGTGATAATGGCGGCCACGCCTGGTTTGTTTGTTTGGTTCACAACTGAAATCCGTTAGCTGGCAAAGCATTTTTATAACATGTTCTGGGATAAGGAAAAATGGTGCCAGAAGCGAAGCTACCCGCTTTTCTCTGTTTAGCCTGAATGCAGGCACTATTTTAATGAATACTTTAAAAGTATGTTGTAACTAGAATCACTATTGCGGGGAAATTAACTTCTGCGACAGTAAGGATGTTGTAATTAAGGAGGCGAATATGGCGCGCTACGACTTAGTGGCAGATTTACACCAGTGCGTAAATGATTTAGAACGGGCGCTTGGCCGCCTGAGAGCGACCCTTGAATCCCAACCGTTGCTGATTGCACGCGTATTTAGCCTGCCGCCAATTGAAAAAGGCCGCGAGCATGATCCCATTACGCAAATTGAAGTTGAGCAACATCTGGGAGAAGCCGCGCGCGACATGGCGTTGAATCATTATTGTCGCCTGTTCATGCAGCATCAGTCGGAAAAACTCAGTACCAAAGCAGCGGTGCGCCTGCCGGGGGCGATTTGCATTGAATGCGATGACGCGATGGAGCAGGCGATCACTGCGCAAGTTGATGAGGTGAATCAGCTGAAAGCGCTGCTGGAAAAACTGATCACCGTTGATTCGGGTTTACCAAGTGAAGCGCGCTTCGAATTCGTCCACCACCATTTTCGCGGATTGATTACATTAAACGCTTACCGCACCGTTTCTTTACTGCAAGCGCCAGACAGCCTACGTTTTGGCTGGGCGAACAAACATGTGATCAAGAATGTAACGCGCGAAGAAATCATGGAAAAGTTGGATAAAAGCCTCAAGGCTGGACGTTCGCAAGCACCGTGGTCGCGCGAACAGTGGGCGCAAAAAGTTCAGGAGGAGTTGGAAAGCGTGCGGGCATTACCCACATCCGCTCGCTTGAAAATCAAGCGCCCGGTAAAAGTACAGCCTATTGCGCGTGTTTGGCGTGCCGATGAGAAGAAACAAACTCAGCTTGCCTGCCCTTCGCCGATTTTGGTGTTATGCCGCGATCGCACACAGGTGCCTGTGCTGGGTGAGCTGCTGAATTATGATGCGGATAACATCGCTTACCGCCATAAACCCGCCGCTGAACAGCTCTATTTGCTGATTCCCCGCCTGCATCTTTGGGTGGATGTGCCGGTTTAGGCAAATAAAGCCGGACATAAAAAAGGCCAGCATCACGCTGGCCTTCCCGATTAAAACACTTACTGCTTCATGCTGCCGACCATCTCTTCCGGGCGAACCCATTCATCGAACTCTTCTTCGGTGAGATAACCGAGTTTCAACGCTGACCCTTTCAGCGTCAGCCCTTCTTTATGGGCCTTCTTAGCAATTTCAGCCGCTTTGTCGTAACCGATATGCGTATTCAAGGCAGTAACCAGCATCAACGATTCATTCAGTAATTGCTCTATACGCTCACGTACGGGTTCAATCCCGATCGCACAGTGATGATTAAAGCTGTCCATGCCATCGGCCAACAGGCGAATCGATTGCAGGAAATTATGAATCACCATCGGGCGGAAGACGTTGAGCTCGAAGTTACCGGATGCGCCGCCCATGTTAATGGCCACGTCGTTACCCATCACCTGGCAGCACAACATCGTCATCGCTTCACACTGCGTCGGATTCACTTTGCCTGGCATGATTGAGCTGCCCGGCTCGTTCTCCGGGATAGCAATTTCGCCAATGCCGCAACGCGGGCCCGACGATAACCAGCGCACATCATTGGCAATTTTCATCAATGAAGCTGCCAGCCCTTTCAACGCACCGTGCGCATGCACTAAAGCATCACAGGTTGCCAGCGCTTCAAATTTATTGGGTGCGGTGACAAAAGGCTGCTGCGTTAACTCTGCCAATGCTTTAGCCACGCGAACCGCATATTCCGGGTGCGTATTTAAGCCGGTGCCTACCGCGGTGCCGCCCAACGCCAGCTCGGCAACGTGCGGAATGCTCTGCTCGATATGTTTAAGGTTGTGCTCCAGCATCGCCACCCAGCCGGAGATTTCCTGGCCTAGCGTGAGCGGCGTAGCGTCCTGAAGATGCGTTCGACCAATCTTCACAATGTCTTTGAAGGCTTCAGACTTTTCACTCAGGGTTTTCTTTAACACATAGATTTGCGGGATCAGCTGCTCACGCAGCGCAATCACCGCGGCAACGTGCATCGCCGTTGGAAAGACATCATTAGAACTTTGGCTTTTATTTACATCATCATTAGGATGCACTAAACGCGACATGCCGCGCTCGCCACCGAGGATTTCACTGGCGCGGTTCGCCAGCACTTCATTCATGTTCATATTGGTCTGGGTACCGGAACCGGTTTGCCAGATAGCCAACGGAAATTCGTCGCTGTGTTGATCGGCGAGCACTTCGTCTGCAGCTTTAAGGATGGCTTCCGCACGTTCATCCGGGAGCAAGCCCAAATCACGGTTCACGCTGGCAGCAGCGCGCTTGGTCAATGCCAATGCATGCACCAGCGCGGTTGGCATTTTTTCAGTTGAAATACGAAAGTGTTCCAGCGAGCGCTGAGTCTGCGCGCCCCATAACTTATCTGCCGGTACATCGATGGGCCCCATTGAATCTTTTTCAATGCGATTGGCTGCCATGAATACGTCTCCTTTAGCACAGTTTTTGGGATTTAAACGCCCATAAATTGATCTGGGCGGCCGAGATTCTTACATACAATAATTTAACATTATGCGAGCCTGCCACGCTTATTGCACTTGATATGTATTTTCACTAACACTTTCTGCTTTAATAAACACAATAACTTCCCGTGATTAAGGGTAAATGATGCAAAAACTGAACAATTCGCTGCAAAATTACGCTTGGGGCAGCAAAACGGCCTTAACAGAACTTTATGGCATCGCTAACCCAAAAGGTTTACCGATGGCGGAAATGTGGATGGGTGCGCATCCCAAAAGCCCTTCAACCGTAGACGACCACGGTAAAGTTCGCTCGCTGCGCGACGTAATTGATGCCCATCCAGACGCCATGCTGGGCAATCAGGTGGCTAAGCGCTTTGGTGAACTGCCTTTTCTGTTTAAGGTTTTGTGTGCTGATCAGCCCCTTTCTATTCAGGTGCATCCCAGTAAAAGCGCTGCTGAAGAGGGATTTTCACGGGAAAATGCTGCGTCTATTCCGCTGAATGCCGCCGAACGTAACTATAAAGATGCCAACCATAAACCTGAGCTGGTTTACGCCTTAACCCCTTTTCAGGCGATGAACGGTTTTCGCGCTTTCTCAGAAATGGTTTCTTTGCTGGAGCCCGTTGCGGGCGCGCATCCCCAAATTGCGCATTTTCTTCAGCATCCCGATCAAGAGAATCTTGCAAAATTGTTCACCACGCTGCTTTCGCTGCAAGGCGAAGCTAAATCACTGGCGCTTGGCGTACTGAAATCTGCCCTTAATGCCCGCGAAGGCGAACCCTGGCAGACCATCAAAACCATTGCGCTCGATTACCCAGACGATACCGGCCTGTTTTCTCCTTTACTGCTCAATGTCATTACGCTGCAACCCGGCGAAGCGATGTTCTTGTTTGCCGAAACGCCTCACGCCTACCTGAAAGGTGTTGCGCTGGAAGTGATGGCGAATTCGGATAACGTGTTGCGCGCGGGTTTAACGCCAAAATACATCGATATCCCTGAATTGATGGCGAACGTTAAATTCGTCGAGAAACCTGCCGATCAGTTACTGACACAGCCTGAGGAACAGGAGAGTGAATTACGCTTTCCGATTCCGGTTGATGACTTTGCCTTCGCTATTCATACCTTGAATGCGGTGCCGCAGGCGGTGAGCCAGGAGAGCGCTGCCCTGCTGTTCTGTATTGAAGGTCAGGCAATCATCGCTAAAGGCACAGAGCAAGTGGTGCTCCAGCCTGGTGAATCCTGCTTCGTTGCCGCAAATGAGGCACCGATCACAGTGGCCGGAACGGGACGTTTAGCGCGTGTCTTTAACGACTTACACGGATGCGGCTGACGTTTTGGCGCTTAACTGCTATTATTTCAACCTATTAGCTAAATAACGCCTGCGGGCGTTTTTTCTTCACGCGCCGAACACGATCAGCGGCGTAGGCGGACTCAAGGATAAGGACGACTCAGCAATGAAAAAGACCAACGTTGCCGTGGGTGTGATTGTAGCACTGGGCGTAATCTGGACCGGCGCAGCCTGGTTCACTGGCAAGCAGCTCGAAACGCACATGGATCAACTGGTGCAAAACGCCAACACCCAGTTGAACGCTTACGCACCCAATAGCCGACTGAAGATTAGCTATCAAGATTATCAGCGTGGCGTCTTCAGCAGTCAGACCAAACTGGTGATTCAGGCGACATCGCAAACGGAAGACAATGCTTTGCTGAAGCCGGGTCAAAGCATCGTATTGAATGAAAACATCAGCCACGGCCCTTTCCCGTTTGCCCAGTTAAAACACTTCAATCTTATTCCGAGCATGGCGTCGGTACATACCGAACTGGCTAATACCGATGCGGTGAAAAAGCTGTTTGAGTTGACCAACAATCAGTCTCTGATCAACGCGGAGACGCGCATCGGTTACAGCGGTGCTACCGACACCGCGCTGAAAATCCTGCCTATTGATTATCAAAATGCGCAAACCGGTGAACGTGCTGCAACGAATGGCGGCGTGCTTAACGTCAGCGCTGACAGCAAGGGCGATAAAGTGTCACTGGATAGCGATATCGGTAGCGTTGCGTTAACCAGCAAAAATGAGATGGGCCAGCCGGTGCTGTTCACGCTGAATGGCTTAAAAGTCAGTGGTAACACTCATCTTAGCCCGGAAGGTGTGCGCATCGGCGATCAGGCTATTGAAGTTGAAAAGGTCAATGCCAGCATTAATGGACAAGATGCATTAACACTGCAAAAACTGAAAGGCACTTCCTCCTTTGATAATCAGTCTGGAAAAATCGGTGGCAATATCGATTATCACGTCGACAGCATCCAGCTTCAGCAGCAAGATTTTGGCGAAGCCACGCTGAAAATGAAGCTGTCGCAGTTTGACGCGCAGGCAGTTAAGACCTTCTCTGATAATTACAATGCGCAAATGCAGGATCTGCTTAACCAACAAGGCCTGGCGGATGATCCTATCCGTTATCAAGCGGGCGTTCACACCATTCTGCTGAACAACCTACCGACGCTGTTGAAGGGCTCGCCAGCCATCAGCATCGCGCCGTTGAGTTGGAAGAATGAGAAAGGCGAAAGCAGCTTTAATCTGACCGCTAACTTTAACGATCCGGCAACCGTGACGGGTGAACCACAGAGCCTGAGCGCCATGGTTAATCGTGTATTGAAAACGCTCGACACCAAGCTGAACATTAATATGCCAATGGCTACCGAAACCATGCGCCATGTTGGGCTGGCAGAAGGATATCAGGCAGATGAGGCGCAGAAACTGGCCGATCAGCAGGTCAAAGGTTTAGCGGCAATGGGACAGATGTTCCGTCTGACGCAGCAGCAGGATGATAATATTATTACCAGTCTGCAATATGCTAATGGTCAGGTTAATATGAATGGCGACAAAATGACGCTGGAGCAGTTTTTGTCTCGTTATATGCTCGGTATGCCAACCAATGAAGGCATGCCACAATAAAATTTCGCTATTTAGCGTGAATGAATAACAATGCCGACCCTGAAAGGGGCCGGCATTTTTTTATGCTTTCACTGACGTTTGGTCGGCGACGTTTAATTTATTAGTTGCCGCGATAAGTGGAATAACCAAACGGACTTAACAGCAGCGGAATGTGATAATGCTGACCATTATTTTCTAAGGTAAATTCAACGGGAATTTCAGGGAAGAACGTTTTCTGTTTTTGATTTTTATAATAATCCCCGGTTTTGAACACGACGCGATAATTGCCGCTTGTCGGCGTTTTACCTTGTGGATAGAGCGCTGGAATGCGGCCATTATTATCCGTCACACCAGTAGCCAATTTAATCCATTTATCCTCTTGTTGCTGATCCAGTTCAACCTCAACACCTGCGGTTGGCACGCCGGTTTGCAGGTTCAGGACATGAACGCTCAGCGGATTTTTCATCGCTTCAGGCTGCGCCGCGATGGCTGAAACAGAGGTAGAAAGTAATAACGCCGCCAGTAATGTTGTTTTCATCGGTTCTTCCCTTTATTAGAAATTGAATGCAGCCGAATCTTATAGCCAGCCATGGCGACTTTAAAATTCGCGGGAAAAAATGTGAAATTTCCTAAATTAACGCTGCAAATCCATCCGCTAAATAGTGCAAATTTTACGCGAAATATTCAAAAGGGATGAAATCACGCAAGGCCGTGGGTATGCCTGACGCGGAGAAAAAGATATATGACGAACACGCTAGGCCGACCCCCGCACAATCAGCTGCGGCGGAATAATTAAATCTTGCCGCTCCGCCGTGGGATTTGCCATGCGATATAAAATACGCGCTGCCGCTGCCCGGCCAATATCTCGCGCCGAACTGGTCACAAAGGTCAAAGGTGGATCGGTTAATTCCGCCTGCGGCTCATCACCAAATCCCATCAGCGCCATTTGCTGACCATAATAGCTGTCTACCGCGCCGCGACCAATATCACGCCCGGTGCGCAACAGGCCGAAATAACATCCCATTGCCGTTGATGCGTTATAGGCCAGAATCGCGGTTAATCGAGGATGCTGTTTTAATAGTTGAATAGCCGCGTCGGCGGCTTCTTTTTGCGTGTTACCACACTCTACGATCCATTCCGGGCGAAACGGCAAACCGTATTGCAGTAACGTCGCGCAGTAACCGCCAATACGTTCAGCTCGGGTTAACGACGCGCTGTTTCCGCCCAGCCAACCGATGCGCTGATGTCCCTGACGAATCAAATATTCGGTCGCGAGCCGCGCCGCTTGTGCATTGTCAGGACGAATCGTATCAACGTCATCAACACTGCTGGCACGTGCAGCGCAAACCATCGCGATATTTTGCTCACGCACCCGCGTAATGATTTCTGCGGCCTGATCGGTGCCACCCCTAATACCACGCCATCAACGCCCTGCGACACCAGCGAATCAAAACAGCGATTAAGATGCTGACCTTGCGTGCCGCTCTGGGTGAGAAACAGCAATTTGCCCTGTTTTTCCAATGCTTCACTGAGACCCGCCGTCATTTCGGCATAAAAAGGATGGCTGAGATCGCGCACGATCAAGCCGATCACGCCACTTTCGCCGCCGCGTAAGGTTGATGCAGAACGGTTGCGTACGAAGCCCAGTTGCTCAATAGCCTGATTAACCCGTAACACGGTAGCAGCGGAAATGCGCCCTTTTCCAGAAAGCACCAACGAAACAGTGGTAACGGAAACGCCCGCCGCATCGGCGACATCATTAATGGTGATTTTATGCTGCGACATGGTTTCTCAATACGTAAGCGGTCATAAAGCCTTAAACATTTCGATAAAACGTTACACCGCTGAGGGAAAAATTAATATCGCATGACGCACAAACAGTGTGATTTATCGCGCATTACGGCTTGATAAAACGTTTTATCATCGCATTACTTCCTAACCGTTACTAATCCTTGCTGGAGTCATGATGCCCGCCCCACAACAAAAAATGTCTCTCTGGGAGTTTTTCCAGAGCCTGGGTAAAACCTTTATGCTGCCGGTTGCGCTGTTATCGTTCTGCGGCATTATGCTTGGCATTGGTAGCTCGCTGAGCAGTCACGATGTCCTGACGCTGATTCCTTTACTCGATCAACCCTTGCTGCAATATCTGTTTTTATGGATGGCAAAACTGGGTTCATTCGCCTTCAGCTATTTACCGGTGATGTTTGCCGTCGCTATTCCACTCGGCATGGCGCGTGAGAACAAAGGCGTGGCCGCGTTTTCCGGCTTTGTCGGCTATGCGGTGCTTAACCTCAGTATTAACTTCTGGCTGAACATCAACGGTATTCTGCCGACCACCGATGCCGCGTTATTGAAAGCCAATAACGTGCAGTCGATTCTTGGAATTCAATCCATTGATACCGGGATTTTGGGTGCGGTGATTGTCGGGATTATCGTGTTCTGGCTGCATGAACGCTTTCATCATATCCGCCTACCCGACGCGTTGGCCTTTTTTGGTGGCACGCGTTTCGTTCCCATCATCACCACGCTGGTGCTGGGTGTTGTTGGGTTGATCGTTCCGCTGATTTGGCCGTTTTTTGCTCGCGCCATTACCGGCTTGGGCTGGATGATCAACAGTGCAGGTGATTTCGGCCCGATGATCTTCGGTACCGGCGAGCGCTTGCTGCTGCCGTTTGGCCTGCAACATATTCTGGTTGCGATTATGCGTTTCACCGATGCGGGCGGCACGCTGGATGTCTGCGGCAAAACCGTCAGCGGTGCGCTGACCATCTTCCAGGCGCAACTGGCGTGTCCAGAAACCCACGGATTTGCTGAGAGTGCGACCCGCTTCCTGTCGCAGGGTAAAATGCCGGCCTTCCTGGGCGGGTTGCCCGGTGCGGCATTAGCGATTTATCACTGCGCACGCCCTGAAAATCGCCATAAAATTAAAGGGCTGCTGATTTCCGGCGTGGTTGCCTGCGTGGTGGGTGGCACCACCGAACCGATTGAATTCCTGTTCCTGTTTGTAGCGCCGTTCCTCTATTTACTCCATGCGCTGTTGACCGGTTTAGGCTTCACCATGATGGCGATTCTTGGTGTCACGATTGGTAACACCGACGGCAATATTATCGACTTCGTGGTGTTCGGCGTACTGCATGGATTATCCACGAAATGGTATTGGGTTCCCGTGGTTGCCGCCGTCTGGTTTGTCGGTTATTACGCCATTTTCCGCTTTGCTATCGTGCGGTTTAATATCAAAACGCCAGGGCGGGAAGTCGAAACGGCAAATTCCGTAGAGCAAAAAGTCAGTAGCGCGGGCAAAGGCAAGTCAGGTTACAACTCACCGGCCATTCTTTCGGCGCTGGGTGGCGTTGAAAATATTACCTCACTGGATAACTGCCTGACGCGCCTGCGTTTAACTATCGCCGACATGAGCAAAGTGGATGATGCTGCGTTGAAAGCCAACGGCGCGATCGGCGTGATTCACCTTAATCAAACCAGCTTGCAAGTGGTGATTGGCCCGCAGGTGCAGTCGGTGAAAGACGAGTTGTCACACTTGATGGACGTGACCGCGTAACGTACCTAACCTGCAACCGGAAGAGAAAAGCCAATGTTTGATTTTGATAAGGTCATTGACCGTCGCGGCACGGCATGTACGCAATGGGATTTCGTGGCTGACCGCTTTGGCGTTCCCGACCTGCTGCCGTTCACCATTTCTGATATGGATTTTGCTACCGCGCCCTGCATTTTGCAGGCGTTGGAGCAGCGCGTGCAGCACGGTGTCTTCGGTTACAGCCGCTGGCAGCATGACGCGTTTCTTTCGGCGATTGTTCACTGGATGCATACCCGTTTCGACTATCAGCCTGAAGCACAATCGCTGGTTTACGGGCCTTCGGTGATTTACATGGTGGCGCAGATGCTGCGCCACTGGAGCGATGTGAATGACGAAGTGCTGATCCACACGCCGGCTTACGACGCGTTTTATAAAACCATTTTGGGTAATCAACGCCAGGTTTTGGACATGCCATTGTTTAACAGCGCACAAGGCTGGCTCTGTGACATGACTAAACTTGAGGCGCTGCTGGCCCGCCCAACCTGTAAGGTGATGCTGCTGTGCAGTCCACACAATCCCACCGGCAAAGTCTGGACGCTGGAGGAGTTGCAGCAGATGGCTGCATTGTGTGAGCGGCATGGTGTGCGTGTCATCAGTGATGAAATCCACATGGATATGGTGATGGGCAGCCAGCCGCATACGCCGTGGGCGAAGGTGGCGCGCAGCGATTGGGCGCTGTTTACCTCGGCGTCAAAGAGCTTCAACATCCCGGCACTGACTGGCGCGTGGGGAGTCATTCCCCGTCAATGTGATCGTGCCGCCTGGTTTCAGGCACTGAAAAACAGCGATGGCCTCTCTTCGCCTGCCGTGCTGGCCGTTGCTGCGCACATCGCTGCTTATCGTGAGGGCGCGACGTGGTTAGATGCTTTACGCACCTATTTGCAAAGCAATTTGACCTGCGTGGCTGAACGCCTGAATAGCGCGTTTCCGCTTCTCAACTGGCGCCTGCCGCAAGCGACGTATCTGGCGTGGATCGATCTTAACCCGCTGGGCATTGACGAAGACGCTTTGCAGCAAACGCTGATTCACCAGCAAAAAGTGGCGATCATGCCGGGATCGACGTATGGCGCTGCCAGCCGCGGTTTTTACGTCTTAATGTTGGCTGCCCACGCAGCAAAGTGGAAGACGGCGTCTCTCGCTTGATTGCGGCCCTTCAGACCTGACAATTCAGGCCCTGACGCGCTTATTGGCCGGGCGGCAATCCACACCGCCCGGCTTTCCCGCACAATTAACCAGCATCCAGCCATGCTGTTGCGCAAATTGCTGGCGCTGTTGCGCAAGATGTTTTTATAATCCTCTGCACTTCTCATCGACTTCTCTAAAACTTCTCAAGTACTTCTCGATATCGTTATCGACAGTATCTTCGATAGAGTTTCTTCGATAAATAACCGACAACTGAGCGAGTGCGCCATGATTGAATCACACCTTCCCCTGACCGATATTCATCGCCATCTTGATGGCAACATTCGTGCACAAACTATTCTCGATTTAGGCCGCCAGTTTAATCTTACCCTGCCCGCCAACAGTTTAGAGGCGCTGCGCCCACATGTGCAGGTCACGCAAAACGAGCCGGATTTGGTCAGCTTCCTGCAAAAGCTGGATTGGGGCGTAAAAGTGTTGGGCAATCTGGACGCGTGCCGCCGTATCGCAATGGAAAATGTCGAAGACGCCGCGCGCGCAGGCATTCACTACGCTGAACTGCGTTTTTCACCCGGTTACATGGCGATGAACCATAACCTGCCGATTGCCGGTGTGGTGGAAGCGGTGATTGACGGCATCAAAGCGGGTTGCCAGCAGCACGCCATTGATATTCGTCTGATTGGCATTATGAGCCGTACTTTTGGCGATGAAGCGTGCCTGAATGAGCTGGAAGGATTGCTGGCACATCGCGATCATATCACTGCAGTGGATTTAGCCGGTGACGAACTGGGTTTCCCCGGCAGCGAATTTCTCAGCCATTTCACTCGTGCGCGTGATGCCGGTTTCCGCGTTACGGTGCATGCAGGTGAAGCTGCGGGCCCAGAAAGTATCTGGCAAGCCATCCGTGAACTGGGCGCAGAACGCATCGGCCATGGTGTGAAAGCGATTGAAGATCGCGCATTAATGGATTTCCTGGCGGAGCATCATATTGGTATTGAGTCCTGCCTGACCTCCAATATTCAAACCAGCACCGTGAAATCACTGGCGCAGCATCCGTTAAAGACCTTCCTGGAGCATGGCATTCTTGCCACGATCAACACTGATGATCCCGCCGTTCAGGGCATTGAGCTGGCGCATGAGTATCAGCACGCCGCGCCTGCTGCCGGTTTGAGCCAGGCTCAGATGCGCCAGGCGCAGGAGAATGGATTAGCTATCGCTTTCCTGAGCAATGACGAAAAAGCGGCAATTCGGGCGAAAATTCAGTAAAACATGCCGTCATTGATGCATAAAAAACGGGCCTGCATGGCCCGTTTTCTTTTCTGTCACGTACAGGTGCTTCAGTAACCTTTACTTCAGCGACAAAGTCTGGCGTTTCTCAGCCGATTGCAGACCCAATTCGATCAGCTCCATCACCTGAATAGCCTCTTCAGCGGTGACCGGATTATTGCCGCGCCCTGCTATCGCATCACGCACTGCGGCATAGTAGGCAGGATAATTGCCTGGCTGCGTCATCAGCGTTTTTTCGGTCATGCCGTCGCCTTCAACCAGCGTCAGTTGGCCATCTCGCATATCGTAACCCCACTCTTCTTTCGGTGGGAAATCGCCAGATTTCAGGCGATCTTCCTGCGGGTCAAGACCATATTTAACGTAGCTGCCTTTGGTGCCGTGCACCACATAACGGGGTGATTCAGCCGCCACCAGCATGCTGGCATGCAGCACAACACGACGTTGCGGATAAGTCAGCGTGGCGTGGAAATAATCGGTGGTCTGCGCACCGGGACGCATCTCGGCAAGATCAACGTTAATCGCAACCGGTGAACCAAACAGTTGAATCGCCTGATCCAGCAAATGCGGGCCTAAATCGTACCAAATGCCGCTGCCTGCACCTTTCATTTCACGCCAGCGCTGGCGCACTTCTAAACGGAAGCGATCAAAATGCGATTCCAGATAACGGACTTCGCCCAGCGTGCCCTCAGCCAGAAGCTGTTTGAGCGTCAGGAAGTCGCTGTCCCAGCGGCGATTATGAAACACAGAAAGCAGCAGACCTTTGGCCTTGGCGAGGTTATCCAGCTCACGCGCTTGTGACAACGTCACGGTGAAAGGCTTGTCTACCACCACATGTTTACCCGCATTCAGGGCCGCTTTTGCCAGCGGAAAGTGGGTGTCGTTCGGCGTGGGGATAACAATTAATTGCAGAGTAGGATCATCGAGCAGCGCTTGAGGATCAGCTACCACCTGAACAGATGGCCAGTCGGCGTGCACTTTGCTGGCATCGCTGCTGGAAATAGCAGCCAGCTCAACGTCCGGCGTGCCCGCAATCAGCGGTGCATGAAACGTTTTGCTGGCGAAGCCATATCCCATCAAACCAACACGAAGTTTATCGCTCATTCTCATTCCTCTTGTTCGCTAGTGTGACTGATTTAAGACCATTAGCCAGGCGAGGACAAGGAGGAATCCCCTAAAAATCAGGAGATAGCACTTCGTGCCATTGGCCAGGCAGTTTGCGCAGCCAGGCTGTCGTGCCCATCCAGATTGCGACGGCGGAAATCGCTGGGACTCACGCCAACGCGTTTACGGAACACGCGTGAGAAGTAGAGTTGATCATCATAACCGACTTCACGGCCAATAGTCGCAATCGGTTCCTGGGTGGTTTGCAGCAGCAGTTTCGCGCGAATAACTCGTTGATCTTCGCGCCAGCGCAGCAGATTAACACCCATTTGTTCGCGGAACAGATGCGCAAGCCGTGAAGGCGAAAGGCAAACGTGACGCGCTACGTCTTCAATTTTCACTTCGCTCGCCAAATGATTTGTCACGTACTGGCAAGCTTCAATCACGCGCGGATCGCGCACTTGCTGATGACTGCGCGGATCTTCCTCTACCGCACGCAGCAAAAGCCGCTCGAGCAAATTCATCGCCAACTCTTCAGCGAAGCGGCGGCCTGAATTATGGGTTTGCTCTATGCTGGCGAACAGGCGATCAAATTCCCCCGCAGTGATTCAGGAAGCTGTAATCGACCTACGCCCTCTTTCTCATCTTGCCATTGCAGCCAGTCATTCCAGTAAGCACGCGGGCGGAAATAGACCCAACGGTGAAACCATTGAGGACTGTCGGGCGCGCGACCATAATAGTGGGCCGTTTTTGGCTGAAACAGCAGCATTTCGCCCGGTTCACACTCAAAAGCCTTTTCGCCATCAAAAACCTGACCTTTGCCTTTGATGGTCAAATTCAGGATGTAGCCTTTCATGCCATGCGGACGATCGATAAAGAAATCCAGCGGTCCATCCGCTGTAATCGGCGTTAAACCTGCTACCAGCCAGGCGTTAAACGAGTAACCCGGCAACAAGGGATTGTGTTGTTCCGCAGCCAATTCACGGTGATACATAGTGCCCTCACATCGTCGTTAATTGTTCAAACGCGGACGCTGCTTGCGTCCGCGTGGTTACTGAAAACGGCGTCATTGCCCCTGAATCAGGCTTTGTGTTTTTGTTTGTAGCGGTCGAAAATTACCGCGGCTAACAGTATCAAACCACGCACCACATACTGTGAGAATGGCGAGATATTCAATAAATTCATCGCATTCTCAACGGTACCGAGAATCAACACCCCGGCGACGACATAGGAGATCTTGCCAATCCCACCCTTAAGGGACACGCCGCCTAACACGCAGGCTGAAATCACCACCAGCTCATAACCCAGCGAGGTCATCGGCTGACCGCTGGTCATACGCGAAGCCAGAATGATGCCCGCTGCAGCCGAGACCAGCCCGGAAAGAATGAAGATGATGATGCGAGTACGCACCACGGGCACACCCGCCAGGCGCGCAGCCTCTTCGTTACCGCCAATCGCAAGCGTATTACGCCCAAAGGTCGTTTTATTCAGCAAGAAACCGAAAATCAGCATGGTCGCGATGGTGAGCCAAATCGGCGCGGGAATCCCCAGCCAGTTGGCAAAACCCAGAGCGAAAAAGCGCTCGTCCTCAATCCCTACGGCTTTGCCGTCAGAGAAGATGTAGGCCAGACCGCGCACAATTTGCATCGTTGCCAGCGTGGTGATCAGCGCATTGATTTTTAGACGCGCAATCACGAACCCATTAACGAATCCGGTCAGCATGCCCAGCACCAGGCCTGCAGCAACGCCAATCCACAGGCTTTCCGTCATGTTAATCACCACGGCGGTGACGACACCGGCGCAGGCAATCACTGACGCAACCGACAGGTCAAAATCGCCGGATGCCAGACAGAACAACATGCCGCAGGCGACCATGCCAGACATCGACATCGCCAATCCCAGGCCTTTCATATTGATGAACGAGCCGAAATTCGGCACAAAGACTGCACAGGCAACGAACAGCAGCGCAAACACCACCAGCATGCCGAAGTTGTCCCAGATACGCCCAAACTGCAGGCCGCTGCGTGAGGCTGGCGGCGGCGTATTAGATGTCGTGGATGAAGCCATGTTGATCTCCTGTCAGGCCACGGCGGCCGCTTGAGTAGTTTTCGGCATCGCCAGGCTCAGCGTTTGCTGCTCCGTAGCATCGTCGTGCATTATTTCACCGGCAATCGCACCTTCACGCATGACCACGATGCGGTCAGCGAGACCCATGACTTCCGGTAAGTCGCTGGAGGCAAACAGCACCGCAATACCTCTGTTCGCCAGTTGATAAATCAGGTTATAAATTTCATGTTTAGCGCCCACGTCAATGCCGCGCGTCGGTTCATCCAGCAGGATCACTTTCATCTCTTCCGACAACCAGCGGCCCAGAATCGCCTTTTGCTGATTCCCCCGGAGAGGTTCATGATCAGCTGTTCGGCACCGGGCGTTTTGATATTGAGCGAACGAATATGGTTATCCGCGTTTTTCGTTTCCCAGCCCTGTTTAATCAGGCATCCCGCCGCCAGGTTATGGCGTCGCGCACTGATGTTGATGTTGTCACGGACCGAGTGCACCGGGATAATCCCTTCCGTTTTGCGATCTTCCGGGCAGAGCATGACGCCCGCGCGAATCGCATCAATCGGTTCACGTAGCGTTAATGGTTTACCGTCCAGCCTGACCTGCCCACCGCGCAGTCGCGTCGCACCAAACAGCCCTTTCAGCAGTTCGCTGCGTCCTGCACCGACCAGACCAAACAAGCCAACAATTTCCCCTGCATGAACGTGCAGCGAAATCGGGGTGCGTACGCCCTTCGCTTCGACCTTGTCCAGCTCCAGTCGCACCGCGCCTTTTTCACGTGGCGCATAGCCGTAAATGTCGCCGAGGTTTCGTCCGACCATTGCCTGTACTAAATCATCGTGATGCGTGGTAGCCATGTCGGTGAATGTGCGCACATAGCGGCCATCTTTGAACACGGTAATGGCATCGCTCAGTGCAAAGATCTCTTCCATGCGATGCGATACATACAGCACCACACGTCCCTCTGCGCGCAGCTGACGAATCACGCGGAAGAGATTGTCGATCTCACGCGCTGACAGCGAACTGGTCGGTTCATCAAAGGCGATGATGCGGGCATTGCGTGCCAGCGCCTTGGCAATTTCTACCATCTGCCACTGACCCAGCGACAGGTATTTCAGCGGCATGTCGGGATCGATATCCATACCCAAATTTTTAAGCTGCAAACCCGCTTCGTAACGCAGTAGCTTGCGATTAACCAAGCCATGTTTGTGTGGCATCTGACCGAGATAGATATTTTCCGCCACGCTCATTTCCGGGATGAGATGCAGCTCTTGATAAATAATCGCCACGCCTGCATCGAGCGCATCGGTGGTGAGCTGGAAACTCATCGGCTTGCCTTTGATGCGGATTTCACCCCGCTAGGCTGGTAGCTGCCGCTGAGGATTTTTAACAGCGTCGATTTACCGGCACCGTTTTCACCCATCAGCGCGTGAACCTGGCCGCCGTGACACTCAAACGAGATATCCTGCAACGCTTTCACGCCGGGGAAGGTTTTACTGATGCCATGAAACGACAGAAAGGCTGAATCAGTGTTCATGGAAACTCCATTGGGTTAGCCGAGGAGATTCCGCACCTTGATACAGGTGCGGAAGCGCTGTGCGGGTTTACATCAACCCTTTCTTCGCCAGTTCCGTTTTAAAGTTGTCACGGGTGATCAACACCACGTCGGTCACTTCAGTAAATTTCGGCGGTTCTGCCCCTTTGCTTACCCAGTTGTAGAGCATCTGGCTGCTCTTATAACCGTGTACATCCGGGCTTGGCAGCAGCGACCCGTAGAATCCGGTCGCGTTGTTTTTGGAGAGTTCACTGATGGCATCCACACCGTTGATACCGATACCGATAACGTCAGCGGCTTTAAAGCCCTGACCTTCTGTCGCACGCACACCACCCAGCACGGTGTTGTCGTTCATGCCAACAATCAGCCAATGTTTCACTTCAGGATGCTGCACCAGCAAAGAGTTACCGGCATCAAACGCGCCAGGAATATCATTGGATTTGGTCGGGACTTGATAGATTTGGCCAGCCGGGAAACCGGCTGCTTTGATCGCGTCCATTGAACCGCCGGTACGACGGCGCGCCGTGTCGAGTTCGTTGGCGGTGATCGCCATCACGGCGGTGCTTTTCACATCCCAGCCGCGTTTTTGCATCTCTTTATAGAGTTCTTGCCCCTGACGCTCACCGATTTTGGTCGCCGCCATCATCACTAACGGCACGGTATCCATCGGCTTGCCCTTGGCCGTCACAAATTGATCATCGACCGCGATAACTTTCATGTCATAGCTGCGGGCTTTGGCCGCAATAGCGGAACCGAGTTTGGGATCGGGTGTACAGATAACGAAACCTTTCGCGCCGCTGGCAGCCAGGCTGTCGATGGCATTAAGAGTTTTTTCACCATCGGGAACGGCAATTTTGATCACCTCAAAGCCCAAATCTTTTCCGGCTTTATCGGCGAATTTCCATTCGGTCTGGAACCAGGGTTCCTCCGGTTGCTTGACTAAAAACCAAGCTTCATGGTCTCGGCGATAGCGGATTGTGACATAACCGCTGCCAGCCCAATGACCGCGAACGCTTTAGTGAATTTATGCATGATGCTCTCCGGCGCTAGTTGTTTTATCGCTGCTAATAACGAATCGGTGTAAACGCTACCAGTCAATTTTGTTTTTTAGGGACAGATGTAAATCAGTGCGTTAGGAAGCGAGTTGGTGATTGCCTGTTCAAACGCTGCGCTAGTTTTAGCTGGAATGGAGAAGAAAAATGTAGAGCGGTATCACATCTTCAAATCACGGCAAATTGGTCCATATATTCAGCGATTTTAACCGGTACTTAACTTTTGCCATGGATCACAAAATCATTACTGATGGCAGAAAAGTGCATATTCTCAGCCAGCGATGACTAACCCTTAATCTGTGTCAATTCCAGGATAGGAGCATCAATACACAACAGGAGATATCCGATGCGGGCCATCACCCTCGGACTGGATTTTGGCAGTGATTCGGTACGTGCATTGGCGGTGGATTGCCAGAGCGGCAAAGAGCTTGAAAGCGCAGTCGTTAATTACTCGCGCTGGCAGCAAGGCCTTTATAGCGATCCTCACACCAACCGCTTTCGTCACCATCCGCAGGACTACATCGACGCCATGGAGCAGGCGATGCTGGGTGTGCTCAACGCGCTGAGTGCGGAACAACGCGCCGCCGTCGTTGGCATTGGCGTGGATACCACCGGTTCAACGCCCGCCCCGATTGATCGTGACGGCAATGTGTTAGCGCTGCGTCCGGAATTTGCTGACAATCCCAACGCAATGTTTGTGCTGTGGAAAGATCACACCGCTATTGAAGAAGCTGAAGAGATCAATCAGCTCTGTCACAGCGGCCGCTTCCCGGACTACAGCCGCTACATTGGTGGCATTTACTCCTCTGAATGGTTTTGGGCCAAGATTTTGCACGTGTCGCGTGAAGATGATGCGGTACGTGAAGCGGCGGTGTCATGGGTGGAGCTGTGTGATTGGGTACCCGCTTTACTGAGCGGAACTACCGCGCCCGCGCAACTGCGCCGGGGACGCTGTGCCGCCGGTCATAAAGCGTTGTGGCATCCCGAGTGGAATGGTTTGCCGGATGTAGATTTCCTCAATGCATTGGATCCGTTGCTGACGCAGCAACTCGATTCGCCGCTGTTTGAAGAGACCTGGACCGCAGATATTCCGGTCGGCACCCTCAGCGATCACTGGGCACAGCGCCTGGGTTTGACGCAAAAAGTGACCCTTTCAGGCGGCGCCTTTGATTGCCATATGGGCGCAGTCGGCGGCGGTGCCAAGCCTTATACCTTGGTTAAAGTGATCGGTACATCAACCTGCGACATCCTGATCGCCGATGCTGAAACCGTGGGTGATCGCGCCATTAAGGGGATTTGTGGTCAGGTTGACGGCAGCGTGATGCCTGGTGCCATTGGCTGCGAAGCGGGACAATCGGCGTTCGGCGATATCTACGCCTGGTTTAGCCGACTGCTGGGCTGGCCGCTGCAACAGGCCGCTGAGCAACATCCTGAATTGAAGCCGCAGCTCGCCGCGCTACAAAAAGATCTGATTAAAAATCTTACCCATGCCTGGGCAGCGGATCCAAAACTGGAGCATTTACCGGTGGTGCTGGACTGGTTCAACGGTCGTCGCACCCCAAATGCCAATCAACGTCTGAAAGGCGTGATCACCGATCTTAACCTCGGCACTGACGCGCCTGCACTGTTTGGCGGATTGATCGCTGCCACGGCCTTCGGTGCCCGCGCCATTATGGAATGTTTTGAGCAGCAACAGATTCCTGTTGAGAACATCCTGACGCTGGGCGGCATTGCACGTAAATCCCCTGCCATCATGCAGGCTTGCTGCGATGTGATGAACCGTCCACTGGATATCGTCGCCTCGGATGAGTGCTGCGCCCTGGGCGCCGCAATTTTTGCCGCAGTCGCCGCAGGCGTTTACGCCAGCGTACCCGATGCCCAACAGGTAATGGCCAGCCCGATTGCCGTCACCTTACAGCCCGATCAGGCGCGCGTGGCGCGCTATCAGCAGCTTTATCAACGCTATCAAGAATGGTCCGTGACGGCAGAACCGCATTACGCCGCACGTCCCGCTTCCGTTTCCGCTACGTAGTCAGGAGAGAGTTTATGGAACAGTTTAAAGCGCACAGCGTATGGTTTGTGATTGGCACACAGCATCTTTACGGAGCGGAAACGTTACGTCAGGTTGAACAGCATGCACAACAGGTTGTGGAAGGCTTGAATCAGGCGTCTGGCATTCCGCTGCGTCTGGAGCTTAAGCCGCTGGTGAAATCCCCCGACGAAGCGCTGGCGCTGTGTCGGGACGCGAATCACGATCAACATTGCGTTGGGATCATTACCTGGCTGCACACCTTTTCCCCGCCAAGATGTGGATCGGTGGCCTGAGCGTCCTGAATAAGCCGCTGCTGCAATTCCATACCCAATTTAATGCTGAGATCCCGTGGGACAGCATGGATATGGATTTTATGAACCTGAACCAGACCGCACACGGCGGCCGTGAGTTTGGCTTCATCGGTGCACGCATGGGGTTACAACACAGCGTAGTAACCGGCCATTGGCAGGATGCACAAAGCCAGCAGCGTATCGGCAACTGGATGCGTGCAGCGGTGGCAAAACAGGCCAGCCAGCAGCTGAAGGTGGCCCGTTTTGGCGACAACATGCGTGAAGTGGCCGTGACCGAAGGCGATAAAGTGGCCGCACAAATCCAGTTTGGTTATTCAGTAAACGGCTGGGGCGTGGGCGATTTAGTCGACGTGATTAACAGCGTCAGCGATGGCGACGTAAATGCGCTGCTTGATGAGTATGAAAGCCTTTATCGCTTTACCGACGTGGCGGCGACCGGCGGAGAAAAGCGCCAGAACGTTCTGGATGCAGCCCGTATTGAACTGGGACTGAAGCGTTTTCTTGAAGGCGAAGGTTGCCACGCGTTCACCACTAACTTCCAGACGCTGCACGGTATGACACAGTTGCCGGGCTTAGCGGTGCAGCGCTTGATGGGACAAGGTTATGGTTTTGCCGGTGAAGGTGACTGGAAAACTGCCGCGCTACTGCGTATTTTCAAAATCCTCGCGGGCGATCGGCCTGGCGGCACCTCCTTTATGGAGGATTACACCTATCACTTCTCACCAGGCAACGATCTGGTACTGGGTTCGCACATGCTGGAAGTTTGCCCTTCTATTGCGATTGAAGAGAAGCCGCTGATCGATGTGCAGTTCCTCGGCATTGGCGACAAAGCCGATCCGGCGCGCATGATCTTCTCTACACCGGCAGGCCGTGCAATTAACGCCAGCGTGATTGATATGGGCGATCGTTTCCGCTTACTGGTGAACGTGGTCGATGCGATTGAACAGCCAAAACCGCTGCCGAAGTTGCCGGTGGCCCGCGCCTTATGGCGTGCGCAACCTTCGCTGGCGACAGCCTCAGAGGCGTGGATTTTAGCCGGTGGCGCGCACCATACGGTATTCAGCCAGGCGTTAACGCTGGATGATATGTATCTGTATGGCGAGATGAACGACATCGAAGTGTTGGTGATTGATGAACAGACGCAATTGCCATCATTCAAAGATGCGCTGCGCTGGAATGAAGCCTATTACCGCATGAAACGTTGATAAGTTAGCGGGTTTACTCTCATTCAGCGGTAAAAAAACGGAGCGGTCAGTCGCACTTGATGGGCAGCTCCGTAAAGACGCCATTGCACGTCCGCCCTATCCCCGGCGGACGTTTTACTCCTCTGCTCATCATTCATGCCCTTATTCCCTCGCTTCACTTGTTTTCAAACCTGCCCCTTGCGTGAATTAACCACCCCGTGTTTTCATCTTTCAATAACGAATTTAGCGTTGCCCAACAGGGAAGATAACAATGAAAATCCAACTTCTTAGTGAAGCGTCCTCATTTGCTGCTCAAACCGCACATCTCCTGTTCCGCGAATGGTCTGCCTTACCTGCCTGGTCAAATCAATCCACCATCCTGCAACGGCTCAATGCGCGCAATTATTCAGCGCACAGCGAATTCACACTGGTTGTGGAGCACGCTAACAAAGTCATCGCCACCAGCAGCGTGATCCGTTATGAACTCAATGATGCTCTGGCGCGTGAATATTGGCTGGGCGAAGTGGTTACTGACAGCGCGTTTCGCGGGCAAGGCATTGCTAAATCATTGATTAGCCGCTGCGTTGCGCTGGCGAAACAGAACGGTATTAAAGCGTTGTGGCTCTACACGCCAGATCAACAGGCGTTTTATCAACGCTTAGGCTGGCAGGCAGTTGAGCAACGGGTCATTGCTGACGAAGAGGTGACATTAATGGTGATGCCGCTCGATTCATCGCAATAAAAAGGCGGCTCGTTTTGAGCCGCCTGATGTTCAACACCTCATTTTTACAACATTATATTTAAGAGGTACTGATGCGTTTAACGGGCGCGTTCTTCTGACGATCCCACATTACCGTGAGCAAACGTTGCAACGCGATAAAGGCGAAAAGCAGAATACCGATGGCGATTTTAGTCCACCAGGAACTCAGCGTGCCGTCGAAGTTGATCCAGGTTTGAATCAGTCCCTGAATCAAGACGCCGAACAGCGTGCCCAGCACGGTTCCAACCCCACCCGACAACAGCGTGCCGCCAATCACCACTGACGCGATGGCATCTAACTCAACGCCCAAACCGGCTAACGCGTAGCCTGCCGAGGTATATATTGAGAACACGATCCCCGCCAGCGTCGCGAGCGTCGTAGAGAGCATGTAAATTTTGATGGTGGTAGCGCGGGTTGAAACGCCCATTAACTGGGCTGAAGTCAGGCTACCGCCAATGGCATAAACCTGATTCCCAAAGCGCGTGCGGTGGGCAAGAATAATGCCCACAAACACCACCAGCAACATGATCACCGCCAACAAACTGAGCCGACCTCCACCGGGGATTTTCCAGGCAAAACTGGAGAGCGTGGTGTAGAACGGATGATCAATCGGAATGGAGTTTTCAGAAACCAGATAACTGCAACCGCGCAGAAAAAACATCCCCGCCAGCGTAATAATAAAGGCCGGGATCTTCAGCGCATCAATCAACCACCCCATCATGGCACCGAACAGCGCGCCCAGAGACAAAATCAAGGCAAAGGCCACCAGCGGATTAAGATGGAAGTCGCCAATTGCGCGCGCCAGAAACACACCGGTAAAGGCGATAACGGCGCCTACGGACAAATCTATTCCGCCGGACAGAATCACAAACGTCATGCCAACAGCGATAATGCCGAGAAAAGCATTGTCGGTAAGGATGTTGCAGATCACCCGCGTGGAAGCGAATCCCGGGAACTGGCTCAGGCAGAACAGATAACCCGCCACAAAAACCAGCAAAGTGATCATCAAGGGAAGATGGCGCTTGATCATGATGAACGTCTCCGTTTAAACATCGCTATAAAGCGCGGCGACTGCAACAGCAGCACGCACATCACCACCACCGCTTTCACGACCTGATTCAGTTCAGGCGGGAAGCCAGAGAGCAAAATGCCGGTATTCATTGACTGGATGATCAACGCACCAATCAGCGACAACGCAATATTGAAGCGCCCGCCCATCAGCGACGCGCCGCCAATCACCACCGCTAAAATGGCATCCAGCTCCAACCACAAACCGGCATTGTTAGCATCTGCACCGCGAATATCTGCGGCGATAATCAAACCCGCTACTGCCGCACAAATGCCGCTGATCACGTAGGTTGACATCACCACCAGCCAGCCGGTTACGCCTGCATTACGCGCAGCGCGCAGGTTAATTCCCACCGCTTCGATAAACAGGCCCAGCGCGGTTTTGCGCGTAAGCAGCCAAACCAGCAGCGCCACCGCCACGGTAATCCATACTGGCACCGGCAACATCCAGAGCGAACCGTTGCCAAACCAGCCCAAACTGTCGCTGTCGAAAGTGACGATTTGGCCTTGCGTGATGAGCTGTGCAACGCCGCGCCCGGCAACCATCAAAATCAGCGTGGCAACGAACGGTTGGATACGCAGCAAGGCCACCAAAACACCGTTCCACAAACCGCACAAAAATCCGGTTCCCAGCGTGGCGAGAATGATAAACAGCAAACTGTGTCCGGCAACGGTTAAGGTGGCTGCGGTGGCACCGGCAATCGCCATCACCGCGCCCACCGATAAATCGATGCCGCCGGTCGCGATCACCAGCGTCATCCCAATCGCCAACAAGGCAACCGGTGCCGCACGGTTGAGAATATCAATGGGGCTGCCAAACAGACGTCCGTCCTGCAAATGCACGGCAAAGAAGTTATTGGCAACGAAGCTGTCCACCAGCAAAACCAGAATTAGCGCCGCAATTTGCGGCATTCCCGGTGGCAGCTTCCACTTACGTGGTGATTTTTCAGGTGTCATATGGGATTCAAGCATGTTGTGCTCCTCCGTCGGCGATGGCGTTAACGATCGACGCCACCGAAAGCTGTTCCAGCGGGATTTCGGCCACCTGTTTTAGATCACGCATGATCAACACGCGGTCGGCGTAGCCCACCAGCTCTTCGAGTTCAGAGGAGATAACCAGCAGCGCAAGTCCATCTGCGCACAGGGATTCAATGAGACGAATGATCTCAGCGTGCGCACCCACGTCGATGCCGCGGGTTGGCTCATCCAGGATCAGAAATTGCGGTTTGGTCACTAGCCAGCGCGACAGCAAGACCTTTTGCTGGTTGCCGCCCGAGAGCAGCTCAACCGACTGCTCGGCATGCGGCGTTCGAATACCCAGGCTTTTTATGAAACGTTCAGCAATGGCCTGCTGCTCGCGCTTCTTAATGGGTCGCAACCAGCCGCGCTGCGCCTGCAGAGCCAAAATAATGTTTTCCCGCACCGAGGCCGCGCCAATAATGCCGTCAGTTTTACGATCTTCCGGGCAAAAACCCATTCCCAGCCGTGACGCTTTGGCGGGCGTACGTATATGCTGCACTTTGCCTTTTATGGTGGCTGTGCCGCGATCGGCACGACGAATACCGAACAGCACTTCAGCGGTTTCTGTTCGTCCTGAACCCAATAACCCCGCCAGGCCCACCACTTCGCCGGGCCGAACCTGCAAATTAAACGGCTCGATGGTGCCCTTTTTGCCGTAATTTTCGAATGAAACCACCGGTTGATTGCTGCGCAAGGTGCTGCCTTGACGTTGCAAGGCGGTTTCCATCAGATCGCGGCCTAACATCAATTTAATCAATTCAATCTGCGGCAGCGAGGCGGTATCACGCGTGGCGATAAACTGACCATTGCGCAACACGGTAATGCGATCGGTGATGCGATAAACCTGGTCAAGGAAGTGAGTCACAAAAATCAGGCTCATGCCTTTGGCTTTCAACTGCGCCATCAAAGTAAACAACATTTCCACTTCACTGGCGTCAAGGCTGGCGGTGGGTTCATCTAGAATCAGCACCTGAGCAGAGAGATCGACCGCGCGGCAAATCGCAATGATCTGCTGCATCGCCACTGAGTAATGGCCAAGTGGGCGAGTGACGTCGAGGGCAAAACCGTAGTTACGCATCAGTGCATCCGCATCACGGATCATCCGTTTACGATCGATCATGCCAAAACGATGCGGTTCGCGACCAATATACAGATTGTCCGCCACCGACATATTGGGCAGCAGATTCACTTCCTGATAAACCGTGCCAATGCCCATCTCCTGCGCATCCGCTGTGCTGTGAGGAGAAATGGCATTGCCGTTTAATGTGATAGTGCCGGCATCGCGGGTATAGACACCGGTTAACACTTTGATCAGCGTGGACTTCCCGCGCCATTCTCTCCCAGCAGCGCCATAATTTCGCCTTTGCGTATGCTGAAAGAGACATTATCCAGCGCCTTCACGCCGGGAAAACCTTTACTGACGCCGCTGATGGTTAACAGTGCATCTTCGTTGTGTATGGTCATTCGGCTAGCTCCGCCTCAGGTCATGAAAAACCGCCCCAAAGGGCGGTCTTCAACTCAGTAACCCATGCCTTTTTTCTTGTCCAGCTCGGCCTGAGCATCAGCAGGTAAGAACAGTTTTGATTCGGTTTTGATAATTTTTGGCGGCAGCGTGCCCTCTTTTTGAATTTCTCCAGCGCGTCGAAAGCTGGGCCCGCCATATTAGGGGTTAATTCAACGTTGGCATTGGCTTCACCCGCCAGCATCGCTTTGTAGATATCGGGTACGCCATCAATCGAACCGGTCAGAATGTCTTTGCCCGGTTTCAAACCCGCTTCTTTAATCGCCTGAATCGCACCGATGGCCATGTCATCGTTGTGCGCATACACCATGCAGATGTTTTTGCCGTTATTCTCAGCTTTGATGAAGCTCTCCATCACCTCTTTGCCTTTGCTGCGCGTGAAATCGCCAGACTGTGAACGAAGCACTTTGATGTTTTGATGGCCGCTGATCGCTTCGGCAAAGCCTTTCTTGCGGTCAATCGCCACGCTGGCACCTACTGTGCCCTGCAACTCAACCACGTTACACTGCTTGCTACCCACCGTTTTAACCAGCCAGTCGCCAATCAGTTTGCCTTCTAATACGTTGTCTGCCGTGACGACTGCCATATACAGCGATTTATCTTTAACCACGATGGCGCGGTCTAACAGGAATACCGGAATCTTGGCATCTTTGGCTTCTTCCAACACCGGTTCCCAGCCTGTCTGCACCACGGGGGCGATAAAGATTGCATCGACGCCCTGTGCGATAAAGGAACGTACCGCTTTGATTTGGTTCTCTTGTTTCTGCTGTCCATCGGCAATCTTCAACGTAATGCCGCGCTTCTGTGCTTCGCTTTTCGCCACGTTGGTCTCTGCTGAGCGCCAGCCGGATTCAGAACCCACCTGCGAGAAGCCAACCGTCATATCTGCTGCCAGCACCGGACCAGTCAACGCGGCGCTGACCAAAGTAGTCAGAAGTAAACGTTTCCACATAATTTTCATTCCTCTGAAGGGCGTTTGCTGTATAGGGTAAAGAGCCTGTTTAGCCTGGACTAAAACCACGTAAATAATGGCGACCTGCTTCACAAAATAGAGCAATATAAAGGAGTTACGCATACTAACAGGCAATTTCAGGCAACAGGGTTATGGATAAATTGACTGCAATTAAATTGTGGCCAGGTTAAATAATTGTAATAAACAGAACCGCTTATGCGCTCAGCAACTGGAAGCGATTACAAGGATGCGTAAAGAATGGTTATGAGTAACCTGAAAAGATAAATAATTAATTTTGTGATTACCCGCACAAAGGCGCGCCTTATGGCCTAAGTACATTCAGCAACCTTGTGACGCCGATTGAAAAACAGGAATATCTCTCACGCTGCGGTTAACCGTCTAAAAAGGCCACTAAACACGGCTAATTATGGGCGGACAATGCGCGTTAACGCGCAAAAAACAACACAGCTAAAATTTTTAGCTTTTGGGTCAATTAAGGCAATGAGGCAGAAAAACCGGTTAACCTGCTGTTTAAGCCAGAAAATGAAAGTGAAGAAGTCGCACTGAAACCCTTAAAAACATCCGTTTTAACGTCACATCTCGTCAGTTAGTCTTAATTTACGCTTTTTTCTAATCGAGATCTGGACAGCTAAAGGTTGCTCTTTATACTGAGCACTCCTTTGTTCCCACTACTGTTATGGCAATGATGACTGCGCAAGATTACCTGCTTAAATTTCGCAAAGTGAATAATTTTGAAAGCCTGGAAAAGCTTTACGACCATCTCAATTATTCGCTCACCGACGACAAAGAAATTATCAATATGTACCGCGCTGCCGATCATCGACGTGCCGAGCTCACTTCTGGCGGACGTTTATATGATTTGGGCCGCGTACCCAAAACGGTCTGGCGTTACGTGGTTTAATCTTTTTTGCCGCGCCACTTTTCTCCATTTTATCAATCCTCTTGTCCATGTCGGGCGTGCCCCGTTTGGACATGCTATTCTGCTGCGCTTCGATCCCAAAACAGGAACACTTGCTATGAATGAACAGGTTGCTGTGCCGCGTATTGGTGGCTGGTTATCGCTGCCGCTGGCCTGGCTGATCATGACCCTGTTAACCACAGCGCTGGTGATGGCGATGTACCTTACGCCGTTATTTAATGCGGAATGGCGCACCACGCTGTTTTCACACGGCAGCAGTTTATTAATGCAGTGGGGATTTTCTTTGCTGACTGCTGCGGCTGTCTGGTTATACAGCTTGTGGGTTTGCTGGCTGTTCTTTAAACGCTCGCACCGTTTACCCCGTCACTATGTGTTGTGGTTATTGGTTACGGTATTACTGGCACTGAAAACCTTCGCCTTTTCACCCGTTTCAGATGCTAAAGCGCTGCAAACTTTACTGTTTTCCTTGTTAGCCGCAGCGGTATTTGCGCCCTACTTCAAACGTTCTCAACGCGTTAAAGCGACTTTTGTCCAACCGTAACGCGGTGAGAAACGTCAATAATTTAATTCTGAGTGCGGTCTTCCACGCCTGATTGGGCGTGGGAGTTGAGATAGAGGCTTTTATCCCTGATAATAAGCCGCTTCTTGAATTTATGGCGAAAAAATGACCGATTATCTTCTTCTCTTTGTTGGCACAGTGCTGGTGAACAACTTCGTATTAGTGAAGTTTCTCGGCCTCTGTCCCTTTATGGGCGTTTCCAAAAACTGGAAACGGCAATTGGCATGGGACTCGCCACCACTTTTGTTATCACGCTGGCGTCAATCTGTGCCTGGCTGGTAAACCACCTGATTCTTGTTCCGCTGGAGTTGGTCTACCTGCGTACCATGGCTTATATCCTGGTGATCGCAGTGGTAGTGCAATTCACCGAAATGGTGGTGCGTAAAACCAGCCCGTCGCTCTATCGCCTGCTGGGTATTTTCCTGCCGTTGATCACCACTAACTGTGCTGTGCTTGGCGTGCCGCTATTGAGCGTTAACCTCAACCACACTTTTCTTCAGGCTGCGCTTTATGGCTTCAGCGCCTCGTTGGGCTTCTCGCTGGTGATGGTGCTTTTTGCTGGCATGCGTGAGCGGCTAGTGCTGGCGAATGTGCCTATGCCCTTTAAGGGCAACTCGATTGCGCTGATCACCGCCGGTCTGATGGCGTTGGCCTTTATGGGCTTTACCGGTCTGGTGAAATTCTGATGACCGCGATTTGGATAGCTATTGCTGTATTAAGTGCCCTGAGCCTGGTATTTGGTGCCCTGCTGGGATACGCCTCACGCCGCTTTGAGGTCGAAGAAGACCCTATCGTCGAACAAATCGACGCGATCTTGCCACAAAGCCAGTGTGGTCAATGCGGGTATCCGGGCTGCCGTCCGTATGCAGACGCTGTCGGCAATAACGGCGAAGCGATCAATAAATGTGCGCCGGGTGGCGAGCAGACCATGCTCAAGCTGGCTGAATTACTGAACGTGGATCCACAACCGATTGACGGCGACGAAGAGGCCAAAGCGCCGGTGCGTACCGTCGCGTTTATCGATGAAGAGAACTGTATCGGCTGCACTAAGTGTATTCAAGCCTGTCCGGTTGATGCCATCGTAGGCGCAACGCGTGCTATGCACACCGTGTTGAGCGACGTTTGCACCGGCTGCGATCTCTGTGTCGCGCCTTGTCCTACCGACTGCATTGAGATGCGTCCCGTGGCAACCACCACTGCCAACTGGAAGTGGGATCTTGAAACCATTCCTGTTCGGGTAATTCCGGTAGAGCGTCATGCTTAATCTGTTAAATTTCTTCAAAAAAGATAAGGTCTGGGATTTTCAGGGCGGCATTCATCCGCCCGAAATGAAAACCCAGTCCAACGGCACGCCCCTGAGCGAACTGCCGCTGCCGCACCGATTCATCATTCCCCTAAAGCAGCACATTGGTCATGAGGGCGAGATTTGTGTTTCGCCTGGCGATAAAGTGCTGCGCGGTCAGCCGCTGACCTTTGGGCAGGGTCGGATGTTGCCAGTCCATGCACCAACGTCAGGGGTGATTGACGATATTGGTCAGCACATGACAGCGCACCCTTCCGGCTTGTCTGAGCTCTGTATTTTCATGACGCCGGATGGCGAAGATCGCTGGATGCCGCTTGATCCCCTGCCCAATTATCGCCAACACGAACGTGCTGACATCGTGCAGCGCATTCACGACGCAGGCGTGGCGGGTTTAGGCGGCGCAGGTTTTCCGACTGCGACCAAGCTCAAAGGTGGTCTGCGTGGCATCAAGACGCTGATCATCAATGCAGCCGAATGCGAACCTTATATCACCGCAGACGATCGCCTGATGCAGGATTGCGCCGCTGAAGTGCTGGAAGGCAGCCGCATTCTGGCATGGACGCTGCAAGCTGAGCGCGTGCTGATTGGCATTGAAGACAACAAGCCAGAAGCGATTACGGCGTTAAAGCACGCCTTAGGCAGTGAGCGGGATTTAGAGATCCGCGTCATTCCAACCAAATATCCTTCGGGCGGCGCCAAACAGTTAACCCAGATTCTCACCGGTAAAGAAGTGCCGCACGGCGGACGTTCCACCGATATTGGCGTACTGATGCAAAATGTCGGCACTGCGTGGGCAGTGAAGCGCGCCATTATTAACGGTGAACCGATTACCGAACGCGTCGTCACGTTAACCGGTGAAGCCATCGCGCAGCCGCGTAACGTCTGGAGCCGCCTTGGTACGCCAATCAGCCATTTACTGCATCAGGTCGGTTTTCGTCCCGCACCGCAACAAATGGTGATCATGGGCGGGCCGTTAATGGGCTTCACGCTGCCCTCATTAGATGTTCCAGTGGTGAAAATCACCAACTGCATTCTGGCTCCCTCCAGCCACGAAATGGGCAATAACGACGAAGAACAATCCTGTATTCGCTGTTCTGCCTGTGCCGATGCCTGTCCCGCTAACCTGCTGCCACAGCAGCTTTACTGGTACAGCCAGGGCGGCGATCACGATAAAGCGCGCGCGCATCATATTGATGACTGCATCGAATGTGGGGCCTGCGCCTATGTGTGCCCAAGTAATATTCCGCTGGTGCAATATTACCGCCAGGAAAAAGCAGAACTGCGCGCCATCGATCTTGAAGCAAAACGTACATTAGAAGCCAAAGCCCGTTTCGAAGCGCGTCAGGCCAGGCTGGAACGTGAAAAACTGGCGCGTGAAGCACGCCATGTTGATGCTAAACAGCGCGCTGCGCGCTGCGATAATGCTGAGTTTGCCGCCGCTAAAGTGCGTGTGAAAGCGAAGCAGGATGCCGAGGTGGATGACGCGACCTTGGAAGCGCAACGTGAAGCGCGTCATGCGCAGGCACGTTTGCGTCAGGCAGAAACACAAGCTGAAACCCAGGCATTGAGCCGCCAGGTTACCGACCCGCGTAAAGCCGCCGTCGAAGCCGCCATTGCCCGCGCCAAAGCGAAGAAAGCCGCCGCAGCGGACGCGCCGGTGGAAACCGCGGCTGAGCCTGCTGCCGACGCGCCGGAAGATCCGCGCAAAGCCGCCGTCGCCGCAGCCATTGCCCGCGCCAAAGCGAAAAAGCCGCCGCAGCGGACGTGCCGGTGGAAACCGCTGCTGAGCCTGTTGCCGACGCGCCGGAAGATCCGCGCAAAGCCGCTGTCGCCGCAGCCATTGCCCGTGCCAAAGCGAAGAAAGCCGCCGCAGCGGACGCGCCGGTGGAAACCGCGGCTGAGCCTGTTGCCGACGCGCCGGAAGATCCGCGCAAAGCCGCCGTCGCCGCAGCCATTGCCCGTGCCAAAGCGAAGAAAGCCGCCGCAGCGGAAGCAATGGTGGAAACCGCTGCTGAGCCTGTTGCCGACGTGCCGGAAGATCCGCGTAAAGCCGCCGTCGCCGCAGCCATTGCCCGTGCAAAAGCGAAGAAAGCCGCCGCAGCGGACGCGCCGGTGGAAACCGCGGCTGAGCCTGTTGCCGACGTGCCGGAAGATCCGCGTAAAGCCGCTGTCGCCGCAGCCATTGCCCGCGCCAAAGCGAAAAAGCCGCCGCAGCGGAGGCGCCGGTGGAAACCGCGGCTGAGCCTGTTGCCGACGCGCCGGAAGATCCGCGCAAAGCTGCCGTCGCCGCAGCCATTGCCCGCGCCAAAGCGAAAAAGCCGCCGCAGCCTCCACGGCAGCAGACAATGCCGCGGCTGAAGCCAGGCAAGATGCGCGTGATACAGCCGAAATGGCGCATATCGCCCGCACTCAAGTCGAAGATGCTGAGCAGGCAGAAGAACAAGCCAACAGCGCCTATGCAGAGCCTGAACAAGCTCCTGAACTGAATCAACCCGAAGATGCGCGCAAAGCTGCTATTGCTGCTGCCATCGCCCGTGCCAAAGCGCGTAAAGCGCAGTCGACTTCGACGCTTGAGGAATAAATGGCTTTTCGTATTGCAAGTTCTCCTTATACCCACAACCGCCGCAGCACAGGCAATATCATGCTGCTGGTGGGGCTGGCGGCTGTACCCGGCTTCGCCGCTCAGTGGTATTTTTTTGGTTATGGCAGTCTGATTCAAGTCTTGCTGGCTACGCTCACGGCGTGGATCACAGAAGCCGCCGTTTTACGCTTACGCAAAGCGCCGATTGCCAGCAATCTGGCTGATAACTCCGCCTTGCTTACCGCCATTCTGATTGGTATCAGCTTGCCGCCGCTGGCCCCTTGGTGGTTGGTGGTAGTCGGTACGATATTCGCCATTGTAATTGCCAAACAGCTTTACGGGGGTTTAGGGCAAAACCCGTTTAACCCGGCAATGGTTGGCTACGTCGTGTTGCTTATTTCGTTTCCGGTGCAAATGACCAGCTGGATGCCGCCCGACACGCTGCAGGCGATTAAACCGACGCTGCTCGACTCCCTTAGTATGGTGTTTACTGGCCACACCTTGGGCGGTGACACCATGCAACAGTTGCAGATGGGTGTCGATGGAGTGAGCCAGGCGACGCCGCTCGACACCTTTAAAACCGGTCTGCGCGCCGGACACAGCGCCGATCAATTACTGGCTCAACCGATCTACAGCGGCATGCTGGCAGGATTGGGCTGGCAATGGATCAACCTGGGTTATCTGGTCGGTGGCCTGTTTTTGCTGTGGAAAAAGGCCATTCGCTGGCACATTCCCGCAGCCATGCTGCTCTCGCTGGCGTTCTGCGCCACGATCGGCTGGATTTTTTCGCCGGAAACACTGACTAGCCCAACCCTTCATCTGTTCTCAGGTGCCACGATGTTGGGTGCGTTTTTTATCGCGACCGATCCCGTTACGGCATCAACCACCAATCGCGGACGTCTGATCTACGGCGCACTGATTGGCTTGCTGGTGTGGCTGATCCGCAGTTTCGGCGGCTACCCGGATGGGGTTGCTTTTGCCGTATTGCTGGCGAATATCTGTGTGCCGCTGATCGACTATTACACCCAGCCGCGCGTTTACGGCCATCACAAGGAATAAACGATGCTGGAAACGATTCGTAAAAACGGCGTCACGCTGGCGATATTCGCGGCGATCACCACGGGCTTTACGGCGGTAGTGAACACCGTAACCAAACCGACGGTGGAACATCAAACCCAGTTGCAGCAGAAAAATCTGCTGGATCAGGTGGTTCCCACCGATCTTTATGACAATAACATTCAGAAAGAGTGTTACGTTGTCACTAATTCAGCATTGGGTAATAGTGATCCGCATCATCTCTTTCTGGCGCGTAAAGGCGATCAACCGGTTGCCGCCGCACTTGAGACCACCGCACCAGACGGTTATTCTGGCGCGATTCAAATGCTGGTTGGGGCTGATTTCAAAGGCAAGGTGCTGGGCGTTCGCGTGGTTGAACATCATGAAACCCCAGGCCTCGGCGATAAAATCGAACTGCGCATTTCCGACTGGATCAACAGTTTTAACGGTAAAGTGGTACATGGCGCCAATGATACGGCCTTCGCAGTGAAAAAAGATGGTGGTGAGTTTGACCAGTTTACGGGTGCCACCATCACGCCGCGTGCGGTGGTGAATGCCACTAAACGCGCCGCGCTGTTAATTGAAACCCTTCCTGGGGAACTCTCTTCGTTACCCGAGTGTGGAGACGCAAATGAGTGAAGCTAAAAACCTGCTGGTTGGCGGGTTATGGAAAAATAACTCGGCGTTGGTGCAGCTGCTGGGGCTCTGCCCGCTGCTGGCGGTGACTGCAACCGCCACCAATGCATTAGGCCTGGGCCTGGCGACCACGTTGGTGTTGACGCTGACCAACAGCTTTATCTCCGCCTCGCGCCGCTGGGTGCCTTCGGAAATCCGTATTCCCATCTACGTAATGATTATCGCGTCGGTAGTGAGCTGTGTGCAGATGCTGATCAACGCCTACGCCTACGGTTTGTATCAATCATTGGGCATCTTTATCCCGCTGATTGTGACCAACTGTATTGTGGTGGGCCGTGCGGAAGCGGTCGCCTCGAAAAGCAGCATTCCCCTCTCCGCGCTCGACGGTTTCGCTATTGGTATGGGTGCGACCTGTGCGATGGTGGTGCTGGGATCGATTCGTGAAATCATCGGCAGCGGCACGCTGTTTAACGGCGCCGATCAGCTGCTCGGCCCGTGGGCCAAAGTGCTGCGTATTGAAGTGGTGCATTTCGATTCACCGATGCTGTTAGCCATGCTGCCACCGGGCGCGTTTATCGGCCTCGGCATGATGCTGGCAGGTAAATATCTGATCGATCAGAAGATGAAACAGCGTGCAGCGCGTCGCGCTGAAGCGGCTGCAGTGGCTGAACTGTCAGGCAATACCGGGAAAGCCGTGTGAATCAAGCAAAACGCGTCGAGATCCTGAGCCGTTTGCAGGCCAACAATCCGCACCCTACCACCGAACTCAATTTTGCTTCGTCATTTGAGTTGCTGATTGCGGTGTTGCTGTCAGCGCAGGCCACGGATGTCAGCGTCAACAAGGCCACCGCTAAACTCTATCCGGTGGCGAATACCCCGGCCGCGATGCTGGCGCTGGGCGTTGAGGGCGTAAAAGAGTACATCAAGACTATCGGTCTGTTTAACAGCAAAGCAGAAAATGTGATTAAAACCTGCCGCATCCTGCTGGAACAGCACGGCGGTGAGGTGCCAGAAGATCGCGCGGCGCTGGAAGCGTTACCGGGCGTAGGCCGAAAAACGGCTAACGTGGTGCTGAATACCGCCTTTGGCTGGCCGACGATTGCGGTTGATACGCATATTTTTCGCGTCTGCAATCGCACTAACTTTGCGCCGGGCAAGAACGTTGAACAGGTAGAAGAGAAGCTATTGAAAGTGGTGCCAAAGAACTTCAAGGTTGATTGTCATCACTGGCTGATTCTCCATGGTCGCTACACCTGCGTAGCACGCAAGCCACGCTGCGGTTCATGCCTGATCGAAGATCTGTGCGAGTACGCTGAAAAAGTTGAATAAGCGTGCGCCACGCCTAATAAATACCGCCTGATAGCGCATGCACCTGCTGTTTGCGCACAGCGAATTGATTCAGCGGCTCCGCCAACCCTCAATGCTCACGCAGCGTTTCGCCTTCATATTCCGTACGATATATGACCCGCGCCTGTAGCAGCGGAATCACATGATCGACAAAATCGTCGAACGCAGTCGGCGTGCCGCCTCGGACACGCCCTGAATGATGGCGCCAGGCAGACATGTTGCTGGATACGCCCTGAATAATGGCGCCTAAACGAAGCTGGCGTTGTGTCTGACTCATACTCTCTCCTTTAAATTTGCGGCTGCCAATCCGGTAGCACCGGCAGCGCCTGTAACAGTTTTTGCGTCCACGGATGTTGCGGCGCAGTAAAGACCTGATGCATTTCGCCGCTTTCGACAATGTGACCGTTTTGCATCACCAACACGCGATCGCAAAGGTGCTGAATGACGCCCAGATCGTGGGAGATAAACAGCAGCGCCGTGCCGTGCTCGGCCTGCATATCGGCCAGTAAATCAAGCACCTGCGCCTGCACCGAGACATCCAGCGCACTCACCGGTTCATCCGCCACCAGTAACGCCGGATTTGGCGCAAAAGCCCGCGCAATGGCGACGCGTTGTCGCTGGCCGCCCGAAAGTTGCTGCGGGTAGCGGTTCATAAAGCGATCACCTAGCTGCACTTCATCCAGCAGTTGCCTCACCCGTTGACGCCGCGCATCACCATTAATACCGACGCTGTCGAGGCTTTCACCGATGATCTTTTCCACGCTGTAGCGCGGATCAAAGGAGCTGAACGGATCCTGAGCAATCAGCTGTATACGCGCGCGACGACTGCGCCGCACCTTTTCGCTCTGGCGATCCCAGCGTTGCCCTTCAAGCAGCAGCGTGCCGCTGTCGGGTTCCGTCAATCCCAGCACCACTTTGACGAGTGACGTTTTTCCTGAGCCTGATTCGCCCACCACGCCCAGCGTTTCGCCTGCATGAAGCTGAAAATGAATGTTGTTAAGCACCTGCCGTTCGCCGTAAGACTTATTGAGCCCGAGCGCCTCCAGCAGCGGTTCAGCCGTGCGTTGGGGACGCGGCGGCAGCGGTGTCGGTTGGGCTTCACTCAGCCGCAATCCACGCGTCGCGGGCGTCGGCACGGCGCGCAGCAAACGCTGTGTCCAGTGATGTTGCGGCTGACGCAGCAGCACGCGGCTGTAGCCTTGTTCAACCACTTCGCCATCGCGCAGCACCAATACGCGATCGGCCAACTCGGCGACCACCGCGAGATCGTGACTGATCAGCAGCAGCGCGTGACCATCCTCACGCCGCTGCGCCAGCAGTTGCAGAATTTGACGCTGTACGGTCATATCCAACGCGGTGGTGGGTTCATCCGCAATCAGCAAGGTTGGGCTTCCGGCCAGTGCCGTGGCAATCAGTGCGCGCTGTCGCTGACCGCCGGAGAGCTGGTGCGGATAGCGCGCCAGCCGGCTTTCGGCATCAGGCATTCCCGCTGACTTCAGCAGCGCCACGCTGCGCGCGTGCAAGGTGCTTTTATCGCCCTGACCCGCCGCCGTCAGGGCATCCGCCAACTGTTGCTCAATGCGCCGCAGCGGATCAAGCGACACCAGCGCATCCTGCAATACGTAGCCGATTCGCCGTCCACGTAGCGCACGCCACTGCGCCGGGCTAGCATTGAGCATGTCACGCCCTTCAAGAACAAAGCGCTCAGCGCTCAGCGTTGCGCCAGGCGGTAACAGGCCAATCAAGCTGCGCGCCGTGAGGGTTTTTCCCGAACCGGACTCCCCTACCAGCGCCACCGATTCGCCCGGCCAGAGTTGTAGCGACAGGTTTTTCACCACCTGCTGCGACCCGAAGCGGATAGAGAGGTTTTGAATGTCGATCACGGGATGACTCATGCTTCCCCTCCTTCAAAACGCCCCTGCCAGTAACGTCCTAGCGTGTTAACTGCTACCACGGTTAGCGTGATAAATACGCCCGGCCACACAGCGATCCACCAGGCGTTGCGTAAGTAATTTCGCCCTTCTGCCAGCATTAACCCCCATTCCGCTGTGGGCGGTTGCGGTCCCATGCCGAGAAAGCTCAAGCCAGCGGTGCCAATGATCGCAGTACCTAATCCCAGCGTTGCCAGCGCGGGAACCTGCGCAATGGCGTGGGGCAGAATATGGCGGGTAATAAGAGTAAAACGTGACAAGCCGAATGTGCGCGCCTGCTCAACATAGCCCGAATGCATCACTGAGAAGGTTTGCGCCCGCACCACGCGGGCAAAACGCGGTATGGACGCCACGCCCAGTGCAATGATCAAGTTATTGGTGCCGGGACCGGTAAAGGCGATCAGCATCAGCGCCAGCAGCAGATCGGGAAAGGCGGAGATCACATCCACCGCACGACTCAGCATTTCATCTACCACGCCGCGCGCCAGCGCAGCCAGTAATCCCAACAGCGTACCCAACACTACCGCCAGCCCCATCGCCGCAATACTGATCAACATGGAGTAGCGGCTGCCGTAGATCACGCGGGTCAGCAGATCGCGCCCGAGCTGATCGGTGCCCAGCCAGTGTTGTGCCGAAGGCGGCAATTGCGCGTTGACGGGATCGGCCAACAGCGGATCGCCAGAGCTCAACCACCCAGGCGCAATAACCGCCAGCGCCACCAGCAACAGGCAGAACAGCGCACTCCAAATTGTCAGCGGAAATGCGCCAGGTAAACGTTGTAATAGTGCAGTCATCGCTGCTCCTCCCCACGCAGACGTGGATCAATCCACAGCGCCAGAATGTCGACTAAGGTGCTCATTGCCACGTAAATCGCCGCTGACAGGATCGCCACCGCCAGCACCACCGGCATGTCGCTCGCCAGCACCGCATCAACCGTGAGTTTGCCGAGGCCGGGGCGACCAAACACCTGCTCAGTGATCACCGCGCCGCTGAGCAATCCGCCCACCAGCCAACCGGTGAGCGTGACGGCGGGCAGCGCCGCATGCCGCAACGCATGGCGCAGACGAAGCGTGGTTTCACCCACGCCCCAGGCGCGTAGTGTCAGGGTAAAGGGCGATTCCAGCGCCTTTTCCAACTCCCGGCGCAGCACCTGAGCAATCACTGCGCCCTGCGCCAGCCCCAATGATAAAGCCGGTAACACCAGTGAAGAGAGATGGCGATCACCCGCGACCGGGAACCAGCGCAGCGTGAAGCTGAAGAAAAACAGCAGCACAATGCCCATCCAGAAGGAGGGTGTTGAGGCCAGCAACAGCTCCACCCCGTTGGCAATGCGTCGTCCCCAGCGACGATTCGCCGTCGCCACCGCAACAGTGACGGCAAACACCACGCTGACCAGCAACGCCGCCAGCGTGAGTTTCAGCGTCGGCCAGAGTTGAGATTGCATCAGCTGCGTGACATCCATATTGAGGATGTAAGAGCGTCCGAGATCGCCGTGCAGCACCCGCCAGATATAATGCAAATATTGCCACCACAGCGGCTCGTTAAGGCCCCATTCTGCACGGATCGCCGCCTCAATAGCGGGCGTGCGTATCTGCTCGCCAATCAGCAAACTCACGATGTCACCCGGCGCCAGATGCACGCCGAGAAACGCCAGCGTTACCGCCGCCCACAGCACCAGCACGCCACCCAGCAGTCGCCCGGCAATACGACGTGCCAGCACATTGCGCCATCGCTTCACCGGCTTGATGCGCGGTTCGCGGCTAATGATGCTCTCAAGGCTCATGCTTTTTTCTCCCGAATTAATGATCGCTTAACCAGACGTCGTAAGCATTTTCTGGCATCTGCTTGAAGCTGCGGAAACCCACGCCATGCACATAGCGGGCGGCTGCAATCTGATCTTCCGGCTCATACAGCGGTACGGCGAGCGCCTGCTGCGGCAACGCATAGCGCTGCAACTCGCTGTAGAGCTGGCGACGCTGGGTGAGATCAGCCGTGTTGGCCGCCTGATCCAACCACGTGTTGATCTCTGGGCTGTTGACGCGGCTGTAGTTGATCGATCCCCCGCTTTAACCGGACGATAGTGGTTTTCGATGTCGATGCCGTCCGTTTCGGTATTGGAGTTGGCAATTGAGCCAAATTTGCCGGTGTTACGCACCTCGGTATAGGTACCGGAGTCGACGTAACGCAGCTTCAGCTCAACACCCAGCCGCTGGCGCGCCTGCGCCTGAATCGCCTGTAACAGTACATCGCGTTGATCACGTACCGTCGCCTGCGCCTGAATCACTTCAATGCTCAGGCGCTCGCCATTTTTGCTGCGGAAACCTTGGCTGTCGCGAGTTTGCCAGCCCGCCTCATCCAGCAGTTTATTGGCCTCATCGGGCTGGTTGCCGTACTTGCCTTCCAAATCGTTGTTGTAGAGCGGATCGATAGGCGACGTAATCCCCCATGCGCGGGTGCGCTCGCCGCGGTACACCGACGTGAGAATCGGATCGATATCCAACCCTTGCAGCAGTGCCTGACGCACTTTAACGTCTTGCGTTGCGCCGTATTCAACGTTCAGAAACAGCGAATAAGGCGTGCCGGTATTCAGCGCATGCTGATAGCTAAAATCCTCATTTTCTTTGAACTCCCCGGCATCGTTACCCGAAATGCCCTCAATGACGTCAACCTGACCTGAAAGCAACGCACCGGTTCGTACCGATGATTCCGGGAGAAAGCGATAGGTGATGCGATCCAAATAAGCTGGCCCTTGATGTTTTGCCGTGGCAGGCGCCCAGTTGTAGTTTGGGTTTTTCACGAAAGTCACCTGCTGCCCTTTCTCGTAGCTTTCGAGAATGAACGGCCCGGTGCCCGCAATCTCTTTGCCACCCGATTTCAGCTGGGTTGAATGCCAACTGCCTGGCGACAAAATCTCCAGCGACGCAGCAAAAGAGAGAAACGGCGAATAGGCTTGTTTCAGGGTGATCACCAGCGTCTGCTCGTCAGGCGTTTCAATGCTGGCGATGCGATTACCCATCGCGCAGAGGCTTGAACCGGCGCAGTAAGCGGCATCTTGCGTATGGCGAAAGTTCTCCGCAACCGCGTTGGCATTGAGCTTTTCGCCAGTGGAAAAGGTGACATCGCGGCGCAGGGTAAAGCGGTAGGATTTTCCATCTTCACTGGCTTCAAAACGCTCCGCCAACCAAGGCACAAAGCGGCCATCCGGCTGGCGAGCCAGCAGTGATTCCCATACCGAACGCAGTACCACTTCGGCTTTTGACTGGCCATTTAGCTGCGGGTTAAAGGGGCTGGGTTCGGTTTCCACGCCCCAGGTAAGCGAGCCGCCTTGTTTGGGCTGTTCCGCGGCGTGAAGAGATAAAGAGGTTCCCAGCAGGCAGGTTAAGCCCAGCGCGATGCGCAAAGAATTCGCGTTCATATAATCCTTGTATAATGCAGGTTTATTATTCGCCCTGT
Source organism: Candidatus Pantoea bituminis (assembly GCF_018842675.1). NCBI lineage: Bacteria > Pseudomonadati > Pseudomonadota > Gammaproteobacteria > Enterobacterales > Erwiniaceae > Pantoea > Candidatus Pantoea bituminis. Next base: position 2,050,683 of record NZ_JAGTWO010000004.1, read on the forward strand.
TTTTCGCAATATCAGGCGTGTTGACTATTTTTACTGGCGGCTGGCGTAAGCGTGGAATTAAGATCCTTTTTCAAGAAGACCAGCGCTTCACCTAATGGATTGGTGCGATGATGGAAAGGTTGATAACCGCGTTTCTGATAAAGTTCGCTGAGCCAGGGATGTTTAACCGCTGTCGCCAAATAAACGCCAGGTGCTTTTAAAGTCTCCCTCAGTAAATTATTTTCCGCCCAGGTTAATATTTCTCGGCCATAACCCTGGCCTTTAAAATCGGGATCCACGGCAAACCAGTGAATAAAAGGCAGATCGGCAGGGGCATTGTGATCCTGCGTCCAGGGAAAGCGCACAGTGACCGTTGCCAGCGCCCGTCCCCCTTTGCGCAGCACCAGCACCGTCTCACGCTGGATGGTGGCGCGTACCTGCTCAACGGTGCCCTGACTGATGGTGAAATGGATATTCAGCGGCAGCAAATCCGCATACGCGCGCTGGAGCAACGCAAATATCTCTTCTGCATCTTCAGGTTTTGCCGTCTGAATAAATTGACTCATTTTGCCGTTTCCTTGGGTTGATCACGCAGCGATTATTAAAATTCGCAGGAAGAAATGTAAACCTAGAAATATGACAATGGATTTGAGAAATATGGGATATTCAGTTTCGCTTAGGGTTCAGCATCACTATTTAAACCTTATGGTGAAAACCAATGAATAATTTCAGCTAAGGTTGTTTTAAATATGAAAAAACGGCCTGGAGAGTCATTATCCGGGCCGCAATGCATTGGCAGCGATTAATGCGAGTCCGGTCGCGCGGCTAACTCCAGGCTGCTGCGGAAATCGTGACCTTGATAATCCTCATCCAGCAAACCGCGCTTACGCAGTTCCGGCAGCAAGCCGTTCAGCAGGCGATCCTGTTGATCAGGCTGTCCCAAACCATGCAGCGAAATCACGTCCAGCACGCCCGCTTGATAACGCGCCTGAATGGCATCCGCCAGCGATTCAGGTGTTCCGGCGACAAACCAGTGTCCGGTCTCTTCCGCTTTGATAATCAGTTCCCGCAGCGTTAAGCCTTGCAGAGCAAATTCACGGAAGATCGACGCGCGTCCTTGTCGCCGGTTTACCTGCGCCAGATCGGGAATGAGAAAACTCGGCAGCGGTTGATCCAACGGCAGAGTATTGAGTTCAATCTCCCCGCCGAGCATGTCAGCCAGCCGCAGGCGACCTTGCTGATAATCGATTCGTTCATGCTTTTCACGCAGGCGCCGTGCCACATCTGCGTCGCTGTCACCAATGATTGAGTGAAAGGAGTTCATGATCAACGGCAGATTTTGTTCGCGCCCAAAGCGCCGCGCACGCGCCTGCACATCACTGACAAAACGTTTCGCGGCACTCAACGTGGGCTGCGAGGTGTAGATCACTTCAGCATAACGCGCACCCAGCGTGATGCCCGCCTCTGACTGACCCGCCTGAAACTGTACCGGACGCCCTTGTGGTGGTGGCGGCACATTCAGCGGTCCCGCCACCTGGAAGTAATCGCCGCGATGGTTGATGGCATGCAGACGCGCGGGATCGATGCGAATGCTGCCGCTGTCGCTACGCTGTACTGCGTCGCGGTCATTCGCGTCAAACAGCGCATTAAAGACATCAATAAATTCGGTGGCGCGCGCGTAACGCTCTTGCGGTGAGGGCAGCGGTGTATCGCCGAAATTTTCTTCACCCACTGAAGACGTTACCGCGTTCCAGCCTGCGCGCCCGGCGCTGACGTGATCGAGCGTGCCAATCAGCCGCGCCAGCGTGTAAGGATGTTGCCAACTGGTGCTGACAGTGGCAATCAAGCCAATCTGTGAGGTCGCCTGGCTAAGCGCGGCCAGCACGATTAACGGATCCTGACTGCCGGTGGTTCCTGCCAACCCTGCGGGATCGGCTTGCAGCAGATCGGCGGTGAACAGACCGGTGATTTTTTCCCGCTCGGCAATTTTTGCCAACTCGACGGCACGAGCGATGCCTTTTCCCGGCGCGTCGTCATTGGCGGCAGCGACCACGTTCGCGGCACCCACCAGGGTTTTTAGTTTTCTACGCGTCATAAGATTCTCCTTTAAGCGTGCCCGCGGGCAAAATGGGCTTTTACCTGCTGCAGGCGCTCCGGTTCGGTGAGTAAACGTAATCCGCTGCGTGCCAGTACGCGCGCACCGGTGATCAACGCCTGGTAGCCCTGTTCGGAATTAGCGGCTTCTCGGAACGGCACGGTATGAAAGATCAGGTCATCGGGGCCAATCTTGAGAAAGGGGTGCGCTGTCGGCACCGCGTGGCTGATATCGCCCGCGTCGGTAGAGACTTTGCCCTGCTGTGGCGAAAGATCGACGGTTTCACCCGCCGCCGTCAGCTCTTCATGCAGCAAGGCGTCCAGCGCGCTGTTACGTTTGAAATCACGAGGGCCCACCTGATGATCAATCTCGACACGCGTGCCGGTTGCCAGCGCCACCCCTTCTGCAATAGCACGCAGACGCGGCTCCAGTGACTCCACCACTTCACGGCTGTCGGCGCGAATGTAGTAATGCGCTGCCGCATAGTCAGGAATGACATTCGGCGCCTGTCCGCCATGGGTGATGATGCCGTGTACTCGCACGCCATCCGGCAGTTGCTGACGTAATACGCTGATGCCGTTGTAGAGCAGCACCAGCGCATCCAGTGCGTTAATGCCCAGATGCGGCGCACTGCCTGCATGAGAAGGTTTGCCATGAAAGTGGAAATAGAGATGGTTATTCGCCAGCGTCTCTTCACTCAGCCGCGTTTTACCCGCCGGGTGCATAATCAGCGCGACATCGACATCATTGAGCAAGCCCGCCGCCACAAAGCGCGCTTTCACATTGCCTTTCGGGCCGCCTTTTCCGCCTTTGCCCCCTCTTCTGCTGGTGTGCCCAGCACCACCACGCGCCCGCCGGTTTCATCAAGCACCTGTGAAAGTGCAATCGCTGCCGCCACGCTGGTGACGCCAATGATGTTGTGTCCGCAGGCATGTCCAATCCCGACCAGCGCGTCGTATTCAGCCAGAAACGCGATGGTCGGGCCTGGTTTTTGGCTCTGTTTCACGGCAAAGAAGGCCGTTTCATGACCCGCGACGTGCCGCGTGACCGTGAACTGCTGCTCGCTGAGCAATCGGGTTAACTCACCGCTGGCGAAGTATTCGTCATTGCCGGTTTCAGGCTGCTGGTGAATGGTTTTAGCCAGCGCGATATAGCGGGCAGCATGCCGTTCAAGGTTGCTTTCAAGGTTCAGACGTAATGCGCTATCACTCATCTCCATGCTCTCTTTTCGTCATCGATGGCGATTAATCTAAGCTTGTTGCTCTCGATTGTTTAAAAAGAAAAAGTGCTATCTAAAGTGGGAAACAGGGCATAAGCGCTTAACCATTACAGTTTGTCGGGTTGTTACGATGATGCTGATGATGGAAAATTGCCCGCCTCAACCATAAGAAAATGTTATGACGCACCAAGTGAAAAAATAAGTGAACAAGACAATGGACGAACAGCCCAAAAGTTGGCTACGCAGAACGCGTATTTTTTGTCACGTCTCTGGCCGCATCCGCTGGCCGTGGGGAAAAAACAGATTTTCTTAGCCAGCCTTGGCGCAGGAATTGGCTTGGTTTTGACCAGCCTGCTGAGTCACTGGATGTTGGGTGAGTTGAATCTGTGGTTTGTGGCGCCAGTGGGTGCCTCTGCGGTGCTGCTGTTTGGTGTTCCCGCCAGCCCGCTGGCACAGCCCTGGTCGGTGGTGGGTGGCAACGCGCTTTCTGCGTTTGCGGGCGTAACCGTCAGCTCACTGATTCCAAATCCTGCACTTGCCTGTGGCGTGGCCGCCTGCCTCGCCATTGTCTTGATGTTTCAACTGCGCTGTTTGCATCCACCCGGCGGCGCGGTAGCGCTCACTGCCGTGATTGGCGGTCCGGCGGTACAGCATCTCGGTTATCAGTTTGTATTAACGCCGGTGCTGCTCAACTCTGCGACGCTGGCGCTGTTGGCGATTATTTTTAATAATTTATCGGGCCGCCGTTATCCTCATCCACTGGCCCCAGAAGAGGTGAAGCCGCAGCCGCTGTCATTGCCGATACCGCTGACGCGCACCGATCTGCATGAAGCTTTGCAAAGTGGTGAGCTGCTGGATATTGATGAAGATGACTTGCAGGCGCTGTTACAGCGTGCTGAGCAGATTGCCGAACGCCGCCTGCTTAATAGCTGAATCACCTCAAACGCGTCATGTGTACAACTTCACTGCTTATCGATGCCGCGCCTGTCACGACGCAGACCCGTTCTGATAAAAAAACAGGTAAGTTGATCTACCCCACAGTTTTATCACAGACATCGCACCGGTAAAATTGTAACACCCTGATAACAAAGCAGCCCAGGCCGAACGCCCAGTTTGGCTTGGGCCGATGCCTATAGAGCCTGTTTTTTCAGCCACCTACACTGCTCTCTCTAATTTCGTCGTCAATGAGGAAGAGAGATGGATACCGCTGTATCAACTCAGCACGATGCCTTGATCGCCTCCGCCATCAAAAAATTCTTTACCCGAATTATCCCGATGTTGGCGGTAATGCTGATCATCAATCAAATCGACCGCTCCAATATCGGCTTTATCAAAGCTGAACTGCAAACGGACGCCGGAATCAGCGCCGCTGCCTTTGGCTTGGGCGCGGGCCTGTTCTTTATCGGTTATGCGCTGTTCGAAGTGCCCAGCAATATCATGATGAAACGCTTCGGTGCGCGAGTTTGGCTGACACGCATCATGATTACCTGGGGACTGGTGGTGGTGCTGACCGGCTTTGTCACGTCGCCAGTGCAGTTTTACGCGCTGCGTTTTTACTCGGCGTGGCAGAAGCGGGCTTTTTTCCTGGCGTGCTGTTCTATTTTCGTCAATGGGTGCCCAACGCCTGGCGTGGACGCGCGACGGCCATGGTGCTGAGCGCCACCGCTGGGGCGTTTCTGTTCTCGGGGCCGCTGACCGGTTCCATCCTGATGATGCATGACATTTTGGGCATTGCCGGTTGGAAATGGGTGATGTTCCTGGAAGGCGGCGGCTCGATTCTGGTCGGGATCGTTGCGGCAGGCGTGCTGGTTTCAAAACCCATGGATGCACGCTGGCTGAGTGAGGAAGAGAAACGCGCGCTGGCTCAACAGCTTCATAACGAAGATGTTGAGCGTGACCAACTCAACCGTGAGCCAGGCAAGATGTCGCTGTTGCGCAATCGCAGCCTGCTGTTTTTCTGCGTGATCTTTTTCACCATGACCATGACCGGCTATACGTTGGTGTTCTGGCTACCACAGATTATTCAGCGTATTCAGGGCTTCAGTAGCTTTGGCATTGGTCTGCTGACCGCCGTTCCCTGGCTCTGCGCGATTATCGCCATCAACCTGTTGAGTGGTTTTTCCGATCGCCATCGCAATAAGCTGGATAAAGCGCTGGGAATGGCCATGTTGGTCGCGGCCTGCGGCACTTTTATGGCGACGTTGGGTTCACCCTGGTTTGGTTTCGTTGCCATGATCGTGGCGTGTATCGGGTCAAAAGTCAGTGCCACTTTCTTCTGGCCAATGCCGCAAGGTGAGCTTCCTGCTTCTATTGTCGCGCCAGGCATTGCGCTGGTGAACTCGATAGGTAATCTCGGCGGCTTTTTCGCCCCAACCGTTTTTGGCTATCTCGAAATGAAAACCGGTTCAACAACCGGCGGCCTGTATGCGCTGACCAGCGTGTCAATTATCACCGGTTTGTGGTTGTTGCTGCGCCGTAAACCTTCCCCGCCTTCCCTCAACTGGAGAAAGATCATGTCAGACAGTCCAGTCATTAAAAGCATGCGCGTCATTCCGGTCGCCGGATACGACAGTATGTTGCTGAATATCGGCGGCGCGCATAACTGTTATTTCACCCGCATTCTGGTGATGTTGACGGATTCAGCAGGACGCACCGGCGTGGGGAAAGTCCTTGTCACGCCTCAACGCTGGCATTACTGGAACGCTTTAGGTCGCAGATTGAAGGCAGCGATCTGTTGCGCCTCAATGCGACCATCGGCACGCTGTTTGCCAGTGATGCGCGGGTACAGCAAAGTGCGCACACTGATGAGATTCATATTCCCCAGATGAATCCCGAAAAGTTTTACAATGCTGCTGCTGCGATAGAAGCCGCGCTACTTGACCTGTTGGGTCAACATCTCAATTTACCGGTTGCCGATCTGCTGGCCAGCGGTAAGCAGCGCGATCGCATTCCGATACTGGGTTATCTCTTCTATATTGCTGACCGCAAACTGACCACAATGAATTATCAAACCGGCGATCAGCAGGGAGATGAGTGGTTTTGGTTGCGTCATCAGGCCGCAATGAGCAGCGAGGCCGTCGTCAGGTTGGCTGAAGCGGCGACCGAACGTTACGGATTCTGCGATTTCAAACTCAAAGGTGGCGTACATCACGCTGAACAGGAAGTGGAAACGGTTGAAGCGCTGTTAGCCCGTTTTCCGCAGGCGCGCGTGACGGTCGACCCTAACGCCAGCTGGTCCCTGGATGAGGCCATTCGATTCGGTAAGCAGCTTGCCGGACGCATTCCTTATCTGGAAGACCCTTGTGGTGCCGAGCAGGGTTATTCGGGACGTGAAACGCTGGCGGAATTCAAGCGCGCCACCGGCGTGCGCGTTGCCACCAATATGATCGCCAACGACTGGCGTCAGTTGCAACATGCCTTGCAGCTTAATGCGATTGATATCCCGCTGGCCGATCCGCATTTCTGGACGATGCGTAATGCTCATACGGTGGCGCAACTGTGCAATGAATGGGGCTTGATTACCGGTTGTCACTCCAATAATCATTTTGACGTTTCGCTGGCAATGGTGGCGCATTTAGGGGCTGCTGCACCGGGCGATCGCATTACGGCCTTTGATACACACTGGATTTGGCAGGATGGTCAACAGCTTACTCATGAAGCGCCTCAGATTCGCGATGGGCATCTGGAATTGCCGCCTGGACCAGGACTTGGCATTACGCTCAACATGCAGCGCGTAGAAGAAGCCCATGCGCTTTATCAATCACTGCCAGATAAAAACCGCAACGATGCGCTGGGCATGCAGTTTCTGATCGATAACTGGACGTTTAATGCCAAACGCCCTGCACTTTTGCGTGGCTGAACTCGCTTCATTGGATAGGTAAACAGTAAGCCTGTGAGATTTCACAGGCTATTTCTGGCTTAACGTTGCGCCAGTGCAGCCTGCATCCAGGCCATCACCAACGGCGAATCTTTTTCCTGCAACGCAGCACGCTCCGACTGAAACAGCGTTGCCACAAAGAATGGATGATCAATCAGTTCAATGCCGCGCACATCACCCGCTAAATCCCAGGAAGTAATACGCAGATTATGGTCCGCCAGCGCCGCGCTGAATTCTGGGTTTACGCCAAAATTGCAGTGATAACCCTCTTCGCTTTTCAACGCGCCATACGCTTTAGCGATACGCGAGTCAGCTGTAAAGATCACTTCACCGCGCTGTTCTACCAGCGAGCAGCTTAATGGCGCAATGACCATTCTGCCGCCTTGATCCGTTTCAGCATGGTTTGCATCCTGCCAGCCCAGCACATTGCGGGCATATTCAATTATCGCGTACTGAAAACCGCCGCATGACCCCAGGAAGGGTTTGTGGTTTTCGCGTAACCAGCGAAGTGTGGCGAATACGCCTGTATCATTTTTATAGGGGCTTCCTGGCACCACCCAAACTGCATCGCTCTGCTTGATCACGCCCAGATCACCGAGCGTTTCGGTGGGTATCCAGTTTGCTTCAACAGCGATGTTCAACTGGGCGGCAGCGCGATCAATGGCGAGCGGAATAGCCTGGTGGGCAACAGCGTTTGCACGGTAATCACCAACCAAAGATAAGCGTAAAGCAGAAGACATGATGAGATCCTTCAGGGGAAATGACGAGGTTAGCGGAGTGTTAAGTTGTTGTCGAGAATGGCGTTGATGCGTGACATCAATGTGTTCAGTCGGAGATGAGGTGATACGTAAAGCCGCCGTAAATACCGCCTTGTAGGCTCGTCCGCCGCATCCTTGTGGTGGACGCTTTACGGCACAGCCCTTATCTCCTCCTTGGTTTAGAAGGCACCTGCTTTTGCAACAGAAGCGATAATGAGCCTACGAATGAAAAGTGAACGTTGGGAAAGCGTGCGTTACGCCAGGTCAATACAGGATTGGGCGTTCACCCGACACGTTTCGCTTTATGGCCTCACAAGAGGGCACTTAACAAACCGATAAGGGCGAAAAATTTTGGCGCGCAAATTTCAGCCACGCAAACGTTTACTTCTTTTTCTTCCTGAATTAAATCATCTGTTTGTGCGCAAGATCGTCATTCGCTCACTTATGCGTCAATCCCGCGCGTTGAGCGTACGCAATTTAGCCAAAAAGACCCTATAAGCCCTATTTGCTCGGCAATTATGCTGCATAAATAACCTTCAGCAACGTATATAACCAGATAACACGCCAACAGCAGCTAATGCTATTTTTATCATCTCACCACCTCGCGCCCATGCTTTTTATACTGGTATAATTCATCTACTCGAAATTTAAATCCGATTAAGGGTTTTTTATAAGGATTTTAACCCTACCTTAACAAGGTATTACAGTGGTTAGAAAATTCTTGCCCTGCTGAGCTTAATCAGACAAATTAGGCGCCGCCTTTCCCTTCTAATAACAATCTTGCGCATGAAATGTTCACATGACGCAGACTTAATTCCTGTCACGAAGCAGGGTATGAAAAAACTGAGGTACTCGTGTCAACTGCAAACAAACACACTGATGAGGCTGTCAGCCTTAACGCGTTTAAACAGCCAAAGGCGTTCTACTTAATCTTCTCAATCGAGTTGTGGGAACGTTTCGGTTTTTACGGCCTGCAGGCCATCATGGCGGTCTATCTGGTAAAACAACTGGGTATGTCCGAATCCGATTCCATCACTCTGTTCTCCTCTTTCAGCGCACTGGTTTACGGCCTGGTGGCGATTGGCGGCTGGCTGGGCGATAAAGTGCTAGGCACCAAACGCGTGATCGTTTTAGGTGTCATGGTGTTGGCGCTGGGTTATGCGCTGGTGGCGTTTTCTGGCCACAACGTGAGCATCGTTTATATCGGTATGGCGACGATCGCCGTCGGTAGCGGTCTGTTCAAAGCGAACCCCTCTTCACTGCTTTCGACCTGCTACCAGAAGGATGATCCGCGTATTGATGGTGCTTTCACCATGTTCTATATGTCGATCAACATCGGTTCGCTGTTCTCGATGATGCTGACACCGTGGCTGGCAGCGAAATATGGCTATAACGTGGCGTTCTCGCTGTCGGTTATCGGCCTGGTGATTACCCTGTTCAACTTCCTGTTCTGCAAACGTATGGTGAAAGATTACGGTTCTAAACCGGACTTCGCCCCGCTGAACATCGGGAAACTGTTGATGACGTTAGTCGGTGTGGTGCTGCTGGTTGCACTGGCCAACTGGATGCTGCATCACCAGTCGATTGCGCGTTTAGTGCTGGCGGTCATCGCTTTGGGTATCGTGCTGGTCTTCGCTAAAGAAGCGTTTTCTCTGCACGGTCTCGCGCGTCGTAAAATGATCGTGGCCTTTCTGCTGATGGTTGAAGCGATTGTGTTCTTTGTGCTGTACATGCAGATGCCAACGTCACTGAACTTTTTGCTATCCGCAACGTTGAACACAGCATTCTCGGCATTACCTTTGCCCCCGAGCAGTTCCAGGCGCTGAACCCGTTCTGGATCATGCTGGCCAGCCCGATTCTGGCTGCGGTTTACAACAAACTGGGCGATAAACTGCCCATGCCGCATAAATTTGCGATTGGTATGGTGCTGTGTTCCGCTGCATTCCTGGTGCTGCCGGTCGGTGCGAAGTTTGCCAGTGATGCCGGTATTGTCTCGGTAAACTGGTTGATTCTGAGCTACGGATTGCAAAGTATCGGTGAGCTGATGATTTCAGGCCTGGGCCTGGCGATGGTGGCACAGCTGGTGCCGCAGCGCTTGATGGGATTCATCATGGGTTCATGGTTCCTGACCACCGCAGGTGCCGCCGTTATCGCCGGTAAAGTGGCGAATTTGATGGCCGTGCCAGAGAACGTAACCGATCCGCTGATCTCGCTCGTGACTTACAGCAAGGTATTCCAGGAAATTGGTATTGCTACCGCGGTCATCGCGCTGCTGATGCTGATTACTGCGCCATTGCTGAACCGTATGACGCAAGATCCGCAGCAAAAAATGCAGAAAGCCGAAGCGTAAGACTTCAGTTTTCACTCAGCCGGGCTATGCCCGGCTTTTTTGTTTTTGTCCTACGGGTAATTCCCTGATCCTCATCACTGGCAATTCCGCGTTGACGATTTATTATGCAAAGATCCCATCGCAACCTGGAGTCAACATGATGAAACTCTATTGCAAGGCAGGTGCCTGCTCGCTCTCACCGCACATCGTAATGCGTGAATGCGGGCACGACTTTACGCAGGTGAATGTCGATTTGGCGAAGAAAATAACCGAGCGCAGTGAAGATTACTGGCAGATCAACCCTAAAGGACAGGTTCCCGCGCTGGAGCTTAATGATGGCACGGTGCTGACGGAAGGCGTGGCGATTGTGCAGTATCTGGCTGATTTGAAGCCCGATCGCCATCTTCTGGCACCCGTTGGCAGCCTGACACGCTATCACACTCTGGAATGGCTAAGCTTCATTAGCAGCGAACTGCACAAGCGATTTAGCCCGTTATTCAGCTCGACGACACCCGAAGAGTATAAAGCGCTGCTACGCGCGCAGCTGGAGAATAAATTCAGTTACGTCGATGACGCGTTGCGGGAGAAGCAGTGGCTAATGGGGCTGCGTTTTAGCGTGGCAGACGCTTATCTGTTTGTCGTCACGCGATGGGCCCATGCGATTAAATTAGACTTGTCTCACCTGGATGCACTGGAAAGCTGGTTTAGTCGCGTGAAGGAACGTCCAGCGGTACAGGCGGCGCTGAAGGCGGAAGGGTTAGAGTAGAGACAAGGGCCGACAAGTCGGCCCTTTTGCGTTATAACTTCTCGGCAGCAAAGTGCTGCGTAGGTTGCGCAATCGCATCCTGCGCGGCGACCAGTTGCAGTTCATACTCGCCCATTTCATGGGTTTTCAGCATCACTTCATATACCGCTGCCGTGACGTGCTCTAGTGCATCTTGCAGTGACTTGCCGTGCAGTAAATCGACCAGCAACAGGCCGCTGGTTAAATCACCGACGCCAACCGGCTGGCGAACACCAAAATCCACCAGCGGGCGGCTGATGTGCCAGGCTTCATCGGCAGTAACCAGCAGCATTTCAAAGCGATCGCTACGACGTCCGGCACGCGCCAAATGTTTAATCAGCACCACTTTCGGCCCTTGGGTAATCAGCTGACGTGCTGCGTCCACGGCGGTTTCCACGCTGGTGACAGTGCGCTCGCTGAGCATTTCCAGCTCAAGCAAGTTCGGCGCAATGATATCGCTGGCGGGTAAAGCCATCTTGCAGTGAAATTCCGCCACGCCAGGCGCAACGATGCAGCCTTTTTCGGGATGTCCCATGACTGGATCGCAGAAATACCATGCATCCGGGTTGGCTGCTTTCACCTGACGCACGATCTCAAGGATCTGCTCGCCCTGCTCGGCTGAACCGAGATATCCGCTCAATACCGCATTGCAGGTTTTGAGGCGATCGATATCCGCAATGCCTTTAACGATATCCGTCAAGTGCGTCGCCGGCATTACCGTGCCGGTCCAGTGACCGTATTGCGTATGGTTGGAGAATTGAACCGTGTTTAATGGCCAAACGTTTGCGCCCATGCGGCGCATCGGAAATTCCGCTGCCGCATTCCCGGCATGACCAAAAACAACGTGTGACTGGATTGCGAGAATATTTTTCATTTTACCCTGTACTGCCCTTGCCATAAAAAAGGGCCGAAAGTCGGCCCTGAAAGCTTACTGCCAGTTGATCAGGCAGTAATGTTTTTTACCGCGACGCAGCAGTGTGTAGCGGTTAAACAGTTTGTCAGTATCACTGAAGCGATATTCGGCGTCAGACTGTTTTTCACCGTTGAGTGCCACGGCATTGGAACCAATCATGGTACGAGCCTGGCCGCGTGATGGCACCAGCTCCGCTTTCACCAGCGCCTGTTGCAGATCGTCCTCAGCGCCCAGCGAAATGGTTGGCATGCCATCCTGCGCCAGCTGCTCGAAATCTGCCTCAGTCATGTCGTTGACCGAGCCAGAGAAGAGACTTGCGGTGATGCGTTTAGCGGCGGCTAAGCCCTCTTCACCGTGTACCAGACGCGTGACCTGTTCAGCCAATACGTATTGCGCACGCGGCGCGGTACCACTGTTTTTGTCCTCTTCTTCCAGCGCATTGATTTCGTCGATGCTTAAGAAGGTGAAGAATTTCAGGAAACGGTAGACGTCAGAGTCTGCGGTGTTGATCCAGAACTGATAGAACTTGTATGGGCTGGTTTTCTTGGCATCGAGCCAGACCGCGCCGCCTTCAGTTTTACCAAATTTGGTGCCATCCGATTTGGTGATCAGCGGAACGGTTAAACCAAACACCTGGTTTTGATGCAGACGACGCGTTAAATCGATACCCGAAGTGATATTGCCCCACTGATCGGAACCGCCGATTTGCAAAGAAACGCCGTGCAGTTCGTTCAGGCAGGCAAAATCGTAGCCCTGCAACAGGTTGTAAGAGAATTCGGTGAACGAGATACCTTGATCGTCACGGTTTAAACGCTGCTTCACCGCTTCTTTATTGATCATCTGGTTCACAGAGAAGTGCTTACCGATGTCACGCAGGAAAGTCAGCACGTTCATGCTGCCAAACCAGTCGTAATTGTTGGCCGCGATTGCACTGTTACTGCCGCAATCAAAGTCGAGGAACGGCGCGACTTGCTTACGGATTTTCTCAACCCATTCACCTACGGTGTCGCTGGTATTGAGTTTACGCTCTGCGGCTTTAAAGCTCGGATCGCCAATCAGGCCGGTAGCACCACCGACCAGCGCAACCGGCTTATGTCCGGCATCCTGAAAACGCTTCAGGCAGAGCAGCGGTACCAGATGGCCCAAGTGCAAGCTGTCAGCAGTGGGGTCAAAGCCGCAATAGAGCGAAATTGGCCCTTGCGCCAGTTTCTCTACTAACGCGTCTTCATCCGTCACCTGGGCGATCAAGCCCCTCTCCTGCAATTGTTGTATCAGGTTACTGCTGGTCATCACTGACTCCAAATTGATCAGACTGCACCTAGGCTGGTACACAGCTTTCCGCTGAGTTGCGGAATCAAAAAAACGAGGGCTATAGCATAAAGCGCTGGCGACTTCTGTGCCAGCGTTGAAAGGCGAGAAAGGTACAGTTTTAAGGCGCGAGTCGGTCGATTTTCCAGCCATCGCTTTCACGTTGATAGATGAAGCGATCGTGAAGACGATGTTCACCGCCCTGCCAGAACTCAACGGTATGAAATTTCACCCGATATCCGCCCCAAAAACTCGGTAAGGGCACTTCCCCTTGCTGGAATTTTTGCTTGAGCTCAAGGAATTTTCCTTCCAACACGCCACGCGCAGAGATGCGGCTCGACTGTTTCGACACCCATGCACCAATTTGGCTGTCTCGCGGCCGGCTGTGGAAGTATTTCAGCACCTCGAGCGGTGACAGTTTTTCGACTTCACCCAGCACCATTACCTGACGCTCAAGAAAGTGCCACGGAAAATGCAGCGCAATGCGCGGATTGTTGGCTAACTGCAGCGCTTTACGGCTGCCAAGATTGGTATAGAAAACCATGCCTTGTGCATCATAATGTTTGAGCAACACGATGCGTTGGTAAGGTTGTCCATTTTCATCCACCGTCGCGACAGTCATGGCGGTAGGATCGGGCAACTGGGCTTCGCAGGCTTGCTTCAGCCAGTTTTCGAACAGAACCAGCGGATCGTCGGGCAGATCCTTACGGCGTAATCCGCCGCGGGTGTACTCACGACGCAGATGGGAAATAGTTTGAAAAGATGCGCTGTCGCTCATGATGATGACTCTTTCAAATTAATTGGCAGGTTGCAGCTCACAATCGTTGACGACAATCTTATCATTACGCTCGATAAATGCGCCGTTGCCCTTTGACCAGAAAACATAATTATCGTCGCTGTAACGCGTGCCAGAGGCAGACTGAGTCTGCTTCAACGTGAGCGGCTTGCCATCCATAATAAAGCTGACTTGCTGTTGCGCATTATCCAGCGTGACAGTCAGTGGCAGCGTTCCGCAACGATAATGCAGCGTTTTTGGCTGCTCGGGCTGCGTGTGCATCAAACTGCACCCTGACAAAACCAGCACAGCGCCAACGGTTAATCCTTTCAACATGGTGGGATCTCCTGAGCAAATGGTGACAACATTATAAGAAGGAATAGATGTTAAGTAAGTCAGAATCCACGCTAATCACCGTCGTAGTGAGGTAACGAAACGTTACTCGCGCTGTTTTAGGCTCATGCGATGGGGCATGACTGTTGCCGTGGCTTTACAGGCGGAGGTGCTCATCGCCTCAAATGAGTGAATAAAGGCCCCGCCAAACTGTCAGTACCTCCCAGCAACGCCTGTTCATTTTGCGCATTCCCCGCATACACTTTCCTGCCTGAATATGTTTGAATTCGCCCTAACATTTTTAGGCATATGGTTATGATGAGTTACATTAAGGATTTAACGAATTTCATTGAGGGCAATGCGTTTCTTTCCGCCACCTTCAGCATTATTTTATTAATTTTGACAGGTATGATTGCGCACCTGATCTGTAAGTTCTTTGTGGTTAAAGTGGTGAGAAAAGTCTTTTTTAGCAGCCATAAAAAAGATGTCCCCCTCGATAAAGATGTCAGAATTTCAGAGAAACTCTCGAATTTTATCCCTGTCATTACCGTCTATTATTTTCTGCAATTTATGCCGGAACTTCCCGAGCATTTACTTATTGCTATCAAAACCATTTGCGGCATTTTGTTCTTTATTTATCTTTCACTGTTTTTTACCGAAGTGCTGGAGATCGTTAATAACTCTTATTCGAAAAAGTCGAAACGCAAAAATCACTCGATTAAGGGCTACATCCAGATAGGAAAAATACTGGTTCATATCCTCTCCGCGATCATGATTCTGGCGATTATGTCTAATAAGTCGCCAGCGATTATTATTTCCAGTTTGGGTGCTGTAGCCGCCGTCTTGATGCTGATCTTTCAGCACACTTTGCTGTCACTGGTGGCAAATATTCAGGTTTCCTCCAATGATGTGCTGCAGCTCGGTGACTGGATTGAAATGCCTGAAAACAGTATCAGCGGCGAAGTGATTGATATCGCCCTGCACACCATCACTATACGTAACTGGGACAATACGATTTCCCGCATTCCGACTAAAAACTTTTTGACGGAAATCTATACCAACTGGCAGGCGATGTTCTCCTCCGGCGCGCGGCGCATCATGCGAAGCTTCTATTTGGATCAGCGATCGGTGACTTTCGTGAATCAGGAGATGCTTCAATCGATGAGCCAAATACGTGCGGTCAGTGAGCCGCTTTCGGTGCTGCTTGATGGTCGTGATATCACGGCCGTTGGCGACCGCTGGTTTTTGGAAAATGGCATTACCAACCTCACTGTTTTCCGCAAATATCTCACCGCCTATCTTTCTCAACGTGATGATATTAATAAAGAGATGTATATCGTGGTGCGTGCGCTAAAGCCTTCACCCGATGGTTTACCGATCGAAGTTTACTGCTTCACCTCCTCCACCTTGTGGATCGATTACGAGAATACGCAAGCAGAGATATTCGAATACATCTATGCCATTGTCGGCTACTTCGATTTGCGGCTCTATCAGCACCCGGCAGGCACTGATTTCTCACGCCTCTCACAGCAGGCTCCGGCAATCAATGCGCGTGATAACCACATTTGATACAGAACGGCCTGAGTCGTAGCAGGAGGGCATCAGCGATCACGATGATTTATTCATACCTTCGGCTGGGCTGCCGATACTCTCCTCAGCGTATGGGGAGAATTCAAAATGAGAAATTATGGCGCAGCCTTGGCCGCGATAGGTCTGTTTGCCTGGTTTACCTTGCACTTAGCGTGTTTTCGCCGAGCACAAGAGACGGGTTTCAATCCGCTGCTCACCCTCTTACTTTTATTACCGGGTTTTTATTTCATCCTGCTCGGTGTGAATGCTTTAAAGCGCATGAACACCCCGCCCAGCAAATAGCGTCGATAAGCCTACACACCAGGTTTACTTAACCCGCAAGCGTAATAAAGCCCGCCAACGTGCGGACAGGTCACTTTAGTGCGACACTGCGCTTGCCTGCCGGGGAGTCGCTTGACTATTCTGTCTGTTTTAACAGTGGAGGTAATATGTCAGACGAAGATCGCATCAAGAACCTTGAAGACACGGTGCATCAACTGAGAATCGAAACCCACGTATTAAGAGAAATTATGGGGCAGCAGATCGCCCTCAATAATCTTAACTACAAAGGCAAATTCGATGACGTGCTTGAAGCCTTGGCCAAAGAGTATGCAGGTCGCGGCCTGGATGAAGGTGATAACAGAGACATTCACGACGCTGTTCGTCAGTACATTAAATATGAACCGCCTTCAATGGATTGACAGTGCATCTCAGGCCACGTTTCAGGTGGCCTGCCTTTTCCTTAAATTTTGTCGTTCGGCATCACGCTAGCGTCTCTTTCCCGCCTTTTATTTATCGTCATTATAAATTTTTAACCTCTGAATCAGTTTTACACAGCGCTTTATTTTTCCTTGGCTGTTGAAAAATATTTAGCACAGTGCCTTTTAAAGATAATTCTTAGTAACCGATTTCAGGCTTAGCAAGTCACTGTAATAAATAAAATTAACCAAAAGATACTTTTTAATTGCATGATTAATAGCTCTATTTTTTAAAAAAGGTCCCTACATCTTTTTTAACGTTGTCTATATTCAAATGGCTCTGTGACGAAATCCGCTCCGGTCGCAGAGCATGTACTAACTCCTACCCTTTAGCCCCCAAATCAGGGGCTTTTTTAATCACTTCTTTAAACACTATTTTTATTGCAACAATAAGATTGAACACCTTAATTAACCTCAAGACCGGCTGCCCTTACAAAGCGTTGTGGCTATCTCTCTAACTCACGTTACTGAAGATTATTTTATGCTTCCCGCGCGACCCTATCCTTAATCAGCTTGTGGCTAAAAGAGGGTGTTATAAACAGCCCTTTCATGACACCTCAGACCACACAATTTGCACCGGATAAAATTGTACAAGCCTACTCTTTTTGTATAACGTCATGCGGTGGCATTCAGCCACGCGTAACGAACGATGCATTGCATCGCCTCTGTAGGTGTTATGGATTTCCACCTCCAGAGGCTTTTTTTCTGTCATCTTTTTTGAATAGACCTTTTTCCTGACGGTATCAAAGCGTTATTGAGTCTTCCCTTTCCTGATTTTACACCCCTGATTACACGTTCTTGGTTTCAAGTTCCAGGTTTTAATTTCCCAGATTTATTGCAAACAGCTTATTTCTGCGTCTCAGTGTCATTACCTCATCGCTCTGATTGCCAAAATTAGAATGACGCCAGTAATTTTATAAAACACCTTTCTCTTTTTTCTGTAACCCTGACGCTGATAAGAGCCGAAAGCGTCACGTAAACTGTTAAGAAATCATTAATTTCTCTTTGCTTTTGTTAGTTTTTATTTCAATTAAAACGACACTTAAACTCCAAATTTCACAACCTATTGAATACAATACTTATCCCAAAAATTAGTCAGCTAACCTTTAGATGGAAAACCTTTTTTCCAAAGATCAGCCCTCTAGATCGATTAGCGCAGTATGTTACAGTGAGGAAACTCTTTGAGTCATGCCTTCACCAGGGAAATGATTTAAGAGAGATTCTAAGTTCGACAATTTCTTATATTTTCCTCTCAAAAGAGAGGATTTTTTGGAAAAAACACGCGCTTTTAAACACCTTACTGATCACTGAAAATGGATATTCGTTACCTCTGCCGTTTTTATTAACGGGCTATGCAGAAGTAAAGAGGTCTCTTTTACTATCCTGCTCCAACTTAAAACGCCTGCCTGTAAAACGTATTCAACTTCGACAGCCTCAGAGAAATGTAAATTTTTTTGACGTATTGGCTGTCAGCTTCTTCACTGTAGAGGTCAGGTATTCATCAGGAGAAATAACAATGACTGAGCTATTACATATTCTTTCTGTTAGCGCGATTGTGGCAGGTATTTATTTAATCGACTGAACGGCTACTTAACAGCATAGCAGCCCTGCTCAGCATTAATGCAACGCAAAATTTCCGAAGAATAGCGTGAAATTGACGTAAGCAGAGCAATCAGTCATTTATTGTTGGCAATAGTCGATTTGAACAACAAAATAGTTGCAGTAAAAATAGCATAAAATTCAAATGTAAATTTAATGTTTAATTGTGAACACCACGTGCTTATAAAAACGCCGTTACTTTTGCAATAAATGCTTTTAACAAGACTCTATATAGCCAGGATTATTCTATCTTTCTGATTTTGTTGCTTAATTATTATCCAGCCACTTAATTCAAAGCGGAAATTTTTCAAATATTGTCTACGCTATTAAGGTCTGTTTTTAATTCAAGGAGATGAAAATGAATATGAAATCCCTTTCAACTGTTGCTTTATTGGTCATTTCTTTAGGTACGCTTGCTGGATGTGCTGCCAACCAATCAATTAAGACCACAGATGGACGCACAATCGTGACTGACGGCAAACCTCAGATCGATAACGATACCGGTTTAGTCTCTTACAAGGATGCACAGACTGGCAAAGAAGAGCAGATCAACCGCAATCAGATAAGCAATATGAGTGAACTTGATAACTAATATAAGGTGACTGATATGAAAAAATTCCTGATTTTACCGCTGGCAGCAGTATTGGGTATGGCTGCATTGACGGGCTGCACCAGCACAAGTTATGCCATTCATACCAATGATGGCCGCACGATCATCAGTGACGGCAAACCTGCAGAATCAGATGCAGGTTTGCTGGCTTACACCGACGCTAACGGTGTTAAACAGCAGATTAATAAAACCGATGTAAAATCGGTTTCAGAAGTACCGAAGTAAGTATGGAATCGATTCCCCCAGCCGCCTCAGGGCGGCTTTTTCTTTGTGACGTTACAGCAATGATGAACTTTTTTACTCATTCCCTGTATTTTTTTACGATTACGCTATGATTTAAGCGCGACAGGCGATCTCTCGCTCACGGAAAACCGGTCTGTAGATTACGCTTTGCCAGAAGATAAGTGGCATCTGGCTCCGAAGCGGGTGAAACACAATTGATTGTTACGCGCCCCAACAGCAAACCATTTACGTCAACTTCACAGTTAAGTGACTTGTTACTCAGAGGCCCTCATGAATACAGTATCCAATGCATCCATGGTGTCATCGGCATTGACCTTACTGCTTTCGCTAACGAAAAAAATTTCGGATAAGCGAGTGGAAGTATTCAGCGGATATCCTGCCAATTGCAGTACCTGGCTGACTATTTATCATCGTCGGAAATCAGACAGCTGGTCTTTTGAATGGTATGACAAAAGTGGATGCAGGCGCCCTGCTGCCTTAGGGGACGTTTCTGTTTGCTTGATGCGTGAGGTCACTGACAGAGGCGCATCCGATGCGGAGCATATGTATGCGCGCAGATTGCTAGAGAAAACCGGGTTTTATGACGCCTGATAGGCGCAGGTTCAAGTCGATTTTTGATCCTGCCCTTGTCAATTCAGAGCAGGAACTACGTCGTCAAAAGCGTCCGTGAATAAAGACCAACCTGTCCGACTTGCTTTCCTGATGAAGCCCTGTACAGAGAAACAGGCTGTTAGCGCTCTGTTTTATCTGCAAGGGCTGATTTATTTATTCGGCCAGCTTAATGCTTTATGCTGTTTACAGTAAAAAAGGATTATTACATCTCATCGAAATAGGCTGGCGAATATTATTTAATGGAAAAATCAATTTCACCTTCATGAAACCTATCGCGTTGTTGTTTCCTGTTCTCACTGTTTATCTTTATCAACCACAAACTAAACTGCTTAATAAGCTGATTCGCCTCAGCTTCGTCTGCAGCAGAAGTAATAAACAGTTTGCCTTTCGCATTACTTGTTTGGTCAGTTACGTATATTTCATAATCTGAACCATATTGGCTACTGATGACTGCTGAGAAATGAAGTGTGGACCAAAGCTCAATCCTGGTTTGAAACTGCTTAAAGTTCATTACATCTACCTGGTTCTATTATCATTACGCCCAAACGCAACCGATCTGGTCGGGCCAGGTAAATAATAGTGTAATCACTCGTCGCAGCAGTGATAAAAAAGCTTTTTTCAACCTCATCTAACGCATTGATTCGACGCTTCAGCAGAACAGTTGCTGCCTGCTTTCATTGGCCTGGCCGCACTGTGTCAGCCAGACCCGCCGCCATCAATGTGTCAGATGAAACTTTTCATTACGCCGACCTTATTGATCGATAAACAATCAGGCCAGCGCCTGCTTCACAAATCTATTTTTTCACTGCGTGCTGTCAGCCAAGTGATAAACGCCGCCAGCAGCAACAGCGCGGCGCTCAGGGCAAAGGTGCTTTGATAACCGTGATGATCAAACATCAGGCCACCGGCGGTTGAACCGAGCGCAATGGAAAGTTGCACCACCGCGACCATCAATCCACCTCCCGCTTCGGCATCGTTTGGCAGGGTTCGTGCCAGCCATGTCCACCAGCCAACAGGAGCTGCAGTGGCGACTAATCCCCACAGCGCCAGCAACACCATTACCAGCCCGGTTTGATGACCAAAGTCAATCAGCGTAACCGCGATGATCGCCATCGCGACTGGAATCACAATTAAGGTGAGATAGAAGTTTGCCCGGAGAAACAGGCCAATCAGTAAAGTTCCTATAAATCCTGATGCACCTATCGCCAGTAACGTCAGAGATAAGGTGGAGACATCAACCTGCGTGATGTTTTCGAGGAAGGGACGCAAATAAGTGAAGAGCGCAAATTGCCCCATAAAAAACAGGCCGCAGCCGAGCAGCCCGCTAACCACTAAGCGGCGAGACAGCAGGGAGATCACCCCGCCACGCTTTTGCTGCGCTTTATCCATGGCCAAGGTCGGTAAACTGATCCATTGCCAGATAAAAGCAACTAAAGAGACGGGGATCAGGCAAAGAAATGCGCCTCGCCAGCCCATCATCGCGCCGAGATAGCTGCCTAAGGGTGCAGCGATAACCGTTGCCAGCGCATTACCGCTGTTAAAAATTGCCAGTGCTCGCGGCACGCTGGCGCTGGGTACCAGACGAAGAGCAGTAGCCGCCGACAGTGACCAGAAACCGCCGATGGCTATACCGATCAACGCCCTGCCCGTCATGTAGATAACGTAGCTGTTTGCTAAAGCGATTACCGCGCTTGAGGCCATCATCAATGCCGTCATAGCCAGAAGCAGCTGTTTGCGATCCAGGCTGCCGGCAACGGATGAAATCAGCAAACTGGTCAACACCGCCAGCGCACCGGAAATCGAGATTCCCTGTCCCGCCAGCCCTTCGCTGATGTGAAGATCCTGAGCAATAGGACTCAGCAAACTGACTGGCATAAATTCTGATGCCACCAGCGCAAAGACACACAATGTCATCGCCAATACACCGCTCCAGCAGGCCGTTTCCTCAACCTCTTTTTTTACCACCTGTATCTGATCAGTCATAACTTTCCTCGGGCGCCATTAATGCGCAGGTAAATTTCAGGCAAGCCGAAGCCTTTGCGTGTACCAAAAGGAATACGCAGAAATTTTTAAAATGCATGGGGATAAAAGGTGTCGTTAAAATTCTACAGAAGTCGCACAGCAGGACAAGCTAATGAATGCTTACTGAGGTTATAAGTGACATTTATAAATGACAGGGGTGATCGGCATGATCAAACGTAATCTCAATGACCTGCTTTCCTTCGTTACCGTGGCACGTGAAGGCAGTTTTACCCGCGCGGCAGCCCATTTGGGCGTGACTCAGCCCGCGCTGAGCCAGGCGATTACTTCTCTGGAAAACCGTTTGCAGATTCGCCTGTTAACGCGTACCACGCGCAGCGTATCGCCCACCGTTGCTGGAGAGCGCTTATTGCTGGCGATTGGGCATCGATTCGATGAAATCGAGACGGAACTGGAGATTCTTACTGAACTCAGAGAAAAACCGGCCGGCACAGTGCGCATTACCAGTGGTGATCATATTTTACGTACCACGCTGTTACCGAAACTCACGCCTCTGATGCATCAATATCCGGATATAAAAATTGAGTTCAACGTGAATTATGGTTTCACCGACATTGTCGCGGAAAGATTTGATGCGGGCGTGCGTCTTGGCGATACCATCGATAAAGATATGATTGCTGTACCGATTGGGCCGCAACTGCGAATGGCGGTTGCGGCCTCGCCTGCCTATTTCTCACAGAACTCGCCTCCCCTTACGCCGCGTGATCTTATGCAGCACAGTTGTATCAATGTGCGGATGGTAAGCGGCAGGGGACTTTACGTTTGGGACTTCGAACATCAGGGTAAGCAGGTGAACGTTCGGGTTGATGGGCAAGTGATTTTCAACACCTCTCTGCATGTGGTGGATGCCGCGTTGGCGGGGCACGGCATTGCCTGGCTGCCTGAAGAGGAGTTTTCGCCTTATCTTAGCGAAGGTAAATTGGTGCGGGTGCTTGAAGAGTGGTGTCCCCCTTTTGCTGGCTATTACCTCTATTACCCCAGCCGTCGCCAGCCGTCGCCCGCGTTTTCACTGGTGGTTGATGCGCTGCGCGTTAAAGGCGCGTCAATGCGCATTGCTGGCAGCGAAGCGTAATGCCAGCGTCATTCAACATGCGCTTTTAACAACGTCTCTGCCGCAAGTTTACCTAACGCGTTAGCGGCAAACGGACTATCCCCGGTGAGTACTTTGCGGTCTTTATGCACCGTGCCTTTTATGTCGTCGTTTATGAGTTTAAGACCCAGCGCTTCCAGTTTTTCACCAAAATACCAGGTCAGATGTCCAGGCATGTAACCGATATCCGGCGTTTGCTTGTCAATAGCATCAGGGAAAGCAGCGATGGCGTAACCCTGCAATGGGTTATCCCCTTTATCCAGAGAGATAAACGCCGCAGGCCCATGGCAAATTGAAATCAGATGGCGGTCGTTTGCCAGCGTCCAGCGGATAGCGTCAGCAACTGCCTGGCTTTCAGGCAGACCAATCAAAGCGCCATGTCCACCCGGAATAAATATCCCCGCATAGTCTGAGTGAGGATTGAGTGCCTTAACCACTTCGCTCAACTTCAGAGGCGAACGAAACAGCGGCAAGCTACGGTTAAGAAATCCCACTACGGCTTCATCCTGTTCTGGCATGGCCCAAAACTCAAACTTGACCATTTGCCCTGAGAGGGTAGCAACGTCAAAGTTAAAACCCGCCTGATGCAGGTGATACAAGGGAAGCAGCGTTTCAACCGGATGGTTCCCGGTTGAAAAGAGCGTATCGTTTTCAAGCGGCAGATACCGCTCATCGGTGCAGATCACCAGAATTTTTTTATTGCCTGCGTAAGGCTTTTCGTACTCGGTGTCGTTGAGGTCAGATTTAGGCTGCGTAAACTGGCTGAGCGAATACGCTGAAGGAAAATAGGCGTTGTGTTCCGCTTTATCGGGCGTGGGTAATTTGCTGAGTTCGGCTGACATCATTTTATCTCCATGCTAGTTACGGTTAAGCATAGAACATCGCAGCCGTGCATTTTGAAACCACAAACCATGTTGACGGGCTTATGTTTTCTGTGTGCGTTCGCTGTTGCTTGGGTGAGTTAGCTTATCGTGAAGTCAGCAGCAGCCGATGCTGATAAGGCTTACTGAGTGTTCTCGCGTTCATTAAGCTCATCGGCTGCATTGCGTTTTTGGGGTTAGCTTTTGACTTCGACCAGTATCAGCGGGCACTTCTTCACTTTGCATGCCTGCGAATAAGCCAGTGAACAGACAGAACAAAGGTCTCTCATTGATTCATATTCATACTCCATGAAATAACGGAACCGTCCGCCGCAAGAGTCCGTTCTCCAAAATCTTTGCGGCTCAAGAATTTCATCCAACTGCATGAATGTCAGGGCTGATGGGTTATGAAACCCGACTCGTACACGATATGTGGTCATGACCTGATTATTCCTGCACAACCCCTTCCCGGCCAGACGGTATTTATTTTCAATGCGATAGCCTTCGCTTATCAGCTCGGCTGATAGCTAATGCTTGTGGAGAGAACCATTCACCGTTAACGGTTGTTATTGGGCACGGACGGGAATGCGCGTTGAACTGCTGCAGGTAATCAGCACGCTCGGATTATTAGCCACTTTACAGTCGCCTTTTAGCCGCAAAAAAAGGCGTAATCAGGGTAAATTGCGGTGTCGTTTTGATAGGCAATCAAACCAGGGGATGATCAATCCTTTCTACTAACTCTGCCCCCTGATGTTTAATGCTGCCGACGGCTTTATCAACCGGATGCCAGGCAAACGCCTTTTCCGGCAGTGCGGCGTCTTGCGCAATTTCTTCCGCACGTTCAGGCGTTGTTTCAGGGCTTAGCCATTCGGCAACGGCATCCGATGAGAGCACCAAGGGCCGGCGATCGTGAATATCGACCATGCCTTTATTGCTGGCCGCCGTAATAATCACAAAGCCTTCATGACCATGATCTTTGTCGTAAGGCGCTTTGCCGATGGCCGCAAAGAACAGCGGCTGCTTGTTCTGGTGATAGATAAAATAGGGCTGCTTGTGGCTGGCATCTCTTTTCCATTCGAACCAACCGTCAGCAGGTACAACAGCGCGTCCATGGTGCCACAGCGGTTTAAACATACGACCACTCGCTGCCGTTTCGCCGCGCGCGTTGATCAGCGGTTGTTTATGCCACCAATCTGGACCATAACCCCAGTAAACCGGATCCAGATGAAGATGTTCATCTCTTTCATTCAACAGCAAGACTTTAGTGCCAGGTGCAACGTTAAATCGCCCTATTGGCTGCGGGTCGTAAATGATTTCGTCATCTTTGATCTTTAATGCATCAAAATATTCATTTCTGCTGTTGTACTGCGCAAAACGTCCACACATGGTGTTTATTCAACGATGTGATTGCTCAATATTCAAAGCATAGCAAAGCAGAAAATGAATTGGCGTTGAGCATAATTTTCATGAGGCATTATGCATAACGTCGTCACTGGCTGACGGTGTTAAGCCAGAGAATGCGCAGCGTATCGCGAGCCATACGTTGCAGAACAACGACGCCATCTATTTTTGCTGCTGACGGAACCGAGCGACTTTTGCTCGGTTACCGCACAGCGCCATGCTGCACCAGCGGCGGCGATGTGCTTTGGTGCGGTCAAAAAACCAAAGCGTGCATTCTGGATGTTCACATTCACGCACCAAATTGAAATCCTTTTCTGCGAGCAGTGAAGCAGCAAGATCCGCCATCGGCTCCAGCCACTGAGCGGGCGTTTGACTGGCATAAATCCGGGTAATTCTCAGCGAACCCTGTTCGTCCGTGACAAGCTTTTTATAACTGTTTGCCACCGCCAAATAACGGTTCAACTCTTCAGGATGAAGCCGCTCACCATTTTTTTGTGCAATACCAAACGTCTGATCGTTTCGCGCAGTTGGCGCGCTTCCTGCAACAGTGCGCCGGATTCATATTCGGTTGAGTCGGATAGCCCGTTCAACCCAGCTTGTGTGAACCAGGTTTTAACATCGTCATCTGTTTGGAAAAAATCATGCGGTTGTCCATCGACCTGCGCCACTGTATTGATGAAATCAAGCGCAGCATGATCCGCGAGATACCACGGGCCGCTTCTTGAGTGCGTTTGAACAAGAGAAGACATTGAACACCTCAAAACTGTAAAAATCTATCGCCATCGTAACCGATAAAATCCAATTTGAACAGTTACTGCATAGCCTGCTCAACGACTTAACAAATAAAAATAGTGTCTCGATATCTGCATATGCCATTGATTAGCAATATTTTTATAAAATAATTTATATAAGAATCGCTTTGGCAAACTCCGTAACCCTTAAATTAGCAATTGACTGGTTACAACGGGCGCGCATACTGAACACCGTAACCACTAAATCTATTTTTAACAGTTACCCTTAAGGAATATAGCCATGACAATGAATCAGCATTTCCCGGTGCGCTATCAATTTGCCAAAGCCGATGGCGTCCGGGTTTTCTACCGCGAAGCCGGTGAACCTTCTCATCCCACCCTGCTGCTATTACACGGTTTTCCAAGCTCCTCTCACCAGTTTCGTGAGTTGATTCCTTTGCTGGCTGATAAGTTTCATCTGATTGCCCCTGATTTGCCCGGTTTCGGTTTAACTGAAGTTCCTCCAGAACGTCATTATCACTACAGTTTCGATTCACTTGGCCAAACCTTAACGGACTTTGTTGATGTTCTGGGGCTGGAAAGCTATGCGTTATATGTCTTTGATTACGGTGCACCTGCGGGCTTGCGGCTTGCCCTTAATTATCCTGAACGGGTAACGGGTTTCGTTTCGCAAAACGGTAATGCGTATCTGGAAGGGTTAGGTGACGCATGGGCACCGGTTCAAGCTTACTGGGCTAATCCCAGTAAGGAGAATCGCCAGGTTGTTCATGACGCCATATTGAACCTGGAAGGCACGCGTTGGCAGTATCTGCATGGCGTAACAGAGCCGGAACGCGTCGCGCCGGAAGCGTATTATTTGGATGCTTTGTGGCTTGAGCGTCCCGGCAACAAGGAAATTCAGCTCGATCTGTTTCTGGATTATGCAAACAATCTGTCACGTTATCCCGATTTTCAGGCTTTCTTCCGTAAAACGCAGTTACCTGCGCTGATTATTTGGGGGAGCACGATCCCTTCTTTATTCCACCGGGCGCTGAAGCTTACAAGCGTGATAATGCCAATGCGGTGGTTGAGCTGCTGGATACCGGACATTTTGCGCTTGAAACCCATGTTGGTGTGATTGCCAAACGCATCCGCGACGTGCTTGGCGGTGAACAACGTTGATCCTTTTTCTGAAACTGCCGTGCGCGTCATGGCAGTTTTACCGTTAATAAACCCAACCGATAAAGCGATAAATGCGCTCAACGCTTTTTGCTCTGTGACCTACCTAGCAAATAATGCAGATTACCCGTTGACCGTTAACACTCAGGTTATAATTGGTTGGAAGATTATGAAAACCGTTGCCCTTTCGTTATTAGCGTATTCGATGAGAATCTTTTTTTAAAATGACGCATTAATATTATTTTCAATATGTTTAATGTGAAGATTTTTAACAGACGGTGGATAACCATCCTAATAATTACGCTGTTCTTTTTTGCATTGAAAATGCATTGAGCATCAATCCTCAGGCAAAGCATTAAAGATGGATATGTGCTGCCTTCACCTGCCAGATGAATATGCGGTGAAATGACAGCAAAATTAAATAGGTAATTCAGCGATCGCTAGAGGTTTACTATGATCCAGCTCCGAATTCCTTTTCTGGTCATTTCACTTTTACTCACCGGTTGTCAGGTTACACCTGATGACGCAAGAAATAAGCCTGCTGCTTTCCAGATGCATAGCAATAGATCTTCACAGCAATTAAGCGAGTGTATTTATAATGCCTGGTCAACAACTGCCGTTATTGCTAAAGATGAGACATCTCATATCGAAAAAACAGAGCAGGTAATCAGCGTGTATACCTGGGAAGATTCGATGTTTGCTGATATCTATTCAAGAGGAAAAGGGTCTGAAGTGAAATTCTATAAAACCTTTGAAATGGGTGATTCCGTGCAGAGCGATCGTCTGTCACTTCTCAAAGCCTGTCTGTAATGCGGTGAATGGCTGATACGATTCTACGCGCACGGGTACTAACCCGTGCGCGTAGCCATTAGGCTCTTTTTTGATAGAGCCAATGTTCCATATCGCTGGCTGGCAGCGGTTTCGAAAAGAAGTAGCCCTGAATTTGGTCGCAACCATACTCTTTAAGCAGGCGCAAAGTCGCTTCTGTCTCGACCCCTTCGGCTAATACCGTATAGTCCAGCTCTTTTAACATGCGAATAATGCTTTTGACAATAATGTTGGATGGAGCATCATTTCCCAGACGTGTAATTAATGACATATCAATTTTAATGACATCCAACGGAATATCCTGAAGATAACTGATATTGCTATAACCGGTACCAAAGTCATCCAGTGAAATAATAAAGCCGTAGGATTTGAGCGATTCCAACCCTTTAATAGCGACATCGCTTTCAGTGATCAGCTCATTTTCCAGACATTCAATACCAATGAGCGTTCTCGGCAGTTCCGCTGCATCTATTTTTGCTGCTAGCGTGCTGGCAAAATCAGCTTTAGAGAAGTCTTTTTCACTGACGTTAATCGATACGGGAATCAGCGTATACTCGACGTTCCATTTTTTAATTGATCAATGACCCGACTAATAATCCACTCGGTGAGATCAGAGAGTAGGTTGGTTTTTTCGCTAATGGAATAAAATCTGCCGGGAATAATTCCCCTCTTTCAGGATGATTCCAGCGAATCAAGGCTTCGAGTCCCACTGTTTTGCCGGTCTTCAGGCAAACCTTCGGCTGATAAGCAACATACAGGCCCTCGTCCTTTTTCAGCGCCACGGCGAGATCATTCATGATAAGAAAATCATCGGTGTGGCGTGTGTCATAAGATTCATCGAAAGACATCGCGCTAATGTCTTGTCCAATGGCTTCATGCAGCGCACTCACTGCCTGACGTAGTATCTCATTGGCACACATCTCAGCGGGAGTAAACACCGTTTCTCCGGTATAAACCTCCAGTTCAATCGCAATATTTTCGGCCAATTCCGCATTCATACCTTGCAGGAGCTGGCTAACTTTTTCCGCGTTCAAAGCCCCTTCACTCTCCTGAATGATCGCAAAGCGACCTGGAGCAAACGAATAAAGCTTTTTCCCCGCTTGTAAGTGAAGTCGATCGGCCACCAACGAGGCCATCTGCCGGAGCAATTTCTCAACCGGAGCAATGCCTACCGTGCGTGCGAGTTCATAAGAGCGCGGAATATCGATGCAATCGATCAATATCAATCTAAAGGTATGATGAGGCTGATTGACCACAAGTTGCTGAATATCTCTGATCAGCCGTTGGCGGTTAGGCAAATGCGTCATGAAATCTGCGAAACCGGCATGGCTC
Source organism: Candidatus Pantoea bituminis (assembly GCF_018842675.1). NCBI lineage: Bacteria > Pseudomonadati > Pseudomonadota > Gammaproteobacteria > Enterobacterales > Erwiniaceae > Pantoea > Candidatus Pantoea bituminis. The sequence continues at coordinate 2,079,905 of NZ_JAGTWO010000004.1, forward strand.
CAGGCATCCAGAAATGACATCACCAGATTTGCCATTAATTTTAGCGTGGTGAGTTTGGCTTCACTGAATTCGTGAGGTTGCACATCTGTGACGCAAAGCGTTCCCAACGCGGAACCTTCATTATTCATCAGTGAAACGCCCGCATAAAATCGAATATGCGGTTCACCTTCGACAAAAGGATGCGCCGAAAAGCGAGCATCGAGCAGCGTGTCATGAATGACAAGTTGCCCCTCTCCCTCTATCACATGACGACAAAGAGAATCTTCTCGGGTTGACTGTTTAAGCGCAAAATTGCGTGCAGCTTTAATATATTGGTTGTCATCATCAATGATGGAAATGAAACTTCCTGAAATGCCTAGCACTTGTCCGGCCAGATGAACAAACTCTTCCAGCACCAGATCCCTGCTTTCATCAGGTGACATAAGCGCTTTAACCGCTTTGAGACGTCTTTCTTCGTAGCCACTTTGATTACTTTGCACTGAAGCCTCCATCGACTGCGGGCGAAAAACACAAAAAATTAACGCCAAAAATAGAGGAAGAAAATAGCATCCACTTCTATTAGTTTATGCGCGAAACTGTATCACAGGCTCCGCAATTCCTTACTAACATTTACATCTGAATCAAGACGATTCGTATTTCACCCAAGTCAAAAGAATTATAGATCCACTGTCGTCAGGATTTCATTGAAAAAACGCTTTATGCGCAAAAAAGGTTAAACGATTCAGCCTGCTCCAACCCTCTACATGAAAGGGTATATGCAGCGAGCTAAAAAGAGGTGTACATGCCCTGTCAGCCCTGTTTTATCGAAAGTTTTGCGGCTTTTCCGTTCTGAATCCCAACCCAATCAGCCGGCCGAAAACGAAGCGCAGAAAAGGAAGGCGGCGAATCAGGGTGGGCATCTTGCTTTTACCCGTGGATTTTCCCTTGTTGCTGCTCATTTTTATCTGCAGAAATTGGGTAGCAACCGTAGGGAACTGCCGCCGCTTCTGTACTTTCTCCAGATCGCGCAGTTGCACTTCGCCCTTTAGCAACGGCGCGGTTAACGCGTTGGCCGTCGCAACGGCATCCTGAATGGCCAGATTGACACCGACACCACCAATGGGCGACATCGCATGTGCCGCATCGCCGATGCAAAGCACGCCGGGCTTCATCCATTTATCAAGCCGGTCAATGCGGATAGAAAGCAGCTTGAGCTGATCCCACTCAACGAGTTCATTCATACGCGTTTCGGAAAAAGGGGCGACCGACGCAATGCTCTTTTTAACGCGGGCAGACCCGCCGATTTCAATGCAGTGAAATGGTCTTTCGGAATGGTATAGCCGCATTGCCAGTTATCGCCGCGATCGATGATGATGAAATTTTGACGCGGGCCTTTGTGTCCCATTTCCCATTTCGGATCGCCCTGCTGTTTACGCAAGCTAAACCAAATGACATCGCGTGATGCACCGAATACCCGGCTTGTCAGACCGGTTTTTCTCTGACCGCTGAACGACGTCCATCGGCGCCAATTACTACGCGTGCACGAATAGCGAACAGCCGATGTTCTGCTGAGGCCTTTACCCCGCAAACCGCCTCTTTTTCATACAGGAAGTCATCAAACCGGGTCGATTTAAGCAAAGTAAAGCTGGGGAATTGGGCACTTTTCTCTGCCAGAAAATTCAGGAAATCCCACTGTGGCATAAAAGCAATAAAGCGGCACTTTACCGGCAGACGTGAAAAGTCAGCCATGGTGACTTCTTGCCCCGCCACTTCTGCCTGAAGTTTTTCCGCGCGTTGATGAGGTAACTTAAGCAACGCTTCAAGTAACCCAAGGTGATGCATGATTTGCAACGTAGAGGGGTGAATGGTGTCGCCGCGAAAGTCGCGCAGGAAATCGGGATGTTTTTCGATCACCACAACGCGCAAGCCTGCGCGGGCAAGCAGGTAGCCAAGCATCAAACCTGCCGGGCCAGCGCCGACGATACAACAATCAGAGGAGATGATTTCAGTAGAGGATGACTTCATAGCGAATCCTTCATTTTGTATGAAGTCAGTTTATGATAATAATTATCATTTAGACAAGGAGAGAGTCAGCTTACTTTCCTTCAAAAAAGTCTTCCGGCAGCTGACCGGGCGCCATATTAATGACGTCGTCATTATCAGCCCCTTCATTTTTCATATAGGTTACCTGAGCAAATTCAGGAATGATCACATAGGGGTAAGCCGGTCCTTCATCTCTAAAACGATGCATATCATCAATGAACTCATTCTGATAGCAGATGGTTTTTTCGGGATGTTGCCCTTCTCCGGCTATCCATTGCGGAAAGAATATCGTGCCATGCACAATCTTCCTGTTCAGGTCAAACAGCAGACTCACGCATGTGCCTGTGGGTTCGTGCCAGTCAGCTTTAAAAATACCCGGTGCAAACTGTACAGCATGCATTTTTTGGTTAGTTACCCACCTGCCACCTACCAAGCCTTGGTGAATTCGATAATCACAAGTGTTGTCATTGCGCGCATACCATTCATATTTCCAGCCATTATCATAAGTATAAACAAAATGTGTACCAACAAAGTTCGACAAATCATTTGATATAGTTTGATTAGGATCAATAGACATAGAACGCCTCATTTACGCCAGGTGAAAGGTTATGTTTAGCGCCTGATAGCGCTAACGCCGAGAAATAAAAAGATGCTTTTTATACTGATAGCTGCATTACGCATTAACGCAGGCACTGATGTTAAAAACACAATAAATTTCGATCCAGTCAAAAAAACAAGCAACAGTTAGATCAGCATTTATGCATTACTTTATAACCGAATAATTTTTAATGGGTATAAATATTCTTAACGTAATAGTTTGTAACTAAATTGATAAGTAGTATTTTAATTATACTTTTTAAACCCACTCTTTGATGACGGTTTTATTACAAATAAAATACAAATGTTATTGAAACTTAAAGAAAAAAGTAACTTAAACATAATATCAATGACATTGAAATTTATATAAACCTACTGGCAAGCGTTAATTCAGCCGTGCCCTTTTCGCCTTTATTTTTGTCAGGTTAATCCCATCAAGTGATACCTCAGGCAGTCTCATTTATGGGGTTCGAACTGTGACCGTCATTCCAAAATAATTGAAAAACAGCAATAAAATCTGGCCCTGAACATAACTAACAGGACGTATATCGCCGAATAAAATTATAGGTTCACCCTTGTTAAAATCAGTCTGTTTTAGAAATCATAATAGAACGCCCTGCAATTTCCACATCAAGCTGAAATAAAAAATATTAATCTAACAGAGCGAATTTTATTTGTAATGCTAACAGATGCAGCTACCCTGTTTAGGGTGTTATTAATAATGAAACCCTTTAATGAATATATTTTCTTCAGGCATAGCATTGCCTGTAGAACCCCATGAACCGTATTGCAGGATACCCTTCTATGAACTTGCTTCATGAAGTATTTCGTCTGTCGCCGGAACTCGCCCTGTTTCTTTCGCTCGCTATCGGCACATGGATTGGTAAGTTCAAACTGGGCGCTTTTCAGCTGGGCGGCGTGGCCGGTGCGCTGCTGGTTGCCGTGTTGATTAGCCAGGTTGGAGTCACCATCGACAGTGGCATTAAAAATGTCCTGTTTGCCGTTTTTATCTATGCGGTAGGTTTTGAAAGCGGTCCTAAATTCTTCTCCTCATTAGGGCGACGGACGATTCGGGAAATTGCTCTGGCGCTGATTCTGGTTATCTCGTCATTGGTTACCATAGTGGCGATGGCCAAAGTGTTTGCGTTGGATAAAGGCATCGCGGCAGGTATTGCTGCGGGTGCACTTACCCAATCGGCCATCATCGGCACGGCCAGTGCGGCGATAGCCAAACTGGGTCTTGATCCAACACAGCTGCAACAAATGCAGGGTAATGTCGCTGTTGGCTATGCGGTGACATACATATTTGGATCGTTGGGCGCCATCATCATCTGCGTGAACATCCTGCCAAGGATCATGGGTCGTTCCATACGTGAAGATGCCCTCAAGGCAGAACTTGAACTGATGCAGGGAACCACGGTGCTTGCACCCGGTCAGGAGCCAGCGCTGCCCGAATTAGTCGGACGGGTATTTCTCGCTGGGCCGGCTGGAGGCAAGACCATTGCAGAAATTGAGGCCAGCGCAGATCCCCTTTTTCCCGTCACGTTAGAGCGTTTAAAACGCAACGATAAGGTGATTGCTGTCACACCTGAAATGCGGTTGAACGAGACCGATGTGTTGCTGTTAGTGGGTCGCCGTAAAGGCATTATTTCTCTCGCCCCTTCCTTCGGAAAAGAACTGGCTGCGGATGAAGGGCCAGAGATGACCATGCAAACTACGGATACCCTGCTGACAAATCCCTCGCTAGTGGGAAAACGCATTGGTGAGCTTCGCCATCAAATCTCCGGCGAAGTTCGACACGGCATTTATGTGGCAGCACTTAAGCGCGGGGAAACCCTGGTTCCGGTAAAAGAAGACACCGTCATTCAGCATAATGACGTTGTGACGCTGTACGGCAGCGAACAGGATATTCAACGTGCCGCGACGTTAGCCGGTCCGGTGCTTATTAAAAGTCCCAAGACCGATCTTATGTTTCATGGTTTGGGACTCTCTTTTGGTTTGATTTTGGGCTTGTTGGTGCTGCGCATCGGGGCGGTGCCGCTCACGCTGGGCAGCGGCGGCGGTGCATTACTTTCAGGCCTGCTGTTTGGCTGGTATCAGGCCCGCAAACCGCTTATCGGTAATATGCCGCTTCCCGCTTCAGGCTTACTGCGTGATCTCGGTCTGGCAGGATTTGTTGCTGTAGTGGGGTTGCAATCGGGCCTGCAGGCCGTGCAGACCGTGATGACTAACGGCATTTCAATTTTTTTAATCGGCATTGTGGTGACAGTGGTGCCTTTGATGATCACCCTGCTCATTGGCCGCTACCTTCTGCATTACGACAACACTGCTGTTTTTGCCGGCGCGCTCTCCGGTACGCGCAGCGCGAACCCTGCCTTTGGTGAAATCCTTGATAAGGCGGGCAACTCCATTCCTACCGCGCCGTTTGCGGTGACCTATGGATTGGCAAACGTGTTTCTCACGTTGCTGGGCCCGCTTATTGTTGCGCTGGTCTGACCTTTCCCTGTACGTAAATGCTTCCTTCAGGAGAGTATTATCATGTCCAATCCTTACGAGAAATATGCATCACTTAGCCCCTTTGAACTCAAGGACGCGCTGATTGAGCTGGCCTCAAGCAAATCCGACCGCCTAATGCTCAATGCGGGCCGGGGCAATCCTAATTTCCTTGCCACTCTGCCTCGGCGTGCCTTTTGGCGACTCGGGCTGTTTGCAACCGAAGAGGCGGAGCTTTCTTACTCTTATCTGCCTCATGGCATTGGTGGCCTGCCGCGTCTTGAAGGCATTGAGGCGCGCTTTGACGCCTATTTGTCACGTGAGCATGAGCATCCTGGTGTCGCCTTTCTCTCACGCGCTGTCAGCTACGTTCGCGATCAGTTAGGTCTTTCAGCTTCAGACTTTCTACATGAGATGGTGGAAGGTATTCTTGGCGCAAATTATCCGGTTCCGCCGCGAATGCTAAGACTCAGCGAAAAAGTGACCCGTGAATATATCGTTAAGGAGATGATAGGCGGGCTTATTTCTGCTGAAGATGTTGATCTGTTCGCTGTGGAAGGTGGCACCGCAGCCATGACCTATTTGTTCAATACGCTGCGAACCAACGGGCTTGTTAAAGCGGGAGATAAGGTGGCGATGGGTGCGCCTATCTTTACGCCTTATATCGAAATTCCACAGCTTGAGGATTACCAGCTGGAGAGTGTGATGATCAACGCCTCTCCTGAAGAAAACTGGCAATACCCGGATGAAGAACTCGATAAGCTATTGGATCCCGACGTGAAGATTTTTTCTGCGTCAATCCCAGCAATCCCGCGTCGGTGAAAATGGACGCGCGCAGCTTAGAAAAGATGAGCAGTATCGTAGAGAAACGGCCCGATCTGATCATCCTTACTGATGATGTCTACGGCACCTTTGCACATAACTTTAAATCTCTGTTTGCTACCTGTCCGCAAAACACAATTCTGGTCTATTCGTTTTCAAAATATTTTGGCGCAACCGGCTGGCGACTGGGCGTGATTGCCACGCATCAACAAAATATTCTTGATGATAAAATCAGCAAACTCAGTGCGGATGAGAAAAAACGGTTAGACGAACGCTATGTTTCACTGACGCCGGATGTGGCTGCACTCCGTTTCCTTGACCGCGTGGTCGCTGACAGTCGCAGCGTGGCGCTGAACCATACCGCTGGCTTATCTACCCCACAACAGGTGCAGATGGTGTTATTCAGTCTGTTTGCATTGATGGATGGCGAAAATGGCTACAAATCTGCCGTGTCCGAAATTATTCGTCGGCGTCAGGCGGTGCTATACCGAGAGTTGGGTATTTCCCATATCGATAATGAGGAAGCGGTAGATTATTACACGTTGCTGGATCTTGAGGCGATCTCGCGTCAGGTTTACGGTGACGAGTTTGCCCAATGGGTCAATAAAACGCTTAACCCAACCGATCTGCTGTTCAAGATTGCAGAGCAAACCGGCATCGTCATGCTGCCAGGCAGAGGATTCGGCACGCAAAAACCCGCAGGACGCATTTCGCTGGCAAACCTCAATGAATATGAGTATGCCGCTATAGGTAAGGCTTTACGCAAGATGATGGAGCAGGCGTATAAAGAATATAGCCTTGCGACTAAGAAAAAATAGCGGAAATAAGGCTAAGTCTGTTTAATGCTAAAAGCGTTATTTTCTGTACGCCATCGACTTAAAAAGCCCGGGAAACCGGGCTTCTCATAAAGCTGCCCTGCGCACTGGATAAAAATGATGGCTAGAGATATTATCCCTAGGTTAATAGCACTGATAATAATGCGCTTATTTATTGAAGCAAGCGCAAGCGGCAATTAACCCGCAAATGCGATCGCCCTTTTCAGCTAAGTCCTTCATTTATCCAGTAATATAATCGTGTGCTATATTATTATGTTATATACCCTGCACAATTAATTTTTAATAATTTGGTAACTCGCTTATTTCAAAGAGGATATTGTTATGCCGCTAGGACAATTTTACATACTGGATAACCCTGACATTGAATTTACAGGAAATTATCACATTGACACGGTGAATGATAAATCCTTCCCCTCGCGGATAGTGCTTGAAATACAGAAACAATCCCAACCAGTGGAGGCGTTCAGTTCAATGAGCATTGGCCAGGATATAACATTTGTTTCCTCAAGCGGCGAAGCCACTCACGTCTACTTGATTAGCGAAACAGAAAACCACTTTATTTTTTCTTCACGCGGGTAATGTCGGCCCTTTAAGCGCGAGACGGCCATAAAAAGTGCCCTGATAAGGTATTAATCGAGTTTACCTGGAAAGGCAGGGGAAATCTGGCGGCAGCGGCTGGCAGAGAAGCAAACAGGGGCGAAAACGCCCCTGTAAACAATTAAGCCGGGACGGAGAGTGCTTTCTGACTGCGTGACCAAACGCGATGTGATGCCATCGCAGAAAGGAATTCATTCATGAACGCATCTTCGGCTTTGCTGTCTTCGATGATTCCCTCTTCAACGTCAGCATCGCCCAAACCAAACTGCGCTTTGAAACGACGGGCATCGCCACTTAAACCGACCACTTTTAAGTGCTTATACGCTTCCAGCAGGAAGTAACGCGCATCACCGCTGAGCAGCAGCGCGTCAATGTTGCCGTCTGGGACGATAACAGCGTCAAAGGTGAGCGAAGGCAAGCCGTTGAACGTTGCGTCGACAGGCAGCACCGAACCATCATCTGCACGAACCTGACCCATGTGCGAAGCCAGCAGTTTTGCATGTACACCCTGCGCTTTCAGTGCCTGCAGAATCGTTAATACATCGGCAGATTTTACCCCATCACTCAGCAGCAGCGCGACCTGGCGGCCTTTGATACTGCCGCCTGGCGTGGCGTAAAGGCTGAGGCTACTGTCTTTGGTCAAGCCATTCACCTCTTTTGGCGGCGCCGTATTCAACTGCTCTTCCGTCAGCGCAATACCAAGATTTTCCGCCACGCCCTGCGCGAGCTTTATATCTATACGCAGCAGATGATCGAGTACACGTTCACGAATATAAGGGCGAGCCACCTTACTCAGCTCGAAAGAATAGGCACCGATAATATGCTGCTGCTCAACAGGCGTCTGGCTTTGCCAGAACAAACGCGGCTGAGAATAATATTCACCGAACGACGCGCTGCGCTCGCGGACCTTATGACCTTCCACGCGTTCCTGATAACTCTCAAAACCGCCCCTTTCGCTGCCGGTGGCGTTTCGCGCGGCCAGTTGTCATTAATGGAGTTAGGTTCATAGTTGGCAGGATTGGTGTCGATCTCCATGCGATGCATGCCCTGACGCTGGAAATTATGGTAAGGGCAAACGGGGCGATTAATCGGAATCTCGTGGAAGTTGGGTCCACCAAGTCGGCTAATTTGCGTATCGGTATAGGAGAAAAGACGGCCCTGCAACAGCGGATCGTTCGTGAAGTCGAGACCGGGAACAATATGACCGGGGTGGAATGCAACCTGTTCAGTTTCAGCAAAGAAATTGTCTGGGTTACGGTTCAGCACCATTTTACCCACCAGCTGAACGGGAACCAGCGCTTCGGGGATCAGCTTGGTGGCATCAAGAAGGTCGAAATCAAACTTAAACTCATCTTCTTCTGGAATCAGCTGTAGCCCCAACTCATATTCTGGGAAATCACCCGCTTCAATCGCTTCCCAGAGATCGCGGCGATGGAAATCAGGATCGCGGCCAGTGAGCTTCTGTGATTCATCCCACAGCAGTGATGCTTTACCCGCTACCGGCTTCCAGTGAAAACGCACAAAGGTCGCTTTGCCTTCGGCATTAATCAGCCGGAAAGTGTGGATACCAAAGCCTTCCATTGTGCGGTAGCTGCGCGGAATACCACGGTCAGACATCGCCCAGATGACGTTGTGCAGCGTTTCGGGTTGCAGCGAAACATAATCCCAGAAGGTGTCATGTGCACTCTGCCCTTGCGGAATTTCATTGTGCGGCTCTGGTTTTACCGCATGGACAAAGTCTGGAAATTTGTGAGCATCCTGGATAAAGAAAACCGGCGTGTTGTTACCGACTAAATCAAAAACGCCCTCTTCAGTATAAAATTTCGTGGCGAAGCCGCGGATATCGCGCACGGTATCGGCCGATCCTGCGCCGCCTTGAACGGTAGAGAAACGAACAAAAACCGGCGTAATCTTGTCGGGATCGTCGAGGAAATCAGCTTTAGTGAGATCTTTTAGTGAGCGGTAAGGCTGAAAATAGCCGTGCGCTGCTGAGCCACGGGCATGGACGATACGCTCCGGGATACGTTCATGGTCAAAATGCGTAATTTTTTCACGTAAAATGAAATCTTCAAGCAGCGTCGGGCCGCGTGTACCGGCGCGCAAGGAATTCTGGTCATCTGAAATTCGTAGGCCCTGATTGGTAGTTAGGGCGGCATTTTCACCGTTTTTTCGGTTAGCAGCTAACTGGTCAAGCTTAGCATTGTGCGTATCAGGCGCCTTAAGACTCCCGGGCGCCGTAGGCTCTTTCCCTGGCGGTGTAGGATGTGAAGAAGGTTGATGTGAAGCATCTTTAGGTGCCAGTGAACCTAACCCTGGTTTAGCAGATTCCGGCCCGGTTGACGGCGCGCGGTGGCTCATCTCTTTATTGTCTTTCTCTTTCGACATTGCGCATTTCTCCTGTAGTTATCGCTTATCACGCGATTAACTATAGAACACCCTTTTGGATACACTGAGAAAGAACAAGGATTTAGTAATTTATCTGGAGGATGTGTTCAATCAGAGTGGGAGACGCGGAATAATGGCGGTTTGCGGAAGGAACGCCCGATAAAGTTTAATGGGCTTCGTTATCTGCAGTAAGCGAGCCATCTGAAAACAGTCAACGTTTTAAGATCGCCCGCAGCGCCAGATAATGCGATTCTTTGGAATAAACTCGTCTGCCTGCGCGTTTACATGATGCTAAAACTCAACGCCGATAGAGAGGGTTTGCGGGATAGATCGCACCCAAAATGCTCTTTTCACGCGCCCCGTTACGGCAGGCAGGTTGCCCGGCATGCCTGACATCGTGCGAAAAGCCAGCCAGGCAAAAGCCAGCGCTTCCATATCATCACCGCTGATGCCTGCTGCATCGGTGGTGGTGACTTCGGTTCCGGGAAGATGTGCCGCAAGACGCGCCATCAACAATGGATTTCGGCTACCGCCACCACACACCATTAACCGATCGCAGCCATCATTGAGTTGAACCTGCTGTGCGATAGTTAATGCCGTGAATTCAGTGAGTGTTGCCTGAACATCTTGAGGGGCCACACCAGGAAAGGCACGCAGATGCTGCTCCAGCCAACCTAAATTAAAATATTCACGCCCGGTGCTTTTGGGCGGCGGTAAAGCCAGCCAGGGTTCGCGCAGTAAATTCTCCAGCAGCGCAGAAATCAGCGTACCGCTTCGGGCCCAGTGTGCATCTTTATCGTAAGGCTTGCCCTGATTGCGCCAAATCCAGGCATCCAGCAGCATATTGCCTGGCCCGGTATCAAAACCACGCACCGGCTGGCCAGGGATCAGTAAAGAGAGATTGGCGATACCGCCAATGTTCAGCACCATGCGACGTTCAGTGGCATCCATTAACAGCGCCTGATGAAAGGCGGGTACCAGCGGCGCGCCTTGTCCACCTAACGCCATATCACGCCGACGAAAATCGCCCACCACGGTAACGCCGGTTGCCGCGACAATCTGATTATTGTCACCAATTTGTAAGGTATTGGGTGCTGCGCTTAGCGGCTCATGCCAAACCGTTTGCCCATGGCAGCCAATAGCGACCACATCGCTGGCTTCCAGCGATTCACGCTGCATTAAGGTCAAGACCGCTTCAGCAAACAGCTTGCCCAGACGTGCATCTAATTGGCCCAACTGCGACAGTGTTAATGTTTGTCCCTGGCAAATCGCCAAAACCTCATGACGCAATGCCTGCGGTATTGGATGGCAGTAGCTCGCCTGTTGTGCAACCATATTTTCATCAATCGCTGCCAGCACGACATCGACACCATCCAGACTGGTGCCGGACATTACGCCAATATAACGTCCTGATTTCATTGTCATTCCTTACTTCCGCCGGGAAGTTCATTGCTGATGTGAGTAGCCTGACAAATTCTGCTGGCTAATTCTATGATTAAATGATTCTTTCTACCGTGACACAGCAGCAAATACCTTAGGGCAACACTATTTTGTCATCGATTGAATTATTGTTGACGCCTCGTAGTCTATGCTTCCGCCAACCGCGTTTTTTTCGGACTAAGATTAATTTGCCAGGTTTGTGCTTATACTGTTTTCAGGATATCGCGATAAACGTGGCGCATTCTCGATTAAAGGAGTTTTTAAATGATTAAGCGTGTAATTGTGGTCGCTTTGACCGGTGTGATGCTGGCAGGTTGTAGCAATACAGATACCTTGTCAGGTGATACCTATAGCGCAAATGAAGCTAAACAGGTCCAGAGCGTTTCTTACGGCACCTTGGTTTCTGTCCGCCCGGTTAAGATTCAGGGTGGCGATGAGAATAACGTAATTGGTGCGATCGGGGTGCTGTGCTGGGCGGTTTCCTGGGCAATACCATCGGCGGCGGCACGGGTCGCAGCCTGGCAACAGCCGGTGGTGCGGTATTAGGCGGCGTAGCGGGTCAAGGCGTGCAAGGTGCGGTTAACAAAGCCGACGGCGTTGAGCTTGAAATTCGCAAAGATGACGGCAACACCATCATGGTGGTGCAAAAACAAGCCGCCACGCGCTACTCAGTGGGTCAACGCGTCGTAATGGCGTCGAATGGCAGCCAGATTACTGTTTCACCTCGCTAAACAATGCATAAAAAAACCGACGCCGGGCGTCGGTTTTTTTACTGCTCGCGTGACTCCTCATACGACTTTCCGCATTATTTCTCGCGATTCTGCAGTTCCAGAATGTTTTTTTCGAGTCGGGTGATCAGCGTTACCATCTGCGTAATCTCATCGCGACTGATTCCTGCAAGAATATCGTCGCGGGTTGCATCGATCACATTTTCAACTTTTTCGATAATCGGCTCAGCCTGACGTGTCAGTTTAATGCGTTTGGCACGGCGGTCATTGGCGCACGTCGAACGGGTAATGAGCCCTTTTTCTTCAAGCTGATCAAGCGTACGAACCAGCGATGGCTGTTCGATACCAATGGCTTTGGCTAATTGAATTTGCGACTGCTCTGGCGGCAGTTGATGAATATTGTGCAACGTCACCCAGTGAGTTTGGGTCAGCTCAAGCGGTTTTAAACGCTGATCAATCAACGCGCGCCAGATGCGCACCAGGCGAGATAAATCCGTTCCGAGGGGCGTATCCATTTCATCTCCTTATAATTAGCTTGCTAGCTATCAAGCCAGATTTTACACTATTTTGCGAGGTTAAAGGACAAATTACAAATCTCAGGCCAAGTCGCTGCCTCTCATCTACGCTTTTTGAGACAGACACCTGGGTTTACAAAGGATGATGAACGTGCCCACATCTCATTTTGCTGGCGCCAAACCGCTTACTGACTGGTTTTTGGTGCTTCACTCTTCTTTCCTCCTCTTTAAAGCGGTGCTACTTGGCTTCTTTTTTGGTTGCTCATCCATCCCTTGATACGCGGTTGGGTTTATTCGGGCGATGTTTGGCATCCCACTTTATTCGATCTCTCGCTGTTTGTGCTGTGCGTTACCGCTGCACTTTGGATTATTGGTCACGGATAATTATATGAAATTCAATGCGGTAAAGTATTTCTCAACCCTGATTGTCTTCACCTTAGCCCTGCTGGCAGGTTGGTGGATTTGGAATTACTACATGCAGTCACCGTGGACACGAGATGGCAAAGTGCGCGCTGAGCTGGTGGATATTACACCGCAGGTTTCAGGACGCATTGTGAGCCTCGCGGTGAAAGACAACCAGTTCGTGCATAAAGGCCAGCAACTGCTCACTCTCGATACCGTGCCATGGGAAATCGCGCTGCATAATGCGGAGGCGCAGTTAAACAAAGCGCAGGCCGATCTCGCTAAAGCGCAACATGAAGCTAATCGCCGTGCCAGCCTGCCGCGCAACGTGATTTCTGCCGAAGATTTAGATGCCTATCGTTTGAGCGCCAATGCCATGGCGGCAAGTGCCAAAGCTGCGCAGGCGGCGTTGGATCAAGCGCGCTGGAACCTCCAGCAAACCACCGTTACCGCGCCAACCGACGGCTGGATCAGTAACCTCACTTTGCGTCCAGGGAATTACGCCACTGCCGGAACGCCGCTGTTTGCGCTGGTCGACAGCCACTCTTACTACGTAATGGGCTATTTTGAAGAGACCAAACTGCGTCATATTCGTCCCGGCGCAGCGGCGCAAATTGTGCTGTACAGCAATGGCGCACGCTTGCAAGGCGAAGTCGAAAGCATTGGTCGCGCCATTTATGATCAAAGTATTGATACGGATAGCCAGCTGGTTCCTGATATCAAACCCAACGTGCCGTGGGTACGGCTTGCGCAGCGCGTACCGGTGCGTATTCGCCTCGCCGCGATTCCCGATAACGTTCCATTAGTTGCAGGTACAACCTGCACAATCAACATTCAGCCATGAACTTTCAGTGGCTCGCCTGGGATCAATTGCCCTGGATAAAAGCTAACGCGAATCAGTGGCGCTATGCGTTACGAAATGCGCTGGCAATGTGTATGGCGTTGAGCATTGCGTATGGACTGGAGCTGGATGAGCCTTACTGGGCAATGACTTCAGCTGCTGTGATTAGCTTTCCTACCGTCGGCGGTGCGATCAGTAAAAGTCTTGGGCGTATTGTTGGCAGCTTGCTTGGTGCAACAGCTGCACTGCTGATTGCGGGTCATACACTGAACGAACCCTGGCTTTTTACCTTTGCTATTGCGGGTTGGCTGGCTTTTTGTACCTGGATCGCCAATCACTATCAAAATAACGTCGCCTACGCTTTTTCGCTGGCGGGCTATACCGCTGCAATTATTGCCTTTAGCAGCGTTGATATTACCGATGTGTCTGATCTCTGGACTATTACGCAGGCGCGGGTCTGTGAAGTGATTTCAGGCATTTTATGTGCCGGATTTATGATGATGGTGTTACCCAGCACCTCCGACGGCGATGCCCTTATGAATTCGCTGAAACAGATGCACGCGCGTTTGCTGGATCATGCCATCCTGCTGCTACAGCAGAATGATGCCGATAATGTGCGAACGGCACATGAAAACGTCATTAGCCAGATCCTGACCATGAATTTATTGCGCATTCAGGCCTTCTGGAGTCATTACCGCTATCGACGGCAGAACAATGTACTGAACTATGTACTGCATCAGCAATTGCGCCTGACCAGCGTGCTCTCAAGTTTACGCCGTATGTTATTGAACTGGCCGGACGCTCCCGCAGCGCTTTACGCTGCTATGCAGCAACTCACAGAAGAGTTGGCCACGCCGCACTGCAATAAATATCGTCTGGCACAAATACTGCGCACTATCACCCCCGCCGCAGACGGTGATTATCGTCAGCGCGCATTCTGCCAGCGCCTGCGCTACTTCTGCTGGATGTACTTAAACGTTTCGCGTTGGATCCGCTTACTTGAACACGCCGATGCTGACACCCGTTTTCAGCCGCCGCGCGTGGCTTCGCTGGCCCGTGAAAGCGACAGCGCTGAGGCGGGCTGGAGCGCGCTTCGCACCTTTAGCGTCATCGTATTAGGCTGTGCTTTCTGGATTAACACCCAATGGTCATCTGGCGCGTCTGCCTTGACCTTAACGGCCATCGCCTGTGTGCTCTACTCTTCCGCCCCTTCGCCCAGTGGCAGCGTGAGCTTGTTACTGAAAACGCTGCTGTGGCTGTTCGTGTTCAGCTTTGTGATGAAGTTTGGCTTTATGGTGCAGATCAATCAGCTGTGGCAATTTCTGCTGTTGCTGTTTCCGCTCCTGATCACTTTGCAACTCTTTAAGCTGCAACAAAAACAGCGGGCAGGCATGTGGGGGCAATTTATTGTCTTTATGGGATCGTTTATTGCTGTGACCAATCCACCCAGTTGGGATTACGCAGACTTCTTCAATGACAACATTGCGAAAGTCTGTGGTGTATTACTGGCATGGTTGGCGTTTCAGATTTTACGACCGAGTTCGGATGCACGGCGCAGTCGCCGTCATATTCGTGCGCTACGCGTGGCGTTTCTCGATCAGCTACGACGGCGGCCGCGCTTAAGCGAAGATCGGTTTGAGTCACAAATTTATCACCACATCAGCCAACTGAGTAACAGTCGTGATGAGCAGGCGCGCGTCTGGTTACTGCGCTGGGGCGTGGTTTTGCTTAACTGTTCGCACATCGTCTGGCAATTACGTGACTGGCAGCCTTCATCACCCTCGCTTGGGCAAATACGCGAGGGCAGTCTGCATAATTTACAGCAAATTATCAGCAGCCATGGTGTGCGGCATGGCTCGCTCGACAATACGCTGGATGAACTGGCCACGACTATTGATAAGCTACTGACGGAAGAAAACAGTGAGGCCAATACATTAGCGGGAATTCTCTGGCGTTTACGCTGTTCTTTGGCACAACTTAAACAGGCTGTACCTGATTAATTACCGGCAATATTGCTGCTGTTGGCGGCTAAATTCATCCTGCAATTGCTGCAACGTTTTGTGCCCTTCGAAACGCGTTTTGTCCACTTCCGCCATCGGCTGAATCACCAGCGCTTTCTCATCAGGTGAAAAGATAAAGCGCCTGATAATAGCGGTACCGGTAAAGCTTTTGCCTTCAATTCCGCCGCACACCATGGTCATGGCGCGGTGCGTGATGGTGGTATCAGTGAAATTGGTTTCAGTGGCGCTGCGCAACACATCCTGACAGCCTTTGGCTTCCAGCTTGCGCACGGTGTTTTTGCTCAGCCACTCACGGCCTTTAGCAATATTTTCGCAGACACCGCGCATCGGATTAGTATCGATGGTGCGTTGAAGTTGCCGCCCAGTTTCGGTCACCAACTGCGTGTCATTAGGTTGATCGCATCCCACTAGCAGCAGACACAATAATAATGCGCCCGATTGTTTCATTCACCTGCTCCTTAGCTCATCAACCTTTCTTACTTGAATCAATATCATAGGGGGAACTGTTTATGATGATAGCGCTAAAGAGTAAACAACGTAGAGGAAAGCAGGCGGCAAAGGCTAGCCGCCCGTAAAGTCAGATTACGCCGCAGGCATAACGTGCCCCGCCGCCGCCCAAAGGCTTAGGATGGTCAGCATGATTGTCACCGCCTACATGTACCATCAATGCTTTACCTTTGACCTCGCTGAGCGATTTGATCCGCGGTGCCAGCACCGGATAATTGGCCATGCCTTTATCATCAACATAAACAGCCGGTAAATCGCCTAAATGGCCTTCACCGTATGGGCCGAGGTGTTTACCTGTGTTGGCGGGATCCAAATGCCCACCCGCTGCACCGGCCGCTACCGTTTTGCCTTCAGAAGGCCCCGGTTCACAGCTCCTTTAGCATGAACATGGAAACCATGAATACCGGGTGTTAATCCCTGTAATTTAGGGGTGAACTGTAAACCATACTGCGTTTCTTCGATTGTCACTGTACCAACCGTTTTACCGATGCCTTCAGCCGTAACCTGATGGAGGGTGACCTGCTCTGAAGCCGCTTGTGCTGCGCCACACGTTAATATTGCCAATAACGCTATCGTTTTCATTGTTACTCCTTTTACATTCCAGGGTTCCATAAGCCTGGCCTTAGATGCGTTATCTTGCTCAAGTTTGACGCAATTTTACGCTTTAGGGCACGTCGTAACCCAGCGCCGCTTTACGAATGCGGAACCATTGCTGGCGATTCATCTTCAATTGCACAGCACCTGCAGCTTCGCTAACGCGTTGTGTTTTACCCGAACCAATGATGGGCAATGGCTTGCTGGGCAGCATCATCACCCAGGCATACACCACCTGTTCCAGACTTGACGCACCTATCTCCTGCCGCACCGTTTCGAGTTCATCACGCAGCGGTTGATAATGTGGATCGCTGAATAAAAGTCCACCCCCAAACATGACCAGGCCATTGGGCGAATGCGATGTTGTTGGCATTGATCCAACGATCCATCCAGTAACACACTTTGCTGAACCGGCGATATTTCTAATTGGTTTGTCACTAAAGAGAAAGGCAAGCGCGTTTGCAATAGCGTGAGCTGTGTAGGTGTAAAGTTGGAGACGCCAAAATGCAGCACCTTACCGCTCTGATGCAGCGCAATGAACGCTTCAGCGACTTCATCTGCATCCATTAACGGATCGGGACGGTGAATCAATAACAGATCTAAATAATCGGTCGCTAAATGGCTGAGTGATTTTTCAGCGCTGCTCAGGATGTGGGATTTGTCAGTATTGTAGTGACCAATGTGGTGCTCTGGCTTAGCGCGCGTGGCGATACCGCATTTAGTGACGATCTGCATCTGTTTGCGTAATGCTGGCGCCAGTTTCATCGCTTCACCGAAGGCAGCCTCACAGCGATATTCACCGTATATATCGGCGTGATCAACAGTGGTAATGCCTAACGCAAGATGGTGTTCTATAAAGGCCACCCGCTGCTGCGGCGTCATGTCCCATTCCATCAGGCGCCAATAGCCCATAATTAGCGGCGAAAAAGTGGGTCCGTGCGGTGCGATCAATTGCGGTTCTAACATCGTGAACATCCTGTATTGAAAGGGCTGAAGGCGTGTAAGGGAGTATAACGGAAACGGGGAACGCGTCAGAACAATGAAGGTTGTTCAGGATCAAGCGGCTCGTCTATTTTCTTCTGGCGCAGCATGCGTATACGGCGTTGCTGACATAAGCGCAATACTTCACGCTTTTGTCCATCGCTGAAGCGCATCCAGTTAAACCGCTCATCACGGCTGCGCAAACATCCCACACAAAAGCCGCGCGCATCCGTCTGACAAATGCCGCGACAAGGGCTGGGAACGGGAAAAAATTCAAGTTGCTCCGCCACCGCATCTCCGAATAAAAAATATGAGGTCTAAAAAGAGCGTAGTGTTTTTAAGCAAGAAACCCCAATAAACGGGCGTAATTTGCGCTATTGCTCTCCCTACAAACTAAACAGTATGTGCCGAAAGCGCAATTTGGCATTGCAATAGACCAACTGGTCTAATAGTCTGGCCGACATGAACATAACGCGACAACGCAACGATACCCGAGAACATTTGCTGGTTACAGGCGAGCAGCTTTGTCTGCAACGCGGTTTTACCGGCATGGGATTGAGCGAACTGCTGACGCTAGCAGAAGTACCGAAAGGCTCTTTCTATTATCACTTCCGATCAAAGGAAGTGTTTGGTGTTGTCTTGCTGGAACGTTACTTTGCACGCTATTTGCAAGATGTTGAGTATCAGTTGCAGCAAGAAACCGGAAGTGCCCGAGAACGATTGCTTAACCATTTTCGTCGCGCAGAGCGTTTGTTTCGTGAAGAAGGTCATATTGTGGGTTGTTTAGGCGTTAAGCTTTCAGCCGAAGTGTGTGATCTCTCTGAACCGATGCGAGAGGCTTTGCAACTCGGCGCCAGTAAAATCATTGCTGTTTATGCTCAAACTTTGCAGACCGCGCAGCAGCAGGAAGCGGTCAACTTGCCGCAACAGCCTGCGCAAATGGCCGAATTACTCTACCTTTTATGGTTGGGCGCAAGTTTACAAAGCAAGATTTCCCGTGAGGTGCAACCTATGCATCTCGCACTCAGTACCATCGAACAGTGGCTAAATGCGCATTGATTTTAAAATGGCACTTTTGAGATTTTAAAAAGACAATTTTGTTTTTTAAAATGCCACTTAATAGATGACCGGTCTACTAATAAGGAGTTTACATGGCGAGTACCCAGCTGTTTCGTCCGCTAAAAGTCGGTGCAATCACCGTTCCAAACCGTGTTTTCATGGCGCCGCTGACCCGTTTGCGCAGCATTGAGCCAGGCGATATACCGACGCCACTGATGGGCGAATATTATCGTCAACGTGCCAGCGCAGGCTTGATTATCACCGAAGCCACGCAGATCTCTTTCCAGGCTAAGGGCTATGCCGGCGCGCCGGGATTGCACACCCAGCCACAAATTGCGGCATGGAAAGAGATCAATAACGGTATTCATGAAGCGGGCGGTCACAGTGCTGTACAACTTTGGCATACCGGACGTATTTCGCATCACAGCGTGCAGCCAGAAGGCAACGCACCGGTAGCGCCAGCGGCTATTCCTGCAGGTACGCGTACTTCACTTCGCGCTGCTGATGGCAGCGTTTATCGTGAAGATACCTCGACACCGCGCGAATTAAGCGTGGCGGAAATCCAGCAGATCGTAAAAGATTTTGGTCAATCGGCGTCAAACGCGCGTGAAGCCGATTTCGATTTGCTTGAGCTTCACTCAGCACACGGGTATCTGATTCATCAGTTCCTTGCGCCAGGTTCAAACCCGCGTACCGATGAATATGGCGGCAGCATTGAGAAGCGTGGCCGTTTTGCGCTGGAAGTTGTTGATGCTGTGATTGCAAACTGGTCAGCCGATCGCATAGGTATTCGTGTTTCTCCCATTGGTAGCTTCCAGAATCTGGATAACGGTCCAGACGAAGAAGAAGCTGCACTGTGGTATATCGGTGAATTGGCGAAGCGTAACATTGCTTATCTGCATATGTCTGAGCCTGACTGGGCTGGCGGCACGCCGTACACCGACGCGTTCCGTGAGAAAGTGCGGAAGCTGTTCCCTGGCGTCATCATTGGTGCCGGTGCCTATACGGTAGAAAAAGCGGATGACCTGATTGCGCGTGGCCTGATTGATGCCGTGGCGTTTGGTCGCGATTATATCGCCAACCCCGATCTGGTCGAGCGCCTGCAGCAAGATGCGCCACTTAATCCTCAGCGCCCAGAAAGCTTCTACGGCGGCGGTGCTGAAGGCTACACCGATTATCCCACGCTGTAAGTGGCTGTGCTGTCGTAACGTTTTGTTGCGGCAGCGATTATTCTTTCACTCTGTTCGTCGCTATACTTAGCGCTTGTGTCATCATTCGATGACGTTTTGATTAAAGAGGATGTTATGCGTTTACTTCACACCATGCTTCGCGTTGGCGATCTGCAACGCTCCATTGATTTTTATACTCGCGTGCTGGGTATGCGTTTACTGCGTCAGAGCGAAAATACCGAATATAAATATACGCTGGCGTTTGTAGGTTATACCGAAGAGAGCGAAGGTGCCGTGCTTGAATTGACCTACAACTGGGGCGTAGAGAGCTACGATCTGGGTAATGCTTATGGCCATATCGCGTTGGGCGTGGATGATGCCGCTGCAGCGTGCGATCGTATTCGCAACGACGGTGGAAAAGTCACCCGTGAAGCGGGCCCGGTCAAAGGCGGCTCTACGATCATCGCTTTTGTGGAAGACCCAGATGGCTATAAAATCGAGTTAATCGAGAATAAAGACGCCGGTAAAGGTCTTGGTCACTAAACAAGATTGTCTCAGCCTGCCCTTGTTGTCGGCAGGCTGATATTTCCCAGCCCTTTGTGGCCTGCTGCACCCAACGCTGTTTTTTGTCATAATGCGCGCTGCCCATTCCCTGCAATGAGATCCTGATGTCTGAATCGAATTCCCCAAACGCGCTCAATCAACGCTTCCGCGGCTTCTTTCCGGTGGTTATCGATGTTGAAACCGCTGGCTTTAATGCGCAAACCGACGCGCTGTTAGAGATTGCCGCTACAACGCTGAAAATGGATGAAGATGGCTGGATTCACCTCGACCAGACGCTGCATTTTCACGTTGAGCCTTTTGAAGGCTCGCTGTTGCATCCCGAAGCGTTGGCTTTTACCGGCATCGACCCGCATAACCCGCTACGTGGCGCTGTCGATGAACATGACGCACTGCATGCCATTTTTAAAATGGTGCGCAAAGGGATCAAGGATACCGGCTGTAACCGTGCCATTATGGTGGCGCACAATGCGACCTTTGATTTGAACTTTATGAACGCTGCTGCTGAACGGGCCAACCTCAAGCGTAATCCTTTTCATCCCTTTGCTACTTTTGATACCGCAGCCTTGAGCGGTTTAGTCTTGGGACAAACGGTTTTAGCGAAAGCGTGTAAAGCGGCAGGCATGGAGTTTGACAGCACACAGGCGCATTCTGCTCTTTATGATACTGAGCAAACTGCCACGCTGTTTTGTGAATTGGTTAATCGCTGGAAGCGGCTGGGTGGATGGCCCTTACCCTTTGCAGAAGGCGATGCGGCTGAAAGCGCCTCAGAATAGATAACGTAAAAAGGCCGACATTTGTCGGCCTTTTTCTTATTCCGCTTCTTTAAACTTCTCAGCGGTTTCTTTGATCAGCGATTGAAGTTCGCCACGCTGGAACATCTCAACGATAATGTCACAACCGCCGACCAGTTCGCCATCAATCCACAACTGTGGGAAAGTTGGCCAGTTTGCGTATTTCGGCAGTTCAGCACGAATATCTGGATTCTGCAGAATATCCACGTAAGCGAAACGCTCACCACAGGCTGACAGCGCCTGAACCGCCTGAGCAGAGAAACCACAGCTTGGCAGTTTCGGCGAGCCTTTCATGAACAGCAGGATCGGGTTTTCTGCGATCTGGCGCTGAATTTTTTCTACAGTACTCATAATTGCCTTCCTTAATTCGTCACTTCGTGTTTGTTTATTGTAGCGACTTCGCCCTCGGACTGAAAATGAGAATTTACTTTCGGAAGGTCAAACCGCCATGTTTGTTAAGTCGCTGTATAAGAAATAACACTCTCATATCATTAATGCGCATTAATGTATTAATAATTAGCAATAATTTCGCTGATATAAGGTGCTGAAATTGCTCATTTTCGCTCCAATTTCAATCAGCTAACAGATTAATAGAAAAAGGACTTACTTTTTTAAAAACATCTGGACTAGAATGGCCTCGGCACTGATCCTGGATCAGATTTTTCCAACCCTGTTATGGCCGTTTTTAACCTGACAGCTCAACTGTAACCGGACTATGCGTCTAATCATTACGCTTTTCATACTGGCTTTTGCCCAGCTGTTCTTTAACGTCGCATCTGCTTCACCGCATGCGCCGGTTAAGGCCAGCCAGCATAAAGTAGAGAAAAAAGTGCACGCGAAGATGAGCGGCGTAAACGACGCCCGGTAAAAACCGCAGTTAAGAAATCCCGTCTGACTTCCGTTCAAAAACTTAAACTCAAAAAACAGAAGAAAGTCGAGTTAGTTGCACATAATACCTCCGCTAAAAAAATTACGCTTAAATCCTCAAGTAAACATTACGGTCGCCAGCGTTCATCGAAAGTTATCGCAGCCGAAACCAATGAGCTCGGTACGATTAAGATGAGTAAGGCCCATCGTCAGCGTTATCAAAAAGCGCGCGAGACAGCGATGGCAAAACTCATGGGTCAGTTGGGCAAACCTTATCAGTGGGGCGGTACTTCTCCACATACCGGGTTCGATTGCAGCGGTCTTGTATGGTATGCCTACAAAGATTTGTTGAAGTTTAAAATCCCACGTACCGCCAATGAGATGTATCACCTGCGTGATGCTGCGCCGATCAAGCGAGAATTGCTTGAGAAAGGTGATTTAGTATTCTTTCGCATCAATGGACGCGGCACCGCCGATCACGTTGGCGTTTATTTAGGCGATGGGAAGTTTATTCAATCGCCGCGCACCGGCAAAGATATTCAGATCAGCGCATTAGGCGAAGATTACTGGCAGCGCCATTATATTGGTGCCCGACGAATGATGACGCCGAAAACCATACGATAGAATCATTGAGCATAAAAAAGCCGGTTAAACCGGCTTTTTTTATTAATGCAAAATAGCGGTAAAGCTAAAAGCGACGATCATTAATAATGCCCCGCCAGTGGTCATCAATGCCATTTTCATCTCGGTACTCATCATCTCTCCTTGGCCTCACAGTTTGTGTGGATAAAGCATTTTCCCATAAGGCCCAGTAAAAATCTCGTTTTATCCGTTCAGCCTTGTTAGAATCCCGCCTTTGTTGCGCAACGCGCGCAACGTCGGTTCCGTTCGCTGTCTTCCTTTGGCTTTTTTTCCGCACAGACGCCATATTACCGGCAAAAAAGCAGTATATTTGCGGGCAAAACCCTACGTTGACGCAAACGTTTAACATCATGCTTATCAACTAGTTAAGATAAGCTCGGGAGTCTCTTTTTCATGGCAACAATCAAAGATGTGGCGAAACGCGCGGGAGTTTCTACAACGACCGTCTCTCACGTCATTAATAAAACGCGTTTCGTGGCAGAGGAAACGCGTAATGCGGTCTGGCAAGCCATTCAGGAGCTGCATTATTCGCCGAGCGCAGTGGCGCGAAGCCTGAAGGTAAATCACACCAAAACGCTGGGATTGCTCGCCACCTCCAGCGAAGCGCCCTACTTTGCTGAAATCATTGAGGCTGTGGAAAATCACTGTTTTGACAAAGGCTACACCCTGATTTTAGGTAATGCGCATAACGATTTGCAAAAACAGCGCGCTTACCTGTCCATGATGGCGCAGAAACGCGTTGATGGCTTATTGGTGATGTGCTCCGAATATCCAGACGATCTGCTGAAGATGCTGGAAGAAAATCGCAATATTCCCATGGTGGTCATGGATTGGGGTGAATCGCGTGGCGATTTTACCGACACTGTGCTCGATAACGCCTTCCACGGCGGTTATCTTGCCGGGCGCTATTTAATCGAACGTGGACACCGCGACATTGGCGCAATTCCGGGCCAAATGGAACGCAACACGGGTGGCGGACGTCACGCAGGTTTCCTGAAGGCCATGGAAGAAGCCAATATCCAGCCTCGCGCAGAGTGGATCGTACAAGGTGACTTCGAGCCTGAGTCAGGTTATCAGGCGATGCAGCAAATCCTCTCGCAGAAACAAAGACCGACTGCCGTTTTTTGTGGTGGTGACATCATGGCGATGGGTGCCATTTGTGCCGCAGATGAAATGGGATTACGCGTCCCACAAGATATTTCCGTGATCGGTTATGACAACGTGCGCAACGCACGCTATTTCGCACCCGCATTAACTACCGTGCATCAGCCAAAAGCGGAGTTGGGGGAAAAAGCGTTGGATATGTTGTTGGATCGTATTACCAGTAAACGCGAAGAGTCTCAGACCATTGAGGTTCATCCCACACTGATTGAGCGTCGCTCAGTCGGTTATGGCCCTTTCCGCGATTACCGCCGTTAATCCTCACTTAACCATTCCTGATTAAGTGTTTGCGCATCACCTAGATAGCTGAGCAACCAACCCAGCGCCGGTGATGCGCGATCTTCCGCCCAGCTTACGCAGCAAGGACTTTCTGGAAAACTTTCCGGTAACGTGAGCTCAACCAGTTCACCTGAATCGAGTAACGGGCGAGCCAGATGCCCCGGCACCATGGCAACGCATAACCCCGCCAAAACACAATCCAACCCTGTTTGCCATTCCGGCACGACCAAACGTCGCTGATTGTCCAGCGTCCAGGTCATACGACGCGGCAGCGCCCGTGATGTATCTTCTAATACCAACGACGGCCAACTGCGCAAAGTGTCATCATCTAATGCCTCTGCCTGTGTTAAAGGATGCTCACGCATCACTACGCAGCGCCAGTTGAGCGCGCCCATATCTTTAAAGGCGAAGCGTCCGCCCACAGGAATAGCCTGGGTTGCCCCAATCGCGACGTCAACTCGCCCGTCTGCTAAGGCATCCCACACACCATTAAACACTTCGTAACTGATGATTAATTCCATGTCGGGAAAATGACGATAAAAGTCTTTCACTAACTGCCGCGTTCGTTCTGGTTTAACAATGCAGTCTACCGCGATGCTTAACTGCCCGCGCCAGCCATTTGCCAGTTGTTGACACTGACGTCGGGTTGCCAGCATTTTTTTGATAACAGTGCGTCCTTCGCGGACAAAATGTTCGCCTGCGGGGGTTAAAACCACTTCGCGATGATGACGTTCAAATAGCGGAACCGCCAACCAGGTTTCAAGCTGCCGTACC
This sequence comes from Candidatus Pantoea bituminis, assembly GCF_018842675.1. Lineage (NCBI taxonomy): Bacteria > Pseudomonadati > Pseudomonadota > Gammaproteobacteria > Enterobacterales > Erwiniaceae > Pantoea > Candidatus Pantoea bituminis. Next base: position 2,104,992 of record NZ_JAGTWO010000004.1, read on the forward strand.
GTATAGCTGATGGCAGAAGGAACGCGGTGTAGTTCCTGTGCGGCTGCGCTAAAACTTCCACCGCGCGCTACCGCATCCACAACTTCTAATGCATATTCTGACCACATAATCTGCCTTCAAAATTTTTAACAGCCAGTGGCAAATATTAACGTTTCACAGGTTTAAACGCACCTTTTACACTCTGCCGCGTTCATTCTGCAAAAATGAGAAAAAGATGTTATCGAATAAGAGCTTTATCCCTTACCTTGCGCTGCTCAGTATGCTGGGCTTTTTAGCAACAGACATGTATTTACCTGCGTTCGGCGCCATGCAACAAACGTTTAATACGTCACCGGGTATCATCAGTGCCAGCATGAGCTTGTTCCTTGCGGGATTCGCCTGCGCGCAGCTTTTCTGGGGACCGCTGTCTGATCGCATTGGGCGCAAGCCCGTTTTACTCGCAGGCCTGACGCTGTTTGCCTTGGGCTGTGCAGGCATGTTGTGGGTGACTGACACTATTTTGATGCTGGTGCTGCGCTTTATTCAGGCGGTAGGTGTTTGTGCCGCAGCGGTGAGTTGGCAGGCTTTAGTGGTTGATCGCTATCCGCAGGCGCGCGCGAATAAGGTATTCGCGACGATTATGCCTTTGGTGGCACTTTCACCTGCACTTGCGCCGCTGCTGGGCGCATGGCTTATCGGTCATTTTCATTGGCGTTCAATTTTTTTGGTTTTAACACTCACAGCAGTTGCACTGATTGCCGTGACGTTGCGTTTACCCTCCACACGTAAAGTCTCCAATAACGATCAGCAAAAGCCCGGTTTTATCACCCTGCTTCGCTCTTCGGTTTATCGCGGAAACGTCATAATTTACGCTGCCTGCTCGGCCAGCTTTTTTGCCTGGTTAACCGGTTCGCCCTTTATTTTGGCAGACATCGGATTAACGCCTGCCGATATTGGCTTGAGCTATGTGCCGCAAACCATCGCCTTTTTGATCGGTGGCTTTGGTTGTCGCACCCTGCTCAATCGCTTTAACGGTGCGCAGCTATTGCCGTGGATGTTAGTCATTTACAGCGTGAGCATTCTGGTGCTGTTTGCTGTTGCACTGGCAGGTGTCAATAACCTGACGGCGCTGCTACTGCCGTTCTGCGGCATGGCGTTAGCTAACGGTGCAATTTATCCCATTGTCGTTTCCAGCGCCCTACAACCTTTTCCTCATGCAACGGGCAAAGCGGCAGCGCTGCAAAACTGTTTGCAATTAGGATTATGTTTCGCCGCCAGCCTTGCCGTTTCTGCGGGTTTGCAACATGCCTTACATACCACCACAATGATTATGGCACTGACGATCTTGCTTGCCCTGCTGGGATACCGCATCCAACGCCAGGTCAGCGCACAAACTGATGTTGCCTCGTCAAAATCCGTTTGCCAGGATAATCACTGAGGCGAAAGATTTTAATTAGCAACCTAACAATAAGTCATTGAATACTGACCCGAGTGATAATATACTCATTCGGGTCAATAAATCTGCTACAAATCAACAACATAATTAGAGTGTTTTTAGCGACTTTGTCGCTGGGATGGCGTCTGCACAATATCTCTGTTTTCTATTGTGAGAGACCAACATTGTTCCTTTTCAATCCTCTGTAATACGTCGGATATCAGGCGCACGGGCCATTCCGTGACTTTTCTCAAAACCCCTGAGAAATTGGCTATTCTTTTTCTCAGGTTCAGGTTGGACAGGTGATGGAGAAGCTATGAGTTCATCGTTTATAGAAGAAGTGAGCCTTGAAGAAAACCATTGGTATCGCATCGTTCATGAAATACTGGAACAAGCAGATATCGAAATCAATGGTACTCGCCCCTGGGATATTCAGGTTATTAATCCTGATTTTTTCAAACGTGTCTTGCAGGAAGGTTCGCTCGGTTTAGGCGAAAGTTATATGGATGGCTGGTGGGAGTGTGAACAGCTGGATATATTTTTTCACCGCGTGCTAAAGCACAAACTGGACCAGAAATTACCGCACCATTTCAAAGATACTTTGCGTATTGCTGCCGCGCGATTAACGAATCTACAATCGAAAAAGCGCGCATGGATGGTAGGTAAAGAGCATTACGACTTAGGCAATGATTTATTTACGCTGATGCTCGATCCCTATATGCAATATTCCTGTGCTTACTGGAAAGACGCAACAACCTTAGAGGCTGCTCAGGAAGCCAAACTAGATATGATCTGCCGCAAGCTGCAGCTTGAGCCGGGTATGTCTTTGTTAGATATTGGTTGCGGATGGGGCGGACTGGCCGCTTATGCGGCGCGTCATTATGGCGTTAAGGTACATGGCGTCACGATTTCAGCTGAACAGCAAAAACTGGCCCAGCAGCGCTGTGAAGGCTTGGATGTCACTATTCTGCTTCAGGATTATCGCGACCTTGATCGGCAATTTGATCGCATCGTTTCAGTGGGTATGTTTGAACACGTCGGCCCCAAAAATTACGCGACCTATTTCGATGTAGTAGATCGTAATTTAAAGCCTCATGGCCTTTTCTTACTTCACACTATTGGCGCCATTGTAACGGATATGAATGTTGATCCATGGATTGATAAATATATCTTCCCTAACGGCTGTTTACCCTCAATGCGCCATATTGCTGACGCCAGCGAGCCGCATTTTGTTATGGAAGACTGGCACAACTTTGGTGCTGATTATGACACGACATTAATGGCCTGGTACGCGCGTTTCTTACAGGCATGGCCTGAGCTGGCAGATAATTATGGTGAACGCTTTAAGCGCATGTTCTCATATTATCTGAATGCGTGTGCGGGCGCGTTTCGTGCTCGAGACATTCAGTTATGGCAAGTGGTGTTTAGCCGCGGTGTCGAAGGTGGGTTACGCGTGGCACGCTGAAGTCTGGATTAAAAGCAGAAGGCGCTCAATGCGCCTTCTGCTTTTTATTCTCGATCGCCCTGCTCGGATAATGCTTTAATCGCGGCGGACTCACGCTGAGCCAAAACGCGCTCTACCGTCTCCACAATCGCCTGTGTGTGTGGATCAATTTCAATGTTGATTCGATCCCCAAAGGTCTTCGCACCGAGCGTTGTCCGCTCCAGCGTTTCTGGGATCAGGTAGACACAAAACTTGGTTTTCGTGACATCACCCACTGTTAGACTAATACCATCAATGCCGACAAAACCTTTATGCAGAATATATTTCATCTGCGCCGGATCCTGAATTTTAAACCAGACTTCACGGTTGTTTTCAGACTGGATAATTTTGCAGATTTCAGCAGTGGTCATAATATGACCTGACATCAGATGGCCACCAATTTCATCGCTGAATTTCGCTGCCCGCTCTATATTCACGATATCGCCCGGCTGTAGATCGCCAAGGTTGGTTACGCGCAATGTTTCTTTTATTAAATCGAAACTCACCAGATCGCCCTCAATAGCAGTAACGGTTAAACAACAACCGTTATGTGCTACCGATGCGCCCAATGCTAAACCTGGCAATAATTCTTGCGGCAGTCTGACTACATGGGTACGAAACAACTCTTTTTCTTCAATGGACACTATTTCTGCGGTGCCCTGCACAATACCGGTAAACATAGTCTTTGCCTCTGCGAAGTTTGCGCTAGTTTATCACAGCTATTGAAGGCTGTTAGGTTTCAGCCCTGCGTGTTGCTTTACAGCTTAGCAAAACGCATCGTGTGACAAAGATTGGCGAATCTTGTCACGCCAGTTACACTAAGCCGCGCTTTTCTCCGGGGCTTTCAACGTCCCTTCATTAATTAAATAAGTCAGGTGTTTACGTGCAGAAGTATTTAACAGAAGCGCGTCAATTGCTGGCCCTTGCGATTCCAGTCATCCTGGCTCAGGTGGCTCAAACCGCAATGGGATTTGTGGATACCATTATGGCCGGCGCAGTCAGCGCCACGGATATGGCCGCCGTTGCTGTCGGCACTTCCATTTGGCTTCCGGCCATCCTGTTTGGCCATGGTCTTCTTCTTGCATTGACGCCCACCGTTGCGCAACTCAACGGCTCAGGTCGCCGCGAACGCATCGGCGAACAAATTCGCCAGGGATTCTGGCTGGCCTTTTTTGTCTCTATTTTAATCATGCTGGTGCTGTGGAATGCGGGCTATTTGATTCGTTCGATGCATGACATCGATCCGCTGTTAGCCCTTAAAGCCGAGGGCTATCTCCATGCGCTGCTGTTCGGCGCGCCGGGCTATCTGTTTTTTCAGGTCCTGCGTAACCAGTGCGAGGGAATGTCAAAAACCAAACCAGGCATGGTATTAGGATTCCTCGGTTTGCTGGTGAATATCCCATTAAATTACATCTTTATTTATGGTCACTTCGGTATGCCCGCGCTGGGTGGTGTGGGATGTGGTGTGGCAACAGCATCGGTCTATTGGGTGATGTTCATCTGTATGCGCTTTTGGGTTCGCAGAATGGGCAGTATGCGCGACATTCGCATAGAGAGCCGCTGGTCACCTCCTTCGCGTCCTATCCTTAGCCGTTTGGTCACGCTGGGGCTGCCCGTAGCGTTGGCACTCTTTTTGAAGTAACGCTGTTTGCGGTCGTTGCACTTTTGGTTTCACCGCTTGGTATTATCAATGTCGCAGGCCACCAGATAGCGCTGAACTTTAGTTCTCTGATGTTCGTCTTGCCCTTATCATTGGGGGTCGCTACTACCATTCGCGTGGGTTACCGGTTAGGGCAAGGTTCCACCGAGCAGGCTCGCGTGGCAGCATGGACGGCCCAGGGCGTTGGCATCAGCATGGCGGCGATAACAGCGCTCTTTACCGTGACATTCCGCCACGATATTGCGCTGCTTTATACCGATAACCCTGAAGTTATTACATTAGCAGCCCAACTCATGCTGTTGGCCGCTATCTATCAATTCTCTGATTCTATTCAGGTTATTGGCAGCGGTATCTTACGGGGTTACAAAGATACGCGATCAATCTTCTTTATCACGTTTATTGCATACTGGCTGCTCGGCTTTCCAACGGGCTATATTCTGGCAATGACTGATTGGGTGCTGCCACGCCTGGGTCCGGCAGGCTTCTGGTGTGGCTTTATTATTGGCCTAACCTCCGCCGCAATAATGATGCTGTGGCGCATCCGACGTTTACAGCAGTTACCTACGCAATTAATTCTGACACGCGCGGCGCGCTAAGTCGTTGAACGGGCCTGAAAAGGCCCGTTGTGTCTAAAAAAACGGCGCATAGCGCAGTTGCTCGACAGTCATCACGAAAAAAACATTTTTCCCCTTGCCAGTCTCTTAGCGTGCCGTTAATATTCGTCCCCGCTGTCGCCCTGACAGCATGTTGCGCTCTTAGCTCAGTTGGTTAGAGCACCACCTTGACATGGTGGGGGTCGATGGTTCGAGTCCATTAGAGCGCACCAAGTGCGTCCGTAGCTCAGTTGGTTAGAGCACCACCTTGACATGGTGGGGGTCGGTGGTTCGAGTCCACTCGGACGCACCAATTTTTAAATGCGCTCTTAGCTCAGTTGGTTAGAGCACCACCTTGACATGGTGGGGGTCGGTGGTTCGAGTCCACTAGAGCGCACCACTCTCATTTTTTATCCTGTTGCGCAAACCCCGTTTTTCTTGATCTACATCGCAAACCCGTACCGCTTTTTAATTGGTTTTCGCATACTTAGCGATTATACTGTGCCGCGTTGTTCACTTGAAAGGTTTCAGCGATCACGTGCTTACTGCGATAACTCAGATTATTTGCGCAACAACAACGTGGTGGTTATCTAGCGTAACCGCACAACTTCCCTGCACGCCTGGCCTTCGTCACCTATTCTTACTCTGTATCGCCCGTTTCGATTTCAATCAGAATTTTCACTTCGGTGCATCGCCATCGAATCTCAACCTTTATCATCCATCACAACTTATAGAAATCCTGTCATGAAAAAGACTAAGATCGTTTGTACTATCGGTCCAAAAACCGAATCTGAAGAGATGTTGACCCAACTGCTTGAAGCAGGCATGAACGTTATGCGCCTTAATTTTTCTCACGGCGACTACGCCGAACATGGCCAACGTATTACTAACATGCGCGCCGTGATTGAAAAAACCGGTCATCAGGCAGCCATCCTGCTGGACACTAAAGGTCCTGAAATTCGTACCATGAAGCTTGAAGGTGGCAATGATGCTTCCCTGAAAGCGGGTCAAACCTTTACCTTTACTACCGATCAAAGCGTCATTGGTAATAGCGAACGCGTTGCTGTGACTTATGCAGGCTTTACCGCTGATTTGAAAATCGGCAACACGGTATTAGTAGATGACGGCTTAATCGGCATGGAAGTAACCGAAGTCACTGAAAACACCGTGGTTTGCAAAGTGTTGAACAACGGTGATCTCGGTGAAAACAAAGGCGTAAACTTGCCAGGCGTATCTATTCAACTGCCTGCATTAGCTGAAAAAGATAAGCGCGACCTGATTTTCGGTTGTGAGCAAGGCGTAGATTTCGTTGCGGCTTCTTTCATCCGTAAACGTTCTGATGTGCTGGAAATCCGTGAGCACCTTAAGCAGCATGGCGGCGAGCATATCCAGATCATCTCTAAGATTGAAAACCAGGAAGGCCTGAACAACTTCGACGAAATCCTTGAAGCTTCTGACGGCATCATGGTTGCACGTGGTGACTTAGGTGTTGAGATCCCGGTTGAAGAAGTGATCTTCGCTCAGAAGATGATGATCAAAAAATGTAATAAAGCACGCAAAGTGGTGATTACCGCTACGCAGATGCTGGATTCGATGATCAAAAACCCACGCCCTACTCGCGCTGAAGCGGGTGACGTTGCCAACGCCATTCTGGACGGCACCGATGCCGTTATGCTGTCTGGTGAGAGCGCTAAAGGTAAATATCCGCTGGAATCGGTCACCATCATGGCGACCATCTGCGAACGTACCGATCGCGTCATGAAATCACGCATCGATAGCCAAAACGACACCCGCAAACTGCGCATTACCGAAGCCGTTTGTCGTGGTGCTGTTGAAACCGCAGAAAAACTGGAAGCGCCATTGATTGTGGTTGCAACCGAAGGCGGCAAGTCAGCGAAAGCAGTACGTAAATATTTCCCTAACGCCACCATTCTGGCGCTGACTACCAACGCGACCACAGCGCGTCAGTTAATTCTGAGCAAAGGGATAGAAACGCGTTTAGTGTCCGAAATTGCTTCAACGGATGATTTCTATCGTCTGGGTAAAGAAGCGGCATTAGAAAGTGGCTATGGTCAGAAAGGCGATGTTGTCGTGCTGGTATCCGGTGCGTTAGTACCAAGTGGAACCACAAATACTGCCTCAGTACACGTACTTTAATTAATAATTGAGTATTTATTTAAAAGCGCCTTCAGGGGCGCTTTTTTTATTTTGTACTTAATACAAATGCAGGAAAATTCCAATAGAAAATAACTATTCAAATTCGCTTTAAATTAAGGTTAATCCGATTAAATCTCTCTGTTTTCGCTAAATTTTTTATCATATTCTGCTAACCGCTGCTTCTTTGAGCGAACGATCATGTTTAAGCATCTTCTCATGAAAAATTTATTCTCAACTTAAAAAGCTTTGTGTAATACTTGTAACGCTACATGGAGATTAACTCAATCTAGAGGGTATAAATAATGAATCGTACTAAACTGGTACTGGGCGCGGTAATTCTGGGTTCAACTCTGCTGGCTGGTTGCTCAAGCAACGCTAAAATCGACCAGCTGTCTTCAGACGTTCAGACTCTGAACGCTAAAGTTGACCAACTGAGCAACGACGTGAACGCAGTGCGTTCAGACGTTCAGGCTGCTAAAGATGACGCAGCACGCGCTAACCAGCGTCTGGACAACCAGGCTCACTCTTACCGCAAGTAAGAGTTCTGGTTTAAAAATGGCGCCCTTGAGGCGCCATTTTTTTGCTTATCGTTCCTGACTCAAATGTATTATTGAGGCAAAGTCTCAGCACTCTCACCCATTGCCTGACTGATGGTCGCGCTTTGTCCTTCCTGCGCTCCCTGCAGCACAGCTGGCAGCGGCGTATCATCCTTAACCTTCTCACCGCTACTCACCAATATCGGCATCCCTGAGCGGCGTTCTATTGTCGCCTTGATCAGTGCCGTGTCGCTCTTATCACTTTTCATAAAGCTTTTGAGATTAGCGCTTAACGCAATCGGCATGGTTTGTGGGTCATCTTTGTCGGTACGTGACAGCGGCTGATGCGCTTCCACATAGCGTTTACCGTCAGGCTCCACCGCATACTTCACCGGCTGGTTCACGATTTGCACCCGCGTACCTTTTGGCACGCTATTGAACAGCGCTTCGATATCTTCAGTACGCAGGCGAATACAGCCAGAACTTACGCGCATCCCGATACCAAATTTTGCATTGGTGCCATGAATAAGATATTGACCTGTTCCGCGCGCCAGACGCAACGCAAAGAGGCCCATCGGATTATCGGGGCCAGCAGGCACTACAGCAGGCAACGTAACGCCCTCTTTCGCATAACGCTTACGGATGTTCTGGGTAGGCGTCCAGGTCGGGTTAGGGACCTTCTGACTGATGCTGGTGACCATCGTTGGCGTTGCTGCACCTAACTGGCCAATCCCGATAGGATAAACGATCACTTTGTCTTCGCCTTTCGGATAGTAATAAAGGCGTAACTCCGCGAGATTAACCACAATGCCTTCGCGCGGCGTGTCAGGCAGAATCATCTGTAGCGGTACGGTCAGTTGTGTTCCCGCTTTCGGTAGCCAGGGATCGGTACCGGGATTCGCTTCCAGCATGCCCAGCAGCCCTACTTTATATCGGGCAGCAATATCTTCAAGAGGACGTTTGTTATCGGGAACCTGGGTAAGCGTATTCTCACCAATCAGGCGACTATCAGGGGGAGGAAGAGGATATTCCGTGGCAAATGTGGGTGCAGAGAGCCCAAAACAGGTCAGCAGCAATGCACCGGCCATACATAAAGCAGGTTTCATGCAATTTTCTCTTTAGATAAAAAAACAGACGCCGGTTGGCGTCTGTGGAGTTTAGCTTAGGAGAGGTTCTGAGCGGTATGGCGAATAGACCGAATCATCGCTTCCAGCCCTTGCGAACGCGTGGGCGTAAGATGCTGCATCAAGGCCAGTTCACCGAACCAGTGACGCACATCGAGCGCGAAAATATCAGCCGCAGAGAGGTTTTGATACAAACTAAAAACCACTGCAATCAATCCCTTAACGATCGCCGCATCACTGTCACCTTCAAAGGTGATGGTGCCATCTGCCTGTGGCGTCATTTTGATCCACACTTGGCTTTGGCACCCTGAGATCACGTTCTCAGGCTGATGCAAGCTTTCAGAGGATTCTGGAAGTTTTGCGCCCAGTTCAATGATGTAAAGATATTTCTCTTCCCAGTTAGCGCAACGATTGAAGTTGCGCACCAGCTTCTCTTTTTCTGGCAAATTCGCCATTTGTGACTCCGTTTACTCTACTCAACCACCCAGCAGACGATGAATACGCGTCAGGCCTGCCGCCAGGCGATCCACTTCCTCTTCACTGTTATAGAAAGTGAAAGAGGCGCGGCACATCGCTGGTACATCGTAATGGCGCATCAGCGGCATGGCGCAATGATGTCCAGTACGAATCGCAATGCCGTATTGATCGAGGAAACTGCCCACATCAAACGCGTGATGCTTGCCGAGGTTAAAGGCGATCACGCCTGTGCGTGTTGGCGGCCCATAAATTTGAATATCTGGTACCGACGAAAGCTTGTCTAACGCATAGTTCATCAACACGCTTTCACGTTGATGAATGGTATCAAGTCCCAATGCTTGCACATAAGCTAACGCCGCGCCTAAACCGATAATGCCGCCCGTATTCGGTGTACCCGCTTCAAAGCGCCATGGCGACGTGTTCCACGTTGTGCCGGTTGGTAGCACTACGCTGGAAATCATTGAGCCGCCGCCTTCCCACGGTGGCATCGCGTCAAGCAACGCTTTGCGGCCGTACAAGATACCAATGCCGGTGGGTCCATATAATTTATGGCCGGAGAAGACGTAGAAGTCGCAGTCAATATCTTGCACATCGACTTTGTCGTGCATCACTGCTTGCGCACCATCAATCAGCGTGACCAATCCTGCTGCTTTGGCTTGCGCCACAAGCGCTTTGATAGGGTTGATCGTGCCAAGCACGTTAGAAACGTGCGTCACCGCCAGCAGGCGCGTACGGTTATCAATCAAGCCTGCAAGCTGATCTACAGCCAGTTCACCGTTATCGGTTAATGGCAGAACGCGGATTTCAGCACCGGTACGCTCAGCCACCATCTGCCACGGCACGATGTTGGCATGATGCTCCATCTCGGTAATAATCAGGTTGTCGCCAGGCTGCAGCTGACTGCCGCCCCAGCTGTTAGCAACCAGGTTGATACCTTCTGTGGTGCCTTTAACAAATACAATTTCTTCTGGCGAAGAGGCATTCAAAAAACGTGCAGCTTGATCGCGCACGTTTTCCATGTCACTGGTCGCTTGGGCGCTCAAGGTATGAATGCCACGATGCACGGCTGCATAGCCGTGCTGATAAAAATGGCTTTCGGCATTAATCACCGCCAGCGGACGTTGTGCGCTGGCCGCGCTATCAAGGTAGGCCAGCGGATGACCGTTGACCTCACGCTTCAGGATAGGAAAATCCTCCCTGATCCGCTCGAGATCGAATTTCATCATGCATCGCCTCCAGGAAAGCGTTCAGCAATACGCTGCAGTACTGCTACACGCAGCACCTCATTTTCCAGTGTTTCAGTCAATTCCGCCGCAAAAGCGTGAATGATCATGGTCTGTGCTGCATCCTGTTTAATACCGCGTGAACGCAGGTAGAACATCTGCTCGTCATCAATGCGACCTATCGTTGCACCGTGACCACACTTCACATCATCCGCATAAATTTCGAGCTGCGGTTTGGTGTCCACTTCCGCCAAACGTCCCAGCAACAGGTTGTTGTTGGTCATCTTCCCGTCAGTTTTCAGCGCGTGCTTGGCCACTTTAATATGACCATTAAATACCGCACGCCCTTTGTCACGCACGATGGTTTTGTGCATCTGACGACTGGTGCAATAGCCTTTGTTGTGCTCCAGATAAGTACGGGTATCCGCTACTTCCTGTTTCACTGGCAACACCAAGCTGTTAATTGCCAGCTGGGTGTTTTCACCGTTCAGCTGCGAGCTGGTGTTGTGACGCGTCAGGCCTGCGCCCAGCAAGAAGCTGGTGCTGCTGACGTCTGCATCACGACCAATGACAATATCATTGTGCGCAAAGTGATAGCTTTCGCTGCTTTCAAACGCCAGCTTGGTGTGCTTCAACCGTGCGTTATCAGCCACGTCAAAAGTAAAACGTGAGCCCGTGAAATGCGTGGTCGCATTCAGCGTCACGTAATGCTCGATGATTTCCGCCTCGGCGCCTTGTTCAAGCTGCAGATGATGACGGTGATGTACCGTGTTCATACCATCTTGCTGACCGCTGGTGATATGCAGCAAATACAGCGGACGCGCCGCAGATTTGCCACGCGCCAGGCGAATCGACGTCACTTCTTCCGCCAGACTTTCCGTCAGGTGCAAAAAGACTTCCGGTTGAACAGGTGCAGGCAGCGGACGGCGTTCGGCCGCCAGGCTGTGCTGAATCTCAAACAGTTCAGTATCACGTGTGCTTAAAGCGGCCTGAAAACGGCCATCAACAAACACCAGGCGGATAGCGTCAAGCGGTAAGGCAAAACCATCAACCTGTTCGGCACTGAGCGCTTGCCCCTGCGGGAGAACAAACTGCTGAGACAGCAGCGTATCTAGCGGGGTGTATTTCCAGTTTTCATGCTTGCGGGTCGGTAAACCCACACGCATTAGCTGCTGCCAATGTTGCTGAGCCTGCAGCGAACGGACTTCACCACGTGATTCAAACAGGTGATGCCACTGTTGCAGCGCGTTCTCACTCTTCGTCGGTAAGCCAGCCATAACCCTGCTCCTCCAGCTGTTTCACCAGCGAGAAATCGCCAGATTTAACAATTTTGCCCTGATACAGCACGTGCACGAAATCTGGTTTGATGTAATCCAGAATACGTTGATAGTGCGTAACGATGATGAAAGCACGCTTCTCGTCGCGCAGGCTGTTTACGCCGTTTGCTACGGTTTTCAGCGCATCGATATCCAGACCTGAGTCGGTTTCATCAAGGATGCACAGCTCTGGCTCCAGCGCGGCCATTTGCAGAATATCGTTACGTTTTTTCTCACCGCCGGAGAAGCCAACATTGACTGAACGGGTCAGCAAATCTTCTGGCATTTTCAGCAGATGAATTTTGTCTTCAATGAAATCCTGGAAATCAAAGCGATCTAACTCTTCCTGCTGGCGATATTTACGTACCGCGTTTACCGAGGTTTGCAGGAAGAACTGATTGCTGACGCCTGGAATTTCTACAGGATATTGAAACGCCATGAAGATGCCTTCGCCTGCGCGTTCTTCAGGTTCCAGTTCCAGCAAATCTTTGCCTTTGAACGTTACCGAACCGCCAGTTACTTCGTAATCTTCACGCCCCGCCAGCGTAGCTGACAGCGTACTTTTACCGGAGCCGTTCGGGCCCATGATGGCGTGAACTTCACCCGGTTTAATCTCAAGGTTCAGACCGCGCAGAATGGCTTTGTCTTCAACGCTAACCTGTAAATCTTTAATGCTTAACATACTTAATCCTTCACATTGCTTCCGGCAACGCATGTGCCGGCAATCAGCCCACACTGTGCTCAAGACTGATAGCTAACAGTTTTTGTGCTTCCACGGCGAATTCCAGTGGCAGCTCAGAGAAAACGTCTTTACAGAAACCATTGACGATCATTGAAATCGCATCTTCTTCACTGATACCGCGCTGCAGACAATAGAACATCTGATCTTCGCCGATACGTGACGTCGTCGCTTCGTGCTCAAGCTGCGCCGTATTGTTACGCGTTTCAACATACGGGAAGGTATGTGCGCCACAATCAGGGCCGATAAGCATGGAATCGCACTGAGTGAAGTTACGTGCATTCGTTGCGGTTGGCATAATTTTCACCAGCCCGCGATAGGTATTTTGGCTCTTACCGGCAGAAATACCTTTAGAGATGATGGTCGACTTGGTGTTTTTACCAATGTGAATCATCTTGGTGCCGGTATCCGCTTGCTGACGACCGCTGGTCAAGGCAACGGAATAGAATTCGCCAACCGAATAGTCGCCACGCAGAATGCAGCTTGGGTATTTCCAGGTAATTGCCGATCCGGTTTCAGACTGCGTCCACGACATTTTGCTGTGGTCGCCCTCACACAGCGCGCGCTTGGTAACGAAGTTTAAAATACCGCCTTCGCCTTCGCCGCCTGGGAACCAGTTCTGGACCGTTGAATATTTTACTTCGGCATTTTTGTGGATGATCACTTCTACTACCGCTGCGTGCAGCTGATAGGTATCACGCACAGGCGCAGAACATCCTTCGATATAGCTGACGTAGCTGTCTTCGTCGGCAATCAAAATAGTGCGCTCAAACTGACCCGTTTTCGCCGCATTGATGCGGAAATAGGTCGACAACTCCATTGGGCAACGCACCCCTTTCGGGATGTAAACAAAGGTGCCATCAGAGGCGACTGCAGAGTTCAGCGCGGCGAAGAAGTTATCGTTCGGCGGGACAACCGTGCCGAGATATTTTTTCACCAGCTCAGGGTGATCATGAATCGCTTCGCCGAATGAGCAGAAAATAATACCCTGCTCAGCCAGTTTGCCGCGATAGGTCGTGGCGACGGAAACGGAGTCAAAAATGGCATCCACAGCCACTTCCCGGCCTTCACGTACCGGAACGCCCAGCTGGTTAAACGCGTTTTCAACTTCCTGCGTCAGATAATCGCTGGCAGGTGTGCTGCCAGAAGCTTGGGTTGCTCCCGGTTCAGATTCACAACTGTCATCGCAGTTACCGCAAGAAGGCGCGGAGTAATAGCTGTAATCCTGATAATCGAGCTTCTCGTAATGCGCTTTCAGCCAGTGCGGCTCTTCCATTTCAAGCCAGGCGCGAAAGGCTTTTAGACGAAACTCCAGCATCCACTCTGGCTCGTTACGCTTAGCCGAGATCGCGCGCACCACATCTTCATTGATGCCGTGAGCAAATTCTTCGGTTTGCAATTGGGTAAAGAAGCCCTCTTTGTAATTGAGCTTGCCTTCCCACATTTGTACATCGTCAGATGCTTCGCTGTGTCGTGACATATTTCACTTACTCGACGCCAAAGCTTTCACCACACCCGCAGGCGTGCTGAGCTTTAGGGTTATTGAATTTAAAGATCTGATTCAGGCCTTCGCGAACGTAATCCACTTCGGTGCCATCAACAAACGGCATCGCCTGAAGCGGCACAAACAGAGTTGCGCCATGAAACGAGAACTGAAGATCGTCATCGACTGGTTGTTTAACCAGATCCATAACGTAACCAAAACCGGCACAGCCGGATTGTTTGATGCCCAGTCGCAAGCCCTTGACTTCCGGGTCCTGTGCGACCAGATTGAGAATTTGCTGCGCTGCGGTTTCGGTCAGTGTTAACCCTTTCCAGACGAAATCGTCAGGTGAGAAAGAGTCTGCATTAACAGATGCCATGTTGATACCTCTTGAGTCCGGACCTTTTCAGGCTATCCCCCTATGGTAGTGATCTGCGTGATCACTTCAACCTCTTGTTTTGCAGGGATAATCATCTTGTGCTGTTTTTAATTGCTGCTTTATTAAGCATAGCCTCTTCAACTCACTTTGCGGTGAGACAGCCAATATGAAGAGGCATGATGTAACCTGTTAATAAATAGTGAAATTTATTTTCACCACTTTCTGGTAAAAGCGTAATTGATAGGTTACGCCTTTCTGCGATGTAAACAGATTGTTATTTCCAATTGTTTTAACAGGCGAGATAAATCGATAAATATTTCTGCCCGGCAATTGCAATCCTGACCTAATTGAATATGATAATTATTATCATTCACGCTTCAGGATGGCTTTATGACGCTTTCTGTCTCAGCCTGGCTTCAGCACAAAATCGACGAATATACGTTTTCAATGCGCGATATCACCGTCGACTTTTATATGTCGCAGGCAAAACTTGATCGGGCCGACTGTACTATTCAACAGTTACGCCAGTTCAACGATACCTGTCTGGATATGGCTGAAATCTGCCAGCTCAATGGTGACGATCACAGCTATCTGCATGCAATGGGTAAACTGCATCACCGTTTAGTGCAGGAAATGGGTAATGCCGATCGCGATCGCCTGTTCCGCATTCAGGCCTACCAACTTGCGCGTTTATCACTCACTCGTCTTTGTCATCAACTGGCGATGGTCGGCGAGTGGGACAAAGCGACCACGCTGCAAAGCGACTTTGTCCGCCACGCGGGCTGGATATTCTAATCCAGCCACGTCGTGACGTCGCGCACAATTTTTTTACACTATCTCTAACAATGCCTGAAGTGGATGACGCATGCCATTACCTTCAACGCGTTTCACCTGGCTGCGGCAGGAATACCCCGTTGCCAGACAGCGCTGTCGCGGGAGCTTTTGCAACTGTGGGTGCCAGGAAAGTGCGTAAATCCCTAACGAGTTTTCGAGGTTTTTGCTTTCGTGACCGTAAGTTCCCGCCATGCCACAACAGCCAACATTGACGTTTTCTAACTTAGCGCCAAAGCGGGAGAAAATATCTTGCCAATGATTAGGCGTGGCAGGTAACGCAGTGACTTCCGTACAGTGCGCAAACAAATACCAGGCTTCTCCGCTACTGTTCTGCACGGCTCGCTCAGCTAGCGCAGTTTGCAACCATTCATGCACCAGCTGAACGTTGAAGTCGCCGCGAGCTTCACCCAACGTTTGGCGATATTCATCGCGATAACACAACACGGTAGCGGGATCGACGCCCACCATCGGCATGTCCAGTTTTGCCATACGATTCAGGAAATCAGCCGTTTTACTGGCGGTACGCGCAAAGCGTTGCAGAAAACCTTTCACATGCTGCGCTTTGCCGTTCGGAGAGAACGGCAGCAGCACCGGACGATAGCCTAGCTTCTCAATCAGCTTCACAAAGTCATTAACCAGCTTCGCTTCATAGAAACTGGTAAACGGATCCTGCACCACCAGCACATACTCTTTACGCTGTGTATGGTTTACGGCCTCCAGCTGTTCCAGCGTCATATTCATGGCGGAATGACCACTTAGCTGCTGCTTAAGCGTAGGTGACGAAAGCAGCGGCAAATCAACCATGCCAATGTGCTTTTTACTCATATCACGCATCCAGGGTTGCCTGAGGAAGTAGTTAAACACCTTTGGCGCTTTCGCCATTAGCGGCGCATAACTCTCTACCGCAGCCACCAGATGATCGCCTATCGGACGCAGATAGCGCGTGTGGTAAAGCTGAAGGAAGCGTGAGCGGAAGTTAGGCACATCAATTTTGATCGGGCACTGTGTCGAACACGCTTTACAGGCCAGGCAGCCTGACATCGCCTCTTTGACCTCATGCGAAAAATCATATTCACCTTTATTCGCATGCCAGCTGTTACGCGTGCGACTTATAAAGGTACGCATTGAAACCCGATTTTCAGGCAGCTGTTTTTCCAACTCAAGCGGATCAACGCCCTGCTCTGCCAATAGCCGTAACCATTCACGTGTCAGCGTAGCGCGCCCTTTCGGCGAGTGAATGCGGTTGCGGGTGATTTTCATCGACGGACACATCGGACTGCGCGCATCAAAATTGAAGCACAAGCCGTTGCCGTTACATTCCATTGCACCACGCCAGTCGTTACGCACCGTCAGCGGAATCTGACGATCGTAAGTACCGCGTTTCACCGCATCAACCTGCATCATTTCCGCATGACTTTCGAAGGGTGTACAAATTTTGCCTGGGTTCAGACGGTTATGCGGATCGAAAACCGTTTTAATACGACGCAGTTCGTTGAACAGCGTTTCGCCGAAAAAGGCGGGACTGTATTGTGCGCGGAAGCCTTTACCGTGTTCCCCCACAACAAACCGCCGTAGCGTGCTGTCAGCGCCACGACTTCATCGGAGATCTGTTTCATCAGCATCTCCTGTTGAGGATCGCACATATCCAGCGCTGGACGCACATGTAAAACACCGGCATCCACATGACCAAACATGCCGTAACTCAAGCCGTGACCATCGAGTAACGCGCGGAACTCAACGATATAGTCAGCAAGATTTTCTGGCGGCACTGCCGTATCTTCCACAAAGGGAATCGGTTTGGCGCGGCCCTTGGCATTACCCAATAATCCCACTGCTTTTTTACGCATGTTATAGATGCGCTCTATACCGTCGAGTTCGTTGCAAAGCTGATAGCCAATCACGCCGCCCTGCTGCTGAAGCATTAATTCATCCAGCCGCACACACAAACCACTGATCTGGCGCTCAATGAGTTCGGCGTTATCACCCGCAAACTCTACGATGTTCAGTCCCTGCATATCTTTATCCGGCACATCCGCGATCAGTTCTTTAACGGAATGCCAGACGATATCTTCACGCGCCAGATTCAACACTTTTGAATCGACCGTTTCCACCGACAACGCTTTTGCTTCAACCATAAACGGTGCGTTACGCAACGCTGAATCAAAAGAGTCATATTTGATGTTAACCAGTCGACGTACTTTCGGAATGGGTGTGATATCCAGTCGCGCCTCGGTAATGAAAGCCAGTGTGCCTTCTGCGCCACACAGCAGACGCGTCAGGTCAAAGGTTTGCAAATCGTCGCTAAAGACGTGGCGCAAGTCATATCCGGTCAGGAATCGATTGAGCTTGGGGAACTTTTCCAGGATTAATTCGCGCTGGTCGCGACAGCGGGTTAACACCTGCTGATAAATGCGACCTTCCGGAGTTTGGGTTTGCGCCAGCGTTTCCGCTAATGCGGTTGCCATCGGCCGGGTATCAAGAATATCGCCGCCTAACAACACCGCGCGTAAACCTAAAACGTGATCGGACGTTTTACCGTAAACCAACGAACCTTGACCTGAAGCATCGGTATTGATCATCCCGCCGAGTGTCGCACGGTTGCTGGTCGATAATTCCGGCGAAAAGAAGAAGCCAAACGGCTTTAGATAGGCATTGAGCTGATCTTTAATCACGCCCGCTTCAACCCGCACCCATCCTTGTTCGGGATTGATTTCCAAAATGCGGTTCATGTGTCGCGACATGTCGACAATAATGCCCTGATTGAGCGACTGTCCGTTGGTGCCAGTCCCGCCGCCGCGTGGCGTAAAGATCAAGCTGCCGAAGCGCTCCTCACCCGCTAAACGGGCGATAAGCGCCACATCAGCAGTTGAACGGGGAAAAGCACCGCATCAGGCAGCAACTGATAAATGCTGTTGTCGGTGGACAGCGAAAGACGATCGGCATAGCTGGTCGCGGTGTCGCCGGTAAAGCCTTGCTCTTTCAGCGACTCAAGGAACGTCAGCACCAGTTGAACGAGGCCTGGCGCCTGGGAAATCTGTGGGATCATGAGTGTGAGACCGAGATGTTGTAAACGTTTGCGTCTGCATTATTTGCGTTAATCCTTCGTTTTATCACATTTTTAATCGGGCTGCCGTTTTTTCAAGAAACGTAAAATCGTTTCCTTTGCACCCTGTTTAAACGGCATTAAATAGCCCATGATTAGGCTGGGCGCATAAAGCCCGGAATTGAAGGATTCAAACGAGGTCATGAGTCACTTATGAAAAGCCTGTACCGGGATATGGATCTACCGCAGATACTGTTCACCCTGATGTTTATTCTCCTGCTGATCGCTGCCTGTTTATGGGTGGTGCAGCCTTTTATTCTGGGCTTTGCCTGGGCCAGTATGGTGGTGATTGCAACCTGGCCACTGATGTTGAAGTTACAAAACCTTTTATGGGGGAGACGCTCATTAGCGGTCATCGCCATGACGATTATTTTGCTGCTGCTGTTTATCTTTCCCATCGCGTTATTGGTCAACAGCTTGATCGATAATAGCGCGCCCGTTTTTGCATGGGCAACGCAAAGCCATATGATGCCAGAGCTGACCTGGCTGAACAGCATTCCGATGATTGGCGAGAAACTTTATTCCAGCTATCACAAGTTAGTGGCAGGTGGCGGTGCGGCAATCATGACGCAAGTGCAGCCTTATATTGGCCGCACCACCGGATTTTTCGTGGCACAAGCTGGCCATTTTGGCCGCTTCATGATCCACCTTGCGGTCATGTTGCTGTTTAGCGTGTTGCTTTACTGGCGCGGTGAGCAAGCTGCACACGGTATCCGCCACTTTGCCTTTCGTATGGCAGGCAGGCGTGGTGATGCGGCAGTATTACTGGCTGGACAAGCGATTCGCGCTGTGGCGTTGGGCGTGGTGGTGACGGCGTTAGTGCAAGGCATATTGGGCGGCATTGGGCTGGCCATTTCTGGCATCCCTTACGCCACGTTGCTAACCGTATTGATGATTCTTTGCTGCCTGGTGCAAATCGGCCCGCTGTTAGTCTTGGTGCCCGCCATCATTTATCTTTACTGGAGCGGTGACACCACCTGGGGCACGGTTCTACTTATCTGGAGTTGCGTGGTCGGCACGCTGGATAACGTGCTGCGTCCGATGCTGATCCGACTAGGCGCTGACTTGCCAATGATCCTGATTTTGTCTGGCGTGATTGGCGGATTAATCGCCTTTGGCATGATTGGACTGTTTATTGGTCCCGTGGTGCTGGCAGTCTCTTATCGTCTGGTGTCAGTCTGGACGCATGAAGCTCCTCCGCCCAGCGATGATCCCTTGGCTGTGGTCGAAGAACTCGCCGAGCACGACGAAGAAAATCCAGTCGTCTAATCCCTTTATCCTTTCTCCTTACAATGATTAGGGTGGTTAATGGTAGTT
This sequence comes from Candidatus Pantoea bituminis, assembly GCF_018842675.1. NCBI lineage: Bacteria > Pseudomonadati > Pseudomonadota > Gammaproteobacteria > Enterobacterales > Erwiniaceae > Pantoea > Candidatus Pantoea bituminis. Next base: position 2,124,830 of record NZ_JAGTWO010000004.1, read on the forward strand.
AACCGCCCTGATTCTTTTTCGTCACAATATTATTTTTATCCATTAGCAAATTTTAAGAAAAAAGCCAGTTTCCGGGCAAATTACCGCTAACATGCTTAAAAAAGATTATTTTATGCACTGTTTTTTAACCCAAACGGCCTGGTAAACGTGACAAAATATTATTGGCTTTAAACTAATAAGAGGATTCTTAAAGACGCCAGAGGGCCGGGTGAATAACATGTTTCTTATGTTTTGAATCAAACCCCTGATTTCTAAAACAACCTTATTTCCCTGAGTAAGAAAAGAATTGCTGTGTGTAGTCTTTGCCCATCCCCTGTGATGGGCTTTTTTTGTCTGTCAGACAATAAAAAAGGCCAGCAATGCTGACCTTTCCCTGTATTGGTCTCTCTCGGGATGGTTATGCAGGCTTATCTAACTCTGCCAGACTCAACCAGGTTTCAACTACAGTATCTGGGTTAAGCGACAAACTGTCGATGCCCTCTTCCATAAGCCAGGCTGCGAAATCCTGGTGATCTGAAGGTCCTTGTCCACAAATACCGACATATTTCCCTTGCTTCTTCGCGGCACGAATCGCCATCGACAGCAGCGCTTTCACTGCCTCGTTGCGCTCATCGAACAGTGCAGAAACCACACCTGAGTCGCGATCTAATCCCAACGCCAGCTGCGTCATATCATTTGAGCCGATAGAGAAGCCGTCAAAATGTTGCAGGAACTGATCGGCCAGCAGAGCATTTGAAGGGATCTCACACATCATGATGATTTTCAGTCCATCTTCACCCCGTTTCAGTCCCTGGCGCGCCAGCTCTTCAACCACCGCTTCGGCTTGCGCAACGGTACGGACGAAAGGCACCATGATTTCGACGTTTTTCAGCCCCATATCATTACGCACACGTTTAACGGCTGCGCATTCCAGTGCAAAACAGTCACGGAAGCTGTCAGCAACATAACGGCCCGCGCCACGGAATCCCAGCATTGGGTTCTCTTCATGCGGTTCGTAACGCTCGCCACCCACTAAGTTGGCATACTCGTTAGATTTGAAGTCCGACAAACGCACAATAACGCGCTTCGGCGCAAAGGCTGCGCCCAGAGTTGCAATGCCTTCCGTTAGACGAGCGATATAGAACTCGATGGGATCATCAAAGCCTTTCATCATCTTGCGAATTTGCTGCTGCAGCTCAGGCGTTTGCTGATCAAATTCCAGCAACGCTTTGGGATGCACGCCAATCATGCGATTGATGATGAACTCCAGACGCGCCAGGCCGACGCCTTCATTCGGTAAACAGGCAAAATCAAAGGCGCGATCGGGATTACCGACGTTCATCATGATTTTCAGCGGCAGATCAGGCATCTCATCGACCTGCGAGCTGGTGATATCAAAATCGATTAAATCGTCGTAAACGTAGCCGGTATCCCCTTCAGAGCAGGAAACCGTCACTTTATGGCCATCTTTCAGTAAATCGGTGGCATTGCCACAACCAACAACGGCGGGAATACCCAGCTCACGTGCAATGATGGCGGCATGACAAGTACGCCCGCCGCGATTGGTGACAATGGCTGACGCCTTTTTCATGATCGGTTCCCAGTCAGGGTCGGTCATGTCTGTCACTAACACGTCGCCTTTTTCGATGCGGTTCATTTCACTGATGTCGTGGATGACTTTAACTTCACCCGCACCAATGCGATGCCCTATCGCACGACCTTCTACTACAACGTTGCCTTTGCCTTGCAGGTTATAGCGCTCCATCACCTGGCCGTTTGAACGTACCGTTTCCGGGCGCGCCTGAACGATAAACAGCTTGCCGGTATGGCCATCTTTAGCCCACTCAATATCCATTGGACGCTTGTAGTGTTGCTCAATTAACACGGCTTGATGCGCCAGCGCCTGTACTTCATCGTCGCTTAAGCTAAAGCGATCGCGTTCAGCTTCAGGCACATCTTCAATACGCACCTGTTCACCATGTTCCTGTGAATCAGCGTACACCATGCGAATTTTTTCGATCCCATGTTGCGACGCACAATCGAAGGACGATTAGCCGCAAGGGTCGGTTTATGTACGTAGAATTCATCCGGGTTGACCGCACCCTGCACCACCATTTCGCCAAGGCCGTAGGCAGCCGTGATAAACACCACCTGATCAAAGCCCGATTCAGTATCAATGGTGAACATCACACCCGCAGAAGCGAGATCAGAACGCACCATACGCTGAATACCTGCAGACAGCGCCACGCCTCGGTGATCGTAACCCTGATGCACGCGATAAGAGATAGCGCGATCGTTAAACAATGAAGCATAAACGTGCTTCACTGCAATCATCACCGCATCAATACCCTGTACGTTCAGAAACGTTTCCTGCTGACCGGCAAAAGAGGCATCAGGCATATCTTCCGCAGTGGCTGAGGAGCGCACCGCAAATGAAGCTTCCGCATCATCAGCGGAAAGTTGTTGGTAGGCTTCGAGGATGGCGGCTTCCAGCTCCGGCTGGAATGGCGTATCCACAACCCATTGACGAATCTGCTTACCGGCTTTCGCCAGTTCATCAACGTCATCAATATCGGTCTTGTCCAGCAGTTCATAGATACGCTGGTTCAGCCCGCTTTGATCGAGAAACAGATTAAATGCATAAGATGTGGTCGCATAACCATTGGGGACGGAAACACCCAGCGACGACAAGTTGGTAATCATTTCACCCAGGGAGGCATTTTTGCCTCCCACCCGATCAACATCATGCATGCCAAGCTGGTTATACCAGAGCACTAGCGGCTGTTCGCCTTTATTGGACATTGAGCTTATCCTTTAAAAATGAGTGGGCACATGGAATATCTTGCAATTTGCCAAAACAGCCTGGCACATTGCCCAAATAAAGACTAAGTGTTGAATCGTTAAAGCTAACGATAATTCTTAATTTCGGAATTGTACCTATTATTGCTGGACGTTGCGCAAACAGCTTATTTTTTGCTAACTGACTGATGGCAATGTAATTGGCTCGATTTCAGCCACTTATGCGCTATTTTTTGTTGCGCAACAGAAATCAGTGCTATTTCTGCTTTATATTGAAGTGGGCCGCAAAATAAAAATTTAAGAAACAGCATTTCATTTATTTATGCGGGATGAATCCGTATCATTATTAAAAAAATGAAATATTCATAAAAATAAAATATGGATTTTTTGTTTTACTTAATCTTATGTGAATCGTCCTATTCCTTACATTCTACGTCAGAGGCAGGCATCGATTATGAGTACTGACAGAAGCGTTTTTTATATTTCAGATGGTACTGCTATCACCGCTGAGGTGCTGGGGCATGCCGTGCTTTCGCAATTTCCGGTAAACATCACCAGCCTGACGCTACCTTTTGTGGAAAACGTCCAGCGTGCGCAAGCCGTCAAAGCGCAGATTAACGCGCTTTATCAACAAAGTGGGGTTCGGCCCTTGGTGTTCTTCTCGATTGTGACGCCAGAAGTGCGCGATATCATCGTGCAAAGTGAGGGGTTTTGTCAGGACATAGTTCAGGCACTGGTCGCACCATTGCAGCAGGAGTTGGGCTTATCACCAGCGCCTGTCGCGCACCGAACTCACGGCCTGGATGCCACCAACCTCGGTAAATACGATGCGCGTATTGCGGCAATTGATTACACCCTGGCGCACGATGACGGCATTTCGTTGCGAGGACTGGAGCAGGCGCAGGTCATTTTGCTGGGCGTGTCTCGTTGCGGTAAGACGCCCACCAGCTTATACCTGGCGATGCAGTTTGGCATCCGTGCAGCAAATTACCCGTTTATTGCAGATGATATGGATAACCTTAAATTGCCGCCTGCATTACGAGAACATCAGCACAAACTGTTTGGACTTACCATTGACCCCGAACGTCTGGCTGCCATTCGGCAGGAGCGTGCGGAAAATACCCGTTACGCCTCGATGCGCCAGTGTCGGTTGGAAGTGGGTGAAGTGGAAGCGCTGTTCCGCACGCACCAGATTCGCTATCTCAACAGCACCAACTATTCGGTTGAAGAGATCGCCACTAAAATCCTCGATATCATGGGGCTGACTCGTCGCATGTATTAATTAACCATGTATTAATTAACTACGGCGGCGATGTAAAGCGTCGCTGCCGTAAGTTATCTCCTCTTTTCGGGTACTTGGGTTGAATTCGCAGGCTAATGGTTTATTGTGACCCTCATCACTTCCCGGTATTTCACCGTTGCGAAGAACAGCTTTCGAGAAACCCATGAACAAAACTGACGAACTGCGTACAGCACGTATTGGCGGCCTGATAACGCCAGCCAGTCTGGCAGCAGAACATCCGATTTCCACGGCTATTGCCGAGAACGTTACCGCCGCACGTAAACGCATTGCGCGCATCTTAACCGGAGAAGATCCCCGCCTGCTGGTGATTATCGGCCCTTGCTCTTTGCACGATCCCGAGGCGGCCCTGGATTACGCTAAGCGCCTTAACGCGCTGCGTGAACGCTACCAGGATCGGTTGGAAATTGTGATGCGCACCTATTTCGAAAAACCGCGTACCGTGGTTGGCTGGAAAGGATTAATTTCTGACCCGGATCTTGATGGCAGTTTTGATGTGAATCGCGGCATTGGGATTGCGCGGCAGCTGCTGATTGACATTAATGCCCTCGGCCTGCCCACCGCGACTGAATTCCTCGATATGGTGATCGGCCAGTTTATTGCCGACTTGATTAGCTGGGGTGCCATCGGTGCCCGCACCACTGAAAGTCAGATTCACCGTGAAATGGCTTCTGCCCTCTCCTGCCCGGTAGGCTTCAAAAATGGGACTGACGGGAATGTGCGGATTGCCGTCGATGCCATTCGTGCCTCGCGCGCCAGCCACATGTTTTTATCACCGGATAAAAATGGCCAGATGACGATTTATCAAACCAGCGGTAATCCGCACGGCCACGTTATTCTTCGTGGTGGTAAGCAACCTAATTATCACGCCAGCGATGTCGCAGAGGCGGCAGCAAATCTGCGTGAATTCAACTTACCCGAACAATTGGTGATTGATTTCAGTCACGGTAACTGCCTGAAACAGCATCGTCGTCAACGCGATGTGGCGATTGAGGTTGCGCAACAGATTCAATCTGGTTCGCATGCGGTCGCGGGTGTAATGATTGAAAGCTTTATTGAGGAAGGCAATCAGAAAGTCGTAAGCGGCGAGCCGTTGGTTTATGGCCAGTCGATTACCGATCCTTGCCTCAGCTGGCAGGACAGCGAAGATGTGCTTGCCCTGCTGGCCGAGGCGGTTTCAAGCCGTTTTTAACTTAACTGGAACAACTCACTTCTAACGTTTTGCCCCAGTCTGGCGGTCGCTGACGATATTCAGCGGCCGTTTCATCACTGAATGGCTGCTGCAACGCCTGATGCAATTGCGCTAACGCGCTTTTTTCACCCTTCTCCGCCTCTTCAATGACCTGCTGTGCCATATAGTTACGCAACACCAGCGCCGGATTCGCCTTCTTCATGGCCGCTTGTCGTGTTTCATCGCTGACTTCGTCTTGCAACAGACGCACACGATAGCTCTCATACCAATCATCAAAAGCTTGCCGATCAATAAATTCATCACGCAAAGGTGAACGCGCCTCATTTTGTTGCGTATCGCTGAGCATGCGGAAAGTCAGGGTGTAATCGCTGTGCTCTTTGGTCATCAGCGTCAGCAGGCCGGACAATATTTCGTTATCTACGCTGTCGGCACTGAGTAAACCTAATTTAGCTCGCATGCGTTCGCCCCAGACACGCATCAGTTCAGGTTCATAATGGCTTAATGCCTGTTTAAGCTGCTCGGTACTCATTAACCCTGACAGAGCATGTGCCAGACGATTGAGGTTCCATAATCCAATCATGGGCTGATTTTCGAAGCTGTATCGTCCCTGGTAATCGCTGTGATTACAAATAAAGTCGGGCTGATAATCATCAAGAAAACCAAAAGGACCGTAATCCAGCGTCAAACCCAAAATCGACATGTTGTCGGTATTCATCACGCCGTGCGCAAATCCCACGCTCTGCCATTGCGCAATCATTCCAGCGGTGCGTTTTACCACGTCAGTGAACCACAACAGATAACGGTCGTGTTCATCAACCCATTGCGGCCAGTGATGACGAATAGCGTACTCCGCCAACAGCTGCACTTTGTCTTGCTGGTTGCTGTAATAGAAATGCTCAAAATGACCGAAGCGTAGATGACTCTCTGCGATGCGCATTAGCATGGCACCGCGCTCGGTAGTTTCGCGGCGTACCGGTTCATCACCAATCGCAATTGTCAGCGCGCGTGAGGTAGGAATACCTAAATGGTGTAATGCTTCAGAGGCTAAAAATTCACGCACCGTTGAGCGAATCACTGCGCGGCCATCACCCATACGCGAATAAGGCGTCAGACCTGCCCCTTTTAAATGCCAGTCAAGTTTACTGCCATCAGCTAAACGCTGTTCGCCAAGTAAAATGCCGCGCCCATCGCCCAATTGGCCAGCCCAAACGCCAAATTGATGACCGCTATAGACTTGTGCCAAGGGCTGCATACCGGGTAACAACGCAGCGCCATGCCAGACACCGTGGCCCTCGCCTGCAAATAAGGTCTCGTCCAGTTCCATGGCGCGCGCTAAGGGCGCATTGTGGTAAAGCAAGCGTCCGCCTTCCAGCGGTGTAGGATTCAGGGCGGTGTAACATCCTTTCAGCTCATGAAACCAACTGTTGTCGAATAACATAGTTTCTCCCGAGCAGCGCTCATTTCACGCTGTCGTTATAAAACCTTCAGTGTAACGTCGAAAACAGAGTTTAGACAGGTTATAGCGGCTGCTGTGACGTGCTCAGGCAGGTATAGGCGTACAAGAGTTCCTCAAGTGAATCAGACTTAACCACCGGGAATAGGGCCCCTTGTAAATCCGCACCCGATAATTTATTTACCTTATTCAGTAATTGATCATCATCTACACCACAAATTATCATTTGCTCACAGTGAGAACGAAAGTTATCAAGAATGCTTTGAATAAAGGATGGGAAGGACGCGCGTTTAGCCAGTGAATGAATAAATTGTTTATCCATTTTTATGCAGCTAAATAAATTATCGTAAACCGCGTTAGCTGGAGATTTCCCTGCACCAAAATGCGAAAGTGATAATCGGAATTGCTGATAAAGGGCGGCGATTAAAGGATCGTTGAGACCTTGTGCTAAATGTGGAAAGGATTCGCTTAAATCTAATAACAGAAAGGAGAGCTGTTTTATTTTCCGCGTCAGGAAATCACTTTCAAGGAGGGTTTGAGCCATATTAGCGTCAACACGCATCAAGGCCACCACACCCTGCGCCTCAAAAAAGCTTGGTGCTTTTCAAGCAGCAAAATTTGACTTTGCAACAGACGCAGTTGCTGCGCTTCATCAAGCTGCGGCAACAGCAAGTCCTGCGGCAAGGTGATAGGCGCACTTTCATGGATGAACTGAGTGACCAGCTCAACCGCGGTTAACTGCCCATTTAATGCATAAGCAGGATAAAGCCAAATCTCCGACTGGTAGTCGGCGGATATGTGAATTTTCATTTCTGGAGCCAGTATATGTGGCGATTGGCGCATCGTATATGATTGAAAACAAGCAGGCAATAGATCCAAATCATGGAAGAGGCGGTAACTTAATACCTCAGTTTCACTTTGCTGCCCGACATCCAACCTTAAGCCAAATAAACCGGGACGTACTCCGGTTGGGATTGAAAATAAATTTTCAGCGCTATTGTTATAATTAAAAACCCTTCGGGTAAAGTACCATTCTAAATAAGAGCCTAAAAAAGGCGGTTTCGTCTGATTTAATTGGCCTTAAAAATGGCAATATGCGCTATAGCTATATGCGCCTTGCCTGCCAAAACACTTTTCGCCAGTAGACATTATCTAATGATGACCGAATAACCCCTTGGCTGGTCGAGGCGTGAATGAAAGCGTTGTCGGTGTCATAGATCCCTACATGCAAACCGTTTTCGCCACCGCCGGTTTTGAAGAAAACTAAATCGCCTGGCAAGAGGTCGTCTTTATCGATGCGCGTTCCCATATCACTTTGTGCCCTTGTGGTGCGCGGCAACTGAAGCGCAAATTTATCGCGAAAAGTCAGATAGACAAAGCCAGAACAATCGATACCACGGCGGCTCATGCCACCATAACGATACGGCGTACCGTGCCAGTGACCCAGTTGGTCATCAAGTTGCGCAATCACGGTGATTGAATCGGAAAGACGTCCGTTAACCGGCGGCGCGTGATGACTACAGCCCGCTAACAGCAGCACTAAAATGAGCAATCCCATCCGCATCGCAGAACGTCCTTTTTAAAATTGTAACCGCGTTAATGTAGCGGCAAAGCGCTGTGCGTGGCAAGCCGTCACGGCATGACAGTGAGCAGCGTGCGCCCTTCCAGTTCCAGCTGACGAAACGTGATGTGATACAAGGGTGACAGGCGCTCTGGCGTCAAAACGCGTGAAGGTTCACCCTGCGCCATGAGCTTGCCTCGATGCAGCAACCACGCGCTATCAGCATGGAGCAGGCTGTGGTTGAGATCGTGGCTACTGGCAATAACGCAGATACCTGCCTGACACAGTTCTTTAATGACCTCATCCACCGCTTTTTGCTGTGCAATGTCGAGTGCAGTCATCGGCTCATCAAGGATCAGCAAGCGACCTTGCGCATTAATCCGCGGGTCGACTTGTGCGCAGGCCGCGACCAAACGCACACGCTGCCACTCGCCACCGGAAAGCTCGGTTAACGATCGCCTGAGTTTGTCGCGTAGTTGGAATTTATCCAGTAATTCAGTGAGCCGTTGATCGGCCTGCGGCAGTGTAGATTGCAGATGCAGACGTATATAGTGATAAACCGGCATTGGGCTGAGGGGAATGTGCTGCTGCGGTAACCACGCACGCAGCTGAGCTAATGCAGATCCGCGCCATTCATGCAATGGATTACCCAATAAACTGGCTTCGCCATCATAAGGTTGTAAACCGGCTAACAGCGCAAGTAAGGTGCTTTTCCCGGCCCCATTTGGCCCAACAACATGCATTAACTTACCGCTGTGTAATTCGGCGGTAAAGGCAGCAGCCGTCCAGAGACGGCTGCGTCTTTCAGGCTAAAGAACATCTATTTTGCTAAAGCCGCTTTAATCGTTTCGAGAATAATCGGATCTTCTGGCAACATATCAGGCGCAAATCGCTGTACCACCTGTCCATCGCGACCAATCAGGAATTTTTCGAAATTCCACAGGATATCGCCTGTAGCCTTAGGTGCACGCCCTTTACTTACCTGGCGCTCGTAAAAACCACTGCCCTCTGGGCGCACCGCATCGGGTTTTGCTGCTGTCAATAACGCATACAGCGGATGGCGGCTTTCTCCATTGACGTCCGTTTTGGCAAACATCGGGAAAGTCACGCCATAGGTGGTACTGCAAAAAGTTTTGATCTCTTCACTGCTGCCCGGCTCTTGCTCAAGAAACTGGTTGCAAGGGAAACCCAATACGCTAAAACCCTGATCCTGCCAGGCTTTATGGATGTTCTCCAGCTCTTCATACTGAGGTGTTAAACCGCATTTTGACGCTACGTTAACGACCAACAATACTTTGCCTTGCCACTGAGACAGTGAGGTTTTTCCCCATCAAGCGTAACCAGTTCAGTTTGATAAATGCTCATAACGAATTCCTGTTGTTGATGCATTAAGCCAGCCGAAGCTAGCGCGAAGATTTCACTAATAGCGCAATAAACAGAGGCGCGCCAAGCGTTGCCGTGACCACACCAATCGGCAGTTCGGCGGAGGTTAACACCAGACGAGCAATAATATCAGCACCCAGCAGCACGCTGGCACCCGCTAATGCCGCTGCCGGTAATAAATAGCGATGATCGCTTAATCCACTCAGCCGTAATAAATGCGGAATGACCAAACCGACAAAACCAATTGCGCCAGCCATCGCCACGCTTACGCCGACCAGCCATCCCATCGCCAGCACCAGTATATTGCGCCAGAAAAAAGCGACAGGCCGAGCTGGCGTGCTGAAGTTTCTCCCAACGCCAACAGATTAAGCACGCGTGATGTTTGAGTCAGCGCCAACGTCACGGGCAATAAAGCCAACATCATCCAGCCATAGCGCCAGTCGATACCGCTGAAGCCCCCATCATCCAATACATCAACTGCCGTAAATCGAGGCTGGTACTGAAGTAAACGGCCCAGGTCATGATGGCGCTGCAGATAATGCCCAAGGCGACGCCAGTTAACAGCAAACGCGTGACCGAGAGCTGACGATGAGCAAAATGCAGCAAAATTAAGGTAATGATCAGGGCACCTGAGATGGCTGCCAGACTGAGACTCCACAATGAACCGCTGCCTAGCAGCACGCCAAGCACCAAGCCAATGCCAGCGCCATTAGATACGCCAAGTAATCCCGGCTCTGCCAGCGGATTAGTAAACAGTGCCTGCATCACCACGCCACACACCGCTAACGCGGCACCGACCAGCATCACCGCTAAGGTACGCGGCATGCGCAATTGCCAGACAAAGAGCTTGCCGCTGTCGCTCATCCACTGTGAAGGTGCGATCCAACTGTCACCCGCACACAGACTAAAAAATAACAATATAAGCAGCATGAAACCTAAGCCGTATAACCATTTTTGGCTACGACGATCGGCCTGACGGGCGAGCTGGTCTAGCAGAGACATAAGCAGGATTGGCTGAGAAAACAGAGATTTGATTGTAGTGGGATTGTAAAAAAAGAAAGGATAGAGAAGCGGCGCCTGAGGCGCCGCAAACTTATTTATGTGGTGGAATCGGTTGACCGTTGTTGCCATGACCATTGTTGTCATGATTTTGCTGCGGTTTAGCCTGATTCTGCTGGGTGTTATGAGTCTGCGGTTTGTTGTCATGCCGCTGTGGTGCTTTTGCTGGCTGACGATTGCCTGGATGCTGTGACTGCCAACCATTTCCATTCCAGTAACCATGCGGGCCTTTCAGGCCAACGTGGCGCCCCTGATGCTGCTTCCACCAGGTAGGCTGACGCCAGTCAAAACCGTCCCAGTAATAACCGCGATTATCGCGATCGCCAATATGGACGGAAACGCCCGGCGTGTTAATGCTCACGGAAACATTTGCGTTTGCTAGCAGCGGCATGCCTAACAGGATGCTTAATAAAATAGCTGTCTTTTTCATCAGCCTGACCTCTTGTTATGTGATGGCGCTGTTATAACAAAAGCCGCCGGCAGGTCACTATCAGTAGGTGCTGATTTTCCAGATGTTTTCCAGAAGCTTACATAATCCTGACAGAGTGAAGATATTGTGAGCGCTTATAAGGTTATCTGCGGACGCTGGATATGAAAAAGGCCGCTTTCGCGGCCTTTTTTGAATACTGAAATTAGTCAGTTTCTTTGGGTGTAGCGTTCTCGACGCGGCTTTTCAGCTTCTGCCCTGGACGGAATGTCACGACGCGACGCGCAGTGATTGGGATATCTTCTCCCGTCTTCGGGTTTCTGCCTGGACGCTGGTTTTTGTCTCGCAGGTCGAAATTACCAAACCCAGACAATTTTACCTGTTCTCCATTTTCCAAAGCGCGACGCACCTCCTCGAAAAACAGCTCCACTAACTCTTTTGCATCGCGTTTGCTAAGCCCGAGTTTCTCAAACAGGTATTCTGACATTTCAGCTTTTGTAAGCGCCATAGGTTCAATCCCTCAAGGTTGCCTGGAATCGCTCTTTTAATGCCGCAACGCATTTGCCAACGGTCGCGGCAATCTCCTCTTCTTCGAGTGTCCGGCTGGTATCCTGCAAAATCAGGCTGATAGCGAGGCTCTTAAAGCCCTCGGAAACGCCCTTACCGCGGTACACGTCAAACAAGTTTACGCCAACTACCTGATTTACGCCAACTTTCTTACACTCCGCGATGATATCTGCTGCTGGGACGTTTTCAGCCACCACAACGGCGATATCACGACGGTTTGCCGGGAAGCGTGAAATCTCGCGCGCGTCAGGCAGGACGCGGTCTGCAACCTTATTCCAAAGCAGTTCAAAGACTAAGGTGCGACCATTGAGATCAAGCTTACGTTCCAGCTCAGGATGAACCACCCCGATAAATCCGATTCGTTCATCCTGTAAATAAATGGCTGCGCTTTGCCCCGGATGCAGTGCCGGATTGGCTTCTGCACGGAAGCTAATGTTATCCAGTTTGCCGGTTAAATCGAGCAGCGATTCTAAATCGCCTTTTAAATCATAGAAGTCAACCGACTGACGCGCCAGATCCCAATGCTCTTCGTTACGATTACCGCTCAATACGCCAGACAGCATAAGATCCTGACGAATACCTAAATCGGCTTGTGTATCCGGCACAAAGCGTAATCCGCTTTCAAAGAAGCGAACGCGGCTCTGCTGGCGATTCTGGTTGTAGACCACCGCACTCAACAATCCAGTCCACAGTGACAGGCGCATAGTCGACATGTCGCTGGAAATCGGGCTTGGCAGGATCAGCGCTTCTTCACCCGGATGCAGCAGCTGTTGAATTTTCGGATCAACAAAGCTGTAGGTGATCGCTTCCTGATAACCTTTATCAACCAGCAAGGTTTTGGCACGCTTCAGGGAAAGATTCGCTTCACGATGCTGAGTCATGATCAAACCAGCCTGAACCGGCACGTCTGGGATGTTGTTGTAGCCGTAAATGCGCGCGACTTCTTCAATCAGATCTTCTTCAATCGTCATGTCGAAACGCCAGCTTGGCGCAACGGCTTTCCACTCACCTTCGCTCACAGTGACCTGGCAACCCAGGCGCGTCAGAATATCCGTCACCTGATCGTCTGCAATCGCATGACCAATGAGGCGATCGAGTTTTTCACGACGCAAAATAATAGTGGCCCGCGGCGGCAAAGATGCCTGGTGCGTCTGGTCGATTATCGGACCCGCTTCGCCCCCACAAACGTCCAGCAGTAGCTGCGTAGCGCGTTCCAATGCTTTGTGCTGCAACGCCGGATCAACACCGCGTTCGTAGCGATGCGAGGCATCGGTGTGCAAACCTTGACGGCGTGCACGCCCCGTAATCGCCAGCGGATCGAAAAAGGCACATTCAAACAGGATGTTTTGCGTTTCAGTATTTACACCAGAATGCTCGCCACCAAAAATACCGGCCATTGCCAGCGCTTTATGATGATCGGCAATGACCAGCGTGTCGCTGCTCAATTTGGCTTCAGTACCGTCCAGTAACGTTAAGGTTTCACCTTCTTTCGCCATACGCACCACTATTCCGCCATCAATGCGGTCAAGGTCGAAGGCGTGCATCGGCTGGCCCAGCTCCAGCAGGACGTAGTTAGTGATATCAACCACCGGATCGATAGATCGAATACCACAGCGACGTAGCTTTTCTTTCATCCACAACGGTGTGGAGGCAGCAACGTTAACGCCCTTCACTACGCGGCCCAAATAGCGTGGGCAAGCTTCTGTTGCATCAACGCGAATCGGGAAAGTGTCATTGATGGTCGCAGCAACCGAATTGATTTCCGGTGCGTTGAGCGGTAAACCATTCAATACCGCGACATCGCGGGCGATACCGATGATACCGAGGCAATCTGCGCGGTTTGGCGTCACGCTGATTTCAATGGTGTTGTCATTGAGCTGCAGATATTCACGAATATCGGTGCCAATCGGCGCCTCTGCAGGCAGTTCAATAATGCCGTTATGGTCATCTGAAATACCCAGCTCTGAGAATGAACACAGCATGCCTTCAGACGGCTCACCACGCAGTTTTGCGGCTTTGATTTTGAAGTCACCCGGCAGCACTGCGCCAACGGTAGCCACTGCGACTTTGAGGCCCTGGCGGCAGTTTGGTGCGCCACAGACGATGTCCAGTAGGCGCTCGCCACCTACATTGATTTTGGTGACACGCAGTTTGTCGGCATTCGGATGCTGTCCGCATTCAACAACTTCACCCACTACCACGCCATGAAACGCGCCAGCAACAGGATCTACGCCATCGACCTCTAAACCTGCCATGGTGATTTGCTCAGACAGCGCTGCGCTGTCCAGGGCTGGATTTACCCATTCGCGTAACCAGAGTTCACTGAATTTCATTGGATAACCTGCCCTTACTTAAATTGTTTGAGGAAACGTAAATCATTTTCGAAGAAAGCACGCAGATCGGTTACGCCATAGCGCAACATGGTTAGACGCTCCATGCCCATACCAAATGCAAAGCCGGAATAGATTTCAGGATCGATGCCTACGTTACGCAGAACGTTCGGGTGCACCATGCCGCAGCCCAATACTTCAAGCCACTTGCCGTTTTTACCCATTACATCGACTTCTGCTGATGGCTCGGTAAAGGGAAAATAGGAAGGACGGAAGCGGATCTGCAAATTCTCTTCAAAGAAGTTGTTCAGGAAATCGTGCAATGTGCCTTTCAGATTGGTAAAGCTGATGTTTTTATCGACAATCAGGCCTTCCATCTGATGGAACATTGGCGTGTGCGTTTGGTCGTAATCGTTACGATACACGCGCCCTGGCGCAATGATACGAATGGGTGGCTGCTGCTCTTTCATGGTACGAATCTGTACACCCGAAGTTTGCGTGCGCAGCAGGCGCGTAGCATCAAACCAGAAGGTATCGTGATCGGCACGAGCGGGATGGTGCCCCGGAATATTCAGCGCATCAAAGTTATGATAATCATCTTCAATTTCTGGGCCGGTAACGACTGCGAAACCTAACTCACCAAAAAAGTTTTCGATACGATCAATGGTGCGCGTAACCGGATGCAAGCCACCATTTTCAGTGCGGCGACCCGGCAGAGATACGTCGATGGTTTCTGCTGCCAGACGTGCATTCAGTGCTGCAGATTCCAGCGCATCTTTGCGCGCAGTCAGATGCTCAGTCACTTGCTGCTTGGCTTCATTGATTACCGCGCCTGCTGCTGGGCGCTCTTCTGCCGGCAGCTCGCGTAGTGTGGTCATCTGAAGCGTCAGATATCCTTTCTTACCCAAATATTCGACGCGTACTGCGTCAAGGGCGGCGATATCCGTCGACCCGTCAATGGCCGCCGTGGCTTTGGCCACCAGTTCTGCGAGTTGGGACATGTTTTCCTCTTCTTCCAGTCAGGCTGGTCAGTTCTCGTTGGGACCTGCTGGTCCAATGTACTATCGCCAGAAACAAAAAAGCCTCCACGAGGGAGGCTTTCGGCGCGATTTTTCGTTTCTTTTCTTATGCGCAAAAGCCCCTAATGTCAGGCGCTAAAGTAAAAAAGAAACGGAAAATAGCAGCATTCATGCTTGCGGTTACCTTGTTATTAATTAAGGGTGCTATTGAAATGCGCAGCGGTGAAAATGTCAATCTTTTGCTTGAGTTACAGGCAATAAAAAAGGGAGCAAGCTCCCTTTTTCAACTGACTTACGCCAGAGCTGATTTCGCTTTTTCAACAAGTGCAGAGAATGTCACTTTGTCGAATACGGCGATGTCGGCCAGGATTTTACGGTCAATTTCAATGGCAGCTTTTTTCAGACCATTGATGAAACGGCTGTAAGACATACCGTTCTGACGCGCCGCAGCGTTGATACGTGCGATCCACAGCTGACGGAACTGACGCTTACGTTGACGACGGTCACGGTAAGCATACTGACCAGCTTTGATAACAGCCTGGAAGGCAACGCGGTATACACGTGAACGTGCACCGTAATAGCCTTTAGCTTGTTTTAAGATTTTTTGTGACGTGCGCGAGCAACTACACCACGTTTAACGCGAGCCATATGAGCTCTCCTGTTCTATATTCTGTTTAAAAAAATGGACTTATGCGTACGGCAGGCAGGCAATAACCAGACCCAGATCGCCTTTAGAAACCATGCCTTTAGGGCGCAGGTGACGTTTACGCTTAGTAGATTTTTTAGTCAGAATATGACGCAGGTTTGCGTGTTTACGCTTGAAGCCGCCAGAAGCGGTCTTCTTGAAGCGCTTAGCCGCGCCACGTACAGTTTTAATCTTTGGCATTTTAAAAATATCCACTTCGCATTGTTAATAACATGACCCAGACAGGCGAACACATCCCCGCACAGCGCGAACGCTGCGCGGTTGGTGTTACTTGAAAGCCTACTGTTTCTTCTTAGGTGCGAGCACCATGATCATCTGGCGGCCTTCAATCCTCGAAGGGAAAGATTCAACAATGGCCAATTCCAGATCTTCACACAGATCTTTACGGACGCGATTAAGCACTTCCATACCGATCTGCTGGTGCGCCATCTCACGACCGCGAAAACGCAGCGTGATTTTGGCTTTATCGCCTTCTTCCAGAAAGCGAATCAGGTTGCGTAGTTTGACCTGATAGTCGCCATCATCGGTTCCAGGACGGAATTTAATTTCCTTAACCTGAATAACTTTTTGCTTCTTCTTCTGTTCCTTAGAAGATTTGCTTTTCTCATAGAGGAACTTGCCGTAGTCCATGATGCGGCAAACCGGCGGTTCGGCATTCGGGCTGATTTCTACTAAATCAACGCCCGATTCCTCAGCTTTTTCCAAAGCTTCACGTAGACTGACAATGCCAAGCTGCTCGCCATCAACGCCTGTTAGGCGCACTTCTGTCGCGCGGATTTCACTGTTGATTCGATTTGGACGCGTCGGTTGTACTCGTTTTCCGCCTTTAATACTTTATTCCTCCAATTGGTGAAGATTTCGGCTGCGAATTTCTTGTTGCAGTTTCTCAACAAACACATCGACATCCATCGACCCAAGGTCTTTACCACGGCGGGTGCGAACGGCCACTTTGCCAGCTTCCACCTCTTTATCACCACAGACCAACATATAAGGGACGCGACGCAATGTGTGTTCGCGGATTTTAAAGCCTATCTTCTCGTTTCTCAAGTCTGCTTTTACACGAATGCCAGCATTCTGCAACTTACGTGTCAAAGACTCAACATATTCTGCTTGTCCGTCGGTAATATTCATTACTACAGCTTGCAGCGGTGCCAACCAGGTAGGGAAGAAACCGGCAAACTCCTCGGTCAAAATGCCAATGAAGCGCTCCATCGAACCCAGAATCGCGCGGTGAATCATCACTGGCGTCTGACGGTCGTTGTTTTCACCCACATAAGTGGCTTCTAAACGCTTCGGCAGTGAGAAGTCTAGCTGAACTGTCCCGCACTGCCAGGCACGATCAAGGCAATCGTACAAGGTGAATTCGATTTTAGGACCATAGAAAGCGCCTTCGCCAGGTTGGAATTCGAACTCAATATTGTTCTCGTTCAACGCAGCAGCAAGGTCTTCCTCGGCACGGTCCCACATGTCATCGGTGCCAATACGCTTTTCTGGACGGGTAGATAATTTTACCACAATCTTTTCAAAGCCGAAGGTGCTGTACATGTCATAAACCATGCGAATACAGCTATTCACTTCGTCACGAACTTGCTCTTCAGTACAAAAAACGTGGGCGTCGTCTTGGGTAAAGCCACGTACACGCATCAAACCATGTAACGCACCTGATGGCTCGTTACGGTGGCAGCTACCAAACTCAGCCATACGCAGCGGTAGATCGCGGTACGACTTCAAGCCTTGGTTGAAGATCTGCACGTGGCCCGGGCAGTTCATCGGCTTGATACAATATTCACGGTTCTCAGATGAGGTGGTGAACATCGCTTCTTTATAGTTCTCCCAATGCCCGGTTTTTTCCCAGAGCACGCGATCCATCATAAATGGACCTTTAACTTCTTGATACTGATATTCTTTAAGCTTGCTGCGAACAAACACTTCTAGCTCGCGGAAGATGGTCCAGCCGTCATTATGCCAGAACACCATACCCGGCGCTTCTTCCTGCATATGGTAGAGGTCAAGCTGCTTACCAATCTTACGATGGTCGCGTTTTGCAGCCTCTTCCAAACGTTGCAGATAAGCCGCCAACTGCTTTTTATCTGCCCAGGCGGTACCGTAAATACGCTGCAGCATCTTATTATTGCTGTCACCGCGCCAGTACGCACCGGAAATTTTCTGCAATTTAAAATGATGGCAGAAACGCATATTCGGCACGTGCGGACCGCGGCACATGTCGATGTATTCTTCGTGATGATACAGGCCAGGATGATCGTCATGGCTGATGTTCTCATCAAGGATGGTGGTTTTATAAACTTCACCACGCGCGGCAAAGACGTCGCGTGCTTCCTGCCAACTCACTTTTTCTTCACAACATCATAATTGGACTCAGCCAACTGATGCATGCGTTTTTCCAGCAGGTCGATATCTTCCTGGGTCAGGGTACGATCAATGTCGACATCATAATAGAAGCCGTTATCAATCACCGGACCAATCGCCATTTTTGTGTCTGGCCACAGCTGCTTAATCGCATGGCCCAACAGATGCGCACAGGAGTGACGAATAATTTCCAGACCAGCTTCGTCTTTCGCAGTGATGATGGCGACAGAGGCGTCTTCGGTGATGGGATCAACTGCATCAACCATCTCACCGTTTACACGCCCAGCAATGCAGGCCTTGGCTAAGCCTGGACCAATATCCAGCGCGATATCCATGACACTGACAGGGCGATCAAAAGAGCGCTGGCTGCCATCAGGAAGCGTAATTACAGGCATTTCATATCCTTAATTGCAGTGGTAAGCCACACGAAAGCCTACATGCACATTGAGTAAATTTATTTGCCTGGCGTAATGTCAGACCCACATTGTCGGAATGACGCCAGGATTGTAGTGCGGCGCAGATGATAGCAGTTTTACGCGAGGAGAAAAACCCATGCCTTTTCACCTAAGCCTTGGAGAGATCAAAAAAGCAGCCTGACATCAAGCCAGGCTGCTTTTAACCAAGATCGCTAAATCGCGATTACATCGCGTAAGAAAGCATGATCGATGTTTTGGTATCGGTGCGATCTGGCGCAGATTCTGGCGGATTGTTATTCCAGGTCACGTTATAAGCCAGTTTCAACGCGAAGTGATCGTTGATCGCTACCTGCAGGCCAGTTTCTGAGTTCAGCGTGGTATCTTCACCGAAGCTGCTTAATACAGACACACCTTGTACGAACTTGGTGGTGTCAGTCAGCTGCCACTGGTAGCTAACAGCGCCATAACCCAACGCTTTAGTTTCATGTCCACCGTCGTGGAAATCGTCATAGCGTACACCCGGACCGAATTCAGCACGCAGCGAATGCACTGGACCATTCAGAAGCTGACGACCATAACCCGCGGTTAACACGTCACGTGAATCGTAACCGTTGAAACGGTCGCTCAACCAGCTTGCCTGACCAAACAGGTAATCGTAGTTGCTCACGTTATAACGGCTACGGCCGCCAATGTTGTAGGTTTCGGAAGAGCGCTCATCGTTAGATGAGGTATTAGCCGCATTGCCCCACAAGCTATAAGCCATTGAGCTTTTATACCAGGTCATGTTGGTTTGCGCGGTCAGCGATGAGCTGGTGGTGTTACCGGTTTGAGCCAGATAACCTGCAGCCGCAGAACCTTCAAACGGTTTTTTGGCCGTGGAAGGATCATCCATAGACGTAAAGACGGCGTTATCGGCCAATGCCTGATGACAAAACGCTCCAGCAGAGAGCAAAAGAACAGCAGACAGCTTGTTGAAGGCTTTCATTAAATGTGATCCGTGCGACAGTTTAAAAAACGGAGAGTTTGAAGTGTTTCCTAAGTCAAGCAATGCAATTTACGGTAAGATTTGTAAACAAATGTTAACACTGCAAAAAGCGTGCTTTTTGGCCTGACACCGCTTGATTATTGGGATCCTTCTGATTAACGCGGGGCATTATAGTGGGCAGTTAACGCAAATACATCCTGATAAACAGAAGATTTTTCTTAAGCTGCATTTATCGCCTTACATCTCTTTACTCGCGAAATGAACAAAAGTTTGATCTCATCTCCTTAATAACTCGCCCATTTTTTCATCGTAGTCTACGCTGAGGACAGTAAAAACACGTGGAGGTGAAGAATGAGTAGCCAATCGTTAACCCGTTATATTGTGACCTTTCATTTTCAAGAATCTGGTCTAGGCGATATTCTCGAATTGACCAGCAGCATGACGTCAGCAGGCTTCACTACCACGCTGACGGATGATGAAGGGCATCCCCACGAACTGGGTACCAACAGTTTTGGTATCGTCACAACCCTTGAAGAAGCGGAATTGAAACAGCAGGCCACGGCGGCAGGTGAAAGCATTTTAGGAAAGCCTCCTGAAGTGACTATTTCAACGCTGGACGCTTTCTTACAAGACGCCGCGAATAAAAGTTCTTCTCCTTAACCAGATAAGCCGTGCATACGCGGCGGTTTTGGTGAATATTTAAGCGTGACAATCGATCTTACGCAGCGAATAAAGAGGATAGCCCAATGTGGTCAGCCATTAGTCGTCTGTTAAGCGAGCAGTTAGGCAACGCCGAAATCACACAACGCCATGAACTCCCCGGCGGAGACGTCCATCCCGCCTGGCATGTTCGCTATGGCGAGCACGACGTGTTCGTCAAATGCAACAGCCGCGAAATGTTATCGCTGTTTACCTGGGAAGCCGATCAACTGGCGCTGCTTGAGCGCACGCAAACTGTGCGCGTGCCTAAGGTTTATGGTGTAGGAAGCTATCGCGATGACAGCTTTCTCCTGCTTGAGTACATCGCTCCGCAACCGTTGGATGAACAAAGTGCTTTTCAGCTAGGCAGGCAGCTGGCACATCTGCATCAGTGGAGCGAACAAACTCAGTTCGGCCTCGACTTCGATAACAACATCACTACAACCCCCAACCCAACAGCTGGTTACGCCGCTGGTCAGTTTTCTTTGCTGAACAACGCATTGGTTGGCAACTGCAACTTGCGGCTGAAAAAGGGGTTCAGTATGGTGATACAGACCTGATTGTGGCCTGCGTTCAGCGTGTGCTGGCTTCCCATCATCCGCAACCTTCCCTGCTTCACGGCGATCTCTGGCCTGCAAACTGCGCTAGCAGTGTACAAGGCCCGTGGATTTTTGATCCGGCCTGTTACTGGGGCGATCGTGAATGTGATTTGGCAATGCTGACCTGGTTTGAGGATTTACCGCGTCAGATTTATGAGGGTTATCAGGCAGTTTGGCCGTTGCCAGATGGTTTTTCACAGCGACAACCGGTTTATCAACTCTACTATTTGTTGAATCGCGCCAATGTCTTTGGTGGTAACTGGCTTGGCGAAGCGCAATTCGCCATTGGCCAGTTATTAGATGAAGATGAGTTAACACAGCATCAGGCCAAACCGGCCTGATTGCTTAAACGAATCCCAGCAGGGAGAGAGCGAAATATCCCGCTATCGCGATGACGACAGGCAAAACATAAAGCGGAAAAACCTGTAGGAACAGGGTGTGACGCGGCACACGAATCTTCTCTTCTAATTGCTGACGCGAGCGCCCTTCGCTGCCTTTTGCCTGCTCAAGGATCATTTGATCCTCAACACCTTCTTTAATATGACGCGCCTGGCGCCCCATGCGTGAACCTGATGCTTCCAGCGCCAGCCCCACAAAAATCAGAATATAGATAATCCAGAAGCCGAGATTCATTTGACCATTAAAATCGGGCACCGGCGAGTTATGCCAGAAGAAGCCAAGGAATGGCGTATTGAAGCGCACCATATCGATTATTACATGCACAAAATCCAGCATCACAGCATCAATACCTGGCTGCTTTTCACTGTGCTTAAACATAAAGCTCAGCACGGAAATTACCGTTGAAAGCAATGCCAGCAAAAAGATTATCCAGCCAGCGACGCGCTTAAGGATGGCGATACGGCCAGCCTGTTGATAGGTCATGATATCTCCTGAACCCAAAATCCAATGTGCACTCAGTCTACCTGCGCAGGGGAAATTTCCCAAAAAATGAGCGTACTGCGCCCGTTAAGCACACCTCATGCCGTCGTGTTAAGGTAGCGCAAACTTAATAAGGAGACGTCGTATGTCTTATCACCGCCCTGTTCTTGCTGCCTTATTCGATATGGATGGATTGATTATCGATTCTGAACCTCTCTGGGATCAGGCTGAAATGGATATCTTCTCGACGCTGGACGTTGACCTGACGCGCCGTAATGAGCTGCCTGACACACTCGGCCTTCGTATCGATCAGGTGGTGAGAATGTGGTACGAAACACTGCCGTGGAATGGCCCAAGCCAACACGAAGTGACGAACCGCATTATTGCGCGTTCGCTTTCACTGATTGAGGAGACGCGTCCGCTGCTTCCAGGCGTGAAAGACGCGTTAGAACTGTGTCAGCAGCAGGGAATGAAAATTGGCCTCGCTTCTGCTTCACCGCTACATATGCTTGAGCGCGTATTAGAAATTTTTGATTTGCGCGCCTACTTTGATGTCCTGGTTTCTGCGGAATCCTTGCCTTACAGCAAACCGCATCCGCAGGTTTATCTGGATGCCGCTGCCAAACTCGGTATCGATCCCTTGAACTGCGTCACGCTGGAAGATTCGTTTAATGGCATGATTGCCACTAAAGCCGCACGCATGCGCTCTATTGTTGTGCCTGCAGCCGAATACCGTGACGATCCGCGTTGGTCGCTCGCCAATGTTAAACTCGACACGCTCACGCAGTTAACCGTTGCTCATCTTCAAGGCTAAATTTAGCCCGCCAGCAGGCGGGCTTTTATTTACCAAAGTTCAGAGAATTGATCTCTGCCGCAAATAAATAAAACAACGTTTCATTTTTATTGAATTCACATACCACTCTGCCTAAGATGCGCAAAGAATCCCCCAACCGGGGCGCGCACAACAATTTTGCAGAGAGGCCTGAGATGGACGTTCGTCAAAGCATTCACAGCGATCACGCCAAGCAGTTGGATACCGCCGCGCTTCGTCGCGAATTTCTGATTGAGAAAATCTTCGAAGCAGATACCTATACGCTGACCTACAGCCACATTGATCGCATCATTATCGGCGGTGTAATGCCGGTGAACAGTACCGTTAACTTCGGCGATGAGCTCGGCAAGCAGTTTGGCGTGAGCTACTTTCTTGAGCGACGCGAACTCGGCGTGATCAACGTGGGCGGGCCGGGCGTGATTGAGGTTGATGGCAAAACCTGGGAAATCGGCAATCAAGAAGCGCTGTATGTCGGCAAAGGTGCCCGCAACCTCAGTTTCCGCAGCGACAATCCCGCTCAGCCCGCCAAGTTTTATTACAACAGTGCGCCCGCGCACACCACCTTTCCTGATAAAAAAATCACGCTACAAGAAGCCTCGTCGACAACGTTAGGCGATGCAGCCACATCCAATCGCCGCACAATCAACAAATTCATCGTGCCCGATGTTTTACCCACCTGCCAACTGACCATGGGTTTGACCAAACTGGAAGAAGGCAGCTTGTGGAACACCATGCCATGTCACACTCATGAGCGCCGCATGGAAGTCTACTTCTACTTTGATATGAGCGAAGAAACTGCGGTGTTCCATATGATGGGCAAGCCGCAAGAGACACGCCATCTGTTGGTACACAATGAGCAAGCCGTCATCTCGCCTAGCTGGTCAATTCACGCTGGCGTGGGTACACAGCGTTATACCTTTATCTGGGGCATGGTGGGTGAAAATCAGGTCTTTGATGACATGGATCACGTCAAAATCAGCGAACTGCGTTAAGCAGAGGAGAAGCAAAATGATACTGAATGCATTTAATCTGGAAGGTAAAGTGGCGCTGGTAACCGGCTGCAACACCGGTTTAGGACAAGGAATGGCGCTTGGACTGGCACAAGCAGGTTGCGATATCGTTGGTGTCAACCGTGCCGGTCCTGATGACACCCAAAGCAAAGTCGAAGCGCTGGGTCGCAAATTTTGGGCCGTGCAGGCCGATCTTACTCATCCTGAAGTGGTTTCTCAGGTTGTCGAAGAAGCCGTCGCCGCCGCCGGTAAAATTGACATTCTGGTAAACAATGCCGGCATTATCCGTCGCGAAGATGCGCTGAACTTCAGTGAAAAAGACTGGGATGATGTCATGAACATCAACAGCAAAAGCTTGTTCTTTCTCTCTCAGCAGGTAGCACGCCAGTTTATTGCCCAAGGTCACGGCGGCAAGATCATCAACATTGCCTCCATGCTCTCCTTCCAGGGCGGGATTCGCGTTCCTTCGTATACGGCTTCAAAAAGTGCAGTGATGGGTTTAACCCGCCTGATGGCCAATGAATGGGCAAAACACCACATCAATGTAAATGCCATCGCGCCGGGCTATATGGCGACCAATAATACCGAGCAGATACGTAACGACGAATCACGTAGCGAGGAAATTCTTGGCCGCATTCCAGCCGGACGCTGGGGTAATCCTGATGACATGATGGGACCGGTCGTTTTTCTCGCTTCTGCCGCCTCCGACTATGTCAACGGGTATACGCTCGCCGTTGATGGAGGATGGCTGGCACGTTAATGATTTGGGCGGGCCACGTAACGTTGCCCGCTATAATTTGAAAAAATTAACGCTTCGTTACAGCGTCACATGTTCTCATTTACTGGTTAAATCCCTATACTGGATGCATCGACAGTTTTTTGCAGCCAGGTTTTATCATGACGGGCGAAGGCCACATCATTTTTGCCATTGCCAGCGCTATATTCGCTAAACGCGCCGAACTCACTCCAGTGATGGCGGAAGCGGATTGGTGGCATTTGATCCCAGCAACGTTACTTACCTGCTTGCTGCCTGATATCGATCACCCTAAGTCCCTGCTCGGCCAACGATTAAGATGGATTTCTCAGCCTATCGCACGCGTCTTTGGTCATCGCGGATTTACTCACAGCCTGCTGGCCGTCGCTGCGGCATTATGGTTGTTTCAAGTCAACGTTCCCAAAGAGTGGCCGCTTCCGGCTGATGTGCTGCAAGGCATGACGCTGGGTTATCTCAGTCATATTGTGGCAGACATGCTTACACCTGCCGGTGTACCGCTGTTGTGGCCCTGCCGCTGGCGTTTTCGCTTGCCGATTCTCAGAAGCCAAAAAGGCAATCAGCTGGAACGTGTTTTGTGCCTTGGCTTGGTGGGATACGCCTTGTGGTTTCCGGTCGGAATGCCTTCCTTTGGTGCAAACGGTTGGCCCAGCCAATTGTTTGATACGCTGCAAAATGGCGTCAGTCGCCTCATCTCTGCACAAAGTGCACAGTAAACAGACAAATCACGACGTTAAGTTATAAAGCATTCCATTTGGATATAAGGCTGCACCACAACCTACTGATACCATTCGGTCAGGCTTAATTCGTGATTAACATTATGCTGCATACCGCTTACTTTCTGCAGCATTACTCTGGAGTTTCAGTATGGACCTTCCTCTTATTCTAAATATTGTGGCTTTTGTGCTGCTACTGGCGCTGCTTTCGCGGTTCGGTCGCAATTCATGGAGCCTGTCGAAAAAAGTGCTGACCGGTTTAGTGATCGGTGTGCTTTTTGGTTTGGTATTACAGCTGATTTATGGTGAAAACAGCGCAACGCTGAAAACCTCCATTAGCTGGTTCAATATTGTCGGTAATGGTTATGTACAGCTCCTGCAAATGATCGTCATGCCGCTGGTGTTTGTCTCCATTCTCAGCGCCGTGGCACGCCTGCATAACGCCTCGTCATTGGGTAAGATCAGCGTACTTACTATTGGTGTGCTGCTGTTTACTACGGCAATTTCAGCGTTGGTTGGCGTATTTGTTACCGGCCTGTTTGGCCTGAGCGCTGAAGGTTTAGTGCAAGGTGTGCAAGAAACCGCGCGCCTGAGTGCTATTCAAAGCAACTATGTTGGCAAGGTTTCCGATCTCAGCGTTCCACAACTGCTGCTCTCCTTTATCCCAAAAAATCCGTTTGCCGATCTGACAGGCGCGAACCCAACTTCGATCATCAGCGTGGTGATTTTTGCTGCTTTCCTCGGCGTAGCTGCATTGCAACTGCTGAAAGATGATGAAGTAAAAGGTCAGCGCGTGCTGGTGGCGATTGATACGCTGCAATCCTGGGTAATGAAGCTGGTGCGTCTTATCATGAAGCTGACGCCGTATGGCGTGCTGGCGTTGATGACCAAAGTGGTTGCCGGTTCGAACCTGCAAGACATTGTTAAACTCGGCAGCTTCGTGGTGGCCTCTTATCTGGGTCTGGCAATGATGTTTGCCGTGCATGCGCTCCTGCTGTCGGTAAATGGCATTAATCCGATGCGCTTCTTCCGCAAAGTTTGGCCGGTAATTACCTTTGCTTTTACCAGCCGCTCCAGCGCTGCCAGCATTCCATTAAGTGTTGAAACGCAGACGCGTCGCTTGGGTGTTCCTGAATCCATTGCCAGTTTTGCCGCCTCATTTGGTGCCACCATCGGTCAAAATGGGTGTGCTGGACTTTACCCAACCATGCTGGCGGTAATGGTGGCGCCTACCGTCGGTATCAACCCATTTGATCCGCTGTGGATTGCGACGCTGGTTGGCATTGTTACGCTTAGCTCTGCAGGCGTAGCAGGCGTGGGTGGCGGTGCGACTTTTGCAGCGCTGATTGTACTGCCTGCAATGGGCCTGCCGGTAACGTTGGTGGCGCTGCTAATCTCCATCGAACCGTTGATTGATATGGGCCGTACCGCCTTGAACGTGAATGGTTCAATGACAGCAGGCTCGTTGACCAGCCGCTGGTTAGGTTTAACAGACAAAAAAGTGTTGGAAAGCGACGAGCACGCCGAGCTGGCACATCGCTAAATTCAGCCCAAAGCCTGGCGACTTTACGCCAGGCTTTTTTATCTTCCCGCAGAAAACCCTCCACAATTTCTCGCCATCATGGCGGCCCCGTTAAGAAAGCGTTAAGCGTAGTAAGCAGGCGAAAAATCGCTGTTTTTCAGCTTGTCTTTAACCGCTAAAAAGAGAATCCTGCAGGCAGTCTTAGTAGGAGAATACGCATGAAAAAAGTTATCGCCTCGGTACTGGCGTTAACCCTGTTATCGCCTGTTTTTGCCTTTGCTCATCCTGGTGATTGGGGGCATGGGCCGGGCCCACATTGGGGAGGCGGAGGTCCACACTGGGAGGGGCCAGGTCGACTGGGTTTCCTGCCTGACGCCGCTACCGCCGTATTGATTGGTGGACTCACCTATTACCTGCTCAATGGCAGTTACTATCAGCGACAGGGCGACAATTACGTTGTCGTTGAGCCTCCTGCTGAACCTTCCGGCGGCGGCATGCGCGTCCTGGACTTTAACGGCAAGCGGTTTTATGTGCAGGAAGGTCACTACTATCAGCGTGAAATCAACGGCGATTATGTTGAGGTCCCGCGCCCTTCGGGTTTATAACCCCGTAACGAAAAACGGCCCGTCATTGACGGGCCGTTTGTTTTCAATCTGCGATTACTGATTAGCTTGTGGGTCAGTATCGTACTCAGCACAGCTCTGGAAGCCATAATTCATAACGCGACCGGTATCGCTATAGCTCACGAAGTAGGTCTGCGGTTTTCCATCGCGCTCGCCCAGTACATAAGTCTGGCAAGTGCCGCGTGCGTGAACCATCGTGATTTCAGTTGACGGCGTACCGGCGATTTGGCGAACCTGATCGCGCGTCATCCCTTTTTTGACATCCTTAACTACCGGCTTAGTCACGTAGCTTTCTGCGCGATCGTAAGTCGTACAACCAGACAGAGCAGCCAGCGTCAGCGCCGCAGCGATACATCCCATCACTTTATTCATCTTGTTGTTCCTCATTTTTTGTCCATGTCAGAGAAGCCTGGAACATAAATGCAGGTTTATCAAGTTTATGGCGAACTTTAAGTGCAGTCCGAAGCGTCAGGTTTTAGTAAAGAAAGCTGTTTTGACGTCAAGGCATCCGTATAATCGCCAGCGAGAATAAGCACTCTCAAAACTATTATTTGGAGTTGGCATGACCAAACAGCGTGAAGCCCGAGAAGAACGCCATCGCACCCGCAAGGATGAAATCATCTCAGCGGCGCGTCACTGCTTTCGCCAATTCGGTTTTCACGCGGCCAGTATGGCGCAGCTGGCAAGGGGTGCAAATCTCAGCGTCGGGCAAATTTATCGCTATTTTCCCAGCAAAGACGCGCTGATTGAAGAGATGGTAAAGCGCATCGTCGACAACAAAGTTGCGGCCATGAGCGACCATTTCGACGCCCAGCACATTGCGACCCTGCTTGCCTGTCGCATAACGCTAAGCGAGGAGGATGAAATGCTGATGCTGGAAGTGGCTGCCGAAGCGAGCCGCAATCCACGCGTGGCAGAAATACTGAGCGCTGCTGATGAGCGTATTTTCAGTAATGCCTGCCATAACATGCAGCTGAATCATCCGCAGCTTAATGAAGAGCAGATTACCGCTCGCGTTGAGGTACTGGCGGTGCTGGTTGAAGGTACCGCCTTTCGTCAGTTGACACCGCAGAAGGCGTCAGCCACCTCACTTCACTCCCTTTACCACGCCTTGATTCATCATATTGTTAAAAATTCAGAGGATAAATGACACCTGCACACTCTAACCGGCTGGTCTATGCCATCACGCTGGGATTACTGGCAGCACTTGGGCCGCTTTGTATCGATCTCTATTTACCTGCGTTGCCACAACTCGCGCACGATCTGAATACTGAAACCTCCACTGCACAACTCAGCCTGACAGCAGGTTTATTAGGGCTTGGCGCGGGACAACTTTTGTTTGGCCCGATGAGTGACAAATTTGGCCGCATTCGCCCACTGATGTTATCGCTGGTTCTGCTGTTTATCGCCTCGATAGGGTGCGCACTGGCACAGGATATTAACCAGCTTCTGCTGGCGCGTCTGTTCGAAGGATTAGCCGGTGCGGGCGGCGCAGTGTTATCACGTGCGGTGGCGCGTGATATGTACAGCGGGCACGAGCTTACTCGCTTCTTTGCTCTGCTAATGCTGGTTAACGGTCTGGCGCCCATCGCTGCGCCCGTGCTGGGTGGCGTGCTGATGACGGTGCTTAATTGGCGTGGCATTTTTGTGGTGCTGGGCTGCATCGCCGTGTTGCTGATCTTCCTCGCACGTTGGAAATTACATGAAACGTTACCTGAAGAGCGCCGCAGTAAAGGATCCATCTTTTCAGCCTATGCCGCTTTAGGCCAGGTGATAACGCATCGTCCCTTTATGGGTTTTTGCCTGACCCAGGGCTTTATGATGTCAGGCATGTTTGCCTATATCGGCGCTTCACCTTTCGTCTTACAGCAAATTTACGGTTTATCGCCGCAGGCCTTCAGCTTCTGCTTCGCTGCCAATGGTGTCGGCCTGGTTATCGCCTCGCAAACCAGCGCCCGCCTCTGCCCGCTTTGGGGTGAATATCGCGTGCTAAAAGGCGGCTTGACGCTGGCCTTTGTCGCCTCAAGCCTGCTGTTGCTGGCCACCCTCACCGCTGCGCCATTACCGCTGCTGCTGGTCGCTCTTTTCTTTACCATCGCCAGTAATGG
Organism: Candidatus Pantoea bituminis; assembly: GCF_018842675.1. NCBI lineage: Bacteria > Pseudomonadati > Pseudomonadota > Gammaproteobacteria > Enterobacterales > Erwiniaceae > Pantoea > Candidatus Pantoea bituminis. Next base: position 2,154,133 of record NZ_JAGTWO010000004.1, read on the forward strand.
CGTGATTGCGACTACGGCCTCTTCGTTGGCAATGCAGAGCCAGGGGCATCGTGCAGGCAGCGCATCGGCTGTTATTGGCGTCACGATGTTCAGTCTGGGCGCTTTGGCTGTGCCGATCACCGGTATCGGCGGAACTTCGGTCTTAAGCATGACGGCAACGATCTTTGGCTGCTTCATGTCGGCGATAGTGATGTTCACGCTGCTGGCAAAAAACCTGAGCCCAAGGTGAAAACTGCCTGATTTAGCAACGGTTAACCGAAAACATCCGTCGCATTGACTTGTTGTTTTCGGTTATGCACGTTAGCTTTAATAGACAGTTCGCATCGTGCCGACAGGCTACTGACTTGAGGAGATGTTCATGTCACTGCAGCAGGAAATCATTGAAGCCCTTGGCGTTAAGCCAACAATCGACACTCAACAAGAGATTCGCACCAGTATCGATTTTCTCAAATCCTATCTTAAGCGCCATACAGGCTTAAAAACCCTGGTACTGGGTATAAGTGGCGGCCAGGATTCCACGCTCGCTGGTAAATTATCGCAGTTGGCTATCGCTGAGTTGCGTGAAGAAACAGGCGATAATGATTACACCTTTATCGCGGTGCGCTTGCCTTTTGGCGTGCAGGCGGATGAGCAGGATTGTCAGGATGCGTTGGCCTTCATTAAGCCAGATCGTTCGCTGGCGGTGAATATCAAGGAAGCGGTGCTTGCCAGTGAACGTGCATTGCAAGAGGCGGGCATTACGCTTTCCGACTTTATCCGTGGTAACGAGAAAGCGCGTGAGCGCATGAAAGCGCAGTACAGCATTGCGGGTATGACCAAAGGTGTTGTGGTCGGCACCGATCACGCCGCAGAAGCCGTAACCGGCTTCTTTACCAAGTACGGCGATGGCGGTACCGATATCAATCCTCTGTTCCGCCTCAATAAGCGTCAGGGTAAGCAGTTACTAAAAGAGCTGGGTTGCCCAGAGCATCTCTATTTGAAAAAGCCGACTGCAGATTTGGAAGACGATCGTCCTGGCCTGCAAGATGAAGTCGCGCTTGGTGTCACTTACGAGATGATTGATGATTATCTTGAAGGCAAAGAGGTTGCACCTGAAACTGCCCATATTATTGAAGGCTGGTATCTGAAAACCGAGCATAAACGTCGTCCACCGATCACCGTTTTCGACGATTTCTGGAAGTAAGCCCACCGATTTCCCCTGCCTGCGTGCAGGGAAATACTCTCCACTCAGTCCTGTTGAGTCATCAATGCTAACCCCGCTTTCTCGTGCCACCCTGATTGGTTTTACCGCAATTTTGCTCTGGAGCACTACCGTTGGCCTGTTACGCAGCGTCAGTGAGGCTTTTGGTGCCACCGGTGGCGCCGCGTTAATTTATTCGACAACTGCATTATTACTCTGCTTCACACGCGGTATCCCCAACATCGGCGCTATGCCGAAAGCCTATTTATGGGGGGTGGCGCGCTGTTTGTCGGTTATGAAATCAGTCTGGCATTAGCGATTGGCCTTGCCAGCAATCGCAACCAATCGCTGGAACTGGGGATGATCAACTATTTGTGGCCCTGCCTGACTATCATCCTGGCGATTCCCTTTAATCAGCAGCGTTTTAGCCTGTGGCTGTGGCCCGGATTAGCGCTCTCACTGCTGGGGATTATCTGGGTGATGAAAGGTCAAAGCGCAGGATCCCCCGCTTTGCTGCTGAACAATCTTTCAAGTAATCCGCTGGCTTACGCATTGGCCTTTATCGCGGCCATCGCCTGGGCGCTCTACAACAACATCACACGGCGTTATTCACGCGGAACCAACGGTGTGACGCTATTTTTTATGATGACCGCGCTGGCGCTGTGGCTGAAATATGTCTTTGATGCACAAAGCGCACCGCTGCACTTTGGCCTGCGCCCGCTGCTGGAGGTGCTGTTTATGGGAACGTCCACTGCCATTGCCTATTCTGCGTGGAATCACGGCATTCAGCATGGCAACCTCACGCTGCTGGCGACGGCGTCCTATTTCACACCCGTATTATCCGCCTTGCTGGCATCTTTGTGGTTGGGTTTAACGCCTGCGCTGGCTTTCTGGCAAGGCGTATTAATGATCACGCTGGGATCGATAGTCTGCTGGCTGGCAACGCGGCGACTTTAAGCCGCTGGCGAACATTTCACCGCCCTGTTAGACTGTATGGACAACCAGTAATTGGAGTTCATCTTGGTCCGACGTGCAGCAACGCACCGCCTCGAGTTCGACGCGGCTGCTATTTATCAATATCCCGAACACCTGCGTGAATGGCTGGAAGGCCTGCCGAATGTACCCGGCGTGTATACCTTTCATGGTGAAAGCGAAACGCTGCCACTCTACATCGGTAAAAGCGTTAATTTACGTTCACGCGTGATGTCCCATTTCCGAACGCCGGATGAAGCCAAAATGCTGCGTCAGTCGCGCCGCGTGACATGGATCCCCACCGCAGGCGATCTCGGCGCGCTGCTGCTTGAAGCGCAGATGATCAAAACCCAGCAGCCGCTGTTCAACAAACGCCTGCGAAAAAATCGTCAACTCTGCTCCTTGCAGATCACCGACGGTAAACCGCAGGTGGTGTATGCGCGCGAACTCGACTTTACCCAGTCACCGAATCTGTTTGGTCTCTATCGCAGCCGTTTTGCCGCACTGGAAAGGCTCAAGCAACTGGCGGACGACTATCAACTCTGTCATGGATTATTGGGACTGGAAGCGCTTAGCGCCCAGCGCGGCTGCTTCCGTTCAGCGTTACGTAAGTGCGCGGGGGCGTGTTGCGGTAAAGAGCCGATCAGCGATCATCAAGATCGCCTGCTAACAGCACTGGAGAATGTCCGGGTGTTTTGCTGGCCATGGCAAGGTGCGGTGGGATTAGTCGAAACCGGTAAAAACATGACGCAGATTCACGTCATCGATCACTGGTTCTATCTGGGCTCGGTTACGACGCTGGAAGAAGCAAAGTTGCTGAAGCGTGCGCCGGGTGGATTCGATCACGACGGCTACAAAATTCTCTGCCGCCCGGTTCTGTCGGGTGAATATCCGATTCATCCTCTGTAGCACGTCACTCAAAGCCCTGGCAAAACAAAACCGCCGACGCTGCCCACGACACGAATGAGGTGGACAACGTCGGCGGTCTCAAGACCTTAGAGTATCAGCGCGAATTACTCCGCTGGTGGTGGCGTCATTTTGCCGTCATGCGGGCCTTTCTCGGTCAGGTGCTTTTCAAAATTCGCGTTGTACTGTTTTTTCTGCTCAGGCGTCAGCACGTTATAGAGTTTGTTCTGCGTTTCCATCATGGCAACCGCATTCTCTTTTGCATTGACGGTCATTTTATCAGCCTGCGCTTCAGCTTTGGCTTTATCGAAGCTATCAGCGGCGATCAGCGCATGATTAGCACGGCGCTCTTCCAGCGACGGGCGCTTCATTTCTTTGCGGCTCTGTTTCATGATATCGCGCATCTCTGTTTTTGCGCATCGGTCAGGTTCAGACCTTTAAACATCATGTTCATGCCATGGTGCATCGGCGGCTTATGCATTGGCTTTTCGCTACCGGCTGCTGGTGGTGGCGTCAAGTTGTCAGCCGCAGCGTGGACAGCGCTAGCTGCACCAAACGCCAGCGAAGAAGCCAGTAAAAGGGAAGTCAGTTTACGCATAATAGTGTCCTTATTATTCAGATTAATGACGACAGCGCTCTGTCGTGTCTTCGGAAACAAGCATACGACGCTGAACGTCAACTACTCAGAGGCTGAGTAAAGCCGTGAAAGCATAAAAGACAGAAATCCGGCAATCATGAAGAGAATGAGAAGAAATGCGTGAGGAATTGCAAAAGAGTATGAATTTACTGCGGAAACGCGAGAAATTAAGGAGGAGTGTAAGGCTTCTGGTAAGAAAGCGGAAGCAAAACTCCCGCGGGTTTAGGTCAAAAAGAGCCCATTCTAGAGTGGCAGCGCCTGGGTCTGCTCGCCCTCTTCTATTAACATCAATCCTGCACGCAATCCCAGTGCGACATTGGGATTAGGAAACAAGACATATTCTCGTGCCTGCTGAACGTAGTAGCGCGTCTCGCCATCCTCCGCTAACAACGTCCCTTGTGGAAACGCCGTGAAGTTCAGCGTGTCGCTGCCCATATGCAAAACGAAACTTTCGCTCTTGCGCGTAATCTGTTGCGCTACGCGATAATGTTTTGGTCGTTGCGTAATATCGGGTAAAGCCTCGCCATAAAGCAGTGCAGCCAATGCTTGCTGAGCAGCGGAGAACTGAGACAAATCATTCTTACCAAACGGCAGCGCTTTACCCAGCTCCAGCGTACAGCTGGCAGCCGCAAAATGTTCACAGCTAAAATGGGTAAACGTGCCAGCGGGCGCGCGATGAAATACCAATGCTTCCATACCCGCCGCTGCCAGCCAGTCGAGAAACGCCGGCGGCCATGGACGATCGCTCTGCGGCATCACGCCAAAGCGCGTGTGATATGAGCCGCGAATAGCGGTATGCAGGTCCAGATGCCAGCGCGTTTCGTCCACCTCACACGCTTGCCAGAACGTTTCCACCGCTTGTTCAAGATGCAAGACGCGGTGCGCTTCATCCCCATCGACAATCTGCTGCCAGCGTCCGCCAAACAGGCGATTAATATCGTAATGCATGTAACGCTTACCGGCTTTTAACGCGATCGGATTGCCCAAGATCACTAACAGCCGCTGTTGCAGCGGTTTTTCGCCGTTTAATAACGGCAGCAACAGCTGATTAAGCATCTCCACCGGCGCGGTTTCATTACCGTGTATCCCTGCTGAAATCACCATTGCCTGAAGCGCTTTTTCTTTTGGCTCCATCAACAGAATGCCGTGGTCGAGCCATTGCCAGTGAAGGTGCGCGGTTTCACCTTTACGTTTGCGTGGCGCTCTACCGGACAGCGTCTGTTGTAAAAAATCCTGCATCGTTCCTCCTTATCGCGTGAAGTGAAGGGCAGCCGCAGCTGCCTGCACTTCACTGCTGAAATGCGTACACATTTCCTAAGTCTAGCAGCTTGGTCAACGCATCCAGCGCTTCACGTCCTTCACGCAGTAGTTGTGGGTCAGCAAGATCGGCTTGCGTCAGGCGATCACGGTAATAACGATCAATCCAGTCATTCAGCTCAGTAAACAGACGATCATTCATGAATACGGCTGGATTCACTGCCCGCTGCTCTTCCGGCGTCAGTACCACACGTAAACGAAGACACGCTGGGCCGCCGCCGTTTGCCATGCTTTCGCGCAGATCAAACACCTTAAGCGCCTGCAGCGGGCCGCCCTTTTCGACTTCCTCACAGAGGAAATCCCAGACGCGGGCATGTTGGCGTGACTCTTCAGGTAAAACCAGCATCATGCTGCCATCAGGCCGGCTAAGCAGCTGGCTGTTAAACAGATAGGTGTTCACCGCTTCCTGTACGCTAACCCGATTTTCTGGCACTTCAATCGCAACAAAACCGGGCACGCGCTGTTTCAGCTGTGCCAGCAACGCGGCCTGCTCTACGAATGCGTGCTGATGGCAAAACAGGACGTTTTGATTACTGACCGCAATAACATCGTTGTGAAAAACGCCCTGATCGATCACTGCCGGGTTTTGCTGAGCAAAGAGCAGCTGATCAGCGGAAAGCTGGTGCAAGCGCGCCACCGCTTCGCTGGCTTCACGGGTTTGTCGTGCGGGAAAACGGTGAGGCGATGTCGCCTCGCGGCTGGCTTCGCGTCCATAAACAAACAGCTGTACACCCGCCTCGCCATAATCACCGCCAAAGCGATTGTGGTTGGCCGCCCCTTCATCACCAAACATTGAAACTTGCGGCAGCGCGTCATGCACGATGAAGTGCTGCGGATCGCGAAAGATGGCCTGAAGTAATTGCGCCGTTTCTGGGGCTTCAATTGCCCGGTGAAATTTATTGTTGAGGTTGGCAACCGTAAAATGCACCCGGCGATCGGCGCTGTCCGCCGAGGGGAAACCGTTGCCGCATTCGCCACCCACATTGCCGAGGCGGAACTGGCAGAAGACAATAAACCCGGCGCCGTCTGCGCGGCGTTAGCCAGCACCTGCTCATCGCTGCCGCTGAAACCCAGCTGGCGTAGCAAAGGCAGATTAGGACGCTCATGCGGCGGAATCACGCCTTGCACAAATCCCATGTCTGCCAGCGCTTTCATTTTCAGCACGCCCTGTTTGGCTGCCAGCCGTGGATTAGAAGGCTGGAGCTGATTACGCGTTGAAGCGACGTTGCCAAACGACAAACCGGCGTAATGGTGAGTTAACCCCACCAATCCGTCAAAGTTAGCTTCTTGCGCTTTCATTTTGTCGCTCCTGAGAAATCCAGACCCGGCGATAAAGCGGCAGGCAGCGTGAGATCGGGCGTTTCCAGCGAAGCCATTGGCCAGGCACAATAATCGGCGGCATACCAGGCGCTGGCTCGATGATTACCAGAGGCACCAATGCCGCCGAATGGCGCCGTACTGGCAGCACCGGTTAACGGTTTATTCCAGTTCACAATCCCGGCGCGCGCTTCCAGTAGCAGCTGATCGAAATGCGCACGTGAAGGCGAGATTAAACCGCATGACAAACCGTACCGCGTCTGATTTGCGAGCCGAATAGCCTGGTCATAATCGTCATAGCGAATAACGCCCAGCAATGGACCAAACACCTCTTCATCGGGCAGGTTTTGGACCTCGGTAAGATCGATAATGCCTGGTGTGAGCAGCGCGCGTTGGCGATCGGGCCAACGCATTTCCAGCAGCACGTTACCGCCTGCGTTCACCCGCTGCTGCCATTCATGGAATATTTTCTCTGCCGCGCTGCAAGAGATCACGCTGCCCATAAAGGGCTGTGGCTCGGCATCCCAAGCGCCCGGCTGTAAGCGTGCACTAACTTCAACCAGACGTTGCAGGAAAGCATCTCCCGCCGCTCCCCGCTTTACCAGCAGGCGGCGAGCGCAGGTACAGCGTTGACCCGCAGTGATAAACGCTGATTGCAACGCAACATGCACTGCGGCATCAATATCTGCAGGATCTTCGACGATCAGCGCATTATTGCCGCCCATCTCCAGCGCCAGCATTTTCTCAGGCTGTCCGCCAAACTGTCGATGTAATTGATACCCGGTGTTGGCGCTGCCGGTAAACAGTAATCCATCAATTTGGTTATCCGACGCCAATGCCTGTCCGGTTTCGCGTGCGCCTTGCAACAGCGCCAACACGCCTGCAGGCAAACCGGCTGCCAGCCATAAGCGCACGGTTTTCTCTGCCGTCAGTGGCGTAAGTTCGCTGGGTTTAAACACCACACAGTTGCCTGCCAGTAAAGCGGGCACAATATGTCCGTTCGGCAGATGGCCCGGAAAATTGTACGGCCCAAATACCGCTAACACGCCGTGTGGACGGTGGCGCAGCGAGCTTTCGCCATCCGCTTGTTCACCCGTGCGCGTATGGTAGGCTTTGATGGAAATCGCGATTTTATTGATCATCGCCCCAACTTCGGTCAACGCTTCCCAGCGCGGCTTACCGGTTTCGCGCGCAATGGTTTCTGCCAGCTCAACTTTGTTGGCTTCAAGCTGGGCGGCAAATTTTTCAACGTACACCTGGCGTTGCGCAAAAGGTAACGTCGCCCACGCAGGAAAGGCTGCGCGGGCAGCTTCACACGCTGCCTCAACCTGTTGTGCTGACGCAGCCTGACCTTGCCACAGCGTTTCGCCGCTGACCGGATCCTGTTTAGTCAGGGTTTCAGCGCTACCGGCCAACCATTCGCCTTTAATCATCTGCGTCATGCTGTTTTCTCCTCGCGGTTCTTATTTTCATTGAAAAGTGTCACTACGCGCAGGCTATCACCCGGCTGACATTTCAATGCCTGCATCTGTGCATCCGTTAATTGCACGCTGCCGCTTTCAGGATCGACCGGCAAGAGCGCCACGCGAAACTGGCGATACTGGCTGTTCGCTACCAGGCAGAGTGGACCCTCCGCCTCGGTTTTACCCTTTACGACATTCACTACACGGCTTTTGCGCACCGCGCGAATGCGATCGATATCGCATTCCAGCGTTGGGCCACCATCAAAGATGTCGATATAGTTCAGGTAACGGAAACCTTCCGCTTCCAGCACCGCGCGCGCGGGGCGGTTTTAGGGTGAACTTCGCCAATTACCGCCTGCGCCTCTTCGGTCAGGTAATGAATGTAAAGCGGATGTTTCGGCATCAGCTCGGCAATAAACGCCTTCTGACCGGTGCCGCTGAGAAAATCAGCCTGGCTAAATTCCATAGAAAAAAGCGGCTACCCACGCTGTCCCAGAAGGGTGAATGCCCTGTTTCATCGCTGACGCCACGCATCTCTGCCACGACCCGATCCATAAAGCGATCGCGGAAACTGGCCATAAACAGAAAGCGCGATTTAGACAGCAGATAGCCATTTTTGCCGTCGCGGTAATCGGGATCGAGAAACAGGGTGCAAAGCTCGCTGCTGCCGGTGTGATCGTTGCTTAAATAGAGCGTGGGTAACGCTGCATAGACGTTGAGTTCTTTGGAGGCATGCACATGCGTGCCAACGCGAAAGTTGTACCAAGGATCTTGTAAACCCACCGCCACTTCAATGGCGCAAATGCCGACCGCGCGATTGTCTTCACTATCCGCCAAAACAAATACATAGCCTTGCTCGGCGCGGGGCAAGCTGCCATCCCAGGTTTGTAGCGAACGTTCGATACGTGCTTGTAAGGTGGCGCTGTCAACCGGCAGCGAGGTTAGCCCGCCACCGGTTTTGCCCGCCAGCGCCATTAACTGGCTTAAATCATCCCGTTCAACCGGACGAATAACCATCATGACGATGTTCCTCGCACAAAGGATTCACACGCCTCGGCAAAACGTGCCATACCTGTTCTGAGTTCTTGCTCGCTGATATTCAGTGCAGGGGCGAAACGCACTACATTTGCCCCGGCGATCAACACCATGACGCCCATCTCAGCCGCAGCAAGATTGATCTGTTTTGCCTTACCGGCAAAGTCATCACTCAATACCGCGCCAATCAGCAGTCCGAGTCCCCGTACCTGTTTAAACAGATGTAAACGCTGATTCAGCTCATCCAGCGCCTCAACAATCCAGGTATGACGTTGTGCCACGCCCGCCATCATTTCTGGCTGATTGATCAGTTCCATGACTTTGCCTGCGACCGCGCCCGCCAGCGGATTGCCGCCGTAAGTCGTGCCGTGCGTGCCCACGCCCATGACCAAGGCTAAATCTTCACGCGTCAACATGGCACCAATTGGGAATCCGCCGCCAAGCGCTTTGGCGCTGGTTAATACGTCCGGCGTGATGCCGTAATGCATATAGGCATAAAGTGAACCCGTGCGGCCCACGCCACTCTGCACTTCATCAAAAATCAGCAGCGCCTGATGTTTGTCACACAACTCGCGCAAGCCGCGCAGAAAAACGGGCTCGGCCGGTAATACACCGCCTTCACCCTGAATAGGCTCAACAATCACTGCACAGGTGTTTTCGTTGATCAGCGCGGCGGCGGCTTCAAGATCGTTGAACGCAGCATGCTGAATATCGGGCGGCAGCGGCGCAAAATCTTTTGAATAGGCAGGTTGACCACCCGCAGAGACAGTAAATAAGGTGCGACCATGAAAGGCGTTAGTGAAGGCGACAATGCCGCTTTTATGCGCACCAAAGCGATCGTGCGCAACTTTACGGGCCAGCTTTAATGCGGCCTCATTGGCTTCCGCGCCTGAGTTACAGAAAAAGACCCGATCGGCAAAAGTGGCATCAATCAACTGTTTTGCCAGACGCAGAATCGGTTCGTTGGTATAGCCATTCCCGGTGTGCCATAGGCGAGCGGCCTGATCTTGCAACGCCTGTTGCAGAGCAGGATGCGCGTGGCCCAATGCGTTAACGGCAATGCCCCCGCAAAATCGATATAATCTTTTCCGTTTTGATCCCAAACCGTTGAGCCTTCGGCACGCACCGGCACAAAAGCAGCAGGCGCATAAACCGGCATCATCCATTGATCAAAGTCGTGACGTGAAACGTGCAGTGACATAACTCTCTCTCCTGCTTTCCCGGCTGGGTAAAGCTTTTGTTTTAAAGTTGTTAAATTCTTGATTAACGCTGCTCTACTCTAGATTGCAGATAGCGTGCCAGCCAAGGACAAAAATGCATAAAACGTTTTGACTTACCAAATATCAACGAGTTAAGTGCGAGCACCATTCACTTTATTTGCATAATTAGTGAATAATTATCTTAACGAGGCGCTTGCGCCGAGTATTAAATAGCGGAATTATGCATTTGCGCTATGAAATATCGCTTTTGTGATCGCTGATAAATTAATTGTCCAAAAACGGGCATCTGCTGCCCAATTTGAGGGCATTTTGCGCATTTGCAGTGCAAGCGAGGAATCACGTGAATTAAAGAAAGGGGCAAACGGGGAAATAAGGGATAAACAAGCCAGATTTTTATTATCTATATTAAACAGAATTTAAACAAAGCGAAATTTAGCATGCATTTTAATCATCAATGAAACGCACTGTGCGTTATTCCACATCTATTTCTAACGTTATTATAAAAGCAGAAATATCTTGTCTTGCTGTGTAAAAAACAAGCATGATCAGGCTAATCATTAGATATGGAAATGCTTTTATTTGATAATGGCGTCTGATCATATTGCTATAACACTTTTTTTGTTCTACTTATTACCCGAACAACTTACTTGAATGGAATTAAGTCCACTTAAATCATTAACTGCTTGATCTTTAAATATAATAAAACAAAACCGGCGATTTATCTTTCATATGAAAATCTAATCTCTTTAAGGAAAAATAAACCTTAAATATGCGTTTTTGTGATAACAAAGATTAAATATACATTTTGTTACAGTTATTACGCTAGGATGAATTATCTTTCTGTGTCATTTTCTTTTCACCCCTTCTCTGGGGGATAATAATTAATTGATACAGGTAAATATTAAAATGATGAAGCGCTCTTTACTGGCGGCTGTAATGCCGTTATTGATCAGTATCTCCACTGCTCAAGCAGCAGAAATTTATAATAAAGACGGTAATAAGCTCGATTTAGTGGGCAAAATTAACGTCTCTCATCTGTTTTCTGATGATGACAGTAACAATGGCGATACATCGTCCTATGCGCGCTTTGGTTTCAAAGGTGAAACGAAAATCACCGATCAGTTAACCGGTTACGGATTTTGGCAATATCAATACAGTTTGCGCAACTCTGAAGGCAGCGATGCACAAACCGGTAACCGTACGCGTCTTGGCTACGCGGGCCTGAAATTTGGCCAGGCGGGATCGCTGGATTATGGCCGTAACTACGGTCTGGTTTATGACGCGCTGGCTAACACCGACATGTTGCCATTCTTTGGGGGCGATTCCGGTTATACCGACGCCTTCTTGTCTGGCCGTTCAACGGGCGTGCTGACCTGGCGTAACAAAGATTTCTTTGGTCTGGTTGATGGCCTGAATATCGCCGCCCAGTATCAAGGGAAAAACGATCGCAGCGGCAATACCGACGGCGTGCGCCGTTCAAACGGTGATGGCTATGCGCTGTCTGCTACCTACGACTTTGATTTTGGTCTGAGCTTTGCCGGCGCGTTTGCCAGCCTGGATCGCACTGAAACCCAGAATGCTGCCGCACGCGGTGAAGGCGAGAAAGCACAACATTGGGCAACAAGCGTGAAATATGACGCCAACCAGATCTATCTGGCAGCAATGTACGGCGAAACGCTGAATGCCACACCAATTTCTGGTGGTTTTGCTAATAAAGCGCAGAACTTTGAAGCCGTTGCGCAGTATCAGTTCCTGAACGGCATTCGTCCTTCTGTCGGCTACGTTTCGTCAAAAGGTAAAGAGATCGAGAACATTGGTGATGCTGACATCATCAAATATACCTCTGTGGGTGCGACCTATTACTTCAACAAAAACATGTCGGTCTACGGTGAATACCGCATCAACCTGTTGAAAGATGATAACGCACTCGGCTTGGCGACCGACGATATCACTGCACTTGGCTTGATCTACCAGTTCTAATCGCCCTGCCCTCACTTAACGGCCCGGCCTGTGTCTTCCGGGCCGTTTTCTTTTATGTCAGGCGATAATATTTATCCGGCTGCATGGGCAGCGGCAAGTCGGATTCACCCGCCATCTCGCGCAGATTGATCTCAATATTGGTGCAGATAGCATCCATCGGCAGGTGGTTGTTTTCATACCCGAACGGCATTTCCAGCTCTTCCGCCAGCGTATCCAGTGAAAGAAAGGTATAGGCGATAAACATCGAAACCAGCGGCGTCATCGCATGCAGATCGGGTGCCAACGCAAACGGTAGCAAGGTACAGAAAAAATAGACTGTGCGGTGCAGCAGCAGGCCGTAAGCAAAAGGCACCGGCATGCTGGCAAGACGTTCACAACCGCCCAATACTGCGGCAAGCTGGTTGAGGTTATTGTCGATATTGCCCCAGACAACATCGCTGATATTTCCCTGACGACGCTGCTCTGCCAGCCAGTGTGAGAGCTGCAACTGCAACACGTTTGCCGGTGAATGCCGCTGAAGTAACCCTTCTGCTTCATCCCCTAATAAACGCGTTAAATCTTCACGCGCATCGGTGCGACGAAGCTGATGTTTAAGGCTGGCGCAAAATGCCAGTAACAGCCTTTGTACTCGCGGCGCATCAGCGGGGCAAACCGCCATCACCTGACGCTGAAGAGTACGACAGGCGATAAGCAAGGCACCTAAAAAATGCCGCGCTTCACTAAAGCGGGCAAAACAGACGCTGTTGCGAAAACCGAGAAACACCGCGATAGACACCCCCAGCAAACTAAACGGCGCAAGAGTGAGTTTAATGCCCAGCGTTTCATACCAATTCAGTGATGCCAGCGCGATCAGTGACATCATTAAATTCAGCGATAAGCGAAACAAAATATCAGGCAGCACAGAGCCGTGCCAGGCGAACAAACGAACGAACCAGTGGCGTTGCGGACGAAGGATCATGGTGAGCAGGTGTATAAGAATTTTCGCTGATTCTGCGAGTTTCCTTAAAAACTTTCCACTGGAAAAGTGTGACAATTGTCACACTTTTTTCGCGTTGGATCAGAGACTCATCGCTGGACTCTTTTCGGTGGGTGCCATCAAATCGTAGCGATCATCCTGCTGCTCGCGCACAGCCATGGGCGGCTGAAGTTTAAGGGTGATCCAGTTGGACGTGACACGTTGCTGCTTGGTGTCTTCCAACGTCACGGACAAGCGATATTCGTTCGTCGCATCGGGGGAATTGTCCCATGGCGGCAGAATGACGCTCCAGCCTTGTGGATCATTATTATCTGATGACGGTGTCAAACTCAGCGCTTGTGTATCGCCTTGCCAGCTCACAGCTTTGATTGCGTTGCTGGCGCGAATTTGCAGCTTGAGCGGCAGGCTTTCGCCGCCGTTTAGCTGCCAGGGCGGCGTAGCAAGAAAAACGGATAAGTTTTTACGCTGACGGAACGACAGCACCGGCGTGTCGCTGCGTGTTACGTTGTCGTAGCGGCTTCCCCGCAGCGAGTGCGCAGCCGCGACGTTATTGGCATTGAGTTGTTGACTCAGCGCCACACCAAAACGGTAATTCAGTTTAAGGCCAAGTTGTTCCTGGCTCTCGCCCGCGCTGCTGGTTTTATGCGTAGCAGAAAAGGTCACCAGCGGCACCGGAGTGTATGAGAGGCCAAACGTCATCGCTGAAGGGTTGTGATAGCGGTTGCCGCTGTTAAACAGATCGACATTTTGCCCCAAATATTGCTGCCAGCTCAAAGACATACCCACCTGACGATAAAACGGCAGGTAGCTTTGCGTGGTAATGTCATAACCGCGCGCCATACGCTGCTGCTGGTTATCGCCGAGGTTTTTCCAACCCGAAAGCGGATGATAATAGTTAGCGGAAAAGCGCAGATTATCACTCCACGCTTCCGTGCCCACTGAAGCGCGCTGTAAACCGCTGCTGAAAATGCGATCGATAAACGTGTTGTAACCGAGTAACCACTGCCCCGCTTCCCAACGCTGCCCCAAACCCGCATTCCCGACTAATCCATCTGAAGTGTCATGGAGGCCAACCTGGCTAAACGTAAGATAGCTGTTTTCATCTGCTAACGCGCTAAACAGATCGCCACCCGTGCCGGTGAAGTTGCCATCCATGTCGACCATCAGATCCAGGGTCGCATTGCCATAAGGAGAAAGCAGCGACTGTCCTTCGTTCTCAACGCGATCCGCCACTTCATCACGTAGATGGTTAAACGCCCATACGCCAGCTTGCTGACCAAATGAAGCCTCACTGCTGCTGTTTTGACTGGCTTCACCAATGCTTTTCGCTACCGAAGCGAGCTTTTTACTCCACTCCGCGCTGTTATCGTAATTGCCCAGCGAGGGCAGATTATCCAGCGATTGGCGGAAACGGGCGGGATCGTCAAACGGCGCTTCTGCTACCCGAGTTTCGGGTTGTAGCGCAGCAGCAGGCGCAGTGGAGACGATTGTCGAGGCCACCAAACAGAATGTCAGCGATTTTCGTTTCAATAAGGTTGAAGACATAAGCAATGAGGTCGTTTTTGGGTCTTAAGGTGGAAGAATTTACACAACCAAGTGAGTTTACCTTAACATATTGTGACAGCCGTGCAGGACAGGTCTCATCTTTTGTGCTTATCCGAGAATTTTCTGAGTTTAAAAAACAGGCAAAAAAAGGGTTTGCCACCTGGCAAACCCCTGATTACAGCGGCAGGAATTAAGAGAATATTAACCCGCCATCCACATTAATGGTTTGCCCGGTGATATAGCGAGCATCGTCTGAGGCGAGAAACGCCACCAGCCCGGCAACATCATCTGGCTGCCCGGCACGTTTCAACGGAATATTTTCAACCCACTCCGCCATCAATTCGCCTTTGCCGTACGTTTTCTTGTCGCTGCTCAGAATCTCGCCCCACACGCGATCGTTGTAATCCCACATTTCGCTTTCGATGATGCCTGGGCAAAACGCATTTACCGTGATGTGCCACGGTGCCAGCTCCAGCGCCAGACTTTGAGTAATGCCGATCACGCCCATTTTACTGGCGGCATAATGGGGCGTGTAGATAAAACCTTGTCGCCCCTGCCCCGAAGAGGTGTTGATCAAACTGCCGCTGTTCTGCTGCACCATATATTTCGCCGCCTCGCGGCAACACAACCAGACGCCGGTGGTGTTGACCGCCAGGATCTTCTCAAAATCACTTTTAGGCATTGCGTCAAACCGGTCAATGGTGATAACTCCGGCATTTTGAATTGAAACATCAATACTGCCAAACCGTTTAAAGGCTTGCTGATAAAGCTGCTGCACCTCGCTTTCGACGGTGACATCAACCTGTAACGACAGAATCTCGCCGCCAAACTGCTTTTGTAAGGTATTGGCCGTCTGATGCACGCGATCCGCATTCGATACCATGACCAGGTTCGCCCCATCGCGGGCAAAGCGGGCCGCAATGCCTGCACCAATTCCTCGACAGGCGCCCGTAATCACCACCGTTTTTCCACTGAAATCTCGTGTCATCTTGCCTCCGTTTAGCCATGACTGACGTTAGATGTTGGGGTGGATTGCTGCTTTTGCTCATGGCGACGCAACAGCACCACTTTGCTTTGCAGACGTTGCTGGAACTGATCGATAACCACAGCAGTCACAATCACCAGTCCTTTAATCACCATCTGCCAAAAATCACTAACGCCCATCATCACCATGCCGTCGGCAAGGAAAACGATAACAAACGCACCAATAATGGAGCCGGAAACCCTGCCGCGACCGCCTGCCAGCGCGGTGCCGCCCAAGACGGTGGCGCCGATGGCATCCATTTCAAACATGTTGCCGGTCATCGGATGTGCAGTTTGCAACTGCGACGCCACCACTAACCCCACCAGACCCGCGCACAAGCCAGAGAAGGCGTAGACAAAAACTTTTACTTTGATGATAGGTACGCCAGCCAGGCGCGCCGCTCCTTCATTACCGCCGGTGGCGTAGATGTAACGCCCAAGCGGCGTTTTACGGGTTAAGTAGAGGCCCAACAGCAAAAAGCCGAGCATTAACCAGATCGGGATATAGACGCCCAGTAGCGTGCCCGAGCCGAGGAACGCAAAACCGGTATTACCCAGTTGCGGCAGACCGACCAGGTTGGCGTAAGTGCTACCGTCGTTGAACAGCAGCGCCGCGCCGCGTGCGATATACATCATGCCGAGCGTACAAATGAAGGGAGCAACACCCAGCCGGGTGATCACTGCCCCGTTGATCAATCCCACCAGCACGCCAAAAATCGCCACCACAAGAATCACTTCGGGCACGTTGAGGAACAGCGTATTACCGCCCCAAAGCGGCACGCCGTTGGTGAGCAGCGCACCCGCCACCATGCCGCAAATCCCGGCTACCGCGCCCACGGATAAATCAATGCCGCCGGTCAAAATCACCAGCGTCATGCCAATTGCCAGTAAACCGGTGATGGCGACATGTTGAGTCATGATCAGCAGGTTGGACGTCGTCAGAAAATTCGGCACCATTACGCTGAAAAAGCCCACCACAATCAGTAACGCGATGAAGGTTCGCGCCTTGAGGAGATACATATAGAGCAAATATTTTTGATTCATGAAATTCTCCAGCAACCTTAAGCTTGCGGTGTCGACGCGCTGATCAGTTTTTCTCGTGTCGCTTCAGCGCGCGGCAGATCGGCGGTAATGCGTCCATCCGCCATGACTAAAATGCGGTCGGCCAGCGCCATCACCTCGTCCAGTTCGGATGAGGAAAACATCACCGCCAGCCCCTGCTGTGCCAGGTTGCCAATCAGGTGATAGACATCGGTTTTTGCGCCAACATCAATACCGCGCGTGGGTTCATCCAACAGCACCACTTTCGGCCCGGTCATCAATGCCTTGCCCAGCACCACTTTCTGCTGGTTACCGCCGCTTAATGAGGTGATCGGCAGCTCGGCATCGCTGACTTTGATCGCCAGATGCCCAATCATTTCATTAACGCGCTGATTCTCTTTACCGGGATTAAGCATTCGCAGCGCACGGCGAAAGCCACGCAGGCTGAGATCGGAGAGCGTCATATTGGCGGTGATCGACATCAGCTGCACTACGCCTTCGGCTTGGCGATCTTCCGGCACCAGTGCGATGCCGCGTTTGAGCCGCTGCTGGAAATTACGCTTCGCCAGATTTTCACCGTTAAGCAACACACTGCCCGACTGACAATGCATCAAGCCAATCAGCCCTTTAAACAGTTCGGTGCGTCCTGCGCCCAGCAAACCGTAAATGCCGATCACTTCCCTTTTCGTAGCGAAAAAGTGACGTCATTGAGCTTGTATCCGCCGTTTTGATGCAGCGCGGTCAAGCCTTCTACCTGCAAGATCGTGTCACCTTGCGCCGCCGCGTGATAATCGAAGTGCTTTTTCTTGTCGCCTACCATTTGCTCAATGATCCACGGCACGCTGGCATCACGCACTTCGCGCTCACTGATAAAGCGCCCATCGCGGAAAATTGTGATGTGATCGCCAATTTCCATCAGCTCTTCGAGCCGGTGAGAAATGTAGATAATAGTGACGCCACGTCGTTTGAGCTGTTCAATGACGTTAAACAGCACCCTGACTTCCGACTGGCTCAGCGCGCTGGTCGGTTCATCCATGATCAGCACGCGGGTGTCTTTCGATAGCGCACGTGCAATTTCTACCAGCTGTTGATGACCAATGCCGAGTTCACCTAGCGCCGCATAGGGATCGACGTCCAGCTCCAGCCGCTCCAGCAGCGTTTTTGCCAGCGCATATTGATACTTTTCATTGATCACGCCGCGCTGAAAAAACTCATTGGCAATGAAGATGTTATCCATCACATTCATGTTAGGAAACAGGTTCAGCTCCTGAAAAATTATGCTGATCCCGCACTTCTCTGCTTGCTGCGTTGAGGTCAGCGACACCGGTTTTCCCTCCAGTAAAATCTCGCCTGATGACGGCGTCTCAACGCCCGCCAGCATTTTCATCATGGTGGATTTGCCTGCGCCGTTTTCGCCTATCAGCACGTTCACTTTGTTGCGATACACGCGGTAATTGACCTGATCGAGCGCCGTTACGCCAGGATAAACCCGCGAGACATTGCGCGTTTCAATGATCACATCGGTAGCCTGTTGCGATTGAGGATTTTGCATATGCCCTCCTTACTGCCGCGTGATTTGCGCTGGCGTGATATCCGGCAGTTTCTGCGGAATGTCCCAGGCACTAAATACGCCCGCCACCGTGATTTTGTCGCCCACTTTTGGCTTGAACTGCTGCATTAATGTGGAAGCCTGCTGATTGATCGCCCGGCCATAATCGCCAAACATCACCTGATCGTTGAAGTCCTGATAGCTGGCCCCTTTATATGCATCGCGCAGTGCAGTGCCGCGAATGATTGGCCCAACCTGAATTGTGACACTGTCACCTGAAATGTCTTTAACCGTCATCTTTCCACTGCGAGAAGTGGTGTTAACTGCGGTGACATCACCGCTGACACTCACGCTGAATACGCAGGGATTCTCTTCCTGGCTGCGATAACCGTAGGTTTTACAGGCACTGTCAAAATCGGGAGCCGACTGCAAAGACTTCATCAACTCAGCCAGCGGTTTCGCTTCACCTGCGACCTGCGGCACCAGTTTTTGCTGCCAGGTTTGCGCAATATTCGTCATGTTTGGATTGGGGGATTTTTCAGATCAGCCAGCTCCTGCTGCGACACAATACGGCAACCACCGAGCACAACTGCTATCAGCATCAGCCAGAGTCGTTTATCCATCTCATTCTCCCTGGCGCCCGTTTCCACGGGCGCGGCGGCGGTTAATTACGACTTATAATTAAAGTCCTGCACACCTTTGGCATTTTCTGGCGTGATCAAAATGCCGCGGAACATCACCCGCTGTTTGGCCGGTTTGATCCCTTTCTGGATGAAGTTGTCGATATCGGTGACGCCCTGCGCGGCAATCGCCTGCGCCTGAAGCATGACGGTGGCTTTCAGCGTTCCTGCAGTTACCGCGTCGCGCTCATCGTTGCTACCGTCAATGCCCACCACCGTGACGTCATCGCGTCCTGCGGCTTTCAGCGCCGCAATCGCGCCCAGCGCCACGGGGCCGTTACCGCAAATTACGCCTTTTACATCGGGATGCGCCTGCAGAATGCTGTCCATGATACGCTTGCCATCAATCAAGGTGCCTTTAGCATCCTGACGCGCCACGCTTTGCATGTCGGGATATTGATCGAGTACCTGATGGAAGGATTTGGAACGGGTTACGCAGTTGTTGTCGGCGAGATTACAGGTCAGTTCAGCGTACTTGCCCTTTTCTCCCATCTTCTCAACAAAGACGTTGGCAACATCGGAACCGGCCTGGAAATTGTTGTGGGTAATCTGCTCCAGCGCCACGTCATCAACCGGGATTTCACGGTTAATCAACACCACGGGAATACCGGCATCTTTGGCTTTTTTAATCGCCGCCACGCTGGCGGTGGAATCGGCGTTGTCCAGAATAATGCCCTGCACTTTTTTACCAATCGCGGCATCGATCAGTTCGCTTTGCTTCTTCACATCTTCACCGTGAGACAGCACGGAGGTTTTGTATCCAAGTTCTTGCGCTTTGAGGTTGGCGCCTTTGGCTTCCGAGGCGTAATAAGGATTATCGAGCGAGTTAACCAGAATCATGATGGTGCCTTTCTCTGCAGCAAATGCCGCGTGAGAGATCAGGCAGGCCGCCATTGCAGTGCACAGCAAAGTACGTTTTTTCATGGTGATGTTCTCTCTATTTATCGTTATCGCAGGGTGTTTTGTTTCTCTGGAATTGGCACAGCATTACCAAATGGTGAAACCGCCATCGATCATCAGATCGGCGCCGGTGATCATGTCGCTGCCGTTGCTGGCAAAAAACAGCACGGCGGCGGCGATTTCGTCGGTGTAGGCAAAACGGCCCAGTGGGATAAGTTTTTTCATTTGCTCGCCTTTTTCACCGCGCCAGGCTTTCTCACCCATCGGGGTTAATACCACCGTGGGCGAGAGCGTGTTGACGTTAATACGATGCGGCGCAAATTCTTTCGCCATGACCTTGGTCATGCCAAGCAAGCCCGCTTTTGCCGAGGTGTAAGCTACGTGATTATCGATAGCGATTGAGGCTGCCTGAGAGGCGATATTGATGATTTTGCCGCCGTTGCCCGCCTTAACCATACGTTTACCCACCGCTTGTGAGCAGAGAAATGGCCCGGTGAGATTGACGGCAATCTGCTTCTGCCACTCGGCAAAATCAGTCTCCAGTACCGGTTGCAGCATCACGTAACCGGCGCAATTCACCAGAATATCGATATGACCGTAATGTGCTTCAACCTGATCAAAAGCCTGTTCAACCGAAGCAGGATCGGTGACGTCACAGCAGACAAACTGCACGCTTTCTGCTGCAAACCCGACACTGAGGCTGCTGACTTTCTCCGCTTCAAACGGCGGATAGAGCAGCGCCAGACGTGCGCCCTTTTCCAGCAGCATGGCGTTGCTCGCCATGGCAATACCGCCGAGTCCGCCGGTCACCACCGCGACTTTGCCGCTGAGATCTTGCGCCGTGTCCACGCCATAGCGCAGATTTACGTCATATTCACCGCTCATTCGTTACACTCCTTCAGGGTTTAACTTTCTCAATCGCAAATCATCATTTTCGAACAAAAATATATGCTATCGAATTGAAAGGATGTGTGGGTGAGATCAAATTTCATACAACTCGGCGAGAGATATTCATTATCTTATTGAAAAGACGTGATGTGCATTACAAACAGAAAAAATCGCATGGATAAAGATGCTGAACCCAATGTGAAGATTCAATAACCTGTTTATTGTTTATTTTCGTTCGAAAATCATTGACCGTTTTCATCATCTCGCATTCGCAAAAATGGCGCGGTAGACTCAGCATCAGGTCCACGTTCGCCTACACCTAACGCGATTGGAAAAGGGAGCATTTCGATTGAAAAGCAAAAGTGAGCAGTTGGCTGATATGCAGCAACGCCGCGAAAAGATTCTGGAAATGATCCGTGAGGATGGCACGGTCACTGTCAAAGCGTTGACTGAAACCTTTGGCTTAACGGAAGCCACGTTACGTACCGATCTGCGGATGCTGCAAAAACAAGGTTTTGTACAGCGTTACCACGGTGGCGCAACATTAATGACCGGAAAACAGAATACCGGCGCGCTGCTGCTGGAGCGGCAAACACATCTTGAAGAGAAAGAAGCGATAGGACGTTTAGCCGCGCAGCATATCGAAAATGGCGACACAGTGATTTTCGATTCGGGTACCACTACCACCGCCATTGCCGAAGCGATCAGCCATATTCGCCGTTTATCGGTGGTCACAACCGCCGTGAACATTGCGCTGAAACTGGGTGGCGAGCCGGGAATAAATATCTTGTTAACAGGCGGGACGTTTAAATTTCCAACATTGTCGACATCTGGCGAAAAAGCGGCAAACTTCTTCGAAAATGTATTGGCAGAGAAGCTGTTTCTGGCAACCGCCTGTATTTCACCGCGCCTCGGTTTGAGCTTTCCCAGCGAAACCGACATCAAAGTTAAAATGGCGATGATCAACTCGGCCAACACGGTTTATGTGGTCGCCGATTCCAGCAAGATCGATAAGGTGTCGATGTTTGCGCTGCCGTGTGACTGGAGCAAAATTCACTGCCTGATTACCGACAACGGTATTTCTTCAGCACAGGTTGATGCATTCGAAGCGTTGGGCGTGAGGGTGTTGGTTGCGCCGTTGCCGTTGAGGCGGGCGATGTGAGTCCGTTTTAAACGCGCCGTAAAAAAACAGGGTGTCGTTCAGTTGGGAATAAAGGGCGATTGCGTAAAGACGCCGTCAATACCTCGCTGTAGGCGCATCCGCCGCAGCCCTGCGTCGGATGCGCCCTACTTGACTCACGCACGCCAGATAAAGTCATATCAGTAATTTATCTACACCTGTTTTATAGATTCATCTTTAGCAATCTTTAAATCAGCACGGTAATAACGCACCACATCACCAATCATCAGCAACGACGGTGAAACCGGCTTTTCATTTTCAACCGTTTGCGCTAACGCCTTCAATGTCGTGATCAACACGCGCTGCTCGGGTCGCGTCCCATTTTCGATGATGGCTACTGGCGTATCCGCATCGCGCCCTTGAGCCAACAGCTGCGCACTGATTGAGGCACTCCAGCTCAATCCCATATAAAACACTAACGTCTGATTCGCAGCGGCCAACGATGCATCATTCAGTTGCGGTTCACCGCTGCGCCCGTGTCCGGTAATCAGTCGCAGCGATTGCGCACAATCGCGATGCGTCAGGGAATTCCGCTGGCGGCGGCGCAACCCACCGCCGCCGTGATACCGGGTACCACCTCACACACAATACCGGCTTGTTGCAGGCTCACCATCTCTTCACCGCCACGCCCAAAAATAAAGGGATCGCCGCCTTTTAGCCGCACCACGTTGCGTCCACTCAGCGCTAAATCCACCAGCAGCTGATTGATTTGCGACTGCTTTAACCCGTGATAACCAGGCCGCTTACCCACATCAATACACAAGGCGCTGTCGGGCACTTCCGCCATCACCGCCTCGCTCACCAATCGGTCATACACCACCACTTCCGCTTGTTGTAACAACCGTAACGCTTTTACCGTGAGCAGCTCAACATCACCGGGACCCGCGCCCACTAACCAAACACGTCCATGTTCCGAAGCTTCGCCATTGGGCGTCAGCAGTTTATCCAATGCATCAATAGCAAGCGTCATGATTCCTCCGTCACGCATGATGACAGCAGTTGTTTTAGCTCCGGGATGCAGGAGCCACAATTTGTTCCGCACTTGAGTTTGGCGCCCAGCGCCTGTGTGCTACGGCAGCCTTGGGCCACCGCATTTAAAATGGTTTGTTCGCCTACGCTAAAGCAGCTGCAAATAATGCGGCCCGCCACGTCACCTTGCGCAGCTTGCCCCGCCAGTAGCGAATGACGATCGATGGCACGCGTTGGCGCAGCCTGAAAAGCCGCAGTAATGAAAGCGTGATCGAGGTGCGGTAAGCGAGAAGCGGCATAAAACGCCAGCTGTAACGCACCGTTGCGCCACGCCAGTAGCCGATAATCCTGGCCGCCTTCAGCAACCTGCACCTGCATTGAAGTCAAATCCGTGTGTGAAGCGAGCCAGTTTGATGCAGAACCTTCTCCGCCCAATACAAAACGCTGCGCGCCCTGTTGTGGCGCACGCGCCCAATAGCGAAGATTTTTCGGCGCTTGATCGCTGCGTTGCCATAGCCAACCTTGCCAATCTACGCGCAGCGGTTGAATACGCACCGCCGTCTGCTTTAAGGCGGGTTGCCCCGATGCCGGGCAGCAGAGCGCGGCTACCAACATGTCTACATTGCTTTGCTGGCTGAACTGGCGGTTCCAGTGCATCGGCACGAAAAGTTCGCCGCGTCGAAGTCCGCTGTCGTGGGTAACGCGTGCGGTGATCCAGCCGTGAACCGATTGCACGCGCGCCAGTGTTTCTGCAGGTAAGCCATACGCAATGGCATCTTGAGGATGCAGCGCGACAAAAGGCTCATCGCAGTGTTGCATCAGACGCGGCACTGCCCCGGTACGCGTCATGGTATGCCACTGATCGCGCACGCGACCGGTGTTCATTAACAGCGGATAACCTCTATTAACAGAGACTGTTTTTGTCTCTGCGAACGGCAGCAAACGCGCTTTCCCGTCAGGATGAAAGAAGCGACGATCGCTGAATAAACGTGCGCAACCATCAGGATGCTGTGCATTAACCGGCCATTGAATCGGACGCAATTTATCCCAGCCGTCGTCACTTAACTGCGCCAGCCCGCTGATATCAAAGGCGCGCTGTCCGTGGTTTTCAAAGCCGGAAAGTGCAGCGTGTTCGCGGAAGATCTGCGCCGGATGGGTCCAGCCAAAGGCGGCGGCGAAACCCAAACGCTGCGCCACTTGCGCCAGCAGCCACCAATCGGGTTTGGCATCACCAGGCGCAGCCGCAAACGCGCGCTGACGGGAGATGCGGCGCTCGGAGTTGGTTACTGTGCCATTTTTTCACCCCACCCCAGCGCGGGCAATAAAATGTCAGCGAAGGCGCTGGTATCGGTTTGCGCTAATACATCGGAAACAATCACCAACGGACATTTTGCCAGCGCCTGCGCAATGCGATTGCCTTCTGGCATCGACACCGCTGGATTAGTGCCCATAATCCACACCGCTTTTACGTCACCCCGCTCAATAGCGTCGAACAGCTTTACCGCCGTCAAACCAGGCTGACGCGCTATGGTTGGGCTTTGCCAAAAGCGTTGCAAACGATCGCAATCGGCATCATTAAAATTCATATGGGCCGCGAGTTGATTCGCCAGTCCCCCACTTCACGTCCCCCATCGCGTTGGGCTGACCCGTAAGTGAAAACGGCCCGCTGCCCGGCAAACCTACTTTTCCGCTGAGCAAATGTGCATTGATAATGGCGTTGTTATTGTCGCTGCCGCTGACGGATTGGTTAACACCCATGCACCACAAGGTCAGCACGCGTTGCGATGAGGTAAACAGCTGCCAGAAAGCAGTAACCTGTTCCGGTTCAAGATCGCAGTGCGCAGCAACCCGAGCAAGATCCCATTCGCGCGCCGCGAGCAGCGCCGGTTCCACATCGGCCAAGTGCGCGAGCATGCGGGTATCTATGCCATTGTTTTCTACCAACCAGTTCAGCAAACCGGCAAACAAAACGCTGTCGCTACCAGGACGTAATGCCAAATGCAGATCGGCAAGATCGCAGGTTGCGGTGCGTCGTGGATCGATCACTATCACCTGCATTTCTGGTCGCTGCTGTTTGGCCTTGACCAGCCGCTGATACGCAACCGGATGTGCCCATGCTGCGTTTGATCCTACCAGGATCACGACATCCGCGCGTTCAAAATCCTCATAGCAACACGGCACTGCATCGGCACCGAACGCGCGTTTATAGCCTACAACAGCCGATGCCATGCAGAGCCGCGAATTGGTATCGATATTGGCGGCCCCGATGAACCCTTTCATCAGCTTATTGGCGACGTAATAATCTTCTGTCAACAACTGGCCCGAGCCGTAAAATGCCACGGCCTGCGGGCCATGTTGTTCAATGATCTCACGCAGCCCGTTCGCCGCAGCCTCCAGCGCCGCGTCCATGCTCACGCGTTGCTGATTGATCTGCGGATAAAGCAATCTCCCGTCCTTTTTCAGGGTTTCACCCAGCGCGGCCCCTTTTACACACAGCCGACCAAAATTGGCTGGATGTTGGAGATCGCCCGCGACCTGCGCCTGTTCATCGCCCTGTGGCGTGACGCTAACGCCGCAGCCGACGCCGCAATAAGGACAGGTGGTTTTCATGATGCCTTCGCCATGACATTAAGTGGTCGGTTTGCCAGCCAGATTTGTCCCGCTTCCAGTTTCACCGGCCAACAGCGTAGCTGGTGCTGCGGATTATCCAGGCTTTGCCCGTCACGCAGCCGCACGCGCTGCTTGTAGAGCGGAGAAATCACTACCGGTTCGCCACCCACGTCGCCGAGAATGCCGCGCGACAGCACGCTGACGTCGCTGCCGGGCTCACGATCTTCCAGCGCGTAGAGTTCATCGCCAAAGCGGAACAGCGCAATGCGCTCGCTGCCAAGGCGTGCGCCAATTCCTGCCTGCAACGGCAGAGAATCGAGATCGCATACCCTGCTCCAGGGTTCAGCGGGCAGATGCATAACAGGGATCGCATTCGCGGCGGCGGGCTGACGCTGTCCCCGTACTTGCACATAACGCAAGGTTTCATCGGGTTCGTTGCTGTTCACCGTTGGGGTAAACAAGGCGCGGCGTGACGGATCTTGCAGCGTGGTTTGCCATTCGCACTGGTAGCTTTCCACCACGTGCTGCATCTCTTGCTCCAGCATGGCGCCAATGCCGAGGCTGTCTTCAATGATCACCTCACGCAGGTAGTCGAGGCCGCCTTCCATGTTGTCCATCCACACGCTGGTGCGCTGTAAACGGTCGGCGGTACGCACATAAAACATCAGGATACGGTCAACGTAGCGCAGCAAGGTTTCATCATCGAGGTCACTGGCGAATAAGTCCGCGTGGCGCGGTTTCATGCCACCGTTACCGCACACATACAGGTTCCAGCCTTTGTCGGTAGCGATCACCCCGATATCTTTGCTCTGCGCTTCGGCGCATTCACGGGTGCAGCCTGAAACGGCCATTTTAATTTTGTGCGGGGCGCGCAGGCCCTTGTAGCGGTTCTCCAGCGCGATGGCAAACGCGGTGGAATCCTGCACGCCGTAGCGACACCAGGTTGAGCCGACACAAGATTTCACCGTACGCAGCGATTTACCGTAGGCATGACCGGTTTCGAACCCTGCCATCAGCAGCTCTTCCCAAATTGCGGGCAGCTGATCGAGGCGCGCGCCAAACAGGTCAATACGTTGACCGCCTGTTATTTTGGTGTAGAGATCGTAACGTGCTGCCACTTGTCCAATCGCAATCAGACCTCGTGGCGTAATTTCCCCCGCGGCGACACGCGGCACCACCGAGTAAGTTCCATCTTTCTGGATATTGCCGAAGTAGCGATCGTTGGTATCTTGCAGGGGCAGATGAGCCGGTTTTAACAGGTAATCATTCCAGCAAGAGGCCAGCAGCGAAGCCGCCAACGGCTTACAGACTTCGCAGCCGTGACCGCGACCATGCGCCGCCAGTAACGCATCAAAGGTTTGGATTTTCTCTACCCGAATCAGGTCGTAAAGCGCCTGACGTGAATAGGCAAAGTGCTCGCACACCTCTTTTTTCACTTCGACGCCAAGGTTTTCCAGCTGGAATTCCATCACCTGCTTCACCAGTGCGGAACACCCTCCGCAGCCTGTTGCTGCTTTGGTGCAACTTTTCACACTGGCCAACTCGCCACAACCGTCTCGCACCGCTGAGCAGATATCGCCTTTGCTCACATTGTGACAGGAACAGACCTGAGCGCTGTCGGGTAATGCTGCCACACCCAACGCTTTACTCGGTGTACCAGCCAGTGCAGGTAAGATCAGCGTTTCTGGCGAAGCCGGTAACGGCAGTTGATTCAGCATCATCTGTAGCAGCGTTGAATAGTCTTCGCTGTTGCCTACCAACACGCCGCCAAGCAGCAGTTTGCCGTCTGCTGATACCACGATTTTTTTGTAGACGCCTTTTGGGCCATCGGTCCAGTGATAGCTTTGACTGCCCGCAGTACGCGCGTGCGCATCACCAAACGAGGCCACTTCCACGCCCAACAGCTTGAGTTTAGTGCTCATATCGGCACCGCTAAAAGCGCTGGCTTCGGCGGCCAGATGTCCTGCCAGCACGCGCGCCATTTGATAGCCTGGCGCAACTAAGCCGAAAATTTGCCCATTCCATAATGCACATTCGCCGATAGCAAAAATATCGTCATCGCTGGTTTGGCAGTGATCGTTGATCTCAATGCCGCCACGCGGGCCGAGCACCAGAGCGGCGTCACGCGCCAACTCATCACGCGGACGTATGCCCGCTGAAAACAGCACCAGATCGGTGGGCAGTTCGCCCCCGTCAGCAAAGCGCAACAGTACGCTGCCATCTTCTTGCTTTTCAATCGCTTCAGTTTGCTTTGAGGTGTGCACGGTGACGCCCAGCGCGTCAATTTTCTGACGCAGCATCAATGCGCCGCCCTCATCGAGCTGAACCGCCATCAGGCGCGGCGCGAACTCCACGACGTGCGTTTCCAGGCCTAACTGTTTCAGGGCATTCGCCGCTTCAAGGCCCAGCAGTCCGCCGCCAATCACCACACCGCGTGTGCTGTTTTTGGCGCAGGCCGCAATCGCATCGAGATCGTCCAGTGTGCGATAAACAAAGCAGCGATCGCCATCGTGGCCCGGCACTGGCGGCACGAAGGCACGCGATCCGGTTGCCAGCACTAACTTATCCCACGCCAGTTCGTTTCCGGCGCTGTCACGCACGCTGCGCTGCTGGCGATCAATCGCAACGACCTGACAACCGCTACGCAGCTCAATGCCGTACTGCTCAAAAAAGTTATCGCTCACCAGCGACAATTCTTCCGCGCTTTTACCGGTAAAATACGCTGAAAGATGCACGCGATCGTAAGCCATGCGCTGCTCTTCGCCATAGACCACCACGTGATAGTGCTGATGCAGTTCACGTGCGACCAGCTGTTCCAAAAATGGTGGCTGACCATGCCGTGACCCAGCACAGCTAATGTCGGTTTATTCATCACAAAGCTTCCTGCAGCCTGCGGCTGCGTTTCAGGTTCATCAAGGCCAAACAGCGTGTTCAGGCTGATCTGCTCGGCAGCGTTTAGACGGGTTAACAGCGATGCGCCCTGCTGGCTGTCGCCAAACAACAGCACGCCGTTGAGCCGTCCGTGCTTGAGAAAAAGACGGCGATAGTGGCCAGAAAGCGGATCAAAACTGGTCAGCGACGGCGCTTCTCGAATGTCGCCCGCGCTGAACAGAGAAATGCCGCTGACCTTCAGGCGTGTGCCGCTCTTTTCGTGGTAAAAATCGGCGCGTGGCGCGTCGGCCAGCTGCGCGCCTAATACTTCAGCCTGCGCCAGACAAGGCGCGACCAGGCCAAAGGTCTCTCCGGCTATCTCGCAGCATTCACCCACGGCGTAAACATTGGGAATTGTGCTGCGCAACTGACGATCAACGCAGATGCCGCGTTGACAAGGCACACCCGCCGCCTGCGCCAAGGCACTTTCCGGTTGCACACCGATGGCGATCACCACTTGCTCCGCCATGACGACGCTGCCGTTAGTCAGAACCGCGCCCTGTTCAGTGACTTCAGTTACGCCGCTGTTGAGTTCGCAGCGAATACCGCGACGGCGCAGTTGGGCGAGCAGCAATTCCCCTGCTTTGGCATCCAGCTGGCGATCCAACAGCCAGGGTTTGTGATGCACCAGCGTCACGTCACGGCCTTGCGCTTTCAGCGCTGCGGCGGCTTCAATACCGAGAAAACCGCCGCCTAACACCACGACCGGGCCAGATGCGCTGAGTAATTTTTCAACATCTCGCAGGCTGCGAAAGCCGCTGACTTTAGGATGATCGATACCAGGAATCACCGGCATCCGCGGTTGCGAACCGCTAGCAAATACCAGTCGATCCCAGTGCAGCTGACGTTGATCGGTCTGCACACAGCGGGTTGTCAGATCGACGCGCTCAACCGTTTCACCCGCCAGCAGCTGAACGCCATTCTCGACATACCAGTCACGATCGTGGATCAGCGTGTCGGCAAACGCTTTTTCACCCGCCAGCACCGGAGACAGCAGCACGCGGTTGTAATTGCCCAGCGGTTCACGACCAATCACGGTGATGGCGTAACGCTGCGGGGCCAGTGCCAGCAGGGTCTCTACCATGCGCATACCCGCCATTCCGTTGCCAATTACCAGCAGCTGTTGCTTCATGGTGCGATCCTCACGCCGCGGTGGTCTGTTTTTCGTAGAGGAAGTGCAGGATCTTCTGGCGCAGCTGGTGATAACGCGGCTCGTCAGCCAACGCGACGCGTGAACGCGGACGCGGCAAGTCGACATCAAGCATATCGCCCACGTGCGCCGCAGGTCCGTTGGTCATCATCAGCACGCGATCCGACAGCAGCACCGCTTCATCTACGTCGTGGGTGATCAGTACAATGGTGGTATTCAACTCTTGCTGGATGCGCATCACGCTGTCCTGCAAATGGGCACGGGTTAATGCATCCAGCGCGCCAAAAGGTTCATCAAGCAGCAACACGCGCGGCTTCATCGCTAAGGCGCGTGCAATGCCTACACGCTGTTTCATGCCGCCAGAGATTTCGCCCGGACGTTTGTGCATCGCATGGCTCATCTGCACGCGATTGAGGTTGTGCTCGATCCAGTCGCTGATTTCCGCTTTGCTCATCTTGCCTTTGAATACCTGCTTTACCGCCAGCTCGACGTTTTGGTAGGTGGTTAACCACGGCAGCAAGGAATGGTTTTGGAATACCACCGCACGCTCTGGGCCGGGACCGGTGATTTCACGGTTATCACACAACAACACGCCGCTGCTGGGGCGCGTTAGCCCAGCGATCAAATTCAACAAGGTAGATTTGCCACAGCCGGAATGGCCGATCAGGCTCAAGGTTTCTCCTTCGCGGATGTCAAAACTGACGTTATCGAGCGCGAGGAAATCGCCGCCAGATGTGTTAAAGCGCTGGCTGACCTGCTGTACGCGAATGATATGTTGCATGGCGATCCCCTTATTTTTCCCAGCTAAAACGACGGACCAGCAGCATCAAGCCCTGCTCCAGCAGCAACCCAACCACACCGATAATCAGGATGGCGATCAGGATGTTTTCCACGTTGAGGTTGTTCCACTCATTCCAGATCCAGAAACCAATGCCCAGGCCGCCGGTTAGCATTTCAGCGGCGACAATCACCAGCCAGGCGATACCAATAGACAGGCGCACGCCGGTTAATACCGCCGGTAACACCGCAGGCAGTAAAATGCGACGCATCACCGTCCATTCGGAGAGTTGCAAAACCCGTGCAACGTTGAGGTAATCCTGCGGAATACGCTGCACACCTTCGGCGGTGTTGAGGATCATTGGCCAAATAGAGCAGATAAAAATGGTCCAGCTGGAAGCGGGTTCAGCGCGTTGAAATAACAGCAGGCCAATCGGCAACCACGCCAGCGGACTCACCGGGCGCAGCAGCGCAATAATTGGATTGAACATGCGTGACATAAAGGTAAAGCGCCCCAGTAGAAAACCGGCGGGAATGCCCACCAGCGCAGCCAGCCCAAAGCCAATGGCGACACGTTGCAGTGACGCGAGCACGTTCCAGCCGATACCCTGATCGTTCGGGCCGTTGTTATAGAACGGATCGGCGAACAGCGTTTGTGCCGCTTGCCAGGTTGCATACGGCGTGGGAAAACCCTGGCTCGACAAGGCGGCGATTTGCCACACCAAACCCAGCAGCAGCATACCGCTCAGCGCAGGGATGACACGCTCTAGCAGTGGACGCAGACGGGCCGGTTTAGCCGCCGCTTTAGGGGCAATCTGTAGCGGAATAATGGTTGCGCTACTCTCTGTTTTCGCAGGTTGCGCCAGGGCGCGAGCTTCAGTTTTCATGACAACCTCTGTTAACGTTTGATGGCAAAGCTGGCGGCGTAAGCGGCAGGATCGGTTCCATCCCACACTTTGCCGTCAATGAAAGTACTGCTGCGCATCTCGCTGGCGGGCAGCGTGACGTTACCGACCGCGCTGGCGGCCTGCTTGTAGATATCTATGCGGTTGATTTGGCGTGCCACGGCCAGATAATCGGGATCAGTTTTCACCAGGCCCCAACGCTTCATCTGCGTCAGGAACCACATGCCGTCTGATAAATAGGGAAGTTGACGCTGCCATCGTGGAAGAAACGCATGGCGTGAGCATCTTGCCAGGTTTGTCCCAAACCGTTTTCGTAGTGGCCAAGCATCCGGCCTTCCAGCGTCTCGACTTTGGTGTTGATCCATGCGCGCCCCGCCAACGCCTTGACGGTTTCACGGCGGTTATCGTCTGAAGCGTCGATCCAGCGAGCCGCTTCCAGCACGGCCGCGGTTAGCGCGCGAGCGGTATTCGGATTTTCAGTAACCCATTGCGCACGTGTTCCAAGCACTTTTTCCGGGTGATCTGGCCAGATCTGCTGGCTGGTCACGGCGGTAAAACCAATGTTGTCGCTGATGGCACGCTGGTTCCAGGGTTCACCGACGCAGTAGCCGCTCATGTTGCCAATCTTCATGTTCATCACCATTTGCGGTGGCGGCACGACAACGGTGCGCACATCTTCAAATGGGTCGATACCGGCATTCGCCAGCCAGTAATAGAGCCACATGGCGTGAGTGCTGGTGGGAAACGTGTGGGCGAAGGTGTAGCTGCCCTTGGCTTTGGCATCGATGGCTTTTTTCAGGCTGGCGGCATCCGTTACGTTTTGCGCTTTCAACTGGTTAGAGAGGGTTATCGCCTGACCGTTGTTGTTGAGTGTCATCAGGTTAGCCATGTCGTGCTGCGGTCCTGCGACACCCAGTTGCAGGCCATAAAGCATGCCGTAAAGCACATGCGCGGCATCCAGTTCACCCGATGTGAGCTTGTCGCGCACCGCAGCCCAGCTGGCTTCTTTGCTGACCTGCAGCGTAATGCCATATTTCTTATCGAAACCTTTCAACGATGCCATAACGACCGGCGCACAGTCGGTGAGTGGAATAAAACCGACGCGCACCGTGGTTTTTTCGGGTGCATCCGATCCCGCCGCCCAGGCGGCATGATGCAAACCTGGCAATAAATAGCTGCCACCTACTGCGGCTCCAGCCAATAACAACTGACGGCGTGAGAGTGAAAAAGGCGTTTTGCTCATCATTGGCACCTGAAAAAATGAAATAAAAAAGGCGTCCTCCGACATGCCGTAGCACGCGGATGGACGCCTTTATCCAAAGCACTCGCTTCACCGCCGTTGGCGAAACAAATGCGCATTGTCTGTAAGGTAAAGCAAAGCCTGTGCCAATGTGTTGAAAGCCAGCTGGCAAGGCTTTTCCATCACAATTGATGAAAAATCACACAAATTTGCACCCTGCTGACGCACTCTACGCACAGGCTTTGTGCAACTACCTCCTTTGAGTTACCCCTTTAACGTGGCCGCCACAGCCAGCACGGCATTAGCGATGTCCAGGATGCGTTTGTTTTGATTCATGGCGCTTTTACGCAGCGCCTGCCACGCAGATTCTTCACTGTAACCGTGCTGCTGCATCAACCAGCTTTTGGCCTGATCGATAATTTTTCGCTCATCCAGCGTGGCACGCATTGAAGCCAGTTCCTCAGCCTGATTGCGTAAACGCTGAGCCTGTTCGCCAATCATTGACAATACCGAACGTCCTAATTGCGGCGCTAATCCATCGCTGTTCAGGGTTGCGGCTTCGCCATTGAGCCAGTCAGCGCCGGAAACATACAGGGCAAAACTGCTGTCACCTTGCACCACCTTGAGTGGGGCTTCCGCCTGTAATTTTGCGACGGCAATAGCTTCACGGCAGCGCGTCATTAACGTGGCTGATAAATGATCTTCTATGCGTTTCATGTGATCGATACGAACCGACAGCAGCGAAAACCAGTTCAGCGCACCCGTCTCTTCGCTTTGACCGCCGGTGCAGGCGATGCGCCGCAAACGCTCGATTTCACGGCTGGCCTGCGCCAGCGGTTGCCAGCAAGCCAGCGCGTCGACATCTGCAAACTGGCTGAAGGTTGCGAAACTCTGCTCTTGCGCGTCAATCAGCGCCACCATGCAGCGACGCTGCTCCGCGCTAAATTGCCCTACGGTGAATCCTGCCGAACCGGTTGCACGCTCCTGGCCCGCCAGCTCTTTTCCCTGCATAAAGCTGAACAATGCAATCAACGCGCGTGAAATTTCGGGATGGCTGGCGGTGTCAGCGGCTTCAAACACCAGATTTAATAAGCTGCGAATAATGTGATTAAACGCGGACATCGCCTGCGCGTGACTCAATTGCTGATCAGAAAGTTGAAGACGAAGCGTCGGGAGATCGTTTAACGCCTGTAAAGTCGCCGCAATCAGCATAAACATCCGGCTGTAACCCGGTTGCGCCAGCGCAGGCGGTAAAACCTGGTAAAAAGCGTGCTGGCACTGAATCACATCCTGCTCGCGCGCGCCGCTCTTGCGCGAACAACTTTCCCTGCGAGCAGATCCAGATATTACTTGCGCCACGTTCTCGCTGCAGTTGATGTACTAATTCGCTCACAGCAGCCAGTAACTGGCCGGTACGCAGCAAGCGTTGCAGGCTGGCAATATCACTTTCACATGAAGCTTGCAGGTACTTCAGCGCATCCGTCATCGCCCAACCCTCATCGCGTAAAGTTCAATTCAAGCAAAAGCCATGCCGCTTTATTAAAAGAGTGAGATCGCCGTTACCCCGGAAATTCTGATTTTGATGAGGAAATTAAGTGAAAGACGTTAAGATTTCTGTTAACAAGTAATTAGAAAAACTTAATAGTTTCCAAGATAAGCGGTGCGTGACAGGATAGGTTCCACTATCATTGCTTCCTTTATGACGTTAATCATTTAATTCGATTTAACTATCACAAACTACAGCGTTTTTTTGCGCCTTCGTTTACCTAAAGGCCCCCGCGTTAACACGCATCGACGAGGTGCGCAATGGTTTGAATTCTCAAAAGTCTTAGGTAGACTGAGGGCGGCACTACCTCAATGTAAGTTGGCCGTTTTTTTAACCGGCAATTTTAATCACGGCGCAAAGCCAGCCTCGGCGAACAACTGCATGATGCCGGGCAATATGCAGATACTTTGATGGGATCACGACGAACATGGTGAAAAAGAGTTTCGCGTTAACGCTGTTGGCAGTGTTGGCTTTGGCTGGTTGTAAGGCTCCGCCGCCCCCTGTCACCGATGATACGTTGGTCACCAGCGTCGTTAACAACGTTAAATTGGTACATCGACACGCCGTGTTAGCACCGAAGGAATTTGAGCCAGTTAATCAAACCTGGCGCGCTTTATATAGCGCATCTGTGATGACCACCCCAGATTACGGCGGCAAAGTGGTGCGTTATCTGGAAAGTGGTAAACCTTTTGAAGTGTTAGGCAGCGTGGAAAACAACTGGCTTGCCATCGCCGACGAAGCCGACGGCCCAATGATTGGCTATGTCCCATTGAAAGCAGGCGTGGAAAGCAGCCGTTATGAGGCGACCGTACGTAGCGATCGTCCGCGTCCACGTAAGACAAAACAAGTCTGCGTTGCTGTTGGCGGCGCAAGTAAAGCCTGTCGCACTAACGATACCGCGACCTGGATCTTAGACTAAACATGGAATCCGGCGCATATTGCCCGCAGCACCGCCCTGGTCTGCGGGTTCAGGGATTTGCCATTGGCTGGAAGAACACATATTAATGACTGTGGAATCCCCTGCGCGTGAGGCAACTACCTCAGGCAATGAGAATCTATTACTGAATGCTGCAGCGCCTTTGCTGAACGCTGTAGTGCAAATTCGTCAGGCGGCCACGCATGACGATCCTGCCGGTCTACGCCAGTCACTTATCGATGAAATTCGTCAGTTTGAACAGCGCTGTAAACAAGCCGGCTTGCCCTTTGAGATGATCATTGGCGCGCGATACTGCCTGTGCAGCGCATTGGATGAGGCGGCGGCGCAAACGCCTTGGGGTACGCGCGGCGTCTGGTCCGGCAACGGCATGCTGGTGACATTTCATAACGAAAGCTGGGGTGGTGAAAAATTTTTCCAGCTGCTTTCGCGCATCTCTCAAAGTCCACAGCAACATCTTTGGCTACTGGAAGTGGTGCATTATTGCCTGCTACTTGGTTATGAAGGCCGCTATCGCGGTAATGAGAGTGGCCGCGCCCAATGCGAAGGCATTCGCAAACGTCTGGCAACCTTAATCGATGAAACCCGTGCGCAGCGTAGCGTGACACCTGCACCGTTAGTGGTGGTGCACCCGCTGGTCAGCACATTGGCACGTCCGATGGTGCCGCTCTGGGCCTGCGCCACCTTAGTGGCATTAATCGCCTGCCTGATATACAGCGGCCTGAACTGGCGATTAGGCAACGCTGCTGAGCCGTTGCTGCGCGCTATCTATCAGACGCCTTTGCCGCAAATTACGGTTGGTCGCCGCCCTTCTTCGCCTCAGGCGCTGCTGGATTTGCGCCAGCGTCTTAATGATGTCATTGCTGCCGGCCAGCTGGAAGTCAGCGATGGCGCGTTCGGCAGTAAAGTGATTATTCCTGCTGACAAGCTATTTGCCGCCGAAGGCACGGCAATCAATCCTGTGGGTCGTGCCTTGCTGGCGCGTGTTTCCGCAGCGATGAAGGACGTGAAAGGAACGATTTTGGTGTCGGTGTTCACTGACGATCGTCCGGTCGACAACAGCCGTTTCGCCTCAAGTTATGAATTTTCTTTCGCCCGCGCTCGTGCAGTGACGCAATTAATGCAGGTTCAACTCGCCGATGGACACGTCATTCGTTCTGAAGGCCGCGGTGACAGCGATCCGCTGTTGCCCAATGACAGCAGTGAAAACCGCACCCGCAACCGTCGCGTTGAAATTACCTTGTTTGCCGCGCCCGAAACGCTCAGTAATCATCAAGGAGCTCAATAATGCGCGCTTCCGTTCGCTTGCTTTTAACTCATCGGCTGCTGTGGAGTTTTATTGGCGTAACCGCGCTGAGCTGTCTGCTATGGATGCTTGGCCCGCTCTGGGTGTGGGGTGATACGCGCCCGCTGGAACCCGCGCTGAATCGTCAATTAACTGTCGGTGCGCTGATCGTCTTGTGGGTGCTGTTTCAACTGCTTCCGTCCTTGTATCGTGCCTGGTTCAATAGCCGATTACTGACGCAACTGCAGCTTTCAGACAGCGACGATCCGGCTGAACGCCAGATTACGGAAGAGTTGCTCAACCAACGCTTTAGTGACGCGGCGACGCAGTTAAAACGCGCCCAGTTTGGCCGTCGCCAGCGCGGCAGTTGGCTATCCAGAGTCAGCGCCAACTATCTTTATCAGTTGCCGTGGTATTTAGTCATGGGCGCGCCAGGCGCCGGTAAAACTACCGCATTGTTAAATGCGGGCCTGGAATTTCCCTGACTGACAGTTTTGGCAAAAACGCGATTCGCGGCGTGGGTGGCACGCGCAACTGTGACTGGTGGTTTACCGATAGCGCGGTGTTAATCGATACCGCTGGACGTTATGCCCTGCAGGAGAGTCAGCGCGCTCGTGATGCCAGCGAATGGCGCAGCTTTATCAATTTACTGAAGCGCTATCGCACCCGACAACCGATTAACGGTGTGATCATGACTATCAGCGTCGCCGATCTGTTGAGTGACTCTGCTGAAGCGCGTTTTGCTCAGGCAACGGCGCTACGTGAACGCATGGCGGAATTGCATCAACATACCGGCATTCATTTTCCTGTTTATGTGATGGTGACAAAGACCGATTTGCTGAAAGGCTTTATGAGCTTTTTTGGCGCTATCGACAAGTCACAACGTGACGCTATCTGGGGCTTTACCTTTAACTGGGAATTGGGCAAGCCGAACAAGGATGACTGGCACGCCAATTTCTCGCAGCAATATCACCGTCTTGAGCAACAGCTTCAGCAGCAATTAGCGCAGCATATGGCGCAAGAGCGCGATCTGAATCAGCGGGCTGAATCTTTCTTGTTTCCGCAAGAATTCGCTTCACTGCGCCCTTTACTGAATGAATATCTCGATATTGTTTTTTCCGATCATAAAGATGCCGTGGCGTGGAGTCCGCGCGGCCTGTTCTTTACCAGCGGCACCCAGGAAGGCTTGCCGTTTGATCGTGTCATGGGGGAGTTGAGCCGCAAGCTGCAACTGCGCCAGCCAGGCGATCATTCAATTGCGGCCTGGGATAGCGTCAATCGCAGCAGCCCTATTCCCGGTAACAAAGGCCAGAGCTTCTTTATTCGCGATCTGCTCAGCACATTGATCTTTAGAGAGAGCGGTTTGGCTGGCAGCAACCGCCACTGGGAATACCGCAACCAACTTTTCCACTGGATTGGCTACGGCGTGCTGGCGGGAGCCTTACTGATTTTGTCTGGATTGTGGTCACTCAGCTATTATCAAAATCAGCACTACTTGCAGCTGGTGGAAACGCGCGTCGCGCCAATTATCCAACAAAGTCAGCAAGTGATTCATCAGCCAGCCGATAATATTTTCGATCTGCTACCCTTTCTAAATAGCCTGGTGAAGCTGCCGCTGTCGGATAAGTTTTCTCTCGATAATCCGCCGCTTACTATGCGGGTTGGCTTATTTCGCGGTACGCAAGTGAGTGACGCCGCATGGGTGCTTTATCAAAATGCGCTTAAGTCTTTACTGCTGCCGCGTGTGGCTCAGCAGGTAACGAATCTGCTGCGTAGCGATCCAGGCGATGACAATACCTATAGCCGAAATGCATTACGCGCCTATCAAATGCTTTATGAGCCGCGTAATTATGATGGAGAATTTCTGCGCGCCTGGCTGTTACAGAATTTGCAACGCACGCTGCCCAATAATGTCAGCGCCCGTGATTTACAGCAGCTTGACTGGCATCTGAGTCAGTTGCTGGATCAGCAAATTCAATCTTCGCCTTATGCGCGCGATAACGCATTGATGATGCGTAAGCTTGCGGAAAATCTGAAAAATGCGGGTCACGATAGCAATACGCTTGCCGCAACGCCTTTGCGCGTTGGAGAGCGATTGACCCTGCATAGCGAGTAATGGTGAGGTGAACATGGCTGCGTATACTGTTCCCGGCTGGTATGGCAAGTTGCCTTCAACAGGCGACTTTCTACATCATCGACTCAGCGAGAAGCACATCACGCCCTGGAGCCACTGGTTTCAGCAGGGTTTGATACAGTGGCATATGCAAGAAAATGCCAACTGCGCGGCTTTTTTGCGCGCACCGGTGTGGAATTTTGTTTTGCCAATAACGCCGGGCAGGCAGCAGATTCAGATGGGGTGTTTATTGCCCTCGTGCGATCGCGTGGGCCGCGCCTGGCCGCTGGTGGCGCTGCACAGCTTCTCACTGAATCAATGGCACCCGGCGCAGCTGACTATTTCCGGTGACTGGTTTCAGGATCTCGGCGCGACCTTGCTACAGGCGGTACAACAGCCGCTGAATGCCGAACAGCTAGAGCAGCATATTCAACGCTTGCCCCCGTTGCTGGTGCCGGTAAAGCAGCCGTCAGACATCATGGATGTGATTGGTTTTCAGGATCTGCCCTGCACGCTCAGCTGGCGTGAAGTGGCGGAACGTTTCGATCCCCAGCAGCACATGAGTTACTGGTGGAGTAATCGCAGTGATGGTTTCGTGCATGCCACTCACAAGCACAGCGGCAACCTGACTGCAGATCTGTTTTCGTTACTCTTTAACCCGGCGGCAGGTGCACAGCCGGGACGTAATGGCCTTTATCCACCAATGTTTGAGTGAGGCCGGTTGCGTTTGCCCTTCAATACGGGATGACCCATGCAATTTACCATTGTGCAATGCACTACAGAGGTTCCGATGAAAACCGTGGCGTTCCTTCCGCCCGGTGGGACTATTGGACGCAGTCAGGATAACGATCTGGTCTTGCCTGATGAATCGCGGGCAATTTCACGTTTACAGGCGTTGGTGCACCTCTCCAACGAAGGCGAGTGCCGCCTGACCAATCAAGGCAGCGTCACGCCGGTTGAACATAACGGTGTCACGCTGGGTCGCGGAATGCAGGTGCATCTCAAGCACGGTGATGCGCTGCGTATTGGCGAATATGCTTTGGAAGTACGCGATCCTGCACGCAGCCATGAAAGCAAAGACGATCCGCTGGCTTTCTTCAGCGCTGAAGCTGCGCAACTCACCAATCCATTGGGCATTGGTGAACAGCATGATGTCGATGCCTTGGCGGTGGAAACGGAGAGCACCCCTACGCGTCATGAGCGCCACAGCGACGCACGTCTGGCAATTGATCCCCAAACGAATGAACCGCAGCGTCAGTCTCATACGCAGCCTTACGATCAAGACAAACTGATCGCCGCGCTGCTGGAAGGCATGGGTCTGAACAACGGCCATGCTACGCCGATTGATGAGGAACAGATGCGCATTACCGGCCGTATGTTAAGCCTGTTTTCGCAAGGTACCGTTGCCTTAATGTCATCGCGCTCTATTCTTAAGCGCGGCGTGAAAGCTGACATGACGATGATCCTCAACGAGGCCAATAATCCCTTCAAAATTTTGCCCTCGGGTAAAACCGTTTTGATGCAAATGTATCAAAGCCAGATGCCTGGTTTTATGCCGCCGGAACAAGCGGTGCGCGATGCGCTGGTGGATTTGCAGGCGCACCAGCTTGGCATGATAGCCGGTATTCGCGCCATTATTGCCGCCATGCTGCAATCCTTTAATCCGCAACGTTTGGAAGAACAAGCGCGCGTTGATGGTATGTTGCCGAAGTTGCCGTTATCCACCCTTAAAAAAGCCGCGCTATGGGACTATTTCATGCGTAACTATCAGCGCACCGCAGGCGAAATTGAAGATGATTTCCACACCTTGTTTGGCGAAGCCTTTCTTCATGCCTATGACATGGAAGTCAACCAGTACAAAGATTCTCAGACGCGAGTGGATGAAGCATGAAAATCGTTTTTGCCAGCCGCTGCCAGCAGGGTTTACGCGATGAAAATCAGGATCGTACCGGTGCTGAACTCGACGACAGTAAAGCCTGCTTTGTGGTGTGTGACGGTGTTGCTGGTTTACCTGGCGGTGACAAAGCGGCCCAACTGGTGCGTGATAGCCTGATCAATCAACTCAAAGCGTGTGAAGATTTTTCGCCCGCGTTTACCCAGCGGGCTGTTGAACACTGTCGGGCATTACTGCATGAAGCCCAAGGAAAAAATCCGAAATTTTCACGCATGAGCACCACGCTTGCGGTCCTGTTTATTGACCGTGAACAACAGCGCGCATGGTGGGCGCATGCAGGTGACAGCCGGGTTTATCACTTTCGTCACGGCATGCTACATCAGGTGACGCGTGACCACAGTCTGGCGCAACAGCTCAAAGAAGCAGGCTATGAAAATACCGGCATTAACAGTAATTTACTCTATAATGCGCTCGGTGCAGCCCCGTCTCGTCCGGTGAGTTTTTCTGATGAAATTCAGCTTGAAGATGGTGACGCCTTTTTAGTCTGCACCGATGGGTTTTGGCTTAACCTGACCACCAATGAGATGGAACAAGCGTTACGCATGGTTAACGCTTGCGAAGAGTGGTTAGCGCTGATGGAAGGCGCGGTGAGCCGTAGCGTTAAAAAAGATAATCTCAGTGCTTTGGCTGTTTGGATTGGTGAGCCTCAAGAGGCCACCTTGCTCTATTCGCTGGCTGATTCGGCTCGTTTTCTGCCGCCTCGTTATTGATTCCAAGGATTCATATGAAATTGTGGTTGCCCGGCATTGCCACCCTGCTGATTGCCTTTAACGTGCAGGCGGAAAATTATCGTGTGGTTTATTCGCCCAGCCTGGCGCTGGAAGTCTATATCGATAATGTGGTGAGCAAAGCGCCTGACGACTGGTGTAAAGAGACGCTGCCGTTGCGCATCGTTTCGGGTAAAAGCAAAGATTCGGCGGTTCTTACCACTTTTTTACCGCGTGT
Source organism: Candidatus Pantoea bituminis (assembly GCF_018842675.1). Lineage (NCBI taxonomy): Bacteria > Pseudomonadati > Pseudomonadota > Gammaproteobacteria > Enterobacterales > Erwiniaceae > Pantoea > Candidatus Pantoea bituminis. The sequence goes on from NZ_JAGTWO010000004.1 coordinate 2,195,301, forward strand.
TGGCACGCTGTTAGCTAACCAATGCGGCACGCTTGATGTTGTGCCGTGGCAAATGACGGACAAAGATGGCGGCGTTTTAGCCAGCGGCAGCGCCAGCAAATTACAAAACTGGCGCCCCATTGTCATGGCTGATGCCACCACGAGCGCCAGCGACAGCAATGCCGCCCCACTCGATTTATCGCGTCCGGCTGACAGCACGCCATTGCAGCACTTTGATCTGCCCAGCGGCTGTCATTTTCGCACCGCGTGGGATGATAATGCAGAATCGATGTTCATTCCTGATGTCCGCAAACAGCAGTGTTCACCAGACGGCTGGGTAGAAGGCAAAAGTGAGTTGACCCTGGCGGGAACAAGTAAGTCCGTGAATGTGCCGGTTACGTTTTATCAAGGTTACCCGATCGCTAATTTATCCATTAGCGGTAGTCCGTTAGAGGTGGTCTCCGCCAATAATCAACGCATGATAGTTACGCGTCCGGATGCTACCGATAGCTGGTTGATTTTGCCCTTTGATGCAAAACAGCATCTCTGGCGCTTTAATGGCACCTTATTGGTGAAGATGGAAAAGAGTACTGCAGAGCAAGACGCCAACGCGGTGAAATCGCGAGTTGAAACCTTGCGTGCCCTTTGGGGGCCGCATTTTATGCCACAGCAAAAAGTGAATGTGTTACTCATCGACACCCTGCACGCGGATCTGGTTGATCCGGCCATCGGTGCCTGGCGTAACATCAATTAATTACCGCGCAGCCTGGCGAACAGGCGTGTTCAGAGAGTTCACTATGTCGGCTAATGATAATCAAAAAATGGTTCCGAATGCTCTGCCTGACGGTTACCGGTTTAATGAGTTTGAGATCAAGGAAGTGATTGGTGGTGGCGGCTTCGGCATTGTCTACCGCGCATGGGATCATCAGTTAGAACGCACCATCGCAATCAAAGAATACATGCCGGTTTCACTGGCGCAACGCGCCACGGATTTGTCACTTGAACTGCGTGGCGAGCGTTTTCAAAAATTATTTAATGCCGGACTGAACAGCTTTATTCAGGAAGCTCGTCTGCTGGCGCGTTTTAATCATCCCGGCTTGCTGCACGTGTTGCGCTTTTGGGAAGAGAACGGCACCGCGTATATGGGCACGCTCTATTACAGCGGCATGACGCTCAAAGAGTGGCAGACAACCAGCCCTGAATCGATTTCGGAAGCCTGGATTCGCCGCCTGTTGCCGCCGCTGTTAGGCGCCATTAATACCATTCATCAGGCGGGTTATCTTCACCGTGATATTTCGCTCGATAATATCCAGATTCAAGATAATCAATTGCCGGTGTTGCTCGACTTTGGATCAGCGCGCAAAGAGATTGGCAATTTATCGGATGAAACCGAGATTATGCTCAAACCCGGCTTTGCGCCGATAGAGCAATACAGTGAAGAAGGCGAAGTGGAACAAGGTCCCTGGACCGATATCTATGCGCTGGGTGCGGTGTTACACAGCCTGATTACCGGTAATCCGCCACCGGTGAGCGTAGTGCGCTGCATTGAAGATAACTATCTCCCGTTGGTTGAGCGCAAGCTGGAAGGTTTTTCGCTGTCGCTGTTGCACGCGGTAGATTGCGCATTAGCGATGAAGCCAGGCGATCGTCCGCAGAGCGTAGATGCATTCGCTGCCCTGATCGACTTGCCGGTCAGCGACGTTGAAGCCGTGGTTAACAGCCTGCAAGCTGCGGCGGATATGCCGCCCGCGCCGGTAGTGGTGGCTGAAGAGCCCGTTGACGCACCGGAACCGGTGGTGATGGCGGTCAATCACGGCGCATCCATCATTGAGCCGGTCACGCCTCGCAACGTTCGTCGCCTGTCGCCGGGTTTGTTGGGCATCGCTGGCGTGGCATTGCTGGCTGTCATTGCCGTAACATGGATGGTGAATAAGCGCAGCGTTGCCCCAGTGGCTGAGAACACATCCGTAGCGCCAACGACCTCGGCAAACTCGCCAGCCTCCAGCAGCGTTGCCGCCGTGCCTGTCGCTTTGGCCACGGTTTATCTCAAGCTGGGGAATGGTGAAAGCATCGTGTTGAATGGTCAACCGCTTGAAGTGAAGCCGGGAAGCAGCGGTTTTGCGGCATTGAATCTGGCTGCGGGCCAATATCGCCTGGAAGTGCATGCGGGCAACATCACGCACACGCAATCTCTGACCATTGATAAACCAGGCACCTGGTTAATTAATCCAGGAAATTAACGCTTAACCTTTTAGTGAAAAAGCTTGCCTGATGCAGAGTAAATCGCCGACTCGTTGGCGCTTTACTCTTCAGGCGAGTTTTTCTTAAACGGAAGCACTATCGCCCTCTTTAACCAAACAATTTCCTGATTTAGGCAACCGGGCAGCACACGCAAACGGTCAGTTATCCTTGCGCCTGATTGCAACAAGATTGCAGCGCCCGCACCTGATGCGCCAGCCGACTCAAGTTTTCCTCTTCCATCCCGCGCTTTGCCAACTCCTGCTCCAATGAAAACAGGTATTGCGCATTGGAGCCGAGCGGCCCAGTCGCGGCGGCAATTAAGGGGCAATCGCATCCGGGCAAGAATCGGATTCATACAGCGGATGACGCGGATCCATGATAAACGCCAACGCCGTTACGCTACGACCATCATCCAAAGCGAGTTCGCACCAGGTTGGCAAATAGCAACCGGTAATCATCTCGCGCTTCCACAGCAACGCCAGCTCTTCATGCAGGCGTGCTTCCGGCAAACGAAAGGCCAATCCGCTAGTTTTGCCGCCCTCTTTCAGCGCTAACATGCGACCGGGATGACTTGATGTTCCGCGCCCCGCAATCAAACGCAGGCAAAAGGCGCGATGCCAGCCTTCCAGTGAACCGGATGCGACTTCATCCGCTTCAAAAATAGGGTTCCACATCAGAGAGCCGTAGCCGAAGATCCATACCGGGCTGTGATCGGGACGGCATGCCAGTGTGGCCGCCAGTGAAGCCGCACGCTGCTCGCAACTCCATAACAACGTCTCTTCGATATCACCGAACGACGTTTTACAATCCGCTTTTAATAAAAATTCCCGAGTTAACAATCTGACCTCCTCGACACGTTTGACGTCCTGTCTGAATGACTCACCTCTTGTGCTGACCTAAAGCGATCTCGCGCTTCGTTCTATAAAACGACAGTAATTCATTTTTATTGAGGGTTACAAGCGTGATGGTGCTCACAAGATAAAAAAAGAAGGCGAACCTTTTGGGAAAAAATTAAAAAAGGGCCAGATTTTTCTGGCCCCGAAGGGAATGAGCACTCAATGCTTGGGATGCCACTTATTATCTTCACCTTTTTCGTACTCTTTTTTCACGGCTGACCAGGCAACTTTATGCGCCACCTCTTCTCGCGAGTCATCGCCGCGACGATCCTCTTCATCTTTATATTGCGACCAAGCGCTATTAAACGCCTCTTGATAGATATCTTGCGCATGTGCGGGTAGCACATGCTTAACGCTGTCCGGTAATCCACTTCGGCTACTGTAAGGCATAACTCCTCCTGTGTTTAACACCGACTTTAAGTTTGGTCGAAGTTGGGAAAATCTCAAACTTGAGTTAATACGACCTTAGCTTATTAAACGAAATTTAAACGAGATAAAATGCATTAATCCACCTTAAACAAGAGGATTAATCGATTGATAAGTGCAAATAGCAGAATCACATCCTGCTGATTAATAATCATTAAAAGCAGATAACAGCTTCTTAATTCCGTTTTAACAAAATTATTGCTTAAAGTAAAAACCAGTAAATATTTACATCTTATGACGGTTAAAAGTTAAACTGGTTAAGTTGATTATTTTCATTATATTTTACGGGTGCGCTAACACGTTCCGTCTATTTGAACAGCTTAAGAGGATGGTGAATGCCAACACATGAGAAAACGCGTCACAAGGAATTCTGGCTGATATTTCCCCTCATCACGCTGGGTGTCCTCTATTTTTTTAGTGGACAAACTTCAATGCCAATCGTTATTGGCATTAACTTGTTGGCGCTGATTGCTATTTTAAGTAGTGCTTTTAGCGTAGTACGACATGCCGACGTGCTTGCGCATCGCTTGGGTGAACCTTATGGATCACTGATTCTCAGCTTGTCGGTGGTGATCCTTGAGGTGAGTTTAATTTCGGCATTGATGGCAACGGGCGACGCAGCACCCGGATTGATGCGCGATACGCTCTATTCAATCGTCATGATTGTCACCGGTGGATTGGTAGGTTTTGCCTTACTGCTGGGTGGGCGCAAATTTGCTACCCAATATGTGAATCTGGCGGGCGTTAAACAATATTTGATTGCGATTTTTCCGCTGGCTATTTTGGTGTTGGTCTTTCCCAATGCCCTGCCAGGCGGTAACTTTACTACGACGCAAGCGCTGATTATTGCCGCCATTTCTGCGGCGATGTATGGCGTATTTTTGCTGATTCAAACCAAGACGCATCAAAGTCTGTTTGTCTATGAACATGAAGATGACAGCGACGATGGCGACCCGAGTCATGGTAAACCGTCCGCACACAGCAACGTTTGGCATACAGGATGGTTGATCGTCCATTTAATCGCCGTGATTGCCGTGACCAAAATGAATGCCAACACGCTGGAGTATTTACTTTCAGAGTGGAATGCACCGCAGCAGTTCACCGGTTTCCTGGTGGCGCTGTTAATTTTGTCGCCGGAAGGTTTAGGCGCAATCAAAGCGGTGTTGATGAATCAGGTGCAGCGAGCCATGAATCTCTTCTTTGGCTCAGTCCTGGCGACTATTTCATTAACCGTTCCAGCGGTAACCATCATTGCTACGTTGACCGGCCAGGATCTGATATTTGGACTTGAGCCACCGCAAATGGTGATCATGATGGCATCACTGATTCTGTGTCAGATCTCCTTCTCCACCGGCCGCACAAACGTGTTGAACGGTGCAGCACATCTGGCGCTGTTTGCCGGTTATCTGATTACCATCATGTTGTAATTCAGCCGACTGATGCAGCTTATTCAGCGCGAAAAAAGAGCGATTCCTCGCTCTTTTTCTTTTTGCGGCTGATTACTTACTGGTGTCGAGTTCCGGGAAACTTTTTACCAGCTCATCAATCGCTTTCATCTGCGCCAGGAACGGCTCAAGTTTGTCGAGCGGCAGCGCTGATGGGCCATCGCACAGCGCGTTAGCGGGATCAGGATGCGATTCGATGAACAAACCTGCAATGCCAACCGCCATACCCGCGCGAGCCAGCTCAGCAACCTGCGCACGACGTCCACCTGAAGCAGCACCAAACGGATCGCGTGTTTGCAGCGCATGCGTGACGTCGAAAATCACCGGGCTGTTGTTGGTGACTTTTTCATCACGTTAAAGCCCAACATGTCGACCACGAGATTGTCGTAACCGAAGTTGCTGCCGCGATCGCAAAGAATCACTTTATCGTTGCCGCCTTCCGCAAATTTATCAACGATATTGCCCATCTGGCTCGGGCTGACGAACTGCGGTTTTTTCACGTTGATAACGGCACCGGTTTTCGCCATCGCTTCAACCAGATCGGTTTGACGCGCCAGGAATGCCGGCAACTGAATAACATCAACCACATCCGCAACCGGCTGCGCTTGTGAAGCTTCATGCACATCCGTGATGATTTTCACGCCAAAGGTCTGCTTCAGCTCCTGGAAAATCTTCATGCCCTCTTCAAGGCCTGGGCCACGATAAGAGTGAATAGATGAACGGTTCGCTTTATCAAAAGAAGCTTTGAACACGTAAGGAATGCCGAGTTTTTCGGTCACTTTTACGTAGTGCTCGCAGATGCGCATGGCGAGATCGCGTGATTCCAGCACGTTCATACCACCAAACAGTACAAACGGCAGATCGTTTGCAACCTTGATATCACCAATACTCACGACTTTCTGTGTCATGCCCTTTCCTTATCTGTGAAGGCGCCTTAATGCAGCGTCACTTGTTTTTGTTCAATTGCGTGTATCTGAACTTTAATCATTTCGCTAACCGGATCTTCAGGACACTGTTCAACGAAGTACGTTAAATCAGTGAGCGCGATATGTTCGCACTCGAGCTGCGCGTAGATCAAACCGCGATCGCGAATTTCATAAGGATCATCAGGATCAATACGCAGCAGAACCTGGCTCACATTCAGCGCCAGCTCCATCTGCTTCTCTTCCATCAATGCAGCTTTCAACGTATCGAGCATCTTGCGCATTACGCTGACTGTTTTCGCGCCGTCCAGATCATCGTCATACAGACGTGCGGTTGGGCTGATATTGCCTTTTAACCACACTTCAAGCGTATGTTTATCCAGCGTTTCGCCATTGAAAGGATTGATCAGCCATTTGTCACCATCAATCCAGTCGGCACGCAGAATAAGCTGGGTTGGAAAAATAACCGGCATCAGCGGCAGTTCTAACTCGGCAGCGATGTGCAGCAGAATGACGCCCAGCGACACCGCTGTACCCTGACGCGTTTTCAGTACGTTATCTAACCACAGCGCATCTGAAAGATTGTATATGCCGCTTGCCCCGCCAAATCCCCATTGGCGATAAAACAGTTCAAGCAGCTTTTCGAGTTGCAAATCGGCATCTTTTTCGCAGCTGACATACTCGCGTGCTTCAGCCACTAAGGCCGCCAATTGCGCTTCCACTGACAACGCCGGGAAATCGGCGCGGATGGCAAGCGTGGCACCAATCACCGCTTCACACAGCGGCGTCTGGCTATAATCTAATTGTTCGGTGGCGGTCATACGATCCCCAATAACGGCATTTTGGTTACCGCCAGCTTGATGACTATCACCAGCGCGATTAACGCCACAATAAAGGCGATCCAGCGGGTGCGGTCAGTTCGCGGACGACGACTCAGTGCCACGGAAGCTAAGGCGATGTAGATGATAACCCCTAATAGCTTCTCAGTCAGCCAGCTTCCTTGCGGAGAAAAAGGGTAAAAATGGGTGATCATAACTAACATGACGCCCGTAATGAGCAGCAAAGTGTCATTAACGTGCGGCAGAATGCGTACCCAGCGGCGCATCATCATGGCAGAACTGCTGCGTTGCCAGTAAAAACGCAACAAGAAAAGTGTGATAGTGATCGCCACCGTGAGCAGGTGTAAATGTTTGATCAGAGGATAATAAGCAAACATGTCAGTTCCTTGTTAATTTGCCAGTTGACCAAAGGTCACGCGCGGATTACCGCCATAATCATTTGCCGTTGCCACGGCTTGATAACCGTTTTCAATCATCAACTGGCGCACCGCGTGTTCCTGCTGCCAGCCATGTTCCAACAGCAACCAGCCGCCCGCGACTATCCAATGCGGGGCTTGTTCAATCAACGTTCTTAAATCAGCTAACCCCGCTTCCTCTGCCACCAAGGCGCTGCGCGGCTCAAAGCGCACATCGCCCTGTCCGAGATGGATATCATTGGCATCGATATAAGGTGGATTGCTAACGATAAGATTGAAACGGCTGGGGGCAAGGTCACGGAACCAGTGACTCAGCGAAAACGAAGCATTAGAAAGTCCGAGCTGTTCGGCATTAAGCTGCGCCAGCTCCACGGCCGCTTCGATACGATCTACACCTACCACCTGACAGTCGGGACGTTCGCTGGCTATCGCCAGAGCAATCGCGCCGGTGCCAGTGCCAAGATCGAGTATGCGAGAAGGCGTAGCCGGTAGACGCACTAGCGCCTGCTCAACCAGAATTTCGGTATCCGGGCGCGGAATCAAGGTCGCATCGTTGACGCGCAAAGGCAGCGACCAGAATTCTCGCTCGCCAATCAGATGCGCTACCGGTTCACCCTGCGCTCGACGCAGCAGTAACGCGTCCAATTGTGTAAGCTGTTGGTCGTTAAGCAACGTTTCATCAAATGCCATCAGCCAACTCCGCGATTTGCCGGTGACAAAACTCAGCAGAATCTCTGCATCGCGCTTTGGGCTGTCACCCCCGCATAAGGTCGCAATCGCGTGTTTTAGCCAGTGACGAATATCCATTAATCCTGACCAGCCAGCGCCGCCAACTGATCTGCCTGATATTCCTGCACGATAGGCTCAATCAGACTTTCCAGTTTGCCTTCCATGGTTTCATCCAAACGATAAATTGTCAGGTTGATACGATGATCTGTGACGCGCCCTTGAGGAAAGTTATAGGTGCGGATTCGGTCAGAACGATCGCCACTGCCCAACAGGTTGCGACGCGTATTGGCTTCTACCGCGTGACGCTTTGCCATCTCTGCCGCGTGAATACGGGCACCCAACACCGCCAGTGCTTTGGCTTTGTTTTTATGCTGTGAACGCTCGTCCTGACACTCCACAACGATGCCGGTTGGCAAGTGAGTAATACGAATCGCAGAATCGGTGGTGTTGACGTGCTGACCGCCCGCGCCCGATGAGCGGAAAGTATCAATTTTCAGATCGCCCGCGTTGATTTCCGGCATCTCTTCTTCTGGCAATTCCGGCATCACCGCCACGGTACAGGCTGAAGTATGAATACGCCCTTGTGATTCGGTTTCTGGAACGCGTTGCACACGATGACCACCTGATTCAAATTTCAGCCGGCCATAGGCGCCTTCACCAATGAAGCGAGCAATCACTTCTTTATAGCCGCCATGCTCGCCTTCGTTGGCGCTGACAATCTCTACGCGCCAGCGACGCGCTTCGGCGTAGCGGCTGTACATACGAAACAGATCGCCAGCAAAGATCGCGGCTTCATCGCCGCCCGTGCCTGCCCGGACTTCAACAAAACAGGCGCGTTCATCATCGGGATCTTTCGGGAGCAGCAAGACTTGCAGCTGCTGTTCCAGCGTTTCACTTTGCTCACGCGCCTGCTGCAACTCTTCCTGCGCCATATCGCGCATTTCGGGATCGTCGAGCAGCATTTTGGCGGTTTCAATATCTTCTTGCACCTGCTGCCATTCACGGAAGCAGCGAGTGACATCACTGAGTTGTGCATATTCGCGCGAAAGCGCACGGAAACGATCCTGATCGGCAATCACAGCCGCGTTGCCCAGCATAGCTTCCACTTCTTCGTGGCGCTCCTGCAGCGCTTCCAGTTTGGCAACAATTGAGGTTTTCATTTAAATGTGGGATTCCCGTAACAGGTGGCAACAGCCAGTTGTCTACTCGAGACCCAGGCTGTCGCGAAGAATCTGCAGGCGTTCTGAATCGCCGTCGCGGGCGGCCTGCTGAAGAGATTTGGTTGGTGCGTGAATCAGGCGATTTGTCAGTTTATGCGCCAGTTCCTGCATGACTTTCTGCGGATCGGCACCTTGCTGCAAGGCCTGCAATGCGCGGCCTTCTAGCTCAGCGCGAATGTCTTCCGCCTGTGAACGGTATTCGCGAATCGTGTTAACTGCGCCTTGTGCACGCAGCCAGGCCATAAATTCGCCACTCTCCTGTACCACGATGCTTTCAGCCTGAACCGCCGCTGCTTTGCGCTGCGCCAGGTTCTGCTCAATGATCGCCTGGAGGTCGTCTACGCTATAAAGGTAGGCGTTGGCCAGTTTACCCACTTCCGGTTCGACATCACGTGGAACAGCAATGTCGACCAGTAACATCGGTTGGTTACGACGCGCTTTCAGCGCACGTTCCACCATGCCTTTACCGATAATCGGCAGCGGGCTGGAAGTGGAAGAGATAATAATGTCAGCTTCGGCCAGGCGTGAATCAATGTCTGCCAGGCTAATGACTTCCGCGCCCACTTCCGCGGCCAGCGTTTCAGCACGCTCGCGGGTACGGTTAGCGATAATTAATTTTTTAACCTGATGCTCACGCAGATGGCGCGCCACCAGCTCAATGGTTTCACCTGCGCCAACCAGCAGCACATTAACCGTTGAAAGGGACTCGAAAATTTGGCGTGCCAGCGTACAGGCAGCGAAAGCCACAGAAACGGCATTAGCACCAATTTCCGTTTCAGTACGCACGCGTTTGGCAACAGAGAAGGTTTTCTGGAACATGCGCTCCAGCTCACTGCTCAGTGCATGACCGCGCTGAGAATCAGCAAAGGCTTTTTTAACCTGCCCCAAAATTTGCGGTTCACCCAGCACCAGCGAATCAAGACCGCTGGCAACGCGCATTAAATGACTCACCGCTTCGTTGCCATGATGCCAGTAAAGGCTGTTGCGCACGTCATCTTCATCCAGCTGATGGTACTCACACAGCCAGCTCACCAAACGCTCCTGGAGGTCAACCTGTTGCTCTACACTCAGGTAAAGTTCGGTACGATTGCAGGTCGACAATACCACGCCGCTCTGCACCATTGGCTGAGAGAGCAAGCTATTTAAAGCCTGCTCCAGCGTCTCCGGCCCGAACGATACACGTTCGCGCAGAGCAATGGGGGCAGTTTTGTGATTGATTCCAAGTGCGAGCAGCGTCATGGTGATTTGAGTTGGGATGTCCCAATAATGTCAGGGTTTTGTGAGGCGCATTCTACAAGATGCAACAGATCAAGAAAAGCCATACAAAGCCTATGACTGTAATAAGATTAACCTGAAGGTATGCAATTTCGCGTATAACAGCATTGACTGCTTAAATGCGGATGGTTAGCGTTATCCGTTACGAATTAAAAACGTGTCTGAGGAGATGACCACTTGATGCTTAATTCCCCACGCAATCTGTTGCGCCTTTTACCCTTGCCAGCGTATTACTGGCCGCCTGTAGCGTTAACAAACCGCAACAAGGTCCGGGGCCAAGCGTTACCGCGCCACAGTGGCAACAGCATCAGCAAGCGGTCACAAAAGTGACGCATTACCAGACGCGCGGCGCGTTTGCTTATTTATCGGACAAGCAAAAAGTCTACGCCCGTTTTAACTGGCAGCAAACCGCACCCGATCGCTATCGCTTGCTGTTAACCAATCCGCTGGGCAGCACTGAATTGCAGCTTGATGCGCAAGGTTCGGTGGTGCAATTAGTGGATAACAAAGGCAAACGTTACGTCAGCACTGACGCTGAAAAAATGATTTCGCAATTAACCGGTATGGATATTCCGCTGGCTAACCTGCGTCAGTGGATGATGGGTTTACCGGGTGACAGCAAAGCGTATCAGTTGAACGACCAGTATCAGCTAAGCAGCCTTAACTACAGCCGTGATGGGCAACAATGGCAGGTCACTATCTCGGATTACGACAGCAAGGTCACGCCACCGCTGCCGGCTAATCTGGAGCTGAAAGAAGGCGACCAACGCATTAAATTGCGCATGGACAGCTGGACCGTTCAATGATCACTACCTGGCCTGCTCCGGCAAAACTGAATCTGTTTCTTTACATCACTGGCCGTCGTCCTGACGGCTATCACAACCTGCAAACGCTGTTTCAGTTTCTTGATTATGGTGACACACTGCATATCGAACCTGACCAAAGCGGCAACATCAACTTATTGACGCCGGTTGCGGGTGTGTCCGATGAGCAGAACCTCATTGTGCGGGCCGCTAAACTGCTCAAACAGGCTGCAGAGACATCAAATCCACTGCTTGCTCAGGCTGGTGCGCGAATCAGTATTGAGAAAACGTTACCGATGGGCGGCGGTTTAGGGGTGGCTCATCAAATGCGGCAACAGTTTTAGTCGCGCTAAATTATTTATGGCAGTGCAATTTAACATCAGACGAGCTGGCAAAACTGGGCCTGCAATTAGGTGCCGATGTGCCGGTTTTTGTTGAAGGTTTTGCTGCATTTGCTGAAGGCGTGGGTGAGCAGCTACAGCCCGCCCAGCCTGAGGAAAAGTGGTATCTGGTGGCACATCCTGGCGTCAGCATTGGTACGCCTGAAGTGTTCAATGATCCGGGCTTAACGCGTGACACGCCTGTGCGTGATTTAGCAGCGCTTTTAGCTGCTCCATTCAGCAATGATTGTGAAGCAGTGGTAAGAAAACGTTTTCGTGAGGTTGATGAGCTTGTTTCCTGGCTGCTAGAATACGCGCCGTCGCGCCTGACTGGCACCGGTGCTTGCGTGTTTTCTGAATTTGACACCGAGTCCGCCGCACGTCAGGTGCTGGAACTTGCTCCGAAAGGAGTACGTGGTTTTGTAGCAAGAGGTGTTAATGTCTCTCCGCTACGGCGTACACTTTCCGAGCGACCAGCGACTGCGTGACAGTGTCACCACGTTCCAGACACTGCACGTTTCGCATTAACACACCCGTGTGAACGCCTATGACTGTATTCGCCGGTTACTGTCATGACGTTCATTCTCTGGACGCAAAGCCTGAGGTTCTTCTCGTGCCTGATATGAAGCTATTTGCTGGTAACGCCACCCCGGAACTAGCACAACGTATTGCCAACCGCCTTTACACCAGCCTGGGAGACGCCGCAGTTGGCCGTTTCAGTGATGGTGAAGTAAGCGTACAGATTAATGAAAATGTACGCGGTGGTGATATTTTCATCATCCAGTCCACCTGTGCTCCAACCAATGATAATTTGATGGAACTGGTTGTGATGGTCGACGCGCTGCGTCGTGCTTCTGCTGGTCGTATTACCGCAGTCATTCCTTACTTTGGTTATGCCCGTCAGGATCGCCGTGTGCGCTCTGCGCGTGTGCCGATCACCGCCAAAGTGGTGGCAGACTTCCTTTCCAGCGTTGGAGTTGACCGTGTTCTAACGGTTGACCTGCACGCCGAGCAGATCCAGGGCTTCTTCGACGTCCCGGTTGATAACGTATTTGGCAGCCCGATCCTGCTGGAAGACATGCTGCAGATCGGTCTGGAAAATCCGATTGTTGTTTCCCGGACATTGGCGGCGTAGTGCGTGCTCGCGCTATCGCCAAACTGCTGAACGACACCGATATGGCAATCATCGATAAACGCCGCCCTCGCGCGAACGTTTCTCAGGTTATGCACATTATTGGTGACGTTGCTGGCCGCGATTGCGTGCTGGTCGACGACATGATCGACACCGGCGGCACGCTGTGCAAAGCGGCTGAAGCATTAAAAGAACGCGGCGCAAAACGCGTGTTCGCTTACGCTACCCACCCGATTTTCTCTGGCAACGCGGTGGAAAATCTGCGCAAATCAGTGATCGATCAGGTTATCGTCTGCGACACCATTCCGCTGTCTGAAGAGATGAAATCTCTGCCAAACGTCCGTACGCTGACTTTGTCTGGCATGTTGGCCGAAGCGATTCGCCGCATCAGTAACGAAGAATCAATCTCGGCAATGTTCGAGCATTAATCTTCGCTAAACCGGGCCACGCGCCCGGTTTTTTCTTTTAAAGCACAACGCTACGTCGATTGTTCCCTGTATTAACCTGCTTTCTCATCTGATATTCCCGCGATAATTATTCACCAAAACCGTTATTGTAAAAGCCAATCACTTTTTTCATCTCAGCCTGGCATCAAGGCTTTTGCCACAAATTAATTAATGTTAATTTGCTCGGCACTTTTCACGAGAACGCCTAACACCATGAACCTCGACATTTATACCTTGTTTATATGCGAGCTCTACGTGCTGGGGTTTTTGAGTATCATCATGGTTTTTGCCTGGATGGGGTCGCAGTACGATCGCGTATTGGGCTTCACCTGCCTTTCACTGATTTTAACGCTTGTCGCGGTTTTCCTCAGTAGCTTACGCAGCATGGGTTTGCAGTTTTTACCTGTCGCAGTGGGAAATATCCTGATGATGCTCGCCTATGGCGGCTTACTTAATGCCTTTCGACTTTTTTGTGGAAAATCCATTGGAATTAGTTGGTTATTAGGCGGGTTGCTCTGGGCAGTTTTGTGCTTCTTCCCTGCATTTTACTTTTCGCTGCCCAAACGCGTGTTCGTGATATGCATCATCTGCATTATCTATACCTGCGCGCTGATACATCTTTTGTGGCTCAAGCGAGCTACGCTCAAAGTCACTTTTTGGCCCGCTCAACTGCTGTTATGGATTCACTTACTGTTTCATCTGGCGCGTATTTTTCTCGACAGTGCTGCCGCCAGCCCACTCAAAGGTGCCATTGGCGGATCGACTTTTTCGGTCTATGTCATTTTGGAATCCATCCTGTTTGTGATTGGCCTGACATTCACCATTTTGGCGATGGTTAATGAGCGTACCCAGATCGCGCACAAGCACGCGTCATTACACGATCCCCTGACCAACGTCTGGAACCGCCGCGCATTATTTAATGACTCTGAGAGAATTGTGGCACGTTGCCGACGTCAGAATAGCGCCTTCACGGCTGTCTTGTTTGACCTCGACCATTTCAAAAGCATCAACGATCGTTTTGGACACCAGCAAGGTGATCGTGTGCTGATTGATTTTTGTGAGGTAGTACAGCAGTTGTTGCCCAAAGAAGGCCGTTTTGCCCGTTTGGGTGGGGAAGAGTTTGCGGCAATTATTCCGGCACCAGCAGCAGAAGCGTGGTTATGGTGTGAGCGCGTGAGACTTGCGACGGAAAATTCTCAGCCCGACACGATCAATTATACCGTGAGCATCGGTTTTGCCTCATCTAACGACAGCGAACGCCGATTCGATATATTACTGGCGCTGGCCGATGAAGCGTTATATCGCGCCAAGGCCAGCGGCAGAAACCGTACTGAACAATATCTCACCCTCAGTGCTGTGATTTAATGTGAGGAATGGCGCGAGCGGCGGCAACGTTTATCACCGTAATGGCGCAACCAATAATAGCGATCTTCAATTTTTTCGCGTCCGCTAACGCGAGCACCCGCTAACCAAAGCAACGCGCCAATGAAGATACTGAACATTGCACCGTGCGCTAAAAACTGCGGCAGGTTAAGTGCAGGCAGCTGATTCAGAATCGAATAACCGACGCCCAGCACCATGGTTAATAGTCCCAGCACCATCAAGGTATTACCCGCCACATGAGAATGATGACGTTTCATTTTCCACCTCCATCTGTATGAGCAATTAAAACCGCACACAATGTTAACTCGTCATAAGTTTAGGCAATGGCTGGCAGCAACGTTGCGTGTGCGATCACACATCGACAACAAACGCTGACACATCTTTACGGGTAGCGTGTTGATTTAGATGAAAAATGATTAATCACCGCAATGAACTACCTTGCATTTGCAGCCTTTGTCATCTCGGCAGCAGCGAAGTAAACTAATGCCCTTTTCGTATAACAGCAGGATATTCATCGTGAGCAGCATTAAACTGATTGTTGGCCTCGCCAATCCGGGCGCAGAATATGCCGCCACGCGCCACAATGCGGGTGCCTGGTATCTGGATTTATTGGCAGAGCGCCATAATCAGTCTTTAAAGGAAGAAGGTAAATTCTTCGGCTACACGGCACGGCTGGCGATTGCTGGTGAAGATGTACGCCTGTTGGTGCCAACCACCTTTATGAATTTGAGTGGCAAAGCCGTCGCGGCGATGGCGACCTTTTACCGCATTGCGCCGGAAGAGATCCTGGTCGCACACGATGAACTCGATTTACCGCCAGGCGTGGCTAAATTCAAGCAAGGTGGCGGCCATGGCGGACACAATGGCCTGAAGGACATCATCAGCAAGTTGGGAAATAATAATAATTTTCATCGCCTGCGCATCGGCATTGGTCATCCGGGCGATCGCAATAAAGTCACCGGTTTTGTATTAGGGAAACCGCCTGCAAGCGAGCAGAAGTTGATTGATGATGCGGTAGATGAAGCCGTGCGCTGCACTGAATTGTGGCTGAAAGAGGATCGCATAAAAGCGATGAATCGTTTGCACGCCTTCAAGCCAAGCTAAACGTCCAGATCGTCGCGATTCTGTGTATAATGCGCGAAATTTTTTATTTCGTTTCCGATAAAGCATCCTGCGATGTTTTATCCATCCAGTTATAAAGGGTATCAAACCATGGGATTCAAATGCGGTATTGTGGGCCTGCCGAACGTCGGTAAATCCACCCTGTTCAACGCGCTCACCAAAGCGGGCATCGAAGCAGCAAACTTCCCTTTCTGCACCATTGAACCCAACACTGGTGTGGTGCCAATGCCAGATTTACGCCTCGATCAGCTGTCAGAAATTGTTAAGCCGCAGCGTGTGGTGCCGACTACCATGGAGTTCGTCGACATCGCCGGTTTGGTTAAAGGCGCATCCAAAGGTGAAGGTCTGGGCAACCAGTTCCTGACCAACATCCGTGAAACCGAAGCGATTGGTCACGTGGTTCGTTGCTTTGAGAACGACAACATCATTCACGTCTCAGGCAAAGTAGACCCGGCCGAAGATATTGACGTGATCAACACCGAGCTGGCGTTGTCGGATCTGGACACCTGTGAACGTGCCATTCAGCGCGTGCAGAAGAAAGCCAAAGGCGGCGATAAAGATGCTAAAGCTGAGCTGGCTGCGCTGGAAAAATGCCTGCCGCACCTGTCTAACGCCGGTATGCTGCGTTCGCTGGATCTGGATGCTGACGACAAAGCGGCTATCCGTTATCTTAGCTTCCTGACGCTAAAACCCACCATGTACATCGCTAACGTCAACGAAGACGGCTTCGAGAACAACCCGTATCTCGATCAAGTACGTGCTATCGCTGAAGCTGAAGGTTCGGTTGTAGTGCCTGTGTGTGCCGCCGTTGAATCAGATATCGCTGAGATGGAAGATGAAGATCGTGCCGAGTTTATGGAAGAGTTGGGTCTGGAAGAGCCAGGCCTGAACCGCGTTATTCGCGCCGGTTATTCGCTGCTGAATCTGCAAACCTATTTCACCGCGGGTGTGAAAGAAGTGCGTGCCTGGACTATTCCTGTTGGCGCGACTGCTCCACAAGCTGCGGGTAAAATTCACACAGACTTCGAGAAAGGTTTTATCCGTGCGCAAACCATCGCATTCGATGATTTTATTGCGTTCAAGGGTGAACAAGGTGCTAAAGAAGCTGGCAAAATGCGTTCAGAAGGAAAAGAGTACATCGTTAAAGATGGCGATGTGATGAACTTCTTGTTCAACGTCTAATCTGTTGTCTCATGAGGTTTTACTGAACCTTATGAAGATTAACAAATGCCATAAAATCCACGCCGTTGCGTGGATTTTTCATTTTAAGTGAGTATAACAACGTCACAAGAAATGAATATTTACCCTTCGGTAAATCGTGACTTTTCATCGGCACAACCTCCGCTCAGGGAACTGTTTATCATGCCGGAATTCTGTGTCTGAATGGAGCAGGATTTCAGGCAGGATCAACAGTAAGTCCAGCCCGCCCTTTTGAATATATTAACGTCCGGTGTTTATCAGAGACAGGTCTTCATATCTTCGGAAAAATAAAAAGCAAGATTAGTCTTGATGGATGGGGGTTAAGGAGAGACGAAAATATAATAACTTCATGGAATGTCATTTTCCCGATCAGAAAATGAAAGAGAATTAACCTCTTGTCTAAAAGACCTGGCGACTACGATTTTTTAATTTTCTTTTCTCGTTAATTCTTTATTATTCCATTTAGAAAATCTTATTATACATCAAATAAAGACGATGACGCGCTTACGAAAGGCGCCTGTTTTAATGTGTATGGCGCAGCAGATTTTTAGGCTGCCATGGTCGACAATCAATGCCTGACAATCAAGGCGGGAAACGGGTTCATCTCAAAAATGAAGAAAACCCTCTATATTTATCTTCATTTGATTCAGCTGTAAGGGATAAGCGCAGCACATATTCAATCAATGTTTCTCAAGGAATGTAGCTCAATTTTTTTGTTGATTTGCAGAGAGCCTTGTACTCACGAACTTTATTCATGACCCTATACCCTGTATTTTTTCTTACCCCCGACAGACTATTGCAATTAAGCCATTCAGATATTCCCCTTGGTAACGTGCTTAAGACATCCTAATTTTTAACACCCCAATTATTTTAAGAGAACCTTTAATGAACGCAGGAAATTTCCTATATTTTCACTCATCAAAAAACCATCTTAAATATTGCCACCCACAAATAAACCGGTAGAGTATAAATTGTAGTTAAGGACAACCATTAATATGGAATACACTCATGGAAGAGAACGCAGGCATATCGCTTGCCGTCAGCGCATATGCACTGGCAATAGGCATTATATTTCCTCATGTAGCGATCGCTGCTGAGCAGGACATCATTCAACAACAACGTCAGAAAGCGATTGAAGCGCAACTTCAGCCGCCAGTGCCTGACGTGCGTTTATCCACACCAGCGGTCAGCTCTTCCCGCGTCAGCTTCCCGGCGGAAAATCCCTGTTTTGATATTCAGCACATCACGCTGAACGGCCTGAATGATTTTCCGGGCTGGTTACCTTTGCAGCGTCTGGCCAATCAGGGTCAGGGACATTGCCTGGGCGTTAAAGGGATTAATTTGCTGATGAGCGTGCTGCAGAACCGCATGATCGACAGCGGCTACGTCACCAGTCGGGTGCTGGCGCCGCCGCAGGATTTAACCAAAGGCACGCTCACTCTTCAGCTAGTGGCCGGAAAAATAAGCCATATTGGTCGCACCGATTCCAGCGATCGTTACGTGACGCTTGCCACCGCCCTGCCCTCGCGCAAAGGCAAGCTCTACGACCTGCGTGATACTGAGCAGGGACTAGAGAACCTGCAACGTCTGCCTACCGTTCAGGCTGATATGGCGCTGATCCCCGGCAGTGCGCCCGGTGAAAGTGTGATGGCCGTGCAGTGGAATCAGAGCAAGATGTGGCGACTGGCCGCATCGCTCGATGATTCCGGATCAACGTCCACCGGACGCTATCAGGGCGGACTGACGCTCTATCTCGATAACCCCCTTTCGCTGAGCGATATGCTCTATGTCTCGGCGAGCCATGATTTGCAGTTCGGCAATGACAAAGGCACGAAGAACGTTACCGGCAGCTATTCGGTGCCGTTTGGCTACTGGCTGGCGGGCATCACCACCAGTGATTACAGCTACCACCAGACGGTAGCCGGTGCGTTCACCGACTATGAATATAGCGGCAAGAGTAAAAGCCTAAACGCGAATCTCAGCCGCGTGCTGCACCGCAACGGCAGCCAGAAAACCACGCTGAGTTATGACGTAATAACGCGAGAGAACCGCAACTTCATCAACGACACAGAAATCGACGTGCAACGCCGCCAGACTTCGGCTTGGCGACTCGGCTTGCAGCATCGTCACTATATCGGCAGCGCCACGCTGGATGCGGGCGCAAGTTATCAGCGCGGTACCCGCTGGTTTGGCGCTCAGCCTGCACCTGAAGAGTACTGGGGTGAAGCCACCGCGCTGTCGAAAATTGTCCAGCTTAACGCCCAGCTGGCCGTGCCGTTCTCACTGCTCAGTCAGCGATTCAGTTTTAACACCCAGTATCTGCGCCAGATGAGCAACACGCCGCTGACACCGCAGGACCAGTTTGCCCTCGGTAACCGCTGGTCGGTGCGCGGCTTTGACGGCCAGCGCACACTGAACGCCGATGAAGGCTGGACTCTGCGCAACGACATCGGCTGGACCACGCCGCTGCCGTCACAGGAACTCTATCTGGCGCTGGATTACGGCGAAGTCAGCGGACGCAACAGCGGGCAGGATTATCTGATCGGCAAGCATCTGGCCGGAGGCGCAGTGGGACTGCGCGGCTACGCCCTGCGCACCAGCTATGACCTGTTTGCCGGTATTCCGCTCTCTAAGCCTGCTGGCTATCAGACCAGTAGTCTGACGCTCGGCTTCAACCTGAACTGGCGCTACTGATGGAGATCAAGGGGTACCGGTTAATTGCGCCGTGGCTGGCAGCAGATGAGGCCAGCGAGGCCGAAGTGCTGGGCATGGCGGTATGGCTGTGGCTGCACTCGGATCGTCACCGCGATGCACCGCTGCACACCTTGCCGTCGCTGCTGCTGCCGCTGATTAAACAACAGCAGTACGCCATCGCCGTAAAAGATGGCCGGCCGGTGTTCTTCCTCGGCTGGGCGTGGATGGATGAAGTGGCTGAACAGC
The DNA here is from genome assembly GCF_018842675.1 of Candidatus Pantoea bituminis. Taxonomy (NCBI): domain Bacteria; kingdom Pseudomonadati; phylum Pseudomonadota; class Gammaproteobacteria; order Enterobacterales; family Erwiniaceae; genus Pantoea; species Candidatus Pantoea bituminis. The sequence continues at coordinate 2,215,096 of NZ_JAGTWO010000004.1, forward strand.
GCTATCTCACGCATGCCTCGGTGATGATGAAAGAGGCAGACTGGATCAGCGGCAACCGCCTGTGGATCACCGATTTCATTGCGCCATTTGGTGACATCCGCAACCTGCTGCGGCTGATGTGTGAAGTGATCCTGCCGGAGCAGTGCTTCCGCTGGCAGGATCAACAGGGCAATCTCCGCGGCCAGCGGGTGCATTTTTATCATGGAAAGAAAGTCAGCGGGCGCGACGCCCTGCAATGGCAGCAGGCACATCCACTGAGCGTGGCGTTGCCTGAAATCGGATAAGGAGATCAGATGAACAAACTTCTCTATCGCATCATTTTCAACAAAGCGCGCGGCATGCTGATGGTAGTTGCCGATATCGCCCGCAGCGGTCAGGGCAAACAGGCGCGTGCGCGCCGGATGCAGCAGACTTCCAACCGGATATGTGCGCTATCAGCGCTGCGCTTCGCCCTGCTGAGCGCGCTGGGCTGCGTTACCGTATTGCCTGCACAGGCGCAGATTGTTGCTAACAGCCAGGCACCGGGAAACCAGCAGCCCACCGTTGTCAGCGCGTCCAACGGCACGCCGCAGGTAAACATTCAGACGCCCAGCGCGGGCGGCGTATCGCGCAATAACTACAACCAGTTTGATGTTGATCAGAAGGGCGTGATCCTCAACAACTCACACGGCAACACTAATACTCAGCTTGGCGGCATGGTCAGCGGCAACCCGTGGCTGGCACGCGGCGAGGCCAGCGTGATCCTCAATGAGGTGAATTCACGCACTCCCAGCCAGCTCAATGGCTACGTGGAAGTCGCCGGTAGAAAAGCGCAGGTGGTGATCGCCAATCCGTCCGGTATCACCTGTGACGGCTGTGGCTTCATCAACGCCAACCGCGCGACGCTGACCACCGGTCAGGTGCAGGTCAATAACGGTAACCTGACCGGTTATCAGGTCAGCAGCGGCGAAGTTGTCATTAACGGCAAAGGGCTAGATTCACGCGGTCAGGATTACACAGACATCATTGCCCGCACGGTTAAGGTGAATGCCGGCGTCTGGGCCAACGATCTCAGGGTCACTACCGGTCTTAATCAGGTGGACGCGACGCATGAAACGCTGACGGCAGGCCAGACTGATGCGGCCAGTCGTCCACAGGTGGCGCTGGACGTGGCGGCGCTGGGCGGCATGTACGCCAGTAAAATCCGTCTGATTGGCACCGAACAGGGCGTCGGCGTGCGCAACGCCGGTTCGCTGGGCGCGACGGCGGGCAACTTTACGCTTTCCAGCAACGGTCGCATTGAGAACAGCGGCAGCATCAACGGCGCGCAGGATATTGTGCTGGCAAGCCAGGCCGATATTCGCAACAGCGGCACGGTTTACGCTCAGCGCGACGGTCAGGTTCAGGCCGCTGGCGAGGTAATTAATCAGGGCGTAATGGCATCTGCGGGCAATAACCGCATTCAGGCAGGGTCACTTAATAATGCCAGCAGCGGCGTCCTTGCCGCAGGTATGACCTCCGATGGCGCGCTGGGGGCACAAGGCGATTTGAGCCTGACCACGCATGGGCAACTCGCCAGCAAGGGTCGTCACCTCGTGGCGGGTAATCTGAATGCTCAGGGTACAGCGGTCGATCTCAGCGGCAGCCAGACTTACGCCAACAACATTAATCTGAGCGCCAGCACGGGAGATATCAGCACCCGCAGCGCCACGGTTGAGGCAAAGAGCAACCTGCGAGCCAGCAGCAGCATGCGTATTAACAATGACGGCGGCAAAATCCAGGCGGGCAAGCTGGCGTTAAGCGCCCCACTTCTCTCCAACCGCCAGGGCGTGCTTAATCAGTTAGATCAAACCGATCTGCTGCTGTCGCACGCAGCAGGTATCGACAACAGCAGCGGCACGATTGCCAGCAACGGCGACAACCTGACGCTGCACACCGAGTTGCTGGATAACGGCTTAGGCAAAATTCAGCACGCGGGCAGCGGTGAGCTGAATATTTATGCCGCCACGCTGAACGGCAGCCAGAGTAGCCTTATCACCAACAGCGGGCTGCAGCTGCGCGGCGATACGCTCAATCTTGACGGCGCGACCACCGCCGCTGCGCAGATCAGTATTGATGCGAACACCCTTTCTCATCGTCAGGGTGAGATGGTGCAAAGCGGCAATAGCGCAATGAATATTAACGTCGCCTCGTCGCTGGATAACAGCGACGGAAAAATTGCCGGGAACGGTGACGTGTACCTGAACGCCGGTGCGCTGAATAACCAGCACGGACACGTCATTGCCGCCGGTTCCGGTTCGCTGAATACAACCATCGCGGAGACGCTGGATAACCGCAGCGGCACGCTGGCGGCGAGCCAGAACCTTATCGTTCTCGCCGGGGCGATAGATAACGCTGGGGGTGCCATCAGCGCCGTTGCGGGCAACACACAACTGACCAGCCAGAGACTGAACAACAGCACGGGCAAAATCAATGCCGGTCAGACACTGTCGGTGACCAGTGACGGTCTGAACAACAACGACGGGCTGCTCACCGCCGCAAACACCACACTGCAGCTTGGCAGTGGCGCAGTGAACAATCAGCGTGGCGTGATTGCCGCTGCTGAACAACTCAGCATCAGCAGCGGTTCATTCGATAACACCGCCGGACTGCTGCAAAGCCTTGGCGATGTGCGCATTGATACGCAGGGCAACGCCTTCATCAACCGCGACAGCGGTACTGACGGCGGCGTTATCGCGCTCGGTTCACTGACGCTCCGTTTCGGCCTGTTGGATAACCGCAATGGCATCATCAACGCACAGAATATGAGCCTGTTCAGCGGCGATATTCGTAATCAATATGGTCTACTGGCGGCGCAGACCGCGCTGAGCATCACGGCAGGCGATATGGATAATCAGCAGGGAAATCTGGTTGCCGGACAGTCGCTGCTGCTGCGTAGCAACGACCTGCTTAATAGCAACGGGCTGATCATGAGCAGCGGCGCGGCAACGCTTGCCACAGCAAATCTGAATAATCGCCAGGGACAAATCGGTGCGGTCGGTGATTTAACACTTAACACGCAACGGCTGCAAAACGATAACGGTGGCCTGATTCAGAGCGGTGCGGCGCTGAGTATCGACACCCACGGCCAGCGGCTGAGCAATACAAATAGTGGTGACAGCGGTGGCCTTATCAGCCAGGGCGATATGCTTCTGGCTACAGGTGAGCTGGATAACCAGCGCGGCGCGTTGCTGGCATCCGGTGCCATCAACCTTGCGTCCGGACAGCTGCTAAATCAGTTCGGGCAAATCACCGGGCTGAACGGCATCACCGCACAAACGCAGTCAGTCAATAACCAGCAAGGTACCCTACAGTCCGGCGGCGTTCTTGACTGGAATACGCAGGGCAACGCCTTCAACAATGCCCGCGGCCTGATTAGCGCTCAAGGCGATTTTATCCTGCGCAGCGGCGATGTAAGCAACCGTGAAGGCCAGGTCATTTCCGGCAACAACCTGGCACTGGATAACACTTCCCTCGATAACACCGACGGCATGCTCGCCAGCAAAGGCGATTTCTCTCTCGTTGCCGGCGCGCTGACCAACCTGCGCGGTGCACTGCAGTCCGCCGGAAATATGGCGGTGACGCTGGTGAACAGCTTCACCAATCAGGGCAACCTGCAGGCCAACGGCAATCTGACGCTCGTGAGCCATGACGACATCCGCAATGAGAAACTGATTCAGGCCGGTGAGACGCTGCACGTCAGCGCCGCCAATCTGGTTAACCTGCAGGACGCTGAACTCAGCGGTTACAGCACAATTCTCGACACCAGTAACACGCTGACCAATTACGGCCTGATCGACGGCTATTCCACCCGGCTGAACGGACATACTGTCAGCAATATCGGCACCGGGCGCATCTACGGCGATTTTCTCAGCATTCAGGCGGGTACGCTCAATAACCTTGCGGAGAACGGCATCACAGCCACCATCGCAGCACGTCAGCGCCTGGATCTCGGCGTGGGAACACTCAATAACCGCGACCACGCGATGATTTACAGCGACGGCGCGATGCGCGTTGGCGGTGCCATCGACGCTAACGGGCACGCCACCGGACAGGCCGGAACCGTTAATAACCACAGCGCCACCCTCGAATCCGCGGGAGATATGCTGCTTAACGTCGGTAGTCTGAACAATATCAATGACCATTTTGAAACCGAGATCGTCGAAGTGTCGCGGGAAAACATCGAGGAATATCAGGTCTCCGGCAATGCCAATCGCTACGGTCGCGATGAGGTGAGTTTTGAGCATGATGAGGTCGACTTCGTGATGACGCCTGATTATCCATGGCGACAAAACGATAAAAACGACAACTGGTATCGCTACGAGTACGAACGCACCGTTGATGAAACGCGGATTAAAACCAGCGACCCGGCGCGGATTATCGCTGGCGGCAATCTGACGATTAATGCTGGCAACGTGCTGAACGACAAGAGCCAGATCATTGCCGGAAATAATCTGGTGATAAACGCCGCCACGCTCGACAACGTGGAGGTGGCCGGAGAACGGCACATCAGTGACGCTGGCAAGGCTTTCCACTACTGGCGCATCCACGACAAAGGTGGCGACAGTCAGGGCAAAAGTACGGCGGATTACATTCCGCCCACCGTTATCCAGAACATCACCTTAAAACCCAGCACCCTTGAAGAGCATCAGAAAATTGACGGAAGCGGTCTGGTGATTGATAACCGGACGGGCGGTAGCGTGGCCGATATCTCGCTGGGCGATCTCAGCGCAGGCGCAGCGTTTAATCCCGGTAACGCGGTTTTGCTGCCGCCGGGTAAAACCTTTGAAGTACCGGTGAATACCGCTGCGAATGGCGATGCGGCGGGCAGCGTGATCCGCACCCAGGGCCCGAACACGCGCCTGCCGGATAACAGCCTGTACAAAACGAATCCGACTGGCAGCGATTACCTGGTTGAAACCGATCCGCGCTTCACCAACGCGCAGAAGTGGCTCGGTTCCGACTACATGATGCAGGCGTTCGAGGCCAATCCTGACAACGTGCACAAACGCCTGGGCGACGCCTATTACGAGCAGAATCTTATCCGCCAGCAGGTTATTGCCCTGACCGGCCAGCGCTATCTGGAGGGCTACGACAGCGATCAGACGCAGTACAAAGCGCTGATGGATGCCGGGATCGCCTTTGGTCAGCAACTGAATCTGGCACCGGGTATGACGCTGACCGCCGGGCAGATGAGCCTGATGACCGGCGACATGGTGTGGCTGGTGACGCAGACCGTCACCCTGCCGGACGGCAGTCAGCGGCAGGTGCTGGTGCCGCAGCTGTTTGCCAAAGTGCAATCTGGCGACCTTGACGGCAGCGGCGCGCTGCTGGCCGGGAAAAACGTCAGCCTGAACCTGAGCGGCGATTTGAACAACAGTGGACGCATCAATGCGCGCGTTGACACGCTGGTGGTGGCAGAAAATATTAATAATCTCGGCGGACTGATTCAGGGCGACAGCACCGGCCTGCAAGCGCGCACCGACATCAACAATTTCGGTGGCGTACTAAAAGGCAGCTCTGCGCTGGCGGCGCTGGCCGGACGTGACATTAATGTCATCACCGCTACCCGCACGGCGGAAAGCGCCGACGGCAACTTTGCCCGCACCCGCCTCGATCGTATCGCCGGTATTTACGTGGATAAAGGCGATGGCACGCTGGCGCTGCAGGCCGGACGCGACATCAACCTGACCGCCGCGCAGGTGGTTAACAGCAGCGAAAATGGCAACACGGCTATTATCGCCGGACGCGATCTGAACCTGAACGCCGTCACCACCAGTAGTCGCGATAATCTCAATTTCGACAGCGACAACTGGCTGCATCAGTCGTCATCCACGCAGCGGGGAACGGAGATTGTCAGTAAAGGCAACGTGGGCCTGGCAGCAGGCAATAATCTGCTGGCGACGGCGGCAGACATCAACGCAGGTGGCAAGCTGGCACTGAGCGCGGTCAACGATCTGCGCATTGTCGGCGGCGAATCCCGCACGCAGATGGATGAGCATACTAAAGCCAGCGGCAGCAGCGGCATCGCATCAAAAACCATCCGTGAGACACACACCACGATTGATGCACGTACGACGGTAGGCAGTTCGCTTTCTGGCGACAGCGTGCAGTTGCTGGCCGGTCACGACCTGCTGGTTAAGGGCAGCGATGTAGTCGGTACGCAAGATGTGCGGCTGGCAGCGGGCAATAATCTGACCGTTACTACCGCCGCTGAGCAGCGTGATGAGTCGCGCATGATCCAGGAGAATAAATCGGGCCTGTCCGGTACCGGCGGCATCGGCGTCAGCTACGGCAGCACAGCACAGAAATCCACGACAACGACGCATACTGACAGCGTGCGTGGCAGCACGGTGGGCAGCGTGCTGGGCAACCTGACGATGCAGGCAGGCAACGACCTGCGGGTACACGGCTCAGATGCCATCGCCGGTAAAGATCTGTCACTGGTCGGAAAAAACGTCACGGTCAGCGCCGCCGAACAGGGGCTGAGTCAGCGTGATACCTATGAAACGAAACAGAGTGGCCTGACGCTGGCGCTCTCCGGCGTGGCGGGCAGCGCGCTGAATACGGCGGTAACCAGCGCGAAAGACGCCCGCGACGAGAGCAACGGCAGGCTTCAGGCGCTGAAAGGCGTACAGGCCGCCCTTTCCGGTGTGCAGGCGGCGCAGGCGACCCAGCCGGGTGCGGTCAGCAGCGATAACGCGATTGGTGTCAGCCTCTCTTACGGCAGTCAGCAGTCGAAGTCTGAAACTAACCTGACACAGAAAACGCATCAGGGCAGCACGCTCACCGCCGGTAATAGCCTGAACGTCATAGCCAGCAGCGGCGACATTAACGTTCAGGGTAGCCAGCTGCAGGCGGGTAATGACGTGCTGCTTAACGCCAGCCGCGACATCAACCTCACCTCCAGTCAGGAAACCGAGCGCTCGCGCGGCACCAACTCGTCGAGCGGCGGCTCGCTGGGCATTGGCTTTGGCGGCGGTTCGGGCGGCGGCGGCATCAACGTTTCAGCGAGCATCAACAAGGGCAGCGGCCATGAGAACAGCGACAGCCTGAGCCACACTGAAACGCAGGTCACGGCCGGTAACCGCGTGACGCTGGTGAGCGGACGTGATACCACCCTCACCGGCGCACAGGTCAGCGGCGAATCCATCAAAGCTGACGTGGGTCGCGACCTGACGCTAACCAGTGAACAGGACAGCGCGACCTATGACGCGCAGCAGAAAAACACCAGCGCGGGCGCGAGCTTCAGCTTTGGCTCGATGACCGGCTCGGCCAGCATCAACATGAGCAAAGACAAGATGCGCAGCGACTACACATCGGTGCAGGAGCAGACCGGCCTGCTGGCGGGCAAAGGCGGCTTCGACATCACGGTGGGCGGCCACACTCAGCTCAACGGCGCGGTTATCGGCTCGACCGCTGATGCTGCCCTGAACCGGCTCGACACCGGCACGCTGGGCTTCAGCGACATCCACAACAGCGCGGCGTTTAAAACCGAGCATCAGAGCGTGGGCATCAGCACCGGCGGCAGCATCGGCAGCCAGTTTGCCGGGAACATGGCCAACGGCCTGCTGACCGGCGCGAACAACGCGGGCAGCGCGGACAGCACCACCAAAGCGGCGGTATCGGACGGCACGATTGTTATCCGCGACCAGCACGCGCAGAAACAGGACGTGGCCGACCTGAGCCGCGACGTGGAGAACGCCAGTCCGGGGCTGGGACAAATCTTCGATAAGGAAAAAGAGCAGAACCGGCTGAAAGAAGCGCAGCTGATTGGCGAGATTGGTAATCAGGTAGGCGATATTGCCCGCACGCAGGGACAGATTGAAGCATCGAAAACAGCAACGGATAAAATGAAGGACGTGACGCCGGAGCAGCTGCAGGCGGCAAAGGATGACTGGCGTAAAGCCAACCCCGGCAATACGCCAACGGCGGACGACATCAGCGGCCAGGCGTACCAGAACTTCTATAACCAGGCCCTTACCGACAGCGGCTTAGGCACCGGCGCTAAGGTTCAGCAGGCTATCCAGGCGGCGACAGCGGCGGTTCAGGGACTTGCAGGTGGTGACATCAGTAAAGCACTGGCCGGGGCCTCTGCGCCGTATATTGCCAATGTTATCGGCCACAGCGGGCTGGATGATGCGGGTAAAGTACTGGCCCATGCAGCGGTAAATGCCGCACTGGCAGCGGCTCAGGGGAATAATGCTCTCGTTGGTGCGGGCGGTGCCGCGACGGCGGAGATGGTCGGCATGATAGCCGTAAATGCTTACGGCAAACCTGTCAGCGAACTGAGCGAAACCGAGAAGCAGACGGTAAGCGCGCTGGCGACCTTGGCAGCTGGCCTGGCGAGTGGACTGGCTGGCGGAAGTACGGCGGATGCAGCTGCGGGGGCTCAGGCCGGTAAGACGACTGTTGAAAATAACTATCTGAGCGCCAGTCAGGCGCTGATTTTCGATAAGGAGCTGTCGGACTGCCGGAAATCAGGTGGTGACTGTCAGTCGATTATTAATAAATGGAAGCAGGTCAGCGAGAAGCAAACCGCAGAAACCGACCAGAAACTGAAAGATAACCCATTGGAAGCCGTGTTGGTTGATAAAGAGCTGGCACAGGGCGGTGTTGATATGACTGAACGTCCGGGCTGGCTGGGAGGTCTCCCTGGCGTGGACGTGATGACCAGCGATGAGGCGAAAGCCTACGTTCAGCAGTGGAACGGTCAGGATCTGACTAATATTGATGTAAACAGCCCTGGCTGGACGAGTTTCGCGGCGTTTGCATCAAATCCTGTGAACCAGTCAGCAGTGGCATCACTGGGAATACTGGGCAAAGACCTTCTTAAACTTGCTAAGACAACCGTTTCGAATATAGCTCACGGCGGAGTATCAACTGGTATAAAGAGTATGCAAACCGGACTAAGAAACCCTCAGCAAGTAGATCAGATAAAAAATGATATGACGTCAGGGAATTATAGATTTAATGCTCCTGAAGGTCGTATCGCTGGATATATAGATAGTAAGGGGAGTTACTACATATCTGAAGGTAACCATCGGATGGTAGCAGCTCAGGAAATATTCAAAAAGACAGGAGATAAATCTTACGTAGATAAATTACTGCAAAACGGCTCATGGACTCAGACAACGAACGCTCCAGTAGGGGCTAAACCTATGCCGACAAGGAAGTGATGATCTAATGGAGAGTGTTATGTGTATGAAAAAGAATGAGATATATGTGAAAATGCTATCTCTTTCCCTGCCTTACATCAGAAATATCCAGTTATTGGATAAGAGAGAGAAAGGCCGAGATACATCATGCTATTTTGAAGCTGAGCTGGTGCATAACCTGACGCATACGCTACTTATCCCAGATTTTGTTGAGCATGATTTATGGTTTTTAAATAACCAAGCTAAATATTACTTTGAAAAATGTAGCGAAGATGTATCACCTAATTATAATCAGCACTTAGAATATATAAAGTTATTGTTTAAAATGGTACCTGATGGTTTAAGAGTCAAGCTGTTATGGCAAGGGCCTGAATAAATATCCCGACAATATGAGCCGGGATTTTTATCAGTCAGTTATCCGTCAATCGGATAATGAGCTGTCTCGACATGGTGATCACCTCGATCTTCTGCCCCGTCTAAATCCAAATTCAATCAAATGACAGACAGAACGGTGTTGTAAAAATGCGCGGTGCTGGCTTGGGTAGTGTAGCAGGAAGCATTGGTGGCAAAGTTGTTGATGCATTATCGCCCATTACTGATCAAGTGACAAAAGATGTTATTAGTTCAGTTGCAGGATCTGCTGCTTTAGAAGTCACTGGAAGTGCTGTAAAGAGTGAATTGGATAAAAGAGGTAAAACAGAATGAAAATATTTAGAAAAGTAGGTGTTTCATGGCTTTTATTTCTGATTGGCTACTGTGCAATTTTAATATCGTTAATCCTCTTTATAGGTCAACCAGGAGTGTCATTGTATTTTTCTTTTATCGATGGCGAATGGTTATTTAAATGGAGGGGTGCTTTGTACATTTCATTAACTAAGGGATGCGTTGCTGGTTTATTCTTAGGTATGGGTCTTTGGGTAAAAGCAAAATTACAGGAAAAAAGAATAAAAAAGTCTATTGGAATGAAAAAGGCCCAATAGTCAGTAATTGACTATTGGGTATTCATTGGGTTGATATGGTCACGTTTTTTTGCCCCGTGGTGTTATGCGTAAAGTGCCATAGTAAGTTGTTAAATGATTTTTACGGAAGAAATCAGGCGCTGGCGCACAACGCTATAGTCCTGAAGTTCAGTAATGTCTTAGGGAATCAGCAGGAATATTTATGGGTGGTGCCGCAATTGGTAATGCCATTAAGGGAGAAGACTCAGTAAATTCAGTGACAGGAGCTGAAGTCGGTACTGTTGTAGGTGGTATCGGAGGCGCAATAATAAAAGGAACCGCTGCAACTGTTGGAAAATAAAGTGTTGCTGATCTAACAGGTGCGGTTGGTGGTAGCTACATTAGCGAAAAAACAGGCTCTGCATTAAAAGGTAATCTTGATGGAAAGGAAGAAGCTAATGCCAGTAAGTAGCTTGTTAAATTTATTTAAAATGATATTAAGTTCTCTTTTTCTTTTTTTATGTTTGATGTTGTGTCGGTTTTTTTAGTATCTGTTGTTTCTTACTTTGAAAAATCTATTTTTTTGTTTAAGTGGAAAGATTTTTTTCATCTTTTTATGAAACAGGTTATATAGGAGGTGTTATTTTAGGAATAGGTCTCTGGATTAGAGTAACAATAAAAAGGAAGGATAACTAATCGGGGAAGATAAAACCCACAGGTTCAAAGAGCTAACTTTTCAACTGCCTGCAGAATGGTCAACTACCGTACTTCAGGGTTCATTTCTAACTAATTTTCAGAAAATACAAAAGGGACGTTGTATGAATTTAAAAAGAGCTTTACAGGGGGGTACTGGCGCTGTCCATACTATCTTTGTCAGGTTGCGTTATCGTTGAAAACCTAAAACTACAGTTAGACGGTTTTGACCGGTATCATAGCTCAGCAAGCTCCTTAGTCTATAAAATGAACAATACGCCGTATTACACTTCATCAGCAAATTACTTCGTGACGGTAGACCGAAAAGGGAGATATATCCGCTATCTAATTAACATGGGAAGTTTCTTTGTAGGGTTTCCAATGATCACCTCAGAAAATTACGATGAAACCATACAAAAACTGATCATGTTCGAGCAATGGGCTAACGAACCTTATGAGCAACGGATAAAAACATTAGATCAAGTTCAGAAGAACCTGTCAGATAATGGCTCTGATACTTCCGTAGGAAATACGGATTTTTACTTGTTTATGAGTCCAGATGTTAATGATAACACACCTTATTTTGCCTATGACCGGGCTGTCGGTTATACAACTAAGGCAAAGTTCCTGACCAGTAAGGACGATATTATCATCATAATTAATGAGCTAAAGGTGTGGAAAAATAACAGCGTAAACAGGAAATAGTCCGTCTTTTTTGCGTTATAACGTGTGTCAGAACTGGGCACGTAAAATCTAATACTTAAAAAATCACAGATAAATGCTCGCTGTGACGGGCCTGCACGTTGCCGCAGAGTTCTGTTCCTTCTGTTGCTGGTAACCTGGGTGGTTCTTCTGCTTTAGAAGCCTTTAATAAAGGTGTTGAGGCTTATTTGAAAAATTCAGGAGGAAATAATGAGAAGGAATGAGTCTTTTTTTATATTAATTTATCTTTCTTGTTCCTTTGCTCTTATACTTTTTCTTATAAGCTTTATTTTCCATATCTTAGGATATTGGGTTAATGGTGGTGGGGATGTTATTGAATTAATTAAGTCCAATGTAACCTACTATTTAAAAATGGCAGGAGTTGGATTTGTCTCTGGCTTTTTACTTTGGTTTTTTAAAATTCGATAAGATTCGCCCCCAAAGTTTAGGGGCTTTTTTTCAAATGATTAGAATCGTAGATGATATCTATAATTTGCTAATAACTTTCTCAACTTATGTATCCAGAAGCTTTAAACAGGTCACAGAAAGAACGCGCACAGCGATGGGGGTACAAGGAAGTAGGAAAATGAAAAAATCGTTAGATAAAATTCAGTGTCTTGAGTGTGGGAAGTTTTTTGATTTTTTGGCTCCGCATATTAGAAAATCCCATCAGATGTCCACATTTGAATATCGTGATCGTTGGAATATTCCTTGGCAGCAAGCTCTGGCTAGCAATTCCCACAGAGATAACTGTCGGGCTAATACACTGGCGCGTATAGGTCGTGGTGAGCTGATACCGGAAGTGCAAATCAAAATGATGCGGCAGGCTTATAAACCCCGAACCATAGTGTCAACGCCGTTGCATAAATCCAGTGCGGGAAAAAATGCCCGGCGCAATAAAATCTGGCTCAACTCTCCTGTAATTAACCCGGCTGATCCGATGGTTAAAAAAGAGGCCATCAGACGTATGAAGTCACGCACTGATTCAGGTGAGCTTGTAAAAGACTGAAACCTATAGAGCCGGGATGGCGAAGTACGGCACCGGCAGCGATCTGCAGTTGGGCTGCAGGCGGCGACAGCGGCGATACAGGGCCTGGTGGGCGGCCTGGCAGGAGACAGCACGGCAGACGCCGTTGCGGGGGCGCAGGCCGGGGAAAATGCGGTGGAGAATAACTATCTGAGCGTGTCTTAAAAGACAGAGCTTGAGCTGGCGAAGCAGAAACTCAACAGCAAAAATCCGGCAGAAAGGGAGAAAGCGCAGCAGCAAATCAATGACCTGCGAGAGAAGGACATCAGTCGTGACCAGAAGGTTATCGAGGCATGCGGCAACGGTGGCGCAGGAAGCGCGGCCTGTGCGAGTGCGAGACTGGAAGTTATCGCGGCCAAAGGTGAGTACGAAACCGGGTCATACAACTCGAAGGTTAGCCAGCAGTACGCGGATGCTTACGGCCAGATAGTGAACCTGCTGAATATCACCAGTGTTGATGCCCAGAATCAGCAGCAGGTGAAGGATGCGATGGTGAACTATGCCATGGTGCAACTTGGGATTGACAAGGCGACAGCGGAGCAATACGTATCAACATATGACGGGATGAAGATTGTTGCTGCATCTATAGCTCCTATGCTGGGAGTCGCCGCCGCAAATAAGATTAGTTCTTTGGCCAAAGATGTGACCAAAGAAAGTATTCCTAAGAACCCTAATTCTTCGAGCGGAGTCACAGATAATGAAGCCGGAGGTTATTCTTACTACGACAGGTTCAAGAATGCTAATGGTGGTTGGGATTGGCCTAAGAATTTGGGATTTGAAGGAGATCCTGTCAAAACTAAAATTCCGGTAGGCACTCACTTGGATAGATATGGAGAGCCTAATGGTTCTTTCCTTGCACCAAAAGGAACACCTTACGAACAACGTGCTCTTGCGCCGGGTGCCAAAGCTGAAAAATACTATGAATATGAGGTAATAAAACCTTTACCTGCTATACAAGGAAAAATTGCCCCCGCTTTTGGTGAGCCAGGTGGCGGCATCCAAATATTACCTAATATGCAAGAGCGAGTGAATGTGGAATGGCTCTTGAAGAATGGATATATTCGTGAGGTTCACTGATATGCTACTCAATATAGATGAAATACAAAAAAAGTTGACGAGATGATTTTAGACGCTGGTCTCCCAGGATTTTCGGTTAATCTTTGTACCGCTCCTATTGGTGATGGCACTCCATATATTACATTTGAAAATAATGTATATAATTATATTTATTCAGAAAAAGGCTATGAATTCTCGAGGAAAGTTACTAGATCGTTAGATGAACTACTTTATTGGATCATGTCAGCGCTTGCTTATAAAACAGCATTCCAATATGAGTTAGAGCACAGGGTGAAAGGCAGAGATGGAAGACGCATTGCTTTTCCAAAATTCATTGAATTAATGGCGAATCTGAATTCAGCATGGGAACCAGAAGCACGACATGAAATTCAAAAAATTCTGATTGAATCGCCCTACGACGATAGCCTTTATCTATAGGTGAGCGGCTGGCCGCCGGTGTTGGCATCTTAGTGCGGTGTGGCGCACAGGCTGCGCCTCTGCTGTGGGCTTCAGTAATCGTTCTTCAGCATCGCAGTCGCCGCCGTCCGTGGCGGCTCCTCGTCTGTCCTGGCCTCAGCGGCAATCCTCAGCAAACACCTCAAAGGGTGGTCGGCCGTTGACCTCCGCTTAAAGCGTTCATGCCCGCCCGGCTGCGTCTGCCCGTCACGGCTCGCACTGCGTTGCTCGTTCCCGTGTCGGTCAGCTTCCGCAACCCGCCCCGGTTGTGTGTGGTCATGCAAAATCAAACCCCGGTCTGGCAGCAGTGCAACATACGGGCCTCGCTAGCCCGCGCCCGGCCAACCTGTAGCGGAGCCACAGCAAGCAGCGGCCCCGCTACAGGTTCGGGTAATGATGGTGGTCAGAAAACAAAATCAGGGGATTACCAGCGGCTGACGGCACCGTTTACTGCCGCGCATTAAAATCCTCTCCTCCCTGCTTATGCTGTTGCTGGCTCTGGTACTCAGTACCGGGGCGTGTGCGTCCGTGGGTGAAAAGTGCGTATCAGGGAATTTTACCTGGCCGGGAAGTGAGTACTGGGCGAAGACGTCTTCGGAAGGCGCACCGCGTCTGGCATTGCTGTGTCCGGTGGAGAAGTTCACGCCGGATAAAGTTGTTGTGGAGAAAAATGCGCTGAGTCTGGGGATGCAGCAGTACGGCATGTCTCAGAGTTCACTCGGTGCGCAGATGCTTAGGGATGGCGCAGGAGTAGATCAGATATCTGAAGCTTTAGCGAAAGCGGCTAAAGGAGATATGCCGGAAGGCCAAGATGCGGTTAAAGGTCTGTTGACCGCTTGGGGTGAGTTCTTCGGGGTGCCGGTCAGTGCGTTGACGTCGAATGAAACGATGACGCCGACGAAAGCCGCGGAAATCATAGCTAGCGGTATGCCGACCAGTGAAGCGAAGCTGGTGCAGTATGTTCTGGCTAAAGCGTATTTGGCTGTTTCTGAAAGTGCTGGCTCAATTAAAAATGTGAATCCAGGGTATCCTGAGCCAGGCCGCACACATAATTGTGTGAACTGCTCTGTTGCCACAGATGCTACGTTGGCTGGAAATCCTGCATCGGCTTTGCCTGTCAATCATCAAAATGGTATTCCCTTGACCGTTTTGGAAAAACAATATGGTAACAAATTCAAATACGTATCTTCGTCTGAAAATATTATGCAGCAAATGGCAGATGCAGGTTCTGGGTCGAGGGGGATTGTTTTTGGCTCATATGGCCCAGGCCAGCCTGGGCACGTATTTAATGTTGTAAACCAAAATGGTACGATCCGATTCCTTGATGGACAAACCGGTAAACCTGCCGATCTTAGCCAGTTTAAATCATTCCAATTATTAAGAACGAACTGATGATTAATTTTGATGAGGCAGTAGAAAAAGCGACAAATTATCTGAAAGATGCAGATATTCCTGTAGTTATTACGCTTCAGGGACGTTTTGCAGAAGGATGGTTTTTTTGCTTTCAATCCCGCGAATATCTTGAGACTGGAGAGTTTTCCGCTCAACTCGCAGGGAATTCGCCGTTCATAATTGATAAAGATACTGGTGAAATACATGAGCTTGGAACAGCCTACCCCATAGAAAAGTACCTACAGGACTACGAAGAAAAGAAAAATAACCTGAACTAGCAAGATCCCGGCTGATTAGCCGGGATCTTTGTTTTTACGCTGTGAAAACCCATCTTCCCGTCGCCGTAACTGGCTCATGTTAGAGGCTGTGGTGAGCTTCAGCACAGTCGCTCATGAGTGGTTCATGTAATGAGGCCCGGCCATAGCGCCGGTTTTTTTATGCAAGTCAGTCGACAGAGCTAGTAATGAGATCTCCGCAAAAACGCCCACTGGCTCAAAAGGTAATCCGCTAAATATTATAGATGGTCAGAATAAGCCAGTAATGATAGGAAATCGTGACTACTCTGGGCACTCATTAGACCGTATGCAGAAGCAGGATATAACGCCTACTACTGTGGAAAATGCAATACGACCAGAAAATGCGAGACAAGGTAAACGACCCGGTACAACAGCTTATTATGACAGTAAGAACAATATAACCGTTATTGCTGATACCAAAACTGGCACAGTCGTAACTGTCGACTTTGGAAGGATAAAACAATGATTTTACTGTCAGATATGAATATCAGTGAGTACGATGAACGCCAGATCTCTCTGATGAAAGAAACATTGTCCCTTTTTGAATCAGGGAAAGTTACTCTTAAAAAACTGATTGATAATTTAGAAGGTTTATTATTTTGTCTACAGTCGGTAGATATTCAGTGGAAAAACGATTTCCATGAATATTGGTTCGTATTAGAGCAGATATATGCTGTTGCTTTGTTCAGAAATGAATCTATTTCTCCAGATGATCCTGATTTACTTGATGCTCTGAGGCATCTGAATGAACTATTAAGCAAATAACCTTAGAGATCCCGGCAAAATTGCCGGGATCTTTTTTGTCACTCAGTCGCAAGCCGGATCACCAGTTGCCCCTGCTCAACAGCGATAGTAACTGGTGTATCTGTCCCAAATCCCGCCTCGGCCAGCCAGTTGATGGAGAAGACAGTAGCCAGCCGCATCTGTGCGGGTTGCTGGAAGTGGGCGATGTGAACCGGTCTGGGGCTGAGCAGTCGGCCCCCGGTCGGGGTGTGGTCGATAGTCAGTCGGATAGTGGAAAAGCAGCTTAAGGCCAGACGGCACAAGGGTTAGCGGCCCACGCAGCGGTAAATGCCGCACTGGCAGCGGCGCAGGGGAATAATGCTCTCGTTGATGCGGGCGGTGCCGCGACGGCGGAGATGGTCGGCATGATAGCCGTAAATGCTTACGGCAAACCGGTCAGCGAACTGAGCGAAACCGAGAAGCAGACGGTAAGCGCGCTGGCAACACTGGCAGCTGGCCTCGCGGGCGGTCTGGCTGGCGGTAGTACGGCGGATGCGGTTGCAGGGGCTCAGGCCGGTAAGACGACGGTGGAGAATAACTATCTGAGCAGTAAGCAGATAGATGCCTGGTCCGCTGAAATGAAGCAGTGTCAGGCTGGCGACTGCGGCGGCATTGTCACCAAGTATGAAGAACTGAGCACCGCCCAGCAGAAGCAGCTTATCAGCGACTGCGTAACCAGTCCGGTAACCTGTCAGCAGAAATACGGTGATGTACTGACCGGCAGCATGGCGGTGAAACAAGCGCTGGATCGGGCGATGGGCGAAGATATCCCGATCAGGATGGTCTACGATCTGACAGCGACCTGGGCGCATCAGATGGACGCTGACGGGATCGTTGCCAGCAATAAAGTATCAGAGCAGATTATGGCGAAATATGGCCTTGATCAGGCTCAGGCAGATATTATTGCAGGCGTGGCGTTAAGTGCGCTGGGTGGAGTGAGTAAGGCCGGGAAGCCTAATTACACCTTAAATAAACATGGAGCAATGCTTGGTATAAATGGCCCAACGGTTCCAAGCAAAACCTTATGGATGGGGAAAGGAAAAGAGAGGATAGATGTTGAGAATCCTGCGCCAGGAAAAAGAGCTGGTCAAATACATTATCAAGATAGTAGTAATAACAAATATTATTATGATCCGATAACACAAAAATTCCCCAGAGCACCTAAGGGTGTAAATGATAAGATGAATGATCCTGCTTTTAAAAATGCGATCGATAAAGGCATGAAAAAATATCTTGGAGAAAAATGATATGCTAACCAATAGATTAATGCGTAACCAGCTTGTCAAAATTAATTGGACGGAAATAGGAAAAAATTGCCTGACTTATGAGCTGGAAAGTATTGTATCTGAAGGTTTTATTGAGATTTGTGGATGTTTTTTGTCCAAAAAATTATTTTCATATTGCCAATCAAACTCTCCTGACAATTTTGAAGACGAAATTTCATTTGAATGCTTTGTAAACTCTTTTCATATGGATGATTATGTAAATGAAAGGCATTTTGAATATTCAATTATTTTTAGTAATTCCATAATTAAAAAGTGGAATGAAATATATGTGGATAAATTAAACGTTATTATATCTCTGGATGATGAGACATTGTTCCCAACAATTAAATTTCATCTAAAAAGAGACGGTCTTTCATGGTTGGATGAACATAACCTTGATGCGAGTATTCAGGCAGTTCTAATAACTACAGATGAAATTACCATAGCTCAAACTTAAGTAAAACAGAAACCCCAGCCAATCAACTGGGTTTTTACTATGCATACCAGTCAGTTACCGTTCATCCGCCAGCCGGATAATCAGCTGCCCGGCCTCCGGGATCACCTTGATCTTCTGGCCGGTCTCAAATCCAAAATCTGCCATCCAGTGCCCCTTAAGGGTGATGGACGGTGACGGCTGAAACTTCTGCTGATCCCGGATGTAGCTCCCGGTATAACGCCGGGCTTTGGTTGAGACGTGTTCGCACTTATGATGTTGCGCAGCCATAGTAACTACCTCATATAGTTGTTGTGGTCAGCGGGCCGAGAAAACAAAGCTTACGCAGCAGCTTTAGCATCAGGTGGATTGTTATATTTACCTGGTGGAATGCAGATGACAGCGGGTATTGGCGCAACCGCAAATGCGGGTATCCAATACCTGGTTAATGGAGCAATAAATCCAACAGATCTTCTAATTGCCGGTTATGTAGGTGCATTTACTGCAAATACAGGCTTCCTTGGAACTGTAGGTTGGAATGCGACAGGTGGCGTGACATCAAGCTATCTGCTCGGAGATGACACGATAAAAGGTGGTGTAATAAGTGGTGATGCTTCGGGGTTAGGTTATGGAATCGGTAAGGCGGCCACAATTTCATTAGATAAATGGGTAAACCCAGCATGGAAAAATTACGAGTGGGTTGATATGGATATGGGGATAAGTAAGCCATTACCTTTATCACCAATACCCGTAATATCCGGTAACGCTATTTCATCAATAATTACAGAAGCAACTGGACAAGGTGGTTCTAAAGCCACGAATAGCTTGCAACTGGGGAATGAAAATGAAAAATAACTTTTACCGTTGGCTCGCTGTTTTTATGGTTCTGATGATAATCATGAGTTTAAGTTCATTTTTTGCACTATTCATCAAACCCATTATTTTTTATTTTGAAACAGGTGATATCAATATTTATGTTGTTGATATTTTGTTTTTGAGCATTAAAATTGGTTCGTTTGTTAGCGGTACAATCGTCCTTGGATTATGGATTAAATATCGATTTAATATCTACTAACATAAACAACCTGGGCCAGAGTGGCCAGCATGAGGAGTAATTTTTTCGGAACTGTTGGGTGGGAAATATCAGGTAGCGCACTAACTTATCAAATAAATCGTGATGACCCATTAGTAAGGGCAAATAGAGAAGCAAACGGTGAGCGCGCTCGCTCTCCTGCCGGCTGGGTTTGCGGGTAGTCTGTCTGGAGGTAATACGGCGGATGCGGTTGCGGGAGCACAGGCCGTTAAGACAACGGTTGATAATAATGCGTTCAGTCTGGGAACGGGCATGACGAGTATTGGTGCGGCGAATTAATCGTGGAATCAGTACGCGGAAAATAACAATCTGACACCGGAACAGAAACAAGCCGGACTAAATAAGATCGCCAAAGGTGATTTGCCTGAAGGTGCGAATATTACCAAAGCTATTGTCGAAGGTTATAAGGATGGTGTTTTGGTAGCAGGTGCGACTTATCTTGGGCCAGCGGCGTCTCTTGGTCAGTTTGTAGCCGGAGCGGCGATAGGCAGTGGCGCAAACACGGGCTACCAGTTCTATGAAATGAGCAACCAAGGCAATGAAAATAAGGCATTCGATTATTGGAGTGCTGCGGCGGCAGGAGCAACCGGCAGTCTTGCTCCGGGACGTGGTCTATGGACAAACGTTGGGATTGCGCTGGGAGGAACAGCATTTACTGATGGGCCTAATCCTATAGCATTATCTGGTGCTGGAGTAGCCTCTGGATTAAGCGGTGCATTCGGCAAATTTGCTCCTATTGGAGTTGATAAAATCATCGACGATAATAGTGTGCCGGGCTTAACGTACGATATCATTGGTGCAGGTGATTTTGAGTTTATCAATGGATTTGTTAAGGATGGATTAAACAGCCTTCCTAAAGATGAGAAAGGAAATGAGAAGTAATGATTAAATATAAAGCTATTTATTTATTCTTGCATTTTTTGCGTGCTGGCCAATCTGATTATGGGGGTGGGCGGAGCAGCATTAATTTATATTTCCAAGGGGCATTTTTACTATCCATTTCATCAGGTGATAAGAGCTATTTCTTTTGGGATAATTGCAGGCTCAGCCATTACACTCGCAGCAATTTTATTTAAACTTATCGATATATTTAAAATAAAAAAACGTTAAATACACCCCATTCCTTTTTGGATGGGATCCTTCAAACCTGCCAAACGCACACACCTACTCGTTAGATAATTGGATTTTGGTTATCCCCCCCGCCATTTAAAATATTTTCAACCCTGATAAATTGACATAAATATTAAAGATGGAGGTTTTTTATTTATAAAGTAGACCCATAGCAAAATAAATTGCTGGTGAATCTGTTGGGAAATATGCGCCCGATTTGTTAACGCCATGAGTGGGATCTTTTTCGGGCTTAGCGGATTTTTATTACCAGAAGCGATATTGCTGATCCAGCTGATGAATCGATTCCTGACGCTCCATACTTTCATTTTCTTGTGATTTCACTGCTAACAGCAAATCTGCATCTTCTTGGCAGATAACATACACCGACTGACGTCCCGGCAGATTCACGGTAATAATGCTCTCCTCAACAGCATCAAGCACTTCATCATGTTGGCTCAAATAGCTATAAACGTGTTCCACAATTATCTCCTTATATTGAAAGACGCGCAGTGTACGAAGAGTCGTAACTTACTATCGACAAAACCTGATTGATCTTGAACGCATTCTGACTTCTGAACTTGCAGCACTCTGACACGCGCAGTTGACTATTTTATGACAGCAAACCGTGATTCATCCGATCTACCCGCGCGGCGCATCTTCCCTATCAACGTATTACATCACAGCGACAACCCGTCGTTGATAAAAACGGGCGCGCTGCAACGGCTGCAACACGCCCGAGGGATTAGAAGAAGCCCAGCGGCTGAATGCTGTAACTTACCAGCAGATTTTTAGTTTGCTGATAGTGATCAAGCATCATTTTGTGGGTTTCACGGCCAATGCCCGATTTTTTGTAACCGCCAAATGCCGCATGTGCCGGATAAAGATGGTAACAGTTGGTCCAGACGCGTCCGGCTTTGATTGCCCTACCCACGCGATAGGCGCGGTTGATGTCACGCGTCCAGACGCCGGCGCCCAATCCGTAAATCGAATCATTGGCGATGCTGACCGCTTCCGCCTCATCTTTAAAGGTGGTAATACCGATCACCGGCCCAAAAATCTCTTCCTGGAACACCCGCATGCTGTTGTTGCCTTTCAGCAGCGTCGGTTGAATGTAATAGCCGCTGGAAAGCGATCCTTCCAGTTTTTCCACGCCTCCGCCCACCAGCACTTCTGCGCCCTCTTGCTGCGCAATCTCCAGATAAGAGAGGATTTTATCGAACTGCTGCTGTGACGCTTGCGCACCAATCATGGTTTCGGTATCCATCGGATCACCACGCTTGATGGTTTTGATGCGTTTTAACACGGCGGCCATGAAAGGTTCATAAATTGATTCTTGCACCAGCGCACGGGAAGGACAGGTACAGACTTCGCCCTGATTCAGGAAGCCGAGCACCACGCCTTCTGCGGCCTTCTCAATAAAGCTCTCTTCCGCCTGCATAATGTCTTCAAAAAAGATATTCGGTGATTTTCCGCCTAACTCAACGGTAGAAGGAATCAGGCTTTTCGCTGCCAGTTCGAGAATATGGCCGCCCGTGGCAGTTGAGCCGGTAAAGGCAACTTTGGCAATCCCAGGATGCGAGGCCAGCGCTTCACCCGCTTCTTTACCAAAGCCATGCACCACGTTTATGACACCCGGAGGTAATAGATCTTTGATCAGATCAACAAAAAGCGTGATAGAAAGCGGCGTCTGTTCTGCGGGTTTTAACACCACGCAATTGCCTGCCCCCAGCGCCGGAGCGAGTTTCCACGCCGCCATCAACAGTGGGAAGTTCCACGGGATAATCTGCGCGACCACGCCCAGCGGTTCATGGAAATGATAGGCCGCAGTAAACTCATCAATCTCCGCCGCACTGCCCTCTTGCGCCCGCACGCAGCCCGCAAAATAGCGGAAATGGTCAACAGCCAGCGGCATATCAGCAGCCAGGGTTTCACGTACGGGTTTGCCGTTATCCCAGGTTTCGTTTACAGCGATATATTCAAGATTCTCTTCCAGCCGATCGGCAATTTTTAACAGCACCAGCGCGCGCTGCTGCGGCGAGGTTTTACCCCATGCATCAGCGGCGGCAGCGGCGGCGGCCACGGCATTATCGACATCAGCGCTATCAGAGCGCGGAAACTCCCCACGGTTGATCCGTTCACTGGCGAGGTATTGGTGAAGTAGTTGCCATTAACCGGCGCTACAAACTCACCGTTAATAAAATTGCCATAGTTTTTTTGTAGCTGAATGAGAGAACCTTGTTCTCCGGGAGCGGCGTAACGCATGGTGTTTCTCCTTGTAGAGTGCAGGATGTAACAACAATTAAACTTATTATTAACATGGCTGATCTTCGTCAGACTGTCAGATTTAGAGAGAGGAAACTGTGACCGCGGCGAAGGAATAGTTGCGCGACGTAAAGCTACAGATAATTCCGACTTTTCCCCGCTGCGCTCACATAAAAGAAACTTGTCGCTGAGAAACAGTCAATATGGGGAAGTATTCATACAGGAGATCAGCATGCTGGCTTCGGCTTTTACCTTAATGCGCAAAAAGCAGACTTCGTTCATCAGTTCATTCGTAATCCGCGCAAAATGGGCAGCATTACGCCTTCATCAGACACACTGTGCCGAGCCATGACCCATTCAGTCGCGTGGGATAATCAACTGAATATTGCGGAGTTGGGTGCAGGTGATGGGGTTCTAACCCGCCAACTTCTGGCGCGGATGTCGCCGGAAGCGACGCTGGATGTGTTTGAGATCAGCGGTTCGCTGGCAGAGAAACTTATCGCAATGGACGATCCTCGCATGACGGTTCGTACCTGTTCAGCGGAATACCTTAACGGGAAATACGATGCCATTTTCTCTGGCCTGCCGCTGTTATCACTGCCGCCTGCTTTGCGTGATGCGATCCTGCGAGCAGTATTTAATGCGTTAAGCCCAACCGGCGTATTTGTACAGTTTCAATATACGTCACTGACGCAACCCGATCTGTCGCGCTATTTCACCTGGGAACGCCAGCGGGTGCTTAAAAACGTGCCACCCGCCTGGGTTTATCGCTGCACGCGTAACTATGCGCCTTGAGCCTGCTTGATTGCCGGGCGCGTCTGTAACCAGAACGCGCTCAGCAACTCCCGCGCCCAGTCAGCGTCTTCTGCTTCTGCCCCGCTCATTTCCACACCTTCAGGCAAACATGCACGCATGATCTGCTGAGTAAATTCCGGGTGAAACTGCACAGATAATGCCTGCGGTGAATAGCGCACGATTTGACAGCCATCTTTGGCAGAATGCGCCAGCACCTGCGCTTGCGGCGGCGGTGTAATCACCGATTGTCGATGTGAAAGCCAGACACTGAAAGATTTAGGTAGTGCGGACAGCAGCGGATCCTGTTGCGCCTGCGCGCTGCACACCAGCGGCAATAAACCGCGTTCCCAGCCTTGCGGATTGTCTGCCACTTTACCGCCTAGCGCGTAGGACATCAGCTGATGCCCATAGCAAACGCCAAGCAACGGCAACTCAGCGTCGATAGCGGCGCGTACCCACGCCGCGCTGCGCTCGCTCCATTCGGCGTGGTCAGTCACCATCGCCCAGGAACCACTGAGAATAGCAGCGGAAATTTGGCTAAATTCAGGCAGCGCTTCACCCAAATGCGGGCGCACAATAACGTACTCATCGGGCTGTAAATCTAACGCGTCAATAAACCAGGCGGGCTGTTCGCCAATTTGTGCCACGACGTTTGCGGGAGGAACTTCTAGCTGAATTAAGGCAAGGGGTAATGCAGGCGTTTTTATCATACCGAATCGAATCCTCTGCGAAGTGGGCGTTTCGGAAAATCAGTCTGCCAGCAATCGCCTTAAAAGTCTTATGATTTTCCATTCGAAGTAAAAACAGAAAATATCTTTCATCTCCTGACAGAATGCCCCCAGATCGTGCCATCATTAGTGTGCAAAGGTAACTAATTAAAGGATGGTATTGTGGCGGCGCGGCATTTTTTTCTGGTCTTAATGGTGGTGTGTATCTGGGCCTTCAATAACGTAGCAGTGAAATGGGGCTTGCTGGAGTTACCGCCGCTGTTCCTGACGTGGATGCGTTTCGTGGTGGTCGCCATTATTTTGGTGCCGTTCTGCCGTATAAACCGGCAGCAATTCCCTGGCTGCTGCTGCTGGCCTTCACCTTCGGTTTTATGCACTTCTCGTTGCTGTTCGTCGGAATGCGCTACACCGATGCCGGAACCGGCGCGATTGTGGTGCAGCTCGGCACGCCGATTGCCATGTTGCTGGCGATGGTGGTGCTGAAAGAGAAGCTAAAAATGGTGCAGCTGTTTGGCATTTTGGTTTCACTGAGCGGCGTGGTGGTGCTATCCGGCAGCCCAACCATTCCTACGTGGTGGGTACTATGCCTGCTGTTGTGCAGCGCTACCGGCTGGGCCGTCAGCAACCTGATCGTCAAAAAATCACCCTCGATTAAACCACTGACCATGACCGGCTGGATTGCCTTTTTGGCGGTTCCGATTGTTGGCGTTGCTTCGTTAGTCATGGAATCTCATCAGCTGACGGCGTTGAGTCACGCAGGCTGGCGCGGCTGGTTTGCCATTTTTTACAGCGCTATCGCCTCGTCGATTGTTGCTTACACGCTGTGGTACATGCTGTTGAAAAAATACAACGTCAATTTGATCATGCCCTACTCGCTGCTGACGCCAGTCTTGTCGGTCTTGATGGGGATTGTGGTATTGGGTGACAGTCTGAACAGCTTTAAAATTATTGGCGCCTCGCTGGTGATTTTGGGGACAGCGATTGCCGTGATTAACCTGCGTAACCTGCGCATGCACGCACGTTTCCCGCGTCTTCGTCGACGTTAAAGCAGCGTGCTATGCTTGAGAGAACGTGATTCTCAGGAGCATAAACATGGACCATCAGCTCGCCGCGTCACTTTGGCAGCAGATGTGGCAAGGATTGCGCGGCAATATTGCACCGCAACCGTTGCCCACCTTTGTTGATACCCGCACATTTCCCTCCGCTTATGCCGTCAGCGAACTGGCGGCCAGCAGCCTTGGCCTGGCGACCCAAGCTGCCGCAAACCTGATAACTTCATCGCAGCCCGTTGAGATAAACGTGCGGCTGGCTTCGCGCTGGTTTCAACACAGCTTCATGCCTCTTAACCGCCCTGCGCCCGCGTTATGGGATCCTTTTGCGGGCGATTACGCCAGCGCGGATGGCTGGATACGTTTGCACACCAACGCCGCCCATCATCGCCAGGCGATGGAAAGCGTGCTGGGCCGGCATCCCGATCGCCAGGCATTAGCGCAGCAGGTGGCGCGATGGCAGACGACTGAACTGGAACAGGCGATTATTGCTGCTGGCGGTTGTGCCGCTGAGATGCGCAGCGCAGAAGCCTGGCAGCAGCATCCTCAAGGCCAGGCGGTGAATCAGGAACCGCTGATCGCCTGGCAAACCACTGCGCCCGGCCCTGTCCCCACCTGGAGACTGCCCACTGCACGTCCGCTGTTGGGCATCAAAGTATTGGATTTAACCCGCATTATTGCCGGACCCGTTGCAACACGCTTTCTTGCCAGCCTCGGCGCGAATGTGCTGCGTATTGATCCACCCGGCTGGCAAGAGCCGACGCTGGATGAAGAGATCACCTGTGGCAAACGTCGTGCGGTGCTGGACTTAAACCTTCAGGCGGATCGCGAGACGTTCACTCAACTGCTGCGTGAAGCCGATGTTTTGGTGCAGGGTTATCGCGCCGATGCGCTGGAAAAGCTTGGATTTGATGCCGAAACGCGGCAGCAGCTGGCGCCCGGTTTAGTGGATGTCAGCCTGAATGCATGGGGATGGCAAGGCCCATGGCGTAATCGTCGGGGTTTTGACAGCCTGGTACAGATGGGATGCGGCATTGCTGAACAAGGCATGCGCAGTCAACACAGCAATAAACCCACGCCGCTGCCCGTGCAGGCGCTGGATCATGCCACCGGCTATCTTATGGCGGCTGCGGTGCTGGAAGGATTGCGTCAGCGTAAAGAATCAGGCAATGGCAGCCAGGCGCGTTTATCGCTGGCGCGAACAGCGTTGATGCTGCAACAGCATCGCTATCCCGAGGAAGCCAGCAATCCGGTATTCATGCTGAAGTCAGCGATAATCTGGCGATGTTTGAGTTAACGCAATGGGGATTGGGCGTGCGCTTGCGTTCTGCGGCTTACCTTCCTGGCACCGCGCTGATCTGCGCGACGCCAGGATGCTTGCCGGGTACGCATCCGGCGAGCTGGTAACTTATTCGTCGTCTTCGTCTTCTTCAGCGCTTTCGGCCAGTTCGTTATACATGGCCTGAATCGCTTCACGACTCAATGCAGCCAGCGTGCGATAAAACGCGCTGGTCGCATGCGCTTCGACTTTACCCAGAAACGCACCGCACCAAGGCAGTAAATAGCGTTCAAACAGCGCTAACTGGGCCGCACTTTCATCTTCCGCAGACTGATCTTCCAACCAGGAAGCCGCCAGCATCAACACGCCAAAATGATCGGCAGGCGCATCGCTCAACGGCATTCCGCGTGAGGACAAAAATGCGCGGACTTCCGCCTCAGTTTTCCCTTCTGGCCATTGCGATGCATAAGGCGGAACTTTACAGTCGCTGCCGACAAACAGCGCGTTGTAGTCTGCGGCTAACGCCTGGGGATCGCTGCTCTGCTGCAAACGCTTTAACAGATCGTCTTGTTCCAGCGGCCATTGCGCCTGCAATTTGCCTTCACGCAACAGCGTAAACAGCGGCACCAGCAGCGGATCTTGCGGTTGGCGATTAAACAGCGAGCCGATCACGCGGCACAGAATGGAAAACTCATTCATGAGTCAGAATCCTTGAAGCAATAAAGTTAAAAATCAGCCAGTTCAGCAATGTGTTTGCCGGTACGCTGCTCAAGGAAATCGAGCAGTCGACGCGGCGTGACATTTAACACGCGATCTTCAGGAAAATCCACTTCACGTGTAATCCGCAAACAATGCTCAAAATGACCCAGCGTAAAGGCGGTATGGGAATCTGAACCAAATGCCAGACGTCCGCCTGCATCCCGTACCGCTTGAGCAATCGCGCGGCAGTTTGGTTCACTGCCTGGGCGCGAATGGGTAAAGGAGGAGTTATTGATCTCTAGCGCAACGTCATAATGTGCAGCCGCTTCAGCAATCGCCGGAATATCTACCGGAAACTTCGGATTACCCGGATGGCTAATTATATGCACCAGCCCGCCCGCCATGGCAGCAATCATCGCGTCGGTGTGATGCTTTTTATCCCGTGGGGCATAAACCGGCTCGTGGAAACCGGCCACGATTAAATCCAGCGCATCCAACATCGGGCCAGAACAATCAATCTCGCCCTGCTGGTTTTTAATATTCGCTTCGATACCGCGCAAAATCGCCACGCCATCGATCACGCGCGGCCAGATGCGCATGTTGACGAAATGCCAGTAATGCGGTGCATCTGCCATATCGGGACCGTGATCGGTAATAGCAAACAGCTTTAAGCCGTTCTGTTTCGCCTGCGCGACGTAATCGTGCAGCGTACTGTACGCGTGGGTACTGGCGACGGTGTGCATATGCAGATCTACCGGATACATCTTTTTCTCCTGCTGATCGCCCGTCATGGGCTGGGATAAAAAACAGAGCTTTAATAATTAATAGCCGCGCTGGCGATCAACGCAACCTCGCGGCATTTCACCCGCTTCGCGCTGCGTGATGGCGTGAGCGATATAATCCATCGCCTCTTCCGGTAACGTGACAGCCGCATTATGTGGCGTGATGGTGACACGCGGATGTGACCACAGCGGATGACCTTCTGGCAACGGCTCAACCTGAAACACATCCAGGGCGGCAGCTTTGAGTTGACCACTGTTCAAGGCAGCCAGCAGATCGTCCTCAACGACTTGCGCGCCTCGCGCCAAATTCAGGAAGAAAGCCCCTTGCGGCAGCTGTTGCAAGAAGTCCCGATTAATCAGGTTACGCGTTTCGGCGGTGCTAGGCAGTAGATTGATTAACACCTGCGTGCCGTGCAAAAAATCATTCAGCGATTCGCGTCCGGCAAAGCTGGTGATGCCTTCCAGCTGCTTAGGCGAACGGCTCCAGACGCGCAGCGGGAAGCCCCAATATTTCAGGCTTTCAGCAACGCGTTGGCCTAAAACCCCCGCACCAAGAATACCAACGGTAAACGTTTCACGTTTGTAGCCCGTCAACGGCTGCCAGCACGGCTGCTGCTGTTGCAATCGGTAATCATCAAAGCGGCGAAACCAATCCAATACGCGATGCGTCGCGTACTCTTGCATCTGACGCGCCATGCCGGTGTCTTCAAGACGAAACAGCGGCACCGCATCGGAGAGCATGTCGGGATGGCGTTTAAGCTGCGCGAGGATCTCATCCACGCCAGCGCCCAATGCAAACACGCCGCGTAGATTTTCTCTTCCACTCAACATCTCTATTGGCGGTGAACGCACCAGCGCGTAATCGGCGGGTGCGCTATCGCCCGGCTGCCAACGACGCACGCGTGCTTGCGGCAGTCGTTGTTCTAAGCCCTTGATCCAGAGCGTGGCGTCTTGCGAGGGGTGAAACCAGATAATCTCCATACTGCTCTCCTTTTTTCTTTTCAGCGTCGGGGAAAAAGGCAACGAAGACAAGGAAAAATCCATACAAAATCCAGGATTTTGATTCCCTGCTTTTAGCGATTTATTCCCGCGCCTTCACATTTCCGGCTCGCTTCAGGGTGAAACACTGAGATAGCGTCTAAAGTTGTTCGAGTGGTCAATGCGTTACGCGCGACCCGCTTTTCGGACAAGGAGAACAACCGATGATAAAAACTGAGGTAAACGCCACTGAAGGGCGTCAGGGCTACGCACCATTACTGCTTACGCTGTTGCTGAGCGTGCCCGCATTTACTGTTCACGCAGATGATAATTCACGCATGCTGAGCAATCAGCCGCAGCCGCCCGATGTGCGTTTAGGGCCATTATTTAACGCCGTGCAACAAGCAAAATTTTATCCTGATCAAAAGACCTTTGCTGATGCGCTACCTAAATATGATCCCGCCTCGATTCTTGCCGACTGGCAGATGCAAAAGAATCAACGCAGCTTTGACCTAAAACGCTTTGTGTCAGCGAATTTTACGCTGCCCACTAATGGCGACAAATATGTGCCGCCAGCCGGTCAAAGCCTGCGTGCACATATTGATGGTTTGTGGCCAGTACTGACTCGCACCGCCAAAAGCGCCGGGCAATATGACTCGCTGCTGCAACTGCCGAAACCTTATGTTGTTCCCGGCGGCCGCTTCCGTGAGGTCTATTACTGGGACAGCTATTTCACTATGTTAGGTTTGGCAGAAAGTGGTCATTGGGATCGCGTGCAGGATATGGTGGATAACTTCGCCTCACTGCTGGATCGCTACGGCCATATTCCCAACGGCAACCGCAGCTATTATCTCAGCCGTTCACAGCCGCCCTTCTTTAGTTTGATGGTTGATCTCTTGGCTACTCACGAAGGTGACAAAGCCTATACGCGTTATCTGCCGCAGTTGCAGAAAGAGTATGACTACTGGATGGCAGACAGCGACATCGTGGCAGCCGGCGATGCCAGCAAGCGCGTGATTAAACTCGCCGATGGCACCCTGCTTAATCGGTATTGGGATGCCCGTGATGTGCCGCGTACCGAATCCTGGATGGATGACGTGAACACCGCGAAAAAGGCCCCGCAGCGCGATAAAGCGGAAATGTACCGTGAGTTGCGCTCAGGCGCGGCGTCTGGCTGGGACTTCAGTTCACGCTGGTTTACCGATGCACATAACCTGGCCACCATCCGCACCACGCAGATAGCACCGGTCGATTTGAACAGCCTGATTTTCCATCTGGAAAAAGTTCTCTCGAAAAGCTACCTGCTGAATAAACAGGGCAATGTGGCGAAGCAGTACGCTGACCGCGCTGAGAAGCGTCAGGCCGCGATCAACCGCTATTTATGGGACAGCAAGCAAAGCTGGTACGCAGATTACGACTGGAAGAAAAAGCAGGTTCATCCGCAGCTCACCGCCGCTGCTCTGTTCCCGCTCTACCTGCACGTCGCCAGCGATAAGCAGGCCGACAGCACCGCCAGCGCGGTTGAGAAACAGCTTCTGAAACCGGGCGGATTAGTGACCACCACGGTGAATAATGGCCAGCAATGGGATGCACCTAATGGCTGGGCACCGCTGCAATGGGTCGCGGTAGAGGGTTTGGAACACTACAAAAAACCGCAACTGGCCAAACAGGTTGGCCTGCGCTTCCTGCAAAACGTGCAAACCACCTACGATAAAGAACATAAACTGGTTGAAAAGTATGTGGTTGAGGGTAAAAACCTGGGTGGCGGCGGTGGCGGTGAATATCCGCTACAGGATGGTTTTGGCTGGACCAACGGCGTCACGCTGATGCTGCTCGACAAGTATTGTCCAAAAGACAAAACCTGTAACAGCGCCCACGACATTCCTCAGAGCTCCACTTCAACGCAGTGATCCTAATCTGATACTGTCGGATCAAACCGACAGTATCAGCTTGTTTACCTTGACTTCCTTTCGTCGGCAGGCAGAATTGCACTCAATTTAACAAATGGTAATGATTCTCAATATAACAATGAGAATCTTTACCATACTGTTTCCTTGCCTTAATCTGACCTGAAAGGATCGCTAATGACACTGCCTTCTCCTGTGAAACGCAGCGCGGTTTACTGTGCGCTGGCGCTTACTGCTCCGACATTTTCCTTCGCGGCTGAAACGTTGATTGTCACAGCACAACCACAAGAAAGCGCCGAATCGCCAACGCAGGGGTATTTGGCGACTACCAGCCAGGGCGCGACTAAAAGCGATCGACCATTGATCACCACACCCCAATCCGTATCGGTGATTACTCGCCAGCAGATTCAGGATCAGGGCGCACAGGATCTCAATCAGGCACTGAATTATACGCCAGGCGTCTTCACCAATTTTGCCGGTGCGGCGACGCGTTACGACACCATTTCGCTGCGCGGTTTCCACGGCGGCGATGTCGATAACACCTTTATCGACGGCCTGCGTGTTATGAGCGACGGCGGCAGTTTCAATGTCATGCAGGTGGATAACTGGTTTCTCGAACGCGTTGACGTGATCAAAGGCCCCTCTTCGGCGCTCTATGGTCAAACCGTGCCGGGCGGCCTGGTGAATATGATTACCAAGCGTCCACAATACCGCGAAGAGGGACATTTTCAGCTTTCAGCAGGATCCAACGCGACCACCAGCGCGGCTTTCGATTACACCAATGCAATCAACGATCAATGGGCATTTCGCCTGACTGGCATTATGCGCAACAGCGATACGCAATACGATCACACCCGCGAAGAAAAATATGCCCTGATGCCGCAGCTGATGTGGCAGCCGGATGAAGATACGCATCTGATCCTGAAAGCCTATCTGCAAAAAGATCCTTCTGGTGGTTATCACGGATCAGTGCCGGGTGAAGGCAGCATTACCGAACACAACGGATATAAACTCAGCAACGGTTTTTACGAAGGCAACAGCGATCTCGACCAGTTCAAGCGCCATGAGCAAATCTACAGCTTCGACTTCTCGCATCGCTTTAATGAAATCTGGTCTTTCTCTTCAACCGGCAGCTATAGCCACTCGAATGTCGATCTCGATCAGGTGTATCAGATTGGGTGGAACACAGCGAACAGCGATTTACTGAACCGCTATTATTCAGGTGAACGTTCATCGCTTTCTGCGTGGGCTACCGATAACCGCTTGCAGGCGGAGTTCGCAACGGGCGCGCTGGAGCATCGCGTTAATGTGGGTGTCGATTTTCACCGTTACAAGAATGAGATCAGTAAAGCGTCTGGTGATGCTAACCCGCTGAATGCCGTAACCGGTGAACAGGTGGGTGCGATGCCGGGCTACGGCTGGACAGAAGCGACGCGTCGCTATTATCAAACCGGTCTCTATCTGCAAGATGAGATGAAGCTGGATCGCTGGCATCTCGATCTTTCAGGCCGCTATGACCGCATCGTCGCTAATAACAGCGGCAGCGATCGTCGTCAGGACGATCACATCAGCGGGCGCGCAGCCCTGCTTTATGCCTTTGATAACGGCTTATCGCCGTACGTGAGCTGGAGTCAGGCGATTACGCCAACCGCGCTGACGGATATCAACAATAATCTGCTAAAACCCACCACCGCAGAGCAATATGAAGCGGGTCTGAAGTACCAGCCGAACGGCACGCGCGATCTCTACACCTTAGCGATCTATGATTTGATGCAAAAAAATGTCTCTAACCGCGATGTGATCACGGCAACTTACACCCCTTCTGGCAAAGTGCATTCGCAAGGTATTGAGCTAGAGGCGCGTAATCAGATCACCCCACGATTCAGTACGATCGCGGGCTACACGCTTAATCATTTGCGCTTCAAAGATTCAGTGGATGGCAACGATGGGCACACACCTTACGTGACGCCAAACAGCATGGCCTCATTTTGGGGACATTATCAGTTCGATTACGGTCTCAGCGCGGGCGCGGGTGTGCGTTATATCGGCAAGCAGTGGGCTGATAACGAAAACACCACGCGTTTGCCTTCCGTTACGCTGTTTGATGCTTCGGTACGCGCAGATTTAGGGGCCTGGAACAGCAGCTTGAAAGGCACATGGGTGCAGGTTAATGCTAATAACCTAACCGATCGCAATTATGTCGCGGCCTGTTACGGCACCGGTTATTGTTACTGGGGCGCAGAACGTACGGTGATGGCGACGGTGGGAGTGGATTTTTAATCACCACTGAGATGACAAACATACGGTTTTAAGCGTAAGGCGCTAAACGCAAAACATGAAAAAGGGGACGAATCACTTCGTCCCCTTTTTTGTTTAGATCGTCTTTGACGCTGAACGTCAGCTGCGCACTTTACGGTAGATAAACAGCACCACAATGGCACCAATTACCGCAACCACGAAACTGCCGAAGTTGAATCCGTCCACACGACCGAAACCAAACAGGGTGCTGATCCAGCCACCAACAACTGCACCGATGATACCGAGCACAATGGTAAGAATAAAGCCGCCGCCGTCTTTGCCCGGCATAATCCATTTAGCGAGAATACCGGCGATTAAACCAAAGATGATCCATGAAAGAATGCCCATTAACTACTCCTTGCGTTTTTTCTGATTACATTGTGTTCGCCTGATTAATCAAGCGGTTTACCGCAATAAGTATAGACACACTTTTCAATTTTGCCTGTTGTGTCACAGTTAAAAAATTTAGTTAGCAAGCTAAAGCTTTTTTGTGCAGGTCGATAACGGACAAGTGGCAAAGGAAACAGAAATGATGACGAAGCAATCATTTGGAGCCAGTGAGTGAAAGAATCCGATAACGAACAATACCTCAAAAGAGGAACGCTAGCTGTCCTGGGAGTAATGAAGGAGCTGCTGCGCTATCAAACACCGCTCATGGTGACCTTTTCCCGTGGGCAATTTATCAGCCGCATGTTAGCCGCAGATGAAGATCGTATCGTGTTCGATTTAGGCAGTAATAACCTGGACAACGATTACGCGCTGAACTGTCGCGAAGTGAGTATTTCGGCTGAAACCAAGGGTGCCAAAGTAGAGTTCAGTCTTGCCGCGCTGGAGATGACTGAACATGAAGGCTTGCCTGCATTTAGCGCTGGGCTGCCTGCGTTGCTGTGGCAGATTCAACGCCGGGAATTTTTCCGCATTGATGCACCACTTGAACCGCAATTTTGGTGTCATACGCAATGGCCAAATGGGCAGAAAGCCCGTTTTCGTTTGCAGGATCTCTCGCTAGGCGGTATTGGCGTGCTGGTTGATGAAGCGCTGCCTGAAGCGTTAAAACCTGGCGATGCATTCAAGTCGTTCCGGGTCGAGCTGGGCGAATATGGTCATTTCGAAGTGGGGGCAAAGCTGATGCATATTGGCGAGCGCAGCCTGGTCTCCAGCAAAAACGAAACGCGCATCACGCCGCGACTGAGTTTCCGTTTTACCACTATCGAACCGCTTCAGGAACGGCAGTTGCAGCAGGTTATTTTTGCCTTAGAACGCCTGGCACGCGACAAAGCTAATCGTTTTCAATAAGTTCCTTTCTGGATGTGCCGTACACATTTGGCGCATCCAGGCTATGCTTCTTCTTGCTTATTCCCTCAAACCGGATCCCAGCAAGGAGATTCTCCCCAATGGAAAACTGGCTTTCATCACGTCATTTTCAATCGATATTTTTTAACCAAACCTTCTGGATTAACAGCGCTATCGTGGTGGTCGCCACGCTAGTTATCTACTGGATCCTCCGTTCACTGATTAGATTCATATCCAACCGTATCGCACGCTACAGCGAGCACCGCCACGTTCGTGCAACTGCTATTGTGGTGGAGATATTACGCAGCACCAGTCAGACGCTGTTGCTGATTTTTTCCCTGTTGATTGCGCTGAAATTCGTTGATCTGCCATCAACCTGGAGCAACACCATTTCGCATGGCTGGTTTCTGGCCTTTATTGTGCAACTTGCGTTGTGGATCGATTGCGGTATTCGGCTGTGGCTTCAGAGCCTGCTGCGCGATCCGTTGCATGTGCGTAATCCAGTCACCACCGTGATCCTGGGTATTCTGTTACGCATCCTGGTGTGGGTGATGATGGTGCTCGCCATTCTGTCGAATATGGGCATTAACATTACTGCGCTGGTCGCCAGTTTAGGCGTTGGCGGTATTGCCATTGCACTGGCGATTCAGACGGTGCTGAGTGATGTGTTTGCTTCTCTGGCGATTGGTTTAGATCGTCCGTTCGAACATGGCGACTTTGTGGTGTTTGGCGACATTGCCGGTTCGATTGAACATATCGGCTTGAAGACGACGCGCTTGCGCAGCCTGAGCGGTGAGCAAATTGTCTGTTCGAATACCATTCTGTTGCAGCAGACAATCCATAACTACAAACGCATGCAGCAGCGCCGCATCGTGTTCAAATTTGGTATCAGCTACGCCACGTCATCAAAGCAGGTGCGTGAAATCAGCACGTTGGTCAAAGACATTATTCAGGGCATTGAGATGACACGTTTCGATCGTGCGCATTTTCTGGCTTTTGATGACTCCAAACTGACCTTTGAAGTGGTCTATTTTGTCCTTGATGCCGACTACAACAAATATATGGATATTCAGCAGGAAATTAACTTGCAGCTAATGGCCGCGTTAGAAGAGCGCAACGTTCGTTTCGCTTTCCCAATTCGTCAGGTCGAATTCAGCGGCGGCAGCTTACCGCAAGTCGATTTAAAGGCGGTCGCCAATGAGTAAAACTCAATGGCAAGGCAGGTGAAAAATCGCCTCATCCCTTTTTCGCTTAGGGATGAGGCGTTGAAACCTTAACTGTGCTGATAACAACTTACGCCCAGATAGTTGCTGAACGCTTCTTGCAACACCGCGGCAGTGGCTGAATGGTTCATCGCCACATGATGCTCAAAACCGTTACGGCAGATCCACGCCAGTAAATTTTCCAGTTGAGGCACCTGAATCACAGCGCGGCATCCCACTGTGTCCAGTGGATCGTCAACGGATAACCCTTCTCCGACGTAAGCCTTGATCTCGCCGTTAAAATCATCCGTCGAGAGGCGGAAATAGGTCAGGTCCCCGCTTTTCATTCGTCCATGCACCGCGCCGCAGGTGTTCTCTTTTCCGACGGTAGTGCCAATGATATCGGCGGTTCCCATGGTCGGTGATTCCAGGCTGGCGCTGGCAAAGTTGCCGCAATGGAACAGCACGCATTTATCGCGATCGTCACCGAAATTATTATTCCAGTCCGCTAACGACGCGGGATTGAGCGAACAGCTGGCCAGCGCATACATCGACAGCGCGCCCATTACGTCAACCTCACACGCACTGGGCATCAGTTGGCCTGACATCACACTCATAATGGAGCAGACATTGATGCCAAGGTTCTCCTGTAACGACGTCCAGCACTGAATTGCGGTGGTAT
Source organism: Candidatus Pantoea bituminis (assembly GCF_018842675.1). Classification (NCBI taxonomy): domain Bacteria; kingdom Pseudomonadati; phylum Pseudomonadota; class Gammaproteobacteria; order Enterobacterales; family Erwiniaceae; genus Pantoea; species Candidatus Pantoea bituminis. Next base: position 2,251,470 of record NZ_JAGTWO010000004.1, read on the forward strand.
CGATATCATTTTCATTCACCCACTCGCTGATCACCACAAACAGCTTCGCCATAGTTTGCAGCTTTTCATCGGGGATGCCGCGCGCGTCGGCGTTCGCTTCAAGAATTTCACGCTTTTCGGCTACCCGAATATCATCGTCACGCAGCCGCTTGATGCGGCTAAAAATTTCTGACAGATCGAGGGTTTCTACCGCGATGCCCATCTTTTCCAGCAATTTTTCACTGTATCGCACGGTATTAAACCCCGCCGGACGCGCACCAATCGCGCCAACGCGTACCCGCCGCATGGCGTGGACGACCCGGCACAACTGGGTGAAACGCTGCAAATCTTGCATGAATATTTCACCGCTTAAGGCGCAAACGTGCTGACGCGTTAAGCTGAAAGGAATGCCATATTGGCGCAGGTTATTGCACAGCGAGATCTTGCCGCAGAAGCTGTCGCGGCGCGTCGCCAGTCCCATTTTATCGAGATTATCTTCTTCTGCCTGCACCAACACCGGCACATTCAGTCCCGAAAGACGCAACGCTTCCGCAATCGCTTTTTCATCGCCAAAATTAGGCAGTAAAACCACGATGCCGTGAATATTGTCACGATGCTGGCGGAACAGCTCGGCGCAGGTTTTGGCTTCCTGGCGCGTTTCAACACCGCCGAGGTTGGTTTGCGATTCATTCAACATCACGGTATTGATATTGAGTTTTTCAAACAGCGCTACCGCCTGCTGGCGCGCTTCGCCCACCAAATAGCTGGGGAAAAACCGCGGTTGCCAATGATGACGCCGAAGGTCAACTGCTGAGGAAGTTTTGACATTGCTCTGCTCCGAAGAAAGTTATTGTGGCTGATAGCGGCAACGGGCCACCGCATCGAGCCAGCCTTTATAGTTTTCCTGCATTTTTTGCGCGTGGTGTTCACGCGGCAGAATTACGCTGCCGCCTTGAAGCGCCTGCATTTCATTGCCCTGCTGCCACCAACCCAGCACTTTTCCTGCCAGCAAAGCGGCCCCCAGCGCAGAGACTTCAGCGGTTGGCACGCGATGAAGCGGACGCTGTAGTACATCGGCCTGTAGCTGCATCAGCCAGCCGTTTTCAGTTGCGCTGCCATCCACGCAGAGCGCGGGAAGGTGCTGGCCGCTGGCTTGCTCCATGGCGAAGAACACGTCAGCGATTTGAAAGGTGATCGACTCTAACGCGACGCGCGCTAAAACCGCGGGTGTGGCGGCATCTGTCAGCCCACACACCATGCCGCGGGCTTTGAGATCCCACCAGGGCGCGCCCAGTCCCGAGAGTGCTGGAACAAAATAGATGCCTTGATTATCAACGGTGCTTTCTGCCAGCGCAGTCAACTCGCGTGGATCTTGAATACCCAACATTTTACCCAGCCAAGCCGCGCCCGAACCGGTGTGAGTAATGTTGCCTTCAAAGGCATAACGCAGCTCGCCGTCATGCCACGCCACGGTGGTGCTCAAACCATTTTCGGTCATCAATGGCGTTGCCATTGACATCATCAGTGATGAACCGGTGCCATAAGTGGCTTTTACCACTTCTGCGTCGCCCCGGCGTTGGGCCTGTAACGCCGCATGAGAATCGCCGATACGCGCCAGGATTGGTGTGCCCGGTGATAAACCCGCAATGTCATTCACGGCCACCACACCCTGTTCACTGGCCGAGGGGTAATGGTCGGAAGCGCCGCGCGCGGCAGCTGAAAAAGGGCCAGCAGCTCATCGTCCCAGTCATTACGGTGCAAACTGTAAAGCTGGGTGCGTGCCGCGTTGGCATGATCGGTAATAAAACAGTCGCCTGCAGTAAGTTGCCAGGTAAGCCAGCTCTCCACAGTGCCGATGCACAGTTCGCCCGCAGCTGCACGCGCTGCGCCGTCGGGAATGGCTGCCAGCATGCCGGTGAGCTTGGCAGCAGGAAACATCGGGTCAACCGCCAGGCCGGTCAGACCGGTGATGCGCGGCGCTTTTCCTGCCTGATGCAGATCGCGACAAAACGATTCGGATCGGCGATCCTGCCAGCTCACCAGCGGCGTGAGCGGCGTGCCGTTGCTACGCTGCCAAATCAACACCGATTCACGCTGATTACTGATCGCGACCGCCGCAACGGATGCGCCAGCACACTGCGCCAGACATTGTGTGATCGCCTGCTTAACTGCCTGCCAGATGGCCATGGGATCCTGCTCCGCCAGCCCCGGCTGCGGATGTTCCAGCGTCAAACTCTGGCTGCCGCGTGCCACCACCTTGCCCAGACGATCAACCGCAATCGCTTTTGCATTGGTGGTGCCTTCGTCAATCGCCAGAATCACAGGTTCTGTCATGCTTACGCTCCTGCGCAGATGCGCAATGCATTTTTTACCAGGCTGGCAGCGTCAATGCCGTGATGAGCGCGGGTTGAGGCGCGATCGCCCGCAATGGCGTATTCCCCGTCTGGAATGCCCAAACGCAGCAAGGGAATGCCACAACCACCTTCTGCTAAGACTTCTGCGACCAGGCTGCCGACGCCACCATTCACGTTGTGCTCTTCAACAGTAATCACCGCTGGATAGTGATTTAACAGGTTGCGCAGTTGTTGGGTATCGCAAGGTCTAATCGATGGAATGGCGATCACACCGGCTGAAATACCTTGCTCAGCAAGTTGCGTCGCGGCGTGAACTGCTTCGTGAACCGTGGAACCCATCGCCACCAGTGCAATCTCTTTGCCTTCCCGCAATTGATCGATTTGACCAGGCTTGAATCGATAGCTCTCCTCATGCAGTTGTGGCAGGTCTTTACCGTCGAGCCGGATGTAAACTGGCCCCACATGCTCCAGCGCATAATCAATGATTTGGCGGCACTCAAGCGGGCACGAAGGCGCGTAGATCTCAATGTTGCCGAAGCCGCGCATAACGGCGATATCATCAATGCTGTGGTGGGTGCTGGCGAGCGGGCCGTAGCTGGCGCCGGCATTCAGGCCAAACAGTTTGACGTTGGTGTTGTTGTAACAGACGTCAACTTTGACCTGTTCATTGGCACGTGAGACCAGAAAAGGCGCGGCATTGCAGGTGACGGCGACTTTACCGCCCAGCGCCAGGCCAGCGGCGGTGCCAACCAACGTCTGTTCGGCGATCCCGACATTGATGAGACGATCCGGGAATGCTTTGATGAAAGGCGAAATTTTGGCGGTTGAGGTTGAATCTGCGACCACCGGTACCAGATCCACGCCACGGTTCACCGCATCGATAAATGCGGTCACCATCACGCTAGCTAAATGTTGTGCATTACTCATCTTTCAGTTCCTCCATGGCCAGGTCTATCTCTTCCCCTTTTGGCACACGGTGATGCCATTCGGGTTTGCTTTGAATGAAGGAGATGCCGAACCCTTTTTCGGTATGGGCGACGATGACCTGCGGCTTGCCGTTTTGCGGCAGGCTTTCAATGGCTTCGACTACCGCAGCCATGTCATTGCCGCTGCATTCCCTGACCTCAAGACCGAAGGCGCGCCATTTTTCGGGCAGCGGATCGGTGTTCATGATCTCTTGGGTACTGCCCGCTAATTGCAGTTTATTTTTGTCATTGATGATGATCAGGTTGTCGAGACCGTAATGGGCCGCCACCAGCGCCGCTTCCCAGTTGCTGCCTTCCGCCAGCTCGCCATCCCCAGTGACCACAAAAATACGGCGTTTGCTGTTGTCTTTCTTGGCAGCAATGGCAATGCCAACCGCCACCGGTAAACCGTGTCCCAGCGCGCCGGTATTCAACTCCACGCCGGGGGTTTTCTGCCGCACTGGATGGCCCGGCAAATGCGAATCGGCATGCTGATAGGTCGGCAGCCACTCCGTGGGAAAATAGCCCGCTTCGGCTAACACGCAGTAATAACCGCCTACCGCATGCCCTTTAGACTGGATATAGATATCGCGCTGATCGTCCTCTGTGCGATCGGGCGCGCAATTCAGAATGCGGAAATAGAGCGCCGTCAGAATTTCGACCTGCGATAAATCAGCACCGGTATGGCCGCCCGCTGGGCTGCCCGCGTTGAGTTGTATAATGCGACGGCGTATCGCACGCGCTTTGCTTTTCAGCTCATCCACCGAGAGATTGAAAGGATTCATACACTACCTCTGAATTTTAAATCGCTTATGAATATATATTCATAGCAGCCAAAAAAGGTGCAAGCAAGCGTGGCTTGCACCGTTACCGATTAACCTTTTGCTTCACCGCCCTCCTCTATCAGCGCTTTCTGCGCAACCACAGCGGCTTTTTGCTGCATACGATTCTGCGTCTGATCAATGATAACGGCGATGATAATGACGATGCCTTTGATCACCATCTGCCAGAATTCGCTCACGCCCATCATGATTAATCCATCAGCCAGAAAGCCAATAACGAAAGCGCCGATTAAGGTGCCGAGAATAGTGCCGCGTCCCCCGCCAGCGAGGTTCCACCTAACACCACTGCGGCAATCGCATTCATTTCGAAGGCGGTGCCGTTAGCGGGATGGCTCGCCACCAGTTGCGACGACACCACGATGCCCGCTATCGCGGCGCAAAAACCGGACAGCGTATAGACCCATATTTTGACCCGTTTAGTCCTGACGCCTGAAAGCTCAGCCGCACGTTCATTATCACCAATGGCATAAACCTGACGGCCAAACGGCAGCCGACGGGCGATATAGGCGATAACCAGCGCCAGCACAACCATCATCCAGATGGCGTAAGGTAAGCCGAGGAAATTGCCTGCCCCGATTTTATCGAATCCGGTGTTGCCCAGTTGCGGATTGCCTTGCAGACCGGGAAAGGTTTCGCCACCGGAAGTCAACATCGCGGCACCGCGTAGGATATACATCGTGCCGAGCGTGCAGATAAACGGGGCCACGTTATAGCGGGTGATGATCCAGCCGTTACCTGCGCCAATTAAGGCGCCGACCAGCAGAACAATCGGTACGATGAGCCAGACATCCAGGAAAATCGCGATACCAAACCACGGCAGCACAATGCCTTTAGTGATCAGCCAACCCGCAATCATGCCGCATAGACCCAGCGTGGCGCCGATGGAAAGATCGATGCCGGCGGTGATAATGACAAAAGTGATACCCAGCGCCAGAAAGGCGTTAATGGCGATGTGTTTCACCATGATCACCATACTGCCCACCGCGAGAAAGTCCGGCACAGTAATGGAAAAGAAGCCGACGATAAGAATCAGCGCAATAAAGGTGCGCAGCTTCAGCAGCAGTAGCAGAAAGCTTTCGCGCGAATTAAACGCCTTGACGGGTTGAGTGGCCAGCGCCACGGCTGGATTGGTTTTCATGTTTAAAACCCCTGCGCACTTGCTTTAACCAGCGCTGACTCTTCCGCTTGATCACGCGGAATATCAGCCGTGAGTTTGCCGCCGGACATCACTAAAATACGGTCGGCCACCGCCATAATTTCTTTGAGATCTGAGGTCGAAAACAGCACGGCAATGCCCTGTTTTGAGAGCTGCACCATCATGCGAAATACCTCCGCTTTGGCACCAACATCAATGCCGCGACTGGGTTCATCCAGCAGCAGCAAACGAGGATTGGTCAACAGCGATCGGCCAATTACCACCTTCTGCTGATTACCGCCACTTAACGCGCTGATCGCCACCTCGGGTGAGGAGACTTTGATCGCCAGATTCCCTACCGTGCGGGCAACCGCCTCCTGCTCCTGCTGCTGAGCGATAGCCACACGATGCGATAACCGCCGCCACAGGCTGGCAATGGTGAGGTTACTGGCCACAGACGAGACCGGGAAAATACCGGAGCGCTTGCGATCTTCGGGCACCAGACTCATGCCCATGCGGATGCGATCGGCGGTAGGTAGTCGGGTTGGCAGCGGTTTGCTGTCGAGCCACAGCTTGCCGAGGTAATTGCGCTGGCTACCTAACAGACATTCAAACAGTTCGGTGCGACCCGCGCCCATCAAGCCATAAATACCCACAATTTCACCGGCGCGTACCTGAAAACTCACATCATCCACCAGCGTATTGCCGTTTGGGCTAACGCAGGTGATGTGCTGCGCTTCGAGCATCGGCGCACCAAAATCACGCTCTTCTGGCAGGAAGTTAGTGACGGGTTCGCTGCCCAACATTTCGCGCACAATCCACGGCACATCGATTTCAGTGACGTTGGCTTCCGCCTGAAAACGTCCGTCGCGCAGGATAGTGATCACATCACCAATCGCCATCAGCTCTTCAAGCCGGTGCGAGATATAGATGACCGAAACGCCCTGCCGCGTCAGTTCGCGGATTACGCGGAACAGAATTTCCACTTCGGTTTTACTCAACGCCGAAGTCGGTTCATCGAGGATCAGAATATCTGCGTCTTCCGCCAGCGCTTTAGCAATTTCCACCAGCTGCTGTTGCCCAACCTTGAGGTTACCCACGCGCTCTTTGGGCGAGATCTTTTGATCCAGCCGCTGCATTAGTGCGGCTGTGCGGCGCTCCTGCTCCGCTTCATTAATTGGCCGAATGCCGCTTTGCAATTCTCGGCCCAGAAACACGTTTTCTGCCACCGACAGGTTTTCAAACAGGTTTAACTCCTGATGAACCATACCGATGCCGTGACGTGCTGCATCCCGCGTGCTATTCAGCGTCACTTTTTCGCCATTAAGAAGCAGTTCACCGCTGCTTGGCTGCTGAACGCCGGCGAGAATTTTCATCAGGGTCGATTTACCCGCACCGTTTTCGCCGATAATCACATTAACTTTGCCGCGCCAGACGCGGTAATCAACCCGATCCAGCGCTAAAGTGCCGGGAAACAGCATCGAAATGTTATTCGCCTGCAGAATGATGTCATTGCTCATCAGGGAGTCCCCGGCTTCAGCTGAACCGCAACCACATCATCAACATTGCCGCGTTGCATTGTCACCGCCATCAGTGCTTGCACCGGTTTGTTGACCCAGCTTTCATCGACCTTGGGCAACTGTTTCACCGCATGTCGGTTTAACGCGCGGGTGAGTTGCGCGTACTGCACCTGATTCGTGAACTCTTCAAAGCGGAAACCGGCGGCATCGCGGATGCCATTACTGCGCAATACCGGGCCGATATTGATGTTCACCGGCTTGCCGTTGATCGTGACGGTTAATTTATGTTCCCGGGCATTGCTGGTATCAAAAGCCGTGACGATGCCGCTGGCACGCACGAACACGCTTTCGCTGGTGCCCGCTTTCACCGTCTGGCTTTTGGTTTCCATATCAGCCCAGCTCAGCGCATGGCCGTTTGCTGTTTCCATTACACGAGATTGCCAACTCTCCTCCGCGATCTGCTGCGGCGTTTGATCGGTGTAGCCCGGTTTGGCGTTAGGATCTTTTGGCAGGATCGGCTTGCCGTCTGCATCCAGATCCACCACCGTACAGGCGCTTAGAAATGTCATCGCCCCGAACAGAATCAGCATCCGCTTCATGCGCACTCCGCCTTATTTAGCCAGATTGAAGTTTTTCAGTTTCGATGCATTGCTGTCGTCAATCAGCACGCAATCCATTAACTGCTTCTCTTCTTTCTGCGCTTTACCGTTTTTCAGGTAGTAATCCGCTTGCGTGATGGCCATTTGTGCCTGATCCCAGCCAGGTTGCAGCACGGTGGCTTTGATGTTGCCTTTATTGAGGATGGAATCACGCGTGTAGTCGCTGCCATCAAAGCCGACCACAATCACTTTGGTTTTGCCTGCAGCTTTCAGCGCGGCTTCGGCACCCAGCGCCATGGTGTCATTACCGGAGATCACACCAACGATGTTGGGATATTTTTGCAGGATGGTTTCCATGCGGCTGAAGGCTTCGGTTTGGCTCCAGTTAGCGCTTTGCTGCGCCACCATTTTCATGTCGCTGTAATCATCCAGCACATCGTGATAACCCTGCGAACGCACGCCTGCATTGGTATCGGACTCTTTCCCCAGCAGCTCAACGTAATCCCCTTTGCCGCCTAACAGCTTGGCGAATTTTTCTGCACCGAGTTGCGCGCCTTGATAGTTATTGGAGACGATCTGCGCCACCGCTATGCCGGTTTTATTGATTTCACGATCAATGAGGAAAGTCGGAATGCCAGCATCTTTGGCTTTTTGTACCGGACCAACGGTGGCATCCGCGCCGGCGTTATCCAGAATGATCGCTTTGGCTTTGCGGGCAATAGCGGTTTCGATCAGCTGATTCTGTTTGTTCACATCATCATCGTGTGAGGCGACCAGCGTGGCATAGCCCAGCTCTTTGGCCTTGGCTAACGCGCCGTCGGCTTCGGCTTTAAAAAATGGGTTGTCGTGTGAAGGGGTAATAATTGCCAGCAAGCCTTTATCTGCGGCCAGCGAAGCGGCTGAAAATGCCATCATTGAAGCCAGTAGGGTAATTTTGACGAGAGGTACGTTCATCGGTTATTCTCCGCTTGAATAAATATTCAATTGCGATTTTATATGCAAACTGAATATGCGCCTGCCTTGGCGTATCGTCCAATGCCAGATCGTCAAAAAGCGAAAACGATCACAATTTGTCCTGCGTTGTGATTTTTGCCGCCCTGGTTAACAATACCGGGCAGAATCAGAGAAGGAATAATCGATGGCTAAACAGGATGAACAGCGGCTGATGGTAAAGATTGCCACGCTTTACTATGTCGAAGGGATGAAGCAATCAGAGATTGCCCAGTCGCTAAAATTGTCGCAATCGTTTGTCTCACGCATTCTTAATCGCAGCGTGAAAGAAGGTGTGGTGAAGATCAGCGTGGTGCCGCCTGCCAATGTATTTCCTGAACTGGAAAAGGCCATCGAGCAGCGCTTTAGCTTGCCGCAGGCGATCGTGGTAGATGTACCGGATAACGCGTCGGCACTGCAGATTAAGCAGGCCATTGGTTCAGCGGCAGCGCACTATCTGGAGACGCGTTTACGTGCTGATGAGCTAATTGGCATCTCCTCCTGGAGCGGGACTATTCGCGCCATGGTGGATGCGCTGCATCCGTTGAATTCGCCCTGTAAAGGTGTGATCCAATTGCTGGGTGGCGTGGGTGCCAACGGCAATGTGCAGGCAACGATTTTAACGCAGAATCTTGCCGCCCTGTTGAATTGTCCGGCCTGGTTATTGCCTTCACAGTCGATTGAACATTCAGTCAGCGATCGCCAGCGTTTATCAGCCAATGCCGATGTCGCGGAAGTGCTGCAAAAATTTGATGAAGTCGATTTAGCCATTGTCGGGATTGGCGATTTGGAACCTTCGGCACTGTTGCGTAATTCTGGCAACTATTACGATGAAGAGATGTTGCGCACGCTCGCCGAACGCGGCGCGGTGGGCGATATTTGTCTGCACTATTTTGATGCTGCTGGCGAGCCGGTTTTAACGGCGGACGAAGATCCGGTGATTGGTATGGAGCTGGCGCAGGTTAAGCAGTGTTCACAGGTCGTGGCGCTGGCGGGCGGAAAAGATAAAGCGCCTGCGATTCGCGGCGCACTGCGTGGCGGTTATGTGAATGTACTTATCGTGGATTATCCGACGGCGCGGTTATTGATGGCGTAAACCGGACAGCCGTTGATGCCCTGTCCGGTTAGAATTAAATCGTGCGGTAAGCGGTTGTCACTTTCCAAAGATAGCGCGGTGCCTGCGCAGCCGGATGTTTGTTTTGCACATGCTGATAAAACTCATCTGGCGACATGGCATTGATCATTGCAATGGCCCGATCGCGATCGCGTGAGAAGGTGCGTAGTAATGCGCCTGCGCCATTTGCGTAAGAGACGATGGTGGCATAACGCAGTGTCAAGGGATCGCGAATACCCGACAATACTGAATCCTGCAGGATCTTCAAATACGCCGTACCGATATCGATATTTTTGGCCGGATCGCGCAGCTCGGCGCTGCTCGGCTGACCACGACGTCCTTGGGTGCGATAGACTTCACGTCCTGCGGTAGAGGCTTTAATCTGCATCAAACCCACTGCATTAGAACGGCTTACTACCGTTGGATTGCCACCCGATTCGACACTAATAATGGCGCTGATTAACTTCTCATCAACACCATAATGACTGGCGGCATCTTCGGTAAAGAACGCCCAGGCGTCATTAACATTCGAAGGCGCTGCCTGCGTTAACGGCGTGTTCTTCTCTTTGACGTGGGGTTTTGGCGGTTCGCTGGCACAGCCAGAGAGTAATAAAGCCGAGAGCATAAGGTGGCGAATTTTCAGCAATTTTTAATCTCGTTGCAGGAGTTACGCTGGCTATCATACCTGGCGTGCGGTAGAGCAAAATTACCGTTTATCCTAAATGCATAAAAAAGGGGTGGCGGGATGACTTCATCGTCACTTTTCGTCATTATCGCGTGAGAATGATCCCCGCTAACAGCAGGAAAGCATTATGGTTCCCCGTCAAATTCGTCTCATCTCCCCTTCCGGTTATTGTCACAACCAGCTTGCCGCATTACGCGGTGTCGAACGTTTGCGTGATGCCGGGCATCAGGTAGAAAATGACGCCGTGATTACGCGTCGGTTCCAGCGTTTTGCCGGCAACGATGAGCAGCGACTGGCCGATATTAATCAGCTAGCGCAGCTGCAAACACTGCCGGATATCGTACTGGCGGTGCGCGGCGGTTATGGTGCCAGCCGCTTGCTGGAGTCGATCGATTACATTGGTTTGCAGCGTCGTTTACTCAATCAACCGCTGGCGTTGTGTGGTCACAGCGATTTCACCGCCATTCAGTTAGCGTTGTTAGCGCAAGTGGGGTTAATTACGTTTAGCGCCCCAATGTTAGCGGGAAACTTTGGCGCAGAGGTTTTATCTGAATTTACGCTGCGTCACTTTTGGCAGGCGGTCTCATCACCTACAGTCAATGTGGCGTGGCAAAGCGATACGCCGGACAGCGGCGAGTGGCAAGGCACGCTGTGGGGTGGGAATCTGGCGATGATCTGCTCGCTGATTGGCACGCCGTGGATGCCGCAAATCGAAAACGGCATTCTGGTGATTGAAGATGTCAATGAGCACCCTTTTCGTATCGAACGTATGCTCATTCAGCTTCAACAATGCGGCATTTTGGGACGCCAGCAGGCGATTGTGACGGGTAGCTTTACCAGCACCGCGCTGTCTGATTATGACAACGGCTTTGATTTTTCTACCGTCTGGCAACGCGTCCGTGATACAAGCGGACTGCCCGTTATCAGCGATCTTGCCTTTGGCCACGCGGCCGACACCGTAACGTTGCCGTTGGGTGCCAGCGCTCGCTTGCAGGTGATGCAAGGTCAGGCGCAGCTGCAAGCGACTGGACAGCCTGTTTTGCGCTAAATTTTTGTAGTTTGGGAGATCGACATTGAAGCCGCTGTATGACGATTTGTGGATCTCAACCCCGGAATTTCCGGTGGAAGATGCCGTTAATGATTTAATGATGCACGGGTTTATGTTGCGTCATCCACGCGGCAACCTGTTGATTGGTCGTGTAGAAAACCCCTCGACCATGAAGTGTTAGCCGATGCCGGCGGCGTGATCCGTCACTACCTAACGCACTGGCATGAATCTGCACCCGGTGCGGCAATAATTCAGCAACGCTTTAATAGCGCGCTCTATTGCCATAATCGTTCGCTCGGGCCTATCAGCCGTTTTGTTGAGCCTGACGACACCTTCAGCCAGCAGGAAACCCACTTTGGTGATTTTCATCTGCTGCCCACGCCAGGCCATACACCCGGCAGCTGTAGCTTTCTCTATCACTCGCCGCTGGGCCTGACTTATCTTTTTGTCGGCGATACCATTACACGGTCGCACGAGCGCTGGATCAGCGTATTGGTGCCGGATAGCAATCCTGCTGAGTTGAAAAAGTCGCTGGAGTTTTTCCGCACGCTACGGCCTGATGTGGTGCTGATGAGCACCACGCGCGGGCATCTTTCGTGGAAAAAGGTGACGTTACAAAGTTGGTTAGCGGCGATAGATGAAGCGGAGCAACAGCCGCTGGATTTGCGCCAGCAGCCGCTGTTTTGATTACAGGGCTTTACTTAAATAGTGGCGCTGATGATGGCGCGGATAGTGATCAAGGCTAAACCGCAGCGTATAACCTAACTTTTCGTAGAAAGGGCGCGCCTGAAAGCTCACGGTATCAACTTGTGCATACAAGCAACCGCGGCGGCGCGCTTCCTCCTCTGCGGCTTGCATCAACTGGCTGCCCACGCCCTGCCCGCGCATCGCCTCACTCACCCATAACATATCAATGCGCAGCCAGTTACCGCTGGTTGAGCCGGTCAATCCGGCCAGTTTTTTGCCCTGCGCATTGCTGACAAACACGCCAATAGATTTGACTTCATCGATATTAATAAATCGGCTATTAAACGCGTTTAAGCCTAAGCGGATCTCATCTAAATCGTGATGCGTAACCTTGTCAGTGATGTTCAGTTGCATGCGTGCTCCTGTCGCGACGGATTAAGAGTTAGGATGTTGGCTGTCGTCGTAGCGCTCCAGGCTGATGATATCGACATCGCGCTTGTCAGTACGGCTACAGGGCAGCAGTTTATCGCTGTCGCGATAGACGAAAAACATCTGATCGCTGCTTTTATTAACAATCAGCTGATCGCCATTACGAAAGCGGGTAATCGCCACTTTATCGCCATCTTGCAGGCGTGTGCGTTGTTGGCCCGCAGCGACCTGAAAATGGCCTTTCGGCCACATCACGGTGCTAAGCCCATATTCGGCGCGGGAAACGGTCATAGTGGGGCGACCTGGACAGTTGATTTGGAACTCACTTTCACTCCAGGCCGGGGCAATGTGGCAGGCCAAAAGTGTTGCGGCAATAATTGCAGCCTTCATTGGGTCTCTCCGCTGAAGATTTATGATTTTGTTGGGATTTTTTAGCTTAACATAATCGAACAGAGAAGAAAGGCGAACGGCCCGTAGGAAACGGGCCGAGATGTGCAGCTCACATCACTGCAGCGTCAAGCCGCATGGCTAATTAATGATTAACAGTAGACATCTCTGTTAACTGGTCACGATTAATTTGCTGCTCATGACCGTAAATATCTTTGTAAGTAATCAGGCCGGTATCATCATCAACCTGCGGCTTGCCTTCCACCACGATGGTGCGACCATCATGCGTGTGCAAGATATGATCATCTGCGCAACCTGCCAGCACTAACCCGCTGGTTAACACGCCAATCAGCATCAATGTCTTTTTCATCGGATTCTCCTTGGTTGAGAATCATCAGGTTTAGCACAGCAAGGTGGAATTGAGACCAGGAAAAGGTGGAATTGAAGCGTAAGGAAAGAAGCAGCAAAAGTCTGCACCGCGTCCTACGATGCAGACTTCTAAATAATTATTCCGCTGCGACCTCTGCCGCAACTAACATCAGTGCTAATCCAGCATAATCATCATCATACGCCTGCATGACTTCACGAATTGCACCGGCACACGCATTGACTTGCTGCTTTTTTCAACGTCAAGCTTCTCAATCGCGTGCTGAATAATCATTAGACTGGCTTCTTCTTCTTTCATCATTTATCCCTGGTTTTGCTTAACTGTCGCGCAAAGATGGCAAGAATACCGTTTAACTGTTACCAAAGTCACCCTTTTACATTCCTGTTGCTTACCTATTAAACAAATAGCAAATGGGAACCTGCTTTAAAACTGCTATGATCAAGCTATTAGTGACGCAACGCGATAAAATCAGCGCCACCGGATTCCCAGGGATTGAAGCAGGAACAGGATCATGTTGCGACTCGGCATTTTAACACTCTTTATTTTTCTCACCGGATGTTCATCTGGCCCACAAGGCGTTGATTGTCCGGGAGAAGTTTCAACTATCTATGGTCGACCCATGGGACAAACAAATGCCCTTATTTTTGACCTGGTCAACGCTTTCACCGTGAGTAAAGACAACGTCACCGTGGAGAGTGGGACATTGAAATCAGTGGATCGTTTCAAATATGTGCCCTCCGCCGTTACGCGTGAAGGTTATTACGCCCAAAGGCTTTCCAATAAACAGTTTCGTCTTATAAATCCTCATCAAGACACGCAGATTACCTGGACGTGCCCTTAAAGGGTGAATCCTGCCGCCAGATGGTTTATTGTCAGAAAACGTCAAGCGGCAGGTCATCCTTCTTATGGAAAAGCGTCTGGATAACAACGGTTATATCGATTTCCCCTTCCCCACTACGCATAATGCCGATGGCTCCGTCAATCCGTGCGGAATTGATCTCACGCTAGAAACCGATCGCATTGAAGAGATTGCTGTTATTCGCCATTCCGCTAATCTGCGGCGTCTGCTGGAAGAGGTGAATTTGCAGGATGGCAAATTCATGACGCTAACCTGCGACTGGCAGCAAAAAAGCGATGCAGTATACGGCTTCATCGATGTGGCTTTTCGCCCAGATTTACTGCGGCACACGCATGAAGAAGCGCTTCAGCTTGAACACGCCTTTTACAGCTATCTGACAGAACAAGAAACGCAGCACGCTATGGCTGCCGGTTCGCTGGTGAATTATGCGCGATCGGTGCTGGACTGGTGCTGGTCACCACTGCGTCAACGTCAGCGCGACTACGAAAAAATCACCATCCAGTTTTATTGCCAACAAGCGGAAGATGCAGAATGGTGCTTTGATCATTTACGTCATTTTCTGGTGAGCTGGTATCCCGCGTCTGCACCCTTGATTTCGCCCTAAATAACCCAGGAATCGATATGCGACTGTTTGCGCGCCCTGCTTTACCGCTGTTTTTTGCCTCACTGTTTTTTGCTTTTTCTACGCAGGCGGCCAACTGCCTGCAAACGCGTGCCGGCATTGATATGGGTTCCGGCACCACTAAAATTGCGGTTGCACAGGTCGATGTCTGTCACCATCGCATTGAAAAAGTGCTGTATGAAGATCAGCGGCCTGTGGGTTACAACGATGCCTTGTCACATGCCAGCAATAATCAGCTCGATGTAACCATTGAGCAGCAAGGTCTGGATGCGCTGATGCAATTAGTCAGCCACGCTCGCCGCTATCATCCTCAACGGATGACGGGCGTTGCCACGGCCGTGTTTCGCTCGGCAAATAATGGTCAGGCTGTGATTGACCGCTTTAACCGTCAGGCAGGCGTTCAGCTCAGCATCATTTCCCAACAGCAGGAAGCCGAACTGGGTTTTCTTTCCGCTAAAGCTGCGCTAGATGATCCGCAGGTTAAGGATCAGGATTTGCTGGTGTGGGATATTGGCGGCGGGTCAATGCAGATGACAGCGTATCGCCCAGAGCAAGGTCAACCGATTGCTGATGTTTATCAAGGCAAACTGGCTTCAGTCACGCTCAAAAACTTTATCCTGAGCGTGTTAAAAAATGCGCCTACGCAGGGATCGCCTAATCCAATTGGTTCCTGGCGCCAGTCGGTGCTGCGTTTCGTTGAATTTTACGCCAGTAACGATGTTTCGCCACAGATCAAACAAGACGCTTCTACGCGTCGTGTGATTGGTATTGGTGGCGTGCATGGCTTTTCCATTAAAAACCAGCTGCCTGACAAACAGAATCGCTACACCTTAGCGGCGTTGACAGCATTGTCGAAACAGCAAGTCTGGAAAGGCGACAGCGAACTAAACGGTGACTACCGTGCAACTGATGTCAGTAATTTATTGTTGGTAGAAGGTTATATGCAGGCCCTGAAGATTAATCAGGTGGAAGTGGTTAAGGCGAATTTAATTCAAGGTGTGCTGCTGCAGTAAAAAGAAAAACCGGTTGAATACCGGTTTTTTAACCTCAGGGTTTTATCAAGCGAATCGCATGTTCAAGCATTTTCTGCTCATCGCGTTCACTGCGTGCGCGATGATGCCGGGTGCGTTTTAACAAGTCGAATATTTCGTCTCGTTTGGTGTCATGGCCTGCTTCTGCCAGCATAATCACAGCATCGCCAATCACCCGACAAACTTCATCATAATCGTCTTCATTCAGCACATCACGTTTCATGGTTCCTCCGTTTTCGCTGTTGAAAAGAGCTGCTTCGAAAAGGTTAGACAGTAAACGCTTAGCCTGCAAAGTTAACGCTGTTCACAGCCGGAAATGATTTTTAGTGATTCATTTACTTTCTTTCGCCGCAGAATCAGCCACGTTTGCTACGCTTTGAGGTGTAACTAAAACCAAGGAGATAAAGATGTCAGGAAAAATTGAAGACGCAGTAAAAGAAGCAGCGGGTGCAGCGCAAGAACAGTGGGGTGAAGCGACCAATTCACCTAAGCATCAAGCTAAGGGTGCCGCACGTCGCTATTCAAACCAGGCTAGCTATGCTGCACGCGATGCGGCTGATTGCATCAAAGATCAGGTGCAGTCGAATCCGTTTGCTGGATTAGCTGTAGCCGCAGGCGTCGGTGTCTTCATCGGCTTCCTGCTGGGACGTAAATAATCCCCTTCTATTAACGGAAGCCTGTGGCTTCCGTTATCTTATTGCTTGTCTGTGTTTCCCATTCTGCTTACGCCTTTTTCCAAAATTGATTTCCATTCTGCTTTCACCCCCAGTAATAAAGCCTCTCCTTTCAGATAAAACCCATGAAAAATAAACACATTTTACTGGATGGAATGGTTTCGTTGTCTATGCTTAAAACTTCGAAATTTTAGAAACACTTTCGTTAACTTTCCAAAAAGGTGGTCACATGAAGAAGGCTTCAGCATTACTGCTGGTTGTAGCAACGCTTACTGCTCTGGCAGGTTGTTCACATCGTAGCAGCGCGGTGAAAGAAGATGGACGTCCACATGCGCCAAGTGGTCAGGCATCACCGGGTGGCACCCTGGGTTCGGGTCCGGTAGGACAGCCGCAGTCATAATAAAAAAACCGGCCTGGGCGCCGGTTTTTTTATCGTACCCAAGCGCTAGCGGCTAATAATGAATGCGCCGACGACTAATATCGCAAACATAACGCCGAAGGTAATGTAGCCGTGCTTTGCTGTCCGTGACATACCCACGAACACCGAGACCACCAGAAATAACAGCGTCAACGCCCCCGCCATTACCCAAAAAAGATATTGCTGATTCGCCATGGTTAATTCTCTCCACACCGGCCTAGTAGCTTTGGTGGCAGATTGTATAACATTATCAACGCGCTTGATAATGGCGGCACTGGAACCAAAAATAGAGGCCAAGAAAATAATCATAAAAAAACCCCGCGATCGCATTAGCCATCGCGGGGTTTTTGGGACGACAGCAATTACATGTTTTCGATAATTGCGTCACCAAACTCTGAACATTTCAGCAGTTTGGCACCGTCCATCAGACGTTCGAAATCGTAAGTCACGGTTTTGTTAGCGATAGCGCCTTCAACACCTTTTACGATCAAGTCAGCTGCTTCGAACCACTCCATGTGGCGCAGCATCATTTCTGCGGACAGGATAACTGAACCAGGGTTCACTTTGTCCTGACCTGCATACTTCGGCGCAGTACCGTGAGTCGCTTCAAACAGCGCACATTCGTCACCGATGTTCGCACCCGGCGCAATACCAATACCGCCAACCTGCGCCGCCAGGGCATCAGAGATGTAATCACCGTTCAGGTTCATACAGGCGATAACGTCATATTCCGCTGGACGCAGCAGGATCTGCTGCAGGAACGCATCGGCGATCACATCTTTAACGATGATCTCTTTGCCGGTGTTCGGGTTTTTGAACTTCATCCACGGACCGCCATCGATCAGTTCGCCGCCGAACTCTTCTTTCACTAACTGGTAACCCCAGTCTTTGAAAGAACCTTCGGTGAACTTCATGATGTTGCCTTTGTGAACCAGCGTCAGTGAATCACGATCGTTGGTGATGGTGTATTCAACCGCTGCACGAACCAGACGTTTGGTGCCTGCTTCTGAACACGGTTTAACGCCAATACCGCACTGCTCTGGGAAGCGAATTTTCTTCACGCCCATCTCTTCACGCAGGAATTTGATCACTTTATCTGCTTCCGCAGAACCCGCTTTCCATTCGATACCGGCATAGATATCTTCTGAGTTTTCGCGGAAGATCACCATGTCGGTCTCTTCTGGACGTTTAACCGGGCTTGGCGTGCCTTTGTAGTAACGCACTGGACGCAGACACACGTACAGGTCGAGTTCCTGGCGCAGGGCAACGTTCAGAGAACGAATACCGCCACCGACTGGGGTGGTCAGCGGGCCTTTGATGGCAACGCGATATTCTTTGATTAAGTCGAGGGTTTCTTGCGGCAGCCAAACGTCCTGGCCATAAAGCTCAACGGATTTCTCACCGGTGTAAATTTCCATCCAGGAAATTTTTCGCTCGCCGTTGTAGGCTTTTTTCACAGCGGCATCAACCACTTTCAGCATGACAGGTGATACGTCAACGCCGATACCATCACCTTCGATATAAGGAATCACTGGGTTATTTGGGACAACCAGTTTTCCCTGATCCAGGGTGATTTTTTGACCTTCCGCCGGAACAACTACTTTGCTTTCCATCAACCTCTCCTTCGAGCGATTTTTTGTTAATGATTTGTAAGATGCGGATCAATACTACTTGAATATTTCCGCTACGCCAATCACCGCAATTTCGCGTTATAATGCGCCGATTGTTTCTGACTGCAAAGCCTATGCGAAAAACTTCTCAACGAATTCACCAGGATAAACGATTCAGCCGCCCAGCACGTCCGGTACGGCGATCGCCCACGCGCCCAGATGCACCGCGGCGCGTCATACTCTTTAACAAACCTTTTGACGTGTTACCGCAATTTACTGACGAAGCGGGACGGCGCACGCTGAAAGATTACGTAAGCGTTAGCGATGTTTACGCCGCAGGTCGGCTGGACCGCGACAGTGAAGGTTTGATGGTGCTCACCAACAATGGCGCCTTGCAGGCCGCGCTTACGCAGCCTGGCAAGCGCACCGGCAAGCTCTATTTTGTGCAGGTTGAAGGCGAGCCGCAAGAGAGCGATCTGCAACCGCTACGCGATGGCGTTAATCTGAAAGATGGCCTGACGCTGCCCGCAGGTATAGAAAAAGTCGCCGAACCAACGTGGTTATGGCCGCGTCAACCCCTATTCGTGAACGCAAAAACATCCCCACGCAGTGGCTTAAAATTACCCTGTATGAAGGGCGTAATCGCCAGGTTCGCCGCATGACAGCACATATCGGTTTCCCTACACTGCGCCTGATTCGCTATGCGATGGGGAATTTTACGTTGGATGATTTGCCTTCTGGCGAATGGTGCGATGTCACTGAAACGCCCTAAATGCCCTGCCGTTTTGATAACGTCAGGTTAACAATTGCGGAGATTCAATGTTTAAACCTCATGTCACAGTGGCCTGTTTGGTTCACGCCCAAGGTGAACTGCTCGTGGTTGAAGAGCAGATCAACGGTTGCGCAACCTGGAATCAGCCGGCGGGTCATTTAGAGGCCGATGAAACGCTGTTAGCCGCTGCACAGCGTGAGCTGTATGAAGAGACCGGCATCGATGAACCGATGCACTATTTCCTCGGCGTTCAACAGTGGATCGCACCGGACAATACACCTTTTGTGCGTTTCCTTTTTGGTCTGGATCTCGCTGAAAAGCTGCCGACCGCGCCACAGGACAGCGACATAGATTGCTGCTGGTGGTTGCCGCCAGCGCAGATTCTCTCTGCCTCTAACCTGCGCTCGCCTTTGGTGGCAGAAAGCGTACGCTTATGGCAGCAAGGTGCGCGTTATCCTTTACATTTGGTCAGCCCGTTTAACTGGCCTTTTCATGAAGGTGCGCGCCACGCCGACGCATGATAGAATGCGCCGCCTGTTTTTTTATCGTTATGCGAGCCTGTGATGTCTGATATTTCCCGGAACACTCTTCAAAACTGCAACCTGGACAACAGCCAGAAAAAAGTGATCGTCGGTATGTCCGGCGGCGTTGATTCTTCCGTTTCCGCCTGGTTACTGCAACAGCAGGGTTATCAGGTTGAAGGTCTGTTCATGAAGAACTGGGAAGAGGACGACGGTGAGGAGTATTGCACCGCCGCGGACGACCTGGCCGATGCGCAAGCTGTATGCGACAAGCTTGGCATGAAGCTGCATAAAGTTAACTTTGCTGCGGAATACTGGGATAACGTCTTCGAGCATTTTCTTGAAGAGTATAAAGCGGGCCGAACGCCGAACCCGGATATCCTCTGTAACAAAGAGATCAAATTCAAAGCTTTCCTTGAATTCGCCGCAGAAGATCTGGGCGCGGATTTCATTGCCACCGGTCACTATGTGCGTCGTCAGGACATTGATGGCCAAAGCCACCTGCTGCGCGGCCTCGATGGTAATAAAGATCAAAGCTATTTCCTTTACACGCTCAGCCACCAGCAGATTGCACAAAGCTTGTTCCCGGTGGGCGAACTGGAAAAACCCGAGGTTCGCCGTATCGCCGAAGAGTTGGATCTGATTACTGCTAAGAAAAAGGATTCCACCGGCATCTGCTTCATTGGCGAGCGCAAATTCCGTGACTTCCTTGCGCGCTACCTGCCGGCTCAGCCGGGCGAAATTGAAACCGTTGACGGCGACGTTGTCGGTGAACATCAGGGCTTGATGTATCACACGTTGGGTCAGCGCAAAGGTCTCGGCATTGGCGGCATGAGAGAGAGCAAAGACGATCCTTGGTATGTAGTCGACAAAGACGTTGAGCGCAATCGCCTGATTGTCGCCCAAGGGGGCGATCATCCTCGTCTGATGTCGGTGGGTTTGATTGCACAACAGCTGCACTGGGTAAATCGTCAGCCCATCACTGCGCCACTGCGTTGCACCGTGAAAACGCGCTATCGCCAGGCTGACATTCCCTGTGAAATTATTCCGCATGGCGATGATCGTATTGAAGTGCGCTTTGACGAACCTGTGGCTGCGGTCACGCCGGGCCAGTCAGCGGTGTTCTATCTTGGCGAAATCTGCCTTGGCGGCGGTATTATCGAAGAGCGCCTGCCGTGGGTTGCCGCTTAAACGTCGACCTTAACGACGCGTACACAGGAGTAACCGTGGCTAAGAATTATCAAGAAATTACCGTTGCGCTGGCCGGCATTTGCCAGGCCGCGCATCTGGTGCAGCTACTCGCGCATCAGGGACATTGCCCGTCGGAAGAACTTGCCGTATCGCTGCGCAGCGTGCTGGATTTGAATCCCTCTTCGACCCTGGCGGTGTTTGGTAACGAAGAAGCTAACCTGCGCCTCGGCCTGGAAACGTTAATGGCGGTACTGAACAGCAGCAGCCGTCAAGGCTCAGGCGCGGAGTTGACGCGTTACACGTTGAGCATGATGGTGTTGGAGCGCAAACTCAGCGCTAACAAGCAAGCGATGGCGACGCTGGCCCAGCGTATTGGACAGTTGGATCGTCAACTGGCGCACTATGAGCTGGAGTCTGAAACTATTCTCAGCGCTATGGCCGGTATTTATGTCGATGTCATCAGCCCGCTCGGCCCACGCATTCAGGTGACGGGTTCACCAACGGTATTACAGAATCCACTGTTGCAAAGCAAAGTACGCGCGACGTTGTTGGCGGGTATTCGTGCAGCGGTGCTCTGGCAGCAGGTTGGCGGTGGCCGCCTGCAGCTGATGTTTTCGCGCCAGCGTCTGCTGCGTGAAGCAAAAACCCTTTTATCCCGGCTGCCACTGACTTACTAAGTCAGTGCGGCATTTTTGTTTAATGATTCAGGAGTTGCACTGATGGAATTATCCTCTCTGACCGCCGTCTCACCTGTCGATGGTCGTTACGGCGATAAAGTCAGCCCGCTGCGTGCGATTTTCAGCGAATACGGTTTGCTGAAATTCCGCGTTGAGGTTGAAGTACGCTGGTTACAAAAACTGGCTGATACCGCAGAGATCAAGGAAGTTCCTGCATTTGATGCCGACGCAAACGCTTTCCTTGACGCGATTGTGGCTAATTTCGACGAAACTGACGCTGCACGCATCAAAACCATCGAACGTACTACCAACCATGACGTTAAAGCGGTTGAGTATTTCCTGAAAGAAAAAGTGGCAGACGTGCCTGCGCTGCATGCCGTTTCTGAA
This sequence comes from Candidatus Pantoea bituminis, assembly GCF_018842675.1. Lineage (NCBI taxonomy): Bacteria > Pseudomonadati > Pseudomonadota > Gammaproteobacteria > Enterobacterales > Erwiniaceae > Pantoea > Candidatus Pantoea bituminis. The sequence goes on from NZ_JAGTWO010000004.1 coordinate 2,273,354, forward strand.
TTTATCCACTTTGCCTGCACTTCTGAAGATATCAACAATCTCTCTCACGCTTTGATGCTGGAAACCGCGCGCCGTGATGTGATCCTGCCTTACTGGCAGCAGTTGATTGATGCTGTAAAAGGTCTGGCGCACGAATACCGTGACATTCCTCTGCTTTCACGTACGCATGGTCAACCGGCTACGCCTTCTACCATGGGTAAAGAGATGGCTAACGTCGCTTACCGCCTGGAGCGTCAGCTGCGTCAACTCGGTCGCATTGAAGTGCTGGGAAAAATCAACGGTGCCGTGGGCAACTACAACGCCCACATTGCGGCTTACCCTGAAGTTGACTGGCATCAGCTGAGCGAGAACTTTGTCACCTCGCTGGGCATTACCTGGAACCCGTACACTACCCAAATTGAGCCGCATGACTACATCGCTGAGATGTTTGACTGCATTGCGCGTTTCAATACCATTCTGATCGATTTTGATCGCGATGTTTGGGGTTACGTGGCGCTGAACCACTTCAAGCAGAAAACCATTGCCGGTGAAATTGGTTCGTCAACCATGCCGCACAAGGTCAATCCGATTGACTTCGAAAACTCTGAAGGCAACCTGGGCTTGGCCAATGCGGTAATGCAGCATTTGGCCAGCAAACTGCCGGTTTCTCGCTGGCAGCGCGATCTGACCGATTCAACCGTACTGCGTAACTTGGGTGTGGGCGTTGGCTATGCGCTGATCGCTTATCAGGCGACGTTAAAAGGCATCTCAAAACTGGAAGTGAACCGCGATCGTCTGCTCGACGAACTGGATCACAACTGGGAAGTGTTGGCTGAGCCGATCCAAACCGTGATGCGTCGCTACGGTATCGAAAAGCCCTATGAAAAGCTGAAAGAGCTGACCCGCGGTAAACGTGTTGATGCTGCCGGTATGCAAGCCTTTATCGACAGCCTGGCGCTGCCAGAAGAAGAAAAAGTTCGCCTGAAGCAGATGACGCCAGCCAACTATATTGGCCGCGCTATTCAAATGGTTGATGACCTGAAGTAATGCCTCACGCAGGCGGGTGCGTACCCGCCTGCGTTAACCTGCTGTTTAATTCACTTCGCGTATACTTCTCTCAATTCGTTTCGTTTTGATGGTAAGGAAATTCTATGCGTGTTCTGGTTGTGGAAGATAATGCCCTGCTGCGCCACCATCTTGCGGTTCAACTGCGTGATATGGGTCATCAGGTTGATGCCGCCGAAGACGCCAAAGAGGCCGATTACTTTCTGCAGGAACATCTGCCGGACATCGCGTTAGTTGATCTGGGCTTACCGGATGAAGATGGCATGTCACTGATTCGCCGCTGGCGCAGTGATTCAGTGCGTCAGCCGATTTTAGTGCTCACTGCCCGCGAAGGCTGGCAAGCCAAAGTGGAAGCGCTAGAAGCCGGTGCTGACGATTACGTCACCAAACCTTTTCATATCGAAGAAGTCGCCGCACGACTGCAAGCCTTGATGCGCCGTAACAGCGGTCACGCTTCGCAAATCATCGACATGTCACCGTTTCAGGTTGATCTCTCCCGTCGCGAACTCACCGTTAACGAACAGCCGGTTAAATTGACGGCCTTTGAGTACACGATTGTTGAAACGCTGATTCGTAACGCAGGCAAAGTGGTCAGCAAAGATTCGCTGATGCTACAGCTTTATCCCGATGCCGAGTTGCGCGAAAGTCATACCATTGACGTGTTGATGGGCCGTCTGCGCAAAAAAATTCTGGCGCTGCATCCCACCGAAGTGATCGCTACCGTGCGTGGGCAAGGTTATCGCTTTGACCTGTAAACATGTCCTGGCTTAAACGCTACCGCCCTATTTCGCTGCGCGCTCGCTTCCTGTTAGCGTCAGCGGCCATCGTACTTTTCCTGTCCCTCTCCTACGGCATGGTCGCTGTGATTGGCTATGTCGTGAGTTTTGATAAAAATACCTATCGCGTGATGCGCGGTGAGAGCAATCTGTTCTTTACGCTGGCTCAGTGGAAAGAGAATCAGCTCACCATTGCTCAACCCGAGCGCATGACGCTGAACTTCCCGACGCTGGTATTTATTTATGACGAACAAGGCAAGCTGCTGTGGCAGCAGCGCGATGTGCCTGAGATTCGCAATAAGATTCACCGTGACTGGCTGCTCAAGCCTGATTTCTACGAAATCGATACCAGCAATCGCACCAGTCTGGCAGCGATGGGTAACAATATTTCAGCGCAGCGACGGCTTCACGCCTGGGATACCGATAGCGACGATACCTTTACTCACTCGGTAGCCGTGAATCGTTATGATGCCACGACCAATTTGCCCGCACTGACCATCGTGGTGGTCGATTCCATTCCCCAGGAATTACAACATTCCGATGTCGTGTGGTCATGGTTTAGCTATGTGTTAGCGGCCAATTTGATTTTAATTATTCCACTGCTGTGGTTGGCCGCACACTGGAGTTTGCGTCCTATCGGTCATCTTGCTCAGCAGGTACGTGAGCTGGAAACCAGTCAGCGTGAAAATTTGGCTGATAACCCGCCGCAGGAATTGCAAAGCCTAGTGCGCAATCTCAACTTGTTATTAACCAATGAACGGCAGCGCTATACGCGCTATCGCACCACCTTGTCGGATCTCACGCACAGTTTGAAAACCCCGCTGGCGGTGCTGCAAAGTACCTTACGATCGTTACGCAGCGGCAAGGAACTGACGGTTGAGCAGGCTGAGCCAGTGATGTTGGAACAGATTAGTCGGATTTCACAACAGATTGGCTATTACCTGCATCGCGCCAGCATGCAGGCCGATCACAATCCTTTGCAGCGCGACCTACATTCAGTTTCAGGCTTGCTCGACAGCTTGTGTTCCGCTCTCAACAAGGTTTATCAGCGCAAAGGCGTGGCAATCACGCTCGATATTTCACCTGAGCTGACCTTTTTTGGCGATCAAAATGATTTTATGGAAGTGATGGGCAATGTGCTGGATAACGCCTGCAAATATTGTCTGGAATTCATCGAAGTCAGCGCGCATCAAACCGAGAAGTCTTTGCATATCTATATTGATGACGATGGTCCTGGCATACCAGAAAGTAAGCGCGACCTGGTCTTCGTGCGCGGACAACGCGCCGACACGCTGCGGCCCGGACAGGGATTAGGTCTGGCGGTGGCGCGAGACATTCTTGAGCAATATGCCGGCAAGATTATTGCCTCAAGCAGTTCGCTGGGTGGCACACGAATGGAAGTCATTTTTCAACGCCAGGAAGTCTGACATCGCCGCGAGTAGAAAGGCGTTCGGGCTGTTATACTTGCGACATTTACAGCCCTAAGCGGAACCTTCTATGGACTATCAGCTCGATCTCAACTGGCCCGATTTTATTCAACGCTACTGGCAAAAACGTCCGGTGGTATTAAAGCGTGGCTTTAAAAACTTCATTGATCCCATTTCTCCTGATGAGCTGGCTGGTCTGGCAATGGAAAATGAAATCGACAGTCGCCTGGTCAGTCATCAGGATGGCAAATGGCAGGTTAGCCACGGTCCGTTTGAAAGTTTTGATCATCTGGGTGAGAACAATTGGTCGTTGCTGGTGCAGGCCGTTAATAACTGGCATGAACCCTCTGCAGCGCTAATGCGCCCTTTCCGCTTTTTGCCTGACTGGCGCATCGATGATTTGATGATTTCGTTTGCTGTACCGGGCGGCGGCGTTGGCCCGCATCTCGACCAGTACGATGTCTTCATTATTCAGGGCACCGGACGCCGCCGCTGGCGTGTGGGTGAAAAAGTGCCGATGAAGCAGCATTGCCCCCATCCAGACCTGCTTCAGGTTGAACCCTTTGATGCCATCATCGATGAAGAGATGGAACCCGGCGATATTCTCTATATTCCGCCAGGTTTCCCGCATGAAGGTTATTCGCTGGAAAACGCCATTAACTATTCGGTTGGCTTCCGTGCCCCAAGCGGCCGAGAATTGATCAGTAGTTTTGCCGATTACGCGCTGGCTAACGAATTGGGCAGTTATCGCTTTACCGATCCTGATGTTCCTTCGCGTGATTGCCCTTCACAGATCCTGCCGCAAGAAATTGAAGGCGTGCGTCAGGTGATGCTGGATGTGATCAACCAGCCGGAACATTTTGCCCAATGGTTTGGTGAATTTATTTCACAATCACGCCATGAGCTGGATGTTGCGCCACCGGAGCCGCCGTATCAGCCTGATGAAGTTTACGATGCGCTACAGCAGGGCGATATACTCTCTCGCTTGGGTGGCTTGCGCGTGTTAACCATTGGCGATGCGGTTTTCGTCAACGGTGAGCGTATCGAATGTTCGCACCCGGAAGTCTTGACGGTGCTGGCGCATCATCAAGATATTACGCTGGAAGAGTTAGGTGACGCGCTGGACGATCCTTCAGTGCTGGCACAGATCGCGGCGCTGGTGAATGCCGGTTACTGGTATTTCAGCGGCGAGTAATTGCCTGAATGTGCGCACCCGTTTCATCCGGTGCGCACAGCTTCATTAATGCTGTTTCTGACCCGCCAACTCAGCCAAACGGACAATCACTTCCACCGATTGCGCCATAATATTCAGTGACGCGAACTCATGTTTGCCGTGGTAGTTATAGCCGCCGGTAAACAGGTTTGGACAAGGTAAACCTTTCCAGGAGAGTGATGATCCGTCCGTTCCACCACGAATCGGTTTTACGTTCGGCTCAATGCCACAATCACGCATGGCCTGCAGCGCCAGATCAATAATGTGGGGAAACGGCTCGACTTTCTCACGCATGTTGCGATAGCTGTTGGTGATATCAACCTTCACTGAGCAATCCGGATGCAAACCCTGGCTTATCTGCTGAGCGATCTGTTCCAGCACCTGTTTGCGCTGCTCAAAGCTTTCGGTATCAAAATCACGAATGATGTACAGCAGCTCGGCATTTTCTACCGTGCCTTTCATCTGGTGCAGGTGATAGAAACCTTCGTAGCCTTCGGTATATTGCGGCTTCTCTTTAGCCGGCACCGCCTGATGAAACTGCGTGGCTAACTCCAGCGCATTGACCATGACGCCTTTCGCTGAGCCGGGATGCACATTATTGCCCGTGATTTTTACCGTCGCCGAGGCCGCGTTAAAGTTTTCATACTCAAACTCACCCAGATCGCTGCCGTCCACGGTATACGCCCAATCGGCGGCAAAGCCCTCTACATCAAAGTAAGACGTTCCACGGCCAATCTCTTCATCTGGGGTAAAGGCCACGCGAATCGCACCGTGTGGAATATCCCCTTTTGTCAGGCGCGCCATTGCGGTCATGATTTCTGCAATGCCCGCTTTGTCATCGGCACCCAGCAAAGTTTTGCCGTCGGTGGTGATTAACGTGTGTCCTGTGAGTTTATGCAACACCGGGAACATAACCGGTGACAGCACCTCATCACCATTACCCAACGCAATATCGCCGCCGCGGTAGTTTTCAATGATTTGCGGATTGACATTTTTTGCCGTGTAGTCTGGCGAAGTATCCATATGCGAAATAAAGCCAATGACCGGCGTTGGCCAGTCAACATTAGCGGGCAGCGTGCCCATGACGCAGCAGTGATCGCTAAGCGTGACATCAACAAAACCCAGCGCCAGTAACTCCTCCTGTAATTGCCGTGCCAGTGTCCATTGGCCTTCACTGCTGGGCACCTGACGCGCCTGCGGTTTTGCCTGGGTTTCCACTGCCACATAACTTAAAAAGCGCTCAAGTAACTGTTCCATTTGCCATCCTTAAGAAATTGCCGTCGGTTATTATTAACGGACCAGCCAGACGCCAGGTTGCGTCAAATCATTATCAAACAGGTTAACGCTGTCTGGGCTGTTTCGGGAAGTCAACATGCACAAAATCTTGTTGAAAAGCGCATTTATTGCGGCAAGTCTCGCAACATGTTCACCTTACTCAGTTTTATCGCTTTTGAGGGGCGGCAAAACATGGCATTGCGCCTTTTTTCAGGTATCATCCCGCCCTCCTTGCTGGCTGGTCGTGTTATGCGGCTATGCTGTTACCTGTTCGCCCTTTGACAGACTGAGACTAAAATGACGCAAACACGCGCACACCAGGCGCTGGTTACGCTTTCTGGCATCAGTAAAGCTTTCGATGGCAAATCCATCATTGAAGATTTCAACCTGACGATTCGTCACGGTGAGTTTATCACTCTGCTCGGCCCGTCAGGCTGCGGCAAAACGACCATTTTGCGCCTGATTGCCGGGCTGGAAGAAGCCGACAGCGGTCGCATCACCTTAGACAATCACGACATCACAGATACACCTGCAGAGCATCGCCACGCTAACACGGTGTTTCAAAGTTATGCCCTGTTTCCGCACATGTCGGTATTCGAGAACGTCGCCTTTGGTCTGCGCATGCAGAAAACGCCCGAAGCCGAGATAACCACACGGGTTAACGCGGTGCTGGCCATGGTTCAGCTGGATGCGTTTGCCGATCGCCGCCCTCATCAATTATCAGGTGGCCAGCAGCAGCGTGTTGCTATTGCTCGCGCCGTCGTGAATCGCCCGAAAGTCTTGCTGCTGGACGAATCCCTTTCGGCGCTGGATTACAAATTGCGCAAGCAGATGCAGAACGAATTGAAAGCTTTGCAGCGTAAACTGGGTATCACCTTTGTTTTCGTGACGCACGATCAGGAAGAAGCGCTGACCATGTCCGATCGTATTGTGGTGATGCGCGATGGCAAAATTGAACAAGACGGCACACCGCGAGAGATTTACGAAGAGCCTAAAAACCTGTTTGTCGCCCGCTTTATAGGCGAAATTAATGTCTTCGACGCTGAAGTTATCGCCAGCGAAAACGCGCCGCGCGTGCGTGCGCGCGTAGAAAGTCGCGAATGCGATATCCATTGTCCTTTCCCGGTGCAGCCCGGCGACAAACTGCATGTCATGCTGCGCCCAGAAGATTTGCGCGTTGAAGAGATTCACGACGACAGTGTGTTTGAAGGGCTGATCGGTTATGTACGTGAACGCAACTACAAAGGGATGACGCTGGAATCCACCGTTGAGCTTGAGAATGGCAAACTGGTCACTGTGAGCGAATTTTTCAATGAAGACGATCCTGACTTTGACCACTCGCTGAATCAAAAGATGGCAGTGAATTGGGTCGCAAGCTGGGAGGTAGTGCTGCCGTATGAAACTGATGCGTAATCGTTTCCAGAAGAGCGTTATCGCGCTGATCGTCGGTTGGTTAGCGCTGTTCGTTTTCTTGCCTAACCTGATGATTTTTGTCACCAGCTTTTTAACCCGTGACGATGCGCATTTTGTCAGCATGGTATTTACCTTCAGTAATTACACGCGTTTACTTGATCCCTTGTATGCCGAAGTGCTGCTGCACTCGCTGAATATGGCGTTTATCGCCACCGCCTTCTGTTTGTTGCTGGGTTATCCTTTCGCCTGGTGTCTGACTAAATTGCCTGCACGCCTGCGTCCGCTGATGCTGTTTCTGTTGATCGTGCCCTTCTGGACCAATTCCCTGATTCGTATTTACGGCCTGAAAATCTTTCTCAGCACTCGCGGCTGGCTCAACGACTTTCTGCTCTGGATCGGGGTAATCGATAAGCCATTTCGCATTATGTACACCTCGGAAGCGGTGATCTTGGGTCTGGTCTATATCCTGCTGCCGTTTATGGTGCTGCCGCTCTACTCCAGCCTGGAAAAACTCGATAGAAGTTATCTGGAGGCGGCACGCGATTTAGGCGCCAGCAAGCTGCAGACTTTTTTCCGCATTATCTTACCGCTGACTATGCCGGGCATTGTCGCAGGCTGCTTGCTGGTATTGATTCCGGCAATGGGGCTGTTTTATGTCGCTGATTTAATGGGCGGCGCGAAAAACCTGCTCATCGGTAACATCATAAAAAGCCAGTTCCTGAACATTCGCGACTGGCCTTTTGGCGCAGCCACCAGCATCGTGATGACACTTTTAATGGGGCTGTTACTGCTGATTTACTGGCGCGTAGCGCGCCTGCTGAATAAAAAGGCGGAACTGGAATGATGGCTCGCCTGCTACGCGGCGGTTTTATGACCGTTATCTACGCCGGGTTTTATATCCCGATTGTGATTTTGATCGTTAACTCATTTAACGCCTCACGTTTCGGTATCAACTGGCAAGGTTTCAGTACGCAGTGGTACAGCCTGCTGATGAACAATGACAGCCTGATCCAGGCAGCACAGCATTCGCTGATAATGGGCGTGCTCTCTGCCAGCTGCGCCACGCTTATTGGCTCGCTAACCGCCGTCGCGCTTTATCGCTATCGCTTTCGCGGTAAACCGTTTGTCAGCGGCATGTTGTTTGTCGTGATGATGTCACCTGACATCGTGATGGCTATTTCGCTGCTGGTGCTGTTTATGTTATTGGGTATTTCGCTTGGCTTCTGGTCGCTGCTGTTTTCCCATATCACCTTCTGCTTACCCTTTGTGGTCATTACCGTCTATTCGCGGCTCAAAGGATTTGATGTACGGATGCTGGAAGCCGCAAAAGATTTGGGTGCCAGCGAAACCACTATTTTACGTAAAATTATTCTGCCGCTGGCGATGCCTGCGGTTGCGGCTGGTTGGCTGCTGAGCTTTACCCTGTCGATGGATGACGTGGTGGTTTCGTCGTTCGTCACCGGACCAACATTTGAAATTTTGCCACTTAAAATTTACTCGATGGTCAAGGTGGGCGTATCACCTGAAGTGAATGCACTCGCCACAATTTTGATGCTGCTTTCGTTGCTGTTAGTCGCTGGCAGCCAATGGTTGCTGCGTGACAAAACTAAAACCTAAAGGGGAATAATGATGATGAAATGGTCTCACTGGCTGGCGGCTGGGGCGCTGGCGTTGAGTGTGCAAGGCGCGCAAGCGGACGATAGCAAAACGCTCTACTTCTATAACTGGACTGAATACGTGCCGCCGGGACTGCTGGAGCAGTTCACTAAAGAGACCGGCATCAAAGTGATTTATTCTACCTACGAATCCAATGAAAGCATGTATGCCAAGCTTAAAACGTGGAAAGAGGGCGCGTATGATTTAGTGGTGCCCTCAACCTATTTCGTCGCAAAAATGCGTAACGAAGGCATGCTACAAAAGATTGATAAGTCACAGCTAACCAATTTTAAAAATCTGGATCCAAACCTGCTGAATAAGCCTTTTGATCCGAACAATGATTATTCCATTCCCTATATTTGGGGTGCGACGGCAATCGGTCTTAATTCAGACGAGATTGATCCGAAAAGCGTCACTAGCTGGGCTGATTTGTGGAAACCAGAGTATAAGCAAAGCCTGTTGCTGACCGATGATGCCCGCGAAGTGTTTCAAATGGCGCTGCGCAAACTCGGGTATTCCGGTAATACTCGCGATCCTAAGCAGATCGACGCCGCTTACCAAGAGTTAAGAAAATTGATGCCAAACGTCCTGGCGTTCAACTCCGATAATCCGGGCAATCCTTATATGGAAGGCGAAGTGAATCTGGGCATGATTTGGAACGGTTCCGCTTATGTGGCTCGCCAGGCTGGCACACCATTGCAGGTTATTTGGCCGAAAGAAGGCGGGATTTTCTGGATGGACAACCTGGCGATTCCTGCGAACGCCAAAAATAAAGAGGCCGCACTTAAGCTGATTAACTTCCTGCTTCGTCCGGAAGTTGCAGCAAAAGTCGCCGAAACCATTGGTTATCCAACCCCTAACCTTGAAGCCAAAAAGTTGTTGCCAAAAGCCGTCGCAGAAGATGCATCGCTTTATCCCTCTGCTGAGGTGATCAAAAAGGGTGAATGGCAGAATGACGTGGGTGATGCCAGCATCCAGTACGAAACGCTGTTTCAGAAGTTGAAGGCGGGTCGTTAATGCTCACGGGCGGCAGCGCTGCCGCCCTGTTATGGACTGCTTATTTGTATAAGCCACGTAACAGCGTATGCACAAATTCGGGCACCACTTCACTGGCTAAGCCGTAATGGCTTTCGGCAAATTCGTTACCAACCTGGCTTGGCTCCAGATTCAGCTCAACGGTATGCGCACCCTGCAGTTTGGCTTCATGCACAAATCCTGCTGCCGGATAAACATGCCCTGACGTGCCGATAGCGATAAACATATCCGCGTTTTCCAGCGCCTGATAAATCTCTTCCATGCCGATGGGCATTTCCCCGAACCACACCACATGAGGACGCAGCACTGAAGGGAACTGGCAGCAGGTACAGCGATCCTCTGCGGTGACATTACCGGTCCATTCGATGACCTGCCCGCTGGTAGCACAGCGCACTTTCAGCAATTCGCCATGCATATGCAACACACGTGAATTACCCGCACGTTCATGCAGGTTGTCGATATTCTGCGTTACCAGAAAAAAGTTATCGCCTAATACCTGCTCCAGTTCAGCTAACGCAATGTGCGCAGCATTTGGCTGGATTTCAGGCTGCTGCAGTTGGTCACGGCGTTCATTATAGAAACGTTGTACCAGAGCCGGATCGCGTCGAAAACCTTCCGGCGTCGCAACATCTTCAACCCGATGCTCTTCCCACAACCCGTCGGCGGCGCGAAAAGTACGAATACCCGATTCCGCTGAAATGCCAGCGCCCGTCAGAACCACCACATGCGGCAGAGGATGTGCAGCCATTTCAGCCTGACGATCGCGCTCAAAAATGCGTTGGCGAAAGCGTTGATGCACCTTTCTCCGGGTCTTTTTGAGTCGGGCGAGTCGTAAGCGTCGACGTGGTGTGCGCATAAAGGCTCCTTGTGCAGCGGCTTCGGTGAGCCGCTATAAACAAATTTTGGGGCTTATAAGCCCGATAATAACGGTTGCGCATGACAGCGCTATGCTGCTGAGCCTGAAAATGTGCGCGGCGCGCAGATTCATTCTGGCGCGCCGCATCTTTCAGGCCTTTATTGTCCGCTCAAAACCCGCGCCGGGTCGATACGGCTGGCGCGTCTTGCCGGATACCAGCTGGCGACCAGACTTAATATAATCGCGGTTATCAGCACCGAGAACACATCTATCCAGTGCAGTTCAGACGGCAGAAAATCGATAAAGTAAATGTCGCCGGCCAGCAGATGATGACCGGTTATGTTTTCCAGGCCGCGTACCAGCGAGGTTAAATTCAACGCCACCAGCACGCCAACCACGACTCCACTCACGCTGCCGAGCAGTCCCGCCAATAAACCGTACCAGATAAAGATGGCGCGAATCAGTCGATCTTTTGCACCCAACGTTCGCAGCACGGCGATATCACTGCTCTTGTCTTTCACCGCCATCACCAGCGTGGAAACGATATTAAAGCAGGCGACGCCGATAACCAGCACCATCGCCAGATACATGATGGCGCGAATCATTTGAATATCGCGATACATATAGCCGTACGTACCGATCCAGCTTTTGATATAGACATACGAATGCGTGGCTTCACCCGCATCGCGGACCAGCTTCACGGCCTTAAACGGATCATCCATTTTCAACGCGATGCCAGAAACGTTTTCACCCATATCAAGGTACTTTTGCGCATCCGCTAACGGCACCAGCGCCAGGCTGTGATCCAACATGCCGCTGAGCTGTAAAATACCGCTAACCTGCAGGCGCACACGCTTGGGCTGCGACAGTTTGTTGTCGCCATCATTATTGGGGATCATGATGGTGATCCAACTGCCCTGCTTCACATTAAGCGATTTTGCGATGCCACCGCCTAAGATGATTTGCTGTTTGCCTGCCGCAAACGTCGACCACTGATTGTCAGCCACAAAACGTGGCAGCGCACTTAAACGCGGTTCCTGAGCAGGATCCACGCCTTTTACCTGCAGCGCCTGAAGTTTTGCGCCGCTTTCAATCAAGCCGGTAAAATTGACGTAAGGCGCGGCGGCGGCAATACCGGGAACCTGTTCGATAGGTGCAATCATTGACTGCCAACGCTGAAATGGCTGATTGACCGCCTCAATTTCACCGTGAGGAACCACAGCCAAAATGCGGTTATTGAGTTCACGCTCGAACCCGTTCATCGCGCTCAAGCCGATAATTAATACTGCGACACCCAACGCAATGCCGATGGTGGAGATCACCGAAATCAGCGATACCATGCCGCCGCGACGTCTGCCACGGCTAAAACGCAGCCCCAACAGCAGCGATAACGAAGAACCCATTACACCGCTCCTGAAAAGATCAGTTGATCGCTCAACTGTCCGTCACGCATTTCCATCTGGCGCGTCATGCGTTTAGCTAAATGGAGATCGTGCGTCACCACCAAAAAGGCTGTGCCTTGACGCACATTCAGTTCGCCCAACAGTTCAAAGATAGCGTCAGCGTTACGTGCATCAAGGTTACCAGTAGGTTCGTCAGCCATTACCAGACGCGGGTTATTCACCAGCGCACGCGCGATAGCCACGCGCTGGCGCTCACCACCCGATAATTCAGAGGGGCGATGGCTCGCACGGTGTGCAAGTCCTACCGCTTTCAGCATTTCATGCGCGCGCGCTTGCGCTTCTGCTTTGTGGATTTTGCCAATCAGCAGTGGCATCGCAACGTTTTCCAGCGCACTAAAATCAGGCAGAAGATGGTGAAACTGGTAGATAAACCCTAATTCGCGGTTACGCAGTTCAGCTTTGGCCGACGACGACATTTCGTTGAGTGATTTACCCTCGAACACGACATCGCCCGAGGTGGGCGCATCCAGGCCGCCCAGCAGGTGCAGCAGCGTACTTTTGCCTGAACCGGAGCTGCCAACAATAGCCATCAGTTCGCCCGGTTGCAGGCGAAAAGTCACATTGCGCAGCACATCCGTCTGCACGCTGCCTTCCTGATAGCGTTTGCACAGATCGCGACACTGCAACAAAGGAGAATTACTCATAACGTAAAGCCTCAGCGGGTTGTACGGCGGCAGCGCGCCAGGAAGGATAAAGCGTAGAAAGCAGCGCAACGACCATGGCGCAGAAAGCGATAGTCACCACTTGCCATAAATTGATATCAACCGGCAGCGCTGCGCCATCCAGGAACAGGCCAATCACTGGCATCAGGTTATTTAACTGGCTGGCAAGCAGCACGCCGAGCAAGGTGCCCAACAGCGTACCGATGATGCCAGCGCTGGCGCCCTGCACCATAAACACCGCAACGATTTGACGGCGCGTTAAGCCTTGGGTTTGCAGAATCGCCACTTCACCCTGCTTCTCCATGATTAACAAGCCGAGCGAAGTAATAATGTTAAAGGCGGCAACAGCAATGATCAGGCTCAACAGCAGCCCCATCATGTTTTTCTCCATGCGTACGGCCTGGAACAGATCACCTTTACGCTCGCGCCAGTCTTTCCATACCATGCCTTCCGGCAGGGTTTGCTGACTCAAACTGTCAACCTCCAGCGGTTTATCCAGCCAGAGACGCCAACCGGTAACATTGCCCGCCGGATAGCGCATCACGCGTGACGCGTCTTGTTGATTCACCAGAATTTGGTAGCCATCGACTTCACTATTGGCTGCATATGTGCCGGCAACGGTAAAGATACGCTGGCTTGGCACGCGCCCCATCGGCGTGAACTGGCTGACTGAAGGCACCATCAAACGTAGCTGATCGCCGCGCTTAACGCCCAGCTGGTTGGCCAGCTGTTCACCCAGAATCACGTTGTACTGCCCCGATTTCAGCACGCTTTGCTGCGTGTTGACCAGATAAGGTGTCAGCGGATCTTTTTCCTCGGGGGTGATACCTAACATCACCCCAACCGAGACACTGTGTGCACTCTGTAGCACCACATCTGAAGTCGTTAACGGCGCAACGCGGCTAACGCCCTGTAGCTTAAGCTGGTCGGGAGGTTGCTGTTGCGGATTGATGCTGCCTTTTTGGCTGGTGACCAACGCTTGCGGCATCAGCCCGAGAATATTGCCTTCCAGCTCTCGCTCGAAGCCGTTCATCACCGATAGCACGGTGACCAACGCCAATACACCGAGCGTAATGCCAATAGTAGAAAGCCAAGAGACAAAGCGACCGAAGCGATCCGATGCTCGTCCGCGCATATAGCGCAGACCGATAAATAGCGCGACTGGTTGATACATGGAATCCAATGTGCGGTTGCCTGAAAATGAGTAGTGGGATGATAAAGGAGCCGCTTGCTTTATGAAACCTCTAACCCTCTGAGTCTGCGGCAAAGTTGCGTCAGAATACGTCATCAGCAACGTTCATCGGCAGGAATGCGACAAAAAGATGATGCTAATTGTACGATTATCCGGCAGCGGGTGCGGTAGACTACAATCAGATAGACGATAAGAGGTTAAATATCGCGCAGACGTAAAGAGGTAGCGACCATGTTCAAATTTCCCAAAGGCAGTATTGTTAAACACAAATCAGGGGAGATCAGAGGCGAAGTCGTTAACGTCTTTGAGCAAGGAGATGCGCCAACCGGATACTACGTGAAGTGGGACGACGGCAATCACAGTTATCACCTTGAGCGTGATCTGTGCTGGGCCAATGTTGACCGCCCGCGTATGCACTACACACAGCAATCTACAAAATAAAGCCCATTCAGAGGCTACGCGGCACTAAAATTGTGCCGCAGAGGTGATCCCCTTGGCGTAATATGGAATGATTACGCCTTGGTAAAAATGGAGAAACCTCGAGATCCCATGTCCGAACAGACTCGCTATACCCTGCCCGTAAAATCCGGTGATACGCGCCAGCTCGGTCAGCTGATCGGCGCCGCGCACGCGGTCGAGTGTGCCAACATCGCCGAGCGTCATGCTGGCCCGGTGCTGATGATTACGCCGGATACACAAACCGCCTTGCGTTTACTGGATGAAATCCGCCAGTTTACTGACCTGCCGGTTAGCCATCTCGCTGATTGGGAAACGCTGCCTTACGATAGCTTCTCGCCACATCAGGACATTATCTCGGCTCGGCTTTCCACGCTTTATCAATTACCGACCTTGCAGCGCGGCATGCTGATTCTTCCAGTCAACACGCTGATGCAACGTGTGTGTCCGCACAGTTTCTTGCATGGCCACGCTTTGGTGATGAAACAAGGGCAAAAACTGTCGCGCGATCGCCTACGCGATCAGCTGGAGCAAGCCGGTTATCGTCACGTCGATCAAGTCATGGAACATGGTGAATACGCCACGCGCGGTGCGCTGCTTGATCTGTTTCCGATGGGCAGCGAACAGCCTTATCGCATCGACTTCTTCGATGATGAAATCGACAGCCTGCGTCTGTTTGACGTTGATAGCCAGCGCACGCTCGAAGCGGTGCCGGAAATCAACCTGCTGCCCGCACATGAGTTTCCCAGCGATAAAGCCGCGATTGAACTGTTCCGCAGCCGCTGGCGCGAAATTTTTGACGTACGCCGTGAACCGGAACACATCTATCAGCAGGTGAGTAAAGGCACCTTCCCCGCCGGTATCGAATATTGGCAGCCGCTGTTTTTTGATCAGCCTTTGCCTACGCTGTTTAGCTATTTGCCGGATAACACGCTGCTGGTTAACTGTGGCGATCTGGAAGGCAGCGCCTCACGTTTCTGGCAAGACGCCAATGCGCGCTATGAGAATCGCCGTGTTGATCCGATGCGCCCGCTGCTTGAGCCCGTCACGCTTTGGCTGCGCCCGGATGCGCTGATGGGCGAGCTAAAAAGCTGGCCGCGTGTGCAAATGACCAACGATGAGTTACCCGAAAAAGCCGCGAATACCAATCTTGGTTATCAGCCCCTTCCCGATTTAACCGTGCAGGCCCAGGCCAAAGCGCCGCTGGATCATCTACGCCAGTTTTTGGAGCAATTCCACGGCGCGGTAACGTTCTCGGTAGAGAGCGAAGGTCGTCGCGAAAGCCTGCAAGAGCTGTTGGCTCGCATCAAACTTCGGCCGCAGCTGGTACATCGTCTTGATGAAGCGAGTGAAGAGCGCTACACCTTTATGATTGGTGCCAGTGAACGTGGTTTTATTGATACGCAAGGCCATCGTGCGCTGATCTGTGAAGGTGATCTGCTTGGCGAACGCGTCAGTCGCCGCCGCCAGGATACACGTCGCACCATAAATCCCGACATCCTGATTCGTAACCTGGCTGAATTGCATCCGGGTCAACCGGTGGTGCATCTGGAGCATGGTGTGGGCCGTTATATTGGCTTGACCACGCTTGAGGCGGGCGGCATTCAGGCCGAATATTTGATGCTCTCTTATGCCAACGACGCCAAACTCTATGTCCCGGTTTCATCGCTGCATCTCATTAGTCGTTACGCCGGTGGCGCAGACGAAAATGCGCCGCTGCACAAATTAGGCAGCGATGCCTGGTCACGTGCGCGACAAAAAGCGGCGGAGAAAGTACGCGATGTGGCGGCTGAGTTGCTGGATATTTATGCCCAACGCGCCGCCAAAACAGGCTTCGCCTTCAAGCACAACCGCGATCAATATCAGCTGTTCTGTGAAGCTTTTCCTTTTGATACGACGCCCGATCAGGCACAGGCCATCAATGCGGTATTGAGCGACATGTGTCAGCCGCTGGCCATGGATCGTCTGGTTTGCGGTGATGTTGGGTTTGGTAAAACCGAAGTCGCGATGCGTGCGGCGTTTCTGGCGGTTGAAAACAACAAGCAGGTCGCGGTGCTGGTGCCCACGACGTTACTGGCTCAGCAACATTATGATAATTTCCGCGATCGCTTTGCTAACTGGCCAGTACGCATTGAAATGCTTTCACGTTTCCGTACGGCCAAAGAGCAAGCACAGGTGTTAGAACAAGCCAGTGAAGGCAAAATCGATATCCTGATCGGTACGCATAAGTTATTGATGACTGACTTGAAATGGCGTGATTTAGGTCTGTTGATCGTTGATGAAGAGCACCGCTTTGGTGTGCGACACAAAGAGCGCATCAAGGCGATGCGTGCAGATGTCGATATTCTGACGCTCACCGCCACACCGATTCCGCGTACCCTGAATATGGCCATGAGCGGGATGCGCGATCTGTCGATCATTGCAACGCCTCCTGCACGTCGTTTGGCAGTAAAAACTTTTGTGCGTGAGTTTGATAATTTAGTGATTCGCGAGGCGATCCTGCGTGAAGTGCTGCGTGGTGGACAGGTTTATTATCTCTATAACGACGTCGAAAATATCGAAAAGGCCGCACAGCGCTTGACTGAACTCGTCCCGGAAGCACGCGTCGCCATTGGCCATGGTCAAATGCGCGAGCGCGATCTGGAACGGGTCATGAATGATTTCCATCACCAGCGTTTTAATGTGCTGGTCTGTACCACCATTATTGAAACCGGTATCGATATTCCAACGGCTAACACCATTATCATTGAGCGTGCAGATCATTTCGGTTTGGCTCAACTGCACCAGTTGCGTGGTCGCGTCGGACGATCGCACCATCAGGCTTACGCCTGGCTGATGACGCCGCCGCCCAAAGCGATGACCACCGATGCCAAAAAGCGTCTCGAAGCCATTGCTTCGCTAGAAGATTTGGGAGCTGGTTTTGCACTTGCCACCCACGATTTAGAAATTCGTGGCGCGGGCGAGTTGCTGGGTGAAGAGCAAAGCGGGCAAATGGAAACCCTGGGCTTCTCGCTCTATATGGAGTTGTTAGAGAATGCCGTGGATGCGCTGAAAGAGGGCCGTGAGCCGTCGCTTGAGGATTTGACCAACAATCAGACCGAAGTCGAGCTGCGCATGCCTGCCCTGCTGCCGGAAGAGTTTATTCCGGATGTGAATACCCGCTTGTCACTCTACAAGCGCATCGCCAGCGCCGAAGACGAATCTGAGCTGCAAGAGTTGAAGGTAGAGATGATTGACCGCTTTGGCTTGTTACCCGATCCGGCGCGAAATCTCCTTGATATCGCCGCATTGCGGCTTAATGCGCGAACGCTGGGCGTGCGTAAAATCGAAGCCAGCGACAAAGGCGGCTTCTTTGATTTCGCTCCGCAAAACAGCGTGGATCCTGCATGGCTGATTAGCTTATTGCAGAAAGATCCCAAGCAGTGGAAGCTTGATGGCCCAACGCGTCTACGCTTTACCCGTGAGCTGGCAGAGCGCAAGGTTCGTATGGAATGGGTGCAGGGATTCGTGGCGCAGCTGGCGCAGAACCGGGCTTAATGTTGAAAGGGACTGATTCACATTGCTCGGAGTAATATCTGATGTGAAACAAAAAAAGCGCATCATCCCTGATGCGCTTCTCTTATTGTTTGCTGTGTGGCCGCTAACGCGGCAAATCTTTGCCCAATCAAGCCTGATCGTTGTTAAGAATCAGCTGGCCATTACGGTCGAGTGGAATACGCGTACCAGGATCGTTTTCCGTACGGATTTTGCCCTGTTGATTGCCTATTTTATAGGTCACGTCATATCCCAGCATTTTTTCTTGCTTGTCATAAACCGTTTTGCAGCGCTGTTCCGTGGTGGTGTAAGTATCACGGTTTTGCATTCCGGCCTGAACCTGATTGCCTGCGTAACCGCCTGCAACCGCACCTGCTACGGTTGCGACATCCTTACCGCGACCGCCACCGAACTGGTGACCTAAAACGCCCCCGCGACTGCACCTAACACTGAGCCCGCAATACGGTTATCATCCTGCACCGCACGACGATGAGTCAGCGTTACGTTGCGACATTCCTTGCGCGGCTGTTTGATACTTTCTTTAATTGGCGTTGCTGACAGCACCTGCGCATATTGCGGCCCGCGGTCAAACACGTTCATACCCGCTACGGCGGCAACACCCAGCGCCGCTGCCACACCAATACCGATACCCGCTAACATTGATTTATTCACAGGAAGTTCCTCCTGAAAGTGTTACCGCGCATTCCTGCCGCTGTCGCATCCTTCACAGCAGAGGCCTAACTCGGCGTGCGCGACCCGCCGTGTTTGTTGAATGAAGTTTTACAGATGGACCGAAATTGCAACATCAGATAAATGGAGGAAATCTATACAAGAGCCTTCAGGTCCAGCTTTTAGGAGAGTTCCGAACGAGGCGGGAAAGCGCTGATCTCAACGGAGAAATGAAATTTTCTAGTTTGAAATCAGCGTAATAGCAATATGAAAGGCGGTAAGCCGCCTTATCATCTTAATGCAGCTTGAGGCGTGGACGTATAACGCGGTTGATACTGCCTACTAACATCATCAGACCCGTTTTGAAGTATCCGTGGAGCGCAATCTGGTGCATACGATATAAGGAAATGTAGACAAAACGCGCAATGCGTCCTTCTACCATCATCGATCCACGCATCAGGTTACCCATCAGGCTTCCGACCGTACTGAAGCGCGACAGTGATACCAGCGAGCCGTGATCTTTATAGACATAGGCTTTCAAGGGCTTGTTATTGCGCTGCGCCAGAATATTTTCCATCGCACGTGAAGCCATTTGGTGTGCAGATTGTGCACGTGGTGGCACAAACCCACCGGATGGCAACGCACAGGAAGCACAATCGCCGATGGCATAAATATCATCGTCCAAGGTGGTTTGCAGCGTATCTTTTACCACCAGCTGATTAATGCGGTTGGTTTCCAACCCACCAATCTCTTTCATGAAGTCAGGCGCTTTGATTCCTGCCGCCCATACCATCAGGTCCGCTTCGATATATTCGCCGCCTTTGGTATGCAGACCTTTTTTGTCGGCACTGGTCACCATGGTTTGCGTCAGCACGCGTACGCCAAGCTTGGTCAACTCTTGGTGCGCCGCTGCCGAAATACGCGGTGGCAAGGCAGGAAGAATGCGTTCGCCCGCCTCAACCAGCGTCACGTTCAGCGCTTCACTGCCCAAACCTTTGTAGCCATAACTGTGTAATTGCTTAACCGCATTGTGCAACTCGGCAGAGAGCTCAACGCCGGTTGCACCGCCACCGACAATGGCAATATTGACCTGTCCAGTCTGACCTTCACTTGCAGAGAATTTCAGGAACAGGTTAAGCATTTCATTATGGAAACGACGTGCCTGATGCGGGTTGTCGAGGAAAATGCAGTGATCTTTTACGCCCGGCGTGCCGAAATCATTTGAGGTGCTGCCCAGCGCCATCACCAAAGTGTCGTAAGGCACTTCGCGCTGTGGAACCAGCACTTCACCTTGTGCATCCAGCACTTCTGCCAGAGAGATAACCTTCTTCTCGCGGTTGATGTCGGTTAAGGAACCCAGCTGGAACTGGAAGCCATGATTGCGGGCGTGTGCCAGATAACTCAGCGCATCAATCCCTTCATCCATGGAGCCAGTCGCCACTTCATGCAGCAGCGGTTTCCATAAATGACTGTGATTGCGGTCGACCAAAATGATCTCAGCTTTGTTTTTTCGGCCCAGTTTATGGCCAAGCTGTGTTGCCATTTCAAGACCGCCGGCGCCGCCTCCGACGATGACAATTTTCTTAATAGATGTAGTCAACAATGACCCCCTCAAATTGTGAACCAATAGTTAATCAATGGTTAAATTAAACCTTAATAAACATAGGGTTGGCGAAGTTAAAATCGCTATCTGAAGGCAGAATAACATGCTGCGAAGTGCGGGGCACAGCAAAATTGATTTACATCAAATTTATGAGCTAAAACTCAGAATATTACGCATAAAATCAAGGCACCTGAGAGGTGCCTTAACTATTAACCTAATGTTTTAAAAGCTTTTATTCGCTGAAGATGGGGAGAGATATTCTTAAATTTATGGCCTTCATTTTCATCCCACACAATTTCATAAAAGGGGTGCAGAACCTGCGCGATGCGTTGACCATCAAGCGCTTCATCTTTACGTGACAAAATAGCTAAACAGCGATCACGGTTTTTTCGCGGAAGTCGCTTACACACTTGGTAGCAATATCTTCATACTCTTCAGGACGATCAATTTTCCCTTCCATGTTTTCATAAGGGAAAAGATTGGGATTGAAGATTACCTGCCGGATACCACATAAAAAGCCAATGCGTTCAGACCAATAGCCACCCAGCCCCACGCCACAGATCAGTGGACGATCGTCATCACACAGCGTGATCATTTTGTCCGTCTCTTTTAGCAGAAACTGCATGTCATGTTTAGGATGACGCGTGCTGTAACTGATCATTCGCACATCGGGATCGATGAATTGCAGTTGCAACACTTTTTCGTGATTGCCCGGGCTATTGGAATCAAAACCGTGCAGATAAATAATCATGGTTTTCCTCAACGTGATGATGCGCCGGGCTGTGAATTTACCTCGACGCTTTATGAGCCAGCCAGCGCTGCTGTAACGAACTCAACTGCTGTGCATTGTTTTTCCAGCGCGAGCTCGCTTGCAAACTTTGGCGAGTAAACGTTCCTCGATGGTACAGCTGAGAGACCCGCTCAGCTTCGATCACGGTCAAACTATCCAGCACACTGATAGCGCCCTGACGCTGATTACACACCAAAATCATATCGCAACCTGCAGACAACGACTGCTGTGCTCGTTCAGGGTAGCTTCCCATCACCGCTGCCCCCTCCATCGATAAATCGTCGGAAAAGATGACACCCTCAAAACCCAGCTCTTTGCGCAGCACGGTTTTTAGCCAATACGGCGAACCGCTGGCAGGCAAATCGTCGATCTCAGTATAAATAACGTGAGCGGGCATAATGGCATCAAGCGCCTGCTCAGTAATCAGGGTACGAAATATCGCCATATCGTGCTGTCGCAACGTCGCTTCATCGCGCGGATCGCGTGGCGTCTCTTTATGCGAGTCGGCACTCACGGCACCATGTCCTGGAAAATGCTTGCCGGTGGTTTTCATTCCCGCTTCATGCATACCAGCAATAAAGCGACGCGCCACGGCTAGCGCAATCTCAGGATCTTCATGGAAGGCGCGATCGCCAATGGCCGCACTGATATGACCAATGTCCAGAACGGGCGCAAAACTGATATCAATGTCTAAAGCGATCATTTCTGCCGCCATTTGCCAGCCCGCCTGCTGTGCCAATTCACCGGCGGTTTGCCCGTCATGCAGCGCAGCGAAAGATTGCATCGCAGGTAATTGCGTGAATCCCTCACGGAAACGTTGAACGCGACCGCCTTCCTGATCTACTGCAACCACTAATCGCGTATGTGAAGCTGCGCGAATTTGCCGCACCAGCTCTGCAAGCTGGGCAGGATCGTGGTAATTGCGGGCAAACAAAATCAGCCCGCCCACTAAAGGATGTTTGAGAATTTCGCGTTCTTCTGCATCCAGCTCGTAACCTTCCACGTCCAGCATCAGCGGACCGGGTAAATGTGTAGTCATGACCTAAATCCTGTGACTTTACGCAATCAGCATAAAGCGATTAAATCTGTTCCCAGCTCTCACGAGCCATCTGTTGCAAAGCTTTTTCGCCGCTTTGCTCAGCGCGTAACTGATACCAACTAGCCATGAGTAAACGCAGCCATGGCTGCCAGTGGTTTACCTGCCGTTGTAGCTGCGCAAAGGGTAATTGCGCGGCTTGTGCATAGGTTGTTAACCAACGAAGCTGTTGCGTGGGATCGGCAGCGCATACCGCTGCCAGTTCCAGTGCGATATCACCATCAGCTGCATATTCCCAATCGATAAGATGCAGACTTTCATGCGCCACAATGATGTTTCCGGCATGAACATCCATGTGAAGCGGGGCTAATCGCAGCGGCGAAGGTTCGCCAATCCGCGTTAAGCGTTGAAGCGCTTGCAGCCAGGGCAGATTGCGCTGGCGACAACGCTGCCAGTATTGCCACAACAGTGGCAAGAGTTTGAGGCGATAACCGGTTAACGGCTGCTGATGCAAATGCCGTAACAGCGCAACGATTTGTGGCACATGTAGAGAGAATGCCTCAGGTTTCATCGCTTCGCCCTGCTGCCAGGCTAACAATAGGCCATATCGATCACCTGCCAGCGGTTTGGCCGTTAAACCGCCAGCGTGCAGCCTGTTCAAAAGGCGATATTCACGTTGACGATCGACAAACGGGATGGCAGGCTGCGGCGCAGGGCGTGCTATAAACTTTCCCTGCGCGCATTCAATGGCTTGGCTTTGTCCGGTTAACCCCGCTAGCGGGGTCACACGCGCCAGAGCACTTTCACCTAAATGGCGGGCAATCATCCGCTGCATTGCAGAATTAATTCTGAGCGACGCCGTTGCCAGACCAGATAATTTCGCCGGTTTGCACCAACATCAACTGCATCTGTAGCGTTGGCGTTTTCACATCACCCTGCGCGTTGCTGTACAACACATATTGCGCATTAAGGTAACGCGCCAGGCCAATCGCCTTACTGCGCGAATTTAAGCTATCGTCTGCCGGCAATCCCAGCGTCTGTTTCGCTTGGGTAATTTGATCGGAAGAGACCAGCGTATATTTGCCATTGTTATTCAATGCATTTTGAATCGAATCGGTGGCTTTTTCACTTTGCAGTGCGCCATTGGTGCTGTTTTTAATGCGATCCACCAGCAATACGCTGCCGGCTTCAGGGCCTGCGGCATTCAGCATCTGCGCAACCAGTGGCTGCACGCTGGCATCCCAGTTGATGGTTTTAAGCTTTGGCGGCTGCGGGATCGGTTGCGGTTGCGGAATCGGTTCCGGCGCAGGAACAGGCTGAGTCGGCTCAACGGGTTGAGTCGGTTCAACCGGAGCAGGCTGTTGCTGTTTCACCACACAACCTGTAAGAATGAGCGCCATCAGTAGCACTCCAGTACGATTTACACTGCGAATCACGTAACAGTCCTCAGAGATAAAGATAGAGACGAACCTTGCTGGCGGTCAGGTTGCCGAGTTGAGAAGTAACAGCAAGGCTACTAAGTGGCGGAACCGTAACGGTTTGAGCCGGTTCTTGCGGCGTGATCTCCAACCCTTTTTCGTCATACCAATAATAACGATAGTGCACAATCACCGGTGTTTCGCGTTGATTATAGAGCACGCTACTGGCACGTTTCTGGCCATCCTCTTCGTCAAGCTTAGGATCATCAGTGATGATGCCTGCCGACAGCACCGCAGACTCCATCACCAGCGATTGCGAGGTGTCAATCATCGGTTTGTCGCTGCTGCAGCCAGCCAGGCTGAGCAAGAACGGCAGGCTGATTAGCCATTGGCGCATAGCACGTTTCCGTTCAAAGGATCAGTTAGAAAGCATTGGGCCAAGCGGTTCGCCACCCAGCAGATGCATATGGATATGATAAACCTCCTGCCCGCCATGTTTATTGCAGTTAACGATTAGGCGGTAGCCATTCTCATCAATGCCTTCATCACGCGCAATTTTAGCCGCAGCCGTAAACATGCGACCCAACGCGTGCTCGTGGGCTTCGGTGACATCGTTAGCAGTAGGAATTAATACGTTAGGAACAATAAGAACATGCGTGGGTGCTTTAGGTGAAATATCA
The DNA here is from genome assembly GCF_018842675.1 of Candidatus Pantoea bituminis. Lineage (NCBI taxonomy): Bacteria > Pseudomonadati > Pseudomonadota > Gammaproteobacteria > Enterobacterales > Erwiniaceae > Pantoea > Candidatus Pantoea bituminis. The sequence continues at coordinate 2,297,552 of NZ_JAGTWO010000004.1, forward strand.
CGGAACGCCGTGACCAACTCATCCTGATACACCACATCAGCGGGGATTTCGCGACGAATAATTTTACTGAAAATCGTTTCTTCAGCCATGATGCACTTCCTTTAGCCTGAGTCGTAATCAATCAGTATGCGGGACAAATTTGTTTTCTTTCAACCTCAGGACCACTTTTATTGGATTGATTGCCTGCCTTTAAACCATTTCTTCGCTCCACCTTCTCACTTGCAACGCCACCCACGCTTCTGATGCGTAATCGCCGACAAAAATGAAACACTGTTTTATAAATTAGAATTTAATCGCCCTTTTCTTTGTTATTTTGCCAAGTCCACGTAAGAGGTTGCCAAATCGCGAAGGTTTGCCCGCGCTGACGGCTCTACTTTCTAACCAATCCGAGAAAGAAGTCCGGAACGATGAAGGATGTACAGACTTTTACATACAAGGAGCACCCGTGATGCGCTCACGTAAAATTGGTCTTGGTCACTATCTGGCCTACGGCTCCGGAGATTTTCTCGGAGCGGGCACCACGGCGCTGACCGCCGCCTGGCTGTTATACTTTTACACCACCTTCTGCGGCTTAACGCCTATTGAAGCGACCCTGATCTTTGCCGCAGCACGCGTGCTCGATGCGGTAATCAGCCCATTAATGGGATTCCTGACGGATAACTTTGGCTCAACCTGGCTAGGTAAACGTTTTGGCCGTCGCAAATTCTTTATCATGCTGGGTATTCCGTGTGTCTTTAGCTACAGCCTGATGTGGATTAGTGACATGAACTTCTGGTGGTACCTCTGTACCTACCTGCTGTTCGACATGGTTTACACCATGATTTTGGTACCTTACGAAACGCTGGTGCCAGAAATGACGGATGACTTCAAACAAAAAACCCGTTTTTCAGGTGCTCGTATCGCACTGGCTCAGCTTTCAGCAATTCTTGCCGCCTTCCTGCCGGGCATTTTGTTGGGTGCGCTAGGCAAAGATAATCCTCAATCCTTTTTCTACGCCAGTTTGGTCTTCTCAGTGATTTGCGCAGTGGTGCTAACACTGGTGTGGCTCTTTACCTGGGAACGCGATGCGAGTGATTTTTCTGAAGAATCACGACGTGCAGAAGAAGAGAAGCAAAGCCTGACGTTGATGCAGAGTCTGAAGCGCTTATATGTTGAACTGGCTTCAACGCTGCGCATTCGTATTTTCCGTCAGCATCTTGGTATGTATCTTGGCGGTTACATCGCGCAGGACGTGTTTAATGCCGTCTTTACCTGGTATGTAGTGTTTGTGCTGATGCAAAGTGCGCAAATTGCCTCCAATTTAATGGGTACTATGGCAGTTCTGCAGTTTATTGCGGTAATGGGGATGATTCCGCTCTGTATCCGTATGGGACCAGCACCCGCATACCGATTAGTGGTGGTGCTGTTTGGTCTTGCAGCGCTTTCATACGCAGGCCTGTGGTACGCCGGCATGAACGATAACTTCTCGTTACTGCTACTGATTTCAGCCGTAGCCGGTTTGGGCCGTGGCGGTATCAATTATGTTCCCTGGAATACTTATACCTATATCGCCGATGTTGATGAGGTGATCACCGGTCAGCGTCGTGAAGGTATCTTCGCCGGTATTATGACATTAACGCGTAAAGCCTCTCAGGCCGGTGCGGTGATGTTTGTCGGTATCGTTCTGCAATTGTCTGGCTTTGTATCGGGACAAGCAACCCAGGTGCCTGGCGTCAGCCATACCATTTTAGCGATTCTCAGTATTGGTACGGTCTGTGTATTGGCCTGCGGCTTCCTCGTCTCTTTGCGTTTCAAGCTCAACCTGCAGACACATACTGTGCTGCGTGAAGAAACGCTAAAAATGCGCGAAGCGAATCGCGTAGTACCTGAAGGCATCACGCCTGAAGCACGCCAGATTGTCGAAACACTGGCTGGCATGCCTTACGAAAATTTATGGGGCAATAACAACATTGGTTTTCTCAATCGAGATAAGCCCGCTGCCCCGCCGCTGCCCAATCAGCGTGCTGTACTTTCCCCTTGACCTCGACGTTAAAAAGATAGGAATGAACCATGACTGTATTTCCTGTGAAACAAAGCGCCCTGTTGCGTCAACCTGAACATTTGCTGCCACGCAGCGAACTGGTGCAGCTGATCCAAAAATTGACGCAAAATTTAGTCAACATCACCGATGAAACGGGCGAATTTTTATTGCGCCTTGATGATGGTCGCGTGATTGATACCAAAGGCTGGGCGGGTTGGGAGTGGACACATGGCATCGGCCTGTACGGTATGCTGCACTATTATCAGCAGACGGGCGATCAACAGACGCTGAAAGTAATCGATGACTGGTTCGCCGAAAGACTGGCTGAAGGCACGCCAACAAAAAACGTGAATACTGTTTGCCCATTCCTGACGCTCGCCTACCGCTACGAGGAAACTGGCAATGCAGCCTGGCGGCCTGTACTGGAGCGTTGGGCTGAATGGGTGATGTATGAAATGCCGCGCACTGAGCAAGGCGGCCTGCAACATATCGTTTATAACAACGAGAATCATCAACAGCTGTGGGACGACACGTTGATGATGAGCGTGATGGCTCTGGCAAAAATCGGTCAACTGCTTAATCGCGAAGAGTGGGTTGAAGAAGCCAGCTATCAGTTTTTGCTGCACACCCAATACCTGATGGATCGTCAAACTGGACTCTGGTTTCACGGCTGGAGTTTTGATGGCCGCCATAATTTTGCTAATGCGCGCTGGGCGCGTGGAAATAGCTGGTTAACCATTGTCATTCCTGACTTTTTGGAGATGATGAACTGGCCGGAACATCATGCTACGCGTCGGTTTTTACAGCAGGTGTTGGAAAGTCAGGTAAAAGCATTACGAACCTGCCAACACAGCAGCGGCTTGTGGCCAACCTTACTTGATGATCCTGAGAGCTACCCAGAAGCCTCGGCTACGGCTGGATTCGCCTATGGCATTCTCAAAGCGGTGCGTAAACGTTACTTACCGGCTGAGTATGGCGAAATGGCGGAAAAAGCGCTACGTGGCGTGATCGCCAATATCGATGATGCAGGTGAATTGAAACAGGTCTCATTTGGTACGGCGATGGGGAAAGACCTGGATTACTATCGCAACGTACCGCTGACTTCAATGCCTTATGGTCAGGCGATGGCGCTGCTTTGTCTGACTGAATATCTGCGCGTTTACCTGTAAACAGCAGGCATAAAAAAAGCCCCAATCGGGGCTTTTTTCTTTTCCAGCTTTTATAAGCTGCGGATGTAATCATCCATATCCGTTTTCAGGTTATCGGATTTAGTTCCGAAAATGGCCTGAACGCCTGAGCCTGCAATCACTACGCCACGGGCGCCAAGGTTTTTCAGCTCAGTTTGGTCAACTTTCGTGACATCCGCCACGCTGACACGTAAACGCGTAATACAGGCATCAAGGTTAGTGATGTTCTCTTTACCACCAAACGCTGTCACCAATTTACCCGCCATTTCAGTGCCGGTTGCCGAAGACTGCTCGCTGATCGTTTCTTCGCGGCCTGGCGTTTTAAGGTTCAGTTTAGCGATCAACACGCGGAACACGGTGTAGTAAATCAGACCGTAAATAATACCGATAATAGGGAACAGCCAGATTTTGCTGCTGTTGCCGCTCAGTACCACAAAGTCGATTAAACCGTGTGAGAAGCTGGTGCCGTCACGCATGCCGAGCAAAATACAGATTGGGAATGCCAGACCCGCCAGGATAGCGTGGATAACATACAGAATCGGCGCCACGAACATGAACGAGAACTCGATCGGTTCGGTGATACCTGTCAGGAACGAGGTCAGCGCAGCGGAGATCATGATGCCGCCCACTTTAGCGCGGTTTTCCGGCTTGGCTGAATGCCAAATCGCAATCGCTGCCGCAGGTAAGCCATACATTTTGAACAGGAAGCCGCCTGAAAGTTTACCTGCAGTTGGGTCACCTGCCATATAGCGAGGAATGTCGCCATGGAAGACCTGACCGGCTGCGTTGGTGAATTCACCAATTTGCATCTGGAAAGGAACGTTCCAGATATGGTGCAAACCAAACGGCACCAATGCGCGCTCAACGACGCCATAGATACCAAAAGCCACAACTGGGTTTTGATATGCCGCCCATTGCGAGAAGGTTTGAATCGCTGTACCGACAGGAGGCCAGATAAAGGAGAGTACGATACCCAAGGCGATAGCCGTTAAGCCGGAGATAATCGGTACAAAACGTTTACCGGCAAAGAAGCCAAGATATTCAGGCAGTTTGATGCGATAAAAGCGGTTGAACATGTAGGCGGCAATAGAACCCGCGATAATCCCGCCTAATACCCCGGTATCCGCGAGATGCTTGGCCTCAATTTCTGCCGCAGGCAGATGAAGCACCAACGGTGCTACCACCGCCATGGTTTTCACCATGATGCCATAAGCCACCACTGACGCTAGCGCAGAAACGCCGTCATTGTTGGTAAAGCCAAGTGCAACGCCAATCGCAAAAATCAGTGGCATGTTGGCGAATACCGATCCGCCCGCTTCTGCCATGACATGCGAAACCACGGCAGGTAACCAGCTAAAATTAGCCGAACCAACCCCTAATAAAATACCGGCAATCGGCAGAACAGATACCGGTAGCATGAGCGATTTACCGACCTTTTGAAGGTTGGCAAAAGCATTTTTAAACATAGCCTGAAGCTCCTGAGTATGAGTGCGTTTTCGCGCAGTGCGCGTGGCAAAGAGGGAGGATTCTTTACCGGTTGGCGTTATACGCCTTTGATTTATTACGAAGGGTAAAATAAATCACTAACGGGTACTTTGACGGCTATCACGTTTCCAGAAACAGACCGCTCTGCTTTAAGGAATTTCTTACTGACTCGCGCGGATTATAGGCGATAAAAAGCTGGCCTTGTCACAATTTTCAAGGCCAGCCTGGCGTGATACAGATTAATTACAGCGTATAAAATAAAAAGGACTAATCGACCAGACGACTCATCGGAATATGAAACAGGTCAGAGAAGTTTTTGGTCGTCGCGGCTGCCAGGGTTTCAATATCGACCCCTTTAAGCACGGCAAGGTAATCAGCGACATCGCGGGTGTAAGCGGGCTGATTCTCTTTGCCACGGAATGGCACCGGCGCGAGATAGGGAGAATCTGTCTCAACCAGCATACGATCCAAAGGGACATAGCGCGCGGCTTCGCGAAGTTGTTCAGCATTACGGAATGTCACGATGCCCGAGAAGGAAATATAAAAACCCATGTCGAGCAGTTTGGCCGCTGTAGCCTGATCCTCAGTAAAGCAGTGCAGAACACCACCGCAGCGCTCAACCTGCTCTTCACGCAAAATCGCCAACGTATCTTCACGCGCATCGCGGGTATGCACGATAATCGGTTTGTTCAGTGCAATACCGGTACGAATATGTTCGCGAAACGAAAGCTGCTGCTGCGCTTTGGTTTCTTGCTGATAATAGTAATCCAGCCCTGTTTCGCCCAATGCGACGACGCGCGGATCAGCAGCCAGACGGCGAAACTCTTCAACATCGTAAGCATCTTCCTGATTGAGTGGGTGAACACCACAGGAAAGCGCAATATTTTCACGATCGCCGACCAGCGCTTTAAGCGTGTGGAAGCCAGGCAGTGTGGTAGCGATGGCTAGCATGAACTTGACGTCACGCGCTGCGGCTTTAGCGATCACATCATCCAGATCGCGATGGTGTTTTTCATAATCAAGGCCATCAAGATGGCAATGGGAATCAACAATAAACATACATTTTCTCGTTTGGTTTTAGCCGACCAGAGCAGGCTTAAGTTTATCAGCCCAGCTTAATAAACAATCGGTTAACAGTAATTCGCGGTTAACGGCAGCCACATGCAAAAGCTGTTCACGACATTGCATCCAGTCGCGGGCGCTGGTGTTAAGAGCACTGGCAGAAAAGTGCTGCGCCAATAGCGCGACCACATCCTGACGATCAACATTGCTCAACCACTGGGTTGCGCCTTGCTGCCACTTCATGGCGTCTAACAGTAAAGACAACAACCACCCAATACGCACAGCTGCATCATCCCCGTTGAGCACGGATAGCAATTGCAATATATCTTGCTGGAGCGCACCAGCTAATCCATCACAGAGTTTTTGACGCGCCTGTAAACGGCTCGGCTCCAGTAAAGTCATCGCAGCTGCAGGCGCGCCCGCACTTAAACGCAACGCCGATAACAGTAATTCATCGTTTTGCGGCGACTGTTTTTTCAGCCATTGCAGACTTTGCGCTTCATCAGGAGGCGATAAATGCAACGTCATGCAGCGACTGCGTAGCGTTGCTAATAAGCGAGAAGGTTCACGACTCGTTAGGAAAAACCAGCTGTTCGCGGGCGGTTCTTCCAGGGTTTTGAGTAAGGCATTCGCTGCTGCTTCACTCAATTGCGCGGCATCAGGTAACCAGACGACTTTCGCGCCGCCCTGCTGACCAAAATGGTACATTTTTTCGGTTACCTGCCGAACCGCATCAATGCCCAACGTGCTTTTGCCTTTTTCCGCTTCCAGCCGATACCAGTCAGGATGCGTATTGGCTTGCATTAGCTGACAGCCGTGACAATGACCACAACTTTTAAGCCCTTCTCGCTGTTGGCACATCAACCAGCGGCTCATTCCCCACACCAGGGCGTCATCACCCATGCCATCAATCGCCTGAATTAACAGCGCATGATGTCCGCGGCCCCCTGATGTTGACTGATGACCTGACGATAAGGCTGATTCAGCCAGGGAAACCAACTCATGTAGGTTGCCCTGTTAACCAGGAAGACAGCGTCGCTTGAAGTGACGCGGTCACTTCTTTAAGGGGTTGAGTCGCATCTACGCTTAAGATTGTGGGATCGTTTTCAGCCAGCATGAGGTAGCGCTCACGGGTACGCTCAAAGAATCGCAGCGATTCTTGTTCAATGCGATCCAGCTCGCCTCGCGCACGCGCACGCTGTAAACCAATCTCGGGCGTGACATCCAGATACAATGTCAGATCGGGACGAAAATCACCCAGCACCGCGTCGCGTAAGGTACGCATTAGCTCAACGTCAAGACCACGTCCACCGCCCTGATAAGCTTGGGAAGAGAGATCGTGCCGATCGCCAATAACCCAGGCACCACGCGCTAAGGCTGGTTTGATAACCGTTTCAACCAGCTGAACGCGGGCTGCGTACAGCATGAGCAATTCTGCTTTATCTGTAACCTGTTCGCCTTCAATGCCTTGCTTAACTAATACGCGCAACTGCTCAGCTAAAGGTGTTCCGCCTGGCTCTCGTGTAAAAACAATATCCTGGATACCTTTCTCACGCAGCGTCTCAACAATCGCATTACGAGCGGTGGTTTTACCGGCGCCTTCAAGACCTTCAATGACGATAAACTTACTTTTCATTTTTTCCTTCAACGCGAGCCGATAAGCCTGAACGGCACGATTATGGCTAGCGAGATTGGTGGTAAAGGTGTGCCCGCCTTTGCCATCAGCAACAAAATAGAGGTAATTGGTTTTTTCTGGATGTGCCGCTGCGTCTAATGACGCTTTGCTTGGCATCGCAATCGGCCCTGGCGGCAAACCGTTAATGGTATAGGTATTGTAATCGGTTGGTGCATCGAGATCTTTACGGGTCAGAGTGCCGGTATAGTTATCACCCATCCCATAAATCACCGTAGGATCGGTCTGCAGACGCATGCCAGTCCGTAAGCGGTTGATAAACACCGAAGCGACTCGGGCACGCTCTTCGCTCACGCCCGTTTCTTTTTCAATGATCGAAGCCATGGTGACCAGCTGTTGCTGGTTTTTATAAGGCAGATTGTCTGCACGCCCTTTCCACACTTCATCCGTCGTTTTACTCATTCGCGTATGTGCCCGCTCAAGTATCGCCATATCGCTCGTGTTTGCAGTATAGAGATAGGTATCCGGGTAAAAACCACCTTCCAGCTGACTTTGTTCAACCTTGAGCTTGTCGGCTAATGTCACGAACTGATCGTCTTGTAAAGTGTGTTTGATATAGGGCGCCGTGCGTAACGCACTCAACCATTCCTTGAGCCGCTGCCCTTCAACAAACCGTAGAGGAAATTGCGCCTCTTTACCGCTTGCTAATAGCTGCAGCAAGCTGCGCACAGTCATGCCTTGCTCTAGCCGGTAAGTTCCCGCTTTAAAGGTTGCTAATTCGGGTTCCAGCTTAAGCAACGCACCAAACCAGATGCTGTGCGGAATAATATGCTGGCTTTCAAGCTGCGCTTCTAATGCTACTCGTCCGATGCCTGCCGGCAGCGTGTAGATGGTTTCCTGATGCAACGTTAAAGGGGTCGACGCAAATTGTTTAACCTGCCAGTAACTAAAGGCAGCCGCGAGACCCAAAATCATCACTGTTCCGGTAAGAATTTTTTTACTTCGGCTCATGTTTCTTCCATTTTTTTACAGCTTTTCTGCAACTGGTTAAACAGTGTGCGTTGGTTAAAGTTCACCGCATCTATCTGTCTGACCGGTAAAACCGGCATTAACGCGTTACAAATAATCACTTCATCTGCCGCTAAAATCTCTGCAGGCTTGCTTTGAACTACCTGACACGTTTGGCCTGCTGCACTCAGTTGCGATAGCAGGTAGCGGCGCATAATTCCGTTAACGCCAGACGTTTCCAGCGTCGGGGTAAAGATAGCGTCACCTCTTCGCCAAAATAAATTGGCCGCGCAACATTCCACAACCCAGCCCTGAGTATCAAGCACCAAGGCTTCATCCGCATCTGTCTGGTCAAGATGAGCGCGAATCATCACCTGCTCAAGACGATTAAGATGCTTTAGCCCGGCAAATTGTGTGCTGCGCGCTAAGTTAATGGGGCTAATAGCAAGCTTTACACCTTGCTGCTGCAGTTGAAAATAGTGCTGTGGCCAAGGCGACAAGGCTATTATTCGCGTAGGCTTACCGCAACCGATGCGGCTATAGCCCCGCCCGCCAACGCCCGCGCTAATGATCACTTTTAATACCGCCTGCTGCTGACGTTGAGCAGCATTGCGCATTTCATTTTCGAGCTGTTGCCAATCCACATCGTAAAGCCACAACTGTTCGCAACTCTCTTTTAACCGTTGTAAATGCCGTTCTAATAGCAGGATTTGCCCGTTTTTTATAGCAGCGGTGGTAAAACACCCATCGCCGAAATGTGCCGCACGATCACTGGCAGGAAGCTGATTTTGCTCGATACCGTTAATCCACATCCATCATCCTCCGGTTGCCTGTTTGTTCTATCTTAACGATTCAGAATGATGTGATCAGTACCAGAGCGTGACTAAATATAAAAAAGGCCCGCATTGCGGGCCTTTTTAGCAGAGCAGGTAGATCAAACTTTACGGAAAATCAGCGAACCGTTGGTACCGCCAAAACCGAAGGAGTTGCACAAGGTATATTCCAGACCATTTACCTGACGTGCCGTATGTGGGATGAAATCGAGATCACAGCCTTCATCCGGGTTATCGAGGTTAATCGTTGGTGGAACTACCTGGTCACGCAGTGCGAGAATCGAATAAATTGACTCTACGGCACCTGCAGCACCCAGTAAGTGACCTGTCATTGATTTAGTTGAGCTCACCATGACGGTTTTCGCTGCTTCACCAAATACAGATTTCACTGCCTGCGCTTCCGCTTTATCACCCGCTGGCGTAGAGGTGCCGTGTGCGTTGACATAGCCGATTAGCTCTGGTGAGAGTTGTGCATCACGCAGTGCATTTACCATAGCGGCAGCAGCACCAGCGCCATCTTCTGGCGGAGAGGTCATATGATAGGCATCGCTGCTCATACCAAAGCCGACGACTTCCGCATAGATTTTAGCGCCACGCTTCTTAGCATGCTCATACTCTTCAAGAACGACCATGCCAGCACCGTCGCCAAGTACAAAACCGTCACGATCTTTATCCCACGGGCGGCTTGCCGCTTGCGGGTTTTCGTTACGAGTAGAGAGCGCACGCGCCGCACCGAATCCACCAACACCAAGCGGTGTACTGGCTTTTTCAGCACCGCCGGCCACCATAACGTCAGCATCGTTATACGCAATGATACGCGCAGCATGACCGATGTTATGTACGCCAGACGTACATGCCGTTGCGATAGAGATGCTAGGGCCTTTAAGGCCGTACATGATGGTTAAATGTCCCGCCACCATGTTTACAATGGTTGAAGGTACAAAGAACGGACTAATTTTACGCGGGCCGCCGTTTACGAGTGAAGTGTGGTTATCTTCGATCAACCCCAATCCACCAATTCCGGAACCAATTGCCGCACCTATACGACCAGCATTTTCATCGGTTACAACTAAACCGCTGTCCTGCATAGCCTGAATGCCAGCAACGATACCATATTGGATGAAGTCATCCATCTTGCGCTGATCTTTGCGCGAGATGTAGTCATCACAATTAAAATCTCTCACTAAGCCCGCAAAGCGTGTTGCGTAGGCACTAGTATCAAAATGGTCGATCAGGCTGATGCCGCTCTGACCGGCAAGGAGAGCACTCCAGGTAGACTCTACGGTATTGCCGACAGGAGACAACATGCCAAGACCAGTCACAACTACACGACGCTTAGACACGTTCGTCCTCCAGGGAGGGAAATAAGAACTATGTGGGACAAACATAAAACTCAGGCGGTCGAGTGACCGCCTGACGGTATTCATTAGGCTTTGTGGCTATTGATATAGTCGATCGCTGCCTGAACGGTGGTGATTTTCTCAGCTTCTTCGTCTGGAATTTCAGTATCAAACTCTTCTTCCAGAGCCATAACCAGCTCAACGGTATCAAGAGAATCGGCACCCAGGTCTTCTACGAAAGATGCAGAGTTGGTTACTTCTTCCTCTTTCACACCCAGCTGCTCACCAATGATTTTCTTAACGCGTTGTTCGATATCGCTCATACTATTTAATTTCCTATCAAAACTCGCTTTCGCGATGGTTTTCGTAGTGTATAAAATGTTGAAAAAGATGCAACAAAATCCCGGCTGGTCTAACCACGATTTACGTTATTTTGCGGTTTTTCCCGCAAATAATGCAAATGGTTTCGTGATTATCAGACCATGTACATGCCGCCATTGACGTGCAGCGTCTCACCCGTGATGTAGGCTGCTTCGTCAGAGGCTAAGAATGCAACAGCATTGGCGATTTCTTGCGCGTCGCCTAAGCGACCTGCAGGTACTTCCGCCAAAATACCAGAACGTTGATCTTCGTTCAGTGCCCGCGTCATGTCCGTTTCAATAAAGCCCGGTGCCACGACGTTGACCGTAATGCCACGTGACGCGATTTCACGCGCCAGTGATTTGCTAAAGCCAATTAAACCCGCTTTTGCTGCAGCGTAGTTTGCTTGGCCCGCGTTACCCATGGTCCCAACAACGGAACCAATGGTGATTATACGGCCCACGCGTTTTTTCATCATGGCACGCAAAACCGCCTTGGAAAGACGGAAGACGGAAGAGAGGTTGGTATCTAAGATATCCTGCCACTCATCGTCTTTCATGCGCATCAGCAGATTATCACGCGTAATGCCTGCATTATTGACTAAAATGTCCACTTCGCCAAATTCAGCGCGAATTTTCTCTAAAACGCTTTCGATCGATGCGGCGTCTGTCACGTTCAGCAGCAGACCTTTACCGTTGTCACCAAGGTAAGCACTGATTGCATCGGCACCGCTTTGGCTGGTTGCGGTTCCAACCACTTTAGCACCGCGTGCCGCCAGGGTTTCCGCAATCGCACGGCCAATGCCGCGACTCGCGCCGGTTACCAGCGCAACTTTACCTTCAAAACTCATGTTATTCCTCTTATTCCTGTCCTAGCGCACTTTTTAACGAGGCAGTATCGTTAACGGCTGCAGCAGTCAGGCTATCGACAATACGTTTGGTCAAACCGGTCAGGACTTTACCTGGACCCATTTCCATTAACTGTGTTACGCCTTGAGATGCCATCGCCTCGACACTTTCTGTCCAGCGTACCGGACTATAAAGCTGACGAACTAATGCATGACGAATCGCATCTGCATCCGATTCAGCTTTAACATCTACGTTGTTAATAACCGGAACAGACGGTGCATTAAAGGTAATGTCTTGCAGCGCAATGGCTAATTTATCAGCAGCGGGCTTCATCAACGCACAGTGCGAAGGGACGCTAACCGGTAACGGCAGCGCACGCTTAGCGCCTGCAGCTTTGCATGCCGCACCAGCACGTTCAACGGCTTCTTTATTGCCGGCAATAACAACCTGACCTGGCGAATTGAAATTTACTGGCGAAACAACTTGTCCCTGCGCGCTTTCTTCACACGCCTGGCGGATTGCCGCATCATCCAGACCAATAATCGCCTGCATTGCTCCCGTACCTTCCGGCACAGCTTCTTGCATCAGCTTGCCACGCAACTCAACTAATTTAATGGCATCGGCAAAATTCAGTACGCCAGCACAAACCAGCGCAGAGTATTCACCTAAGCTATGCCCTGCCATCAAAACCGGTTGCTCACCGCCCTGCTGCTGCCATACGCGATAGATAGCGACCGATGCCGCCAACAGCGCTGGCTGTGTTTGCCAGGTTTTATTCAGTTCTTCGACCGGACCTTGGCTAACGAGCTGCCATAAGTCGTAGCCCAGCGTGTCAGACGCTTCGCGGAAAGTCTCTTCCACCAGCGGATAGGCTGCGGCCAAATCAGCCAGCATACCCACAGATTGTGAGCCCTGACCTGGGAAAACAAAAGCAAATTGCGTCATTTTCAGTTCCTGTCAATCAAAAGCGAACCAGCGCAGAGCCCCAGGTGAAACCGCCACCAAAAGCCTCCAGCAGAATGAGTTGTCCGGGTTTGATACGGCCATCGCGTACCGCTTCATCAAGTGCGCTTGGCACCGACGCCGCAGAGGTGTTGCCGTGGCGATCCAGTGTTACGACCACTTTATCCATGGTCATACCTAATTTTTTCGCCGTTGCGCTAATAATGCGTAGGTTTGCCTGATGGGGCACCAGCCAGTCGAGCATCTCACGATCGAGATTATTGGCCTGTAACGTTTCATCAACGATATGCGCCAGCTCAGTAACCGCAACTTTAAAGACTTCATTACCTGCCATCGTAAGATAGGCGGGTTGATCCTGCTTCGCACGATCCTGATAGGGTAAGGTCAGCAACTGGGCATAGCGACCATCAGCGTGCAGATGGGTTGAAATAATGCCCTGCTCTTCGCTCGGTCCGAGAACGACCGCGCCAGCGCCATCACCAAACAGAATAATAGTGCCGCGATCGTTGGGATCCAAAGTACGTGCAAGCACATCAGCACCAATCACCAACGCATGCTTAACTGCACCGTTTTTGATGTACTGATCGGCAACGCTCAACGCATATGTGAAACCTGCACATGCTGCAGCAAGGTCAAAAGCTGCGCAGTCTTTAATGTCCAGCATTTGCTGAATCATACAGGCTGAGCTTGGGAAAGCATGGCTGGACGATGTTGTGGCGACGATAATCAGTCCAACATCATTGGCTTCAACACCCGCCATTTCAAGCGCGCGTTGGGCTGCTTGTGAACCCATGCTTGCAACAGTCTCATCTGGCGCTGCAATGCGGCGCTCACGGATGCCGGTACGGGTAACAATCCACTCGTCCGAAGTCTCCACCATTTTTTCCAGATCGGCATTTGTGCGAACCTGGCTGGGCAAATAACTGCCCGTACCGATAATTTTGGTAAACATCTAGGCTTTGTCACTCCTGGCTAATACAGCGTCTAGGCGCGCAGCAATTCGTTCTGAAACTTGCCGCCGCACCGCCTGCTCTGCCTGTTCTATCGCCACGGCGAACGCACACTGATTGGCTGCGCCATGGCTTTTGATCACTGTCCCGCGCAATCCTAACAGACAAGCGCCATTGTACTGGTCGGGGTTGAGATGTCCGAAGCGCTTAGCCAGACGTTTTTGGATCCAACGTCCCAGCAACTTCAACCACCATGACCGCTTTTTGCCTTCGCCTGATGATTTGAGCAGCGAAAGAAACATTCTTACCACGCCTTCCATAGTCTTCAACGTGACGTTTCCGACGAAACCATCACACACCAGCACATCCGTTTTGCCCGTGAGGAGTTCGTTAGCTTCAAGGTAACCAATATAGTTTATTTGCGGGGTTTCTCTTAGGGTTTCCGCTGCTTCGCGGATACTTTCAAGCCCTTTGGTCTCTTCCTGACCAATATTGAGAAGCGCTACACGGGGTTTATTGATGCCAAGCACCTCTTCCGCCATTACCGCGCCCATCACCGCAAATTGCACCAACATTGCACTGTCTGAATTAACGTTGGCACCTAAATCTAACACCACTGTTTTGCCCTGCTGCTGATGAGGTAAAACAGACATCAGCGCCGGACGTTCAATACCCTTCAGCGGCTTCAACAGCATTTTTGCCAGACCCATCAATGCGCCGGTATTACCTGCACTGACGCAGGCTTGCGCACGCCCCTCTTTTACCAATTCTAACGCCACGCGCATTGAGCTGCCGCGACTGTTTCGGATGGCTTGAGCGGGCCGCGCATCACTTGCAATAACCGATTCGGCAGGAATAACCTGCAAACGCCCCAGTAAGGAGGAATCCGTTTTGGCAAGCAATGGCATGAGGGTGTCGGGATTGCCGACCAGAAGAAGGTATAATTGCGTATGAGAGGCCAGTGCCTGCAATGCTGCAGGCACTGTCACGCAAGGACCGAAGTCCCCGCCCATGGCATCAATCGCCAGGGTCAAACGTGTCAAGGTATCGCCTTGCTAAGCGCAAGTCTTATTTAACGATAACCTTGCGACCGCGGTAGTAACCATCCGCAGTGATGTGGTGACGCAGATGAGTTTCGCCAGAAACTTTATCTACTGACAGAGTTGCAGTGGTCAGCGCATCGTGCGAACGACGCATGCCACGCTTAGAACGGGTGGGTTTATTCTGTTGTACGGCCATGGACCTTACTCCTATTACTTACGCTTTAAACTGGCTAATACGGCAAATGGGTTTGGTTTTTCGACCTCTTCAGGCAATTTACCAAAGACCATGTCCGCCTCGGACACTTCACAGTGTTCAGAATCATGCACCGGAACGACAGGCAGCGCGAGGATCACTTCATCCTCAACGACGGCCAACAGATCGATTTCACCATACTCGTTGACATCGACCGGCTCGTACGCTTCCGGCAACGCTTCGGCCTGCTCTTCAGAAGAAACAGGGCTAAAGCAATAGCTTACGTGGACATGATGCGGAAACACCTGGTTGCAGCGTTGGCAGCGCAACGTCACTTGTACATCAGCAGTACCAGTCAGTACTGCCAGACGTTGGTTGTCTACCGCAAACGACATGGAGCATTCTACATCACTGTCCACACTAACGACCGACTCGGCCACGCGCTCCACCTGTACAGGTGTGTACACACCTTGATAATCAAGGCGTTTTTGAGCGGTGCGGACGGGGTCCAGCGTTAGGGGTAATTTTACCTTTTGCATAGGGCGCGCATATTAACTTTGTAATCTTATAGAGTCAAAGAAAAAGGCCGGTTTACAGCATCTTTCAACCACTATTCGCATCCAGTGCGGCACACAGTTTAAAATGACTGTCACCAATTCGCTATCAATATTGAAAAAAATGACGGCATCGATTCTTTTAGCATCCACCTCACCCTTTCGTCAGGCGTTATTAACCAAACTCGGTCTGACCTTTGTTACCGATTCACCCAACGTTGATGAAACAGCGTTACCCGGAGAAAACGCCGAAACATTGGTGAAACGTCTTGCAGTGGCAAAAGCCCAGGCGCTGGCAGAAACCTATCCTGAACACTGGATTATCGGTTCAGATCAGGTTTGTGTGTTAGATGGAGAAATTACTGGCAAGCCGCATACCGTAGAAAATGCGCATAATCAATTACGCGCAGCCAGCGGTAATCGCATAACCTTTTATACAGGTTTAGCGTTATACCATCCCAGCAGCCAACGTTTAATCCAGTGTTGCGAACCGTTTATCGTACATTTCCGTGATTTAAGTGACGATGAGATCACAAATTATATAAAGAAAGAACAGCCGCTTCAGTGCGCGGGCAGTTTTAAAAGTGAAGGGATGGGGATTTGTTTATTTGAACGTCTTGAAGGACGTGATCCAAATACGTTAATTGGCTTACCGCTTATTGCGCTCAACGCGATGTTGCGAGAGGCAGGCATCAATCCCTTGCTGGACTGATGCCCAATGCGTCAGCTTTTTTGCTGACGCAGCTTTTCCAGACAACGTTTTAATCCATCATCCAGCGGCGCTTCCATTCGCATGATTTCGCCAGTATTAGGATGCGTAAACGTCAGCGCAGCCGCGTGCAAAAACAGGCGTTTCAGCCCCGTCGATGCCAGCTGGCTATCAAAATCGCGCTCACCGTAGCGATCGTCAAACGCAATAGGATGTCCAGCATGCAGCGTGTGTACACGAATCTGATGGGTTCTTCCCGTTACTGGGCTGGCCTTAACCAATGTCGCAAACTCAAACCGCTCTTCAACCTTGAAACGCGTTTCTGAGGGTTTACCTTCTGCATTCACCCGCACAACACGTTCGCCACTTTGTAAAATGTTTTTGAGCAGCGGCGCCTGCACCACTTTCAGATGCGAAGGCCAGTTGCCACGCACCAATGCCAGATAATCTTTCTGCATGCCTTTTTCACGCAACTGCTCATGCAGCGAACGCAGCGCTGAACGTTTTTTGGCGACCAGCAAAATACCGGACGTGTCGCGATCAAGACGATGAACCAATTCAAGGAAGCGCGCTTCCGGGCGCAACGCACGCAAGCCTTCAATTACGCCGAAGCTCAAGCCGCTGCCGCCGTGCACTGCGGTTCCTGATGGCTTATTCATCACCAACAAATAGTCATCTTCATATAAAATGGCATCGGCCAGCGACGCCACTTTTGCCAGCTTGGGTGAGACCGCATCTTCGTCACGCTCAGCCACGCGTACGGGCGGGATACGCACTTCATCGCCCTCTTCCAGTTTGTATTCGGGCTTGATACGTTTTTTGTTTACCCGCACCTCACCTTTACGGACGATGCGATAAATCATGCTTTTTGGCACACCCTTGAGTTGGGTGCGCAAAAAGTTATCAATTCTTTGACCGGCATTTTCAGCCGTGATGGCGACAAAGTGTACGCCAGGATTCTCTGTTTTCATGGCGGCGATTCTAAATAGTGTCCCCAGATAGCGCCACCCCTTTTTCTGTGCTTAACTCTTTCGTGTTGCTGGTTTAAGCGAATCGGATGCTGTTTTTTTCAACGATGCGCCTAATCACCCGCCATATTAGCGAGTTAAATGTAAAGAAACTTTATCAGGCTGTTAAAGTCGCCTTGCTATATGAAGGTTAGCAATGGAATAATGCTTAAGTTTCTTACCTTGAGAGTTTCAAGGCAGAAAACAGCGAAATTAGTCATTTTGCCGGATTGAGCAGACACGCAGCAATGGCGTAAGACGTAATGCGAAATCAGGCACTTAGCGGGCTGCGGGTTGCGGCCTGGACAGAAGTTTGGAATGCACGGGTTTTCAAATTCTCTCTGGCATTTCCACTATCTGGTGCTGTTATTCCTTATGAAAAACAGGCCACCGACGTTATTTGCGCCCCCGCGCGGTCGACAACCGTGAGATTGACGACATTGCACTCAGTCACGGGGCCATCGGTTGATACTCGTCCAGGGTAACTATGCCCGCAGCTTTAATCACTCATGAAAGAATAACGAGTAAGTCACGATGAAAAGAATGTTAATAAACGCAACTCAGCAGGAGGAGTTGCGCGTTGCCCTGGTTGACGGTCAACGTCTGTACGATCTGGATATCGAAAGTCCCGGACACGAGCAGAAAAAGGCCAATATCTACAAAGGTAAAATCACCCGTATTGAACCCAGCCTTGAAGCTGCGTTTGTCGATTACGGCGCTGAACGTCACGGTTTCCTCCCTCTAAAAGAAATTTCCCGCGAATACTTCCCAGCCAGTTACAACTCACATGGTCGTCCGAACATCAAAGACGTATTGCGTGAAGGCCAGGAAGTGATCGTTCAGATCGATAAAGAAGAGCGCGGCAATAAAGGCGCAGCGTTAACCACCTTTATCTCTCTGGCGGGCAGCTATTTGGTACTGATGCCAAACAACCCGCGTGCGGGCGGTATCTCGCGTCGTATCGAAGGCGACGATCGCACTGAGCTGAAAGAAGCGCTTTCAGCGCTGGAACTGCCAGAAAACATGGGTCTGATTGTGCGTACCGCTGGTGTCGGCAAATCAGCCGAATCGCTGCAGTGGGACCTCAGCTTCCGCATCAAGCATTGGGAAGCGATCAAAAAAGCCGCTGACAGTCGCCCTGCTCCGTTCCTGATTCATCAGGAAAGCAATGTGATTGTGCGCGCCTTCCGCGATTATCTGCGCCAGGATATCGGTGAAATCCTTATCGATAACCCAAAAGTTTTGGAACTGGCACGTCAGCATATCGCTGCGCTGGGCCGTCCCGACTTCAGCAGTAAAATTAAACTGTACACCGGTGAAATCCCGTTGTTCAGCCATTATCAGATTGAGTCTCAGATCGAGTCCGCTTTCCAACGCGAAGTGCGTCTGCCATCAGGCGGTTCGATTGTTATCGACAGTACCGAAGCGCTGACCGCGATTGACATCAACTCAGCGCGTGCAACGCGTGGTGGTGACATCGAAGAAACCGCCTTCAACACCAACCTTGAAGCCGCAGACGAAATTGCGCGTCAACTCCGTCTGCGTGACCTTGGTGGCCTGATTGTTATCGATTTCATCGATATGACCCCGGTTCGCCATCAGCGCGCGGTTGAGAATCGCCTGCGTGAAGCCGTTCGCCAGGATCGCGCCCGTATTCAAATCAGCCATATTTCACGCTTCGGCCTGCTCGAAATGTCCCGTCAGCGCCTGAGCCCGTCATTGGGCGAATCCAGTCATCACGTCTGCCCACGCTGTAGCGGTACCGGCACTATTCGTGATAACGAATCGCTGTCACTCTCTATTCTGCGCCTGATTGAAGAAGAAGCGCTGAAAGACAACACCAAAGAAGTTCACGCGATTGTTCCGGTTCAGGTTGCCTCTTACCTGCTGAATGAAAAACGTGAAGCGGTTAATGCTATTGAGAAGCGTCAGGGTGGCGTGCGTGCGGTTATCGTCCCGGATGATCGGATGGAAACACCGCACTATTCCGTGTTGCGCGTCCGTACTGGCGAAGAGACACAAACCCTCAGTTATCATTTGCCAAAGCTGCATGAAGCAGAAATGGCGATGCCGTCTGAAGAAGAACACGCTGAACGCCGTCGTCCAGAGCAGCCTGCTCTTGCTGCTTTCGTGATGCCAGATGCACCACCAGCGCCCGTTGAAGTTGCGCCTGCAGCGCCAGTTGCAGAAGCGAAACCTGCTGTTAAAGCGGCACCAGAAGCGCAAGCAAACGCAGCAGCCAGCACCGGTTTCTTGGGTCGCCTGTTTGGTGGGCTTAAAAAGCTGTTTGCCGGTGAAGAAACGCCTGCCGCTGCGCCTGCACCTGCTGTTGAAACCGAAACTGAGCCGAAAAAAGCCAGTGACGATGAAAACGGTAATCAGCGCGGCGATCGTCGTAATAACCGTCGTAATAACAATCGTCGCGAGCGTACGCCGCGTAACGGTGATAATGCGCAAGCGCGTGATAACCGCGAACCGCGCGAAAACCGTGAACCGCGTGAGAATCGCGAACCGCGTGAAAACCGTGAGCCGCGTGACAACAATGGTGATAATCGCCGCAACAAGCGTCCTTCAACGCCGAACGACGTGCGCGAAGAGCGTCCAGTCCTGAGCGATGAAGCACGCCAGCAGCGTGATGAGCAGCAGCAGCAACGCCGTGAGCAGCGTGCCGAGCGCCAGCGTCGTCGTCAGGAAGAGAAACGTGCCCAACAGGACGCGCCAAAACCTGTTGAAGTTGCATCGGTTGACATCATTGAAGCTCCCGAAGCGCTGGAAGATGAGCGCGTACAGGTGCTGCCGCGTCGTAAACCGCGTCAGCTTACGCAGAAAGTGCGTGTGGGTGATGCCATCGAGCAGCCGCTGGTTCAGGCTGAAGCGCCAGTCAAGCAAGAAGAAGTGCGCCAGGTTCAACCGCTGATTGAAGCGCCGCAGGTAGAAGAGCAGTTGGATGATACCGAAGGCCGTGACAGCAACAACATGCCGCGCCGTTCACGTCGCTCACCGCGCCATCTGCGTGTAAGTGGACAGCGTCGTCGTCGCTATCGTGATGAGCGTTATCCAACGCAATCTGCTATGCCATTAGAAGCTGCTGCAGCTTCACCGGAAATGGCTTCAGGTAAAGTTTGGGTGCGTTATCCTGTCAGTCAGGCTAATGAAGAGCTGGCGACACAAGATACTCAGAACGAAGCGCCAGATTACAGCCGTCAGGAAACGGCCGCTGCAGTGGCAATTCCAGCTGCAGTTGAATCAACTGAAGCCGTTGCACCACAACAGGAGCCGGTTCAATACGCTGAACCACAAGCTGAAACCCCGGTTGCCATCGTGAATACTGATGACACCACGGCTATCGAAGCGCCAGTTAATGAAGAGCCTTCAGTGATTCCTGCTGCTGCAGAAGCTAAAGCAGAAGTTATTGCTGAGCAGGCAAAACCCGCTGCTCCGGTGATCGAAGCGCCTTCAGTACAGCAACCTGATGCAGTTTCTGAGCCAGCGACCGAAACCGAACGTTCTACTGCGTTCACGGCCCCGGCCACTGAGCAGCCAGCAGAGATTGCTGAGCATTCAGCCGTTGAAGTCAGTCCGCGCCTTGAAGCACAGGTTGAAGAAGTGCTGAATGCGCCAGTTGCAGCGGATGCAGACGTTTCGCCAGTAAGCGAACCGCATGCACCAGTCGCAGCGCGTGATAGCGCCCCTGCTGTGCCAAACGATGGCACTCGCTGGAAGCACTTCGCTTCTGCGCCGATGACCAAGGCACCTGCGCCAATTTGGCAGCCAGAGCCTGTTCGTCATAGCGACTGGGTACGTCCGACTTACCAGTTTGACGGAAGAGGTTCTGCTGGCGGTCACAGCGCAACTCACCAGTCGACTGCGCCGGCCACCAAGCCGTAAGCATTACACATGCATTAAATCCAACCCCGGCACCTGCCGGGGTTTTTTATTGCTTACAACGTGGCGCGGCACATGAAATCACAGACAAAAAAATCCCACTGCCTCTTGTGAAGGCCGTGGGAGAAAACAAGCGCATCCGGTTAAAGTACGCTTAAATTTGCAGGTCAGATTAGGAATTCAGTTGGAACAGCGACAGCTGAGACATATCAGTAAAGGTCTTATACGCTGCCTGAAGTGCAGTCTGCTGCATGGTGTAGCTAGAGATCGCCTGAGTGTAATCAACGTCAACTAAGTCACTCATCTGGGTACTGTAAATCACGTCGCGATCGTCGCCCTGTGCATCCAGCGTATCAAGCTCGGAGAGCTGCGTACCAATCGTAGAACGTACGCTCAATACGTTGTTCAGGGAGTTGCTCAAACCACGGTTGGTTTTATCCATTGCATCCTGAAACGTCTTTTGGGTCGCCTCATCTGCATCAGCTTGCGGCACTTTCAGGGCAGCGATGGCGCTGTCCAGCATGGCAAACAGATTGGTTTCACTGGCGCTACCGTCTGGCTCTGCCGTGGAGTTGCCGGTGATTGACATAAAAATATCATCACCCGTATGGCCAACCGTCATTGTGCGGCTGCTGTCCACTTTCTGCGTGATAGCGTCAGTTCCACCGGCATAGGTCACGCCCGTGGTAGCATCATCAACAAAAGGGGCACTGTCCGTTTTATATCCGGCAAAGATATAGCGGCCATTACCATCTTTACTGTTAGCCTGATTGAGCAACTGTGCACGTATTCCTTCCAGCTGCGTTGCGATTGAGCCACGATCGTCATCACTCAAGGTACCGGTTGAGCCATAAACAATCAGCGTTTGCGCATCCTGGATACTGCTCGTCACGCTGCTTAACGCATTCTCTTCCATCGACAAACCCTGGCTGGCAAAGGTGCGAGCCACAGCATACTGGCTGCTTTGCGCCTGCGTTTGTGACAACACTACCGAGCGCGATGCTGCAATAGGGTCATCAGAAGGATTTGTTACGCGGCGACCGCTGGAAAGCTGTTCGCCGACTTTCAGCCAGGAAGATTGCGAATCGGTAATACCGCGCACCTGCTGGTTAAAGATCATGTTGGTACTGATACGCATAGTGTCCTCTACCCTTAGCGGATGCTCATCAAGGCATCAAAAATGGCGCTGGCGGTTTGCAGCACTTGCGCATTCGCCATGTAATATTGCTGATACTTAGTCAGGTTGGCGTACTCTTCATCGAGGTTAACGCCGGAAACAGATTGCTGGCGATCGGTGAGCTGATTCACTACGTTTTCCTGCGTGGTGCTGGCGGTCTCCAGCGAGCTGGTTTTGTTCCCCACGGTGCTGACGATACTGGCGTAAGCCTGTGCCAACGTCGCGTTGCCGTTCACCACATTAGCATCTTGTAAATCCAGTAGTTTCTGCGCGTTACGGTTGTCGCTTTCACCGCCAGTGGCACCCGCAGCAGCAATCTGTGTTTCATCAGTGATCGCTACCGACATACCCGCGATAACGTTTTGCACTGGCTTCACGACAAAGCTGTCGTTTTTTGCCGCAGTGCCGCTTACGTTCAGCGTCAGGCCATCAAAACTCAGCGTAGTGTCGGTGCCAGAGGTCACAGGCGTTAAGCTGATTTTTACATTGTCAGACGCGCGTGTAGCGGTCCAGTTTGTGCCGTCATAACTTACGGTGTAGTTAGAGGCTTTCAGCGCGCTGCTGTCACTCCACTCCGCTGTCACGGTCGCGCCAGGTTGGCTGTTCTTGCTGTTGCTCAATACGGTCGGGCTGCCGATGTTAAAGAAATCCACACCCTGATCGCCGTTGCTGTCAAAACCTTCTTTATGCACTTCGTTGAAGCTGGTGGTAAACGCCGCCGCCAGTTGCCCCAGCTGGTTCTGCGCCAGATCAAGATCCTGAGTACGGAACGCTAATATTCCGCCCAGCGAGCCGGTAGTCAGCAATTTTTCTGGAATCTCAACGTTGCCCGCGGTTTTATCGACGTAGCCCACGGTGGTGCGGGTTGGATCGCTGCTGGAATTCATCGCCACTAAATCAGTGGATTTGTTGCCATTCACCAGCGTCAGGCCGTTAGCCATGGACACCACGTAAGCGCCATCCTGTTGTGAAACTGACACGCCAACGACGTTATTCAGGTCATTGACCAACTGATCGCGTTGATCGAGCAGGTTATTAGGCGCATCGCCATTGCCGGTAGTCAGTTTGGCAATCTGCTTGTTTAGATCGGCAATCTGCGTCGTGTAAGTATTGATCTGATCAACACTTGAGGTGACATCGGTATTAACGCTGCTTTGCATGTTGGTCAGGTACTGAGAAGTACTCTGGAACTGATTGACCAAACCCTGAGCATAACTGAGCATGGATTGGCGCGCAGAAGGATCATCTGCATTGCTCACCACGTTCTGCAGGTTGGTAAAGAAACTTTGAATAGACGTCGACAGGCTGGTGGTTGAGGTCGACAACAGATCATCGATATTTGAAATCTGATTATATTGCGTATTAACCGCGCTGTAAGTCGCACTGGAGCCTCGCAACTGTGATGTGATGAACTCATCATATTCACGCTGCACACCGCTGATATTTACACCGTTGCCGTAATAGCTGCTGCCCTGCAACGTGCTATTAGCCTGCGCCAAAATAGTGGTTTGACGCGAATAGCCCGCCACAGTGTAATTAGTGATGTTATTGCTGGTGGTGCTTAATGCAGCCTGCGCGGCACTCAATCCGCTCATAGCGGAGTTAATTATGCTGGACATCTCGGTTCCTTACATTCCCCGTCAACCGGGCTGGCAGTCATCAATCTGGGTGCCAACGCGCACAAGCGCCCTTGGCTTATGATGTTGTTATCGGCGTGCTTAAGTGAAACTTGAGGCAGATTTATCAGAACAAATCGTTTAAATCCTGGCTATAAGCCTTGACCACCTTTTCACCCATGTTTTTGAATTGCTGGATCATTCCCACTAATTTTTGGGCATATTTAGGATCGGTAGCGTAACCCGCAGCCTGTAAAGCTTGCGCGCCCTGTTCGGCGCTTGAGGCGTTGGCAACCGCGGCATAGCGCGGGTTATTTGCGATCAGCTTGACGTAGTCGGTTAACGCTTCGAAATAGGAGTTGTAAACGCGGAAGCTGGCGCGCACTTTTTTGGCTTCGCCCTGTTCATATTCTGTGGTCATGATATCGGTGGTTTCACCTTTCCAGCCGCTGCTGGCCTTGATACCGAATACGTTGTAACTCGGCTTACCGTCACGCGTGAGGATTTGGCGCTGCCCCCAGCCTGACTCCAGCGCGGCCTGTGCCAGAATCAGATGATGCGGAATACCACTTTGCTGGCTGGCAGCCTGCGCTGGTTGTGCAAGCTGGGCGATAAATTCACTGCTGTCGCTGGGCAAGTTGGTTGGCGATACCGGTAAACGCGGCATCGCTTTACGCACCATTTGCTCAAGCTGTTGTGCGGGTGGAACGGCGTTCAAAATAAAACTGTTATCCAGTTTCATCGGCACCGTGCCAGCGCTTTCATCGGGCGCTTTGGCGGGCATCATCTGTTTGACGATAGTCTCCGCCAGGCCGAGGCCGCGCTTACTCATTTCCTGCCCAAGCTGCTGATCGTACATTGAAGTGTAAAGCCGCGTCTGATCGTTGCTTAAGATGCCATCTTGCGGTGACGCCTCACGCATGCTTTTCAACATCATCTGCACGAACATGCCTTCCACCTGGCGTGCCACCTGCAACGCTTTGCCTTTCGGATCGTTGCTTGCCTGACGCTTCAGTTCATTCAGTGAGCGGCTGTCGTAAGCCGCATTCATCAGCGATTGGGTATCAACCATTAGATAATTTCCACTTTGGCACGCAGACAACCGGCGGTCTGCATCGACTGTAGAATCGACATCAGTTCGATAGGTGACGCGCCCAAGGCATTCAGTGCACGCACCACGTTGTTCAGGTTGGCGCTGGCACTAACACGCTGCAATGCGCCGCCGCTTTGACGCAGATCGATCTGTGTTTGTGGCGTGACCACGGTTTGGCCGCCCGCCAGTGGCGTATCGGGCTGGCTGACGTTCTGCTGCTGATTCACCGTCACCGACAAGTTACCCTGCGCAACCGCACAGGTATTCAACGTCACTTCGCGATTCATCACTACCGAACCGGTACGCGAGTTGATGATCACTTTCGCGTCTTCAATTGGAATCGCCACATCGATGTTCTGGATCTCGGCCAGCAGACGCACTTGCGCGCCATTATTTGGCGAAACGCGCACCTGCACTGTGCGCGCATCCAGTGGCTGGGCTGCACCATAACCGCCACGTGCGTTAATCGCATCAGCGATACGCTGCGCCATCGAGAAGTCTTCGCTGTTCAGCTGCAGGTTAATGGTGTTCTGTGAGCCGAAATTGCTCTGCAGCTCGCGTTCAACGGTTGCGCCGCTGGTAATGCGTCCGCCGTTCAGCTGGTTAACCTGTACGCTGCTGCCGCCTGCGGATGCACCCGCACCACCGACTAAAATATTCCCCTGCGCCAATGCGTAAACTTGATTATCGACGCCCTTCATTGGCGTCATTAATAGCGTACCGCCACGCAGGCTTTTCGCATTACCCAGTGAAGAAACCACCACATCCAGCGTTTGGCCTTGACGGGCAAATGACGGTAATTTAGCGGTGACCATCACGGCCGCCACGTTTTTCAACTGCATGTTAGTGCCGGTTGGCACGGTAATACCCAACTGCGAAAGCATGTTGTTCACCGTTTGGGTGGTGAACGGCGTTTGCGTGGTCTGGTCACCGGTGCCATCAAGGCCGACAACTAAGCCATAACCCAACAGCTGGTTTTCACGTACGCCCTGTACAGTGGTCAGATCGCGGATACGATCGGCTTGGGCCAGCAGGCTCACGCCCAACAACAAACCTAAACCGAAACGCAGTAGCGTTAACTTTTTCATCGTAACCTCTTACATCGGCGAGATGTTTAAGAAGAAGCGTTGCAGCCAACCCATGGACTGCGCTTCGTTGATATAACCGTTACCGACATACTCAATACGTGCATCGGCGACCGCTGTCGATAACACCGCGTTGCTGGCGCTGATGGTGCGTGGATTCACCACGCCCGAGAAGCGAATGAACTCGGTGCCCTGATTAATCGCGATCTGTTTTTCGCCTACAACGTGCAGGTTGCCATTCGACAAAACCTGATCCACGGTGACGGTAATCGTGCCGGTAAAGGTGTTATTGGCAGAAGCGCCGCCTTTGCCTGCGAAATCATTTTTACCTTCTGCGCTCAGGTTGGCTTTTTCGCCGCTGGCGCCGACTAAACCGGCCAAAGCCGTTGGCACGGTGGACAAGCCAAAGCTGTTGCTGCCGTCACGGCTGGCATTCGCAGAGGAGCTTTTACTGGCGCTGACATTCTCTTGCAGCGTGATCGTCAGCGTATCGCCAATATTGCGTGGGCGACGATCTTCAAACAGCGGCTGGTAGCCGTAGTTCAGGGGCGCGACACCCTGGAAAATAGAGCCGTTCACCACAGGTGGTGCAGAGGGCATTGGCTGCGCCGTAGTGGCCCCTTCAACCAGCGGCGTGCGCGGCACTAATGCGCAACCGTTAAGAGTCAGCAGCAGCGTGGCTACTAACCAATGTCCAGGCTTGAGAATCTGTTGCTTCGCCACGGAGTCACGACCTTATAAATGTCTATTCTTCAGGCCAGCCGAAGCTGGCCGTAATCACCAGCGTTACAGCTGGGTTAATTTCGCCAGCATCTGATCGGAGGTACTGATCGCTTTGCTGTTGATCTCATACGCACGTTGCGTCTGGATCATGGAAACCAGCTCTTCCGCCACGTTAACGTTGGAGGTTTCGGTATAACCCTGATACAGCAGACCGGCACCGTTCTGGCCAGGCGTGCTGTCAGTTGGCGCGCCAGAAGCCTGCGTTTCCTGATAAAGGTTTTCACCTACGCTGTCGAGGCCGGCATCGTTCATAAAGGTGCTCAGCGTTAACTGTCCAACTTGCGCAGCCTGGGTTTGTCCCTGCTGCGTCACACTCACAACCCCGTCACGCGCAACGGTAATGCTGGTGGCGTTTGCCGGAATGGTGATGCCAGGCTGTACTGGAAAACCGGAGTTAGTCACCAGCTGACCGTTTTGATCAACCTGGAACGCACCATCGCGGGTATACGCAGAGGTGCCGTCTGGCATCTGAATCTGAAAGTAACCTTGACCATTAATCGCAATATCTTTCGAGTTGCTGGTCTGCGACAGGTTGCCCTGCGTATGTAAACGTTCGGTAGTCACCGGACGTACACCCGTACCAATCTGTAAACCGGACGGCAGCGTAGTCTGCTCAGACGACTGCGTACCCGGTTGACGCATGGTTTGATACATCAGATCTTCAAACACGGCACGCGAACGCTTAAAGCCATTGGTGCTGACGTTTGCCAGGTTGTTGGCAATTACGTCCATGTTCATTTGCTGTGCATCAAGACCCGTTTTGGCGATCCATAAAGAACGAATCATCTTTTTATCCTCGCGCCTTAGCTGCTCATGTTCAGCAGCTGATTAGCTTTCTGTTCGTTTTCATCGACGTTTGTGATCACTTTCATCTGCATCTCAAAACGTCGGGCGTTGGCAATCATATCGACCATGGTTTCCACCGGCTTGACGTTGCTGCCTTCTAACACGCCAGGCATAACTTGCATGGTGGCATCAGCCTGTAACGCGGCTCCGCGTGTTGCCTGCGTTGCTTGCGTCGGGCGAAACATGCCGTCATCGCTGCGCTGCATCTCTTTTCCAGTGGCTTTCACCAGCTTCAATCGACCCAGCTGTACCGTGGCGTTCGGCGCATCACCGGCGTTCAGTGATGTAATCGAACCATCGGCCGCAATGGTGATCTGCGCGCCTTGCGGGATCACAATTGGACCGCCATCGCCCATCACGGGATTGCCCTGAATGGTTAACGTGCCGTCCGGGCTGGTCTGCATGTTGCCGTTGCGGGTATAAGCTTCGCTGCCGTCAGCGGTACGCACCGCCAACCAGCCATCTTGCTGAACCGCCACGTCCAAAGGGCGCTCGGTGTAATCCATCGCCCCCGGTGACATGTCTGCACCCGGCGTCGACGCTGTCACCAGCGTGCGCGTCGGTAACGACCAGCCATTAACAGGCACCGCACGCAGCGCGTTGAGCTGCGCACGAAAACCCGGCGTTGAAGCGTTGGCGAGGTTGCTGGCGGTAACGGCCTGCTGATCCAGCGTCTGACTGGCGGCACCCATCGCGGTATATATCGCGTGATCCATAGAACAATCCCGTTAGCGAATTAACGTAAGTTAACCAGCGTGTTAAGAATCTGGTCCTGAGTTTTGATGGTCTGGGCGTTCGCTTGATAGTTGCGCTGCGCCACGATCATATTCACCAGTTCCTGGCTCATGTCGACGTTTGAGGCTTCCAGTGCGCCTGCTGTCAGGGAGCCGAAAGTACCGGTGTTAGCCAAACCCACGGCGGCCTGCCCTGAAGAGCTGGTCGCAGACCAGACGTTATCGCCTTCAGACTGCAACCCTTCTGGGTTGGAGAAGCTGGCTAATACGATCTGACCCAGCAGCTGGGTTTTCTGGTTGGAATAGCTACCGGTGATGGTGCCGTCGTCATTAATGGCGTAGCTGGTCAGATCGCCAGGTGCATAACCATCCTGAACAGGGTTCCCAAAGGTGGTGGTACCGGTGTTCTGCTGCGCACTGCCCAACATGCTGAGGGAAATAACCTGGTTCGCTGCTGCACCATTCGCTGCCACAGTGGCAGGCGCGGTTGCGATGTTGATGGTTAAAGGAACCGTGCCATCCGTTGTTGTCGTGCCGCCGCTGGTGATGCTGGTCAGTTTACCGTTGGTATCAAACGCCATGCTGAAATCGCCAGCCGCATCACCGGTGGTGGAGTCGATGGCATGCACGGTCCAGCTATTGGAAGCGGTATCTTTGACGTAGTACATATCCAGGGTGTGATCGTTACCCTGCGAGTCATACACCGTCATGGTGCTTTTAGAGTTATAAGTATCCGCGTTGCTGGCAGAGAAGGTTCCGCCGGTTGGCACGGTATCTGTCGAGTTCAGGTTTGCAACCTGTGTTGCTGTCGTGGTGGCACGCGCAGCCATCTGAGTGGTCGGCACGCTAATCGCTACCGGGTTAGCACCGGTTTGAATCGTTGGCGGTACGCCGCTAGCCGGGTAACCCGTGACGGTCAGGCCTTGGGTGTTCACCAGATTACGGTTTTCGTCGAGGGATAACTGACCATTACGCGAGTAATAAACCGCGCCGCTGGTGTCTGTCATACGGAAGAAACCGTTACCGCTCAGTGCCACATCCAGGCCACGGCTAGTGGTGGTGGTGCTGCCGTCGTTGAAGTTCTGGATCACCGCCGCCACTTTGGTACCGAGGCCGACGTTAGAACCGGCGAACATATCGGCAAACGCAATGGTGCTGGACTTAAAGCCCGCAGTCGCGGAGTTGGCAATGTTGTTACCAATGACATCGAGGTTACTTGAGGCAGCGCCGAGTCCGCTTACCGCTTGGGAAAATGACATGTTTGTTTCTCCTGGTTACAGGTTAATCAGAGAATCTGACGTACTTCGTCAAGGGTGGCGGAGCCCATGGTGCCGAGATCCAGTTTTGTGGTGTCGTCCGTTGTACTTACCCCATTCACATAGGCATAGTTCAGCGGTTGCGCTACCAATTGGGTGCTGCCATTGCTGGCGGCAATTGAAACCGTATATTTGCCATCTGGTGCAGTCGAACCGTCAGTCAACGTGCCGTCCCACGAGAAGGTGTGAACACCAGCACTCAATGCACCGAGATCCACCGTGCTGACGGTGTTACCGCTAGCATCTTTAATGGTGGCGCTGGTCGCCGTAGAAGCGGTGGTCAGTGACACACCAAAAGGTGTGGTGGTGCCGCTGCCGACCAGCACTTGCGAACCATCGACCATCACGCCATGTCCAATCAGCGTAGAGGTTTGCAGCGACTGACTTGTGGTGATCTGACCCGAGATCGAACCCAAAGTAGTGTTGAGTTTTTCAATGCCGCTCAGGGTATTAATCTGTGCCAACTGGGTGGTGAGCTGGCTGTTATCCATCGGATTGGTTGGATCCTGGTTTTGTAACTGCGTTACCAGCATGGTCAGAAACTGGTTTTGTAAATCTTGCGCACTGTTGCCGGTGCTGCTGCTGGATGAGCTCAGGACACTAGGATCCAATGACTCATTAACGCCTACCGAGATACCCATTTTTATTCTCCGTTATTGACCGATCGTCAGGGTTTTCATCATCATCGACTTCACCGTGTTCAGCACTTCAACGTTCGCCTGATAGCTGCGTGAGGCGGACATGGTGTTGACGGTTTCTGAAACCACATCCACGTTTGGCATCTTCACGTAACCCTTCTCATCCGCCATCGGATTGCCTGGGTCATAAACCAGTTTTGCCGGTGACGGATCGTTCACCACTTGCGCCACTTTCACGCCGCCGGTGGCTGCGCCCGGTGCAGCATCGGTCTGGAAAACAACTTGTTTTGCCACGTAAGGTTGGCCATCGGGGCCTGTCACGCTGTCGGCATTAGCCAGGTTACTGGCACTGACGTTTAATCGCTGTGATTGCGCGGTCATCGCTGAGCCGGCAATGTCAAAAATATTCAGCAAGGCCATAATTATTGCCCTTGTAACACGCTCATCATGCCTTTGATCTGGCTACTGATAAGGGTGAGGTCGGTTTGATATTTCAGGCTGTTATCCGCGAATTGCGTACGTTCGCGATCCATATCTACGGTGTTGCCATCGGCGGCGGGCTGATCGGGGATGCGATACAGCAAATCCATCGAGGGCGCTGAGTTAGTTTGTGCTTCTATGTGACGAGATGAAGTGACTTTGAGTGACAAGCTGCTGCCTTCAGCACGCCCGTTCGCCATCACTTTGTTCAACTCGCTAGCAAAGTCGATATCACGAGCCTGGTAACCCGGGGTATCGGCATTGGCAATGTTTGACGCCAGAATCTCCTGACGTTGAGCACGCATGTTGAGGGCTTCGGTACCGAATTTAAGTGCCGCATCCAGTTTGTCGAGCATGCTTCCTCCGCGAATGAGAATTTCGAGTTGGCAGCTTAATCTGGAGAATGCAAGGGCGATCGTCTGAATAACGCCCCAAATCGTCGCTATTTTTGCTCTTGAATATTTTTTCTCTCCGTACACTTATGACCATCATCAGTGAGGAGCAGCACCATGCGCGGATATCTCATCCTGTTGACCAGCCTGCTGGTCACGATCGCCCTGCCAGCCAAAGCAGCCGATCTCAGTGCACAACTGAATCAATTTTTTAAAACCCGCGATCCACAGCACGCCGTGGGCATGAATGTGGTCGTGCGCACACCACAGGCACAATGGCCCAGTTGTGACACGCCACAATTTACCCTGCCGGGAAACAGCCGTTTGTGGGGCAATATCAGCGTGGCGGCCAACTGCGATGAAAATCGCCGATATATTCAGGTTCAGGTTCAGGTCAGCGGCCAATATTTGGTGGCAAAGCGCCAATTGGCGCGCGGCAGCAGCGTGACAAAAGAAGATTTTCAACTGCAGACCGGTCGTCTCGATACATTGCCAGCGCGTACGCTGTTTGATAGCGCGTCAGTGGCCGATGCAGTTGTCCTGCGTGATATTCAACCCGGTCAGCCCGTTAGCTTGTCGATGTTGCGTCAACCGTGGCGAGTGAAGGCCGGGCAGAACGTGATGGTTATTGCCAGCGGTGACGGATTTGATGCCAGTGGCGAAGGCAAGGCGTTAAACAACGCCACCAGCGCACAATGGGTTCGCGTACGCATGGGAAATGGCCAAATTGTTAGCGGTCGGGTCGGCGATGATGGGAATATTCTGATAACCCTATAAAGCGCTAAAGAAGCCTGTTGTTCTGCCGATAGAAGAATCAACTAAGCAATTACGCTATTCTGATTCAGGTGGCAGACTCCCTGACCGTACAGGAGCTTGAATATGAGCATCGATCGAACACAACCTCTGAATCCCGTTAGTACTGTCCAGACTCGCGACACTAACGAGCAGAGCAGCAGCAAAGTGCGTCAAAACGAAACAACCCAGGCAACCACACCCGGTGCCGCGCAGGTTAAGCTGAGCAGCGCTCAGTCACAGTTGATGCAACCAAGCAGCAAGGACATCAATGTCCAGCGTGTTGAAGAATTGAAAACGGCCATTCGTAATGGCGAACTGAAAATGGATACCGGCAAGATTGCAGATGCATTGATTGCTGACACCAAGGCGTATTTAGAGGGTAACTAACTCCCCATGAGTAACTTGTTGACCACATTAGATAAGATGCAGGAAGTGCTGTCTTCACTGGCTGATTTGCTCAACGAAGAGCAGCACCAGCTGTCGGCCGGCCACATTAACAGCAACCTGTTGCAGCGTATTACCGAAGATAAAAGCGCGCTGCTCACCACGCTGAATTATCTGGACGAGATGCGCCGTACAACTGAAGCCAGCCTGAATACCCAGGCGCCTTATCGTGGTCAGAGTGACATGTCGCGTCGCTGGCAGAGTATTCAACAGCACACCCGCCGTTTACAGGACGCCAACGTCCATAACGGCTTGCTGTTACAGCATCAAATTCGCTTTACCCAAGATGCGCTTGAGGTGTTGAAGCCGCACCAAACTCAGGCGTTCTACGGCCCAGACGGTATGGGAAAAGGTCAATCGACACTGAGTCGCAAGTTCTGATTCAGCGCGGTGCTGGCATGCTTTGGCACCTAAAAAAAGCCCGCGATCTCTCGCGGGCTTTTTTATGTCTGCTTACAGGTTATTTGTTTAAGCCACGGTACGTCGCGCGTAATCACGTAAGCGAAAGCCCAATAAACCCAGCACCAGAAAATAGGTTCCACCGCCTACAGCACAAACGGCAGCCAGACGTAACAGACGCCACAACATTGCGCCCTGCTCCCATACTGGCATCACTTGCAGAATGCCATACAGCGCAGCCGCCATGGCAATAACTGCCAGCACCAGGCGAATCAGGAAGCCAGACCAACCCGGTTGCGGCTGAAAAAGTTTTTCTTTCGCAGCTGCCAGTAAAGCAGCGCAGCGTTTAAACAGGCGGCCAGACCAATCGACAGCGATAAACCCGCGTGTTTCAGCGGACCGATAAAGGCCAGGTTCATCAATTGCGTCATGATCAAAGTAATGATAGCGATCTTCACCGGCGTTTTGATGTCCTGACGCGAATAGAAGCCCGGCGCCAACACTTTCACGACAATCAATCCCATCAATCCCACTGAATAAGCAATCAGCGCACGTTGCGTCATCAAGGCATCAAAAGCGGTGAATTTTCCATACTGGAATAACGCAATGGTGAGCGGGCCGGACAACATGCCTAATGCCACCGCGCTGGGCAGTGCCAGCAGAAAACAGAGACGTAAACCCCAATCCATCAGGCGTGAATATTCGTCGTGATTGCCGCTAGAAAAACTTTTCGCCAACGAGGGCAGCAAAATGGTGCCCAACGCAACACCCAGAACGCCAGAGGGGAACTCCATCAGGCGATCGGCGTAATACATCCAGGATACGGAACCAGAAACCAAAAAAGAGGCGAAAATGGTGTTAATAATCAGCGAAATTTGACTCACCGAGACGCCTAAAATCGCCGGCCCCATTTGACGCATTACCCGCCAGACACCCGCATCTTTTAGGTTGACGCGCGGCAGCACCAACATACCGATTTTTTCAGGTGCGGCAGTTGATAACCCAACTGCAAAACACCACCGACCACCACGGCCCACGCCAGCGCCATTACTGGCGGATGAAAGTGTGGCGCGGCAAACAGCGCAAACCCAATCATGCTGACATTCAGCAAGGTGGGTGCAAACGCTGGTACAGAGAAACGGTTCCAGGTGTTAAGCACCGCGCCAGCCAGCGAGGCGAGGGAAATCAGTAAAATATAGGGAAAGGTGACGCGCAACAGCGCACTGGTGAGCGCAAATTTATCTGCAGTATCGGCAAAGCCGGGGGCAGTAACCAGTATCACCCAAGGTGCCGCGAACATCCCTAATAGGGTGACGACGGCCAATACCAGCGTGAGCAGGCCAGAAACATAAGCCAAAAAAGTTGGGTTGCCTCGTCGCCCTGCTTGCTTTTGTATTCAGCCAGAATCGGGACAAAGGCTTGAGAGAAAGCGCCTTCGGCAAAAATACGGCGCAGCAGATTAGGCAATTTAAACGCAACGAAGAAGGCATCGGTAGCCATACCGGCACCAAATACCCGCGCCACGATGGCATCTCGGGCAAAGCCCAATACGCGGGAAAACAGGGTCATGGAACTGACCGCTGCCAGCGATTTCAACAAGTTCATAATTAGCGGCGCATCCTGAAAAGGTTCGGCAAAAGAGAGACTTAGCGCAGGCATCAGCTGATGCCCGGCGATAGTCTACTTGCCCGGTGAGAAATCACCAGCGCTGAGTGTTACAAGGGGTTATTCGCGAACGGACTCGCGCCACATTTTTTCCACTACCCGCTGCGCCAGCAGGGCCTGTTCGCCACTGGTTTCAGGCATCGTCTGATTTTGCACGCAGTGAATAAAATGATGCGCCGCGCCGCTGAAGCCGCGCTGAGTTAAATGGCTTTGCCAGGCGGGCGGCGGTGTAATCAGTAAGCCGCTGGCACTCTCTTCCTGCCAATCGCGCATGTCGAGCACATCAATACATTTTCCCTCGCAGACTGCGCTCACGCGCTCGCGTTGACTGCCCGCACGGCGATGCATACTGGTAGTAAGGCGTAACCGCCCCGCAGCGAAGTGATGTTCGGCATACAGCATTTCACCCAAATCGTTGGTCTCTATATGCCCTTGTAAGCTGGTCGCGGCCTTTCCACTGAGCCACAGCGCGGTATCAACAACATGCAAATAGTCATCCAACAAGGTGAAGCGCAGATCGTGAGGGCCCACGCTGTCGCTGCGATGTTTCTCCATACGCAATGAAGCCGCGTTGGGCATTTCAGCTTTTAGCTGCTGATAACGGGGAGCAAATCGCCGGTTAAAACCCACCATTAGTTTGCGCTTCTGCTTCTCAGCTAAGGCCACCAGCGCTTCTGCCTGATTGAGATTTTCTGCCAACGGTTTATCAACGCAGACATCTTTGCCGGCCAGCAATAACGCTTTGACCACATCAAAATGCGTGGCGGTGCTGCTGTGCACGAATACAGCATCGCAAGCCGCAGCCAAATCGTTTAGAGAGCTGAAACAGGCCATGCGAAAACTTTCGCAAATAGGTTTGGCTTTAGCCTGGTTAGGTGAGAACGCGCCAACCAGCGTCCAGTCGGTTGCTTGCGATAACACCGGTAACCAGGCTTTCTGTGCGATGCCGCCTAATCCCACCACACCAATGCGCAACGTCATTTCACTGCTCCTGCTGCTGTAATAGTTGGGCGATCTGCGCCTGCAGTGCATCGACTCGCTGTTCCAGCATGGCGACGCGTGTGGTTAATTCACTCTCTTCGACGGGGTCGATGTGCGTTTGCGCTTCGTCCTGTTCGCCCGCAAATAGATGCTGATAGCGGCTTTCACGTTTGCCTGGCTCGCGTGCCAGACGCACCACCATCGCGCCATCTTCGCGCTGGCTTAAGCTTTCCAGCGTCTGTTCCACCTCAGAGACATCTGCAAACTCATGCAGCCGCCCGCTGCGAGTACGTAATTCGCCCGGCGTTTGTGCGCCACGGAGAAACAGCAGCGTTAATATCGCGACTTCAGCACTGTTCAGTTGCAGGTTGCCAAACGCGGAGTTGCAAAACCGTTGTTCATATTTCGCGACGCGCTGACCAAATCCATTGTTTGAGGTGACCAGATGTTTTTTGACCAACTGATCCAGTTGATCCTGCACCTCGCCTTCTGACAAATTCATGACCGGTTCGCGGTTAGACTTTTGATTGCAGGCCGTGACAACACCATTAAGAGAGAGGATACTGCTCTGGCGTAGTGACCTGTTTCTCCAGCAGGCAACCGATCACACGCAAGGCTTGCGCCGATAAAGCCATCTTCATGCAAAATTCCTCATCATTATCCGCGCCGATCCGGCGTCCATTCCGTGCTGGTTAACGCCGTTAGCACATGATCTTGCCAACGTCCGTCAATCAATAAATAGTTTTTGGCATAACCCTCTTTTTCAAAGCCAAGGCGAGCCAGCAGATCACCGCTGCGCTGATTGTGCGGCATGTAGTTGGCCATGATGCGATGAATGTGCTGTTGGCGTTGCATATAGCGAATCGCTGTCTGCAGGGCTTCAAACATGAAGCCCTGCCCTTGCCATTTTTTGCCCAGTGAATAGCCGAGATAACAGGCGTGAAAAGAGCCACGCAGCACATTGCTGAAGTTCGCCACGCCGCGCACCTCGGTCTCATTAGCATCCATTAAAATGAAATAGAAGGCCGAGCCTTGCTTGTGCATGTCAGTGATAAGCCCAAGGCGAGCTTGCCAACCGGAAGGATAACAATGACTTTCATCACGAACCGGTTCCCAGGGTTTGAGGAAAACGCGATTTTCTGCGTAGTAATCCGCCAACCGCCACGCATCGCGTTCGTGTACCAGACGTACCACCAGCCGATCGGTGGTCAATCGCACCTTTGGCGCGGCAGAACGATAGCCAAACATCTTGACTCCTGAAATACATGGCTGAGAAAGAGACACCTATTTAACGTTTCACTTCACTATAACCGCCGCCTGGGCTGCGGTAAAACGTTACGAATAACTCTGCAGGAAACGTCTTGATTTAGCACCTTAAATGCGGGCTCGCTCGATAAAAAATATCATCTAAACAACGCTATTTTTCCCGCATGTTGCGGAGGAGAATAGACCATCTGGTCCGATTCTTTCCCTTTGTTATTAATCTACTTGCTCAGGAATCAGCATGTCACGGGTTGCGCTGGCACGACGCCGCAGTAAAGTTTTTCTTTTGGTTGATAACATGTTGGTGGTGATGGGATTTTTCGTCGTCTTCCCCTCATTTCTATCCATTTTGTTGAGCAGCTCGGCTGGGCGGCACTGATGGTCGGCATCGCGCTTGGCTTGCGTCAGCTTATTCAGCAGGGCTTAGGCATTTTTGGCGGTGCGATTGCCGATCGCTTTGGTGCCAAGCCCTTGATCGTTATCGGCATGTTGATGCGCGCAGCGGGTTTTGCCTGTATGGCGCTGGCACACGAACCCTGGCTGCTGTGGTTAGCCTGTATGTTATCGGGTTTAGGCGGCACATTATTCGATCCCCACGCAGTGCGCTGGTGATGAAATTGGTGCGGGCACGCGAACGTGGGCGCTTTTTCTCGCTGTTAATGATGCAGGACAGCGCAGGCGCGGTGATTGGCGCGCTGATTGGCAGTTGGCTGCTGGCCTGGGATTTCCGTCTGGTCTGTTGGGTTGGCGCTGGCGTGTTTGTTCTCGCCGCGCTATTCAACGCGATTTGGCTGCCTGCGTGGCGCATCTCTACGGAGCGGGTTGCTATGCGCGAAGGGCTAAAACGCGTCTGGCAAGATAAGCGCTTCCGCCTGTATGTCTTGACGCTAACCGGCTACTACATTTTGGCGGTGCAGGTGATGTTGATGCTGCCGGTCATGGTTAATCAGGTGGCGGGGGCACCTGCGGCAGTGAAGTGGATGTATGCCATTGAGGCGATGCTGTCATTGACACTGCTGTATCCGCTGGCGCGCTGGAGTGAAAAGCATTTTCGCCTTGAGCAGCGTTTAATGGCCGGTTTAACACTCATGACCTTCAGCCTGCTGCCGATCGGCATGACGCACGATCTCACCGCCTTGTTTACGCTGATCGCCGTGTTTTATCTCGGCTCCATTATCGCCGAACCTGCGCGTGAAACCTTAAGCGCCGCGTTGGCCAGCGCCCGATCGCGTGGCAGCTATATGGGTTTCAGTCGCCTTGGGCTGGCGTTAGGCGGCTTGATTGGATACAGCGGCGGCGGTTGGATGTTTGATATGGGCCAGCAACTATCGTTGCCTGAATTACCGTGGATTTTACTCAGCAGTATTGGTCTGGTCACACTGCTGGCGCTGTGGCGGCAGTTTCAACCGCGCGATGTTGCACCCGCTATTCTTAGTAGCTGAGTTTGCCCCATCCGCTAATCTCTTCCATACTTCCCGCAAGTCCGAAAACAGGGCGAATGTCTTTCGCCCTGCTAAACAAAGGAGAACGGGATGAAGCTTTATATCTACGACCATTGCCCTTTCTGTGTCAAAGCACGCATGATTTTCGGCCTGAAAAATGTGCCCATTGAATTAGTTGTCATGCTGAACGATGACGAAGCCACGCCGACCAAACTGGTGGGTCAAAAAATGGCACCGATCCTGCAAAAACAGGACGGCAGTGCGATGCCTGAAAGCATGGATATCGTGCGATTCATCGATAATCAAGATGGCGAGCCGCTGATTGTGGGTAAAACAAACCCGGCAATCAATGACTGGCTGCGTCACGTCAACAGTTACGCAAACAAGTTGCTGTTACCGCGTATCGCTGAAGCGCCATTTGCTGAGTTCGCGACCCCGGAAGCACGCGAATATTTCCGTGTTAAAAAGCAGGCTAATATCGGCGATTTTCATGAACTCATGCAACATGCGCCGGGCTTCATTAAAAACATCAGTGACGATTTGCGACAACTGGACAAACTGATTGTTAAGCCCAATGCAGTTAATGGTGAATTATCAGAAGATGACATTAACTTATTTCCGCTGTTGCGTTCGCTGACGTTAGTGAGCGGCATTGAATGGCCAAGTCGCGTAGCGGATTACCGCGATAACATGGCAAAACAGACACAGGTCAATTTGCTCTCTTCGATCGCGCATTAATCCTGCTTTGATGAGAAACGCACACGCGTTTCTCATCCCTTCCTTGATGACACCCGCTCCGCATTCAGGCACGCTATATACAGTTTTAGCCCCACAACATCCTGGATGAGGAACACATGAAAAAGGCTTTTCTTGGGCTCACCGCCCTGTTTATTGCCGTCATCTTAAGCGGCTGTAATCAACTTACGCAGTACACCATTAGCGAGCAGGAAATCAATCAGGCGCTGCAAAAGCGCAACAACTACGAAAAAGATATTGGCGTTGCAGGATTGGTGAATGCGCACATTGTTTTAAACGATCTCAGCAGCCAGATCGGGCGTGAAGAACCCGGTAAAATTACCTTGTCAGGCAATGCCAAAATTAACGTGAGCTCTCTTTTTGGCCCTCAACAGGCAGATATGCAGCTGAAAATGAAAGCGCAACCGTTCTTCGATCAGCAGCAAGGCGCTATCTACCTGCGTGATCTCGAAATCGTTGATGCGCAAGTTCAGCCAGAAAAAATGGCGTCAATCATGAAAACCCTGACACCTTATCTGAATCAATCGCTGAAAAGTTATTTCAACCAAAAACCGGCTTATGTCCTGAGTGAAGATCGGAGTAAAGCGGAGTCGCTGGCGAAAAAATTCGCTAAAGGTTTAGAAGTAAAGCCGGGTCAATTGGTTATCCCTTTCACCCACTGATTTATTCACCGCGCCCTTTGGCGCGGTTTTCTCGATTCTGCCAAAAAAACCAGGTGCAAACGGTTGCCTGAATCCTTATGCTTAGACCCCGGCCTAAACGTGCCTTTCGTTTCCTTTCTGCCGGAGCCTCATCGATGACTGCACAAACTCAGCAACTCACTCTTCGCCGCCCAGACGACTGGCATATTCATCTGCGTGATGACGACATGCTTAAAACGGTCTTGCCTTATACCAGCGCGGTGAACGGTCGTGCCATCGTGATGCCAAATCTGGTGCCACCGGTAACCAGCGTGGCGGCAGGAGAAGCGTATCGCGAACGCATCCTGGCAGCATTACCTGCCGATCATGCCTTTACACCTCTGATGACCTGTTATTTAACTGACTCGTTGGATCCCGATGAGATCGAGCGCGGCTTTACCTCAGGTTTGTTCACTGCCGCCAAACTCTATCCTGCCCATGCGACCACCAACTCCAGCCATGGCGTAACCAACGTTGCCTCAATTGCGAATGTGCTGGAGCGCATGCAAAAACTTGGCATGCCGTTGCTGATCCATGGCGAAGTTACCGATGCGCATATCGATATTTTTGACCGTGAAGCGCGTTTTATTGAAACGGTAATGGAGCCGCTGCGTAAACAGTTTCCTGAACTGAAAGTGGTAATGGAACACATCACTACTAAAGACGCGGCGGATTATGTTGAAGCGGCTAACGAAAAGCTTGGCGCAACCATTACACCGCAACATTTGATGTTTAACCGCAATCACATGCTGGTGGGCGGCATTCGTCCTCATTTGTATTGTCTGCCGATTTTAAAGCGCAATATTCATCAGGAAGCCTTGCGTAAAGTCATTGCCGGTGGAAACCCTCGTTTCTTCCTTGGTACTGATACTGCCCCGCATCTGCAGCATCTGAAAGAAGCCAGCTGCGGCTGTGCCGGTGTGTTCAATGCGCCAACCTCGCTGCCGGCTTATGCCACGGTATTTGAGGAGATGGAAGCCCTGCACCTTCTTGAAGCTTTCTGCTCTGAGAACGGTCCGCGCTTTTATGGTTTGCCGCTCAACGAAGATACCATCACACTGGTACGTGAGCCGTGGACAGTGGAAAGCCACATAGAAATGGGTGCACATTCTCTGGTGCCTTTCCTGGCAGGTGAAACTTTAAACTGGCGTATCAAAGCGTAATAGTATTTGCCTCCAGAGGATAATTACTGTAAATATATACAGTATCTTATCTGGAGGCTTTTATGCGTGTTGAAATTACCGTTGCCAAGACCCAACCTCTTCCTGCCGGTGCGATGGAAGCGTTAAGCCAAGAGCTTGCTCGTCGCATTGATGAACAGTTTCCTGATTCAACGCATCACGTCAAAGTACGTTATGCCACCGCCAACCAACTCAGCGTATTAGGCGGTAATAAAGAGTCCCGTGACCAAATCAGTGACATTCTCCAGCAAACCTGGGAAAGCGCTGATGATTGGTTCATCACCGATTAACCGCCACTGTGCTGTTTTTTGCCGGGTGTCGCCATCCGGCTTTTTTATCTCTTTTCTTCCCTCGCCATAAGCCTCCGCTGCATCTAGACTCTGATCGATCAATCCCCTATCCTTGCGCTCGTCATGCTTAACAGGAGGTGCGACAACATGACTACTGATAAACCTGAAGAAGCGATGACATTTGGCGAGCTTTTAGCGCTAATAGGTGATCAGCAACGTCGATTGACGGTGCTGGAAAATGCCTTCTCCAGTCTGATTTTCTGCCTTGACGATCGTGCCAGTCAGCTTCTGGTGCATAATCTGTCTCTTGAAGCACAAAATCAAAACCATGATGAGCAATTGCAACTACACTTTGCCCGGCTGGCAGAATCACTGCAGAAGCGCAACGGTGGCACAACGTCAGAACCACTGATTTAATGCAATACTGAACGACGTTTCTCTCGCAAAAATAGTATTTTTTATCCTTTCAAATTGCTGGTTAAAATGCCTGTTTCATCAGGCATTTTATTTTTCATTTCGTGTCTTATAAAAGCAGTTATTCTATTTATCCGTTTTTCAACGCATTTTTTAATCAGTAGGCGGGTCTTTTACTGTTATAATTGTCTCGCTACTGGAATAAAAAAGCCGCATTGAACCTCATCAAGCACTTCGTTTAACGAGTAATATGGAGGTTATAATGGACAGAAATAAAGATGTGATTCAGACCCATTCGCTGGTGGGCTGGGACATCAGTACCGTTGACAGCTACGATGCCATGATGATTCGTTTGCACTCACTTTCGTCACAAGAGCAAACAGAAGAAGAGGCGGACGTTGGCCCGACATATTGGCTAACAACGGATGTGGCAAGGCAGTTCATCTCTATCCTTGAAGCGGGCATCGCCAAGATAGAATCTGCCGAGCAGGTAGAACGACTTCTCAAGAAACATTAATTCCTGCCACATCAAGAGGCACCCTAAGGGGTGCCTTTTTCGTCTCTGTTTCTGGTATGCTTTTGATTGTGTGACCCTTTCAGGAGTTTCGTCTCAATGATTTACGATCTTATTGTGGTAGGCAGCGGTTCCATCGGTGCAGCAGCAGGCTATTACGCAACGCAAGCAGGCTTGTCGGTATTGATGATCGACAGCGCCCACCCACCGCATGACCAAGGCACGCATCACGGTGACAGTCGCCTGATTCGCCACGCTTATGGTGAAGGCGAGCGCTACGTACCATTAGTATTGCGAGCGCAAGCGCTTTGGGACGAACTGGAACAGCAGGCTGGCGAGCGTATTATGCACCGCAGCGGCATATTAAATCTGGCGCTGCTGCAATCGGAGTTCATCAATAATGTCATTGACAGCGCCAAAGCCTGGCAACTGGATATACACATTCTGCAAGCCGATGAGGTGCGCAAACGTTGGCCGCAAATAAATGTGCCTGACGGTTATATCGGCGTATTTGAACCTCAATCGGGTTACTTAAAATGCGAGCAAGCGGTTCGCAGTTATATTCAACTCGCCGAACAGGCGGGTTGCGCGCAACTGTTTAATTGCCCGGTCAGCGAAATAGGTCGAGACGGCGATCTACAACAGGTCACAACACTGGATGGCGTGTATCGCGCCCGGAAGATGTTAATCAGTGCAGGAACCTGGGTAACTAAACTGGTTTCCGGCTTGCCGGTAACACCTACTCGCAAAGTCTTTGCCTGGTATCAGGCGGATGGCCGCTACAGTGAAAACAACCACTTCCCCGGTTTCACTGTTGAGATGGAAAACGGCAGCCAGTATTACGGTTTTCCCGCCGATAATAATGCCCTAAAAGTGGGACGCCACGATGGCGGCCAACCGATGACAAAACCAGAAGATCGCAAACCTTTTGGTACCGTAGCGGCGGACGGCAACGAGACGTTTGGATTTCTGCGTCAGTTCCTGCCTGGCGTAGGCGTTTGCCTGCGGGGCGAAGCGTGCAGCTATGATTTCACGCCAGACGAAGATTTTATTATCGATACATTACCTGGTGAACCTAATCGACTCATTATGACGGGCCTAAGCGGGCATGGATTCAAATTTGCCAGCGTATTAGGTGAACTGGCTGCCGAATTTGCGCAGGATAAACCTTTCTCGTTTGACCTCACGCCATTTTCACTTACGCGTTTCGACGTTTAATGACTTTTCTTGTCTTAAATAAAATGTGCAGCATCATTAAATATGATGCTGCACACTGACGTTAACTGACACTTATTCACATTACCCCACACTACTCGCCTTCGCACCGCCCAAAAAGTGAATCCAATTGAAATTTAATTTATTTCGGACTGGGTTAATTCAGCCTTATTCAATAAAACTGCGTTTATTAAGCATGATCATTTCATGAATTTCACATCATCAAAATAATGTTA
The DNA here is from genome assembly GCF_018842675.1 of Candidatus Pantoea bituminis. Lineage (NCBI taxonomy): Bacteria > Pseudomonadati > Pseudomonadota > Gammaproteobacteria > Enterobacterales > Erwiniaceae > Pantoea > Candidatus Pantoea bituminis. The sequence goes on from NZ_JAGTWO010000004.1 coordinate 2,341,067, forward strand.
TAGAAGCGTAAGCTTGATTGATTTTTTATTTCAATCTGTGGATGCTTATTTCCACTTATTACTACAGAAATAAAATTATGCCGTTACGTAATTCCACTCAAAACTTTGGATTGATTAGCGTCACGCTGCATTGGTTAATGGCGTTAGTCATTTATGCCATGTTCGCTTTGGGCTTATGGATGGTGGGTTTAGGATATTACGATAGCTGGTATCACGATGCGCCAGAGATACACAAAAGCATCGGCGTAATATTAATGCTTATCTTAATTTTCCGTCTGATATGGCGCGTTGTATCGCCCTCACCTTCTCCCCTTAAAAGTTACACCGCATGGGTTCGCCTAAGCGCCGTAGTTGCCCACTGGCTGCTTTACAGCTTATTGCTGGCCATCTTAGTGAGTGGCTATTTGATCTCTACAGCTGACGGTAAACCGATTTCGGTATTTGGCTGGTTCGAGCTTCCCGCTTTAGTTAGTGGGGCCGGAGAACAGGCCGATTTAGCGGGCGATATTCATTTATGGCTCGCCTGGAGCGTGGTCATCCTTTCCGTGCTGCATGGCTTAGCTGCTCTAAAACATCACTTTATCGATCGCGATGTCACTCTGAAACGGATGTTAGGTATGCGCATCCCTTTACCCTCTGAAAAGGATCATTAATATGCTGAAGAAAACTCTGCTTGCCGTAACCGCTGCGAGCTTGTTGTTGAGTTCTGTTACCGCTAATGCTGCTAATTATAAAATTGATAAGGAAGGCCAGCACGCCTTCATCCAGTTTCGCATTCAACATCTTGGCTATAGCTGGCTGTATGGCACGTTTAAAGATTTCGATGGCAGCTTTAGCTTTGATGCAAGCAATCCTTCAGCCGACAAAGTCGATGTCACCATTAATACCAATAGTGTCGACACCAACCATGCGGAGCGTGACAAACATTTGCGCAGCGCAGATTTCCTCAATGTGGGTAAAAATCCACAAGCCATGTTCAAATCAACATCGGTTAAAAAAGAGGGCGATGAACTTGAGATCGTTGGTGATCTCACGCTGAATGGCGTAACCAAACCCGTAACGCTAGAAGCGAAGCTGTTAGGTGAAGGCAAAGATCCATGGGGCGGCTATCGCGCAGGGTTTGAGGCGGAAGGTGAAATCGCATTGAAAGATTTCAACATAACTAAAGACTTAGGGCCAGCCTCGCAAAAAGTTCAGCTGATGATTTCAGTTGAAGGTGTTCGGCAATAGATCACAACAACCGCCTGAAGCTGAGCTTCAGGCGGGATGACATCACTTCTTAAGCGGAGCAGGAATGGTCATGTTTAACAATCCACGAGACTTGTTGAACACTTTATTTCCATTTTCTCGTCCGGCGCGGCGCGCGCGCTGCTCTTCTGGCGACAGTTTCGCTTCTTCCTGGCACAGCGGACTGCAGCAGTTTTCATAGGTCTCAGCACAAGCTGGACACTGAATAAAGAGCAGGTGGCAGCCATCATTCACACAATTCACGTGGGTGTCACAAGATGTTCCACATTGATGACAATGTGATAAGACGTCTTCTGAAATACGTTCGCCCATGCGCTCATCAAAAACAAAATTCTTGCCCTTAAAGCGTACGGGCAAGCCTTGCTCACGAGCACGGCGAGCATATTCGATGATGCCACCTTCCACATGATAAACATCTTCAAAGCCGTTATGACGCATCCACGCACTGGCTTTTTCACAGCGAATGCCACCGGTGCAGTACATCACAATTTTTTTATCTTTCTGATCTTGCAACATATCAACCGCCATCGGCAGTTGGTCGCGGAAAGTATCAGCGGGCACTTCCATGGCGTTATCAAAACGTCCCACTTCATACTCGTAGTGGTTACGCATATCAACGAACACGGCATCGGGATCGTCCAACATGGCATTCACATCAGCCGCTTTCAGATATCTGCCAACGTCGCTGGCATCAAACGTATTGTCTTCAATGCCGTCCGCCACAATGCGGTCACGCACCTTCAGGCGCAGTACCCAAAACGATTTGCCGTCGTCATCCAGCGCCACATTCATGCGTAGATTATTCAAGGCAGGATCAAAACCATAAAGGAATGACTTCATTTTTTCATACTGGCTGGCGGGCACGCTGATTTGCGCGTTAATGCCTTCGTGTGCCACATAGACACGACCAAACACTTTTAGCCCGGTTAAACCAACATACAACGCATCACGAAAGGCTTTTGGATCAGCAATTTGGAAATATTTATAGAAAGAGACAGTGGTGCGCGGCTCAGTTTCAGCCAACATGCGCGCCTTCAGCTCTTTATTGGAAACAAGGTTGTGTAACACTGGCATGGTGTTCGTTCCTGTTATCAATAGGAGAAATTTAGCGCGCACATGATACCTGAAAACACCCAGATGCAAAGTGCATAAGGAAATTGATTTGATGCAGTGTAAATTTTTGGCGGTTGTGCTTTTCATCTGCAACGCTTAGCTGCTTGTTACGCCGGTTCGCAATATTTCCGCCTGGGACAAAAACTGGCACAATAGGGAAAATCAACGAGATAACGGCGCCATAAGGTGCGTGACGCAGGATAATACTATTTCACATGACCCAATTGCCTCAATTTTCGCGTGAACTTCTTCATCCCCGCTATTGGTTTACCTGGCTGGGTGTCATTTTTCTTTATGTTTTCGTGCTACTTCCTTATCCCCTGCTCTACGTTTTGGGTTGTGGCATTGGACGTATCGGCATGCGTTTTATGAAACGTCGCGTCAGTATTGCGCGGCGAAATCTGGAATTGTGCTTTCCGCAGATGCCCATAAACGATCGCGAAGCGATGGTAAAACATAATTTCGAATCAGTTGGCATGGGGTTAATTGAAACCGGTATGGCGTGGTTTTGGCCAGACTGGCGCATCCATAAATGGCATAAGCCCTCTGGGTTAGAACATATCCAGCAGGCGCGAGACGATCAGAAAGGTGTGTTGCTGATTGGCATGCACTTTTTAACTCTGGAAATCGGTGCACGCATGTTCGGCATTCATAATCCGGGTATTGGTGTTTACCGACCGAACGATAATAAGTTGATTGACTGGCTTCAGGTGCGTGGCCGCATGCGCTCGAATAAGGACATGTTAGACCGTAAAGATCTCAAGGGGATGATCCGCGCTTTAAAAAGAGGCGATATCATTTGGTACGCACCAGATCATGATTATGGTCCACGCAGCAGTGTTTTTGCGCCCTTTTTTGCGGTGGAGAATGCAGCAACCACAGCGGGTACGCATATGCTGATGCGAACCAGCAAACCTGCCGTTATCCCTTTCGTTCCGCGTCGTTTACCGGATGGCCGTGGCTATGAGTTAATGATTTTGCCTGACGTAAGCGGAGACTTTCCTCTTACAAATGATGTGGATACGGCGATGCGCATGAATAAAGTGGTTGAAGAAGGCGTATTGTTAGCACCAGAACAATATATGTGGTTGCACCGTCGATTTAAAACCAAACCTGAGGGTGAACCTTCACGGTACTAATTACATTCAGGAGGGGAAATATTTCATCTCCTGAATCATTTTAAATTAATTACTCACTATACTATCACTGTAAAAAACTTATTTACCGCTTCGTATACTGTCCATTGTTAAATTGAGTGACTATTTTTTAAAAACCAAAGAATATTTGATATTTATGCATCATAATTAAGAAATTGCCGCTTAAGATTAAATGCCACGCACAAATTCTTAGATATTTGCATAAAAACATTGAGTGAAACGTTAAGATAACTTATTAAATTCACCATAAATATCCTTGAGCATCGGCCCTGTTTTTTAAAATTCCAGGGCTTTTCCGATTTAATTAATCTTAATGCTTTGGCTACGCTTATCAGTCCAGTAAAATTAACTTATTTTACAAGGCTTTGTCCTGGCACATCGCTCTATATTCTTTTTTAGAAACTTTTAACTCTTTTATATATCCTTATGGAATTTGAATATCAAATTTTTTGCCGGTAATTTCAACCTAACGGTTAATTTTATTTAACTGCGCATTTAAAAATTATAAGAAGATTACCCACAGCAAACCCTTCGTAGGAATATTTTATGAATAAAGGTATTTATTATTACGTGACAATCAGCACCGATCAGGAAGGTTATCATTATTTACACCGCAAGGAATGTAAGCGCATGCCCGTTAAGGAAGACGTCATTTTTATCGGCACGCTCTATAATTTGAATCAGGCATTATCCATCGCCAGGATAAATTTTAAGAAAGTTAAACCCTGTATAAAGTGCTGTATTCGCTATTCTGCTCCGATAATTCGCGAATCAGTACGTCCGGTTTTGCATTTCCCCAGAAAGCAATGTAAATCCGAATCGGCGGGAATCGTCTACTTTCCCGCCGGTTGTCCTGTCAGCAACTTCCCTCCCCCATTTTTCGTCTATCCTTCTGTGAAATCCCGTTAAACAGGCATGGAGAATAGCGATGAGCATGTTCAGTACATTAGAAGAAGCCATTGAAGCGGCGCGTGAGGAATACCTCGCCAATCATCCCGAACTCGATGAAGCCGATGCATCGATAAGCCAGTTTGGCCTGCAAAAGTATGTAATGCAGGACGGCGATATTATGTGGCAGGCTGAGTTTTTGAAGATGAAGGCGAACCGGGCGAATGCTTGCCAATCCGCAGCGGAGAAGCAGCGCAGGCTATCTTTGATGGTGACTTTGAAGAGATTGAGTTGCGTCAGGAATGGCTGGCTGAAAACACGTTACACGAGTGGGATGAAGGTGAGTTTCAACTGGAGCCGCCGCTGGACACCGAAGAAGGTGAAGCGGCAGCGCAAGAGTGGGAAGACGACAACAGCGATTCAGACCGCAGTTATTCGTAAGGTCCGTGACTGGCATCAACAGGCAGTAAGAGCGTATCCAACACCAGCGACAGCGGCAGATCAATAATGGTCAACACACGCCATGCGCTGTCGCGAACATCCCACTGTACGCCAGGATAATATTGATTACCGTGTCCCTGACCGGGCACGGTTCTACTGATAATGCTACCGCAACCGCTCAACAGCAAAATGGACAAGGTTAAAACAGATAGTTTCAGGAAACGATTCACAACAGTTTCTCTTAATGGAATTGACGCTATTTTAGTAATCCACACACAGAAGTAACACCCACATTTCCACTGAATTACGTAAAGTTCGCGTTAAATCGCTGCGTTAACCCGAATCTGAGCCATAAAAAAAGCGGCATCCCTGCCGCTTTTTTGCTTAGGCGTTTTGTGGCAACGCCTGTGGATTCAATTTCAGCTTTTGATAACTTTCAACCCACTGATGATACTTCTCTGCGTTTTCCCATAAACGGGTATGAACGCGTGCCAGCACCACCGGATCGCTGATCAGCTGCAATCGCTGTTCACGGTTGAGTTTCTCGGGTGCATCGCTTAATGCCTGATCGACGCGACGATCGCGCGCATGCTCCAGCAGCTGGCTTTGCTTGTGACGAGATGTCGCAAGCGCCGTTGCCAAGGCATTGAACGCCGGGTGGAATACCGCATGCATAAAGCCATTTTCCAACGCACGTTCGCGGTTGAGCTTCAGATAGAAGTCAGTATCCACCAACTCTTTCGGCGGCTCATACTCTTCAGGGATCAGGAACAATTTTGCATTTTTGCTCTTAATACCCAACGTGGCACGGCTCGACATCACTGAAACAAACGGTGAAAGGATCAGCGAGAAGACGATCGGCGCTAACCACCACAGGAAGTTGAGATCCAGCCAACCCATACCTGCCGCCCAGACAATACCCAACGCCATTTGAGAACCGTGACGTTTGAATGCTTCACTCCACGGCGTAGCATCGTCATCACGTTGTGGCGAATTCCACACCACTTCCCAGCCAAGGAATGCACTGACCACGAACACGGTATGGAAAAGCATACGTACCGGCGCCAGCAATACCGAGAACAGCATTTCCAAAAACAGTGAAAGGGTTACGCGCATTACGCCACCGTAAGGTTTAGCGCCTTTGAACCAAATCAACACCACACTCAACAGTTTTGGCAAGAACAGCAGCACCATTGTGGTTGAGAACAGGGCTATCGCCAGTTCAGGACGCCACTGCGGCCAAACCGGGAAGAGCTGTCGCGGTTGCAGGAAGTAAGTTGGTTCCATCAGCGTATGCACAATCTGCAAGGCGGTGGAGAGCGCAAGGAACATAAACCATAACGGCGCAGAAAGATAAGACATTACCCCCGTCAGGAACACCGCACGGTGAACGGGATGCATTCCTTTCACCAGGAACAGGCGGAAGTTCATCAGGTTACCGTGACACCAGCGACGGTCACGTTTAAGCTCATCCAGCAAGTTTGGCGGGAGCTCTTCATATGAACCCGGCAGATCGTAAGCGATCCACACCCCCAACCGGCACGACGCATCAGCGCAGCCTCAACAAAGTCATGCGACAGAATTGAGCCCGCAAATGAGCCTTCACCAGGCAACGGCGCTAGCGCACAGTGCTCAATAAACGGCTTCACGCGAATAATGGCGTTATGGCCCCAGTAATGCGATTCCCCCAATTGCCAGAAGTGCAAACCGGCGGTAAACAGCGGACCGTAAACGCGTGTTGCGAACTGCTGACAACGCGCGTAAAGCGTGTCCATGCCAGACGCTTTTGGCGAAGACTGGATGATACCCGCATTTGGATTGGCATCCATCATGCGTACTAAGCCGGTAAGACATTCCCCGCTCATTACGCTGTCAGCGTCCAGCACCACCATATAGCTGTAGTTGACGCCCCAACGACGACAGAAGTCATCAATGTTGCCGCTTTTACGCTTCACGCGACGACGACGACGGCGATAGAAGATTTTGCCTGCGCCGCCAACATCACGTACCAGTTCCATCCAGGCTTTCTGCTCGGCGATGGCAATATCAGGATCGTAGCTGTCGCTGAGGATGTAGACGTCAAAATGTTCCGCATTGCCGGTACGGACGACGGATTCCCAGGTCGCTCGTAATCCAGCAAATACGCGCTCTACATCTTCATTACAGATCGGCATGATCAACGCTGTACGGTGCTCAGGGTTAAGTGCTTCATCGCCTACTGTTGAGTAAGAGATGCTGTACTTGTCGCGACCAATAAGCAGCTGTAAAAAGCCCATCAGCGCAGTCCAGAAACCGGCGGAGACCCAACAGAATAGGATGGCGAACAGGAACAGAATTCCGGTTTGCAGCACATAAGGCAGAATCTGCATCACCGATTGCTGCCAGTTCTGATTGATCATCTCCATCGGGTCGAGCAGCGTCCAGCCCTGATACGGCAGAATGGTTTTCATGTACCAGGTTGCCACAACGGTCTGGAAAAGCGTCAAAATCAGCAAAGTGTAGCGACGCATTGATCCTACGTGACGCCACTTCTCTTCAGCACGCTGCTCTTCTGGATTGGCGTAGCGCGGCACTGATTTTTGTCCACGTAATGAAGACCAGGCACGCACCAACGGGTTAGTACGCCAGGCTTCCGGGAACATCAGCGAGCGCTTCACTTTCGGCATGGCCTTCAGCGTGGTGCGATCGAGATAATCTTTGCCGAGCTGTTGGCCATCAGCAAGCGAGTCTGGCCAGGCCATTTTCACCCGCGATGAAACAGATTTCAGTGGCGCATCGTCAGGGCGATCGCTGGCTGCCACATCCTGGCCCAGCGACTCGTGTATGAAGTGAAACGCCTCGGCATTTTGCAGCGAGGCGCTTAAACGGGCTTTTCCTGCCGCATCCAGCGGCAGGGATTCCACGTAACTTTGAGGTGTAAAAGTCGATTTATTCATTGGCAGGTAGCTGATAGCTCCAGGTTTCCGTCAATGTCTTGTCGCCGCTAACCAGCGCCGCACGCATTTCGGTTGGCTGCTTGTTGTCTTTCACACGCAGACGCAACACCAAACGCCAGCCTTTATTGACCGGGTTATAGCGTACGCTCTGCTCAACCACATCCGCGTTATTACCCACACTCACCTGTGGTGCAACCTGGCTGTTTTCCGGCATTTGGCTCATCGCTTTACCCACAAAATCGAGAGTAAAGGCGATGCTGCCATCCGGTTGACGCACCAGATTAGACTGCTTAACGTCACCGGCAGAACGCAGGGTGTTTTTCACCCATGCCGTGTCGTCCGAGTGCAGTTGGCTTTCGTCACGCGTGAAGTGTAGACGGTATTTGAAGTTCATCTCTTTGCCCGGCTCCGGCAGGTTCTCCGGTGTCCAGAAGGCAACGATGTTGTCGTTGGTTTCATCCGCAGTAGGGATCTCCACCAGCTCGACGCGGCCTTTACCCCAATCGCCTAAAGGCTCAACCCAGCCACTTGGACGCTGATCGTAACGATCGTCAAGATCCTGATAAGCGCTGAAGTCGCGGCTACGTTGCAGCAGACCAAAACCTTTCGGGCTTTCGATGGTGTATGTGCTCACCGCTAAATGGCGCGGATTATTCAGCGGACGCCAAATCCATTCGCCGTTGCCGCTATGGATGGAAAGACCATCAGAATCGTGCAACGAAGGACGGAAATTATTAACCGGCGACGGCTGGTTAGCACCGAACAGGAACATGCTGGTCAATGGCGCAACACCCAGTTTGCCCACTTTGTCGCGCAGATAGACTTTAGACTGCACGTCAACGACCGACTCATTACCCGGACGAATAACAAAACGGTAGGCACCGGCTGCTCGAGGCGAATCCAGTAAGGCGTAGATCACCAGTTGCTTATCTTGTGGTTTCGGACGTTCGATCCAGAACTCTTTAAAGCGCGGGAACTCTTCGCCAGAAGGCAACGCGGTATCAATCGCCAAACCACGCGCCGACAAGCCATAAACCTGGCCCGCACCGATCACGCGGAAGTAGCTGGCACCCAGAAAACTGGTGATCTCGTCATCTTTACCTTTGGTATTTAATGGGTAAAGGACTTTAAAACCCGCGAAGCCCAAGTTTTTAACCGAATCGGCGTCATGTTTCACATTGCCGAAATTAAAATAATCAGGGTTGTATTTGATTTCACGCACCGCGCTAGCCGTGACTTCATTAATTTGTACCGGCGTATCGAAGTACATACCCTGATGATAAAATTCCAGCTTGAATGGCGTACGCAATTTGCCCCAATACGCTTTATCGTGGTTAAACTGGATCTGCTGATAATCAGCAAATTTCATTTCACGAAACTGAGAGGGTAAATTGCTTTTAGGCGCTTCGAAGCTTTTCCCTGCCAACGCTTTGGCTTGTTTGGCTACATCATCGATGTTAAACGCCCAACTGTTATTGGCGTACAACGCCAGCAGAACTGCAGCGCCAATCCAACGCACCTTTTTCAGTTCTGGTTTATTTTTCTCTTTAGTCAGCACATCCCCCCTTTCGTGTGCTTAAATCAAACCCGCTTATCTTAAAGGATTATTCGGTTTTCCGACAGCTTATGCGCAAGAATGTTCCCTTTATTCGTAAGCCAGATGTGTGATTTTAGGACAATTAAACGATACAGATTTAGCTGATAGTATACCTCGTTTATCACAGGTAGAATTTCACTCCGGCATAATCCGGTTTCAGGGCGAAACTGGCTAAAACAGACTCACAACGTACTAACGAACAGGAACTTTATGAGTACAGCAAAACCTGAACGTGAATATTTTCTCGACTCCATTCGGGCTTATTTGATGTTATTAGGGGTTCCATTTCACGTTTCCCTGATTTATTCCACGCAAAAATGGGCAGTTAACAGTACCGACGCTTCATTATGGTTGACGCTGTTTAATGATTTTATTCACGCCTTCCGTATGCAGGTCTTTTTTGTCATCTCCGGCTATTTCTCCTACATGCTCTATTTGCGCTATCAGCCGCAGCGGTTTTTAAAAGTACGGTTGGAGCGTGTCGGCATTCCGCTGCTCACTGCCATTCCGCTGATCACTCTGCCGCAATTTTTTATGCTCAAAGAGTGGACGCAGAAATTGTCTGGCTGGGATAATTTTAGTCTGTACGAGAAATTTAATAACCTGATGTGGGAGTTAATCTCTCACCTGTGGTTTCTGGTGGTGTTGGTGGTGCTAACCACGCTGGGCATGCTGACGTTCCGCTGGTTACGCGATCAAAAACACGCCATTGATTACCAACGTGTGGGTTGGGGTTCGCTGACCTTAGGCGTTATGGCGTGGGCGTTGTTATGGTGCCTGTTCCGCCGTGCGATCTTTCTTTTCCAGCCTGACTGGTTAATGAATGGCTTGTTCAGTATTGGGGTGATGCAATCACTGTTCTTTATGCCTTTCTTCATGCTTGGCGCGCTGTCGTGGAAGCATAAGGCGCTGAAGCAGTTATTTGTACGATTCAATCCCGTGATGTGCTTTGGCGCAATTGTGGTGTTTGTTGCCTACTGCGCAAATCAGCGGATGAGCAGTGGTGAAGGTTGGTTATATGAACTGGATGCGCTGATCTCCACCCTGATGGGCTTGTGTATGCTCAACGTCTGCTTCTGCTTCGGCCATAAGCTGCTGAACTCACATTCGCCGCGCATCATGTATCTGGTCAATGCTTCGCTGTTTATCTATTTGGTCCACCATCCCCTGACGTTGCTGTATGGCATTTATATTACGCCGCACATCAGCAACAACACGCTGGGCTTTTTCGTTGGCCTGATAATGGTGTTTGGCATCGCCTTTCTGTTGTATGAGATTCACCTGCGCATTCCGCTGCTGCGCTTCTTGTTCTCCGGTAAGCCGCAGAACAAATAATAAAAAAGCGATCCCGTTGGGGATCGCTTTTTTAAAGCAGCCATTCAATAGGCAAACGCCAGACTAATCGCACCTGCAATCGCTGCCACAGCGAACAGCCCGGTTCATGTTTATGCACCACTTCTTCTGATTCGTTCGGATACTCAAGCCAGTTTACCCTGCCCCACTTATCCAGTCGTAGTGTCCAGGCACGATCGCGCATTGAATCAATGAAGCGCTGATGGGTTTTCATTGCCAGCGATTCGCTTTCAATCACTAATCCCATTTCCGTGTTGAGTTCTGCTGAACGTGGGTCAAAATTAAACGAGCCAATAAACAACGTTTTTTGATCGACCGAAAAGGTTTTGGCATGCAAACTCGAACCCGAATTACCGGTCAAACCGCGATCGTGTGGCGCATCCTGCAAGGCGGATTGCGGTTTAAGTTCATACAGCGCGATACCGTGACGTAATAGTTTCTTGCGCCATTTAGCGTAACCCGCATGCACAATGGAGACATCATTCGCCGCCAGCGAATTGGTCAGAATGGCGATTTTCACCCCTTTACGCTTTAAGGCCAGTAGCTGCGCCACGCCCGCTCGCGTCGGCACAAAATAGGCTGAAATAATATCGAATTGATGCTGCGGCGTACCTATCACTTCCAACATGCGCTGCGGCAGCAAGCTTTTGCGCTTTGCTTTGCCTAAACCTTTACGCGGATCGTCGCTGAGCAAACGAGATTTCGCCCATGTCAGCTCCAGGGTGCCCTGTTCGAGTTGGCTGACAAACGCAGAATTATCCAGCCGTTTGAGGTAGACCTGAACGGCTTCGCTGTGGCGCCAGGCTTCCGGCAAACGCACCGCGCTTTTGTCATCGCTGGTTTCATCCAGCACCTTTTTCAACGGCGATACCGGTTTGCTTTTCCAATAGCGCTCAAAATCTTTGCTGACCTCTTCTACAACCGGCCCAATGGCCATAACATCGAGATCTGCAAACAGCGGTTCATTACCGGTTCCGAAATATTCATCACCAATATTACGTCCGCCCACCAACGTGGTAATGCCATCAACGGTAAAACTTTTATTGTGCATACGGCGGTTAAGACGTGCGAAATCAGTCAGGTAACCCAGCGCGCGCAGGGTTCGAAATGAGAAAGGATTGAAGAGCCTGACGGTGATATTGGGGTGACGATCGAGCTGCGCCAGGGTTTCATCCAGGCCCGGCGTATTGTTGTCATCCAGCAGCAAACGGACTTTTACTCCGCGTTCTGCGGCGTCCAACAGGGCGCTAAACAGCAATCTCCCCGACATGTCGTTTTGCCAGATGTAGTACTGAATATCGAGCGAGCGTTCAGCTTTTTCAATCAGCATATAGCGGGCGGCGAAGGCGTCCAGCCCATCGCTGAGCGGATGAATCCCGCTGAGGTCGGCACGGTGCACTCGCTGCGGTTTAAGCCGCTGTTCCAGCCAGCTCTCACAAAGAGTGGTCGGATGCAGGTCAAAAGCTTCGGTCATGTTAATTCCCTGAATGATGCAGTTATTTTTATTATTCACCGGTCTGAGGAAACACGCTATGCGAGCCTTCCGACTTCACTACACGGCTGTTGATGTTTTTAGTCTAGACTTAGCCGAACCATCTGTGACCGGCAATTGCCTGGAAGGAGAGGAAAATGACGCAGCAATCCCTTACCGAAGGTTCACATCGCCATCATCCCCACCTGTTTCGCAGCTTCTTTCAGGGCAGCTTCCCTGCTCCACCGCCTGTCGTGCGCCAGGAAAAAGGCTGGACATGGTGATCTCCAGTGGTCATGACATGTTGCTAAATAAAGATTACGCCACGCTGGTGGAACAGCACATTTTGACGGCGCGCGACGGTGCTCGCTGGCATTTGATTGAGAAAACGCCCGATGTCTATGACTGGCACTCTTTCCTGCCGATGATCGAGGCGGCACAGCGTCATAATCTGCAAATTATCTGGGAGCTGGCGCATTTTGGCTATCCCGATCATCTCAATATCTGGAAAGCAGAATTTGTCGAGCATTTCGAACGCTTCGCCCGCGCCATGGCACAGCTAATGCGAGACCACGGCATCGAGCAGCCTTTCTTTACGCCCATCAATCAAATCTCGTTTTGGTCATGGGCTGGCGCTGACGTTGCCTGGTTTAATCCTCACGTGGCGAATCGCGGCAAAGAGCTGAAGCGACAGCTGGTGCGCGCTTCGCTGGCAGCCATTCACGCTATTCGTGAAGTCTATCCCGACGCCCGCTTTGTATTAACCGATCCGCTGGTGCAGATCGCCACACATCCCGACAACCCAGACAGTAAACCTTATGCCAATGCGCAACATCAGGCGCAGTTCGAAGCCTGGGATATGTTAGCGGGTCGCCTCGATAAAGAGTTAGGCGGCAGCGAAGCGTGTCTCGACATCCTGGGTTTGAATTATTATCCCGACAATCACTGGTTTTTCCCGGATCTCCCCATGGAAGCCGATCATCCCTCAAGGGTGCCGCTGCATACGCTGCTCGCGCAGTGCTGGCAGCGTTATCAACGTCCCATGCTGCTGGCAGAAACCGGCGCAGAAGGCAATGCAGGCGCAACCTGGTTGCAGGAAGTCAGTGAAAATGTGTCGGTGGCGCTGGAAAATGGGATTGCCATCGAGGGCGTTTCGCTTTACCCGGTGGTGGAATATCCCGCCTGGGCTGATGATCGCCGCTCGCCAGATCCGCTGCTGGGATTAGGCGATCCCAATGGTAATCGCACCCTGCATGAGGGGCTGGCGCTGGTATTACGTAGCCAACAGATCAAATATGAAAAACGCGATCAGGATGGATGAGAGATTGGCGGGTGAGGCTTGGGGAGCAGGATTGCACGTCAAGAGAAGGATCGGTGGGATGGCGCACATCGGTGAGCCAGGTCATGGTAAACAGGAACGTAACCCCAATCAGACACGCAGCCAGCAGGCCAATAATCGCAATCAGTTTGTCATCTCTGTTTTCCATTGCCTTCTCCTGATGAATGTCCTTTTCACGCCTGACCTCTCAACTCATCCAGAGCGTAACCATCAATACGAAGATAATCAACGTCACTGAGGTCACAACAAGCACCACAATGGCGAACTGGGCATCGTCTAAAGATTGACGCAAAGGTTCGTCGTGTTTGTCCGGTGGTGAAGGTGCTGACATGAAATCTCTACAGAATGGGATGAACCTGTTTAAGGTACGGCGCGCAACAGTGTAAAGGAATCCGTTTGATTGATCAGATTTATTCGCAAAATAAACGGGGCGCATGATGCGCCCCGTTGCGATGAAACTCAGGTTGATTAGAAGTCGTAGCTCATACCGACTTTCAGCGTACGTCCATCACCTTGTGATAAATACGTGCCGCTGTCATCAATGTTGGCCCAATATTTCTCATTGGTTACGTTCTCAACACCGACACGCCAAACCATATCGCTCTGGTTAACTTTGGTGCGGTAACGCAAACCCAGATCCAAGGTGGTGTAGCTGTCAATTTTCTTGGTATTCGCAGAATCTGCCCATTGTGAACCGGTGTGGTTCAGCAAGGCGGTTGCGGTCAGTCCTTCAACCGGTTTGATATCATATTCTGCGCCCAACTGGTAATCGTAGCGAGGAACGCCCACCGCCTGCTTGCCGTCGTAGGTGCCACCCTCGGTTTTTTGCATGACCGGATCGATCCAGGTTGCGCTGGCATTCAAGCGAAAACCTAATACCGGCTCGCCGAAGATGTTGGTTTCAACACCACGATGGCGCTGTTCGCCATCCATTACGTAGGCGTTGTCACCGTTGAGAATGCCGGAAGGCTTCTTGATTTCAAACAGTGCCAGCGAGCCGCCAATCCGGCCGAAATCCGTTTTCACGCCAATTTCATTCTGCTTCGAATGCGCGATGCCCGTGACAGAACCGTAGTTGCTGCTGCCTTGTGGCGCGACTTCACCGGGTTGCAGTGCTTCGGTGTGGTTCGCATAGAGAGAAACGGTCTCCCACGGCTTGTAGACCACGCCATACGTTGGCATCCAACGGCTGTTGTCATAACGCGAAGCGACATCCTCTGCGCCCGTGCCGTAAGCGTAGTTACGCACCACCACTTTCTGATGACGCGCACCCACTGTAAACAGCAGCGAATCATCAAACAGGCCCAAGGTATCGCTGAGCAAATAGCCTTGCGTACGCGAGCGTGCGGTGGTCAGCGGATCAGAGAAATTACCACCGCTAAAGTTCACGGCGGGTTCTGCGATATCGTTGGTGTGATAGATATTGGTTGATGCGCCGCTCAACGCCATGCCGTAAGCATTTTTGGCATTGGTGGTCAGCGCCGAATAGCCAATGTTCACTTTGTGCGAGACGAAGCCGGTATCGAAATTGCCACGTAATCCCACCATGCCGCTCATGTTGTCTTGAATGCGGTTAGTGTTGAAGGTGGCAATGGTTGCATCACCGTTGCTGTTGGTGATCTTTGGCGTGGCGTAGTTGCCGGTTTCATGGGCATGCTGCGCGCCCAAGCCTGCGTAAGCTGTCCAGTTATTAGTGATATCGTATTCCGCTTTGGCGATACCAAATTCGGACTCCATATCGCTGTACACCCATTTTTGGCTGTAGTTATGCGAGTTTGACGGCACCGCAGGAATAAAGTCGATACCGCTGATGTTCACGCCTAATCCACCGTCGTGGAAGGTCTTTTTCTGATAACCCACATCAAGTGACGTGCGCAGACGATCGCCCCGATAATCAAGGCCGATCGACGCGGCGGTGGTTCTTTTCTTCTCGTCATCTACGCCGGTTTCACCTTCACGATGCACCGCGTTCACCCGCACACCGAACTGGTTGTTATCGCCAAAGCGTCGACCGATATCGACATTGGTCCCCACCTGCGAGGAGGTGGTGTAATCCACGCCGACGCGCGTCAAAGGCACATCATCTGCATGTTTCGGTTCAAGGTTGATCATACCGCCAACCGCGCCGGTGGCTGAGCCGTTCAGCAAACTGTTTGCACCTTTAAAGATCTCAACGCGATCGATCAACGCCGTATCCATTACCTGACGTGGCACCACGCCGGGCAAGCCGCCAAAGGTCATGTCATCGCCATCCATCAGGAAGCCACGGATGCGGTAGCTTTCAGCAAAGTTGCCGTAGCCCTTCACGCTCTGCACGCCAGCATCGTTTTTCACCACGTCAGCGATGGTATGCGCCTGCTGGTCCTGGATCATTTTTGAGGTAAAGCCGATGACGTTGAACGGCACGTCCATCGCTTTTTGCTCGCCGAGCATGCCCAGGCGACCGCCGTGAGCAATTTGCCCATCGAGATAAGCGGGCACCAAATCGTTGCCACCCGCTTTAAAATCATTTTCCGGTGTCGCCACCACGGTTAAGGTCTGTTCTTTATTGTCCGCTGCTGCATCACTGGCAGCGTTATTCGTCGTCGTAGTCTGAGCCATCACTGGCAAACAACCGGCGCTGACGAAAATAGCGAGCAGCGTCGGTTTGAATCCTGGGGTTGAAAGAAGTTGGCGCATCGTCGTTCCCTAATGGTAAATATACTGAGAATCATTATTATTGCGGTTTGCGATTATGCGCGGGGCGGAAGTGAATGCAAGAAAAATCTTATGCTAAAGCGCAGGATTTACAGTCTGATAACGGATGAAAAAACAGTGAAGGCGCTGCCGAAGCAGCGCACTTGATCAGGCGTCGCGCCAGCGTTTGAAGATAAGCGAGGTATTAATGCCGCCAAAGGCGAAATTGTTGGTCTGGATAAAATCGGTTTCCAGCTTACGCGGCTCACCGATAATGTAGTCCAGCGCACCGCATTCTTGTGCAGGCTGCGTCAGATTCAGCGTCGGTGCAAACCAGCCTTCGCGCATCATCTGAATGCTCATCCAGGCTTCCAGCGCACCGCACGCGCCCAGCGTGTGACCAAAATAGGATTTCAACGAAGAGACGGGCGTTTGGTCGCCAAACACGGCTGCAGTTGCCAGGCTTTCAGCAATATCACCCCGATCGGTGGCTGTGCCGTGCGCATTAATATAGCCAATTTGTGAGGCTTCCAGCCCGGCACTTTTCAGTGCACGCTCAATGCAGATTTGCATGGTTTCGCGCTGCGGCTGCGTAATATGTGCCGCATCGCAATTGGTGTGGAACCCCACCAGCTCGGCGTAAATTGTTGCGCCACGCGCCTGCGCATGTTCCAGCGATTCGAGAATCAGGGTACCCGCACCTTCGCCAATCACCAATCCATCACGATGCTGATCGAATGGCGAAGGGGTACTTTGCGGTGCGTCATTGCGCTGGCTGGTGGCAAATAGCGTATCGAATACCGCCGCTTCAGAAGGACATAACTCCTCTGCGCCACCGGCTACCATCACCGTTTGGTAGCCGTGGCGAATCGCTTCCCACGCATAGCCAATCGCCTGGCTGCCCGAGGTACAGGCGCTGGAAGTGGGGATCACACGACCACGTAAACCAAAAAACAGACCGGCATTCACGGCGGCGGTGTGCGGCATCATCTGCACATAGGTGGTGCCGGTAATATTGTTGGTGTGCTTTTCAGTCAGCATAGTGGCGAATTCGCTCACCGGCCCGGTGCTGCCGGTGGAAGAGCCATAAGCAATGCCGGTTTCACCATTGGTCAGTACCGGATGATCGATCAGCCCAGCCTGTTCCAAAGCCAGTTCGGTGGCGCGGGTAGCCAGCAGCGAGACGCGGCCCATGGCGCGAATACGTTTACGGGTATAGTGCGCAGGCAAGGTAAAATCATCAATCGGCGCGCCTAACAGCGTGTGCAGCCCATCATAAACTTGCCATTCCGGCATCTGCCGCACTGCGTTTTTACCTGCAAGAATACGTGCCGCGACCGCCTGCCATTGCTCGCCAAAAGCGGTGACACCGCCCATGCCCGTGACAACTACGCGCTGAATCACAGCATGCCTCCGTTAATCGAAATCACCTGACGCGTGACATAACCTGCAATGTCAGACATCAAATAGCTGGCTAATCCCGCCACTTCATCCGCTGCGCCCATGCGTTTCATCGGAATAATTTTCAGTGCTTCCTCAACGACTCGCGGTTCAAGCCCTTCCATGCCGGTATCAATCAGGCCGGGCGCGATGCAGTTTACGGTGATTTTACGTTTTGCCAGTTCAATCGCCAGCGCTTTGGTTGCGCCGATGATGCCCGCTTTTGCCGCGCTGTAATTGACCTGGCCGCGATTGCCCATCATGCCAGAAACCGACGACAGTGTGATGATCCGACCGCCACGACGCAGACCAATCATGGGCATCACGCAGGGGTGAATCACATTATAAAAGCTGTCGAGATTGGTATGAATCACATCATCCCACTCAGATTCTGTTAGCGCAGGGAAAGCGCCATCCCGGGTGATCCCTGCATTGCTGATAACGCCGTAATAGGCACCATGCTGCTCAATATCCGCCTCCAGAACGCTGCGGGTCGCGGCGCGATCGGCAACATCAAAACCCAGCACCCGCCCGGTTCCACCCTGCTCCACGATGTGCTGCAACGTGTGTTCAGCGCCCGCACGGTCGCGATTGTAATGCACCACCAGTTCGAAGCCGTCCTGCGCCAGGCGCAGCGCGATAGCGCGGCCAATGCCTTTACTGGCGCCCGTTACCAATACAGAACCTCTCATGGCTGATTTCCTTGTGACATCAGTTGCTGTAGCTCTTCTTCATTCGGTTGATAGGTATTCAGGCGTCCGTTGGCCAGCAGCAGATCGCCATAATGGATTTCGCCCTCAAAACTGCCCATCCGATCGTCGCGCATCAGTAGCCGCATAGTGATATCCAGCGTTGCGTTAGCCGGGAAATGGGGCTGCGTTGCCCGCCAGCCGCGCCCGCCCAACAGCATGCCTGGCTGGATAAGGATTGCTCCGGCACGTTTCGCTTGCCAGCCAGACCAGACACCAACGGTTTGCGCCATGATCTCTACGCCAAACCACGCGGGCAGTTCACCCTGCTGATTAAGAAAAGGAGCCAGCACGCCTGTTTTGGCCGTTGTCACTCGGCAATGCACGCTTTCTTCATCCACCGCAATCAGCTGTTCGACCAGCACCATAGGCGTTTCATGCGGCAAAAAATCCGCAGCACAACCCTTAATTGTCATCGCACCGTCCCAAAATTAAACAGGTATTATTGCCACCGAAAGCAAACGAGTTGGACGCGATAATCGGACGCGCCAGCGGCTGAGAGTGCAGCAGCAGGCCGCACTCTGCCAGGCTTTCGTCGCGAGCGGCGACAGAAAAATCTTGCGCCGGCAACGGCAGATTCTCGCTGAGAATCAACGCGCTGAGCGCGGCTTCGCACACGCCCGCTGCACCGAGCGTGTGCCCGGTAAGGTGTTTCGTCGAACTGCAGGGTACATCACTGCCAAACAGGCGATGGATCACTAACGCTTCCATCTGATCGTTAAGCGGCGTCGCGGTGCCATGCAGGTTGATGTAGCCGATATCCTGCGGCGCTAAACCCGCCTGTTGCAGCGCCATGCGCATGGCGCGCTCTGCGCCCTCACCTTCTGGATGCGGCGCAGACATATGCCAGGCATCAGAAGATTCGCCCGCGCCCAACAGCGCTAACGGCTGCGGTTCTCGCGTTAACAGCATCAGTGCGGCCCCCTCACCAATCGAAATGCCATCGCGCTCACGGCTAAACGGCACGCAGCGGCGTTCAGAAAGTGATTCGAGACTGGCGAAGCCGTTAACCGGCATGCGGCTTAGTGAATCTGCACCGCCTACAAGGGCAACATCCGCCAACCCTGCAGCAATCAAACGTTCGCCGCTGATCAGCGCACGAGCGCTGGAAGAACAGGCGGTGGAGATGGTATAGGCTGGGCCATTGAGTTGCAGATATTGCGCCAGAAAGCGCGATGGATCGCCCAATTCTTGCATCTGGTAATGGTAGTGCTGGCGATCGCCACGAATCTGCTGATCGCCTTCGTCAACACCCGAGGTGCTGGTTCCCAACACGATCGCAACGCGATCGGCACCATATTTCGCAACAGCAGCATCCAGCGCTGGACGAATTTGCGCTAACGCCGCCAGCAGCAGCTGATTATTACGGGTGTCATGCGCAGCAAAGGCAGCGGGTATAGCAGGCAACTTGGCCTCTACCGCACCCAGCCAGCAGCGTTTGTCCGTCGTTAGCCAGCCTTCATGCTCACGCATACCAGGCGCAATACCGCTGATCAGGTTCGCGGCAATCTGCTGATTATTGTTCCCAAGCGCATTGAGCATCCCGAATGCAGAAATGTAGATCATGATGCATCCAAATGTTGAATTTGAATCAGGTAACCAAACGCGTGCTGCTGAAGGGTGATCGGCTCACGGCGCTCGCCGCGTTGTAGATAGGTAATCTCCGTCACGACCTGGTTATCGGCATCTCGCAGCACGCGCTTCAATCCTTTGTCTTGTAGCGTCCAGCCGCGCGGCAGCTGTTTTTGCCATACCGCAATCGGCCAGTGACTCAACATAATATCGGCCAATACCTGACTGGCGGGCGGCATATTGGGCAGCGGCATCAGCTGTTGCGTATGAATGCCCCTGGCATCGTAACTGACACGGAACAAGCGAATCCCCACCGATGATAAGCCCGCTAATTCTATTTTCTGCGCATCGGCGCTCAGCAACACCAGCAGCGACTGGCGGGTTCCTTTTATCTGGCCGGTTAACAGTTGCTGCTGTTGAAATGCAGGCGTGATGCCCGGCGGTGGCAGCATAATCTTCACGCCAGGCTTCAGCCAGGCGGTAGGCTGCGTATTATCTGGCTTAGGGTTGGCGCAGGCGCTGAGCAGCAGACTGAATATCAACATCATCGCTGCGCGAATCATCTTTTTTCCTCAATTTAGTGGGCCGCATGGCCAGCGGTGAGAGCAGAAAGGCGCTAAAAATACCGCTGCACAACACGGTACCAAAACCAGCAATGGCGCTGGTGCTGCTGAAAACCAACATGCCCAACGTCAGCAACGTTGTCATCATCGCCAGCGAGACCGCCAACAGTGAAGTCAGCGGCGTACCCTGCGGATTGCTAAAGAACAAGGTGTAATTAATGCCAATGCCCAGCACCAGAATCAATGCCAACAGCGCGAACAGATTCAATGACGCGCCCATCCAGCCCAACGTTGCCAACGCGGTTGCCAGCGACAGCAATGAAGGCAATGCACTGCGCAAACCCGCTTTAAGGCCTAAACGCAGCACGTAGCTCAGCGCAATCAGCGCTAACGCCAGCAACAGTAAGCCGCTCAACAGCGAGCGCCAGAAGCTGAAAAGCGTATCGTAGCTGGCCTTACGATCGACCCAACTTACGCCTGGATATTTTTGCGCCAGCGCACTGAGCGCCGCGCTATTTTTTACGCCGCTGGTCGGCACCAGCACGCCGCTGCGCCCGTCAGGCAGCGACAGCCATAACAGTCGCCAGCCTTCACTCAGCGGACTGTTCAGCCAGGCTTCTGGCGTTACCGTCATCGGTTGAAGATCGGGTGCGGGCACGCTGATCCCCGCCTGTTTTAGCCGCGCCACGATCTTCGGTGCGGCCTGTTGCAGGGTAGCAATGTCTTGTTGCTGCTGTTCCAGCGAACGTAACGGCAGTAAACGGAAGTTTTGCAGCACACCTTGCTGCTGCGCCTGTTTTAAATCTGGCACCAGCTGCGCTAAACGCTGCAGCGTCTGCTGTGCGTTATCGCCCCACACCACAAACCAAGTTTGATCGGCGCGTTGACCTGTCAAATCCGCCAGTTGGCGATCCTGTTCGAGCAGATGGGCCGGCGCGCTTTGTAGATGGGCAATATCATCATCCACCTTTAATTGCACCATACCGCCCAGCGCGTAAATCGCCATCGCCAGCGGCAAGCCAATTCGCAACGCTTTGCGGCGACGCCACGCGGCTAACCAGCGCGCAAGCGGCACCATCAACGGCACAGGACGAACCGGTAAACCGCGCACCAACCACGGATAGAGAAAAATCACCGTTAAACAGGATGCCGTTAAACCGCTGGCCGCAAAAACCGCCAACTGACGCAGACCCGGAAAAGGCGCCAGCAGCATTAATAGCCAGGCAATCGCGGTGGTGGCTAACGCCAGCAGCAGCGTACCGCGCACTTTGCGTAGACTCTGCCACGGCGTGGCGTGTTCACCATGTACCATGCGTTCGGTGAGGTAGTAGAGCGTGTAATCGGCAGAGATGCCGACAATGCTCAGGCTCATCACCAGCGTCATGATGTGCAGCTCGCCAAAACAGAGCAGCGTGGCGACCGTGCCCGCCATCGCGCCAATGGCGACCGATGCGAGGCATAGCAGCAATGGGCGCAACGAGCGGAACACCAAAAGCACCAGTATCAACACGCCGCCCACGGTTATTGTGCCGAGTGTTTCAACATCGTGTTGCGCACGCTGGCTGGCATCATCACTGAACAGTACCGTGCCGCGCGTAAGCAGTTGTGCCTGCGGCCAGCGCTGTTTTAGCGCTTTTTCAAGCTGCCTGAGTTGCGACACAAGTTGATGGCTCTGCGTAATGCTAAACGCATTATTTGCCAGTTCGCCATGCAGGAAATAGCCGCGTTGGCCTTGCTTATCCTGCACCGTTAGCCAGCCATTGTGCAGCATCATGCGATCGGCATTTTGCTGAAGTGCCAGCTGTGAGCCTCGTACCAGCATCAGCGGATCGTTTTGTAACTCCTTGCTGCCTACCCCAGAAAAGGCGGAAAAGAGTTGGCCTAACAGCCAATCAGCTTGCGCATCGCCGCCGTTTTGCAATCGTGCACGGGTTGCATCATCAATCAGACCGTTACGATGTTGCCAGGCAAAACGGCCCCACTGCTGCTGCTGATTTTCATTGAGATCGCCCTGCACCTGTTTGAGTGCAGGCAAAGCGCGTAATTGCTCAAGCCACCAGCGCGCTACTGCGGGATCGTCGGTTTTTCCTGGTAATACCAGCCAGACCATTTGTCGATCCAGCCGCTGCATAAAACCTTCCTGCAACTCCGCAGGCGCGGCACCGAGGTTTTGCTGCGGCAACAACGCCAGTACGCTGCTGTTGAGATGGCTGCGCGGCAACAGCAGCACCAAGGCGACAGCTAACACCATGCAAACCACTAACCACAGCGCGGCGAAGAATTTATCATTACGGCCCGGCAAAACGTGTGCGCTCCTCGTCACTTAATTGCGGCGGCTTAATGCGCGTGTTGCTGAGTTGAATGTGGGTCTTATCACCCTGCTTGTCATCCAAATCGATACGTTCGAGAAATTCGCTGCCCGCCAGATCGATACGATTAAATATCATGTTAAGCGGCGCGGCTTTAGGCGTGAGTCCCAGCGTCCAGCGCTGGTTGCCGTTGTCCTGAAAATCGAGCGTAAAGTTCTCTTTCAAGACTTTCTCATCTGCCTGAAACAGCGCGCGCAACAAATGATTGAACTGGAACATTTGTGGATTACTGTCTGAAGTGATGACTTGCGGCGGCTGATTATTCAGCGTTTGTACCATGCGCTTATCATCAAGCAGCAGCGTCATGACAAACGGCGTTGTTTGATGCCACCACAGTCCTTGTTGTTGCGCGATCAGCAGGTTGCCATGTGATACCAGCGGCTGCGCCATGCCGGAAATGGTGCGTGTTTGAACAAAATCTGCGCGAATGATCGGTTGACTGGCAAAGCGCTGCTGTAACTGTTCCAGCGTGACGGCGCTGGCCGCGCTGGCCGCGCTGGCCCACAGTAGCAAACTGGCAACGATAATTTTTAGCATTCTTTCACCCCTAGGCGTTCCAGCAAAATATCGGGCGTAACAAAGCATAAGGTTTCTGTTGCCTGCTCCACCGCAACCTGCAAAGTGTGCGCTTTGGTGGTGATCTCCCCTGCCGCATTGCGGACCTGGTAGTCGATGCGTAACCGGTTTTCATATTCGGTGATGCTGGCGCTGACGGTGATCGGTTCCTCACAGCGCAGCGGCTGGCGATACTTAACGCGGGTGTCGACCACCGGCCAGATGTAGCCGCTGGCCGCCATTTCGCTGTAGCTGTAATTAATGCTGCGCAGCAGCGCTTCACGGGCCACTTCGAAATAACGGAAGTAGTTACCGTGCCAGACCACGCCCATCGGATCGCAGTCGTGAAAAGAGACCGTGAGCGCGACTTCCACGGTATGCAGGTGATCAGGCATTGTCGGACTCCTCATGGCGCACCCGATCATCGGGCAACGTCCAGAAATCGAAAAAGTTAAACCAGTCGAGCGGTGCCAGCAGTGCATGGTGCGCCAGACGATCCGCATAGCGATCAACCGTGACCTGTAGCGCCTGTTGACGCTGTGCGCGTGGCAGCAGCAGCGGATCGGCAAAAGGTTCGCAATGAATCTGTAATTTACCCTGCTGGCGCAAGGCGAACATCAACAACACCGGGCAGCGCAGCGCCGCAGCTAACACAAACGGGCCTTGGGGAAAGGGTGCGGGACGACCCAAAAACGCGCTCCAGACTACGCGACGCTCCCCGCCGCGCTGACGGTTAACGGCGGTGCGATCGCCGACGATAGCAATCCATTCGCCCGCATCCAGCTTTTGTTGCAGCAGAATGGCTGTTTCCGGGCCGATATCGCTAACCGGCAGCAAATTAACGCCCGCGTCTGGCGCAATAGTTTCCAGCACCGCACGGAAACGTTGGGCATTGTCAGTGAATACCAAGGCGTTGATCACCAAGCCGCTGACCTGTTTTGCCATGGCGCGGCAGGCTTCGATATCACCCAGATGCGAGGCAAGAATCAGCTTTCCGCGTTCGCCGGGCGCACGGATCACCGCTTCTGCACCTGGCCCAAAATCGATATCGCGTCCCCAGCGCAAATCGCCACGCCAACTGGCTACCTTATCCAGCATCGCTTCAGCAAATCGCAAAAAATGGCGATAGCTGTTAAGCGGTTTGGGCAGCGTAACCTGCTGTTGGCTGGCGTAATCACTGACTCGCGTGATCCATTGCTGTGAAGCGTGACGGGCGCGCTGTCCGCTCAGCCAGTAAACCGCCACCACCGGCCACAGCAGTATTAGAAAAGGTAAGCGGCCACAGCGACGATAAACTGCCAGCATGAAGCGCAGACCTACTTGCCCACGGCGCTCCGGTTCGCCGGACCAATGTTTTTGCTGGCGACGCATGTTTACCAGACGCGGAATGCGCGGCAACATGCCGAAAAACAGGCGCGTATGCATCCAGGAGATGCGCAGATTGTCATACAGCGCATCAAAGTGTGACACTCCGGTTTCTGGGTAAGTCACACGCGTGGTGAGAAAGCGACTTGGTGTGCCCTGCCAATAGAGTCGCACCATGATTTCAGTGTCAAAATCCATGCGCTGACCGATCGCACGCTGATCGCACAGCGCCAACGTTGGCGATAACGGGTAGACGCGAAAGCCGCACATGCTGTCTTTGATCGAAAACGACAGCGTTTCGATCCACACCCAAAAATGGGTGATGTAGCGCCCATATAAACGTGACTTGGGGATCGAACTGTCGTAAAGCGGCTTACCGGAGATCAAACATTCAGGATAACGCCGCGCTTCCGCCAGCATGGCTGGGCAATCTTCAATCTGGTGCTGTCCATCGGCATCCAACTGCAGCGCATGGGTAAAACCCTGCGCAGCGGCAGCTCGCAGTCCCTGTATTACCGCCGCACCTTTGCCCTGATTGTGCGTTAACCGCAGTACGGTGATCTGTTCAGCCCGCACGCTTTCCAGTTGCTGTTGGGTGCTGGCTTCGCTGCCGTCATCCACAATGATCACGGGCAGGTTAAAAGGTGCCAACCGTGCCAGCACTGAAGCCATCATCGCGCCGTGGTTGTAGCAGGGAATCACCACGCACGGTGAGAAGTCAGACGACAATTTAGGTGTTAACACAGCTGAATTTTTCCGCTGCTGGCGCTCAGCGCGTTACCGTCACGCAGCAGGCTGTAACAAAAGCTGAGGCGGGATTTCGTCGCATCCCACTCAATATGCAGTTGCAACAGCGAATCCGGCGCTACCGGCTGTTGAAATTTGATGTTTTCGACCGCAGCAAACTGTTTGCCGGGTGCCAGACACTGCACCGCGTAATGCATAACCCAATCGAGTTGCGCTACGCCAGGCAGAATCGGCAACGTGGGAAAATGGCCTTGAAACCAGAACAGATCGGCAGCGACATACAGCGTTAGGGTTACGCTGTTGTCCTGAATCTGGCGGCTGCGTTCAACCGGCAACATGAAAAAGCTCCTCAATTTGTGGCCAGGCGCGTTTGCTTTGTGTGGTGACGGGAATGGTCGCCACCACACGCCAGTAACGCGGCAGCGCCACCGACTCCAGCAAAGGTTGCAGATGCTGCTTCCAGCGTTTTTCTGCGCCGCTAGCTGATGATCATCAAGCGGCGTCGCCAACGCCAGCACCACGCCAATACCCTGACGATCGTGGCGCGTAATAGCCAGCGCGGCGGCATCGACGACACCGGGCAGCGCCATTAAGCGCCGTTCGATTTCACTCAGCGAAATGCGTTTATCTTCAATTTTTACGATGCGATCGTGGCGACCGGTTATCTGAACGTGGCCTGCGGCATCAATCTGCAAGCGATCGTCGAGCTGCCAACCTGCAGCGTTTTCAATCAGAGCGGAAGAGACTTGCCAACGATCATCGTCGATCTGTTGTAGCCTGACGCCAGGAAAACAGATCCAGGCTGCGGCGTCTGAATCGCGCTGCCGCCAGGCGATCACGCCGGTTTCCGTGCTGCCGTATATTTCACTCACCGGACAATGCATTGTCTGCTGGGTATGTTGCGCATCCTGCCAGGCCAGCGCCCCGCCCGCTGAAACAATCAACGTGCAGGCGGCTACAGGGAAGTGATCATCCAGGCGGCGCAAAAATGCGGGGCTACTGATTAAAGCGTGGCGATAATCTGGGTGCCGAAGCTGTTCAACCAGTTGTTCACTGTAGAATAGCTGCTGCGCCGCAAACGGTTGACCCAACGCCATAGGCAATATGATGCGAAAGGTTAAGCCATAAAGATGTTGATGACTGACCGAAGCAAGGATGCGGCAATCTGTGAGCCTTTCACCCCAGAGCGCAGCCAGCCAGCGCGACTCCTGCTCCAGCACCGCCAGTGATTTTACGACACGACGTGGCGCGCCGGTTGAACCTGAGGTAAACAGCACCAGCGCGGCATCGGCGGGCAAAGCGGGAAGTTCACCTTCAGCTTCATCATCCTGCCAGCGTTGCAACGGCAAATGAATATCTAACGGCAGATCGCTGATCACGCCATCCAGCACATCGCCCATTTCATTGAGCTGCGCAGCGCGACGATGGCCCGGGATCACCGGTGTTTTTTCCGCGTACCAGGTTGCCAGCAGCGCGACGCAAAATCGGTAGCTGTCATCAAAACAGAGCGCCCACTGCGTGCCGGGCTGCCTCCGCAACGTCTGGCTAAGCGACAATACCTGACGGCGCAGCGTGCTCAACATCAATGTGTGATCGCCACGCCACGCCACTTCGCGATCCTCGCCGGTTAGCCACGCAGCAATGGGTTGTGCGATCATGCTTTGCGTCTCACGCGCTGGCGTACCAGCCATTCGGCGCTCATCAGCGCGCCCATTAACAGATAGCTGATGCCGCCATTCCAGAGCGTCCACAGGCGAAGATTTCCCATCAAACAGGTGCTCAGCGCTATGCTGCCGTTAAAGATAAAAAACAGGCACCAGACTTGCGTGACGCGTCGCGTATAGCGCACGGCCTGCGGCGGCAGCGTGGATTCACGCAGTCGCGCAAGTCGTTCAACCAGCGGCATGCTGCTCCATAATGACGCGCCAAATATCATCAGCATGGCCAGGTTGACCGCCACCGGATACCACAACAGCAGATGCTGACTGCGCAACGTCATGCTGCTGATACACAGCAGCGCGCCGAGTAGAGCCAGCCAGCCCATCACGTTGTTAAATGCGGTTTTCTGCCGACGCAGGGTAAACCAACGCAGACCGAACAGCGCGGCCAGTAACCAGAACAGCGCATGCCATTGTGGTTGCGCCAGCGCCAACCAGGCCAAAAAAGGCCAAGCCAACAGCGTGAGAAGGTTGATCAGGCGTAGCGCAGCATGCATGTTGAAATCAGGCGCCTTCGCGCATCAACTGTTCTACCGCATCCACCACATCCTGCACGGTACGTACCGAACGGAAAGTTTCTGGTTTGATTTTACGGCCAGTACGTTTTTGCAGGTGAACCACCATATCAACCGCATCAATGCTGTCGAGTTCCAAATCTTCGTAAAGGCGTACGTCCGGGCGAATGTCATCCGCCTCAATTTCAAACAGGTTAGTCAGCAGTGAGGCGACTTCCTGATAAATTTCATCTTTGTTCATCATAATTTTGTCTCAGCGATCAGGCGCGTTGTTGATTCACGAACGCCGCCAAAGAGGCAACGGAAAAAAGTGCGCACGCAGGGTTTCGCTCTCGGCGGAAAGTGCCACGCCATAGCGATTTTTTACCGCCAGCCCGAGTTCCAACGCATCAATGGAATCGAGTCCAAGCCCGTCACCAAAGAGCGGGGCCTCTGTGTCGATATCGTCGAGGTCGACATCTTCAAGGTTCAGCGTATCGATGATCATCTGTTTGATATCGTTGATTAATGAGTCCATACCGTTTTCCGCATTACACATCTTGGGGAACCAGCGCCTGCTGCAAATGGCGGGTCAGTCGACGCGCAGCTAATGGCTGCGCATCTTGGTTGCTTTCGCCAAACGACGTGCTGTCGATTCGCGTATGTACGCGCACGGTAAATACAGGTTTTACCGGCGGGATTTGATACCAGCGGCTCTGTTTATCGAGCATACGCTGAGTACAGGTAATGTGAACTACGCGTAAATCGCAGCCCGCGCGCACCGCGATATTGGCGGCACCGCGTTGCAGCTTTAGTGCTTCGCCATGACGCGTGCGCGTTCCTTCCGGGAAGATCAAAAGGGTATCGCCACGCGCCAGTCGCTGTTGGCTGTCGGGTAGCAGCGTCTCCGCTTCACTGTTTATCAGGTAATCTGCGGCGCGAATGACGCCTCGCAGGAAAAAGTTTTTTGCAGCTCCGCTTTCACTAAACAATCCATTTCCGGCAGTACCGAGGCGATCATCACGTAATCGATCAGTGAAGGATGATTGGCGACGATTAAGCAGCCACGATCGCGACGGAGCTGATCGGCGCCCTCAATGTGATAGTCGTAAACGCCAACAAAACGGCAGAAGCGCAGGAAACAGCGAAAACTCCAGGCGATGCTGGCGCGCGCGATACGGCGGCGGCGATGTTTGTCGCGCTGGATCAGCAACAGCAGATTAAACCACGTCAATGACATCAGCAGACCGCCCACGCTAAACAGTGTAAAGCTGACGGCAGTCATAACCAGGCGCCAGTAATAGTTAAACCCGGGCCGGCCATGGCGCAGCGACAGAGAAGAATCAGTCATGTGAATTCACCCAATGCCAGTTAAGACGTTCACCCAGAAGGGTGAAGCTGTTGCTCTGCGCCAGCACGTTATGCAGAAATTCAAGGCTCTGCGGCAGCATCGGCTGCGAAACCGGCTCGGTATTCAGGGTGGTGGTGCATTGCAACACGCTGCCAGCCGCAAGCAGCAGCGCCACTGCATAAGGTGCGTTGCAGCCTGCTTCCGGTAGCCACGGCAAATAATAATCAGGAATGGTGCCATCAAAGTCGACCAGCAACACCTGCTGATACCCAGCCTGATGCAGTGCGCTGACTTCAAGTAATCCTTGCTGAAAGGAGTCGATGCCAGCAGAAATAGAGGTGGAAACCAGTGGCTTTTTTGCTGCGATGGTCAGGCTGCCAACAGCAGAATTATGCACCGACATCGCAAAATCAGTGGGCGACAACGCCTGCCGCTCCGCCAACGCGGTAAGTATCCGCAGGTTCCGCTCCAGTTCGCCATGGCGACTGGTAAAGACGATGGCATCGACACGTTGGCGCGCCAGCAGCACTAAACCACTTTCAACCGCTGCACGGCTTCCGCCGCTCAGACGCCGCGCAGTCATCATCGGAAGATGCTGCGGCTTAGCAAGCGATTGTGTGCTGTCGATGGTGGCAGCGTGCTGCGCCCAACGATGCCAGGCTTCACGTTCGGCTAACCCCGGTGCCAGGGCGTGCCAATCAATTAGCGAATAAGCGAGTTTCATACCAGCGTTCTTTTATAAGCTTGGTGGAATTGCCGTCCATGGGATCGTCAACTCCCTTCCCTGCGTAAGCAAAGAATCATCCCTGAAATACCTGGCGACGTCTGACGTGGTCCATCACGGTATGGGTTTACCCTACGGACAGCAAGAGTAGGACATCTGATTTGTCGGCAGACAGGTTTATTTCTTTATTACCTTGCGTGTTATTACGTTAATTCCGTGATGACACACAAGGTATTCAAGGCACTATTTAATACTTTGTGCCGCCAGACGCAGCTGAATATCTTGATCCAGATTATTAATCCAGCGGTTATAGTTACCGTGAATTTTACCGTTTTCCGCTTTCAGATTTTCGCTGCTAACGTACTGAATGCTATAGCTTTGATCGGTATAAGTAACGCGAATATTGGCGGTGAAACCGCGCTGAGACAGTCGGCCATTAAGGATGCCCGGTGCGACAGGTGTCATCACCCATTTACGACCAATGCCCGCCTCAATTATCGCCACTTTCATTTGATTATCGGTGTAGCGTTGTGACAATGATTGATTCACATTATGAATCGGTGCAGTACCGGCGCAGCCCGTTAATAAGGTGGCGGTCAGCGCCAGCATCAAAATAGTGTTAAGCTTCATGATTTTCCTTTTTTATTTCCCTGTTATTTCAAGCAGTTAAAATAAATAACTGCCCCACACAAACGTCACTGAATGTGCATTTTTCCGTTCAGGCTGTGTAAAAACCGGCGCATGATAACACCTTTTATAAAGGCGCGTAAGACGAAGCATAACGCGTAAATTGCCGTTATTTGCGTAATAGAGAGGAGAGTTAAGTCGCGTTTGGGCTGAAGAATATAGCCGTTTTTTTACACGACTATTTTACTCACAGCTGGATCGATGAAAGGATAAAAAAACAGGGTTTGGGGCAGAAAAGGCGGCCCTGATTAACAAAAGCTATTGATGGCGCTCTGTTTTGCCCGTTGCTGACTCAGTCTGGCCTTTTCTGCCCGCGTTGATTATTGCGTAATGTTCTACTGCTTAGGTTACGGATGCGAGGGATTAACCTGCCAGCCGCCGCCTAACGCGCGATAAAGATCAATTTGCGCCAACAACAGGTTGTTTTTAACCGTGACTAAATTGAGCTGTGTACTGAACAACGTGCGCTGAGCGTCAAGTTCATCCAGATAAGAGGCGTAGCCATTCTGATAACGATTGCTGGCAATGCGCAGCGCTTCGGCAACATATTTCTCCTGCTTTTGCAGCTCTTCTTGCTGTGCTTCACCCTGGCGAATGGCATCCATTGCATCATTCACTTCTGAGAACGCGTTGCGAACCACTTTTTCATAGCTATACAGCGCCTGGTTGCGCGTCGCCATTGAGACATCAACCTGCGCGGTTAACGCTTCACGGTTCAGAAGCGGCGCCAGTACGCTGCCGCCAATGCTCCAGAGACGGAACGGATTGTCTACCAGCTGATGCAATATTGAACTCTGCATAGTGCCGGTTGCCGTCAGATTGAGACTGGGCAGCAGATCTGCTTTTGATGATTCGAGGCTTGCATCGGCAGCCAGTAACTGGCGCTGCGCCTGAACAATATCAGGCCGGCGATTCATCAGCTGTGAGGGCAACAAATTGGGCATCTGCTGTGGTGAAATCTGCGTAAACTCAGGACGACGCGCAATCTCACGCGGATTCATGCCGACCAAAATACTGAGTGCATTCTCCTGCTGTCCGATTTGATGCTGTAACTGCGGCACTTGCGCTTTGGCAGATTGATATTCTGATGCGGCCTGCATCCATTCAAGCCGCGAGGTATAGCCTGTTTCGTACTGGCGCTGCGCCAGTTTCAGCGAATTGCCACGCGTTTCCAGCGTCGCTTCGGTCACGCGCAGCTGTTCATCCAGTGCGCACAGCGTGAGATAACCCGAAGCCACCGAGCTGGCGATGGTTAATTCAGCCGCAGAGGCGGCGGCACGCTGTGCCTCCAGTGAAGCCTGTGACGCGGCGATGGAACTGCTGCGTGCGCCCCACAAATCGACATCGTAATTGGCTTGTAATAATCCCTGAAACACGGCTGTTTCATAGGGCTGTCCGGTAACGGATGAGAGCGTACGTTCACGCGTTGCCGCGACGCCCGCGCTGAGCGTGGGAAAGTTATCGCCCTGCGCCGCGCGCAGTTGGGCACGATATTGATCGACGCGCGATCGGGCAATCAAGATATCGGGATTATTGCGCAGCGATTGCGTCACCAGCCGATTGAGATTTTCATCCCCAAAAGCGCGCCACCACTCTGCTTCTACGGTCGATGATGGGCCAACCTGTTCACGCCACGCCGTCGGAATGGGCAATGATGACGGCGCTTTTTCAACCTGTGTGGCACACCCTGCTAATGTCATCGCCAACATGCTGGCCAGCACGCTGCTACGCATCATGGCGTCGCCTCATCTTTTACTGGCGCATCAGTATCAATACTGACTTCCACTGACATACCGGGACGCAACTGCTCAATATCTGTTGAATCAATGCGAATCCGCACCGGGATACGCTGGGCAATTTTCACAAAGTTGCCGGTGGCATTATCGGGTGAAATGGCGCTGAATTCTGAACCCGCTGCCGGTGAAATGTACTCAACGCGGCCATCAAAATGTTTGCCGTCGAGGGCATCCACGCGAATATTTACCGGCAAACCAGGCCGAATGCGTGCCAGCTGCGTCTCCTTCATATTGGCGATGATCCATTTAATATTCGGCACCACCGAAGTCAGACGCGTACCCGCAGTAACGTATGCGCCTTTTCGCACCGAAAGCTGACCAAGCTGACCATGATCTGGCGCGATAATGCGGGTGTTAGCCAGATCGATATCCGCCAGTTCCAGTGCGGCTTGCGCGCTGGCGACATCGCCTTCCAGCGAGGCGCGATTTACAATCACCGTTTGCAGATTCTGTTGCGCTACCGCTACTTGCGCATCAGCCTGGCGCACCTGCGCCTGCGCTTGTGCATTAGCGGCTCGTGCGGCATCACGCTCTCGCACTGAAAGCGAACCATCCGCCGTCAGGTTTTCAACGCGTTTGAGATCAAAGCCGCTTTTCAGTGCTTGCGCTTTGGCATTTTCCAGCGCGGCTTTATTGCTCTGAATCGTCGCTTCTGCACTTCGACGTTGTTGTTGGTTATTTTTCAGTGCGGCCTGCTTCATTGCCAGCTGCGCCTGAGCCTGATGCACGCGCTGACGATAGATTCGGTCATCAATCGTCATCAGCAACTGGCCCTTTTTCACCGGTTGGAGATCGATAACATCAACGCTGGTGAGATAACCGCTGACCTGTGGACTGATAAAGGTGACTTGCCCGCGCACATAGGCATTTTCGGTGCTTTGCACGGAACTGGTAAAGGGCCACAGTTGCCAGGCGTAAAGGATCACCAGCACACCCAGCACCACAATGCCGCCTCCGACGGCGATAGAAAGAATACGGCGACGATTCGCGCGTTCGCGTTCTGCAGCCTGAAGTTCATCCTGCTGACTCATTGTTGCTCCGTTCGTTCTTGTAAGGCGGCAAGTTGCTGCTCACGCCGGTTATATTTTGCTTGTCGCCAGTCCAGAAAACGGCGTCGGGTTAAGCGCCACAGCACCCACATCAGGGTAGTCAATGCCAGCGCAGCAGTTAATAAATAGGTGTCATTATAGGCCAGTACATTTGATTGTAGCGTCGCCACTGTTTGCAGTTGGCTGGTGCTCTGCGCACCGCGCAAAACGCTGTCACCGACCAGGTTGTTGTAGAGCGCATTATATTGATTAAGGCGTTCGGTCACGTTGGGATCGAGCAGCGATAATTTGTCGGCCAGTAGACTGGAGTGGTATTTCTCACGCCAAACCTGAAAGGTGCCGAGGATCGCCGAGCCAATCAAGCCGCCCAGGTTTTGACTCATGCCGAACAGCACAACAAAGCTGACCAGGTTTTTGGGTTGCGTCACCACGCTGCCCATACCAATCAGCAAGGCCGGTGCAAGGAAAAAGGCGCTGCCGAAACCCAACAGGAATTGACTGAAATACATATTATTACCGCGCGTCAGCGGGCTGGATTGCGCATCCATTAGCGAGGCGATAATCATCACCACCAGCGAAGTGACAATCGGCCAGTTGAGATGGGTTGGTTTGATGGTCAGCGCGCTGGCGACAATGCCAACAATGACGCCAGAGATAATCGCCAGCGCCAGGCCACGCATCTGATCGTTAAGCAAACCGATTTGCTGTAAAAAGCCGATCGCGCCAGTGTTCTGCTCCGCCAGGACGATACGCATCATGATCATCACGATACCGAGACGTATCATCATGCCGCTGCTGATCCAGCGGGTATTAATTAATGGATTGCGCCGATTATGCTCAATGACAAAGGCCGCCACGATCAGCGTGAGCGCAATGGCGGTGCAAATACCCAGCCACGGCGTGGTAAACCACCATTCAATACGGCCTAAAGAGAGCACGCCACACAGCAGCGCCATGCCCGGTGCCAGCAGAATAAAGGTGACAAAATCCATTTTTTCAAAGGCTTTGATACGGTCACCGGGCGGCAGCTTTACCACCAGCACGCAACCCAGCGCAATCAGCGCCAGCCCCAGTTCGAACAGATAAAGCCCACGCCATTCGTCCAGTTGCAAAAGCTCGCTGGAAAAGAGTCGGGCCAGTGGAATCGCTAACTGCGATGCGGTTAATCCAATCACCAGCGCCTTCATGCGGTGTTTAGCTGGCCACGCCTGAATTTGGTAATAGATACCCAGCGAACTCAGCGCGGCACCGACCATGCCATGGGCAGTACGCACGATGATCGCTGAAGCGAGATCGTTGGCAAACAGGTGAAAAAAGGCCACCAGGACATAAAGCACCAAAAATGCTTCGGTAAAGACGCGCAGCCCGAATTGCTGACGGAATTTAACCAGCAGCAGGTTGATGGAGATATTCCCCATCACATAGACCGCGGGTAACCAGGCAATTTCGTTAGAATAGGCGCCGAAGGTGCCTTGAAGGTTGGTGAGGTTGGCGGTAACTAGGGCATTGCTCAGCGCGCCAGTCAGAGAAATCAGCAGGCCAATCAGGCCAAAAGCGATACGTTTAGGTGTTGAATGCAGCGGTGTTGACGGCGAGCCCGGCAGCATCGGTTTTTCATGCGGCAGCCATTCACGTGCGGCATAGGGATTACGCCGGGCCATGATTACATGGTTCCCAGGCGCGCCAACAGCTGCTCTAACACGCGTTCCGTCACGGCTAACTCTTGCGGATCAATATCCGCTAACAACGCGGCACGCAGCGGATCGGCTTGGTCTTTGACCTTCGCGAAAGCGTGATTGCCTTTTTCGGTTAACACCAGATGACGTTTGCGGCGATCTTCCGGTGGCTGAACGCGTGACAGCAACTCTTGCTTCACCAGACGATCAACCAGCGGCACCATGCTGGCGTCTTCCAGTCCTAACAGTTGGGCTAACTCAGTTTGCGTCAGGCGACCCGGCTCACTGGCAATAATACCAATCGCCATCCAGCTACTCATGCTTAAACCGCTGTCTTTCAGATGACGATCAACAGCCAGGCGCCACGCGTGAGCGGTGAGATAAAGTAAACGAGTGAAAGTCTGATTGTGCTGCGTCAAAAATTAGCACCCTAATGGTTAGACATCTAATTAAGTAATATCGTTATTATACGCAAAGCCAAACGGTAATGAAAAGAGTCGCTTCTGTTAAAAATGGGTGATCCACGGCACAATGTCCAGGTGTCGCCACTGTGAAGAGGATTGATATGAAACAGGCAAGGCAAAATTGGGTTGATTTGCGCCACGATCCTCTTAGCGGCATTGAAACAATACGCGCGCATTTCACGGGCCATGCTTATGATCCGCACTGGCATGATAGCTATCTCATTGGCGTTACCGAGCAAGGCGTTCAGCAGTTTCATTCACGTCGGAAACAGCATCAAAGCCGACCCGGTACAGTATTTATGTTGGAGCCTGAGGAGTTGCATGATGGCGATGCCATTAATGCCCAGGGCTTTACCTATCGCATGTTGTATCTTTCTCAGCAGCAGGTTGAGCAGCAATTGTCTCCGTTAATTGAACAGGGAACGCAACAGCGTGAACTCAGTTTTGCCGCTACGCTGCGGGACGATCAACAACTTGCCTATGCGGTATGGCACGCTTTTGAAGCGCTGTGGCATAACCATCCAGAAATAATCAAAGATGCCGCGCTGGATCGCCTGTTTGTCCAGCTTAGTCAGCATCCGTTGTGGCATTATCGAAACGAAATCATCAACAAGGATGCGGTGCTGGCACAGCAAGCGCGTGAATGGTTGATTGCGCATCACGCTGAAAACCCCGGTTTGCAGACTATGGCGCAGGCGCTAAATATTGATCGTTTTCGTCTTTCGCGCCTTTTTCAGGCGCATTGGGGATTGCCGCCACACGCCTGGCTGGTGCAATGGCGACTCTGTCAGGCGCGCCAACAACTGGCAAAAGGTCAGCCTCCGGTCGATGTCGCAGCCGCGCTGGGTTTTGCCGATCAAAGCCATTTAGGGCGCTGGTTTAAACGCGCCTGTCATCTCACCCCTTCCCGTTATCAACTGGCTTGCACAAATCTTCCAGACCTTGCTTAAGCGCCTTGTCACAATGCGCTTTTACGTAAGGAGAAAAAGATGCAAGAACCCCGTTGTGTCATGATTTTGAATGCGGATCTACCGCCAGGAAAAGCCACCAATGCCGCAGCAGTTATGGCCTTAACGCTGGGACAGCGCCATCCGACAATGGTTGGTGAAGCCCTGGAAGATGCCAATGCGCGTCGCTATCCTGGTTTAATTCCGGTCGGCATTCCGGTACTGGCTGCCAGCTTCGAGCAGTTAAACAGTCTGCAAATGAAATGTGATGAGCTCAATTGTGATGTGGTGCTGTTTCCTGAAGAAGGCCAAACCACCACTGATTACCAAATGTTCAGTGATGCAATGCGTCTCATCCCCGGTGCAGAATGGCGTCTTTTAGGCTTAGCCATTGTGGGTGACAAGAAAGTGCTACGTAAATTAACTGCCAAACTGAATTTGTTTAGCTGAAAACGCTACTCACCGCTTAATAGCAGCATTTTTCAGTCCCTTTCTTGATAAATTATTCACCTGTACAGCTATCTTGTACAGGTTTTAACGAATTAAATTAAAATTAACTTATTGATAAATAAGAAATAGCATTTTTTGATTAAGAACATCATTTTACAAATCCCACTTCCTTGTATAACTTTATCCCCCGTGAGTTGTCTACGACTCTGTAACGAATGATGCGCTTGCGTCGCCTCTGAAGGTGTCAGTGGATTTCCACCTTCAGAGGTTATTTTTTTGCAAATTACTGTGTGTTTGAATTATCGGGCTCCTACGCATCTGTCCATGCGCGGGTTTTTCCTCTTGTCCTGACATCTGAAGCGGAAGTTCAGGCTGTTTTGAAGGGCTGACACATGCAAAATGCTTTACCTCAAACCGATAAAGAAATTGCCGAATATTTCAACGCCGCAGCCAACAAACCGGCCAGCGAGATGGAAATTCTGGGTGCCGTGGTGGCTGAGATTTTGCAAGCTGGTGCCCCAATCAGCAACAAAGCCATTATTTCAAAGCTGATTCATCGTCTTGAGCTGGAATCAGATGTTGCATCGCTCGATATCTATCGTCAGCTGCTTGAATTAGTCGTGCATAAAACGCCTGACGATTTTTCGGTGTAATCGTGACTCCACGGATGGAGTCTATACGGCTTTCGCTGGAAACTTCCCGCCCTGCCCGGTAACATTACCGCCTCATGATTTACCCAACCTTTCTCGCCTCTCGCGCGAGAGCAAAATTAAAAAGAGCCTGCACAAATTTATGACTAAATCGAATGATGTCGCTACGCCACGCGTTGTGGAAAGCGATCTCAGTGTTGGGCGCGTATTACGTTCGCCTGCACTGCTCACGCGTGAATGCCTGGCGGGCACTATTACCGCTCTGGCGCTGATCCCGGAAGTGATCTCTTTCTCTGTGATTGCAGGCGTTGATCCCAAAGTCAGTTTGGTGGCTTCGGTGGTGCTCTGTTTGACGTTATCGATCCTGGGAGGACGACCGGCGATGGTCACGGCTGCGGCCGGTTCGGTGGCGCTGGTGATTGGCCCAATGGTGCATGCGCACGGCGTGGAATACATTCTGCCGGCGGTGGTGATGGGTGGCATCATACAAATATTGTTTGGCCTTGCAGGGCTGTCCCGCATGATGCGCTATATTCCGCGTTCGGTGATGCTGGGGTTCGTAAACGCCTTGGGCGTGCTGATTTTCTTTGCACAGGTGCCGCATGTTTGGGGGCAATCGCCGTTGGTGTGGGTATTTTTTGCCGCCACGCTGGCTATTGTGTTGCTGTTGCCACGCGTATTAAAAAGCGTGCCGTCGCCGCTGGTGGCGATTGTGGTCGTGACCGCCGTTGCGCTGCTGATGGGTTATCGCGTGCCGAACGTCAGTGATGAAGGCCCAATGAGCGCTGGATTGCCGGATTTTAATCATTTAATGGTGCCGCTCAACCTGCAAACCTTACAAATTATCTGGCCGACCGCCCTGAGTATTGCCTTTGTGGGTTTAATGGAATCATTGCTGACGGCGAAGCTGGTGGATGACATCACCGATACACCATCAAGTAAGCGTCGCGAGTCTTGGGCATTGGGCGTAGCCAATATTTTTGCGGGTTTTTATGGCGGTATCGCCGGTTGCGCGATGATTGGTCAAACTATCGTTAACGTTGAACTGGGCAAAGCGCGTAGCCGTGTTTCAACCGTTGCCGCTGGTTTAGTGTTGTTGCTATTAGTCACCGGATTGAGCCAGATTATGGCGCAAATACCGATGGTGGTACTGGCGGCAATTATGATGGTGGTGGCGGTAAAAACAGTTAACTGGCATAGCCTGCAACCAGCGACCCTAAAACGGATGCCGTGGTCAGAAACGTTGGTCATGGTGTTGACCGTTATCGTCACCGTCTGGACAGGTAACCTGGCGCTGGGCGTACTGGCGGGTGTGATTGTGGCAATCATGCTGTTCGCACGTCGTATTGCTCACGTTATTCACGCTCAGCGTAGCCTGAGTGAAGATGGCGAATCAGTACGCTATCTGGTGCGTGGCCCGCTGTTTTTTGCCAGCAGCAACGATCTGTTTGAGCACTTCGATTACGCCCACGATCCCAAAAACGTCACGATTGATTTAACTCACGCGCAAATATGGGACGCTTCAAGTGTGGCAGCATTAGACGCCATTGAATATCGCTATCAGCGTTATGGCACTCAGGTCACGATTGAAGGTCTGGATGATCGCAGTAACGATTTTCATCGTCGCCTGACGGGGAATCTGGGTTAATGACGCAGACCTGCTGCAAGGTTGCAGCAGGTCTGTATTAAGCTTGCTGCTTGCGTGCTTTGTAACGTGCGATCATGGTAGCCAATGCTTGATAAATCAGGCCTGCATATAAGCTCATCACAATCGCCATGCCAATTTCTTTGCCTTGCGCCTGCCATGACATAAACCACATGAACACGCCCCACAGCACCGAAAAAACCAGCCAGCCCCGGACGAACTTCAAAATGCCATTCATAACGACTCCTTTAAGATGAGGCGCTACGATACCTTTGAGTGAGGAGGAACGCATGATTAACAATGCAAAGTTGAGAGGCACCTCTAATATCCTGTAGTAAATCGACATACTTTTGCAGCAGCGCTTATTGCCCTGCCACCCAGGTTTTCCGATGAGGTTTTCTATACTTAATCGTCAAATCACTTAACAGGGAAAATCATATGAAGCATACAGCATGCTTAATTGCCGCTTTAGGTCTTGCCGCCACACTTTCAGCTTGTGCACCACGCCATCACGGTGGAGATGCACCGCCTCCCCGCCAAGCGGACAGCAACCCACCGGCGCACCGGGCGGCAGCGGGCCGGTGGGTCAACCACAGTCCTGAATAAGCGGCTTTTAGCCAGCTTAATAGCAAAAAGCCAGTGTAAAGAAGCGATCCTTGCACTGGCATTGTGGTTCAGGAGATGAACTGTCAGCGATCAATGGCGGCTGGCACATCCGCACTTTGTCATTTCTCCCAGCACTTCTTTTCCCAGATGCGAATGCCTGATCTGCAATTCACCCTGTCGCCATGCACCCTGCTCATCTGCACGTTGTTCCAATAATCTGTTTAGCGCCTCAGTAACCAGTAAATCGACGCGCTGAGTCCAGGTGGTCAAATGCCAGGTTGATGAACGCGCTTCGTCAACATCGCCACAACCCACGATGGCAATATGTGTGCCTTGGCCAAAATCTCGTATTGCCTGCATCGCACCAAACGCCAGCAGATCATTTTCACAGTACAAAGCTTCAATGCGCTCGGCTGCTCGCGTCTTTTTCAGGTAAGTCATCATTGCTTGATACGCTTGTTCGCGCTCATAACCCTCTGCTGTCAGTACCACTTTAAGCATTTTATCGGCTGCATTCAGGCTGGCAATATAGCCTTGCATCTGCTTTGAAGGGCTTGAGAGAGTGTTATGCGATTGCATAAAGCCCAAACGTTGATATTGCTGCTCAAGCAGCAAATTTCCGATGGCAAAGCCAGCTGCGTAATCATCCGGGCTGATACTCTCTGAAGGGGTTTGAGTGTGGCAAAGATAGATGGACGAGACGGCATGATGATCGAGAATCGCGGCATCATCAAAACGGTTGGACAAGTAAACCCATCCTTCTACCGGCAACTGCTCAGCCTTTTGACGCAGCGTTGCGTAGCAATCTTGTGCGTCGGCATTTAGCAGCAGCGTCAGGTAGCCGCGTGCATTCAATTGCCGGGTAATCTCATCAAGCATTGTTTGGGCATGTGGATTAGCCAGGCCCGCGCTGACTACGCCAATAAAACGGGCCTTGACTACTTTTCCCTGCGTCTCTTGTAGCGTGTTCTTCATGATTAACTATTCGCTTGCGCTTCGAACTTATTAGATAGAGGAAAGCATAAAGTAAGAATGAAAATTTCAAAAGATATAGAAAAGGAATTTTTAGTGCATTTGTGAGCCAGCTAGCGGAAGTTGCGAATCTTTTTTGATCGCGATTAACTGAGTCCTGGCTGCATGAATGATTATTTTTACTGTGTTTTTTCTGAATAGATACGGCTTACTAAGATTTGCGCTTAAGTGCAATCTGGTCACTGCTTTTAACGGCTTATACTTAATAATCTCGACATGCTGAACCCAGAGGAATGTCCGTCAATGAAGCAGGTTGATATTTTTCTGTCAGATATAACGCGTCTCGTCTTAGGTCAAAATCCCCCGATCTTTTTGATAGAAGTGATTATCCGCGCGCTCGTTTGCTTTGTTCTTATCATTATTACGCTCCGCCTGTTGGGACGTCGCGTTGCATCACAATATACGTTGATCGAACTTTCGGCGGTGATCACGCTGGCCGGTACCATGGGCGTACCGTTGCTGGATGACAAACGCGGGTTATTACCGCCAGTGTTGATTATTTGCGGTCTGCTCGCGATACAACACCTGTTTGGTCATCTCAGCCTCCGCTTTCGTAAGCTTGACCGTGTATTGGCAGGCACAGAGCGCGTGGCGTTAGATGATGGTCGCCTACGTCTGGAGACGCTTCGCGGTACAGTGCTATCACGTGAAAAGCTCTTCTCACTGTTGCGTGGCCGTGGCGTGCAGCATCTCGGCCAGCTTAGCCGGGTTTATATTGAACCTTCCGGTTCATTAACACTGGTGTGGAGCGACACACCACGACCCGGACTCGCGATCATTCCGCGTTACGACCAAGCCCTGATTACGGCTATGCAGGATGATGAGCATTACGTTTGTGCCTCCTGCGGTAAATTGACTGAAAGTAAAGAAGAGCATAATCAGCCCTGTCGATACTGTCATGGGCAAGACTGGCTACCTGCTTCCGTTTCGCTGGAGGATTGAAAGTGAACAACGTCTTTCATAAATGGCTGATTGGTGAAGCGCCCTGGCGTTTTGCGGGTGAAGTACTGCTGCGTTTTGTCATTATCTATCTTATTTTATTGCTGGTACTGCGCTTGATGGGCCGCCGGTTCGCCGGTCAGTTGAGCATCGTTGATTTGGCAATTATGGTTATGTTGGGCGCGGCCATTGGCGCACCGCTGCAAACGCCCGAAAAAGGCATTTTACCCACGGTGCTGTTACTGCTTACGCTGCTGGGCTGTTTTCGCCTGCTTTCATTGCTCTCTTTTTATTCCCACAAGATCGAAACCTTTACGCAGGGAGATGCCACGCTGCTGGTTATGGATGGTCGGCTGGCGCTGGAGCATCTGTATCACGCGGAGTTTTCCCGTGACAGAACGCTCTCAAAGCTGCGTTCATTGGGCGTTCAACATCTGGGTGAAGTGCGGCGTGCCTGGTTGGAACCTACAGGCCGCGTAAGTCTGTTACTTTACAAACAGCCACATGTCGGTCTTTGGCTTTTGCCCGATCAGAATGAGGATTTTAATAAGCGTATCAAGGTGGAAGGCAGCTTTGCTTGTGCCAATTGTGGATTTGTCATACAGAGTGACAGCGCACCCGAAACACCGTGCGACTATTGTCAGCATCGTAACTGGCAACCTGCCGTTAAGCGGCTTGGGACGGAGAAAATCTATAATCCGCACCAAAAAGAGCATGACACCGAGGCCAACGAATAAGCCTGTATGGGAAAGCGTTTGGCTCTCATTTCGACACGGCTTGTGTTCTGTCAGATGGTTCAAAAACATAAACATGCTGGAATGCGGTTTTGAAAAAACGAAAAAACCGCCCTTGGGCGGTTACGACATTACTGCATATTGCTTTGATTTTATTTGGTTTTCTTTACTTCAGAAAATGGTGCCCGGGGCGGGACTTGAACCCGCACAGCCATAAAGCCGAGGGATTTTAAATCCCTTGTGTCTACCGATTTCACCACCCGGGCAGGGTATATCTGGAGGCGCGTCCCGGAGTCGAACCGAGGTACACGGATTTGCAATCCGCTGCATAGCCACTCTGCCAACGCGCCTTAAACTGATGTGCTTTCAGGTTACCCTGAACTGCAAATTTGGAGCGGGAAACGAGACTCGAACTCGCGACCCCGACCTTGGCAAGGTCGTGCTCTACCAACTGAGCTATTCCCGCAAATCTCAGCAACTCCACAGAACTTGCTGATTTTCTTTATCTTCTGACAGACTGGCTGCCGTTCGATGCGATGCATTCTACTGACCTGACGCAATGAGTCAATAAAATTATCCTGACTCCGTGTCCGTTTGCTGCTTTTTAAATCGCATCGATCACCGTTCGAGCAAATCGCCGCGCGCTGCGCTCAAATATTGGAACATTGACCAAAAAGTTAGCACGGCTGCGATGTACAACGCGACCACACCAATACCCACAACCGTACTGTCAGGACGCCACAACAAGGCAAACAGTGAAAACATTTGTGCGGTGGTTTTGACTTTTCCGATCCAGGATACGGCCACGCTGCTGCGCTTACCAATTTCTGCCATCCATTCACGTAACGCAGAAATAATGATTTCGCGTGCGATCATCGTGGCAGCAGGCAAGGTAATCCACCAGGCATGAAAATATTCAGCCACCAGCACCAACGCCATCGCGACCATCACCTTATCGGCTACCGGATCGAGAAAGGCACCGAAGCGCGTTGTCTGCTTCCAGCGACGTGCAAGAAAACCGTCAAACCAGTCAGTGACGGCAGCAATAATGAAAATCAAAGCGGTAGCAAACGGTGCCCAATAAAAAGGCAAATAGAAAGCCAGCACAAAGAATGGAATGAGGACGACTCGAAACAGGGTGAGACACGTCGGTATGTTAAATTGCATATGCCGGTAACTGTCTGGAATGGGTAGAATTTAACGTATGTTCCTACATTGCCCACCCCGTTTCAATGCTAGTGTTTCAACGAGTAGTATATTTTTTCTGCCAAAGCGAAAGATATGCCCGGTACATTGGCGATTTCTTCCACTGATGCATTCATCAAAGGTTGCAAGCCACCCATGTATTTAAGCAGTTGCTGACGCCGTTTCGGTCCTACACCCTCAATGCTTTCAAGTGCGCTGGTGTTCTTCACTTTCGCCCTTTTCTTACGGTGGCCCGAAATTGCATGATTGTGAGCGTCGTCACGAATATGCTGAATGACATGGAGCGCGGGCGCGTCTGGCGGTAAGGAAACACCCTCACCTTCGGGTTCAAAGAACAGCGTTTCGAGTCCCGCCTTACGATCGCTACCTTTGGCAACGCCCAATAAAATCGGGCGAGATTTGTCCCACGGTACGTCCAACTCGGCAAACACCTGCTTCGCTTGCGACAGTTGCCCTTTGCCACCATCAATCAAAATTACGTCAGGAATTTTATCTTCTTCGATAGCTTTGCCGTAACGACGACGCAGCACCTGATTCATTGCCGCATAATCATCGCCGGGCGTAATGTCATTAATATTGTAGCGACGATAATCGGCGCGCAGCGGCCCGTTCTGATCAAAGACCACGCAAGAAGCAATGGTTTGCTCACCCATGGTATGGCTGATGTCGAAACATTCCATGCGACTAATTTTGTCGAGTTCAAGGAATTCAGCCAGCGCAGCCAGCCGTTGGTGAATGGTCGAGTGCTGCGATAAGCGTGTGGTTAACGCCGTTGCCGCATTGGTACGTGCTAACTTCAGATAGCGCGCACGATCACCCCGCGGTTTACTCTGAATGTTAACGCGTCGTCCAGCCAACTCACTCAGCGACTCCGCCAGCAGCTCGCGCTCTGGCAAAGTGAAGTCGAGCAGAATTTCACCCGGTA
The DNA here is from genome assembly GCF_018842675.1 of Candidatus Pantoea bituminis. Lineage (NCBI taxonomy): Bacteria > Pseudomonadati > Pseudomonadota > Gammaproteobacteria > Enterobacterales > Erwiniaceae > Pantoea > Candidatus Pantoea bituminis. The sequence continues at coordinate 2,385,739 of NZ_JAGTWO010000004.1, forward strand.
GCGTTCGCGCTTCGCTGCCTTGCAGATAAAATTGCCCTACAAACGTTTGCACGACTTCCGCCAAATCCGTACCTGAAGGGACTTTAGGAAAGTAGCTACGACTGCCTAATACTTTGCCCTGACGAATAAACAGCACGTGCAAACAGGCCATGCCAGCATCATATGCAACGCCTATCACATCGAGATCATCGCCTTGATTAGAGACGAATTGCTTTTCAGTGACTCGGCGCACGGCCTGGATTTGGTCACGCAAGCGAGCTGCTTCCTCAAAACGCAGCCCAATACTCGCTTCTTCCATCCGCTTCACCAGCAGATTAAGCACCTGGTCGTCTTTGCCCGCCAGAAACAGCCGCACATAGTCGGTTTGCTGTGCATACTCTTCCTCACTGACCAAACCAGCAACACAAGGGCCGAGGCAGCGACCAATTTGATATTGCAGACAGGGGCGCGAACGATTGCGGTAAACGCTGTTCTCACACTGGCGAATCGGGAACACTTTTTGCAGTAATCCCAGCGTTTCGCGCACGGCATACCCATTCGGAAAGGGGCCGAAATATTCACCTTTGGCGTGTTTAGCACCGCGATGTGTAGCCAGACGTGGATGCGTATCGCTGCTCAGAAAAATATAGGGATAGGATTTGTCATCGCGCAGCAGCACATTATATCGCGGCTGGTAGAGCTTGATGTAGTTATGCTCTAGCAGCAGCGCTTCGGTTTCGGTGTGGGTTACGGTGACATCGATATGCTGGATATTGCTTACCAGTGCTTCGGTTTTGCGGCTGCCTACCTGACTCCGAAAATAGCTGGTTAGACGCTTTTTAAGGTCTTTGGCTTTGCCCACATAAATAACCGTTCCCGACGCATCATACATGCGATAAACGCCGGGTTTGCTGGTCACCGTACTCAGAAAGGCTTTGGAATTAAAAACGTCACTCACTACTGATTAACGGCTCCGCATTGAACAGGCCATGTCGTATGGCCAGATGCGTTAACTCTACATCACCACTGATATTCAACTTGCTGAACATGCGATAGCGGTAGCTGTTAACGGTTTTAGGACTGAGATTGAGTTGCTCGGAAATTTCCGTCACCTTTTGTCCCTTGGTGATCATCAGCATAATCTGCAATTCCCTTTCCGACAAACAGCTGAAGGGTGATTCGGTTTTTTGCGGCTCAATTTGACTCAGTGCCATCTGCTGAGCAATGTCAGAAGCGATATAGCGCTGGCCGGCGTTCACTGAGCGAATCGCGCTTACCACTTCCTGCGGCGCGGCACCTTTGCTGAGATAACCTGCTGCGCCTGCCTGCATCACTTTGGCGGGCAACGGATTTTCGGTATGAATTGTCAGCATAATGATTTTGATATCTGGATTGTAGCGCACAATTTTTCGTGTCGCTTCCAGGCCACCAATGCCGGGCATGTTCATGTCCATTAAAATGACATCAACTTGATTCTGGCGGCACCATTTCACCGCGTCTTCGCCACAGTTCGCTTCACCTGCAATCACTAATCCTTTGATATCTTCCAAAATTCGGCGAATACCGGCGCGAACCAGTTCATGGTCATCAACAAGAAGCACACTGATCAACGAGGGGCACTCCGCAGGCTAAATAAAGAGGAAGTAATCAACAATTGCGAAAGATAATCATACCTGCTTTTCACTTAAAAGCACATAAACAAAGCCGAAGATTGAGGCTATTTACTGATTTAAATCAAGGGATTTCAAATCCCAATAATTAATAGAGTGACTTAGGTAACTTATTTAAAAGTTATATTTAAAAAGCAATATATTTCAATTGATTAAAAATAAATGCACTTCAACCTTCTAAACGCTGTGCTTTATTAATTTCCCTTGGCAAAAAAACGCATTTCGCTGCATTTTGAATTGTTTCACGCGATGGAATAGCGGCAAAGGATTAACAAAACGCGGCGAGACATCAGGTTATCAACGCTGTGATATACTCACGCACTGCTGTGCGGACAGATTGCCGACACGTTGTACATCACCAAGGAGATTTTATGAGCGACGAAGATTTTTCAACCTCGCAGGAAACCCAGAAACTGTCTGATGAAGTTGCCTGTCTGAAAATGATGGTGACGCTGATTCTGAAAGGAATGGGCCAGGCTGACGCAGGGAAAGTGATTATTAATATGGAACGTTATGTCCAAACGCTGGGCGATAAGCCGCAGGCTGAGGTCTTTAGCAACACCATTAAGCAGATCAAAACCGCTTATCGCCAGTAAGCTGAATTGCCCCCGCATTACGGGGGCAAAGCGTTAACCGTGTGATTGCCAGTTAACCGAAACACCCAACGATGGCAGCACCTCTTCCGGGCTAAAGCGACGCGTGCCACGGTACTTTTCCGCCAGCGCAGGTTGAATAACCGGAATGCGAATCGCAAACAGATTATCTTCTGACTGAATCAATCCCGGCGTCAGTGGCTCGTACGCGACCTGATGCTGCTCAAACATCTTTTCCAGCATCGGCGTTGCCGAGCTAATAATATATTCAATACCATTTAGCTCAGCCAACTGCACAGCGTGCCACAGAATATTGAGCGGCAGTTCAGAATCAACGTCCAGCCGGGCTGAGAAACGTGACATTTCCCATACTTTTTCTTGTTCGAAAGGTAAGATAATGCCTTCATTTTGCTCAGGCTCAAACCACGGCATTAAACGTGCGCAGCCACTGATCCCTTCGCGCGCACTCCAGGCAAGTAGCCAGGTTACATCTGATCGATCATAACGATCATATTCCTGCCCCGGCGTACTTAAACGAGGTGGAATTGACCACCCTTCGCCGCGTGCAAAAACGCTGTAACGATAGCTGCCTAACTCGGCAAGCAAAGAGGACGGCATATCCTTTAATTGCGTTTGAATTATTTTCATCATGCGCCTTTGACATCCCCATGTTTGCAATGATTTCTTTGCGCCAGCCTGGCAAAGCTCCGGCGCAGGGTAGACAACTGACTCAGTCAGAGGAACTACTAGATTTAGTAGTTGCTTTTTATTTAAATCAGTCCGATCGCTGCTGCATAACAAGCAATCTGCGTTTTATTGGAAACATTGAAACGTTTTTGCATCTTTTTTTGGTGAAAATTCACCGTGTGTTCAGAAATAGATAAAATAAGCGAAATCTCAACCGAGGTTTTTCCTTCGGCGGTCCATTTTAAAATTTCCAGTTCTCGCTGACTAAAGTCATTCTTCAGGACCAGCATCGAATCATCTTTCAAACGCTCTAGCACGCGCAAACTCAGCTCCGCCAGGAAGTGCAGTTTCACTTCCAACTCGACGCGCCGTTGTTGCGTGGTAAAAGGTTGATGCGATGATATAGATAATATACCAATGGCTCGATTTGGTGCCATTGCTGAACAAGAAAAACCACTGTGCAAGCCAAACTCGCCTGCTTCTTTCCAAAGATTGCCCGCGCCAGTAAACAGATCGGCAGTCCATTCAACGCCTCTGCCTGGTCTTTGACACAAAAGCAACACCGGATCTACAGCAAAGTAGTTCTGCTTTTCATATTGCTTAACCCATAATTTGGGATAAGTGCTGTGTACATGAATGCCCGGCCGGGTAAAAGGAACCGGATGTTGAATCAAAAAAGCAAAGCAATCAAATCCCAATGATTCGGTATAGCTCTGTAATAACCGCTTCAATTGGGGCGCAGCTGTTAAATGTTGAAATTGACTTTCCGCCTCAGCTCGCCAGGCGAAATAATTCTCGGTGGTCATATTCCCTCAACGTTATTCTCACGCAGATGCGTTTTGTTATTCATTATTCTTCACCACAAAATATTAATTGATTCGAGCAAAAATATTGATTGCTTAATGCGCAATAATTTAAGTAAAAAAATCCAAAGAGTTGAAAAAATAAACTTCAACCAAAAACCATGAAAGGTGAACCGGTGAAAAAGTGTTGAAGCACCGCAAACTTCCACCTTGTGTCAGAATAAGATTTTTCCGATAGGAATTCAATCTCTGAAAAGCAGACATCATCCTTCGACACAAAAAGGTTATGATTATTTGTGGGCAAAAATCAGAGGTTCAACCCCTAAATTATTTTTTATACAGTAAGTTAATGGTAGGCAAAATATAACCGAAGCGGTAAATATTGTTCATCACACCTAAAGAATTTACTGGCTTGAGACATTTCCGTCCGCGTGCTTTGAAGCTACGCTTATTCCATTGTCCGCCTTCAGTCCTCACCAGCAATCGGCATCGGGCAGCTTAGGGAGCAGATTTGCGCCGCGCTGCTGGACTTTAACTTTCTGTTTCAGGGGTTGATTATGATGGATAAATTGGCATTGCCTTTTTTAGTTTTAGGTCTTTGCACGGCGTTGATGATTGCTAAGGATATTTTCAAGCATCCTCACCCGGTTCGCGTAATGAATATCATTTGGCCAATCGCCGGACTTTATATGCCGTTCATTGGATGGCTGGCTTGGTGGTTTCTTGGGCGTCAACCCTCTCGTCAAGCAAATCTGGCTTTATTAATGCCGCAAAGAGCAGCCCGTCATAACAGCTGGCAGACAATATTTGTCTCAACCACTATTCCAGCAGCAGCCTGTATTTTTGGCGACGTAATAACATTACCTATAATTTCACTGCTAAATCATTTGAATATTCTGATAGTTATATGGCAAGAAGCGATCATTTCTTTGGTTCTTTCATTGCTTATCGGCTTATTTTTTCAAGTGCTCGCCATTAAACAGCGTGAAAAAATTCATTTTGGCGTGCCTTGTTAATAGCATTAAGAATCGAAACCTTTCCTTTGGTTATTTACCAAACAGGCATATTTATCTTTATGGCACTGGCCCTGAAATTTGTATTAAATCAACAAATCAACCCGCAGCTCAATGCCTTCTGGTTTATGCTGCAACTGGCAATGATGACTGGATTTGTTTTTTCCTGGCCAGCCAATCATTTCTTGATAAAGCGCGGTATCAATCCGGCACATTAATAGTGTATTAAATGCCGTACTACAGGCTCAACGACAATAGCCTGCACCGCGCATACCTAAATGGAAATGGCTGGCATGCGCAGCGTTATAATCTGGCCCCAATGCGTTACCGAATACCCGACATCCCTCCTGCCACAAGCTATGCAGCGTTTGCGCCTTCGCTGCGGGTTGCTGCCAGTTTTTGCCTACCTCAAGACGCTGTCCATTAGCCAATTGAAAAGCAGTAACATCCCAGGCATCCGCTGTGGCATGCTCGCTCAGTCGCCCCTCAGCGCGATGATAAATATTCCTACAGGCATAACTGCCAACGTGGCTGATGCGCACCAGCGGGCTTTGCTGCTGTTTTGTTATTTGATCGCGACTGCGTAAAACATACATGGTGCTGGCAACCGCCATCGGACAGCTCGCCAGAAAACTGCTGCTAAGACTTACCGGCCCAAATTTTTGGATGCGCAATGGATTAGCCAGCGGACATGCGCCCGTCACCGGCGAACGCTGGTTAAAACTGACTAATCCTGCTTGCTGAGCACGATTCATCACATCCAGACAGGCAACAGGATCACTCGCTAGCCGCTTCATTTTCAGTTGCGTCATCCAACCTGGCGGATCGGTAACTGCAAGTGGCGTGAAGGGATTGAACTGAGGCGGCAGATTCTTTTTGATCCACGGCAAACTTCCCCAACCCACCGCAATGAATACCAGTAACAGGATAAGCGTGCGCATTTCCCCTCTCGCAGCATGATGATAAGCAAAAGAAAAGTGTAGAAGCTCTCAGTTAATACGCAGTCAATCTGGCACAAAGTGATTAAAACTTACGCATCCTGACGCAATAGTGTGCTGCGTAAACAAAACCTGCCGACGATAAGGTGATGAAAGGTCACAATTGTTCAAAAAAATTACCGACTTCAAGGCGCTTTCCACTATCTTATGCCGACTTGCCCTTGAGGCAGACTCGCCTAATAACAGCCAGTAGAGCTGACACAACATCAAGACAGGAAAGACAATCATATGGTTGATCACTCTAAAGACGCGGTGGTTACGCAGGAGAACCCCGAAAAACTGCAGCGTAGCCTGCATAATCGCCACATCCAACTCATCGCAATCGGCGGTGCCATTGGCACTGGGCTGTTTATGGGCTCGGGTAAAACCATCAGCCTTGCAGGTCCTTCGATTATTTTTGTTTATATGATCATCGGTTTTATGCTGTTCTTCGTCATGCGTGCCATGGGCGAACTGCTGCTTTCCAACCTTGAATACAAATCTTTCAGTGACTTTGCTGCCGACCTGTTAGGGCCTTGGGCAGGATATTTTACCGGCTGGACTTATTGGTTCTGCTGGGTTGTCACCGGTATTGCCGACGTAGTAGCGATAAGCGCCTATTTCCAGTTGTGGTTCCCCGGTTTCTCAATATGGATGAGCGCCCTGCTTTGCCTGTTTGTCTTTGTGACGCTGAATGTCGCCACGGTAAAGTTGTTCGGTGAGATGGAATTTTGGTTCGCGATTATCAAAATCGTCGCCATTGTCGCGTTGATAGTCACCGGTATCGTACTGGTTTCAATGCATTATCCTTCGCCAGGCGGCGGGACTGCATCACTGAGTAATATTTGGGATCATGGCGGCATGTTCCCGAAAGGGTTAAGCGGCTTTTTTGCCGGCTTCCAGATTGCGGTGTTTGCCTTTGTCGGCATCGAACTGGTGGGTACCGCGGCTGCCGAAACACACGATCCGCATAAAGTTTTGCCACGCGCTATCAACGCCATTCCGCTGCGCGTGATTATGTTTTATGTGTTGGCGCTGATGGTAATCATGGCCGTGACGCCGTGGACCGCAGTACAGGCCGATCGCAGCCCATTTGTTGAGATGTTTGTCCTGATTGGCTTACCGGCTGCCGCCAGCATCGTGAATTTTGTTGTACTGACTTCTGCGGCTTCGTCTGCCAACAGCGGCATTTTCTCCACCAGCCGCATGTTGTATGGCCTGTCACAGCAAGGCGTGGCGCATCGTGCATTTGGACGTCTTTCAGCGCGCGCAGTGCCGACTACCGGTCTGTTTTTCTCATGCCTTTGCTTGCTGAGTGGCGTGGCGCTGATTTATCTGATCCCGGATGTCATGACAGTATTTACGCTGGTGACGACGGTCTCAGCGATTCTGTTCATGTTTGTCTGGACAATCATCCTCTGTAGCTACCTGGTTTATCGCAAAAAATATCCACAGCGCCATGCAAAGTCGGCGTTCAAAATGCCAATGGGTAAATTGATGTGCTGGGTTTGCATCGCTTTCTTCGCTTTTGTGCTAGTGCTGTTAACCTTGCAGGAAGATACGCGTCAGGCATTAATGGTGACGCCAGTGTGGTTTGCCTTGTTGACGCTGGGTTGGTTATTGCGCCGTCGCGCTAGTCGCTAACTCATTTAGAATGACAAAAAAGCCCGGCCAATCATGGCCGGGCTTTTTATTTACAGACGATCGGCTAGCGCGCTAAAGCTGGCGCTCAACGCAGGCCGAGCTGAAGGTAGCCGCTGCGGATGGGTTTCCCACTGCTGGGGCGAGCCGAGATTAAAGGTAAACGTATAGTTTTGCCCTTCTCCCATGCGTAAGTCAGCAATTGTGATCTTGCCATTTTTCTCATTCATCGCATAAAAACCGTGGCTGAACCAAGCCACACGTTCGGCATACCAGTCTCCTTTTAACTGTGCAAACAGTTCAGGATGACGAGGCTGCCAGCTAACCTTAAGCGGACGATTTGGCGACAGCAGCGACCAATAGGCTTCGCCATAACGATCGGGGTAATGACCACGCTGCGCCACACCAACGTGTTAAACGCAGTGGGTGTGACCAGCACTTTGTCGGCTGGAAGACCCTGATCAACCAGTGATTGCTTAATCTCTCCGGTAGCAATGCTCTGGATCACCACGCCCCATGCCAGATAAAGCGTACTCAGCGCCAAACCGATACGGTTCCAGCGCAAGCCAGGATCGCCTCGTCGCCACAGGGCAACACCAAGACAAATCAGCAGCGGCAAGGTATAGAGCGGATCAACAATATAGATGCTGCTCACTGCATAAGGATGATCGGTGATCGGCAGTCCAAGCTGCGTACCATAAACAGTCATCAAATCCAGCAGCGGGTGCGTAATCAACGCTAACCAAATGGCAGGCCACCACGCTTGCCATTTCACGTTGCCACGAAAAAGGCCCGCGACCAACCACGCCAGCAGCGGCGAAACCAGCGTCAAATAGAGCAAAGCGTGGCTTTCGGTACGGTGTAAAGTCATGTTGCGAATGGCATCGCCGTGATCAAGAAAGACATCAAGATCGGGTAACGTGCCGCATACCGCACCCACGGCGGCGGCTTGCCAAAGCGGGACGCGTCGGCCCATCACCGCCACGCTGACGGATGCCCCCAGAACAAACTGCGAAACAGAATCCATTTTTTACTCCGTCGCAACAACGTATGGCCGTAAAATTAACGCACGCGGATACCTTCAATAATCATGCGCTGCACATTATCTACCGTCTGATCGAAAAATTGCGGATCGCTCAACGTTTGCCCAGTTACCGCCTCAACCTGACTGGCGAAATCGGCGTAATGCTGCGTGGTTGCCCACAGCATAAAGATCAAATGCTGCGGTTGTACGCCAGCCAATCGACCTTCATCAATCCAGCGTTCAATAATCGCGGCTTTTTCATCCACCAGCTGTTTGAGATCGCCAGCCAGTTCGCCCTTCAATAGCGGTGCGCCTTGCAGCATCTCCAGACAAAACAGCCGTGATGCCTGCGGGAAATCGCGTGACACTTCAAGTTTCAGGCGAATATAGCGGCGTATAGCCATCAGCGGATCTTGATCGTGGGCTAACGCGCGAAGCGGTGCCAGCCATACGTCAAGAATCTCTTTCAGCACGGCTACGTACAAAACTTCTTTGGAAGGATAGTAATAAAGAAGATTGGTTTTCGAGACATCGGCGCGTTCGGCAACCTGGTCTAGCGTAGTGCCGTGAATACCGAATTGCGAGAAGAATGCCAGCGCAGCATCCAGGATAGCTGCACGCTTGGCCGCTACAGCTCGCGAACGGCGCGTTGGTTTTTTTTCATCTGTTTTCACACTGTTACCTTATCCGCTCTCCATCCCCGCATCATAGCAAAGCTGCCGGCAGCTGCCCATTTCTGCTCTTGCACCTTTTTTGCTCAGGTTGCATGGAAAACGTGCAGCTTATTTTGACCAGATGGTCCAAAACAGACCAATCACTCCAGTTAACTCTTTCGAGTTATATTTAACCTTTTGTTATTACTCGATTTACAAATTGTGGCACAGCCTTTGCAAAATCTTTGATTGAGCGCCGCCATCAAGGATGACGCAGGATGCAGCGCAGCGCGTGAAACAGTCCCACCCTAATTAATTGAGGTTTCACATGAAGATAGGCGTCTTTATTCCGATTGGTAACAATGGCTGGTTGATTTCATCTACTGCACCGCAGTACAAGCCGACTTTTGAACTGAACAAAGCGATTGTGCAGAAAGCTGAGCATTATCATTTCGATTTCGCGCTGTCGATGATCAAACTGCGCGGCTTTGGCGGAAAAACGGAATTCTGGGATCATAACCTCGAATCTTTCACGCTGATGGCAGGTCTGGCCGCCGTGACTTCACGCATTGAGATCTATGCAACCGCCGCCACGCTGACTTTACCGCCGGCCATTGTGGCGCGCATGGCCGCCACCATTGATTCCATTTCCAACGGGCGCTTTGGCGTCAACCTCGTCACCGGCTGGCAAAAACCAGAATATGAGCAAATGGGTTTGTGGCCTGGTGATGAGTATTTCGGTAGCCGCTACAAATATCTGACCGAATATGTCACGGTGCTGCGCGATCTTTGGGGCACCGGCAAATCAGACTTTAAAGGTGACTTTTTCACCATGAATGATTGCCGCGTCAGCCCGCAACCGCAAAAACCGATGAAAGTGATCTGCGCGGGTCAAAGCGATGCGGGCATGGCATTTTCGGCGCAGCATGCGGATTACAACTTCTGCTTTGGCAAAGGCGTCAATACACCAACGGCGTTTTCCTCGACCTCAATACGCATGAAACAAGCGGCAGAAAAAGCGGGCCGCGATGTCGGCTCTTACGTGCTGTTTATGATCATTGCGGCGGAAACCGATGAAGAAGCACGCGCCAAATGGGAACACTACAAAGCGGGCGCCGATGAAGAAGCGCTGGCCTGGCTGACCACACAAAGTCAGCAAGATACCAAATCGGGTAGCGACACCAATGTGCGTCAAATGGCTGATCCGACTTCAGCAGTAAACATCAATATGGGCACGCTGGTCGGCTCCTACGCCAACGTGGCTCGCATGCTGGACGACGTCGCTGAAGTTGACGGCACGCACGGCGTGTTACTGACTTTTGATGACTTCCTGCAAGGTATTGAAGATTTTGGTCAACATATCCAACCGCTGATGGCTTGCCGCAGCGCACTGATTGATGCTCAGCAAGAGGTAGCTTAATGAATACGGTTTATTGCGCCCACACGCCCGACATTCCCCAGGTTGAACTGCCTGCACGTCCTGAAGCTATCGCCTTCCCGCCCAGTCAAACGGCGTTGATTGTGGTGGATATGCAAAATGCCTATGCCACTCAAGGCGGCTATCTCGATCTGGCGGGGTTTGATGTTTCAGCCACCAAACCGGTGATTGCCAACATTCACCAGGCGGTAACGGCTGCACGTGCAGCGGGTATTCAAATCATCTGGTTTCAGAATGGCTGGGACGATCAGTACGTCGAAGCGGGCGATGCAGGTTCACCCAACTTCCATAAATCGAATGCCCTGAAAACCATGCGCAAACGTCCTGAATTGCAAGGCACCTTGTTATCAAAGGGCAGCTGGGATTATGCGCTGGTTGACGAACTCACACCGCAAGCTGGCGATATTGTGCTGCCAAAACCGCGCTACAGCGGCTTCTTTAACACGCCACTCGACAGCATGCTGCGCAGCCGTGGCATTCGCCATTTAATTTTCACCGGTATCGCGACCAACGTCTGTGTGGAATCGACATTGCGCGACGGCTTCTTTCTGGAATATTTCGGCGTGGTGCTGGAAGACGCAACCTATCAGGCTGGGCCGACTTTTGCCCAACAGGCCGCCATTTTCAATATCGAAACGTTCTTTGGCTGGGTATCCAACGTCGATACTTTTTGCGAAAGCCTGCAACCCTCCGTCTAAAACGGTTTCACCTGCTGATAAAAAGGAAACGTTGCTATGCCGAAAAGTGTGATTATCCCGCCAGGTACCACGACGCCCATTGCGCCTTTTGTTCCGGGAACGCTGGCAGATGGCGTGGTTTATGTCTCGGGCACATTGCCGTTTGATGAAAATAACAACGTGGTGCATGTCGGTGATGCGGCCGCGCAAACCCGTCACGTGCTGGAAACCATCAAGAAAGTGATCGAAACCGCAGGCGGCAGCATGGAGGACGTCACGTTCAACTCCATTTTTCTTACCGACTGGACAAACTATGCAGCGGTGAATCAGGTCTATGCCGACTATTTTCCTGGCGAAAAACCGGCGCGCTTCTGCATTCAATGCGGCTTGGTCAAACCGGACGCCTTAATCGAAATCGCCAGCATTGCGCACATCGGTAAACAGGAGGCGTGATGCACGTTGAAATTCATGGCCAGCCTGCTGACGAAGCGCCCACGCTGGTGCTCTCTTCCGGGTTGGGCGGTGTTACCGGCTTTTGGCAGCCACAGTTAGCGACACTTTGTGAACGTTATTGCGTGGTGCTGTATGACCAACGCGGCACCGGGCGTAGTGCTGATACGCTGCCGGAAGGCTACAGCATGAAAATGATGGCGGCAGAGTTAGCAGAGGCGCTAACTCTGCACGGTATAACAAAATTTGGCATTGTTGGTCATGCGCTAGGCGGCTTGATCGGTTTACAGCTGGCGCTTGATTACCCAACACGCGTTGAGCGCGTCGCGGTGATTAATGGTTGGTTAACGCTTAATGCGCATACCCAACGCTGTTTTCATGTGCGTCAGGATCTGCTGCTCAACGTAGGCATTGATGCCTTTGTCCGGGCGCAGCCGCTGTTTCTTTATCCCTCTGAGTGGATGGCGCAGCATCAGGCGCGGCTGGAACAGGAAGATGCGCATCATGTCGCCCATTTCCAGGGAACGGAGAATCTCTTACGCCGTTTGAACGCATTGATGACGGCTGACTTCAGCACCCGCGCCGCCAGTATTACATCGCCGGTGTTGGTGATATGCAGCCAGGACGACTTGCTGGCGCCGTGGAGTTGTTCAGTACAGCTCGCTGCCGCCTTGCCTGATAGCCAGCTGGTAGAAATGCCGTGGGGCGGCCATGCAATGAGCGTGACCGATCCTGAACCGTTTAATGCACTGCTCATGCAGTGGCTGAATGACACCGACACTGTGCTAAAAACAGCGCACGTGGCGGACTAAACCGACGAAGCCGGAGAAGAGTATGAGCAGAGAAGATCTTCCACCCTTGGTGGAAAAACAGGACTTCCGCAACGCCATGTCGAGGTTGGGCGCAGCCGTCAACATTATCACCACTGAAGGTCCTGCAGGCCGCGCGGGTTTCACCGCCTCGGCGGTATGTAGCGTAACGGATTCACCACCCACTTTACTGGTGTGCTTAAACCGTTCGGCCTCGGTTTACCCTGTATTTCGCGAAAACATGCAACTGTGTGTCAACACGCTGGCATCGGGTCATGAAGCACTTTCAACGCTGTTCGGTGGCAAAACACCGATGCCGGAACGCTTCATCGCGGCAGAGTGGACCACCGCGATCACCGGTTCCCCCATTTTACAGGGCGCGGTGGCTTCTTTTGACTGTCGCATTAGTCAGATTGTAAGCGTGGGAACACACGACACACTGTTTTGCGAAGTACTGGCGCTGGTACGCAACGACGACACGCATGGCCTGATGTGGTTTGATCGCGGATACCATCCTCTTTTGCGGCAGGAAGCCTGTTAATCCGCCGGCTATTAGCTGACCTTTCATAGCGAAATTGCGCGGCCCCGGCATTTATCTCTTTTTGGAGTAAACGATGGCGAGTTCCTGGTTTCCTCAGTGGCAAAAGAAGTCGGCAGTAACCGATAACGGGCTGATCGCCCCCGATGAAACGTTGCCAGCGGGACAAACAATTGTTCTCGGCTTGCAACACGCAGTCGCGATGTTTGGCGCGACGGTATTAATGCCGCTACTGATGGGGTTGGATCCCAACCTGGCGATTTTAGTTTCAGGTATTGGCACGCTGCTGTTCTTCTTTGTTACCGGTGGTCGCGTGCCCAGCTATTTGGGATCCAGCGCCGCCTTTGTCGGGGTGGTGATTGCCGTTACCGGCTTCAACGGTCAAGGCCTGAATCCTAACCTCAGCATCGCGCTGGGCGGCGTTATCGCCTGTGGTTTGCTGTATACGCTGATTGGTTTCGTGGTGATGAAAGCCGGTACGCGCTGGATTGAAAACCTGATGCCGCCGGTGGTAACGGGTGCGGTAGTGATGGCGATTGGTTTGAATCTGGCGCCCATTGCTGTTCACAGCGTCTCTGCCTCCTCCTTCGACAGCTGGATGGCGGTAATGACCGTTTTATGTATTGGCTTGGTGGCGGTATTTACCCGTGGCATGATTCAGCGGCTGCTGATTCTTATTGGCCTGATCGTAGCCTGGGCAATCTATGCGCTGCTGACCAACGGTTTAGGATTTGGCAAACCGGTGGATTTCACCCTGCTCGCTCAAGCGCCTTGGTTTGGACTGCCGCAAACCACCGCACCCACGTTTGATATGCAAGCCATTGTGCTGATCGCGCCGGTGGCAATTATCCTGGTAGCAGAAAACCTCGGACATATTAAAGCAGTAGCAGGTATGACCGGGCGCAATCTCGATCCCTACATGGGGCGCGCGTTTGTCGGCGACGGTCTGGCCACTATGATTTCTGGCACCCTGGGCGGCAGCGGCGTCACAACCTATGCCGAAAACATTGGCGTCATGGCGGTTACCAAAGTCTATTCCACGCTTGCGTTTGTCGCAGCAGCGGTGATTGCGTTGATCCTCGGCTTCTCACCTAAGTTTGGTGCGCTGATTCACACCATTCCCGGACCGGTGATTGGCGGCGCATCCATTGTGGTCTTTGGCTTGATTGCTGTGGCGGGTGCGCGTATTTGGGTGCAAAACCATGTCGATTTTAGTCAGAACGGCAATCTGATTATGGTGGCAACAACACTGGTTTTAGGCGCAGGCGACTTTGCGCTGAAAATTGGCGAGTTCACGCTGGGCGGTATTGGCACCGCCACGTTTGGTGCGATCATCCTTAATGCTATTCTGCGCCAGCGCGGTAAGGCACTGGCCGAGAATAAGATTGTCGGTTAGTTACTCAAGCGGTGTCGGCGCTCGCTGCACCGCTTTTTCCGCTTAAAACGCAGTTCGCTAACAATCACACCGCAAACAATCAACGCACCGCCAAATAAAGCGGCGGCCGGTAAACGCTCACCAGCAATTCGACCGACAACCCCTGCCCACACCGGTTCGCCGGCATAAATCACGGTAGCTCGGGTTGGCGATACGCTGCGCTGCGCCCAGTTCATCGTCACCTGAATTAACGCGCTGGCCGCGCCCAAACCCAGCGCACTCAACAGCAATGTCGGCGAAAACGCAGGCAGAGATTCGCCATTGGGTATCATCAGAAAAAATGCGCAAACAGAGGCGACAGCCAGTTGAATTAACGTTACGCGGCGCACATCGACCTGGCCGGCAAAGCGACTAATCAGGATAATCTCAGCCGCGATCGCTAATGTACTGATCAGGGTAGCAATCTCGCCCTGATTTAAATTGATGCGCCCATCTTGCGGCCCTGCTACCAACAGCAAACCACCAAAGGCCAGCGAAATCCCCAGCCACGCCATCACACTTGGTGGACGACGCAGAAACACCCATTGTAATAACGGCACCACCGGCACATAGAGTGCGGTTAAAAAAGCCGACTGGCTGCTGGAGATGGTTTGCATGCCATAGGTTTGCAATCCGTAACCGCCAGCAATCGAAAGGCCAATCAGTGTGCCCGCTTTTATTTCCATCCAGGTTATTGCGGCTAAATAGCGTCGAAAAAACAACGCCAGCAGCAGTGCCGCCGTGGCAAAGCGCAGGCCAACGAAGAAAAAAGGCCCGGAGTACTGCACAGCGCGGTGCACCACCAGAAAAGTGCCGCCCCAGATCATCGTTATAAAAATTAAAACCAGCTCCTGGCGCGAAATGCGCAAGGATAAACTGCGGATAGCGTCCGACATAATTCACCTGCAAAGGGATTCGGGCGCCATTTTGCGGAGTGAAGGGAGATAAAGCAATGATGTTAACCGCCGGTATTTCCCGGCGGCAAAAGAGGATTAGGCATCAGCAGATTTTTTATTACTGCTGCGTCCGCCTTTTTCGCCAGCACGTGCGGCGCGTTGTGGGTCATTTTTAAAATTGCCGCCGCTGTTCTTACCCCTTTCCGTCCGGCTTCTGCCGCACGTTCACGGTTTTCGGCGAAATTTCCTGAACCTCCACGATGTGTAGCCATAATTTACTCCGGTCGCTTAATCGTGTTGCTGAAATCATCATTTACCCGGACTGGCGTAAAGCCTGTTGATTGCCGATTTATACAGCAGCGTTTCATACAGCAATCATGATTAAAGCTTAGCCAGTTTTCGCTCACGCCCCGGCAACCGTTACATTTAGCAACAGATAATGCGCTGGCAATTTGCATAAATATCGAACATTCAACCAGCTTTTAATGCAACGTCTGCCGGTTAAAGGTCCTAAAAATGGTTTTGCTCCTGCCTCAGACTCGCAGCGCAATAAAGCTCTTCTATACTTCTTTTTACGCTAAATAACCTGAGAGAGATGTTGATGGCTAAGATCCTGGTGCTCTATTACTCAATGTACGGACATATAGAAACGATGGCGAATGCGATTGCCGAAGGTGCCCGCAAAGTCCCAGGCGCAGAAGTCGATATCCTGCGTGTGCCAGAAACCATGGATGCAGAACGTTTTGCACAGGTTGGCGGTAAAACGCAACAAGCTGCTGCAGAAGCCACGCCCGACATCCTCCCACAGTACGATGCCATAATTGTTGGAACACCCACCCGCTTTGGCAATATGTCTGGTCAAATGCGTACCTTCTGGGATCGCACTGGCGGACTTTGGGCTTCTGGTGCCCTGTTTGGCAAAATCGCCAGCGTCTTCTCCTCAACGGGAACCGGTGGCGGGCAAGAACAAACTATTACCTCGGTCTGGACCACGTTAGCCCATCACGGCATGGTGATTGTCCCAATTGGTTATGGCACTAAAGAGCTGTTCGATATCTCGCAAGTCCGCGGCGGCACGCCTTATGGTGCAACGACGCTGGCGGGTGGTGATGGTTCGCGTCAGCCCACGGAAGATGAACTGAATATCGCCCGCTTTCAGGGTGAACACGTTGCCGGGCTGGCAGTTAAACTCAAGGACTAATTTTACTCTGGATTTCATTTAAGGAGACCTTTATGGCGACCGATCAAGCGAAAACACATCACGTTGGCGAATGGGCCAGTCTGCGTCACACCTCACCTGAAATTGCTGAAGCCATCTTTGAAGTGGCAAATTATGACGAGAAACTCGCCGAAGAGATTTGGCGTCAGCAAGGCAGCGATGAAGTCCTGTTCCGCGCCTTCGATAAAACCGATAAAGACGTCCTGACCTGGGATGACAAAACCGTAGAACGTAAAAACGTTTAATTCTGAGGCGGGATTTTCCCGCCTCACATTTTTAAGTTATTGACCAAGGAGCGCTGTATGTCTTCCTATCAAAGTATCAATCCCGCTAACAACCAGTTGCTGAAAAGCTGGCCTTCCCACGACGCGACGGCAGTAAGCCAGGCGCTGGACGTGGCCGATCGCCTGTTCCATTCCAGCTGGAGCAAAGGGGATATTCAGCCGCGCGTGCAGGTATTAAAAAAACTGGCCGACCTGATTGACAGTCGTGCAGAAGAGCTGGCCACTATCGCCAGTAAAGAGATGGGTAAACTGATCGGCCAGAGTCGAGGTGAAGTAAAGATTTGCTCTCAAATCGCCCGTTATTATGCCGAGAACGCTGAACGTATTCTGAAACCACAATCTTATCCCAGCGAGCTGGGTGAAGCTTGGGTAGAATATCATCCAATTGGCGTGCTGGTAGCCGTCGAACCGTGGAACTTCCCTTATTATCAGCTGATGCGTGTGCTGGCACCGAATCTGGCGTTGGGTAATCCGGTGCTGGCCAAACACGCCAATATCGTGCCGCACTGTGCCGACGTATTTGAGAAGCTGGTAAAGAAGCTGGCGCACCAGAAGGTGCCTGGACCAATCTGTTTATTTCAACCGACCAAGTGGCTGACCTGATTGCTGATAACCGCGTGCAAGGCGTTGCGCTAACCGGCTCCGAACGTGCGGGCAGCGCGGTCGCGGAGCAAGCCGGTAAGCATTTGAAAAAATCCACGCTGGAATTGGGTGGCAACGATGTGTTCGTGGTCATGGATGATGCGGATATCGATGAAGCAGTACGCCAGGGCGTGCAGGCGCGACTCAGTAACTGCGGTCAAGTCTGTACGGCCGCGAAACGCTTTATCCTGCATGAGAAAATTGCGGAGAGCTTTATTTCAAAATTCAGTGCTGCGTTATCTTCCGCGACGCTCGGCGATCCGCTGGATGAAAAAACCACGCTCGGCCCTCTTTCATCCAGTGATGCGCGTGATCGACTCGTTAAACAGGTTGATGAAGCGGTAGCAAACGGGGCAAAAGTGCTGACAGGCGGCAAAGCGGTAGCGGGTGTCGGCTGCTATTATCAGCCCACAATCCTGACCGATATCAAACCGGACAATCCTGCTTATTATCAAGAGTTCTTTGGCCCAGTGGCACAGATTTATGTTGTGGGTGACGATCGCGCGGCGGTTGCGCTGGCCAACGATTCTCATTATGGCTTGGGCGGATCAGTTTGGACTCAAGATATTGATCGTGGCCGTAAGCTGGCTTCAGCAATCGAAACCGGTATGGTATTTATTAATTCGCAGAGTGACACTTCAGCTGAACTGCCATTTGGCGGCGTAAAGCGTTCAGGCTACGGACGCGAACTTTCTGATCTGGGCATTAAAGAGTTTGCCAATCAGAAGTTGGTGGTCATTTCCGGCTAAACCTTTCTGATTCACCACCATAAAAAAACCCCGTCTTGACGGGGTTTTTATTTATTGCAGCTAATGTGGAATTAACTCGCGGCGACAGGTTCTTTCGCTTTTTCGTTGTTTTCCACTTGAGCCGGCGCTTTGTCTGCGGCAGCTTTATCTGCAGCGGCTTTTGCTTTGTCGGCTGCCGCTTTATCTGCTTTGGCCTTCTCTTCTGCGGCTTTTGCATCCGTGGCTTTTTGCGCGGCGGCTTTTTCAGCTGCGGCTTTCTCAGCAGCCGCTTTATCGGCTGCGGCTTTGTCTGCTTTTACTTTCGCATCGTCGGATGCAGGCGCGGCAGGCTGAGCGGAAGCAGGTTGCGCAGCTGGCTGTGGCGCGGCGGCGGGTTGCATTGGCGTGCCTTGCAGCGCACCGTTCAAAGCCTGGGAAAATTGATCCCATGCGCAATAGCCATTCGCGTCGGTTTGGCAACCTGCCAGTTGAAGCGTTACGCGCTTAGGCGGATTTTTCAGGCTTAAAACATCAGCATTACGCAGTTGATCGGCTGTTTGATAAACATATTCGACTTTCAGCAGATCCTTGTCATTTTTAGCATCATGCCAGCGCTCAAAGACGACCTGACCGCCGATGGGCGTTTTCTCGTAGGTATCTGGCAGCTCGTAAGGTTTAACCTGCAGCGCGCTTAGCAGTGAAGCGATGTTGGAATCATGTCCCACCATCAACGTAATCTTAGGCGCGTTGGCTTTATCTTGATCAACTAACTGGCTACGAATGTAATCCACCAGCGGCGCAGCGACTTCACGCGCGACATCTGGGCTGGTGAACAAAGCATCTTGATAACCATTTTTTATGGTTGAAAGCTCTTTCCATTGTTCAGGCGTTTTGATCTGACCCCAGGCAACCTGATCCAGCGGGAAACCTTCGTAATATTGCAGTGTAAAAGCATCCATCAACGAATTACCCACTTTCAGCGGGCCGCTAACGTTGGGCTCTTTGCCGTTGTCTGCGGAGAAGGTGTTCTCGGCGTTGCTCAGGTCACACTGCTTTTTGTTATTACAGGCAGGCGCTGATTTGTAATCAACAATCTTTTCCAAACGTTGGAAAGCAGGCTTTAAAGAGAGTTTTTCATTAGCCGCAGCCATAGCGGCCAGCGCTTTTTTATTGAATTCATCACTGTCGTCAGTGACGACTGGATTAAAGATGGGATCCATGGTGCCCATAGCGTCCTGATGCGTGACAGCAACATCACAACCCGGGAAAGCACCATTAATGAAGAATTGAGCGGTCGCGACAGTGCGCTGCAGGCTGTTAGCGTAAACAAAAACATTATCGCTATCTGGGCAACTGCCGTTCTTTACCAGACCTTGTTGGGCTAACCATTGGCGGGTGTAATTGCCCATATAAACTTCCAGCACGCCACCTTTGGTCGTCAACTGTCCGCCCGGTACATCCCATTGCGGCCAGTTTTTCTTGGTCGATTGCTCTAACACGCTGCCATTGTCGGCCAGTGGTGCGCGTAAGTTATGTCGACTCAACATCAGCACCTGCTGTAGCTGCATATCACCGTCAGCGGCTTGCGCCATCGTTCCGATCGGTAATGCAGCCAGCACCGACAATGCGCAAAGACTCAGTTTCTTGATCATTGTGCCTATTCCATATATTCAGTAGAGAAACACTCAGGCTATCAACCGATTAGCTCGCTTAAGAGCGAATTGCTGCACAGTGTAACTCAGCTCGCCTCGGAAAAGCGCCAGTGGATTGTAAAAACAGTTAATGGACTATAGCAGAGTTGCTGCAGTGAGTTGCAGACGTGACAGCAGATTGAAAAGCAACGGGATGTTTTTCGGAATCACTGAAGGGAAAGGACAAAAACGAAACAGGCCAGCACGAATGCTGGCCTGTAGAATGTGGCGGAGGAAGAGAGATTCGAACTCTCGGATGGTTTCCCATCGGCGGTTTTCAAGACCGCTGCCTTAAGCCGCTCGGCCATCCCTCCGTGTAATGCTTTGTACTGCGTGCGGCAAAAACGTTATGCGTTACGTTTCTGCTATTTCATCATTTTACATTGATGAAGTGGCGGAGGAGGAGAGATTCGAACTCTCGGATGGTTTCCCATCGGCGGTTTTCAAGACCGCTGCCTTAAGCCGCTCGGCCACCCCTCCGCAATGAGGCGCACTATAAACATCCCCCTGAGAGATGTAAAGCCTGCTTCAATTCGTTCGGCTGAAAAACAGTCAAAATAGAATTATTTGTTGTCAAAATCACCACTCTGCTCAAAGAATTAGCGGTTTGACGCGTAAAGAAGGGTAAAACGACTTTTCCCCTTTTATTGCACTGCGTATTCTCAGCGCATATTTGGTGTTCTGCTAACAGGAGCGCAACATGAACAGAATGGACAGAGTCGCAACATCATCGTCGCAGCAGTCGCTGCTGAGTACGCACACAGTTTTGCGTAATACCTATTTTCTTTTGGGCCTGACACTGGCTTTCTCAGCGGTGACTGCCACAGCCAGCACCGTGCTGGGCTTGCCCGCGCCAGGTTTGATCTTAATGCTGGTCGGTTTTTATGGACTAATGTTCCTTACTTACCGTTTAGCAAACAGCCCAATGGGCATTTTGGCTGCATTCGCCTTTACCGGCTTCCTGGGCTACTGCCTCGGCCCGATCCTGAGCTCGTTTCTGACGGCCGGAATGGGTGATGTGATTGCGCTGGCGCTGGGCGGAACCGCTTTAGTGTTCTTCTGCTGCTCGGCTTACGTATTAACGACACGTCGCGATATGTCCTTCTTGGGCGGCATGATGATGGCAGGCTTTATTGTGCTGCTGGTTGCGGTCGTGGCAAACCTCTTCCTGCAGCTGCCTGCACTTCACCTCGCAATCAGCGCCCTGTTTATCCTCTTCTCAGCGGGTGCGATTTTGTGGGAAACCAGCAACATTATTCACGGTGGCGAAACCAACTACATTCGCGCAACCGTGAGTTTGTACGTGTCGCTGTACAATATCTTTGTGAGCTTACTGAGCATTCTGGGCTTCTCGCGCAGCAACTAATCGGTCACAACGGATTTCACAAAACCTCGCTTCTGCGGGGTTTTGCTTTTTATGACGGCGTATTTTGTTAAAATGCGCCGTCGTTTTTTATGAGGAATTCAGGTGAATTTTAACGGTATTGAAATTGCAGTCGACGCCGAAGGCTATTTAAAAGATGGCAACGACTGGAGCGAAGCGCTGGCGGCAAAGATTGCTGAGCAGGAAGAGATTACCATGACCGAGGCTCATTGGGAGGTGGTGCACTTTGTACGGGCGTTTTATCTTGAATACAACACATCGCCAGCGGTGCGGATGTTGGTAAAAGCCATGGGCCAGAAATATGGCGAAGAAAAAGGCAACAGCCGCTACCTGTTCCGCCTGTTTCCTGACGGTCCCGCCAAACAAGCAACAAAAATTGCCGGTTTGCCCAAGCCCGCGAAATGTCTTTAATTAACCTGTGGTGAAATTCTCTGGTGCCTGCGCAGGCTGGTGAGGTTCGATTAAAACGTTATCAACATGCGCACTGCGCGGCCCGCCAGCTTTTAACCAATCAATTAAGGCTTCAACCTGCTGCGCTTCTCCGTAGGCCAAAACCTCTACGCTGCCATCATCAAGATTACGTGCGTAACCGAACACACCGAGCTTCTTAGCCTGCGCTTGCGTGCTGTAACGGAAACCCACACCCTGGACCTGACCTTGTACCCATGCTTTAAAACAGGCTGCTGACATTATTCTCTCCTGCTGCTGTTCGTTGCATTTTCCCGCTATCCACCGGACAATAGCGCCTCATTTTTTCAGGTAAGCATAGCAAACTATGACAGTTCGATTGATTCTTGCGAAGGGACGTGAAAAATCCCTGCTCCGTCGTCATCCTTGGGTTTTTCTGGTGCGGTCGCTCGCATGGAAGGCAAAGCACAACTGGGTGAAACCATTGATGTCTGTGACAGTAACGGCAAATGGCTGGCCCGCGCCGCTTATTCACCGCAGTCGCAGATTCGTGCCCGCGTCTGGAGTTGGCAGCAGGATGAATCCATCGACATCGCTTTTTTCGTGCGCCGCTTTGAGCAAGCACAGCAATGGCGAAAGTGGCTGGCGGAACGTGATGGGCTGGATAGCTACCGTTTGATTGCGGGTGAGTCAGATAATTTGCCTGGCGTTACCATTGATCGTTTCGGCAATTTTCTCGTGCTTCAACTGTTGTCAGCAGGCGCGGAATATCAGCGCCCTGCCATTATTTCTGCATTGCAGCACTGTTTCCCTGAGTGTGCTATTTACGATCGTTCTGATGTAGCGGTACGTAAAAAAGAGGGTATGGAGCTGACACAAGGTACCGTCACCGGTGAGTTGCCACCGCCGCTTCTGCCTATAACAGAACATGGCATGAAATTGTTGGTTGATATTCAGGGTGGCCATAAAACCGGTTATTACCTTGATCAACGTGACAGCCGCCTGGCAACACGCCGCTATTCTAAAGATGCTCGCGTGCTTAATTGCTTCTCTTATACCGGCGGTTTCGCGGTTTCTGCCCTGATGGGTGGCTGCCGAGAAGTAATCAGCGTGGATACCTCTCAGGATGCGCTGGATGTTGCTCGTCAAAACGTTGAGCTCAACAACCTTGATGTTTCGCGCGCCCAGTTCCAACGTGATGATGTTTTCAAACTGCTCCGACGCTATCGTGACAGCGGTGAGAAATTTGATCTTATCGTGATGGATCCGCCGAAGTTCGTCGAAAATAAAAACCAGCTAATGGGCGCTTGTCGCGGTTATAAAGACATTAATATGCTAGCTATTCAGCTGCTTAATCCCGGTGGCGTATTAATGACTTACTCCTGCTCGGGTCTAATGGCTACCGATTTGTTCCAGAAAATCATTGCGGACGCCGCCATTGATGCGGGTCGCGAAGTGCAGTTTATTGAGCAATTCCGTCAGGCAGCCGATCACCCTGTTATCGCCAGCTATCCAGAAGGTCTTTACCTGAAAGGGTTTGCTTGCCGCGTAATGTGACTTGAAAAAACTGTTCTTGACGCCATATTGATCAGAGGACAGTTTTTTCGGAGGTCATAATGATTGCCAGTAAATTTGGAATTGGACAGCAGGTACGACATCGCCTTTCAGGTATTTTGGGTGTGATTGTGGATGTCGATCCAGAATATTCATTGGATGAACCTAAGTTGGATGAGGTTGGCGCTGCGGAAAAAATGCGTGCCGCGCCTTGGTATCACGTGGTAATGGAAGATGAAGAAGGCGATCAGGTTCACACCTACGTCGCCGAGATTCAATTATCGGGTGAAACCACCTTTGAACACCCGGAACAGCCTTCACTGGATGAACTTGCTGCATCGGTTCGCAAACAGTTACAGGCTCCGCATCTACGCCATTAACAGGTGGCGGCTGTGTTAATCGCCGCCACTTTTGTTATGCGTGTTTAGCTGAAATCCCCAACCGTGGGATTTCCATTTTTGGGCAGCGATCCATAATCACCGTCATCCCAGCATCTTGCGCCAATACTGCAGCTTGCTCATTAATCACGCCGAGCTGTAGCCATAGGGTTTTCGCGCCTATAGCAATGGCCTCCTGCGCCACGCCCCATGCCGCTTCAGAATGACGAAACACATCCACCATATCCACTTTGCCCGGAATATCTGCGAGACTCGCGTAAGCGGTTTGACCTAATAACGTTTGTCCTGCCAGTTTTGGGCTCACGGGGATCACGTCATAACCCTGATCAAGCAGATATTTCATCACGCCATAACTCGGGCGCTCAGGACGATCGCTGGCTCCTACCAGCGCAATACGTTGCGTACGCGTCAGCACATCACGAATCGTTTGATCATTCATTTTCATCTCCTTTAGCGACAAGCTTGATTGTAGATTGGCAGAACGAACAGTGGGCCATGTACAGCGGTAATTATTAGGGCTGACGCACGAATAAATATGTTTAAATGTAAATTTACTGCCATAATGTAAGAATTTGCTACACACATCCCTTGCGCCCTATTTCCTGGAGTTGAAATGAAGCTGTCGCTGGCTGTCACGGGGTTGATGCTTTTCCTCGTAACGGCGTCCTGTTCTGCCATTACATTGAAGCTCGATCCACAGATCGATCTTCTCGTGCTTGATGGCCGCAAAATTTCGGGTTCACTGCTTAAAGGGGCCGACAGCTTAGAATTAGACCGAGGCCAACACCAGTTTCTGTTTCGTGTAGAACAACTGCGTGATGACCATAAAGATGCTTCGTTACGCTACCAATCCATACCCATGATCGTCACGTTTAACGCCGAAGTGAAAACCATCACAATTCGTTTGCCGCCGCTGGATAATAAGCGCGCTCGCCACCATTTTGATCGCACATTAAACTTTCAGCTCGTTGATGAACATGGCAAAGAGATCGTCAGTATGCGTGATCGCTTGCCTGTCGCCGCGGGTGTTGATATGGAAAAAGCGATGTTGAATTACAACCGCGACGACCATATCGCCTCCGTTCCGCAATTCGCTAAAACAACTGCCGCTCCGCCTTCAGCCCAACTTACTGCCGATCTCGCGTGGGCCGATCAGCCTGAATTACCCTCACTCAAACGTTGGTTTCAGCGTTTTGATGAAGCGACTCGCCAACAATTTCTCAACCTCGTCAAAATGTTACGTACAAGTTGATTACGTTCAAGTTGATAGAGAGGAAAGCCAAGAGGTAAACTCGTGCAACAAATCTGGCGCACGTGACATTATCGGGAAGCCTCTATGGAACAAACGGCTCGTACTCTTGGCGTAAAAAAACATATCGCATTGGTTGCTCACGATCACTGCAAAGCCTCGCTGCTTGAATGGGTTAAGCAAAACCAGCCCGCACTCGGCACGCATGAACTTTACGCAACCGGCACCACCGGCAACTTAATCAATCGTCATACCGGTCTTGATGTTAACGCTATGCTAAGCGGACCGATGGGGGTGATCAGCAGGTGGGCGCAATGATTGCTGAAGGGAGAATTGATGCGCTGATTTTCTTTTGGGATCCGCTTAATGCGGTGCCGCACGATCCCGATGTAAAAGCATTGCTGCGCCTTGCCACAGTTTGGAACATTCCTGTTGCGACAAACCGGACAACAGCAGACTTCATTATCCAGTCACCGCTGTTTGCCCAGTCCGTCGAGATTCAAATCCCTGACTATCAACGCTATTTGGCAGAGCGCCTAAAGTAACTCAGGCCTTGCGTAAAACCGGCACGCCAAGTTCGCGGAATTGATCGACGAAAACGGATGGTTGCTGCTTATCGAACATAAGAAACACCTGCTGGCGCGCGCGCGTCAGCGCAACATAAGCTAACCGGCGCTCTTCGGCATCCGGGAAAGCTTCTTCTTGCGGTAACAAGCCTTGCTCCATGATGGATTCGCGCGCCTCAGCCGGGAAGCCTTCTTTGCCCTGCTGTAATCCCAGTAAAATGACGTAATCTGCCTGCTGCCCTTTGCTGGCATGTATCGTCATAAACTCAAGTTTAAGTTTTGGCCATTTCGTTTTGGCCTTCTGCAAGACTTCCGGTAATAAATAGTGGTAACGCGCTAAAAGCAATATCCGCTCGTCGGGTTTGGCGTAGCCACTCAATTTATTCAACAGCGGTTCAAGCTGATCTTGCGATAAAAGCGCTATCGATTTCTTATTGCCTTTGATTAGGCTGTTAAGCGGCTTACGCAACTGATGAGGATTTTGCTGAATGAAACGGTTGGCAATATCACCAATGCGATCGTTAAAGCGATAAGTGGTGTCCAACACACAGCGATCGCCTTCACCGAAATAGTGATGAAAAGCGGTAGTCAGACTCATTTCAGCTCCGCTAAAACGATAAATGGCTTGCCAGTCATCACCCACTGCAAACAGCGTCGTCCGTTTATTTTGCTGACGTAGCGCAGTTAACAAGGCCGCACGCTGCGGTGAAATGTCCTGGAACTCATCCACCAGAATATGCTTCCAGGGGCTGATGAAACGCCCTTTTTCAAGAATGGCTACTGCCTGATGAATTAAGCCAGAAAAGTCCACTGCGCCCTCTTCTTTCAGCGCTGTTTTCCAGGCCTTAAGCAGCGGAGCCATCAGCTTCACGCGTTTACTGAACAGGTCACGCCTCTCTTCGCTCACGTCAGCTATCATCGCTGCCTGCGCACCACCATGCATACGCATTAATCCCAGCCAGCGTTCAAGGCGCGATGACAGACGTTTCGCTAGAGCATCATCCTGCCAAAATGCACCTTCCGGCACTTCCCATTCCAACTCATCACGCAGCCATTGTCGCCAGCCGTTAGCTTGTGCTTTTTTCTCATTACACTGCTGACGCCATTCGGTAATCAGCAATTCACGACGCGCATCAGCATCGCTTTCTAATTTACTGATAAGAGGCTGTTTATTGCTGCCCTCGCGAATAATGTGCAGGGCTAATGAGTGGAACGTTCGTGCCTGAATCTCACCAGCGCCTAACCGGGACTGAATGCGATCGTTCATTTCGTCTGCTGCCTGACGACCAAACGCTAACAGTAAGATTTGATCCGGTGCCGAGAGTTTACGCTGCATCAGCCAGCCTGCACGCGCAACCAGCACCGAGGTTTTGCCGCTACCTGCTCCAGCCAGTACCAGCAGCGCATCCTCACCGTTAACCACGGCTTCACATTGCGAAGGATTGAGCGGTGTCGTTTCGACGGTGGAGAAGAAATCTTTATAGTGCGCCAGCATTTTCGCTGTCCAGTCACCATTGCGCACTTTTAATGCAACTTCGCCCTGATCCAGCCAGTGCTGGCAGAAGGCCCAATCCTCGCGGGTATGATCGAATTCAGTGAGGCGCGACAAAGGCAATGGCAAGGCGTCGAATTGCTTTACGATTTTCTCTTTTAATGACTGGAGCTCGCTTCGTTTTATCCAACGATCCTGATCGCCAAACCCGTTGATCTCTTCACGCAAGGTATGAAGCACCTCACGACATACATCACTCATTTCGTGACTCCAACTTTGCCACGATTGCAGAAGGTAATGATGAAAACGCTGCGTTTCCTGCCATTCGGTGCCGTGCAGTCGCACCACTTTATCTTCAGCTAATAAGAACTCAAGTTCGCCCCACACCAATCCGCGCTTGCAGGTAATATTCAGCAATTGGTTAAAAGGAATTAAATACTCATGCTTATCCCCGCTCACTTCTACGCCAGCGGCGAGTAAACGAACCCGATTATAAGGATGTTGAGCAAGTCGCTTGCCCATGGATGTTGCTTTCAGTTCCACGTCCACACCAACGACTAAGAAAAGGATTATGCGGAGTTTACCTGTCAGACACTTGGCGCTCCAGCCTTAAAACAGGCTAAACTTGGCGGCACATCTTGCGAAATGCAAAAGGAAAAGATTGTCATGCGCACCGTTTTAAATATTCTCAACTTCGTCTTGGGCGGTTTTTTCACCACGCTGAGCTGGCTTTTTGCCACGCTGGTCACCATCGTCTTGATTTTTACGCTGCCACTAACGCGTTCCTGTTGGGAGATCACTAAGCTGTCATTGCTGCCTTTCGGTAATGAAGCGGTGCATGTGGATGTACTGCGTCCTGATGAAAAGAGCCATATCCTGAACAGCGGCGGTACCTTACTGAATATTTTATGGTTGCTGTTTTTTGGCTGGTGGTTATGTCTGGCGCACATCTCTGCGGGCATCGTTCAATGCCTGACAATTATTGGTATTCCGGTCGGCATTGCTAACTTCAAGATTGCCGCTATCGCACTATGGCCGGTGGGACGCCGCGTCGTTTCGGTTGAGGAGGCGCGTGCCGCACGCGAAGCCAATGCCCGTCGTCGCCATTAATATGATGTCGAAATCGCTGCCTGGCTGGCGGCAATATTTGTTCAACAGCACCTGGCGCTATTTGTTGCGCATCTTTTTTGCCCTGGCTGGATGTGCAGCGGTGCCATGGTGGTTGAATCAAATCGAATGGACCATTCCGCTTACTTTGGGCGTAGTGGCTGCCGCGCTGGCAGATTTAGATGATCGCCTGACGGGTCGCCTGAAAAATTTACTGATTACGCTGCTATGCTTTTGCATCGCTTCCGTTTCCGTTGAACTGCTTTTCCCGCACCCCATTGCTTTCATTATTGGTTTGGCGCTCTCTAGCTGGGGATTCATCCTGCTGGGTGCATTGGGGCAACGTTATGCCACTATCGCCTTTGGTGCCCTTCTCATCGCTGTTTACACCATGCTTGGCATCGGCCTGTTTGAGCAATGGTATATGCAGCCCATGCTGCTATTGCTGGGCGCGCTATGGTACAACCTGCTGACGTTACTGGGCCACATGATGTTTCCGGTACGGCCCGTTCAAGAACAACTGGCGGGCAGCTATTCGCAATTGGCGCGTTATCTTGAAGCCAAAGCCAATTTGTTCGATCCCGATGCGAATGAGCATGATGACGCTTCGTTAATCAATAATGCAATGGTGAACAGCCAGCTGGTGGCGCAACTCAACCTGACCAAAACAACATTGCAGAGTCGTTTACGCGGTGACCGCGGCTCTCGGGGAACGCGTCGCAGCTTGCATTATTACTTCGTGGCGCAGGACATTCATGAACGCGCCAGCTCATCACATTTGCAATACCATTTATTACGCGGTGACTGGCGTTACAACGAAATTCTGTTCCGCTTCCAGCGTCTGTTGAATATGCAAGCTCAGGCTTGTCGGCAGCTGGCGCAATCTATTTTGATGCGTGAGCGCTGGGAACATGATGGTCGCTTTGAGCGGGCCTTTGATCGTTTGCAAAAAGCGATAGAAAGGCTGGAACAGCGCGAGCCGGAAGCCACACATATCCGCGCACTTTATTGGTTATTACGAAACTTGCAGGCGATTGACGCTCAGCTGGCATCCATTGAATCGGAGCAAGCGCTGGGCGGAGACGATCCACAACACAGTGATAATCTGCTGTCCCGTGAAGGATTAAGTGGATGGAGTGATATTCGACTGCGATTCAGTCGTCATTTATCACCCTCTTCCGCCCTGTTTCGCCATGCGGTGCGTATGTCAGTGGTTCTGTGTATTGGTTATAGTTTTATACAGATCACCGGGGTTGAGCGCGGCTATTGGATCTTGCTCACTAGCCTGTTTGTCTGTCAGCCCAATTACAATGCCACACAGCGGCGACTGGCATTACGTATCGGCGGTACGCTGGCGGGAATCGCTATTGGTTTGCCGGTACTGTGGTTAGTGCCTTCCGTCGAAGGCCAGTTGATTTTGATTGTGCTGAGCGGTGTGCTGTTTTTCGCTTTTCGCCAGGTGCAATACGCGCAAGCGACGCTCTTTATCACTTTATTAGTATTACTCTGCTTTAACCTACTGGGCGAAGGGTTTGAAATTGCCCTGCCGCGTGTCGTTGATACCTTGCTGGGCTGCGCTCTGGCATGGTTTGCGGTGGCATTTATCTGGCCTGACTGGCGTTTCCGTCAATTACCTGCTGTCGCTGAACGCACCTTAAATGCGAATTGCCGCTATCTTGATGCAATCATGGAGCAATATCATCAAGGCAAAGATAATCGGCTGGCTTACCGTATTGCTCGCCGTGATGCTCATAACGCTGATGCAGAACTGGCTTCGGTGGTGTCAAATATGAGCAGCGAGACGCGGCCGGACCAAAAAACGCGGGAGTCTGCCTTTCAGTTGCTCTGCCTTAATCACTCATTTCTTAGCTACATTTCTGCTCTTGGTGCGCATCGCGACAAAATCTCAGAACCTGAACTCCTCCAATTGCTGGATGATACCGTTTGTTATGTTGAGGACGTTTTACAAATAGATACCGTTACCGATAGTCAAGCTGAAGCGATGCGCGTTTCGCTCGCTCAACGTATTACTGAACTGGCTACCGATCCGGAAACGCGTGCGCCGCTGGTGTTACAACAGTTGGGATTGCTGGTTTCGCTGTTACCCGATATTGCACGCCTGCGTCGCACGCTGGTCAGGCATTAACGCCCTGAACCTTCCGTACCAGACTAGCGCTTAACAGTATCCTTATACCATTCACTCAACTCAGCCCTTACCGCTGGCGGTAAGGCTGCATGGTGATGACCTGAGATAGCACCCTGCAACGCCAGCAAAGTATTCAAGCCAATATGCTTGTTAATTGCTTTTAACTTGAGCCAACATTGTTTAGCCCCCATTTCACGCAAATGCTTCACTGTGCAGATTCCAGCTTCTCGCAAAAGCATCTCAATTCGAAGGCTGAGATTAGGCAAATCTTTTAATCTCAGTGAGACATGTCTTGTCAATAACTCACCTTGGGCAGCCTGAAGCGCAGACGCCGAGAGCGCAAGAAGGTGCTCAGCGTTTTGCCACAGGGCCTCGTCAACTTTGAAATAGTTTAGGCTGACGGGTAAACCGCGTTTGCGAAAGATCAATGGCTCTAAAGGGCGTTCAATAACATACTCACGTAACGCTTCACTGGCGCGCAGATAGAGTTCGTCCTCATTCACCAATGCGAAAACGACCTTTTCTACGGCTAACGTGTACCCCCCAAATTGTGTGCGTGATTCTATTTTTCCTAATGGTGACAAGCATTCTTTTGAACGTTCAATAACCTGATGTACTTTCTTCATAGTCCCACCTCCATGTACAGGAAATTTCTCAAATAGCTTTGTATTCAGCCACTTAGAAGATAAGAAAAAGTGATAACAGGTTCAATGAATAAATGCATTCTTGCCCAACCTTGTGTCGTTTTTGCGAGCTGCTGTCAGAAATTTGGGTTGATCTTTATGCGGGATGACATTACTGTATATTCATACAGTCAATTGTTGAGTGATTAATTTATGCGGACACAACATACGAATAATGCACGCGATGCTCACCGTTATGCGTCTTCATCCATGCCACAGCAAAACAGCGGCTGGATAACCGAGTTACGCTACAGCGAGCAACCGGGTATGATGCAAATGTTGCTGTTACCGCTGTTGCAGCAGTTAAGTCAGCAATCTCGCTGGCAGCTGTGGCTCACGCCAGCGCATAAACTCAATCGAGCATGGTTGCAGCAGTCAGGTTTGCCACTGGATAAAAGCATGCATATCGCTGATTCAGATCGGCTCAATGCTGTAGAAACAATGATTAAAGCGTTAAGAACGGGTAATTACAGCGTGGTACTGGCCTGGATTCCCTATGAACTGGATGAAGAAGAGCGTCGTGAACTTGAACGTGCGGCGGCTGAAGGTGAAGCTTTAGGGCTCATTTTGCGTTCGAGCAATCCTGTCGAAGCGCCTCTCCGACCACAAAACGCGCTAAAAATTCAGTCGGATTTGTTTCATTAAGTAAAAATGGGATTTATCTCAGGCTATTTTTCTTATCGTTCATCGCTAAGCCACTGATTCTGTTACCTCCTGTATTGACAATGGCTTAGCACCTTTTTTACCCATTTTGCGGTGGCGATAATACAAGGCCAATTGTTAGAATTTGTGTATAAACGGCTGTTTTTTTACAGTAGCGCCTCACATCATACTTGTAAGTTTCCAATCTCGTTGTAGACTTTATCTCGCCAGGGTGCTCAATAACCTCCGTTTTTTCGGTAGAGTCATAAGCGAGCGTTTTGACCCGGCGAAGGATTTAAACCAAGAGCAACCTTTTTGCTCATTGCCTATTTGGATGATAACGAGGCGCAAAATGAAAAAGACAGCTATCGCAATTGCAGTGGCACTGGCTGGCTTCGCTACCGTAGCGCAGGCCGCTCCGAAAGATGACACCTGGTATACCGGTGCTAAACTGGGCTGGTCTCAGTATCACGATACTGGTTACTACGGTAACGGTTACGAGAACAATGACGGTCCAACTCATGAAAGCCAACTGGGTGCGGGTGCATTCCTTGGTTACCAGGCAAACCCATACCTGGGCTTCGAGCTGGGCTATGACTGGCTGGGTCGCATGCCTAACAAAGGCGACGTGACTAACGGCGCATTTAAAGCACAAGGCGTTCAGCTGGCTGCTAAACTGAGCTACCCAATTGCTGACGATCTGGACGTATATACTCGTCTGGGTGGTATGGTATGGCGCGCAGACTCTACTCAGACTAACCCAACGACTGGCCGCATCAGCGACCACGACACTGGTGTTTCTCCGCTGGCAGCAGTGGGTGTTGAGTACGCACTGACTCAAAACTGGGCTACTCGCCTGGACTACCAGTGGGTTAACAACATCGGTGACGCAGGTACCGTTGGTGCACGTCCTGATAACACAATGCTGAGCGTAGGCGTTTCTTACCGCTTCGGTCAGGATGATGCTGCTCCAGCACCAGCTCCTGCTCCAGCGCCAGCACCTGTTGTTGAAACCAAGCGTTTCACTCTGAAATCTGACGTTCTGTTTACCTTCAACAAAGCTTCTCTGAAGCCAGAAGGTCAGCAAGCTCTGGATCAACTGTACAGCCAGCTGAGCTCAATGGATCCTAAAGATGGTTCCGTTGTTGTCCTGGGCTTTACCGATCGCATCGGTTCAGAGCAGTACAACCAGAAACTGTCTGAGAAACGTGCTCAGTCAGTTGTAGATTACCTGGTATCTAAAGGCATCCCGTCTAACAAGATCTCTGCACGTGGCATGGGTGAATCTAACCCAGTTACTGGCAACACTTGTGATAGCGTGAAAGGCCGTAACGCCCTGATCGACTGCCTGGCACCAGATCGTCGTGTAGAAATCGACGTTAAAGGTATCAAAGACGTAGTAACTCAGCCTCAGGCTTAAGTTAATACGTAAGAAAAACCCCGCTCAGGCGGGGTTTTTTGTATCTGGTGATCATGCTGGAAAAATAAAGCAATAATTCAGAAGGCCGTTATTCATTTTCTGTACTCGATTTCCCCAAAATAGCCTGCAGATCTTGTTTAAGGCTCGACATCTGGGTTGCATACTTCTCTTTGCGCTCTGCATCTTCAATCAATTGCACAATGGTTTCAGACAAAGTGCTGTTCCGCCGTTGCGCTAGCCCTGCCAGTCTTTGCCAAACCAGGTACTCCAAATCGATAGATTTTTTGCGGGTATGTTGATGCTCGGCGTTAAAATGACGCTTTCGGCGCGCGCGGATGGTCTGCTTAAGGCGGTTATCCAAATCAGGATGAATATGCTGGGCAATCCATTCACCCACATCTACCGGATGGTTTTCCATCGCCAACAGCACGTCTACCGCAGCTTTCGCCGCACTTAACTCAAGGTGACGCGTGATCAGTTCACCTTCCCGATGCTTTTTCACCAGGTATTTCCATTTCCATCCACATTCAAGATTTTCGAGTTGCTGGTATTTCATCGGAATCTCATCGTGATCACGTAACGATCTAAGAATAACAGCTTTTTTCCCGGATGTAGCAACGAAAAACATGTTGCCGCCGTCACATCTTCAATTGGAACTCTGCCGTGATTAACAAGGGTGATTCCTGTATAATCGCGCTTTTCTTCAATCAGATAAATGCGATTATTTTGACCAGCACTCAACTTACGTGGCAAAACTTACAGCCGGATAGTTCGCAATACCAATCCGTATTCTCCCGAATTGCTGATGAAGAGACCGATTCACTCGCATCGGTTCAGCCTCGGCTGCTCAATGCGCTGGCGCATTTACATCATCAAACACAAGGTTTTCCTCTGTTGTTAATTCGCAGTCAGGAAAATCGAGATTATCTTTCGCTTATTGCGCAAACTGCACAACGCTTCTCGGCTAATGCAGCCACATTATTTGGCGGTGATTACCATATCATTGCAGATAACGTCACGTTGCAACCGCCTTCCAATAAAGATCGCCCTTTTACCAGTCAAGGTGAAGTGCATTTTGCGGAATGGATTGAGATGGAGCAATTGTTTGGCTGCGTTCGTTCACATAAAGATCGCATTCAGCTTGAGCCAGGTTTAATTCACCGTGCCAACGGCGGTACGCTAATTTTGTCGTTACGCTCCTTTCTGGCGCAGCCGCTGCTGTGGATGCGCCTGAAAAAATGCGTTGAGCAAGGTTTCGTTGACTGGATTTCTCAGGATGAACGACGCCCGCTACCGGTGTCGATTCCACCTCTTCCACTTCAGCTTAATCTGGTGCTTTGTGGCGATCGCGAAGCCTTAGCTGAATTTCAGGAGCTCGATCCTGAAACCCACGAAATGTCCATCTACACTGAATTTGAAGAAAACATTCAAGTGCTGGATGAG
Organism: Candidatus Pantoea bituminis; assembly: GCF_018842675.1. Lineage (NCBI taxonomy): Bacteria > Pseudomonadati > Pseudomonadota > Gammaproteobacteria > Enterobacterales > Erwiniaceae > Pantoea > Candidatus Pantoea bituminis. The sequence continues at coordinate 2,420,057 of NZ_JAGTWO010000004.1, forward strand.
GATGACATGTTCTCGTGGTGCCGCTGGACAGTGGATTTAGCCAAGCAAGCCAACCTGCCGATACCTGAAGCCGATTTTTGGCCAGAGCTAATCAAAGAAGGTGTCCGGTACAGTGGCGATCAGGAAACGTTGCCACTTTGTCCTCGCTGGTTGCTGCGACAGATACGTGAATCATCCTTAATGGGTGAAAGCATTTCCGCGGAAACCTTACGCGATGCACTTGATGCGCGTTTATGGCGTGAAAATTATCTGAACGAGCGAATGCGTGATGAAATTCTGCTGAAGCAGATTTTGATTGAAACCGAAGGCGAAGTGGTTGGTCAGATAAATGGATTGTCAGTAGTGGAATATCCTGGCCATCCACGTGCATGGGGTGATCCTTCACGTATTACCTGTGTGGTTCATCCTGGCGACGGTGAGTTTACCGACGTTGAGCGTAAAGCCGAGCTTGGCGGGAATATCCATGCCAAAGGTATGATGATCATGCAGGCATATTTGATTGCCGAACTCGAGCTTGAACAACAACTGCCCTTCTCAGCATCGCTGGTGTTCGAACAATCTTATTCCGAAGTCGATGGTGACAGCGCCTCATTAGCTGAACTTTGTGCATTAATCAGTGCGTTGGCGAATCAGCCAGTAAATCAGCAGATCGCCGTTACCGGTTCTGTTGATCAGTTCGGTAATGTTCAGCCAGTTGGCGGATTAAATGAAAAGATTGAAGGCTTCTTTGATATTTGCCATCAGCGTGAACTTACTGGCCAGCAAGGTGTAATTATTCCAGCCTGTAATGTTCGCCATCTTTGCCTGAATCAGGAAGTAGTGAATGCCGTTGAACAAGGTCGTTTCCACATTTGGGCGATTGATCGTGCCGACGAAGCCCTGCCTTTGTTAACCGGTAAAGAGTGGAATATAGAAAATGTCGAAGGCGATTGTTTGCTGGGCACTATTCAGGAACGCATCAGCCAGCTGAACCAACAACAGGACATTTCACATCGTCCGTGGCCGCTACGTTGGCTCAACTGGTTTAACCACCGCTAATCCGATTTGCTCAGCGTACAACTGTTCGCTAGTATTCGTGATTCACTAAAACAAGGCTTATTGAGAACATGGTAGATAAACGCGAATCCTATACCAAAGAAGACCTGATTTTATCTGGTCGCGGTGAATTGTTTGGCGAGAACGGCCCACCGCTTCCGTCAGGCAACATGCTGATGATGGACCGCGTCGTCAAAATGACCGAAGACGGCGGAAAATTTGATAAAGGTTTTGTTGAAGCCGAATTAGATATCAATCCAGATTTGTGGTTCTTCGGCTGCCATTTTATCGGCGATCCAGTAATGCCAGGCTGCCTGGGCTTAGATGCTATGTGGCAGTTAGTTGGCTTCTATCTGGGCTGGTTAGGTGGCGAAGGTAAAGGCCGTGCATTGGGCGTGGGCGAAGTGAAATTCACCGGTCAGGTGCTGCCAGAAGCGAAAAAAGTGACTTACCGCATTCATTTCAAACGCGTCATTAACCGTAAACTGGTAATGGGCGTGGCAGATGGCGAAGTGTTTGTTGACGGTAATCTGATTTATTCCGCCAGCGATTTAAAAGTAGGTCTGTTTAAAGACACTGCTGCATTCTAAATGACAGAAACGAAAACCTCCGCGTTCAGCGGAGGTTTTTCCCTTTTCAGTGACATTCGGTTAGGCAACCGCCGCCGATCTGTCCTCCATGGCTTGTCGCCAACCTCCCAACCAGTGAGACTTAGCGTCAATCAATTGATACGGACACATCTCTTTTGAGCGTCCTGTAATACCTGCTTGGTAACCTCGTGAATGGGCGCGCTCGAGGCGGTCTCGTTTCTGTCTCTTCATACTCCGTGTCCCTCATATCAGGTCGGTGGAATCTGGTGGAAAGAAAAAGGTGGTGAATTAATGTTCAACCACTCTAATGTTCTACCCGCTCTGAAGAGAAAGATCAATGCGCAATATTCACGCCAATTTCATAATTGTGACCTGTATCTGAAAAAGAGTTTGGGTTTTGTGACAGAGATTGCTGTGCTATCTCGCTGATTCGTCTAAGAAAAACCCCTGACCATCACAACGGTAACATCATGATTAATCAAGGGCTTAGATGATGCTCGTACTATTCCTAATTTATTTCAACCGCACTATTGGCGATTTGTTGTGCCGTTTGTTGCCAGCCTAAAGCCAGCGTTCTGACCAACGCATCATAGCCATCTTCTTTCTGCGGTAAGGTCAGATTAAACGCGCGTTTCGTTAACCTTCCTTGATGTTCTAGTGTCCATTCACCGCTGATGACTGCTTGGCCATCGTAGCGTCCCTGGAAACCTGTCACTGTCACGTTCAACGTGTCATGTTGGGCACCCAATGGCGAACCTGAAACCAGCCTTCCCGGTAAGGCTTTGCTGAGATTAGTAATCAACGTTTGCTGCAGTTGCTGATCCAGCGGACTGGCCCAAAGATTATTGGCTGCGATAACGTACTTAACATCGCTGGTTTGATAAACCAAGCCGTTACCCGCCAGATAATCTGGCACCGTCACCTGCTGCACCCACAGTGTGGGTTGGCCTTGCGTCTGACTGGCGCTATTGACCTGCATTGAAGCTGCCCCGGAAGGCAGCTGATAATAGGTCGTATCAATGGTGCTACTGCATGCACTCAGCGCGAGCGCGGCAAAAAGTATTAACCCTTTTTTCACTATTTTGCCCTCTTTGGCTGGGGATCTTGTCCCGGTTTGGCCTCAAACACCAATGCATTACTCTTGGTATTCAGTGTTTTCAGCACAGGTTGCAGTTCTCGCAATACCTGATCCAGGCGTTGCATATCGCCGACCAATTTGCTGTATGCAGGGGATCCCGGCTGCAAACCTTTCATGCTGCGATTCAACTCTCGCAGGGTTTGCTGCATATCTTCCGGCAAGGTTTTCATCGCCGGACTGCCAGTAAGATTGTTGACGTTATCAATAGTACGCTGCAGATCACGCATAGTGCGCTGGCTTTCTTTCAATGTGCCGGTCGCTTGGGTAATCATACCGTCCAGCGGCAAGCCATTAATTTTATCCAGAGCCGCCATCAGTTTTTGTTGAATCTGACTTAAACCGCCGCTTACGGTAGGAATGATTTCATAACCCGAGATCTTTTCCGGTCCTTTATAGGCAGGCGCGTTATCGTAGAAGTCGAGATCAACATACAGCGAGCCAGAGAGCAAATTGCCTGTTTTCAGCGTGGCACGCAGGCCGCGTTTTTTACCATCTTGCAAATGTTGCTCAAGATCGAAGTTTTCACCCAAACGGCTAATAAAGCGGTCTGGTTCAATACGTATTAACACAGGAACGCGATAATCATTGTTCAGCGCCTGATCCACGCCCGCTTTCATAAACGGTGCTTCAGAAACTGTACCCAGACGAATTCCACGGAACTCTACCGGCGCACCTGCCTGCAAACCACGAATCGAATCGGTGAAGAACATCAGGTAATCAATGTGATTGGTATAGAGCGAATCCTGAATACTGCGCTGATCGTCAAACAGATGGTAATCTGATTTGTTCTCTGCCGCTTTTCCGAGCTCCCAGCCATCCGGTACATCAAAACTGACACCGCCGCTGAACAGCGTGGTTAAGGAGCCCATCTCGACACGCATACCTGACGCTGACATATCCACGGCTATTCCGCTGTCTTTCCAGAAACGCACATTGGTGGTGACAAGGCGATCATAAGGCGCAGCGATAAACAGTTGATAAGTCATCATGCGCTTGTCGGTGTCAAAGGTGCTGGTTTCCACCGTACCTACGCGATAGCCACGAAACAGCACCGGATCGCCGGCATTGAGCTGCCCAGCTTTTTTACTGTCGAGTGTAATGCGAATGCCCTTGGCATCGGGTGGTGCGAGCGGAGGTGCATCCAACAGCTGATATTGTTCTGCCTGCTCATTCTTACTGCCCGGTTGTAATTCGATATACGCCCCGGAAAGTAAAGTGCCCAAACCGGATATTCCTTCGCGACCTACCTGCGGCTTGACCACCCAAAAACCGAATCGCTGTGTAACAGTTTTTCCATCCCGGAATTTAAGCGCGCCTTGATTTCAACGTGATGTAAATCGTCAGTCAGTACCGCACTTTCGACGATACCTACATCAACGCTGCGACTTTTAATGGTAGTTTTTCCTGCTTCGATTCCTTCGGCATTTTCAGTAATCAGGGTCACTTCCGGGCCTTGATGGCTGAAGTGATAGAACAAAATCCATCCGCCAATCAGCAGTGTCACGATGGGGACAATCCAGACCGGCGACCAGCGCTTAATCTGTTCCACTTTGGCATGCCCGTGGTTAGTTTCCGTCAAGGCGCGGCTCCTTTAATTTATTTTCGCGAACACGATCCCAAGTCAAACGTGGGTCAAAGGTCATCGCAGCAATCATGGTCAAAATGACCACCAGCGCAAACAACACGGCTCCCCACGCTGGATAGACCTTCATTAATTGCCCCATGCGCACCAGCGCAGAGAGCACAGCAATCACAAATACGTCGATCATCGACCAACGGCCAACAAACTCGACCACTTCATAAACCAGATGCATTCTGTGGCTGTCACGGCGTCCACGTCCGCTGGCGTCCCAGCAAAGCCAGCCAATGGCCAACATCTTCAAGGTCGGTACCATAATACTGGCGATGAAAATCACCAGCGCGACCGGATAGGAGCCATCACTCCACAGCAAAATTACACCCGCCATAATATTGGAGGGATATGCATTGCCAAGGGTTTCAGTCACCATGATAGGCAACAGATTAGCAGGAACATAAAGCATGACTGAGGTGAGCAGCAGCGCCAGCGTCCATTGCAGGCTGTGCTTGCGGCGCGCACCGGCGACCACGCCGCAACGTGAACATGCAGGCTGATCAACCGCCAGAATTGCCGTACAACAAGGACAAGAACGGTATCCCTGACGCAAGCCCGTAACGCCCACTTCAGGTGGATGCCTTAACGCAGGCATTGGCGCAATGTTCTGCCACAATTCGCGGCGATCAACGCACTGAAAAGCGCGCAGTTGTAGCAGGCAAAACAGACACCAAGGCCAAAAGCTGGTTTGCAATCCGATGTCGCCATACGCCATGAGTTTAACGAAACTCACCAGCACGCCAGCCATAAAAATTTCTGCCATGCCCCAACTGCGAAGCTGGAAAAGCACGCGTGCCAAAATCCGTTTCACACCGGCAGGCATCTTAATGGGATTAACCAACAGAATAATCGTGAGCATACAAAAGGCAGGAATGCCTTGTACCACCAATAAAAACAGCGTGGCGAGGCTGCTGTAATCTTCAGAGACCATCACCTGAGGTATTTCCATTAAGGAAATTTGGCTGCTGATCCCCGCCACTTTCATGGTGATAAACGGGAAGAGATTGGCCAATAACAGCATGAACAGCGCCGCCAGCGCATAGCCGGTGGGTCTTTTACGCGGTTCGTGCCAGTTAGCCGTCAAGGTGGTACGGCAGCGCGGACAAGATGCACGGCTGCCAACAGGAATGTCCGGCAGTCTGACCATCAAATCGCATTGTGGACAGAGCATCCACGCGCCAGTTTTATCTGCTGAACACATCCCTTATTCCTTTTAACTACCCGCCGTTTTTCAGTGACTCAAGCTCTTCCCAGCGAGCAAAAGCGGTTTCCAGATTTTGTTCAGTCTGAGCCAGTTCATCTAAAACCGGCTGGGTTTTATCATGTGGCTGACTGAAGAAATCAGGATGGCTCATTTTTGCCTGTAATTCGCCGATTTTCGCTTCCAGCTGCTCAAGCTTTTGCGGTAACTGTTCCAGCTCGCGCGCCAGGTTATAGCTTAGTTTGTTGGCGCTGCGTTTGGCAGAATCATTTTTTCTGCCGCAGGTTTAGCCGCTGCACCTGGCGCTTTTGACGCTGTAACCGTTTTCTGCTGTTTGTAAGCCGCACGCTGCTGCTGTGCGTCATGATAACCCCCGACAAAAGTACCAATTTCGCCGTTGCCTTCAAAAATCCAGCACTCCGTTACGGTGTTATCGACGAACTGACGATCGTGGCTCACCAGCAAAACGGTGCCCTGATATCCATCAATCAGCTCTTCCAACAGCTCCAGCGTTTCAACGTCGAGGTCATTGGTCGGTTCATCGAGAATCATCAGGTTACTTGGACGCAGGAACAGACGCGCCAGTAAAAGACGGTTGCGCTCCCCGCCCGACAACGCACGCACGGGTGTCATCGCGCGTTTCGGGTGGAACAAGAAGTCCTGTAAATAACCCAGCACATGGCGCGGCTTACCGTTGACCAGCACTTCCTGCTTACCTTCCGCCAGGTTATCCATCACGGTACGATCGGGATCGAGTTCAGCGCGATGCTGATCGAAATAAGCGACTTCAAGTTTGGTACCGGAATGTACGCGTCCGCTGTCTGCTTTCAACTGCTGCAACATCAAACGCAGCAACGTCGTTTTGCCGCAGCCGTTTGGTCCGATTAAAGCGATCTTATCGCCGCGCTGCACTTGTGAAGAGAAATCCTTCACCAGCGTTTTGCCGCCCACTGAGTAATCGACGTTTTCCATTTCGAAAACAATCTTACCGGAACGTGAGGCTTCACCGACCTGCATATTGGCTTTGCCCATTACTTCACGACGTTCTGAATGCTCACGACGTAACGCTTTTAAGGCACGCACGCGGCCTTCGTTACGCGTACGGCGCGCTTTGATACCCTGACGAATCCACACTTCTTCCTGCGCCAGCTTGCGGTCAAATTCGGCGTTCTGCATCTCTTCAACGCGCAGTGCTTCTTCTTTACCTTCAAGATAAAGATCGTAATTGCCTAGCCAGGAAACCAGTTTGCCGCGATCGAGATCGACAATACGGGTTGCCATATTGCGAATGAAAGAACGGTCGTGCGAGATAAACACAATGCTGCCGGTAAAGGTTTTCAGGAACGTTTCCAGCCAATCGATGGTTTCAATATCGAGGTGGTTGGTTGGCTCATCCAGCATTAAAACGCGAGGATTACTCACCAGCGCGCGGCCTAAAGCGGCCTTACGCAGCCAACCACCCGACAGCGAAGAAAGCTCGGTATCGGGTTCCAGTCCAATCTGCTGCAACACGTCATTGATGCGGCTTTCGAGCTGCCACAAGTTTTGATGATCAAGAATGCCTTGCAGACGAGCCATCTCATTGAGGTTCTTATCGCTGGGATCTTCCATCACCACATGGGAAATAGCGTGATAGGCTTTCAGGTGTTCAGCCTGCTCTTCCACGCCTTCAGCCACGAAATCGTAAACTGAACCGGTGATATTGCGCGGTGGATCCTGTTGCAGACGTGCAACCACCAGATCGGTCTCATAAATGATGCGACCATCATCCAGCGGTTGTTCACCATTAATGATTTTCATCAAGGTGGACTTGCCTGCACCGTTGCGCCCGACTAAACAGACGCGTTCATTTTCTTCAATGTGCAGTTCGGTGTTATCTAATAACGGCGCATCGCTGAAAGAGAGATAGGCGCCGTGAATACTGATTAATGACATGTAAACTTATTCCTTACCGGCGTGAGTGATCAGCCAGCAGTTGTGTATATGACGGTTACGCGCGAAATCCTGCGACTGGGTTTTCTGGGTGATATCCTGCGCTTGCAGACCTAATTCCTTCAGCCCTTCCAGATCCATTTTGAAACCACGTTTATTGTTCGAGAACATGATGGTGCCGCCCCGACGCAGCAGGCGTTTTAAATTACGCATCAACATCATGTGATCGCGCTGCACGTCGAAGCTTTCTTCCATGCGTTTGGAGTTAGAGAAGGTCGGCGGATCAATAAAGATCAGATCAAAGTTCTCATCACTTTCGTTCAGCCAGCTCAGACAATCTGCCTGCATCAGGCGATGCTGACGTCCAGTCAGGCCGTTCAGGCGCAGGTTACGTTCTGCCCACTCCAGATAGGTACGTGACATATCAACTGTAGTAGTAGAGCGTGCGCCACCCAGTCCGGCGTGAACGCTGGCGGTGCCGGTATAAGCAAACAGATTAAGGAAATCCTTGCCCTGACTCATTTGGCCCAGCATCTTACGCGCGATGCGGTGATCGAGGAACAGGCCGGTGTCGAGATAATCAGTCAGGTTTACCCAGAAGCGCGCATTAAACTCCTGCACCTCAAAGTAATCGCCCTTTTCGCTCAGCTTCTGATACTGCGCTTTGCCTTTCTGACGTTCACGCGTTTTCAGGATCAGGCGATCTGCTGGCAGCTCCAGCACGGTCAGCGTCGCGCTGATCACGTCAAAGAGACGTTGGCGTGCTTTATTCGGATCAATAGTTTTCGGTGGTGCATATTCCTGAATAATGACCCAATCGGCGTAGCGATCGACGGCTACGTTATAGTCTGGCAGATCGGCATCATAAATGCGGTAGCTTTCAATTTTTTCCTGACGCGCCCACTTCTCAAGCTTCTTGAGGTTTTTGCGCAAGCGGTTCGCATAATCTTCAGCGATCTGGTTAGCGCTTTCGCTGCTGTTAACCGCCAGCTGATAGTTTTTCTGTACGCAGTCCAATGGGCCGTTTTTAGCTTTGAACTGACGATCGGCACGCAGTTGCAAGCAGCTCAGCAGTTCGGGCGAGGCGCTAAACAGCGACAAATTCCAGCCACCAAAGTGCTGCTTCATAATACGGCCAAGCTGGCTGTGCAGCGCAATCAACGCCGGTTCACTATCCAGTCGTTCACCATAAGGCGGGTTGCTCAAAACCGTGCCGTGAACCTCTGCTGGCAGCGGATTTTTCAGCTTCAACAAATCTTGTTGGCCAAAGGTAAACAGCTCGAATACGCCCGCGCGACGAGCGTTCGCCTGTGCCCATTCCAATACACGTCCGTTGTTGTCGTAACCAAAGAAACGCGCTTCGGTGGCTGCGGTACCGGCGCGAGCACGCGTTTGGGCTTCAGTTTTTACTTCAGACCACAATGCCGCGTTGAACTGGCTCCAGGCGGTAAAGCCCCAGTGTTTGCGCAGCAGACCCGGCGCGCGATCGCTGGCGATTAAAGCCGCTTCAATCAACAGCGTACCGGAACCGCACATGGGGTCGATCAACGGCGTAGTCGGCTGCCAGCCAGAACGCAGTACAATCGCAGCCGCAAGGTTTTCTTTAAGCGGTGCCTGACCCGTTTGCTGACGATAACCACGCTGATGCAGCGAGCTGCCGCTGAGATCCAGCGCAATACTGGCACGATCGTTATTCAACCAGACGTTGATACGAATATCCGCCTGTTCACGGTCAACGTTAGGACGTTCAAGATTTTTGCGGGTGAAACTGTCAACAATGGCGTCTTTAACTTTCAATGCACCAAACTGACTATTACGGATCGCATCATTGGTGCCGCTGAAATGCACCACGAAGGTTTTGTCGCTGCCAAACATGGTTGTCCAGTCAACGCTCTGCACGCCAAGGTAGAGATCGAGATCGCTGTAGACACCAAACTCGCCCAGCGGCAGCAGAATACGCGACGCCAGACGGCTCCACATCAGGCTTTGATACATGATGCGGTCATCAGCTTCGAAGTGAACGCCTCCCTGCACCACTTGCAAATCTTGCGCGCCCAGCGCGTCTAGCTCACTTTTTAACAGCTCTTCGAGCCCACGCGCCGTGCTGGCAAACAGAGAATTCATATCGTCACTTCTTACTCTTGAGAAAATTGTTGCGCATTATAGCGAATCAGAGACCTATGTCATAAAGTTAGCTTCTTTTGTCTTTCGCGCCTGGTTTCAAGGAGAACACCATGATCACGCTTTCCCGCTTATTTATTCATCCTGTTAAGTCGATGCGCGGATTGCACCTCTCACACGCGCAGGTTCTGGAGAGCGGATTGGCGTTTGATCGCATCTTCATGTTGACCGAACCTAATGGCACCTTCATTACTGCGCGTCAGTATCCTGAGATGGTGCGTTTTACACCGGCAATATTACCGGATGGGCTGTTTCTACAAGCCCCGGATGGAAGCCAGTCGCTGATTCGCTTTAGTGATTTTGCCCCGCAGGAAAAACCTACCGAGGTGTGGGGCAACCATTTTACCTCACGGATTGCGCCGGATACCATTAATCAGTGGTTAAGCGGCTTCTTTCCGCGTGAGGTAGAGTTGCGCTGGATAGGCGCGCAGCCTTCGCGCCGGGTCAAAAACTTCGCAACCGTGCCGCTGGGTTTCGCCGATGGCTACCCTTTCTTGCTGATCAACAGTGCTTCTTTACACGATTTGCAACAGCGATCGCCTGCCAGCGTGCGCATAGAACAATTTCGCCCCAATTTGGTGGTGAATGGTGCGGCAGCCTGGGATGAAGATAACTGGGCTGAACTGCAGGTCGGGGGCGTAACGTTTGAAGTGCCGAAACCTTGTAGCCGCTGCGTTTTTACCACCGTGAACCCAGAGAGCGGTCGCAAACATCCTGATGGTCAGCCCCTCGCCACATTACAGCGCTTCCGTAGTGCGCAAGATGGCAGCGGCGATATCGATTTTGGTCTTAACCTGGTTGCCCGCAACAGCGGCATTATTCGCGTAGGCGATGAAGTGACGGTGACAAAACGCCATACGCCGCGCGCTTATGGTGCGGGAGCCGTTGTGCAAACGCTAAAGCCGCAGCGGCAGGCAAAAACGGAACTCACTATTGACTATCTAGGACAACAATTTAGCGGTGACAATCAGCAGGTTCTGCTGGAGCAGCTCGAGATGCAGGGTTTCCGCATTCCCTATTCGTGTCGGGCAGGCTTGTGCGGCAGCTGTAAAATGACGTTGGTTTCAGGCGAGGTCAAAGCGTTGAAGCAGAGTGCCATTCGCAGTGATGGCACCATTTTGAGTTGTAGCTGTATCCCGGCGGGAAATATCGAACTGGCTTAACGCGATTACACCGCGCGAGCGTAGCGCGGTGCAATTTCCTGTTGCTGCGGCTGCAAACGGTCGTTCATCACCTTGATTGCATCCCCCAATACCATGCCTTTACCGGCGAGTGTTAAGGCAGGTTGCGCCAGCAGACAGAGTGCCGCGTTATCACCGTTTTCAACCACCAGCAAACGTGCTTGCTCACCGCTGTCAGCCAACGTCACTTCCACTATTTCACCCATAGCTGGCTGCACACTTTGCTGGCAGCTGGAAAAATGCCAACTTTTAGGCATCAGCGGTTTAAGGAAGCGTGCGGCAACCAATGCATTCAATACTAGTTCGGCGCGTTGATTATGGCTTAATTCACTGTGACGACACTTCTCTTCGAAAGTGAAATAAAGCGCGGCGTCATCGACGCAAAAGCCTGATTCGTTGAATGCATCGGGTGTAAGCATTTTGCGGGAATAACGGGAACGAAAAAGCATACCGTCTGCCAGATCAAGCATCATCCGGTCATGGTCAGCGTCAAAATACCAACGCCAGTTGTCATCAGGTTTGATTTTCATGGAGTGCCCTGTAGTAAACCGCTGTGTCTAATTACGCGAAAAAGTGCGAAATAAATGACATAAGGAAAAGCTGAAAAGCGCGTAACAGGCCAAAATATAAACGAGCCGAAGGGAGAAATAAACCCCCGGCGCTATATTGTGAGAATTGTCTTAGAGATGGGTCACGATATCTTTAATTAACCCCGGCCCTTTATAGATAAAGCCAGAATAAATTTGAACTAAGGTTGCACCGGCCGCCATTTTTTCACGTGCTGCCGTCAGGGAATCAATACCGCCAACGCCAATAATCGGTAAGCTTCCTTTCAGCTCTTGTGACAGGCGTTGGATCACCGCAGTGCTGCGCGACTGCACAGGACGCCCGCTCAACCCACCCGCCTCGTCACAATATTTCAGCCCGCTGACCAGTGATCGATCAAGCGTTGTATTGGTGGCAATGACACCATCAATTTGGTGACGTATTAAACTGTCCGCAACCTGCACCAACTCCTCTTCGGAAAGATCTGGCGCAATTTTTACGGCCACTGGAACATATTTAAGGTGACGCTGCTCTAGCTCTTTTTGTTTTGCTTTAATCGCCGAAAGAAGATCATCCAACGCTTCGCCATATTGTAAAGTGCGTAAACCGGGTGTATTAGGCGAAGAGATATTAATGGCGATGTAGCCAGCATGGGCATACACCTTTTCCATGCAAATCAGATAATCGTCTTTGCCCTGCTCAACCGGCGTGTCTTTATTTTTACCAATATTAATGCCGAGGATGCCATTAAACCGCGCCTTTTTGACATTCTCTACCAGATGATCGACACCCAGATTATTAAAGCCCATGCGATTGATAATCCCTTCCGCCTGGATTAAACGAAACATACGCGGTTTATCATTACCGGCCTGTGCTCGCGGCGTTACCGTTCCCACTTCCACAAAGCCAAAGCCCATGGCCGCAAAAGCATCAATACATTCCGCATTTTTATCAAGGCCGGCTGCAAGACCTAGCGGGTTTTTGAAGGTCAATCCCATGCAAGTTACCGGACGGGAGGGCAGATTCTGACGAATCAATGCTTCCAGCGGTGTGCCACTGATAAAACGCAATTGCTGAAAGGTGAGTTCGTGTGCGCGCTCGGGATCGAGCTTAAATAGCGCCGGACGGACGATAGGATAAAGCATGCACTCTCCTGAAGGGCGGAAGCGATCGTGAAAGTCAGTGCACGGGTAAATGTGCGCCAGAATGGTAAAGTGCTCTGGCGCAAAAGTAAATTTATCCTGTGCAACTGAATTTGATCAATATCAGCGCTTAGGTGAGTAGCGGGACAATCGATTGCGGCAAGCCTGGAGTCCCACGAAAAGCGTTGGGCAATACCACAAAAGTTTCATGCGTGGATTTTGTTGAGTGACTTTGCGTACCAGGCGTTCAACCGGTGTGCGCCAGACAGCAGGAACTTGCATAGTGTTCTTACGAATCTGACTTAAGCATCCCTGCATTATTGTTTGATAATAATCATCCAGTAATTCCTCATCGATTTCTAAACCCTGGTTTTTTAAAAAAGTTTCACTGCTTTCGCGAGCGATAAAGTAATTTTCAATCCAGGAAAAATCTCGCGTACTTTGCGACAAGGAACTTAGCAAAAAACGTTTGTAATAGTAGCTCTGGCTAGTGAGATAAATTTGGTTAGCCTGCATATAAAGCGCAAACATATAGGGCGCGTCTTCGTGATTTTGAATCGATAAAAAACCGATCGATAATCGATTAATCAGCTCGCGCGAAATAATACTGCTCCAGACCACACGATGAGCCGACTGCGATTTCATCAGTTTCATCAATGTATCACTGCCACCCGACAGCAAGCCGCTGATATGACGCTGATGAATCAACTGATATTCCCGCTGATAGGCTGGCAGGTCAAAAAACATCTTTGCCCCGAAACAGAACAGCTCAATGCCTGAATGGCGAGCCTTCACGCGGCGAAAATCAGCAAACAGTTCGGTTGAAACAAAATCATCTGCGTCCATGAAATAGATGTAGTCGCCGCTTGCGGCGGCTAATCCCTTCATTCGTGCAGCACTCACTCCGCTGCGCTCGTTACGAAGCAAGGTAACCTGTGGATGGCGCGCTGCCAGATCGGTTAACCATTCAACGCTGCCATCTGTTGAACCATCATCAATAACAATGATTTCTTCAGGGGGTGAGGACTGGCGCAACAGTGAAGTCATGGCCTCAGCCAACCAAGGTTTGCAATTCCAGTTCGGCACAATCACTGATACCGTAGGGCCATCGCGTGAAGTCAGCATTGTCATCCTCTTCCCTCCAGGTTAAATCTCTTGAGCAAAGGCGTTTTCAAACGCTTAATCACCAGGCTGTGCAACAGACAACACACCGATAAATTTACCAAGCCAATCAGCCCAAGCCACAGCAGATTGATCCAACGATTTTGATTCCACTCAATGGGAAGTAACGTGCTGAGCCAGGCAATTAGTGCCGATACGGCCCAGACCATCATTACATCACGTGTTAACCAGGAAAAATGAATGCCTGGTGCAAATCGCCGATGCACCAACCATGCCCACCCTGTGAGATAGAAAACATTCTGTCCTAGCCATAACCAACCGGTGCCCAACGCGCCAAAATGGACCGCTGACCAGATATTGAGGGGAACCAACACGATGGCAAAGAAAGTGAAACCTTTCATATGCAGCTTAAGATTACCGTTCACATATTGCAGATGATAGAGCAACCCACATATTGCTTGAATACCACTTCCTAACGCATACAGGCTGAGAATAAATGACATCTCATCAACTATCTGCTGCTTCTGGGTCCATGCCCAAAGCAAGGGGCCTGCGTAAAACGCGATAGTTATACTGAGCGGTGCCATAAAGATAGAAACGGCTTGGGTGGTGTAGCGGTAGAGCTTCAAAGATTCAGTGTCGCCGCTGCCTGAACGCGTTTTCATTCCTGTCATGCGGGGCACAATAGCCTGCATAATTGGGCTACTAAGCAGTAAAATACCCGTGGCGGCTGTAGCGACAACAGTAAACGAACCGTATTCGCTCAGCGGCAGGGTTTTAGAGAGTACCAGCCGATCAATTTGCGAAATAAATGTCCATACAGCACTAGAAAACGCCGCGCTCAGCGCGAAACGTAAGAAAGGTTTCAGCACCTCTTTAAGATCTTCACGTTTCTCTTGGCGCGCTTCGCGTGGAACAAGTTGGCACGCCTTATAAATACAGCATGCGGCTTCCACCACTGAAACCAACAATTGCCAGAAGAAGAACGTCAGGACGGGATTAGGGAAAATTTGTATGACGAGCACGGCACCGAAAGTGCGTAAGGTCGTAATGATTAAGTTAACGCCGTTCAGCCAGACTTGATGCTCAAACCCAACAATAACGCTGCGATAAGGACTGGTGCGCCAACGTATAGCTGCAGTAATCACCATAATACCCACGGCCATCACTACATCATTTGCAGGAAGATGTTTAGCATCCAGCCAATGGGTAGCAATCCACGGCGTCGCAAGCCAGCCCAGCACCACAAGCAACAACGTTGAAATCAGAAAGAACTTCGTCAGGGCAGCAAAGAGCGATGGAAACCAAACAAACTCTTTCTGGTTTGCACGATAGCGTGCAGCTTCACGCATCAATGTTGTCGAAACGCCTGCATCAAGCAATTGCAGCCACGTCAATAGAATTGAAAAAAAGCCAACTAACCCGTAGGCTTCCATTCCAAGATGTTGAATATAAAGAGGGACAACTAAAATACCAGACAGTGTCAGGTAAATCTGGCCGATATAATTAGCAATAGCATTACGTTTAATTGACATAATTTTTAATGGTGTCTGGCTTACTTTCCTAGTATGCATAAGCGTGACATAAAAATATTCGCTCGCCCAGCGGGCTAATTCTTAAAATTAAAACTGGTACTGTGGTTGTAGCTTTCTTCTCAGTTTCATTAATGTGAAAAATATGACAGGTTGTTTCAGCATTAAGTTTTCCCAATAATTTTTGGCTTTCATTTTATCGCCAAAATAATCGATTGCATGTTGAACATTAGCGGAAAGTTGACGCTGTTGTGAGCATTCGCCACGCATTAACTGCGTTAAAGCATGACGTAAATAAATTTCTCTGAAGTGATTTTTTCAGGAATAAATTGTGTCAGTCTCGTTAACCTTTCATAGTCTGAAATAAATTGCTGGTAGGAAACAGGGTGCTTTAATCCCGTTTGGGCGTTCATTGGGGATTCATTAACAGACTGTTGTACAACCCAAACCGACTGGGTATTTAACAACCCCATCAACATGACATCCTGCAAAGTTGTTTCTTTACTAAATTCTCTTAGTTGTGCTGCGCGCAATACCACGGCGAACAAATCATGTTGCCATAAACCTTGTTCATGTAATTTTTGAAACAAGGCAGAAGAGTTTTGTAATCCCTGCGGCAATGCATTTTTAACCAGTGAAATCAGGTAACAGTTGAGTTCTGGCAGCGTGTCACTAAGGCTAGCAATCTCTTTTAAAAGATTTTCAGGCAGCGCATACGCCTCTGGACAAATTACTATAAAATCATCGTCATCCGGCGTGCCATTAGAGAAAGTATACCCTGCGCTGCTGCTTTTATTCGCGATATATCTTCCACTGGGCAGGCTCTTTTGAAGCCAGTAGCATCCTATCGGTGACTGAGAGGCTGACAACTGTTTCGTACTCAACGTTGAAAGTAGCGTTTCATCATTATTATTGCTGTGTTGTGTATCTAAAGATTTCCCCATGATCATCTCCCTTAAGATGTGGGCGGACATTGATAAAATAAAGCGTCGCAAAATGCTCTTATTTATGAAGGCTAACTTTTCTTATCAAATTTTTAATTCAGTCAGCTTCAACTAATTATAAACAGCAACAAAATAACGAAAAGATAAATATTACTGCATTAAAGTAACAGTAATGATTCATTGTTCAGTCTTGTTTCACACTCTTTAAAAGAAACAGGGGAAAATTCATCAACACTTGTTACCAAACTTAATAAGGTTAGTTTTATTTTTTTGATATTGTAATCAATCAGGTAGAAAATCGGGCGCAAAATTAAGGCAGACGTGACAGATTAACGCTACTCTCTTGCTGGCAGAAATCTGTTCCGATGAGTTAACCTTGCCAGTTATCCTATTGCTATCAATGGCATTTGCGCTTTTTATGCCCTGAAATTTAGATCGTGACAACGTTTATCTTATACAGCTATTGGAATTAACGTTATTCATTAACTCAACTGATGACTAACGCACCTTAACTTATTTATTAGTTGAACGCTGAAACGCTATCATTTACCACTTTTCAGATAAAACTTAAAAAACATCAATTCGCGTCCCCCTTCATTTATATTTACCGCCCAATCCCGATTTTCAACAATCAATTGCCAGATAAATCATTTAAGACACACCGCTTGCTCTGCCAGGATGAACGCATCAGTTCTCAACAATAGATAATCAATAACTTTTAGTTATAAGGAGTAGCGATGCGCGTTATTACGCTGGCGGGTAGCCCTCGATTTCCTTCACGTTCGACTTCTCTCCTTACGCTCTGCCAGCACAAGCTGGAAGCACGAGGTGTCGAGGTGATTCCATGGAACATCCATAACTTTCAGCCAGACGATTTGATCAATGCGCGCTTCGATGCGCCCGCTTTATTGGCACTGCGTGAAGATTTGCTGGAAGCGGATGGCTTGATTGTTGCGACACCTATCTATAAAGCCTCTTTTTCAGGTGCACTGAAAACGCTGCTTGACCTGTTGCCAGAGCGTGCGCTGGAACACAAAGTGGTTTTACCTCTCGCCAGCGGCGGCAGTCAGGGACACATGTTGGCGATGGATTACGCGCTCAAGCCCGTGCTGAATGCGCTAAAAGCGCAAGAAATTCTGCATGGCGTTTACGCAGAAGATAGCCAAATTACCCATTACGATCGTCAACCTGAACTGTATGCGCCGTTGGCTCAACGCCTTGATGAAGCCGTTGAATCATTTTGGTTGGCGCTGACACGCCACCGACACCCCGTTGCTCAGGCTGTATAAGGAAGAACAGATGAAAAGGCGTGTAGGAATATGGCTCACCACTGCGCTGTTATTCGCGGGTTTGCAGACGCAGGCCGCTGAACAAGATCCGGCACAATTTCGCGTGGGTTATCAAAAGGGATCGGTCAGCATGGTGCTGGCAAAAACGCATCAGATGTTAGAGCAACGTTTTCCTCACACTAAAATTCAGTGGGTAGAGTTTCCGGCAGGACCGCAAATGCTGGAAGCGTTGAATGTTAATAGTATTGATTTAGGCAGTACCGGCGACATTCCCCGCTGTTTGCCCAAGCTGCTGGCGCAGACTTGCTCTATGTTGGCTCAGAGCCGCCAAAGCCACAGGCAGAAGTGATTCTGGTGACGAATAACAGCCCACTGAAAAACGTGGCTGACCTAAAGGCAAAAAGGTCGCCTTTCAAAAAGGCTCCAGCTCGCACAATTTATTGCTGCGTGCGCTTGAGCAAGCCGGATTGAGTTTCAACGATATCCAGCCGATTTATTTGACGCCAGCCGATGCACGTGCCGCTTTTCAGCAAGGTGATGTAGACGCGTGGGCAATTTGGGATCCCTACTACTCCGCTGCGTTGCTGCAAGGGAATGTTCACGTTCTGGTCGATGGTAGCAAGCTGAACCAAACCGGCTCCTTCTATTTGGCTACGCGTAAATTCACCGAAACGCACGGTGACTTTGTACAACACGTTTTGAAAACCTTCAGTGACGCCGATGCATTAACCCTCAGCCAGCGCCAGCAAAGCACTGAATTACTCTCTAAAGCCATGGGCTTGCCAGAACCGGTGATTGCCAGCTACCTCAGTCATCGCCCGCCCACCACTATTACACCGGTTAGCGCTAAAACCGCTGCAGCCCAGCAGCAAACCGCTGACCTGTTTTATGCCAATCATCTGATGCCAGTAAAAGTGTCGATCAAAGATCGCATCTGGCAACCGCATGCCGTTACGCAATAAGGAGTGAAAACATGAGCGTTTCCGTATTTTGGTTTCTGCCGACGCATGGCGATGGTCGCTATCTTGGTACTGCTGAGGGTGCTCGCCCTGTCGATCACGCTTATTTACAGCAAGTTGCCCAAGCGGCCGATCGCCTCGGCTTCGGTGGCGTGCTGATTCCCACCGGACGCTCCTGCGAAGATGCGTGGTTGGTTGCAGCCTCACTGATCCCTGTCACCCAGCGCTTGCGCTTTCTGGTGGCGCTGCGTCCGGGTGTGATCTCGCCTACTCAGGCGGCGCGTCAGGCAGCCACATTGGATCGCCTGTCAAACGGTCGTGCGCTGTTTAATCTTGTTACCGGCGGCGATCCTGAAGAGTTAGCCGGCGACGGCGTGTTCCTCGACCATCGTGAACGCTATGTTGAATCAGCAGAATTTACCCGCGTCTGGCGCCGGGTGCTCGAAGGCGAAACCGTCGACTATGAAGGCAAATACGTTAACGTACGCGGTGCGCGTCTGATGTTTAAACCGGTGCAGCAACCTCGTCCACCGCTGTGGTTTGGAGGATCGTCAGATGCTGCCCAAGACCTGGCTGCAGAACAGGTTGATGTGTATCTGACGTGGGGCGAGCCTCCCGCGCAGGTGAAAGAAAAATTGAGCAGGTGCGTGCCAAAGCGGCGGCACAGGGCCGCAAAGTGCGCTTCGGTATTCGTTTACATGTGATTGTGCGCGAAACCAACGAAGAAGCCTGGCAGGCCGCTGATAAGCTGATCGCCAATGTGGATGACGCCACTATCGCTAAAGCTCAGGCTGCGTTCCAGCGCGCTGACTCTATCGGGCAACGTCGCATGGCAGCGCTTCATGGTGGACGTCGTGACAAGCTGGAGATCAGTCCTAACTTGTGGGCGGGTGTCGGTTTGGTTCGCAGTGGCGCAGGCACCGCGCTGGTGGGCGATGGACCAACGGTCGCTGCACGCATGAAGGAATATGAAGAGTTAGGCATCGAAACGTTCATTCTTTCTGGCTATCCACATCTGGAAGAAGCCTATCGCGTTGGCGAGTTGCTGTTCCCGCATCTCGATTTGAACGTGCCGCTGGTGCCGCAACCTCGCGTAGTACAAGCGCATGGTGAAGCGGTAGCCAATGATTTTACCCCTGAGAAAAAAGCAGCGCAGGGCTGAGGAGAGCATCATGGCGAAAGTCAGTAAACGCATATCGAATCAGCTGGTGCCGTGGCTGCTGCCCGCCCTGCTGATTGTGGTGTGGCAAATCGCGTCGCAAACCGGCTTGCTATCAACGCGCATTCTGCCGTCACCCGAAAATATTGTTATCACTTTTTACAACCTCGCCGCCAGCGGTGAGCTGTGGCAACACCTTGCTATCAGCGGCTGGCGTGCTGCCATCGGTTTTAGTATTGGTGGTTCGATTGGTTTGATACTCGGTTTGATTACCGGCACCTCGCGTACTGGTGAGCGCCTTTTAGATACTTCAGTGCAGATGTTACGTAACGTCCCGCATCTGGCGCTGATTCCGCTGGTGATTTTGTGGTTCGGTATTGATGAAGCGGCGAAAATTTTTCTGGTCGCCTTGGGCACGCTGTTCCCGATTTACCTGAATACTTATCACGGCATTCGCAATATTGATCGCGGATTAGTGGAAATGGCTCGCAGTTACGGTTTGTCAGGTTGGAGCCTGTTTATTCAGGTGATTCTGCCCGGTGCTCTTCCCAACATCATGGTTGGCGTACGCTTCGCGCTTGGCCTGATGTGGCTGACGCTGATCGTGGCTGAAACCATTTCAGCGAACTCAGGTATCGGCTATCTGGCAATGAACGCGCGCGAATTTTTGCAAACTGATGTGGTGGTGGTCGCCATCATTCTCTATGCCCTGCTCGGTAAGCTAGCCGATGTCACTGCGCAGCTGTTAGAGCGCGTCTGGCTGCGCTGGCATCCGGCTTATCAACTGAAGGAGGAGAACGCATGAGTCATACCCTTCCCCCAGCGCGCCTCAATACCGGTACACCCGTTGGCGTCAATGCGGTCAGCAAACACTATGGCAACCGCACCATTCTGAATAACATTGATTTGCACATTCCCTCCGGCCAGTTCGTGGCGGTAGTGGGTCGCAGCGGCTGCGGTAAAAGTACGTTGCTGCGTTTGCTTGCCGGGCTGGAACAAACTTCCAGCGGACAACTACTGGCGGGCAATGCGCCGTTACATTCGGCACGCGAAGATACACGCCTGATGTTTCAGGATGCACGCCTGCTGCCGTGGAAAAAGTGATCGATAATGTCGGACTTGGCCTGCGCGGCCGCGAATGGCGCAGCGCAGCGATGGAAGCCCTTGAAGCCGTTGGCCTGGCTGAACGCGCTAATGATTGGCCAGCCGCCTTGTCAGGTGGTCAAAAGCAGCGTGTTGCGCTGGCGCGTGCGTTGATTCATCGACCTGGGTTGTTACTGCTGGATGAGCCGCTGGGCGCGCTGGATGCATTAACGCGTATCGAAATGCAGGGATTGATTGAATCGCTGTGGCAACAACATCACTTTACCGTGCTGCTGGTGACGCATGACGTCAGCGAAGCGGTGGCAATGGCGGATCGTGTTTTGTTGATTGAGGAAGGCCAGATTGGATTGGATTTATTGGTCGATCTGCCGCGTCCGCGCCGACGTGGTTCTGCGCGACTGGCTGAGCTGGAGGCGGAAGTGCTGGATCGTGTAATGCGACGTGGGGAGAGCGATCAACCGGTACGTTACGCTCAGCAGCGCTAAAAAACGGCGGGTTTATGCACGTAGTGGCAAAACCCGCCGTTTCATTATCAGGCGTTCAACGCTTTAGCGATCTTCTCGTACAGATCGCCAGAAAGCTTATCCAACCCTTTCAACTGCTCCAGCGCCTTGCGCATCAGCGCCTTGCGATCGGCATCGTAACGCTTCAGACGAATCAACGGTTCAATCATGCGCGCCGCGACCTGTGGATTGCGAGTATTGAGATCAATCAGCATTTCTGTCAGGAACTGATAACCGCTGCCATCTTTATTATGGAAAGCTGACGGATTGCCTGAAGCGAAGGCGCCAATCAAAGCACGAATACGGTTTGGGTTGCCCATCGTGAATGACCGATGCTGCAACAGCGCGCGCACTTTCGTCAAAACATCCGCCGCTGGACTGGTGGCTTGCAGCATGAACCACTTGTCCATTACCAAACCATCATGATGCCAGCGCTCGTCGTAAGCCGCTAACAGCGCTTCGCGACAAGGTAACTGCGCCGATACGGCAGCAGACAACGCAGCCAGCGAATCAGTCATATTGGTGGCCTGCTGATATTGTGCCTGAACCAGCTTATCCGCCAGTTCCACCTCGCTAAAGGCGAGATAATTCAGGCAGACATTTTTCAGCGTACGCTGACCGATAGCTGCGTGTTCAATTCGGTATTCACTTTGCTGATTCGCGTTGTATACCGCAAAGAACTCATCGGCCAACTCTTTCGCCAGCGTGCGCTGCAGCGCTTCACGCACCACGGTAATCGCCTGAGGATCAATGACCTCAAATAGCTCAGCGATTTCATTTTCACTGGGTAGCGACAGAATCAGCGCCGTCAGCGCCGGATCGGCGTGAGTATCAAGCAGCACCGCGCGGAAAGCATCAGCCACATGCAGCGGCAGCGACAGCGGCTGGCCTTGCTGGTGACGCGACACATTCAGGCGAATGTAAGTAGCGAGCAAGCTTTGCGCAGCATCCCAGCGAGAAAAATCATTACGCGCATGGCGCATCAGAAACGTCAGTTGCGCATCGCTCCATTTGTAATCGAGCTTCACGGGCGCAGAGAATTCTCGCAGCAGCGACGGCACTGGCTGGAAGTAGACGTTATCAAAAATAAAAGTCTGGAACTCTTCAGTGATGTTCAACACGTTATGCACCGGATAACCATTGTGCTGCAACGGAATCACTTTACCTTCGCTATCGTAGAGTTCGATATCGAGTGGAATGTGCAGCGGCAGCTTCTCTTTTTGATCGGCGGTTGCTGGCGTGTGTTGCGTAACGTGAAGTGTGTATTGTTCCATTTCTGGATTGTAATCGTCGCGTACCGTCAGCACCGGCGTACCCGACTGGCTGTACCAGCGGCGAAACTGTGACAAATCGACATTGGATGCATCTTCCATTGCCTGCACGAAGTCATCGCACGTTGCTGCGCTGCCATCATGACGATCAAAATAGAGCTGCATGCCTTTCTGGAAATTTTCTTCGCCAAGCAAGGTGTGCATCATACGGATCACCTCTGAACCCTTTTCATACACCGTTAAGGTGTAGAAGTTGTTCATTTCGATCACTTGCTCAGGACGAATCGGATGCGCCATTGGGCTGGCATCTTCAGCAAACTGCGCGCCACGCATAATGCGCACATTGTCGATACGGTTTACCGCGCGTGAGCCGAGATCAGAGCTGAACTCTTGATCGCGGAAGACGGTTAAGCCCTCTTTGAGACTCAGCTGGAACCAGTCGCGGCAGGTTACGCGGTTGCCGGTCCAGTTATGGAAATATTCGTGGCCAATCACCGCCTCAATGCCGAGATAATCTTTATCGGTTGCGGTTTCTGCTTTGGCTAAAACATATTTGGAGTTGAAGACATTCAGCCCTTTGTTCTCCATTGCGCCCATGTTGAAGAAATCCACTGCGACGATCATAAAGATGTCGAGGTCATATTCGAGACCAAAGCGTTCCTCATCCCATTTCATGCTGTTTTTCAGCGAGGTCATCGCCCAGTCAGCACGATCAAGGTTGCCGCGATCAACGAAGATCTCCAGCGCAACATCACGACCTGAACGGGTTTTGAAACTGTCGCGCAGCACGTCGAAATCACCTGCCACCAGCGCAAACAGATAACAGGGTTTTGGGAAGGGATCTTGCCATTTTACCCAATGACGACCTTGTGCATCGCGTCCACTGTCAACGCGGTTGCCGTTAGACAGCAGGAACGGATAACGCTCGCCCTCAGCAATAATGGTGGTAGTGAAACGCGCCAGCACATCTGGGCGATCGAGATACCAGGTAATATGTCGGAAACCTTCCGCTTCACATTGGGTGCAGAGTGCTTCGCCTGATTTGTACAATCCTTCCAGCGCAGTATTTTGGTCAGGATGAATATCATTGATGATTTTCAGCGTGAAGCTTTCAGGCAGCTGATTGAGCACCAATACGCCTTCATCTTCATGATATGCGGTCCACGGTTGCCCATTCACTTCAAGCGCAATCAGCGTAAGCGATTCGCCATCCAGACGCAGTTCAGCCTGGCTGTCACCCAAACGTTTTACCTGGCTAATCGCCGTCACGCGCGTGGTGGTGGCATCCAGCTCAAACGTCAGATCGATATCGGTGATGGTGTAATCTGGCGCACGGTAATCGTGGCGATTTTTAATTTGTGGCTGTTGCGTCATATTCCGTCTCGCATTGTTATAGGTTTACCGCCAAAGTCTAAGCTTGTTACTACAAGCTTGCCACGCACAATGCACGCATTGGCAAAAATCGCTACAATTCATTAACAATGGCACAGATTAGTCTCGACCTGCAGCCTTGAAATATGCTGTGATTGGCCTCAGTTACTGATTTATACTTTTGCGTCTTTATGACTTTTATCACACCGGGCTCTGCGCCACCGAACAGGATGCTGAAACGCGCCATGACAGGACATGCTTCCCCGATACTGACCTCCTTGCTGGATACCGATGCGTATAAGCTCCATATGCAGCAAGCGGTTTTCCACCGCTATCATGACATAACGGTGGCGGCCGAGTTTCGCTGCCGTGGTGACGAACTGCTGGGTTTTTACGCTGATGAGATCCGTGAAGCGATTAACGCAATGCAGGCGCTAACGCTCAGCGATGATGAATATGCCTGGCTGGCTAGCCTTCCCTTCTTCCAGACCGACTACCTCGACTGGCTGCGAAATTTCCGCTACAACCCCGCTCAGGTCGAGGTGCGTAATCATCACGGCAAACTGGATATTCGTATTCAGGGCGCATGGCGCGAAGTGATTATGTGGGAAGTGCCGCTGTTGGCGTTGATCAGTGAAGTGGTACATCGTCATCGCACCCCGCAAATCGGCACACAGCAGGCTGTCGATCATTTACATATTAAGCTGGATGCGTTTAAACAGCAGGTTTCTGACCTGGATATGTCACGTTTCCGTCTAATGGATTTCGGCACCCGCCGTCGCTATTCGCAAGATGTTCAACAATCCATCGTCAGTACCCTCAAGCAGGATTTCCCTTGGCTGGTAGGCACCAGCAATTACGATTTGGCGCGTCGTCTGGATTTGACGCCGGTTGGCACGCAAGCACATGAATGGTTCCAGGCATTTCAACAAATCAGCCCGGTTCTGGCTAATAGCCAGCGTGCGGCTCTGCAAGCATGGCTCGATGAGTATGATGGCCAGTTGGGAATAGCCCTGACCGATTGCATCGCCATGGACGCCTTCTTGCGCGATTTTGGTCTGACATTCGCTCGCCGTTATCAGGGATTGCGCCATGACTCAGGCGATCCCGTTGAATGGGGTGAAAAAGCGATTGCCCATTATCAAAAACTGGGTATTGATCCGCAAAGCAAAACGTTGGTCTTCTCAGATAACCTTAATCTGGATAAAGCACTGGCGCTGTATCGCCATTTTGGCCAACGCGCCAATGTAGTATTTGGGATTGGTACTCGCCTGACATGTGATATTCCTGGCGTGACACCGCTCAATATCGTGATCAAGTTAGTGGAGTGCAACGGTAAACCGGTTGCCAAACTTTCTGATAGTCCGGGCAAAACTATTTGTCAGGATAAAGCCTTCGTCAGAGCCTTAAGAAAAGCCTTCGATTTGCCGCTGGTAAAAAAGCCAGTTAAGCGTCCTCTTATCGGGGCGTTGATCCGCCCCACTTCTGCTGTAATAAATCTGCATTCCCCGGAATTTTGCTTGTTTCCTGTTTAGCCGCAAGTAACATAGCAAAACCCCGGATGGGGCAACTTTTTTACTCACTTCTTCTATATAGAGAGATATTTATGAGCGTAGTGCCTGTAGCGGATGTATTGCACGGTCGCGTCGCGGTTGACAGTGAAGTCACCGTACGTGGTTGGGTGCGTACCCGCAGAGATTCAAAAGCCGGTCTTTCCTTCATCGCCGTTTATGACGGTTCCTGCTTTAATCCCGTTCAGGCTGTCGTCAATAATTCTCTGAATAATTATGAGAATGAAGTGCTGCGTCTGACCACAGGTTGTTCCGTGATTGTTACCGGAACCGTTGTGGCTTCCCAGGCCAAGGCCAGGCATTTGAGATTCAGGCGACCAAACTTGAGGTAGTGGGCTGGGTTGAAGATCCAGACAGCTACCCCATGGCGGCTAAACGTCACAGTATCGAATACCTGCGTGAAGTCGCGCACTTGCGTCCGCGCACCAATCTGATTGGTGCCGTTGCGCGTGTTCGTCATACGCTGGCTCAGGCGCTGCATCGCTTCTTCCATGAAAATGGTTATTTTTGGGTGTCGACACCGCTGATTACGGCTTCCGATACTGAAGGCGCAGGCGAAATGTTCCGCGTCTCTACGTTGGATATGGAAAACCTACCGCGTGACGATCAAGGCAAAGTTGACTTCAGCGAAGACTTTTTTGGCAAAGAAGCTTTCCTGACCGTATCAGGTCAGTTGAACGGCGAAACCTATGCTAGCGCGCTGTCAAAAATCTATACGTTTGGCCCGACCTTTCGTGCCGAAAACTCTAACACTAGCCGCCATCTGGCTGAGTTTTGGATGTTGGAGCCAGAAATCGCCTTTGCTTCACTTGATGATGCAGCGGCATTAGCAGAATCCATGCTTAAGTACGTGTTTAAAGCCGTCTTAGACGAGCGTGCTGATGATATGGCGTTCTTTGCTGAGCGTGTTGATAAAGATGCCGTAGATCGCTTACAGCGCTTCATCACCACTGATTTTGCTCAGGTCGACTATACCGACGCCGTCAATATTCTGATGAGCTGTGGTGAAACTTTCGAGAACCCGGTTTCATGGGGTATCGATCTCTCTTCCGAACACGAACGCTATTTGGCTGAGAAACATTTTAAAGCGCCAGTTGTAGTGAAAAACTATCCGAAAGATATTAAAGCGTTCTATATGCGCCTTAACGATGACGGTAAAACTGTTGCGGCTATGGATGTTCTGGCACCGGGTATTGGTGAAATCATTGGCGGTTCACAGCGTGAAGAGCGTCTCGATGTGTTAGACGCACGTCTGGAAGAAATGGGTCTGAATAAAGAAGATTATTGGTGGTATCGTGACCTACGTCGCTACGGTACGGTTCCACATTCAGGTTTCGGATTAGGTTTCGAACGTTTAATCGCTTATGTCACCGGCGTACAAAATGTAAGAGACGTGATCGCGTTCCCACGTACTCCACGTAACGCGAGTTTCTAAGATTCTGCATTAATTATAAGAAATTCATATATATAAAGAGGTCGGCATCGCCGGCCTTTTTTTATTTTTGTAAATTTAGAGTTCCCTCACAAAGTTCCCCTAATTTTACATTTTGTAATACATAGTTTCTTTCTGAAACAAGAATACGAGATTAGTAGCATTTTCGAGGTAGAATTACCGTCGGTGTGATGGAAAGATGCGTGCAGACACAGGAAGACACCAAACTTCTTTCAAGGTTCCCGTAAAGGTTTCTTGACGGCAGTGGCAGGTGTACGAATAACTCCAATGAGGGTAATAAATAATGATGAAGCGCAACATTCTTGCAGTGGTTATTCCAGCTCTGTTAGCTGCTGGTGCAGCAAATGCAGCAGAAATTTATAATAAAGACGGCAACAAACTGGATCTGTACGGTAAAGCTGTTGGTTTGCATTACTTCTCTGACAACGACGGCAACGACGGCGACAACACCTATGTTCGCTTCGGTTTCAAAGGTGAAACTCAGATTAATGACCAACTGACCGGTTTCGGCCAGTGGGAATACAACGTTCAGGCTAACAACTCTGAAGGCTCTGACGCACAAGATGGTAACAGAACCCGTCTGGGCTTTGCTGGTCTGAAATTCGGCGATGCTGGCTCAATCGACTACGGCCGTAACTACGGTGTGGTTTACGATGCAATCGGCTGGACCGATATGCTGCCAGAGTTCGGTGGCGACTCAGGATACTCAGATAACTTCATGAACGGTCGTAGCACCGGTCTGTTGACCTACCGCAACACCAACTTCTTTGGTCTGGTTGATGGTTGGGACTTCGCTGTTCAGTATCAGGGTAAAAACGACCGTAGCGACACCCGTCGTGCGAACGGCGACGGCTGGGGCGTGTCAACCTCTTATACCTCACCAATTGGTCTGGGTATCGTAGGAGCTTATAGCAGCAGCGATCGTACCAATGACCAAGCAGCAGGCGCACAAACAACCTATACTGGCGGTACTGGCACAGCAGCGACTACTACTGACGTTACCGGTGAAGGCGCGGGAAAACGTGCTGAAAACTGGGCAACCGCTATCAAGTATGATGCGAACAATATTTACCTGGCAGCGATGTATGGTGAAACCCGCAATTCAACGCCTATTTCTGCATCTGGAAACGGTACTTTCGTAGCTGGTAACGGACAGACTTACACTGCCGCTTCGATTTCTGGCTTCGCTAATAAAGCGCAGAACTTTGAATTAGTTGCACAGTACCAGTTCGATTTCGGTCTGCGTCCGTCCATTGCCTATGTTCAGTCTAAAGGCAAAGACATTGAAGGCGTTGGCGATGCTGATATCGTTAAATATATCGATGTGGGCGCAACCTACTACTTCAACAAAAACATGTCTACCTATGTGGACTATCAGATCAACCAGCTGGACGACAACAATCCACTGGGTCTGGCTACAGACGACACCGTCGCTCTGGGTCTGGTATACCAGTTCTAAGTTGAACTCAGAATTGCAAAAACGGAGCTTCGGCTCCGTTTTTTTATGTCTACTCTATGCTCTTTCTTTACCTCGCTTATCACGTTTATTATTAGAATCTTAAATACTCTTATCCCTGATCGTTAAATTGTGAATTTATCTCGCAAACGGTTGGCTTTTGCTCTGCTCAGCGCTAACCTGAGAGCTCATTTTGCTAAAGTTCACGCTACTGGACCTGACTCATGTTTGAATCGATCTCTGCTGCACCCGCTGATCCTATTCTTGGACTGGCCGATCTGTTCCGCGCTGATGACCGCCCCCATAAAATTAATCTTGGTATTGGCGTCTACAAAGATGAAACCGGCAAAACGCCTGTTCTGACTAGCGTTAAAAAAGCCGAACAGTATCTGCTTGAGAATGAAACCACTAAAAACTATCTCAGCATTGATGGTTTGGCCGATTTCGCGCGCTGCACGCAGGAATTGCTGTTTGGCAAAGAGAATGCATTGATCACCTCAGGCCGCGCGCGTACTGCACAAACGCCTGGCGGTACAGGCGCACTGCGTGTAGCCGCAGATTTCCTTTCAACCCAAACCGCGGTGAAACGTATTTGGGTTAGCAATCCAAGCTGGCCGAACCATAAAAATGTGTTCAATGCTGCAGGCCTGGAAGTGTGTGAATACCACTATTACGATGCTGAAAACCACCAGCTGGATTTCGACGGTATGCTGGCATCCCTTAAAGAAGCCAAAGCGGGTGACGTAGTCCTGTTTCACGGCTGCTGTCACAACCCAACCGGTATCGATCCTACTGCAGAACAATGGCAGCAGCTGGCACAGCTTTCACACGCTAACGGCTGGCTGCCGCTGTTCGATTTTGCCTATCAGGGTTTCGCGCGTGGCCTTGATGAAGATGCTGAAGGTTTGCGCATTTTTGCGGCTTCGCATCAGGAGCTGATTGTTGCTAGCTCCTATTCGAAAAACTTCGGATTATACAATGAGCGCGTAGGGGCAATTACGCTGGTAGCAGCCGACGCTGCCGTGGCTGATACTACATTCAGCCAGGTTAAATACACCATTCGCGCCAACTATTCGAATCCACCCGCACACGGTGCTGCTGTTGTAGCGACCATTCTTGATAACGATGCTTTACGTACTATCTGGGAACAAGAGCTTTCAGATATGCGTCAACGTATTCAACGTATGCGCCATTTGTTTGTAAATACCCTGGCGGAGAAAGGTGCTCAGCGCGACTTTAGCTTTATCATCAAGCAGAACGGCATGTTTTCTTTCAGCGGACTGACTAAAGACCAGGTTATTCGCCTGCGCGAAGAGTTCGGGGTTTATGCCGTGAATTCAGGCCGAGTGAACGTAGCAGGCATGACACCAGATAATATGTCAGCGTTGTGTGAAGCGATTGTTGCTGTACTTTAAGCAGAATTAGCGTCATAAAAAAATGGGCCAAATGGCCCATTTTTTATTGCAGAAACGTTATTGCAGGAAAGGATTGCTCAGACGTTCTCTTCCCAACGTTGACGTCGCGCCATGCCCTGGCACAAATTCAACATCATCGCCTAATGGCAGCAATTTTGTTTTAATTGCCTCGATCAGATGCTGATGATTTCCCTGCGGGAAATCAGTGCGACCCACACCACCATTAAAGATCACATCCCCTGAGATCAGTAATCGTCCAACACGATCAAAAAAGACGATGTGACCTGGCGTATGGCCGGGGCAATGTAATATATCCAGCGTCACTAAACCTACCTGCACGCTGTCGCCCTCTTCCAGCCATCGATCGGGCGTAAAGGCAGCACAATCGTCCAGGCCGAACATACGGCTTTGCAGCGGTAACGACGCCAACAGGAATGCGTCCAGTTTTTGTGGTCCAATAATCGGAGCCGAGTAAAACGCTGCCAGTTCAGCCGCCGCGCCTACGTGATCCAGATGCCCATGCGTTAACAAGATCTGCGCAGGCTTTAAATTAAGCTGTTCAAGCGTTTGCTTGAGGGTAGATGCATCGCCACCCGGATCGACCAGCGCCGCTTCGCGCGTGGTTTCACACCAGATAACAGAGCAGTTCTGTGCAAACGCAGTAACAGGAATAATGTGGTATTTCATAACGCTCCATGACCGACACACGCAGCGTTGCCGGTTTACGACCAGTGCCTGACCGGCCCGGTATCAATGTGCACAAAGTTGCTGCGTGGGTAATATCCTACACCACCAGCGCGCATTGTTAATGCCGCTTTGCGTACATTGCTTAGCGCAATGCCTTCAATATGGAAATCCATCGCCTGGCCTTTGGTGTGGTAGCTATGTTTGGCTACACCCGGCCCGCTTTCACGCAACATATTGTTCGTTGATAAAGAACGATAGCCGGAAATCAGCTGAACCGGTTTACGCGTTTCCAGCAATGCTTGCAGACGGAAAATTTGATCAAACAGATGGGGATCAATGCTTTTTACTTTGTTAGCGCGGAAATCGCGAAAGAAATGGTTCAAGCGCGATAACTCATCCTTGTCGTAACTTTTCCCGTTGAAAAACTCAGTTTTCAACGTTTCGCCAGTGTGCAGATTGTTGAGTGTCAATACACGTGGACGAGAAGTTGAAAGTGAGGCCCTTGCGGATGTCGGCAACAATGCCAGACCTGCGGCTGCGCTTCCGCAAAGCAGTAATTTACGACGAAAAGAATCAATATTAGACATGTAACGTGTTACCTGAGAGTGAAAGCTTAGAAATGTGCAAAAAGCGCACAAGGCCGAACCTTAACTTTCTCTCAAAGGATCGTCAACCCGTGACAAGGGAGTTTGTGCGGCGATCCCGCTCAGGACCGCCTTTTCAAGACATGGCTTACTTTTTATAAGCCTTGAAGAGTGAAGAAAAATCAACCACTAGAGCAAAAGCTGTTCTGCTCGCAGCAATACCTGACTGCCTGAGCGCGCAGTATCATCATAATTGTAAATATCTGTTCGATATTGTGGTTTGCCATCATCCGCCACCCATGCAGTCAGGTAGTAAAGATTAACCGGAATGCGGTGACGAATAGGGACATAGCGCGTGTCCCCTTCTTTAAGCGTACTTGAGATGCGACTGTCGTTCCAACCCGCATCTTGTAGCAGCAAACCCGCCAGTTCAGAGGCTTTATTGACGCGCACACATCCAGAACTCAGTGCACGAATATCACGCTGAAATAAGTTGTGGTTCGGCGTGTCATGCAGATAGATCGCGTCTGAGCTTGGCATATTGAATTTATAGCGGCCCAGAGAATTGGTTGCGCCAGGTGCCTGGCGTAAGCGATAAGGGAAAGAGGAAGCCGACACCATACTCCAGTCAATCATGCTGGGATCCATGACCTGCGCATCTGCACTCCATCCTGATAGCAACGTGTAACCATGCTTGTAAAGGTAGGTAGGATCTTGCTTCACCTTCGGAATGATATCCTGACGTACCAGCGTGGTGGGCACATTCCAGGGAGGATTAAGCACCACATTGTTCAACGCGCTGCGCATCAGCGGTGTTTTGCGATCGGGACGACCAACGATAACCCGCGATGAAAGGATCTTGTTGCCGTTGTTGTAATAGATCAGCGAGTAGTTTGCGATGTTCACCATGATGCCGTTATGCATATCATCCGGCAGCAAGCGAAGGCGCTGAATATTCAATGCCAGCAATGCGGCACGCATTTGCGGCGAGACATTTAGCCATTCGCGGGTACGTGGGCCAATCGCGCCATCATCCGCCAGACCTTGCCACTGCTGGAAACGCTTAACGGCAGCCACCAGCGTGTTGTCATAAATATTTTCTGCGCTGACCTCTGCGCTCATATTTTGTACATTACCCAACGCTTGCGGTGGCTGTGCCGGCAGATCGTTAACGCTGGTTGCCGAAGGGCTCACTGCTATTGGCTGTTCACTTTGGCTCACCGGTTCGGCAGCCGTCGGCACAGCATCATCGGTGGGTGCTGGCGTCGCGATCTGCGCCGTCATCATGCCGCTGCGCTGTAAGATCTCACGTAAAGCCGGTACATCGTCGCTGACCTGGCCTGGACGTAGCGTTTGGCTATTTTTCAGCTGCGGCCAGGGAAGTTTATCGCTAAGCAGGTTTTTTAATGCCGTATGCATGGGTACATATTGAGGATGCTGCGGTGTTAAGGAGCTGATGAAAGCACCATTTGCCCCGGCATTCACTGCATTTAACCAATGATTCACGACCGCCACTGAGGGCTGAGCCAATTTGTAGGGCACGTTGCTGTAAAGCCAGGTTTCGCCTTGAGTAGGAACATTCGAGACAAATTGCAAATAGCCGAGCATCGCATCAGACAGCACCACATCGCGGGCAAAGCCTTTGATATTCGGATCGGTTAGACGATCAACCCAGCGAGTAAATTGCGGCTGCACACCAGAAAGCGCAACTTCGGCCAGCTGCTGCTGAAATTTCTGTACTGCATCCCGGTCTTGCCAAATCGGTTGCATCTGACGCGACGCATAAATTGTAGCCAGTGAAGCCTGGTAAAAAGGTCGATCGGCACCTGAGAAAGCCTGCTGAATTTGTTGCTGACTTTCACTGACCGACAGCGTTCCTTGTGTCGTTCCAGGTAACGCACTAATGATAGCGGCTTGCGATACGCCAACAGGAATAACGGTTAGCGCCAGTGCTAACAATGAAATAACGCGACGGTGTTTCAACTTATTGACCAGCAACATCCCTGCCCCCTTGATTAATCTACTGCGCAGCGTTCCTTGAGATTACTGCGATTGGGCTGCCACTTATATTTATGAGTATAAGAATAAAAAACGGCATTTGCCTCAATCGACAAATGCCGTCACCAGATTAACCAATGGCGCAGTTTTTGACTACGATTCCACCTGCGATTTTTCTATTGCGAAATGGGGACTGGAACCAGCCTCGCTTTCAGACCGCGTCGGCGCTGGATCGGCTGCAAAGCCGCGCAAACCCACAACGTGAACGTGCTCGGTATTGTTAAATACCTTACGGACCAGTTTATAGGTTGTGCCTTTTTCCGGGCTGATGTTCTCTGGCGCTGCAATAACCAGCTGCATTTCCAGACGTTCGCACAGTTCAAACAGCGTGGCAATTGAGCGCGCATCCAGACGTGCTGCTTCGTCAAGGAACAACAAGCGACAAGGCGAGATGTCTTTGCCACGCAGACGGCGCGACTCCTCTTCCCAGCTCTGTACCACCATCACCAGAATTGACATCCCTGTACCGATGGCTTCACCCGTTGACAGCGCGCCACTTTCTGCGCGCAACCAGCCGTCGGAGCCCCGATTGACCTCCACTTCCATCTCAAGATAGTTACGGTAATCCAGCAGCTCTTCACCGATGGTTTGCGGCGTCCGCTGGCCCATATCAATCTGAGGATTCAGACGTTGATAGAGCTTCGCCAAGGCTTCAGAGAAGGTCAGACGATTACTGTTAAACAGGTCTTGATGCTGTTCATGTTCTTCCGACAGCGTGTCGAGCAGCATCGCATGGGTTTCACGCACGTTGACGTTCAGTCGCACGCTGCGAACCTGACCAAAACTCACCGTCTGCAAACCCTGATTCAGTTGGCGAATACGGTTTTGCTCACGCTGAATGGTTTTGCGAATGATATTCGCCACGCTGCGTGAGCTGATTGCCAGCGTTTGTTCACGCGCCGTTAGCTCTTCAGTCAGACGGTTCAGTTCAATTTCCATCTGCTCAATGGCTTCAACCGGATCGTCGGTACGAATAATATCCTGTCGAATACGTTCACGCAGATGCTGATAGACGGCGATGAAGAACTGAATTTTACGCTCTGGTCGCTTTGGATCTTCAGACAAGCGCAACACATCACGCAGGTGTTCATTATCCGCAACGGCCAGACGCAGCGCACCCAATGCCTTATCCGACATGGAACGCAGCTCATCACCGCTTAAATAGGCCAGTTCACGACGGTGCAGACGACGTTCAACGCCATTGTCTTTTACCAAACGCAGCACTAAACACCAACCCGCTTTGGCGCTGACAACCTGGTCACGTTTCTGATGATAATCGCGTTCGAGGTGACGCAGCTTCTTACGCAGCGCTTCCATCTCTGCTTCACAGAAGGTCAGCTGTTTTTCCAGCTGATTACGACGCGCACGGTTGTGGCTTAGTGCGGTATAAAGCTCATCACGGCGAATGCGGGCGCGCTCTTCAGCGCGGCTATCAGCGTGTACGCCAATATCCTGCATCTCCTGCTGCAACTCTTTCAGCATATCGCGCTTGGCGTCATAGGCGCTTTTCAACGAAGCCAGCACCTGTGAATATTGTGTCAGCTGCGCCTGATGCTCGCGCAGACGTTCACGCGTGCGGCTGCGCTCACCTTCAGCCTGCTCAAGGCGTTGACGCAATTTATCGCTGAGATCGTTGTTTCCGTTCAACATGCCAGCAGAATCTTCATAGCTGAAATGCGCCCGACGCTGCACCACTTCAGTCAGCGCGAAGGCTTGCTGACGTGCATTGCGTTGCTGCTGTTGCGCCTGCTGATAATCAGCCTGCAGCTGTTCATGTTGCTCAGGATCGCTTTGCAAAACAGTAATCAGCGGTTCGAGCTTCGCCAACTTCGCGCCGTGTTGATGCAGGAAGCGTGCGGCATCTTGCGCTTCTTCGACCTGCTCACGGATCTCTTCACAGCGATCGGCCAGCGTCTCATCGAGCAGCAGGTTAACGCGCGGCAGCAAACGGTTCAGCTGCGCGACACCCTCTTTCGCCTGTTCGTACTGCTGACGCTGCTGCTGATTGTTGCTTTCATGTTGATTCAGCGCGCGTTCTAATTCACCGCGACGTCCGCCAAGCTGGCGAATCTGCGCTTCTGGATCATCATCAAACGCCACAGCCAAATGACTGCCGATAAAACGGCTGAACGACTGATGCAGACGCTGCGTTTTCTGCACATCAAATGACAGCGTGGCGTAACGTTCAGCCAGACGATCGCGCTCGGCATGCAGCAGTTCCAACTGATTTTCACGTGCGGCACGACCAAACAGCGGCACTTTCGGGAAGCGTGAATAGCGCCATTGACGCTCAGCGACCTTCACCACTACCGCGTTTTGTAACTCATCAACACTGAATACGCTGTCATCAAATGACTGCGGATCACCCTCGATCAGATAAAGATCTTCTGGACACTCTTCGAGACCATCCAGCTGCTCGCGCACCAGTGACAGATCCGGCACCACAATGGCGTGTCGCGAAGGACCGTACAAGGCTGAGAAGTAAGGTGCATCGTCAAGCGTAACGTCATCATAGATTTCCGATAACAACACGCCGCCAAAACGTTCTGCCAGCTGGTTTAAGCGCGCATCATCTGCGCCACCAGGCTGACTAAGGCGTTCAATTTGCTGTTCAACGTCACGCTTACGCGCTGCCACTTCATCGCGGGCAACCGTGGTTTCACGTTCGCGCTCCAGCAGTTGCTGCATGTATTCGGTAACGTGTTGGCTGCTCGCCAATTCCTGCCCGGTTTGTTCACTCAGCTGAGTCAGAATTTCTTGCGCCGCCAGCCAGTGTGGCGCACGCGTAGTCAGCGCAGTAATGCGCTCGCGTAGCTGCTCCAGCTCCTGACGCATTTTCATGCGCTGTTCACCGGCATCCGCCACGCTGCTGTTCAGATGCTCAATTTGCGCTTCCAGTTCGCGCTGCAAACCTTCCAGAGCATCCGCGTCATAGTGCTGACCTTGACGCTTGCAGAACTCGGCTAACAAGCGTTCTGCATCATGCTGCTCGCGCAGACGCTGCTCCAGCTCATTCAACCGCAGGCGCAGCGAAGAGAGTTGATCGGCGTGATGGCGCTGATTATTGGCATCGCGCAATAATTCACGTCCGGTTTGCCACGCATCCTGACGGCTGACATCGCCGGCAATACTGGTAACCAAAGCCAACGCCTGCTCAAACTGGCTGTGCGCGGCTTCTGCTACGCTCAGCTTCTGCTCAAGGCGCAGCAGACGCTCGGTAGCCTCTTCTTCTTTGGCCTGGAAACTTTCCTGCCATTCAGCGGCATTGTCGATGGTTAAGTCAGGTAACTGACACAGCGCACGGGCACGCTCCAGCGCCTGCAAAGCTTGCTGATACTGAATCGCACGCGTTTGCTGCACATCAAGTGCTTGCTGGAAATCAGCCAGCTGGCTTTTTAGTTCATCCACTTCCAGCTCAGCGGCTTCGGCACGGGCCTCATTCTCTTCCTGAATTTCGCGCGCTTCAGCCACCACTTCAGTCTGCTCTTCCAGACGAAGCGTGAGGTCTTCAATGTCACCGTCGTAGCGCTCGATTTTTCCTGCTGGCGCATCGCGGTTTGCACTAAATTCAGGTGATCGCTGGCTGCCTGATAATCCACTTCAAGATCATTTTCCGCACCGCTGTGCTCCGACAATTCGCGCGCCATTTCAATGTGGCGATATTGCTCTGACGCCAGCTGTTTTCGGCTGCTAAACAGGTCATTACGCAGCAACAAGGCGCTATCCAAATGGATGCGGCGCTCGTTAGCGTGACGCATATAGTCAGCGGAGACATAATTTGTTGCTTCGGAGATCAGATGCTTAAACAGATCGCGATCGGATTGCGTTACGCGAATCGCTTCCAGCGTCATGCGGTTTTCGCGCAGCGCAGCTTCCATATCCTGGAACGCTTTACGCACGCCGCTGTTTTCCGGCAACAGATAATCACGCAGCGATCGGGTAATGGCGCTGGAAATCCCGCCATACAGCGAGGCTTCAATCAGGCGATAGAACTTGCTGCGATCGCTGGCCGAGCGCAAACGACGCGGCACCACGCCCAGATCAAACAGCATGGCGTGATAATCGATAACAGAGTTGTACTGACGGAACTGCACACCTTCTTGCGCTTCAACACGTTCTTTTACTTCATTGAGCGGCAGCACGCGCGCCTGACGGCTGTTCAATACTTCCGTCAGCATGTCGGTGGGATTGGTGTCAGTTGGCAAACCGTGAATGCTGAACGGTTTGATATCAACTTTTTTGTCGCGGCCCGCGACCTGCTGCAAACGAACCCCCACCACCACACGTTGATGGCGTGAGTTCACCACGTCCAGCATTGAGTAGCAGACGCCGGCACGCAATTTACCGTGCAAGCCTTTGTCGCGTGAACCCGAGGTTGCGCCCGCTTCCGTGGTGTTACGGAAGTGCAGCAGCGTCAGATCGGGGATCAACGCAGTCACAAACGCCGCCATGGTGGTGGATTTGCCAGCCCCGTTTCCGCCTGACAGCGTGGTGACCAACTCATCCAGATCAAAGGTACGTGCAAAGAAGCCGTTCCAGTTAATCAGCGTTAGCGAACGAAATTTTCCGCGTTCAATCATGCTTGCTGTTCCTCCGCGTTATCACTCGCTTCGCTGTCATTCTCTTCAGGCTCATCGGCTTCAACTGGCGCCGTTGCATTTTCGAACAGCATTGCTTCACCGTCACGAATCAAGCGTAACTGCGCTTCGCGGGCATCATCACCGCTGCGCACGTCGGCACCAAAGCGAAATACTGATTCAGTAATGCGAAATTTGCTGCTGTCATTGCCAAAGAACCACACCATACCCAGACGACGCAGGCGACTCAGCGAGGCGCGCGTTTTCTCCTGCAGTTTGGCGCGATCCAGATCCGAACCGGTTGAACGCTGATTAACCAGTTTCAACAGTTTATTTTCATCAGCCAGCGACAGCAGCTCATCGTAAAGCTCCTGCTGGGTGAAGATACCTTCATTGGCCAAACGTTCTGGGCTGAGATAGAGATAGCAAAGGATTTTGCCTACCATCATATCCAGCTCAGACAATACAGAACGCGGGATTAACGTAGTCGAACGCGGGCGCAGGTAGAAAAATCCCTCTGGCGCACGGATCAGCTCAACGTTGTAGCGAGCGTAAAATTCTTCAATATATTCCTGGTAATCCATCAGAAAAGCGTGGTTATCCAGCTCTTCAATACCTATATGTCGTCCCGCGCGTAACTGGCTGTCTAACGCAGGGAAAAGCGGATTTGCCAGTGCCTGGGCCAGTTTAACTGGCATCACTTGTTCAATATTTGTCGATGACATGTGCCTGCACCTTGGCTCCGTAATCATTAATGGCCTGCCATTCCACGGGCAAGCCGGCTAAATCAGCTTCTGCTACGCCGAGACGCACGGCCTGGTCCACCACAATACGCGCGAGATCGAAATGTCGAGCCCGTGGATATTGCGCCAGGTAATCGCGCATCACTGTGGCGAGGTTGAGCGGTTTTTGCTGAGACTTATACTCTTGCAGCGCTTCTTCAATCATCGCTGCCAGCTGCTCGCGAATTTCATTGAACTCTTCGTACTCAAGTTCGGCGGGCAGTTCACCCATCACCTCTTCATTACGCAGCGTCAGCTCTTCGTCGCGCATGTCATACAGCCGCTCAGCGTTGGCGTAAGTGAGCGCCCATGGCGCATCGAAGTAATTTTGGACTGACAAGCGCAAGCGTTGTGCAAAGACGCGGTTTTTATCCATGTCGATGGCAGTACGAATAAATTTATGTACGTGGCGGTCGTAACCAATCCACAGGTCAATTGCCTGCTGGCCCCAACTGGTAATACGGTCGAGTTTGCTTTGCAGATCAAACACCAGCTTGTCGACGAAGCCTAAATCCGGGCTGTCGAGCGTGGCATCTTGAATGCGCAACAGGTTTTCTTGCAGCTTATCGCCAGCGGCTTCCAACGTATCTTGCAGCTCACGTAGCGTCCCGGAGGTTTCCGACAGCAACATTTCACAGCTGGATATCGCCGCTCGCCAGTCTTTATTCAGCAAATCGGCGATGTCATGTTTCACTGCCTGCTGCTGCTCATCCATCAGACGTTGAGTCATGTCGATGCTGTCGAAAATCTCAGCGACAGAGTATTTCAGCGGCGCGAATACGTTACGGTGCCAGTGAAATTCATCGCCATTTTCTTCGGCGGCATCAGCAGCGCGCTTCAGCTCATTCGCGACAATCGACAGCTGCATAGATAAACGCAACGTGGAGAACTCACGCTGGCGGATGTAATAATCGGTGATGCCGATTGCCAACGGCGTCAGGCGATAAATTGCATTGCCTTCCGTCAGTTCGCTGGTGAATCGGTTGAGTAAGCGCTGGCGCACCATGTCATTGATAGCGTTATTTGCGCGTACCAGCACGGTTTCGTAGGTTTGTTCGAAAGCTTTACTGACATGACGAAAGGCATCTATCAAATCGCCTTCACTCATTTCGCCATCCATCCGCTCACCGTTAAGGGTGGCGATGGCCAGCAAAAAGGCCAGACGTTCTACTGGCAGCGCAAGCGAAAAATCATTCTTACGCGCCCAGGATACCAATTCAGGTACCGTCTGGGAAAATTCACTCATAATTCGTCCTTCTGCCCGGGTTTGCGCACGGTTACGTGAATGTAGCGCCCTAAGCTCAAAAAGGGTTCCTGACGGCAATAGCGCCGCTCCATCTCAATGATCTCTTCGTCGCTTTTCGGCTCGCCTTTAGGCGGCTTCATGTAGTCACTGAAAACCCGAATGCCCGCACGTTGCTCGATAACAAATCCACACGCTTCAAGCCAACGATAAACGTCATCAGGATTGCGCGGGAAATCGGGTGACAACGTACGCTTTTTACGTTTGGTTAAATTGGTTCGCAGATAGCCAAAATTGCCGAGTGTTAAGGTGCGTAGCGTTAAGCCATGCAGGTTATAAAACATCAGCGAAAGCACCCCGCCAGGTCGCAAAACATCGAACAAGGCTTTAAGAACTTTCTCAGGCTCAGCGACCCATTCAAGCACAGCGTGAAACAATACCAGATCCACTGGCGTATCCAAATGTTCGCCCACCTGCTGGGCGCTAATTTGTTTGAATTGCATGTTCTGGCTCACACCCAGCGCTTCAGCATTTTCCTGCGCACGGCGAAGCATCTCAGCGGAGAGATCGCACAATAAAATCTGATGCCCTCGCGCTGCCAGGCCACTGGAGATTTGTCCAACACCGCCCCCCGCATCCAGAATCTTTAACGGTTCAGCTGACAGGCTGGGAATAATGGTTTCAAGCTCATCCCACAAGATCGCCTGACGTATTAGTCCTTTGGTGGTGCCGTAAATATTTTGCGAAAATTTTTCCGCGAGATCGTCAAAGTTGCGATCCTGCATGGCGCTGGCTCCGGTATGCTGCGGTGAGACTTGTGCTATTTTGTCACAGGCACCAGAAGAATGAACCTTTCATCCTGTTCTTCTCTTCCAGCTGCTGTTTTTTCGGACAACAGGAGAGTTTTTAGATGCTTTTTAGCCTGAAAAAAGCGGTGGGCGGTCTGTTACTTCCCTGCCGTTTCTGCTATTGCTGATGGCTTTGGGTATTTTACTGCTTTGGTGTAGCCGATGGCAGAAAAGCGGCAAAATAGTGATCTCAGTCAGCTGGCTTGTTTTACTGTTATTGAGCCTACAACCTGTTGCCGATCGCCTGCTTTTCCCTCTGGAAAATCGTTACGCAACCTGGAACGGTGCAGAAAAGGTGGATTATATCGTGGTGCTGGGTGGCGGTTATACCTTCAATCCGAATTGGGCGCCCAGTTCAAATTTAGTGGGCAATAGTTTGCCAAGAGTAACGGAAGGCGTGCGGCAATGGCGGCGCAATCCTGATTCCACGATGATATTCACTGGCGCAGCGGGGGACAGAACCCCAGAAGCAATGCGTGGGTGGCAGCCTCAGTGGCTGAAAGCCTGGGCGTACCGCCTGAGCAGATTAAGATTCTCGATCAACCTAAAGATACCGAAGAGGAAGCGCTGGCGGTGAAAAGGCAAGTTAGTCAGCACCCTTTCCTGCTCATCAGTTCTGCTAATCATCTGCCCAGAGCGATGCAATTTTTTCAGGCTGCTGGATTGAATCCGATTGCAGCACCGGCTAATCAGATGGCCATTACCTCACCCTTAAACTGGTGGGAGCGCGCCATACCTTCGCCGCTTTGGTTGGGCCACAGCGAACGCGCTGTTTACGAAACGTTGGGGCAAGCCTGGCAACGCGTAAAGGCTGATGATTTACCGCTAACCGAGCCAGGGAAGTAGCTGCTGACGCGCATGGTCAAAACGCGGGCGATCAAATTCGCCGCTATGGATCAAGGTATCGATGCAATCCCATAATTGATAGACCCAACGCCGCCAGACAAATCCTTCTGAAACCGGTGCGCGCTGTAAGTAATCATGCAGCAGCGCCGTTTCTGCAGCTGACTCGCCTAAATGGATCAGCTCATATTCACGCGGTGCCCAGAGAATATTTCCCGGCTGCGTCATCGCGATGAGCTGATCGCTGCGCGCATTTTTTATCATGCTTTGTAATCGCACATTGCCATGAAGCATTACACAGGGATCATCGAAGTCCCGCAACAAATGGGCTAATCGCTCGCGACAGCGAAATAAAATTTGGCGATCTTCAAGCGTGAAGTAAGGCGGCCGCAAATAGCTCATTGTTGCCCATAGAACTTCAACCCGCTGTTTAAACCATGCAGGCCAACTATTCTCTTGGGTGCTGTCAACCGTGCCGACTAAACCATGACTGTCGATGCGATGCCAGGCCAACAAGCCTTCAACCACCTGTTCGCAAAATTCCTGCCATCGCGCAGCGTCGCGGGTGGGCGCTTCTGCCGACACGCCATTGAGTCGCGCCAACAGCAACATTTCGTGCACTGGCTTTTGTTGGCTAATGACCACGCCATAAACTGCAGGCACGGCAATTAATCCTTCATGGCCTAGTAATGCCAGCTTTTTGGCTTCGAGCGCGGCACGCCCTTGATGGCGATAATATTTCGCTATCAGCGGCATCGGCTTGCCATCATGATCGTACAAGGCATAAAGCCGGGTTGGAGGCTGTTCACTGATGGTTTCCAGACGACTGATTTTTTCACCCAGCACCAGCGTTAATTCAGCTTTCAGGTGTTCCATACGTCATCCTCCTGAGATGAAATATCACACTATCCTGGAGGGCTTGATCATAAGAAGTTTAGAAGTGGATCAACTTTTTGACATAAGCCGGGGAAGTGTTCCCCGGCCTTTTTAAGCTTGCATGGCTAAACGCACGCGCACTAAATCTTCTGGGGTATCGACACCCACGCTCGGAATGGTTTTAGCCACAGCGACATGGATTTTTTCGCCGTACCACAACACGCGAAGTTGCTCGAGCAGTTCGATTTGCTCTAGCGGACACGGCGCCCAGGCAATATAGCGACGGATAAATCCAGCGCGATAGGCATAAATGCCAATATGACGCAGCAGTGTGTCACCAATAATGTCACGAGACGCCGCATAGCGCTCACGATCCCAGGGAATGGTCGCACGCGAAAAATAGAGTGCATAGCCCTGTGCATCCATTACCACTTTTACGGCATTGGGATTGAATGCTTCTTCAGCATCGGTGATCGGCACAGCTAGCGTGGCCATACCTGCATCAGCTTTTGCCAGGTTGGTTGCGACCTGACGAACGATATCCGCAGGGATCATCGGCTCGTCGCCCTGCACGTTTACAATGATCTCATCATCAGCAAACTGATATTTTTCGATCACTTCAGCCAAACGTTCTGTGCCCGATTGATGATCGGCGCGCGTCATGCAGACTTCGCCGCCAGCAGCTTCAACCGCTTTTGCCACGTCGGGATGATCGGTTGCGACAATGACCCGGCTGGCACCGGATTCACGTGCACGCTCCATGACATGCACCACCATTGGCTTGCCATGAATATCGACCAACGGTTTTCCAGGCAAACGCGTAGAAGCATAGCGCGCAGGAATGATGGCAATAAAACTCATGGATGAATCTCTTCAATCGACAATGTACGGGCTTCATTTTCAAGTAAAACCGGAATGCCATCGCGCACCGG
Organism: Candidatus Pantoea bituminis; assembly: GCF_018842675.1. Lineage (NCBI taxonomy): Bacteria > Pseudomonadati > Pseudomonadota > Gammaproteobacteria > Enterobacterales > Erwiniaceae > Pantoea > Candidatus Pantoea bituminis. Next base: position 2,463,215 of record NZ_JAGTWO010000004.1, read on the forward strand.
GAATGCCAGCGCATCCGGTTTGCAGATCAGTTCTTGTTGAGCATTGTTGTAATACAGCTTGCCATTACAAACTGGGCAGGCAACGATTTCGAGTAAACGGTGATCCATATATCCTCCTTCAAGGACCGAATTCTTAGGCTTCAAGCATACCATAGCGAAAGCATCGCGACTGTACGGAAACCGGATGAGGTTACGCACCTTTGCTGTTGATGCTCCACGACGAACTCCATGCATAAAGCAACGCTTTTGGAGCCTGTTCAATAATAACCTGTTCTGCATCTTGCCAGGCTGCAAACCGCGTAATGGCTCGTTGAAAATCCTGAATAAATGAGGGGGACAGACGTGTGTTATCTTCCAGCCACAGGTTTTTAATCACGAGCTGGTTGGACTTACGCACCATGCGGGCATCCAGCCGTGCTTTAATTTGGCCGCGATGTAAGAAAGGCAATACGAAATAGCCATATTTGCGTTTCGCTTCAGGCGTATAACACTCGATGCGGTAATCAAAATCGAACAGTTCTAGCACACGCTTACGATCCCATACCACGGGATCAAAAGGTGATAACAGTGCGCTATGGCTGGCGGAAAGAGGGGAATCAAGCAGCGAAAGAGAATCGCGATGCAGCCACATATCACCGAGACCCGCCACGTTGACGGCCACAATGTCACCATTAGCCTGCATCTGCGTCAAAAAGGGCTTAAGCGCAACACGCTTTAGGCGGTAATAATCAGGCAACCAGGCAGCGCGAAAAATTCCCAGACTGCGAGCGCTATTGAGTAGCATGAGGTTGATCGCCTCAGCTTCATCAATGCTATGTAATTCATCTTGCCACTCAGGCATTACGCGGCTGCGTAAATCATAAACGCGTTGGAAATTTCGCCTTTCTGCTACCATCAATTCCCCTGCGCTAAAGAGATTTTCCAGATGCCGTTTATGCGGCTTCCATGCCCACCAGCCTGGTTTATGATTGTCGCCACTCGCAAAATCCGCAGCCCTTACAGGGCCATTTAGCCTGATGTGTTCAAGCAGATCGGTAATCTCTTGCTGATGTTCGCTCATCCAGGTTGCGTTATATTTCCAACCCAGTTTCTCGGGTGACAACATGCGATGACGCAGCAGCTTGTAATCCGCGCGAGGAATAAAGCACGCTTCATGCGCCCAGTATTCAAACAATTCGCCCTGCTTCAGCGCCTGCTCTAACCATGACGAGGGATAATGGCCAAGGCGGCTGAATAGCACCAGATAGGGACTTCGCGCCACGACATTAATGGTATCGATTTGCAGCAGTGACATACGCGAGACGCAATCAATAAGATCTTGAAAGCGTGCGCGACGAAGAGGTGTGCGCAGCATTCCCTGCGCAGCAAGATGAAGATTTCGAGCCTGTTGTAACGAAAGTGAATGTGTAACGTTCATCCTCTTCCTTATCCGACATCACCTGTAATTAATGATGCGGATCAGGCGAAGGTTTACGGCAAAGTTGTTCAATATCATTCAGTAAAGGCTCAACACCTTCACCCCGCAAATCAGCATCAACCGGTAAATACCACCAGTTTGGTTGCGCAAAAGCTCGACATTTCACCGCGTCTTTTTCTGTCATAAGCAGGTTCTGACCCGCTAAAAGCAAACGTGATAATTCTTCTTTGCTGTAAGCATGATGATCGGCAAAGGCAATTTCCGCTAGTGGCGTCAAACCCTGTTGCTTGAGCGTAGTGAAAAAGCGGGGTGGATGGCCAATTCCAGCCATTGCCACAACGTTTTCAAGTTGTTGGATGGATAGCTGCTCGCCAGTGAGTAAATTAGTTGCCTGACCGGGCTGTAAAAACATCGTCATTTCACCCGGCTGTGCTTCACCACCATTGACGATAATGGCATCGACTTCTTTGAGGCGTGAAGCTCGCTCACGCATCGGGCCTGCGGGTAGCCACCAACCGTTACCAAAACGACGTACGCCATCTACTACTACGATCTCTTTATCACGTTGCAACGCGTAGTGTTGTAATCCGTCATCAGTCACAACAACGTCAATGTCGCCACCTTCAAGCAATGCTTCAATAGCTAAACGTCGTTTCGGGGCCACCGCGACGAGTGCCCCCGTGCGTTGGGCAATAAGAACCGGTTCATCACCCGCTTGTTCGGTGGAGGTGTCAGCATTCACCCGCAGCGGGTAATGATCAGCTTTACCGCCGTATCCGCGTGAAACTACGCCGACCTGTAAGCCACGCTGTTGTAATGCTTGTACCAACCAGATCACCACAGGCGTTTTACCGTTACCGCCCGCGGTGAGATTCCCCACCACCACCACCGGAACCGGCGCTCGCCAACTTTTACGCCAGCCTCGTTGGTAGCTGTAACGAATCAAAGTAGAGATCGCCCCGTAGAGCAGGCTTAGTGGCCATAACAGCAACCACAGCGGCGATCGTCCACTCCAGATACGTTCAATCATTGGCCAAACTGCATTTTGTGAAGTTGAGCATAAGCCCCTTTCTCTGCCAGCAGCGTTGCGTGGGTTCCACGCTCTACGATCTGCCCATCTTCAACCACTACAATTTCATCGGCTTTTTCAATGGTAGAAAGGCGATGCGCGATAACCAATGAGGTACGGTTTTTCTGCAGTTCGTCCAACGCAGCCTGAATAGCGCGCTCTGATTCGGTATCAAGCGCTGACGTCGCTTCATCCAGAATCAATATCGGACAGTCACGCAGCAATGCACGCGCAATGGCAATACGTTGACGCTGACCACCTGATAGCAGCACACCATTCTCGCCAATGATCGTATCCAGACCGTTATCCATCTTGTTGATGAAGTCCATTGCATGCGCCATTGTTGCCGCTTTCTCAATCTCTTCACGGCTGTACTGTTCACTACGCGCATAAGCGATATTATTCGCAATCGTGTCGTTAAACAGATGTACATTTTGAGATACCAGCGCAACCTGGTTACGCAGCGAACGCAGCGTGTATTCACGTAAATCATGTCCATCCAACAAAATCTCACCCTGTTGAATGTCATAAAAACGTGTCAGCAAGCTTGCCATGGTTGACTTACCTGAACCGGAACGTCCAACCAGCGCAACCGTTTTACCTGCAGGTAACGAGAGGTTGATGTTACGCAGCGCAGGCGTATCACGCCCTGGGTAAGTGAAGGTCACCTCGCGGAACTCAATGTCGCCTTTAGCGCGAGTGATTTCACGCGAGCCGTTGTCGTTTTCCTGCTCACTGTCGAGAATTGAGAACAGCGTTTGGCAAGCAGCCATGCCGCGCTGGAACTGGGCGTTAACGTTGGTCAGGGATTTCAGTGGGCGCATCAAGGCGATCATTGATGAAAACACGACGGTTATCGTACCGGCCGTTAATGTGTCCATTACGCTTGGAAAGCTCGCCGCATAGAGCACAAATGCTAATGCGAGTGAAGCGATCAGCTGAATCACCGGATCAGAGATGGATGAGGCTGAAACCAGCTTCATGCCCTGCTGACGCATGCGATTACTGACTTTGCCAAAGCGCTCAGATTCCACATCCTGACCGCCAAAGATCAACACTTCTTTATGGCCTTTAAGCATCTGTTCCGCGCTGGTTGTCACCTGCCCCATCGTGTTTTGCATGTTCTTACTGATGTTACGAAAGCGCTTAGAGACCAGTCTAATAGCAAACGAAACAACCGGAGCCAGCACAATCAGAATCAATGACAGCTGCCAGCTGTAATAGAACATCATGATAAACAGGCCGATGATTGATGCACCTTCACGCACTACAGTGACTAACGCACTTGAAGAAGAAGAGGCGACCTGTTCAGAATCGTAGGTAATACGCGACAGTAGTGTCCCGGTCGATTGCTGATCAAAGAAGGCGACCGGCATTCCCATCATGTGGCTAAACAATCGACGGCGCATTCTCATTACTACATTTCCCGAGACCCAAGAAATGCAATAGCTAGAGATATAGCTGGTTACGCCTCGTATCAGCATCAAGCCAATTACGGCTAACGGCATCCATAGCATCACTGATCTGTCTGCTTTGCCAAAACCATCATCCAGTAAAGGCTTCAACAGTGAAAGCATCAGGGTGTCGCCTGCGGCATTGAGTATCAGGGCTATCGCAGCCACAAATAAACCCGCTTTATGCGGCGCGATCATCGGCCAGAGTCGACGAAATGTCTGCCAGGTTGAGAGATCTTTATCTTGATGCATTATTTATTCACGTTGTTGGAAATAGCCGGCCATTCTACCTGGATTCGCGTTTTACGCCAAACCACTGATGATACCAACGGGGCATTAATTGTTCCCTTAGCGTCGCAACACGCATTTTACCGTTATTAATGAAGAGACTTATTTGACCTGACTGACCTGTGTCAAACCAGTTAAAGCCCGTTTTTTGGTAATTTTCCAGTACCGATTTTGCAGGCATGCGCCAGGCGTTATAACGTGCTACGGAAGCCAGCGCAGCATGGCCATTCAGGCTTCGCAAAAACAATGATGACGAGGATGTTCGGCTACCATGATGCGGAACCTGCACGATATCGACGTTTAAATTATGCTTTTCTAACGCAACCAGTTGCCGCTCTGCTATCGCTTCTATATCGCCTGTGAGCAACAGTCGAACCTTCCCATCATCTACGCTGATCACGCATGAGTCGTTATTATTTCCAGATGCAGACGCGTTTATCGGCCACAAGACTTGAAAATGCAGCTGTTTCCATTGCCACTGAGTTCCACGAATGCACGATAAATGTTCAACATTATTTAATGCGCTTCTCACTTGAATCTGCGGCCAGCGCTGTTTTATGGATTCAAGTCCGCCGCTGTGATCGAGATGTTTATGACTGAGAATGATCTGCTGCAACTGCAATTGCTTGCGCTCAAGCCAGGGAATGACAACGCGTCCTCCGGCATCATCTGTTTTCCAACGTGGGCCGGTATCATACAAAATGGCTTCTCTGCCCTGACTGATTACGATACTTAAACCATGCCCAACATCTAACATATCTATTCGCCAGCCCTGTTCAATTTTCTCCTGACGGCTTAATAGCATTGCAATGGCGATAGCACAGCAGCTAAGTGGTGCACTAAAAAAGATTTGTGCCCGCCAGATAATTAACCCACCCCAAACAAGAAGTGCGAGCAATGAAGCGTTATGTAACGGCCACCAGCCGGTAGGAAGAAGCGTCAAAACATAAACAAGCCCACGCAATGTTGAGTCAGCACACCACCAGATGAGTGCTGAGGCTGAGGAAAACGGCAGCATCATGGCAAGCAATATTAACGGAACGGTAATGAACGAGATAACCGGCACTGCAATCAAGTTGGCAACCAATGCCGTTACGCTGATGCCATTAAAAAGAGTGACCTGCAGCGGTGCCATTAAAATCATCATGCCAATCTGTAAATGCAATAATTGCAGCAATAACCAACGTCGCTGATGAAAACGAACCGGTAAAGGAAACCAGTGATACCAAATTAACAGCATGCCCACCGCTAAAGCTGAAAGCCAAAAACTCTCTGAAAGAACAGTTAATGGATCCGTAATTAATAGCAAGCCAATGCATAACGTCCATATTTGCCAGCCGTTTAGTTGAGCAGCCGCAATACGAGTGGCTATCCAAATCGTTAATGCTAACAAGGCTCGCTGAGCAGGCGCGTGCCCGCCTGATAACCAAGTGTAAGTTGCAGCTAAAATCCAACTGGCGATAAGAGGAAACAGGTAACCGATGCGGTGTGCCGGTAAAAGAAATTGTATACCTCGCGCTAACAGCCACCCCACTCCACCCGCTAACGCTATATGCATACCTGAAATGGCCATGAGATGTGCAGTTCCGGTGTCACGCAACAGCTGACGAGTCGTTTTGCTGAGGTCATTGCGGATGCCAAAAGCCAGAGCCTTAAGCGTGGCCTGTTGCGAAAGAAACCCGATTTGCGCCTCATGATGTTTAATGAATTGCCAGCGCCAACTACATGCGGATGATTCTGCATCTTGTTTTATGATTCGCCCCTGCAGTGGGGTGTGATTAGCCAATGCAAAACGCTGGTTATCAAACTCTCCTTCGTTTAACCGTGCATGCACTGCACGCAGCCGAAGTTGCATGCTCCAGCGCTGTCCGGGGCAATACTTTTGGCTATCACTATCAAATGAGAGCCAGGCAAAACGTGGGGGAAAATAAAGTGATCTCCCTCTTTTAAAAGCCTGACTTTAATTTGTTTATTTTCCTGACGAACCTCATCAACAAGGACATAGAACTGTTGAGGCTTGATAGTCAGCTTTTCAATATCATCAACGATCAGGCGAGCATCGTGAAGCATCCACACCAGTAACAAGAGCGCAATGCCCGCTATACGTATTGGTTGTATACGGAACTGCAGTAAAACGACCGCAGCACAGAATAAAGCGAGCAAAATTCCCGGTGCTGGCAGTTGAGGCAACACCAGTAAAGGCAGAGCGGCGATAATCGTTATTCGAGCTAATGCAGTCCATGTCAACATAATGCAATCCATCTAAAAGATTTCAGCAGTTTGACAAGCTATGACGTATTTAAAAGGTAGGATTTAAGACTTTGGACGCTGTTATGTAGGAAGAGTGATGCTTTGCATCTTGCAGAACGTTGATTTGGACGTTGGCTCGCAAAAAGAATTTAAAGCAAAAAAAACGACATCCTAAGATGTCGTTTATGCGATTCGGTATCGGCTTAACCGTAGATATTTGCACGATCACGCAATTCTTTGCCTGGCTTGAAGTGGGGAACATACTTACCTTCCAGATCCACTTTGTCACCCGTTTTAGGGTTACGGCCCGTGCGCGGTGCGCGATAATGCAATGAAAAGCTGCCGAATCCCCGGATTTCAATGCGTTCGCCCTGTGCCAACGTTGTGGCCATGTGCTCAAGCATTTCTTTTACCGCATCCTCAACGACTTTCGCCGGTATATGAGTATGCTGGCCCGCCAGTCTTTCAATGAGTTCTGACTTGGTCATTTAACCTCCGGTTAATCCCTATTGGAATGTATGACAGCCTTTTACCGAAACCGGGCGGTTTCCCGCCCGGTGCGTTAAGACGATTACTCGCCTTTCGCCGCTTTGAACGCTTCAGCCATAGCGCTAGAGAAGTTGCTTTCTTCCTGTTTGGTGTTAACAGTATTGATAGCTTCTTTCTCGTCAGCCTGGTCTTTCGCACGAACAGACAGGCTAACTACGCGGTTTTTACGATCAACACCGGTGAATTTAGCTTCAACATCGTCGCCAACATTCAGAACCAGAGTTGCGTCTTCAACGCGGTCAAGCGAAGCTTCAGAAGCGCGCAGGTAACCTTCAACGCCGTCTGCTAATTCAACTGTAGCACCTTTAGCATCAACTGCAGTCACTTTACCGGTGACGATTGCACCTTTCTTATTCAAAGTGATGTAGTTGTTGAACGGATCTTCTGCCAGCTGTTTAACGCCCAGTGAGATACGCTCGCGCTCTGCATCAACCTGCAGTACAACAGCAGCGATTTCGTCGCCTTTTTTGTACTCACGAACGGCTTCTTCGCCAGTCGCGTTCCAGGAGATGTCAGACAGGTGAACCAGACCGTCGATGCCGCCGTCCAGGCCGATGAAGATACCGAAGTCAGTGATTGACTTGATTTTACCTTCAACGCGATCGCCTTTGTTGTGGGTCTCTGCGAACTGCTGCCATGGGTTAGATTTGCACTGCTTCAGACCCAGGGAGATACGACGACGCTCTTCATCGATGTCCAGAACCATAACTTCAACCACATCGCCTACGTTTACAACTTTAGACGGATGGATGTTTTTGTTGGTCCAGTCCATTTCTGAAACGTGTACCAGACCTTCAACGCCTTCTTCGATTTCAACGAAGCAGCCGTAATCAGTCAGGTTGGTAACACGACCAGTCAGCTTGGTGCCTTCTGGATAGCGCTTAGCGATAGCAACCCATGGATCTTCGCCCAGCTGTTTCAGGCCCAGAGACACACGAGTACGCTCGCGGTCGAACTTCAGCACTTTAACAGTGATTTCGTCGCCCACGTTCACGATTTCGCTTGGATGCTTAACGCGTTTCCACGCCATATCAGTGATATGCAGCAGGCCGTCAACGCCACCCAGATCAACGAATGCACCGTAGTCAGTAAGGTTCTTAACGATACCTTTAACTTCCATGCCTTCCTGCAGGTTTTCCAGCAGCTGATCGCGCTCAGCACTGTTCTCAGATTCGATAACAGCACGACGTGAAACCACGACGTTGTTACGCTTCTGATCAAGCTTGATTACTTTGAATTCAAGCTCTTTGCCTTCCAGGTGCAGAGTGTCGCGAACTGGACGTACGTCAACCAGTGAACCTGGCAGGAACGCACGAATACCGTTCAGCTCAACAGTGAAGCCGCCCTTGACTTTGCCGTTGATAACACCGGTAACAGTTTCTGCTTCTTCGTAAGCTTTTTCCAGCGTGATCCAAGCTTCGTGACGTTTAGCTTTCTCACGGGACAGCAGGGTTTCACCGAAGCCGTCTTCTACTGCGTCCAGAGCAACGTCAACTTCGTCGCCAACCTGGATTTCCAGTTCGCCGGCTGCGTTCTTGAACTGCTCTGCAGGAATTGCAGATTCAGATTTCAGGCCCGCATCAACCAGAACTACGTCTTTGTCAATTGAGACAACAACGCCACGAACGATGGAACCCGGGCGGGTTTCGATTTCTTTCAGGGATTCTTCAAATAGTTGAGCAAAAGATTCAGTCATATTGATAATCTTCAGGATTCTTCAATTTAACGTCCATCTGACTTCATGTCGGATGGGGTTGTTTCACATGCCCAGCACCGGGTCCTTGGTACAGGGTTATTAAATTCTGTCACACCGAGATATTAAATGCCCAATTTTTCACGAGCATATTTCAATGCTTTATCGATAACTTGCTCGATAGACATTTGCGTTGAGTCCAGAACCAAAGCATCTTGCGCAGGAACTAAAGGCGCAATTGCACGGTTGCGATCACGATCATCGCGCTCTTTTATCTCGGCTAAAAGGCGATCAAAGTTAACATTAAAGCCCTTCTCCTGCAACTGTAGCATACGGCGGTGAGCACGTTCTTCCGAACTTGCATCCAGGAAGATTTTTACCGGTGCATCTGGGAAAACAACGGTTCCCATGTCACGTCCGTCGGCGATCAATCCCGGCGCTTCGCGAAAACCGCGCTGACGTCGCAGCAGAGCCTCACGAACACGTGGAAAAGCCGCAACACGCGAAGCGGTATTACTCACTTCCTGAGTACGGATTTCACCGGTTACCTCTTCTCCTTCAAGGATGACCTGCATTTCTCCACTTTGCGATACAAAGCGCACATCAAGGTGAGCGGCAATCGGAACCAGCGCTTCTTCTGATTCAATATCAACTTGATGGTGTAATGCAGCCAGCGCCAGAACACGATAAATCGCGCCCGAGTCAAGCAGATGCCATTGCAAGGATTCAGCCATCGCTTTGCACAGGGTGCCTTTTCCCGCACCGCTTGGTCCATCAATAGTTATAACCGGGGCAGTCGCCGTCATTATTCTCTCCTGTTACCGCGCGTCTTTTGGCTTTTGAGCCCTAATAATGGCAAGCATTATACGCGGCCTGAGCCAGCTTAGTTACCCCTTAGCGTAGACGGCGTTAGAAATTACAGGTAAATCAGAGGATTTCTGGCGAGGCACTGCCATTTAAAGAAGGAATCCGACGCATGGAACGTCGGATTATGACTATCAGGCGTTATGACTAATCTTAGCCAACTGTTCGAAATAATCAGGGAACGTTTTAGCCGTACAACCTGGATCGAGGATGGTTACTGGTGTATCGGAGAGCGCCACCAGTGAAAAACACATTGCCATGCGGTGATCGTTATATGTACCAATGTCAGCATGTGTTAATGAGGTTGGCGGCGTGATACGGATGTAATCATGGCCCTCTTCAACTTCAGCTCCCACTTTGCGTAATTCAATCGCCATTGCGGCCAAACGGTCGGTTTCTTTTACACGCCAGTTGTAAATATTACGCAGCTGGGTTGTACCTTCTGCAAATAATGCAGCAGTAGCAATAGTCATTGCCGCATCGGGAATATGGTTCATATCCATATCAATAGCCTGCAATTTTCCAGCGGTGCAGGCAATGTAATCATCGCCCCATTCAACGTGCGCGCCCATTTTTTCCAGCACATCCGCAAAATGAATATCGCCCTGCACACTGTTACGGCCAATGCCTGTAACGCGCACCGTGCCACCTTTAATGGCTGCCGCAGCCAGGAAATAAGAAGCCGACGAGGCATCGCCTTCAACCAGATAGTCGCCTGGCGACTGGTACTGTTGTTGACCTTTAATGATGAAACGCTGGTAACCTTGGTTTTCAACATCAACCCCAAAGCTGCGCATCAGATGCAAAGTGATATCAATATAAGGCTTAGAAACCAGCTCGCCTTTAATATTGATAGAAGTATCCTGCTCGGCCAGGGGTGCCGTCATTAGCAATGCGGTTAAAAACTGGCTGGATACACTTCCGTCGACACTGACTTCACCACCCGTAAACCCACCTTGCAGATGAATTGGAGGATAATTATTGTTTTCAAGGTAGTCGATTTTTGCTCCGCCCTGACGTAAAGCATCAACCAAGTGTCCAATTGGGCGCTCTTTCATACGAGGCTCACCCGTCAATACAACATCTTGCTGGCCCAGGCAGAGTGCGGCTGCAAGCGGACGCATTGCTGTACCCGCGTTCCCTAAAAATAACTCCAGTGGTTCAGACGAGAGTAGCGGCCCTGCGTTTCCCGTGACTTCACAAACAGTACGATCATCAGAAAGAGAGTAACTCACACCCAGCGCTTTAAGCGCATTCAGCATGTGCTTGATATCATCGCTGTCGAGCAGATTAGTCAGTCGGGTAGTGCCTTTTGCCAGTGCAGCCAGTAACAATGCACGGTTCGACACGCTTTTAGAGCCAGGCAAGTTAACGGTACCGTCAACGCGTGCAATGGGTTGTAAAGTCAGGGAGTCCTGCATGTGAAACGAAATCCTCAAAAAATACGAAAACCCCGCCTGACGACGGGGTCTGGTGCCAACATTCAGGCTGGCATGTCATTGATAATCAGCCGTGGCGACGTTCAAAATCAATCATGAAATCGGTTAAGGCTTTGACACCCTCTAAAGGCATTGCATTGTAAATGGAGGCTCGCATGCCGCCTACAACACGATGGCCTTTCAGAGCATGCAAGCCAACTTTCAATGACTCATCCAGAAAGACTTTATCCAGCGATGCATCAGCTAACTGGAATGGAATATTCATGCGTGAACGGTTTTTAGTCGCGACATCATTGCGATAAAAATCACTCTTGTCGATCAGGCCATACAGCAAGTCAGCTTTAGCTTGATTGATCTTATCTATCTCACCTACGCCGCCCTTCTCTTTTAGCCATTTAAAGACCAGACCTGAAAGATACCAGGCAAAGGTTGGCGGTGTATTAAACATTGAACCATTTTCCGCTAAAACCTGGTAATCAAGAATTGACGGAACGTAAGGGTGCGCTTTGCCTAACAAGTCTTCACGCACGATGACCAAGGTCAAACCTGCAGGCCCGACATTTTTTTGGGCGCCAGCGTAAATCACACCATAGCGATTAACATCGATAGGACGAGACAGGATGGTCGAAGAAAAATCGGCGACGACGATTTTATTACCAAAATCGGGTTGCTCATCAATAGCAATACCATCAATGGTTTCGTTAGGGCAAAAATGCACATAAGCCGCATCGTCACTCAGATCCCACTCGCTCATCGGCAAAATGGCCCGTTTGCCATCGAGTGTGGTTTTCACATCAAGCGTACGTGGTGAACAATATTTTTCGGCTTCTTTAATTGCGCTATGCGCCCAGTAGCCGCCGTCAACATAATCAGCGCTGGATGCATTTCCTAAGAGATTGCCGGGTATAGCAGCGAATTGTGCGCGTGCACCGCCGTGGCAGAATAAAACTTTGTAGTTAGCGGGTATTTTCAGCAGATCACGGAAGTCCTGTTCGGCTTCTTCTGCTACCTGCATAAACTCTTTACTGCGATGACTTATCTCCATTACGGAAGTACCCAAGCCATGCCAGTTTGTCAGTTCTTGTTCTGCACGACGGAGCACTTCTGCCGGCAGCATCGCTGGGCCGGAGCTAAAATTATAAACTTGCGTCATTTCCCCTCACCACTGTCATATCGAACGATTATGAATAACGTATCGGTTTTATCACTGCCTCTCGGTGGCTGCAATCACAAATCGGGCAGCCATCACATTTTCTGAATTTGCCGCTCGGGAGGTTATGTTAGTTATACAAAGCACAACGAAATATTATGAGGCTGCTCGAGTGTCATGATTTTACGGGTGGGTTAACAAAGGGAAGTGTGAAGAATAGCCAGGAGAAATTTATAACGCCTTAATAGCGAACAAGCAGTAAAGTCCGTATCATTGCGCGCTTTACGCACACCTAAAACAGAGAGAGCGGCACCATGACGCAAACTTTTATCCCAGGCAAAGATGCCGCATTGGAAGATTCCATCACTCGCTTCCAGCAGAAACTGCAGGACCTTGGTTTTAATATTGAAGAAGCCTCTTGGCTAAATCCTGTCCCGCATGTCTGGTCTGTACATATTCGTGACCGTGATTGCCCCCTTTGCTTTACCAATGGTAAAGGTGCCAGCAAAAAAGCGGCTTTGGCTTCCGCTTTAGGTGAATATTTCGAGCGCCTCTCAACCAACTACTTTTTTGCTGACTTCTGGTTAGGACATTCCATCGCGAATGGCGATTTTGTCCATTATCCCAATGAGAAATGGTTCCCGTTACCTGTAGACGATACTCTCCCTGAAGGCATTCTTGATAATCGCCTTCGTGCTTTCTACGATCCCGACAATGCGCTGGTTGGTTCTGAACTCATCGATTTGCAGTCAGGCAACAGCGAGCGCGGTATCTGCGCCCTGCCATTTACTCGCCAGTCCGATCAAGAAACCGTCTATATCCCGATGAACATTATCGGCAATCTCTACGTTTCAAACGGGATGTCTGCTGGTAATACTGCGAATGAAGCTCGCGTTCAGGGTTTGTCAGAAGTCTTTGAGCGTTACATTAAAAATCGCATCATAGCCGAGGCGATCAGCCTGCCCGCCATTCCAGATGAAGTTATGCAGCGTTACCCAGGCGTGATTGAAGCTATCGCTCGCCTTGAAGACGAAGGTTTTCCAATTTTTGCTTATGATGCCTCGCTGGGCGGTAAATATCCGGTCATCTGTGTCGTCTTGTTCAACCCGGAAAATGGGACTTGTTTTGCCTCTTTCGGTGCTCACCCAGATTTTGGTGTTGCGCTTGAGCGTACCGTAACCGAGTTATTACAAGGCCGTAGCCTGAAAGATTTAGATGTCTTTACACCTCCAACATTCGATGATGAAGAAGTGGCAGAACATGCCAACTTAGAAACGCACTTTATTGATTCAAGTGGTTTAATTTCATGGGATATGTTCAAAGAAACAGCAGACTATCCTTTCGTTGACTGGAAATTTGACGGCACTACCGAGCAAGAGTTCGACACGTTAATGGCAATTTTCCGCAGCGAAAATCAGGAAGTCTATATTGCCGACTATGAACATTTAAGTGTTTATGCTTGCCGCATTATTGTGCCTGGCATGTCTGATATTTATCCAGCAGAAGATTTGTTGCTGGCCAATAACAGCATGGGTGCTGGCATTCGTGAAACGTTATTGGCTTTGCCAGAAAGCAACTGGAATCCAGAGGAATATTTGGATTTGATCGCCCATCTGGATGAAGAAGGCTTTGACGATTTTACTCGCGTCCGCGAGCTACTGGGTTTGGCAACCGGAAAAGATAATGGTTGGTATACGCTGCGCATCGGGGAACTTAAGGCGATGTTAGCATTGGCGGGCGGTGATTTAGATCAGGCACTGATCTGGACTGAATGGACGATGGAGTTTAACAGCTCAATCTTCACGCCAGAGCGTGCAAACTACTATCGCTGCTTGCAAACTCTCTTACTGCTGGCAATGGAAGATGAGCGTGATCCGCTTCAGTATCATCATGCCTTCACTCGTATGTATGGCGCAAAAGCGGTTGAAGCTGCCTCAGCAGCAATCAGTGGCGAAGCACCGTTTAATGGACTGCAACCCGTTGATAATGACTTGAAAGCTTTTCCGGCACATCAGTCATTACTTGCTGCCTACGAAAAGTTGCAAAATGCCAAGCGTCTTTATTGGCAAAATAAATAATCACTGCTGTTTTGTGATTTATAAAAAACGCTAAAAACGAAATTTAGGCACTGATATTTTGAAGTGCCTTTTTTTCAAATCGCCTCAAGAATTCGGTGTGAAAAATAAAACCATCCTATTGAAAAAGCACTCTTTCATTTAACACCTTACTATCAATTCAAAAACATTCTTGTCGTATAAAAAGCACCATTAAAATAAATTAAAAAAATATTTTATATTTTAAAAATATTTTTTATCTTTGTTTTCAAGAGATTGAATGAAACAAACAGTCATTTATTACCTTCAAAATCCCATCGCCTCGGCAAACATGATCCATATCAATTTCTAACCTATACTCCTTTGTTACTATTTTCACAGACATCTTTTGGAGAGAGTTAGTGTGAAAGCTGACAACCCTTTTAATTTATTGCTACCAGCCGCAACGGCAAAAGTTGCTGAAGAAGCCGGGGTTTATAAAGCAACCAAACATCCTTTTACGACTTTCTTCTTAGCCATAACCGCTGGCGTTTTTATTTCAATTGCTTTCGTCTTTTATATTACTGCTACAACAGGCAGTGCCGGCATGTCGTATGGCGTCGCGAAACTGATTGGTGGTATCTGTTTTTCACTCGGTTTGATTCTCGTCGTAGTCGGCGGAGCAGACCTCTTTACCTCAACAGTATTAATTGTCGTTGCTAAAGCAAGCGGACGTATAAGCTGGGGGCAGCTAGCGCGTAACTGGATCAACGTTTATATCGGTAATTTGGTTGGTGCTCTGTTTTTCGTCGCATTGATGTGGTTTGCAAGCCAACACATGGCCGCCAACGGCGCATGGGGTATGAATGTTTTACAAACAGCCGACCATAAAATGCATCACACTTTTATCGAAGCCGTTTGTTTAGGGATCCTTGCTAACTTATTAGTCTGCCTGGCAGTTTGGATGAGTTATTCCGGTCGAACACTAACAGATAAAATAGTGGTGATGATTCTACCGGTTGCCATGTTTGTCGCCAGTGGCTTTGAGCACAGCATTGCAAACATGTTTCTGATTCCTTTCGCCATCGTCATTCGCGATTTTGCTGGTCCAGAGTTTTGGCAGGCAACCGGCGCCAGCGCATCGCAATTTCAAGCGCTTTCCGTCAATAACTTCATTTTCGACAATCTGATTCCAGTCACCCTTGGCAATATCATTGGTGGTGGTCTGCTGGTCGGGTTGACTTACTGGGTCATCTATTTACGTGACGGTGACTCGGTGCATTAACAGTATCCGGACGGCACAAGGTATTTCCTTATGCTTGAATGTGAAAGTCTTCTTAGATAAGGCAGGTATATCATGACCGAACTTAATGCAAAACTGGCTTCGGCCTGGGAAGGATTCGCTGAGGGCGAATGGCAAAATCGCGTCGACGTACGTGATTTTATTCAAAAAAACTACACGCCTTATGATGGTGATGAATCATTTCTTTCCGGCGCAACACAAGCAACCACTCAGCTGTGGGATAGCGTGCTGGAAGGCATCAAAATTGAAAACCGCACCCATGCGCCGGTAGATTTCGACACCGATCTTGCTTCTACTATTACTTCTCACGATGCAGGCTATATCAATAAGTCTTTAGAAAAAATTGTCGGCTTGCAGACTGAAGCACCACTAAAACGCGCCATCATCCCTTTTGGCGGCATCAAAATGGTCGAAGGGTCATGCAAAGTATATGGCCGTGAACTTGATGCCGGCCTGAAAAAAGTCTTTACCGAATATCGAAAAACGCATAACCAAGGCGTGTTCGATGTTTATACGCCGGACATTATGCGCTGCCGTAAATCAGGTATTTTGACAGGCTTACCTGATGCTTATGGTCGCGGCCGCATTATCGGTGATTATCGACGCGTAGCGCTGTATGGCATTGATTACTTGATGGCTGATAAATTCTCGCAATTTGCCTCTCTGCAAAATGACCTTGAAAATGGCGTCAACCTCGAAGCAACCATTCGTTTGCGTGAAGAGATTTCAGATCAACATCGCGCATTAGGTCAGATCAAAGAGATGGCGGCTAAATATGGCCACGACATCTCGGGTCCGGCAACCAATGCAATCGAAGCTGTTCAGTGGACCTATTATGGCTATTTGGCCGCTGTTAAATCACAGAATGGTGCAGCCATGTCTTTTGGCCGCGTTTCGACATTCCTTGATGTCTATATCGAACGCGATCTGCAAGCTGGCAAGTTAAATGAAGAGCAGGCTCAAGAACTGATTGACCATTTGGTGATGAAACTGCGTATGGTGCGTTTCCTTCGTACACCAGAATATGATGAGCTTTTCTCGGGTGATCCTATCTGGGCAACTGAATCCCTCGCCGGTATGGGTGTAGATGGACGTACGCTGGTCAGCAAAAGTACTTTCCGCTTCCTGAATACGCTTTACACCATGGGACCTTCACCAGAACCGAATATGACCATCTTGTGGTCAGAAAAATTACCCATCAACTTTAAAAAATACGCAGCTAAAGTTTCCATCGATACGTCATCTTTGCAGTATGAAAATGATGATTTGATGCGCGCAGATTTCGACAATGATGACTACGCCATCGCCTGTTGTGTAAGCCCGATGATTGTTGGCAAGCAAATGCAGTTCTTTGGCGCACGCGCCAATCTGGCTAAAACGCTGCTTTATGCAATCAATGGCGGCGTTGATGAAAAACTGAAAATGCAGGTAGGCCCGAAAGGCGACAAAATTACCGATGATGTGTTGGATTTCGACACCGTCATGGAGCGTCTTGATCACTTCATGGATTGGCTGGCCAAACAGTATGTTACTTCACTGAACATTATCCATTACATGCATGATAAGTACAGCTATGAAGCATCGTTGATGGCGCTGCATGATCGTGACGTTTACCGCACCATGGCTTGTGGTATCGCAGGCTTGTCAGTAGCAGCAGACTCATTGTCCGCGATTAAATATGCCAAAGTGAAACCGGTTCGCGATGAAGACGGTTTGGCGATCGATTTCGACATTGAAGGTGAATATCCGCAGTTTGGTAACAATGACTCACGTGTGGATGATTTGGCCTGTGATTTAGTAGAACGCTTCATGAAAAAATCCAGAAGCTGTCAACTTATCGTAATGCGGTGCCAACTCAATCAGTTCTGACTATTACGTCAAACGTGGTTTACGGTAAGAAAACCGGTAACACACCCGATGGTCGTCGTGCTGGCGCGCCATTCGGGCCGGGTGCTAACCCAATGCATGGACGCGATCAGAAAGGCGCGGTTGCTTCTTTGACTTCCGTAGCGAAACTCCCCTTTGCCTACGCTAAAGATGGTATTTCTTACACCTTCTCTATCGTGCCAAATGCGCTGGGTAAAGACGATAACGTACGTAAAGCTAACCTGGCAGGTTTGATGGATGGTTACTTCCATCATGAGGCTGACATTGAAGGCGGCCAACATCTTAATGTGAATGTGATGAACCGTGAAATGTTGTTAGACGCTATGGAGCATCCAGAAAAATATCCGCAGCTCACCATTCGTGTTTCGGGTTATGCGGTTCGCTTTAACTCGCTGACAAAAGAGCAGCAGCAAGACGTGATTACGCGTACCTTCACGCAGTCACTTTAAAAATTCAGCTTTAAAATCGTTAAAAAGGCTCCTTTTGGAGCCTTTTATACAAAGTCTGCTTTGGTTGCTCTCTTAACAGGAAGCAACCAAAATTGATTTAATGTTTTAAGCGCGACAAAGATTGTGCTGCCTGCTTCAGCAGGCCTACCTGGAGAATACATCGCAATGTCAATCACCGGTCGTATCCACTCATTCGAATCGTGCGGTACCGTTGATGGTCCCGGCATCCGCTTCATCACTTTCTTTCAAGGCTGCTTGATGCGCTGCCTTTATTGCCACAACCGTGATACCTGGGACACCCATGGTGGTAAAGAGATCACAGTGGAAGAATTGATGGCGGATGTTTTATCGTACCGCCATTTCATGAACGCATCGGGAGGCGGAGTAACCGCATCGGGCGGCGAAGCGATTCTACAGGCAGAATTTGTCCGTGATTGGTTTCGGGCCTGTCAGGCTGAAGGCATTCATACCTGCCTTGACACCAATGGGTTTGTGCGTCGTTATGATCCGGTTATAGATGAATTGTTAGATGCAACCGATCTGGTGATGCTCGATCTGAAGCAAATGAATGATGATATACACCAGAACCTGGTGGGTGTTTCTAACCACCGTACGCTCGACTTTGCTCGCTATTTGCAGAAGAAAGACAAGCGAACGTGGATACGCTTTGTCGTGGTTCCTGGGTATTCCGATGATGATGATTCGGTTCATCGCCTTGGCGAGTTTACTAAGGATATGCAGAATGTTGAGAAAATCGAACTGCTTCCCTACCACGAACTGGGCAAACACAAATGGATTGCCATGGGTGAAGAGTACAAACTTGACGGTGTAAAACCCCCGTCAAAAGAGACTATGGAACGCGTAAAAAACATTCTTGCGAGCTACGGTCACAACGTCATGTACTAACTGACACGCACAAAAAAGGAGCAATTCGCTCCCTTTTTCATGTCTATGACCCGATTTTAGGCATGTGCCACGGGTGTTGCCTGCTGATCGGCTTTGCGCAGCAGCATCACTAAGTAAACCAGCGCAACCGCCGCTATCATAACAAACAGCAAACGGTCAGAGTAATTTTGCATCAGCATAGCTGTCATGCTGGGACCCGCGAGACTGCCCGCCGTATAACTCATCAGTAACGCTTGGTTCATTGCAACAAGCTCATGATGGGCAACGGTTTCGCATGCCCATGACATCGCGACCGGATAAAGCGTAAAACCCGCCAGTCCCAGTACGAACAGCGCAGGTGCCATTGCAGCATTTGCTAACATAGCAATCGCACCGAGAATGACCACAAAGACCTGAACCCGCAGGACTAACATGCGACCAAAGCGATCGGCAAGTTTGCCTACTGGCCACTGTCCCACAATACCTGCGCTTACCAGCAATGCCATCCAGTATCCGACGTTCGCATCGCTCATGCCTTGATGTGAGAGATACAGCGGCATCAGGCCATATAGTGAGCCTAATAAGATGCCAGAAATAATGCAGCCGTTGATACCCAGGCGAGAATTGCGACGACGCAACATCGGCCAGATACGACCTGGCGCCGCTTCAGCTGATTCGCTTTCTGAAGAAACACGCGTGAAAATCAAGGGTAATACGGCGCAAATAACCAGCGCTGTAACCCAAGGGATAACACTCAGAACTTCAGTCGAAACTTTACTCACCAGCAACTGCCCAGCGACCGTACCGAGATAGTAAACAATCATATAAGCGGCAAGAAGTTGACCACGGTTACGTACCGTACCGCTGCACAGTAATGCGCTCTCTACTACGACCCACATTAATGCGCAGCCGACGCCAGCAATAAAACGCAACGAAGTCCAGGCCCAAAAACCATCAAGCAGCACAAGACACACTGTGGCCACCGCAAATAACAGCGTGGCGAAATAGTAGCTCCGATTAAAACCGTGCTTTTTAATTAACCATCCCGCTAAAAGCGTGCCCGCTAAATTACCGGTGTAATAGGAGGAACTGACCATGCCTACTTGCCATGTAGCCAGCAAGTCATGCGTGAGCCACAACGGGACGAGCGTGTTAAGTACTGCTATTGAAACCGTCATTAACAGCAAGCCGCAAAGCAGCAACATCACAGGACGTGACCAGGTAGACATAGTGGATAAAACCAAAAGAAATGAAGGAAATTGCGCGCAGTTTGCCATTGCCTTTTTTAAAGTCAACGGCAAAAAAAGGTGCAGCACATTTTGCTGCTTAACAATTTAATTTACTAATCTTCAGTAGGTTACAGCGCGGTTAATGATGCTATAGAATTTTTCTATCTCTATGAATAATGAGATTATTAAGCTTTACGATGAATAAAGCGTCGATAACGTTTATTTGTGATAAGTTCCCGCTGCTAACTAACTTAATTGCCGTTCTAAAGGCATAAAAAAACCCGGCAAAAACCGGGTTCTGTTTATCTGGAATTTATCAGCCGATGAATTCAATCCCTTTCATATAAGGGCGCAGTACTTCGGGTACCGCAATGCGACCATCAGCCTGTTGATAGTTTTCCAGGACCGCAACTAATGTACGGCCTACCGCCAGTCCAGAACCGTTCAGGGTATGAACCAGGCGCGGCTTTTTCTCTTGCTTGCTACGGCAGCGAGCTTGCATGCGACGTGCCTGGAAATCACCCATGTTCGAGCAGGAAGAGATCTCACGATAGGTATCTTGCGCAGGCAACCATACTTCGAGGTCATAAGTTTTGGTTGAACCAAAGCCCATGTCGCCAGTACACAACAACACTTTACGATAAGGGAGATTCAGCAACTGCAGAACTTTCTCAGCGTGGCCTACCAACTCTTCAAGCGCATCCATGGAAGTTTCAGGCGCCACAACCTGCACCATTTCAACTTTGTCGAACTGATGCATACGAATCAAACCACGCGTATCGCGGCCATAAGAACCCGCTTCCGAACGGAAACAAGGTGTATGGGCTGCCAGTTTGATTGGCAACGTTTCTTCTTCAAGAATTTCGTCGCGAACCAGGTTGGTTAATGGCACTTCAGCGGTAGGAATCAGAGCATAATTACTGCTGTCTGATTCTTCTTCCAGCGGCTTAGTGTGAAACAGATCTTCGCCAAATTTTGGTAACTGACCGGTGCCATATAACGTCTCATGGTTGACGAGATAAGGCACGTAAGTTTCAAGATAACCATGCTGCTCGCTATGAAGATCAAGCATGAACTGGCTAAGTGCACGGTGCAGTCGAGCGATTTGACCTTGCATCACGACAAAACGTGAACCGGTAAGTTTAACCGCTGCAGCAAAATCCAGACCTTTTGCTGCTTCACCGAGCTCAACATGATCTTTTACCTGAAAATCAAACTGGCGCGGCTCGCCCCAGCGGCTGACTTCCTGGTTTTCAGTTTCATCTTTGCCCAGCGGAACCTCATCTGCAGGCAGATTAGGTAGCGCCAGCGCGAAATCGCGAATTTGGTTTTGCAGCTCATCCAGCTCTGCTTTTGCAGCATCCAGACGTTCACCCAGCACATTGACTTCCAGACGCAGCGGCTCGATATCTTCCCCACGGGATTTGGCCTGACCGATAGATTTGGATCGAGAATTACGCTCGGCTTGCAGATTTTCAGTTTCGACCTGCAGCACTTTACGACGCTCTTCAAGGGAGCGCAGCGTATCCACATCCAGTTTAAATCCTCGGCGTGCCAGTTTTTCTGCGACTGCGTCTGGCTCATTACGCAGCAGATTGGGATCGAGCATGCTTATCCTGTGTAATTAAAGTTGATTGAATGAAGGGACGTGCTCCAGCTGGAACACGTTGAAATCCTTGCCCACATTACCGCAACGTCTGTTTTAGCGGTAGCGTTTTGTCGGGCTATTTTGATCCTGCTCAGCAAGCCAGGCGAGCTTTTCGCCAATTTTACCTTCGAGGCCACGCGAAGTTGGACGGTAATAGCGCGTTTGGGCCATTTCAGGTGGAAAGTAGACTTCACCTGCAGCATACGCATTCACTTCATCGTGCGCGTAACGGTACTCTTTGCCGAGTCCCATCTCTTTCATCAACTTGGTCGGCGCATTGCGCAAATGCTCAGGCACATCATAATCCGGGTTATCACGCGCATCGCGCATCGCAGCTTTAAAAGCTGTATAAACAGCGTTGCTTTTTGGCGCACAAGCGAGATAAACAATCGCCTGAGCAATGGCACGTTCCCCTTCTGCTGGACCGACGCGAGTAAAGCAATCCCAGGCAGCGATGGCGACCTGCATGCCACGCGGATCAGCATTCCCCACATCTTCAGAAGCGATTGCCAGCAGTCGACGTGCGATATAAAGCGGGTCGCCGCCTGCAGTAATAATGCGAGCGTACCAATACAACGCTGCATCCGGGGCAGAACCGCGAATTGATTTATGCAGCGCTGAAATCAGATCGTAAAAGCGATCGCCTTTATTATCGAAACGCGCTGCACGTTCACCTGACACCTCATTGAGTAACTGCGGCGTGAGTTCTCGCAGACCTGATGCATTGGCTTCCGCCATATCCGCCATCATTTCAAGCGTATTTAAGGCGCGCCGAGCGTCGCCATTCACCAGTTCAGCAATCATGCGGCGAGTATTATCAGGCAATACAATGTCACTGTTGCCATAACCTCGCTCTTTATCCTGCATGGCTTGATTCAGAACCTGTTCAATATCATCACTGGATAAAGATTTAAGAAGATATACGCGTGCGCGTGATAACAGCGCCGAATTCAGTTCAAACGACGGGTTTTCAGTGGTGGCGCCAATAAAGGTAATGGTGCCATCTTCAATGTGCGGCAAAAAAGCGTCTTGCTGGCTTTTATTAAAACGATGCACTTCATCGACAAACAGGATGGTACGCCGTCCAACTTGCTTACTTTGACGTGCTCGCTCAATCGCCTCACGAATCTCTTTAACGCCCGACGTCACGGCTGAAATACGTTCAACGTCGGCGTTACCATAATGCGCAATAATTTCTGCTAGCGTGGTTTTACCTGTGCCCGGTGGCCCCCAAAGAATCATTGAGTGCAGATGACCGGCTTCGATAGCGCGTGGCAACGGTTTACCCGCTGCCAGCAGATGTTGCTGACCAATGTACTGTTTCAATGTTTCTGGCCGCATACGTGCGGCCAGAGGTTTAAAATCTTCGGTGGAAAAATCCAGAGACAGAGTACTCACCGCAACCTCACTGACGTTGATCGTCCACCGTTACGCCTTTAGGCGGTGTGAACGTAAATTTGTCCGGGCTTATCGCACCGTTTTTTGGCTCTTCAGCTGATAGTTACTGCGTTGACCATCTTGCTCAATAGCGCTGAACTGATTAATGGTGCCAGCCGGAGTCACAGTAATAGTGAACTGCTTTAAGTTGCCGTCGCTGTTTTTCGGCGTCAACGCAAACTCATCACCTTGCTGTTTGATATTGTATTGCTGCCAGTCGCTGGATTGGTTACGCGCAATCAGCATGAAGGGTGTGTTGCTGGTTGCATCTTTCAACAAGCTAACCGTGGCTTGTTCAACAAATGGATTATAGAACCACAGCGACTTACCATCAGAAATGATGACGCTTTCATCCGGGGCGGTCATGTGCCAGTTAAACAGGCTGGGACGTTTCACCCACAATTCACCTTCACCGTCCTGAACATTTGCACCGGTGCCGTCTGTAACTTTTTGAGTAAAGCTGGCATGAAAGCTGCTGACTTTATTAAGACGCTGTTGCAGGTCACTTGAAGCATCAGCCAACACGCTGGCAGAAGCGAAAGAGGCCATCAGGCCAAAAGCAATTACACGTAATTTCATCTGCTTCAATTCCTTATCTTCTCGTTTCCCATTGATAACTGCATTAAGCCTGGCTGCAATCCTGCTTTTTAGACAGGAGAAAAAACCGAAAGCATAGTCTGATATGGGGATGATCTGCTGATAAACAATGAGCCAGTCTAAACTGGCTCATTGTTGCTGTTTCCATGCGTGTTTTTATCCGAACTACATTTCGTGCGGCGGCGGCGCTAACACTTCGCGATTGCCGTTGTGTGCCGGAGGAGAAACAATGCTTTGCGCTTCCATCTGCTCAATAATGCGCGCCGCACGGTTATAACCAATGCGGAACTGACGTTGAACACCTGAAATTGACGCACGACGTTTATCCACCACAAAGGCGACTGCCTGATCAAACAGCGGATCGAGCTCTTCGTCGCTGTCCATTCCGCCGCCACCACTTTCATTCTCTTCGCCAGCGGTGATGCTTTCGATGTATTGTGGGCGACCGCGCGCTTTCCAGTCCTGAACAACGGCATGCACTTCCTGGTCGCGAACAAATGCGCCATGAACACGCACCGGCATTGAAGAGTTAGGCGGCATATAAAGCATGTCACCCATCCCCAACAGTGACTCAGCACCGGCCTGATCAAGAATGGTACGTGAATCAATTTTGCTCGATACCGTAAAGGCGATACGGGTTGGAATGTTCGCCTTAATCAAGCCGGTAATCACGTCAACGGAAGGACGTTGCGTTGCCAGCACCAGATGGATACCTGCGGCACGGGCTTTTTGCGCCAGGCGGGCAATAAGCTCTTCCACTTTTTTACCGACGGCCATCATCAAATCGGCAAATTCATCCACCAGAACCACAATGTAAGGCAGTTTTTCCAACACCGGCGGTGTCATATCCATGCTATCGCCCGGCTTCCAGAATGGATCGGGTATTGGACGGCCCATGGCTTCAGCTTGCTCAACTTTCTCGTTGTAACCCGCCAGATTACGCACACCCAAAGCAGACATCAGCTTATAACGGCGCTCCATCTCGCCCACACTCCAGCGCAGCGCATTAGCGGCGTCCTTCATGTCTGTAACCACTTCGGTTAACAGATGCGGAATGCCTTCATAGACGGACAACTCCAGCATTTTCGGGTCAATCATGATGAAGCGCACCTCTTCAGGCGTCGCTTTATAAAGCATACTGATAATCATGGCGTTAACGCCCACAGACTTACCAGAACCGGTTGTACCCGCTACCAGCAAGTGCGGCATCTTAGCCAGATCCGCGACCACCGGTTGCCCTGCAATATCTTTACCTAACACGATCGCCAGCGGAGAAGGATTATCGCGGAATTTTGCGCAATCCAGCACTTCACGGAGATAAACCGTCTGGCGATGTTTATTGGGTAACTCCAGTCCGACATATGGCTTGCCCGGAATCACTTCAACTACACGCACCGCCACTGCAGAAAGCGAGCGAGCCAGGTCTCGTGAAAGATTTGAGATTCGCGCCGCTTTTACACCAGGTGCCAGATCCAGTTCGAAACGCGTAATGACTGGACCAGGCGAAATGCCAACCACTTCCGCTTTTACGCGGTAATCGCCCAAGCGAGACTCCACCAGCCGCGCCGTTTGCTCCAGCATAAACATATCCACCGGCTCTTCCTCTTCTGGCGGAGCCGTCAGCAGATCGAGCGTTGGGAGTGGCGTGGACGGTTTCTCCAACGGGTGTTCATGACGCATCAGGAAGGGATGAATCAGGCTGTCATGCACTGAAGGTTTCGCTTCTTCGACCGCTGGCGTTGGCACTGGCGCAGCATAAGAAGAATGTGCAGCCGGAACCGGAGGCTGAACTGGCGCAGCAAAAGTTGAAGGCGCTTCTGGCACCGGAACCTGTGCGGGTGCCTGGGGCGCAGAAACTTCTGCCACTTGCTGCCACGGCTCATGCGAAACCGCAGGTTCTTCTGGCTCTGGCGTAGCAGCAATGGTGAACAGAGGCTCGGTTGGGCCATCATCGATGAGATCTTTCATTGGAGAAAAATCAAAGGCGGAAGCCGTATCCAGATTAAATACGGGTGCCGCAGGCGCTTCACGCTCAGGCACATAACGCTGCTGCTGTTGTTCAGCAAACTGACGGGCGAGCGAGGCTTGCTGTAACGCTTCTTCATCCTCTTCATCTTGCTGCCAGCTTTCGCCATAGCGTTGCTGTTGTCCAGACTGGAACGCTTCACGCAGTTCTGCCTGCTGCAATGCTTCTTCGTCTTCTGGCGCCCAGATGGCATTTTGTTCAGAAGATGCGGCTGACTGAACCGTGCTCGACTCTTCCGCTTTAGCTTTTTCTTCCGCCATGCGTTGTGAGGGTAATTTGATGCCGTAAGAGGCTAATTCACGACGCGTCGGCAACTTAACCGGATTAGGACGGGGCAACGAAGGCCCGATCCCTTGTTTGACCTGCGGGTTAGGATTCACTTCTGGCGCAAGGTCAAATGTAGGGGTTGTTCTTGTTGCAACGGATGCAGCGGCTGTCGCTGCTACTCGCGTTACTGCGGAAGGCGTTTCTGGCATTGAAGATGCGCTTTCACGCCAGTTGCCCATCTTCGGCTCGTTATCTTCAAAGGCGGTAAACGGCGGTGCTTGAGCAGGTTTATCTTCTGGAATTTCAAAACGATAAAGCGGCGGCGACGCTTCTGGTGCAGTCTGAACCTGAGGTTGACCATTGTTTATCGGTGCAGAAACCTGTGCTGCTACGGCAGGTGCAACTGTTGATGGCACAGCAACCGAAGAAACTGGCGCAACGGCAGGTAATGGCGCTAATTCGACGTGCGCTGCTTCCACAGTTGTAGCAACAGCTGCGCTGGTTGCTGCAGCCGCTTTCGCTAACAAGGGATCCTGGTTTGACAAGAGAACATCTTCAGCTGAGACATCTTCTTCAGCGGGCACGCTTTCAGCAGCCACATTACGTGGCGCCGCCAGCAAAATATCCTCTTCATCGTCATTATGCTGAATAGCACGTGAACGGGAGGTCGATGCGTGTTCAGCCTCATACTCTTCGTCTTCTTGCCATGGCTCATCGTGGCGCGATCGGTTGCTGGCAAAGGTTAATACACCCATGACCACACCCCCAATGCGCTCCGCAATGGTCAGCCATGACCAACCGGTGTAGAGCGTGACACCCGCTGCCCAGACACACAGCAATGCTAACGTTCCACTCGCAGGATTTAACCAAGGCGCCATGGCATTACTGACCAGGCTGCCGATCACACCGCCGGAAGCGAAATACCAAATATCATCAGCATTCAAAGCAGCCATGCCGCAGGTGGTGACTACCAGCGCCAAAACACCAATCAAACGCAGGCCAACCGCGAAATAGTCGAAGTAGTCTTGATTGTCACGCTGACGAAAAGCGATCCAACACAGCCCCAGAATGACCGGCGGAATGGCGTAAGCCATCACACCAAAAATGAAAAGTAAGGTGTCAGCAAGCCAGGCGCCAACGCTGCCGCCAATGTTGTGAATGGGTTCATGCCAGGCCGTTTGCGACCAGCTTGGATCGGAAGGATTAAAACTGACCAATGAAACCATCAAATAAATGGCAAAAAGCGCCACCAGGATGAGCAACGCTTCGAGTAGACGGCGTCCACTGCTCAGCGATTGTAACGAAACGTCTTTATCTTCTGTGTATTCCTGGCTCAAGAGAACTCTCCAGGTGCCTGTAAAGTATGAAGCAACAGCGTCGGGCACTCCCGACGCTGGTCCTGTATGAATTCACAGGAGTGTACCGAAATCCCACAGGTTTTGCACCTGCCCCGCATCAGCGAGTTTTGATCACCAGACGATTGCTCTGTTTGACCTCTTCCATCACCACATAAGTACGCGTGTCGTTAACGCCTGGCAGACGCAACAAGGTTTCGCCCAACAGTTTGCGATAGGCAGACATGTCAGGTACACGCGTTTTAAGCAGGTAGTCGAAATCACCCGAAACGAGGTGACACTCTTGAGTTTCCTCAAGTTTTTGTACAGCGGCGTTAAATTGCTCAAACACATCTGGCGCGCCACGATTCAGAGTAATCTCAACGAACACCAGCAGTGATGCATCCAGATAATGCGGGTTTAATTGTGCGGTGTAGCCCAGGATAAAACCTTGACGCTCAAGGCGGCGCACACGCTCAAGACACGGCGTAGGCGATAATCCTACGCGTTTGGAAAGTTCCACGTTTGAAATACGACCATCTTTCTGCAGTTCATTCAGAATATTTCTGTCGATTCTGTCGAGGTCTTTCCCGGGGCGTTTCTTATTGTCTACCATTATTATTGTCTCTCTTAATTCCTTCCCTTTACCTGCCACGCCCTGAAAACGCTCATTGTTCGGGGCATTTTTGAAGTGAAGTTGTAGAGCCTGTGCGTTAAGGCACTCATCCGCATGACGCATGTTGTCTGTCCACATCATGCGTCATTACCAATGTCAGGCTGCTTTTATTCGGTGTTGCGCGCAAAACGAGGCATTAAACCCTGTTTTGATCCGATTAACATTCTTCGCTTCTGACACTGTTTTCGCAAATGCGCAGGCGATTGTCAAAGTAAAATGTCCAAATCCAGTACAAGATGCCAGACAGTCCTCTGGGTAACTGTTTTTAAATGAGTATTTTTGAACAGCTGCACCACAAAAGCCGATTTTTGCCCCCTTTTGGCGCAAAGGAGAGGCGGAAACTATCATCATCGTCTACGCCATTTGCAGCTATCGTTAACAAAATCGTGCAAGCCTTGTCATTCCATCAGGATATTCCCTACAATCGCAGGCTATGTCAGCCGAATGAAACTGAGGAAAGCATGAGTACGGCAAAACACAGTAAGTTACTCATTCTGGGCTCCGGTCCAGCGGGTTATACCGCAGCCGTTTACGCTGCACGCGCCAACCTGAATCCGGTTTTAATTACTGGGCTTGAAAAAGGCGGTCAGTTAACCACCACGACAGAAGTTGAAAACTGGCCGGGTGACCCGCACGATCTGACAGGTCCATCTCTGATGGAACGCATGCATGAGCATGCTGAGAAATTTAATACTGAAATCATTTTTGACCACATTCACACTGTCGATTTACAGAATCGTCCTTTCCGTTTGACTGGTGACAGCGCTGAATACACCGCTGATGCGCTGATCATCGCCACTGGCGCCTCTGCACGTTACCTTGGTCTGCCGTCGGAAGAAGCGTTTAAAGGCAAAGGCGTTTCAGCCTGCGCAACCTGTGATGGTTTCTTCTACCGCCAGCAGAAAGTCGCGGTTATTGGCGGCGGTAATACCGCCGTGGAAGAAGCGCTTTATCTCGCCAATATCGCTTCTGAAGTGCACCTGATTCATCGTCGTGACAGCTTCCGTGCAGAGAAGATTCTGATTGATCGACTGATGGAAAAAGTGAGTAGCGGGAATATTGTTCTGCATACTCACCGCACGCTGGATGAAGTGGTGGGCGATCAGATGGGCGTTACCGGTTTAACATTGCGCTCCACGCTCAACGAGCAAGAAACTGAAGCGCTGGATGTCGCAGGTCTGTTTGTGGCCATTGGTCACAGCCCGAACACCGCCATCTTTGATGGACAGCTGGATCTGGAAAATGGTTACATCAAAGTCCAGTCTGGTCTGCATGGTAACGCGACCCAAACCAGCATTCCGGGCGTATTTGCCGCAGGTGATGTCATGGATCATATCTATCGTCAGGCTATTACTTCAGCGGGTACCGGTTGTATGGCTGCGTTGGATGCAGAACGTTATCTCGACGGTTTGGTTAAAAACGATCGATAAGTTATTCATTTCCTGATCGTAATCAATAAAGGCGACTGTTTTTCAGTCGCCTTTTTTATTGTCGCCATGCTAGATTCATGCGCCTATAGAAGCAGGAAACGTCCTGATTCTGCATTCGCCTTTGGCATTCTCCACGGTATCGCATGAACAAATCGCGGCAACAGCATCTTACCCGCTGGCTTCGCCAGCAACGCAGTCACGCTGGACGATGGTTGCGACTGACCACGCTGCTGGGTTTTGCCAGCGCGCTGGTTATTATTGCTCAAGCCTGGCTAATGGCCTCATTGCTGCAAGCGCTGATTATTGAACAACAATCACGCGATACGCTGCTGACCCATTTCGTGCTGTTACTGCTGTGCTTTGTCCTGCGCGCGGCATTAAATTATGCTCGGGAACAGGCTGGGTTTCGTGCTGGCCAGGCCATTCGTCAGGCCCTTCGAAAGCAGATCATTGATCGTCTGGCTGTACTGGGTCCCGCCTGGATTCAGGGGAAACCGGCTGGCAGTTGGGCAACGTTATTACTTGAGCAAATTGAAGATATGCAGGATTACTATGCACGCTATCTTCCTCAAATGACGCTTGCCGTACTTATCCCCTTTTGCATTCTGTTCACCCTCTTTCCTCTAAACTGGACCGCCGGCTTAATTCTGTTTGTCACCGCGCCTTTGATTCCGCTGTTCATGGCCTTGGTCGGCATGGGAGCTGCTGATGCTAATCGTCGTAATTTCAGCGCGCTTGCACGACTGAGCGGCGATTTTCTTGATCGCCTGCGTGGGCGCGAAACGCTGCGCCTTTTTCATCGAGGCGAAGCGGAAAAAGAGGCTATTGCGGCTTCAACCACAGATTTTCGCCAGCGCACTATGGAAGTGCTGCGCCTTGCTTTTCTCTCTTCTGCCGTGCTGGAGTTTTTTGCTTCATTGGCTATTGCGGTGGTCGCGGTTTACTTTGGCTTTTCCTATTTAGGCGAACTGCATTTTGGCGATTATGGCCATGGCGTTACGCTTTTTACCGGTTTTTTAGTGCTGATATTAGCGCCTGAATTTTTTCAACCGCTGCGTGATCTCGGCACCTTTTATCATGCCAAAGCGCAAGCAGTTGGCGGCGCTGATGCGCTTGAAAAATTCATGCACGAAACACCGGACACCGTTGCCAATCAAGGAGAAAATCCTTTCGCGTCAAATGATTCGATTGAAGTCATGGCTGAAAACCTGCTGATTTGCGCGCCAAACGGAAAAACTTTGTGTGGCCCGTTAACCTTCCAGCTGCCAGCTAATCAACGCGTGGCACTGGTTGGGCAAAGTGGTGCAGGCAAGAGCGCATTAATGAATGCGTTACTGGGCTTTTTACCTTATCAAGGCTCTCTCCGCGTTAATGGGATGGAGTTACGCGATATTATTCGTGATAACTGGCACCAACATTTGGCTTGGGTCGGACAAAACCCCCATCTGCCGGCCTCGACAATTCGCGACAATATTTTGATGAATGAGTCTTATAGTGAAAGCCGTTTTACCGAGTTATTAAAAACCTGCGGAATAAACGAATTTCTACCGCGGCTGCCTCAGGGTCTGAAGACAATTCTGGGCGATGGCGGTACAGGTTTATCGGTTGGTCAGGCACAGCGCATCGCTGTTGCGCGCGCATTGTATAAACCAGCACGCTTGTTATTACTGGATGAACCCGCCGCCAGTCTTGATGCCCTTAGTGAATCGCTGGTCATGCAGGCGCTCAACCAAGCTGCCAGACAGCAAACTACGCTAATGATTACTCACCAACTCGATAATCTTAAGGAATGGGATGCAATTTGGGTGATGCAAAACGGACAGCTAATACAGCAAGGAAACTGGCATCAGCTAAGTGAACAATCCGGTGCGTTTAAACAGATGATGAAGCACCGTCAGCAGGAGATTTCCTGATGTCTGCATTGCATCCTTTCCTCCGTCTCTGGTTGCGCCATCCTTATCGCTTAGCCTTAGGCATGGCGTTAGCCATGATTACTTTGCTGGCCAGCATTGGCCTTCTTACTCTTTCTGGTTGGTTTCTGGCGGCGTCCTCAGTTGCGGGTTTTGCGGGACTCTACAGCTTCAACTACATGCTACCCGCGGCGGGTGTTCGCGGTGCTGCCATCATACGTACCGCTGCCCGTTATTTTGAACGCCTTGCGAGTCACGATGCCACTTTCCGCGTATTGCAACATCTGCGCGTGTTCACCTTTAGCCGCCTGATTGCCTTATCACCCGGTCAACTTGCTGATTTTCGTCAATCTGACCTGTTAAATCGTTTTGTTGGCGATGTAGATACGCTCGATCACCTTTATTTGCGTGTTATTTCCCCGCTAGCGGGTGCTTTTGTGGTCATTATGCTGGTCACGCCAGCACTCAGCCTGATTGACCTGCAATTAGCATTAATTTTGGGGGTATCATGTTAGCAACGCTGCTGCTTTTTCCGCCGCTTTTTTATCATCTTGGTGCACCAGCAGGCCGGGCAATCGCGCAAGGGCGTGTTCATTGGCGCATGCAGTTCATGCATTGGCTGAGCGGACAGGCGGAACTCACGCTCTATGGCGCAGCTTCCTCTTGGCGGAAACAGCTTAATGATCAAGAACAGCAGTGGCAGCAAGCACAGCGTCAACAGCAGCGCCTACACGCTTTAGCACAAAGCCTACTGTTGCTGATTAGCGGTTTTACCGTAACTCTTCTGCTTTGGGTCAGCGCAACGACAATTGAAGCACAGCAGTTACCGGGCTCCCTCATTGCGTTAGTGGTGTTTTGCGCGCTAGCCGCTTTCGAAGCGCTGGCACCGGTTGCTGGTGCGTTTCTGCCATTATCCCAGGTCATTACGGCTGCGCAACGCGTAAATGACATCATTGGTCGAGAGACTACGATAATTTTCCCTTCGGTTGCTGATGTCAGAACAGGTAGCCTTGAAGTCATCATCGAAAATCTTTATTTCTCTTATCCTGATCGACCCGACGCCGTGCTCAGCGATTTCTCCCTGAATATCCGGGCTGGCGAGCACATCGCTTTGCTCGGATCAACCGGTTGCGGTAAATCAACGTTGTTAGCCTTATTGACGCGCGCTTGGGAAAGTCAGCACGGCACCATAGCGCTCAATGATGTTGCGCTTCAGGCGTGGGATGAAGCGCAACTACGTCAGCGTATTAGCATGGTGACGCAGCGAGTCCATTTATTTAGTCAAACGCTGCGCGATAATTTGCTTATTGCTTCTCCAACCGCAACTGATGAAAAGCTCAAAGCAGTGCTGATTCAGGTCGAACTGCAATGTTTACTTGAGAACGATGAGGGCTTAAATGCCTGGCTTGGTGAAGGCGGACGCCCGCTTTCAGGTGGTGAACTGCGGCGTTTAGCCATTGCACGTGCACTTTTGCATGATGGCGATCTTTGGTTGCTCGATGAACCTACTGAAGGTTTAGATGTCAGTACGGAGCAACAAATTTTGACGTTGCTGAATCAGGTCACTCAGGGGAAAACGGTGATCATCGTTACCCACCGCCTGAGTGGCTTACATCTTATGGATCGCATCTGCGTAATGGAAAATGGTGCAATTATTGAGCAAGGCAGCCATAAGGAATTAATCTCAAAAACGGGTCGCTATTGGCGTTTCCAACAACGCTTTGCGCTATAGTTCTAGCGAATAGCTGACAGGTAAAATAACGTCATGAGACTGGTACAACTTTCAAGGGAGTCATTGCATTTCCCACCGCCTGAAATGGCCTTGCGCGAACCGAACGGCTTGCTGGCAATGGGTGGCGATCTCTCCCCTGCTCGTTTACTGAATGCGTATCAACGTGGAATTTTTCCCTGGTTTTCGCCCGGCGATCCTATCTTATGGTGGTCGCCCGATCCTCGTGCCGTGCTACTGCCTGAGTATTTTCATCTCAGTCGCAGCATGAAGCGTTTCCACAAGCAGTCACCTTATCGTGTGACCATGAACGAGTCTTTCGCCGACGTTCTTGAAGGCTGCGCTACTGGACGTGAGGAAGGTACCTGGATTACTTTCGAAGTTAAACGCGCCTGGTTGCGATTATATGAACTCGGCCATGCGCATTCGATTGAAGTCTGGAATGGGCAACGTTTAGTCGGCGGCATGTATGGTTTAGCGTTAGGCCAAATATTCTGCGGCGAGTCGATGTTTAGTCGTCAGGAGAATGCCTCGAAAACCGCACTCTGGGTATTTTGCCAACACTTCGTAAAACACCAGGGGCGTTTGGTGGATTGTCAGGTACTTAACCCGCATACTGCGTCTTTAGGTGCGAGGGAAATCCCCCGTGTAGATTATCTGCAATATGTGCAAAGCCTTGCGTGGCAACCGGTCAGCGAAGGCTGCTGGCGTACGCAAACCCTTTTTTAAACCTACACAGATGTTTTGCACACATAAAGCGGTAAAAGTGATATAATAATCGAGTTTGGTATGTCGTCCGCGCTTCATAGTAGTAAGCCGGAATTGCCAGGCTGGGAATCTCAACGCACTCTCGGAACTGTTCAATCGTGCGCGTGTAACCGGTTGATACAGATTCTTAGCCCGCTAACTCCCCGCAGACGTCACATAAAACACCCGAATTTAACCGAGATGCTCGCGTTATAACGCGAAGCACGGCGAAGCGTTGGCAAAATCGTCGACGGTTCTTTACATAAATCGTTGAATTGGGCATTATCTTGCCGGTTCAACTGAAAGGTAGTACACCCAGAGGATTCGATGGCCAAAGAAGACAATATTGAAATGCAAGGTACCGTACTGGATACGTTACCTAACACCATGTTCCGCGTAGAACTTGAGAACGGACACGTGGTTACCGCTCATATCTCCGGTAAAATGCGCAAAAACTACATCCGCATCCTGACGGGCGACAAAGTGACTGTCGAGTTGACCCCGTACGACCTGAGCAAAGGCCGCATTGTCTTCCGTAGTCGCTAAGCTGCTCTCATCGCGCTGCTGAATAATATCAGCAAGCAAAAAAAGGCCGGATTCTCATCCGGCCTTTTCTCTATCTGACATCCGTGATTAATGCACAGTGCCCTCTGTTTTACGTTTTTCCGCACTCAGGAAATGATAGGTTAGCTGGCCTTTTTCTTTATCCAGTCCAACTGATACCGATCCACCATCCACCAGCGAACCAAACAGCAGTTCGTTAGCCAACGGTTTCTTCAGGCTTTCCTGAACGGTACGCGCCATCGGACGTGCACCCATCGCTTTGTCATAGCCTTTCTCAGCCAGCCAATCGCGCGCTTCATCACTGACTTCCAGCGACACACCTTTCGCATCCAACTGCGCTTGCAGCTCGACAATAAACTTGTCGACCACCTGATGAATCACCTCTGGAGACAAGTGACGGAACCAAATGATGTTGTCGAGGCGGTTACGAAACTCTGGCGTAAAGATCTTTTTGATCTCTTCCATTGCATCGGTGCTGTTGTCTTGATGAATCAGGCCGATAGATTTACGTTCCGTTTCACGCACACCGGCGTTTGTCGTCATCACCAGCACGACATTACGGAAGTCCGCTTTACGCCCGTTGTTGTCCGTTAGCATGCCGTTATCCATGACCTGTAACAGCAGGTTAAAGACATCGGGGTGCGCTTTCTCAATTTCATCCAGCAGCACAACGGCATGAGGATGTTTGATTACCGCATCGGTCAGCAAACCACCTTGATCAAAACCAACGTAGCCCGGAGGCGCACCAATCAAACGGCTAACGGTATGACGCTCCATATACTCGGACATATCGAAACGCAGCAGCTCAATGCCCAACGCTTTTGCCAGTTGAACCGTGACTTCGGTTTTACCCACGCCCGTTGGGCCCGCAAACAAGAACGAACCAACCGGTTTACGATCCTGGCCCAAACCCGCCCGGCTCATTTTGATCGCTTCAGTCAGGGCTTCAATCGCATTGTCCTGACCAAATACCAGCATTTTCAAGCGGTCACCCAGATTTTTAAGCGTATCGCGATCGCTTGCTGAAACGCTTTTCTCTGGGATACGCGCAATACGCGCCACCACTGATTCTATATCAGCCACATTGACCGTTTTCTTGCGCTTGCTGGCCGGCATCAGTCGAGCGCGAGCGCCCGCTTCGTCGATAACGTCAATCGCTTTATCCGGCAAATGACGATCGTTGATATATTTCACCGCCAGCTCTACCGCTGCACGCACCGCTTTCGCGGTATAACGCACATCGTGATGCGCTTCGTATTTCGGTTTCAGGCCATTCAGAATCTGAACGGTTTCATCCAGCGACGGTTCAGTGATATCAATTTTCTGGAAGCGACGTGCTAAAGCACGATCCTTCTCGAAGATGTTACTGAATTCCTGATAAGTCGTTGAACCCATAACGCGAATCTTGCCGCTGGAAAGCAGCGGTTTGATGAGGTTAGCAGCATCAACCTGGCCACCTGACGCCGCGCCCGCACCAATAATGGTGTGGATTTCATCGATGAACAGAATACTGCTGTTGTCCTGCTCAAGCTGTTTCAACAACGCTTTGAAACGCTTCTCGAAGTCGCCACGATATTTAGTGCCTGCCAGCAGTGAACCAATATCTAAAGAGTAAATGGTGCAATCTTTCATCACTTCCGGCACGTCGCCCTGAACAATACGCCAGGCGAGACCTTCAGCAATAGCGGTTTTACCGACACCCGATTCTCCCACCAGCAGCGGGTTATTTTTACGACGGCGGCATAAAACCTGAACGGTACGCTCAAGCTCCTTGTCCCGACCAATCAGCGGATCGATTCCGCCGACGCGAGCAAGCTGATTGAGATTGGTGGTGAAGTTTTCCATACGATCCTCCCCGCCTGCTTGCTCTTCGTTAACCGGATTTTCTGCATTCGGCGCATGGCCGGGTTCGTCTTTACGCGTACCGTGAGAAATGAAGTTCACCACATCAAGGCGGCTGACTTCGTGTTTGCGCAGCAGGTAAGCCGCTTGCGACTCCTGCTCACTAAAAATGGCAACCAGCACATTAGCACCGGAGACTTCGCTTCGGCCTGATGACTGGACATGGAAAACCGCACGCTGTAACACACGCTGGAAGCTGAGCGTAGGTTGCGTATCACGCTCCTCTTCACTGGCAGGCAGCACAGGTGTGGTTTGTTCGATGAAGGCTTCGAGCTCCTGCCGGAGAGCCACAATATCCACCGTACAGGCTTCCAGTGCCTCTCTGGCCGACGGGTTACTGAGCAGCGCCAGTAACAGATGCTCGACGGTCATAAATTCATGACGGTGCTCACGCGCTCTGGCGAAAGCCATATTTAAACTGAGTTCCAGTTCTTGATTGAGCATTAGGCACCTCCCCCAATTATCGCTCTGACGACCTGTTTCCTATATGGAGACGGGATCAGGCTTTTTCCAGCGTACACAGCAAAGGATGATGATTTTCCCGCGCATAGTTGTTCACCTGGGCCGCTTTGGTTTCGGCGACTTCTGCAGTAAATACACCACAGATCGCTTTACCGTGGTAGTGAACTTTCAACATCAGCTGCGTTGCACGTTCAACATCATAAGAAAAGAACTTTTGCACTACGTCAATAACAAATTCCATAGGTGTATAATCGTCATTATTCAGAATGACTTTATACATTGAAGGCGGCTTTAACCCTTCGCGTACTTTGTCTTCGGCCAGATGTTCAAAATTAAGCCAGTCGTTATTGTTTGCCATAATGATCCGTTGAGATTCCGCACATCATTCATAAACCCATTGCAGTTCATATTTAGAGTTTAACACGCTTGTCAAGCTATCAGCCGATGATGGAAATTTAGCCGAAAAAAGCCTCCGCGACCTGTATCACAAAATTCGCAATAGCGTTAACTACCTCAAATTTTAGTGATTTTCTCCTGCACAGTCCGGCGCTTTGCTTGACGCCAGTGCCCGTTTCTCTACATTCTACGGACACAAGCTGATTGAGTTTTAATCAAACTCGACTCACAGCTTAAATGACCTCACCTACTTAATAAAATGTCTTGCGAGGGAAGTAAAAGCATGGAGACGGGTACAGTTAAATGGTTCAATAACGCCAAAGGCTTCGGCTTTATCTGTCCAATCGGGGGCGGCGAAGACATCTTCGCGCACTACTCAACGATTAAGATGGATGGTTACAGAACACTTAAAGCCGGCCAACAAGTTCAGTTTGACGTCCATCAAGGTCCGAAAGGCAATCATGCCAGTCTTATCGTGCCAGTAGAAGCGCAGGCTGTAGCCTGACGTTTATCCCCATTCTGAACATTCCCTAAAAAAATGCCAGCCCATGCCGCTGGCATTTTTTTGTTACCTTTCTAATCTGCTTTACCCTGCGCCAGCCAAATCACCCGTGAAAACATCTGGCGCATCAGCGTTGGAATAGCCTCGGGGCCGCGCTCGGCCGCCGCCATCGCCACGGCAATTGCCAGTTCCGGTTTCGACGCATGATGAAGAGCTTGGGTAATAATACGCCTTGCATTCATGGGCGCGTTTAACGGCAGGTGCGCCATCTGATGGTAAACTTCATCGAACCCTTGTTTATAAAGGAAATTTTCCATATCCAGCGCGGGAAGCTGGGTAAGATGATGTGATTCCTCGTCCCCTCCTGCAATTGGCTGCGCGTTGTAGCTGCATATTTATTGCCGGCATCATCACCATCGGTTAACACATGCCAGGCAATGCCCATGCGGCGGGCAAATTTGAGTAAAGGCTTTAATCCTGACTGAGCAAACTCAATCACTTTTACCCCTTCTGCGGCAAAGTGATGACCGCATTGCTGCGCCAGTTCATTGATAATCCACACTTCGGTTTCGCCTTCCACCAGCAACCAGCAGCGGGCAAACAGGGCAGACGGACGATTAACGCGAATATGAAACCCAATGCGCCGGCTATCTTCCGCACTCAATCCTTCCGGGCCGATACGCCACGCAGCGACCCGCGACGGCTCTCGTACCAGCCGACACACATTCTCAATCGGCACCTGTGAAAGCAGCTCAGCTGAATTGGTGGTCGTGATTTTTGCAGCGGCAGCAACATCAGTAAATTCCATGCCACTGACAACATAATCGGATGAAGTCGCGTTTCGGGATCTTCTATCAGCAACAGCGGTCGTGCGCCAATAGCCAGCGGCTCACTGCCCTGCGCCTGTATCAGCAGCGTAAACATACGCAGTAAAATCAGCTGGCGACTGCGCGAATCCGTTCCCGATATCAGTTTATTCAGCCTATCCAGCGAGCGCCATCCTTGCATGCCATCACGCGCTTGCGGATCAATGCGGCGCGCTTCACTGGCATCTTTGGGATGCTGCACCAAAAATAGTGCTCCATCAGTTGTTGCATGGTTTGCAAACCTTGACGCAGCACCTCATCGCTCAGCGTTTGCGGCTGCGTCACCAGATCTCGCGTGAGCGTATCAAGCTCCATCGCTAACTGGTTCAAGGTGGCGGTGCGCGTATCGTTATTGCTTTCGCTATCCCGCCTGCGACGACTAAAACGCGCATCACGCAATCGCAGCACCGGATACCTGTGCAGCAGATGGCGAATAGCCGCTCCCGTCCCCTCTTCTGGTAACACGTTGCCCTGCTGATCGACAAAGCGCCGTGTTGTGCTGACATGGCCATCACGCAGCTTCGCCCGCGTACTGTAATAGAGCCAACGTTGCCCTTGTGCGTCCCTTTGCCAGAACGGCGTAAGCAGCGCGTCTTGATCGCTGTGGTCATCACGGAAATGGAACACAATCTGCAGACGTCGTCGCTGATCGTTAACGTCGCCTGGCGTAAAGTAAAAGTCAGCAGGCGTAAACTGATAATCTTCCGTTTGCGGTGACAATAACAGTGTAAGTGCGTCCAGTAGACTCGATTTGCCCCAGGCGTTTTCACCGATTAACAGGTTGGTGGGTGTCAGCGGCAAGGAAAGCTGACTGATGCCGCGAAAACCGCGAATATCGATATGTTGCAGAATCATACGTGGCTCATCCTCTTATTAACCGAAGCATGGTTGGCGAACGCAAACCGGTCAAGCCACTCTCTCTACAGGGTTTACTCTTAGCGCCTTTTTCGCTAGCGTGTCGCCACTTTCGCACGGATGGCTTAAATAATTATGTATTCCGGACTTCTGATTATTCTTGTTCCACTGGTCGTGGGCTGGCTGTTACCTCTGCATAAAACCGCAATTCTACGTGCAGTTAATCGCTTACTGAGCTGGATGGTGTATGTCATCTTGTTCTTCATGGGCATCAGTTTGGCGTTTCTTGATAACCTTAGCCGCAATCTGCTCACGGTATTTCACACCGCCGCAGTCGCCGCAGTTTGCATCATGTTATGCAATCTACTGGCATTGCTCTGGCTGGAAAAACGCTTGCCGTGGCAACACGCTCACAAACAGGAAAAATTGCCGTCGCGGCTGCATATGGCGCTGGAATCACTCAAGCTGTGCGGCGTAGTCATCGTGGGATTTTTATTAGGCCTGACACAGTGGAACTTTCTTCATCACGCCTCTGCAGCCAGTGAATACGCATTAATTTTCTTGCTGTTTTTAGTGGGAATACAGTTGCGTGGCAGCGGCATGACGCTGCGCCAAATTATCCTGAATCGCCGCGGCATGATTGTCGCCAGCGTCGTGTTAGTGAGTGCGTTGATTGGCGGTATGATTGCGGCGCTGCTGTTGGGTTTACCGTTAAAAACCGGTTTGGCAATGGCCAGCGGATTTGGCTGGTATTCGCTGTCCGGTATTTTAATGACCGAAGCGTTTGGCCCGGTCATTGGCAGCGCAGCGTTCTTCAATGACCTGTTACGCGAACTGATTGCTATTATGTTGATCCCGGCCTTAATTGCCCGTCATCGTTCCAGTGCATTGGGTTTATGTGGCGCCACCTCAATGGATTTCACCCTGCCGGTGTTGCAACGCGCAGGCGGCATGGAAATTGTTCCCGCCGCGATAGTGCATGGTTTTGTCATGAGCCTGCTGGCCCCTATTCTCATCGCCCTGTTCTCCGCTTAACGCCCTGAGCCGAAACGCAGCGCATTTTTTCACGGCTGCGTTTCGATAACCTCGTCTAAGCTTCTTTTTTGCGCTTTCGGTTGTGCCATCGCCAGGATGGCCAATCACCAAAAGGAGAAGATGATGAAACAAACCATTGCGGCGCTGCTCGCAAAAACCCTTGAGAATGCAGGCGTCAAACGCATTTGGGGCGTGACCGGTGATTCGCTTAACGGTCTGAGTGACAGCTTAAATCGCATGGGAACCATTGAATGGATGCCAACCCGCCATGAAGAAGTTGCTGCGTTTGCCGCAGGCGCAGAAGCGCACGTGACCGGTGAGCTGGCAGTCTGCGCGGGTTCTTGTGGTCCCGGCAATTTGCATCTGATTAACGGCTTGTTTGATTGTCATCGTAACCATGTTCCGGTATTAGCCATTGCCGCACATATTCCTTCCAGCGAGATCGGTAGCGGCTATTTTCAGGAAACGCACCCACAAGAGCTGTTTCGCGAATGCAGCCATTACTGCGAACTGGTTTCTAATCCAGAGCAATTACCTCAGGTCTTAGGCATCGCGATGCGTAAAGCGATCCTGAATCGCGGCGTGTCGGTGGTGGTCATTCCTGGCGATGTTGCGCTGAAGTTAGCGCCAGAAACGGCGAGCGCGGCGTGGTATCCGCCACAGCTTCCACACATCCAACCGCAAGCTGCAGAGTTAGCGCGTCTGGTTCAAACCCTAAACGAAGCCAGTAATATTACTTTGCTTTGCGGGAGTGGCGTTGCAGGTGCGCATAAAGAAGTGGTTGAGCTGGCCGCGACGCTAAAAGCGCCTATCGTTCATGCGCTGCGCGGCAAAGAACACATTGAATATGACAATCCTTACGATGTCGGCATGACCGGGCTTATCGGATTCTCATCAGGTTTCCACGCGATGATGAATGCCGACACGCTGGTGCTGCTCGGAACGCAATTTCCCTATCGCGCTTTCTACCCGGAAAAAGCCAAAATTATCCAACTGGATATCAATCCCGGTAGCCTTGGCGCGCACTGTCGCGTGGATCAAGCTTACATCGGCGATGTGAAAACCACCCTGCAGGCGATATTGCCGCAGCTGATGGATAAAACCGATCGTCAGCATCTCGACAGCGCATTGAAACATTATGTTGAGGCACGCAAAGATCTCGACGATCTCGCCAATGCCAACGACAAGCAAGCCATTCATCCGCAATATCTTGCTCAGCAGATTAGCCACTACGCCAACGATGACGCTATTTTCACTTGCGACGTGGGTACACCCACCGTCTGGGCTGCGCGTTATTTGAAGATGAACGGGAAGCGTCGTTTACTGGGCTCGTTCAACCACGGATCAATGGCAAACGCCATGCCGCAGGCCTTGGGCGCGCAGGCCATCGATCGCGATCGTCAGGTGGTCGCGCTGTGTGGTGACGGCGGTTTCAGTATGTTGATGGGGGATTTCCTTACGGTGGCGCAGTTGAAGTTGCCGGTAAAACTGGTGATTTTCAACAACAGCGTGCTGGGTTTTGTCGCGATGGAGATGAAGGCCGGCGGTTATTTAACCGATGGCACAGAGTTAGACAATCCTGACTTCGCCGCTATTGCGCAAGCCTGTGGCATTAAAGGTATCCGCGTAGAAAAAGCGTCTGATCTGAATGGCGCGCTGGAACAGGCGTTTTCCCACGATGGCCCGGTGCTAATTGACGTTATCACCGCCAAAGAGGAGTTGGCGATGCCGCCACAAATCAAAATGGAGCAGGCCAAGGGTTTCAGTCTTTACATGCTGCGGGCCATTCTGAATGGTCGCGGCGATGAAGTGGTTGAACTGGCGAAAACCAACTGGTTGCGGTAAAACCATAGAACTTCGCAAGCGGGCGCCATGCCCGCTTTTTTATTAATCAGGAAAGTTCAGGAGCGCAACGTGATCGATTTACGCAGTGATACCGTTACCCGGCCTAGTGCCGCGATGTTGCAAGCGATGATGACGGCAGAGACCGGCGATGACGTCTATCGTGATGATCCTACGGTTAATGCACTGGAAGCTGAAGCTGCGCACTTGAGCGGCAAAGCTGCCGCGCTGTTCTTTCCAACCGGTACCCAAGCGAATCTGGTCGCGCTGCTCAGCCATTGCGAGCGCGGCGATGAATATATCGTGGGCCAGCAAGCGCATAACTACAAATATGAAGCGGGCGGCGCTGCTGTACTTGGCAGTATTCAGCCGCAGCCGATCTTAGCCGCCGCTGATGGCACATTGCCGTTGGCGTCTATTGCTGCTGCAATCAAGCCTGATGACATTCATTTTGCACGTACTCGCCTGCTCAGTCTGGAAAATACCCATCATGGTAAAGTGCTGCCGCTGGCTTATCTGGCTGAAGCTTTTGCCTTTACCCGCCAACACCAACTGGGGCTGCATATTGATGGCGCACGTATTTTCAACGCCGTTGTTGCTCAAAAGGTCACGCTGGAAGCCATCGCACGCTATTGCGATAGCCTGACCATTTGCCTTTCTAAAGGGTTGGGTACGCCAGTGGGATCGCTGTTATGTGGCGATGAAGCCTACATTGAGCGTGCACGCCGTTGGCGTAAAATGACCGGTGGCGGCATGCGCCAGGCCGGTATTCTGGCGGCTGCCGGTTTGTATGCGCTGCAACATAACGTGACGCGTTTACAAGAGGATCACGACAACGCCGCATGGCTGGGACAACAGCTGCATGAAATTGGCGTTGAGGTCGTTGATCAGCAAACCAATATGCTGTTTGTCCGTGTACCTGCGGAACAGGTTGAACCGCTCAAGGCGTGGATGAAGGCGCGTGATGTGCTGATTAGCGTCGGCCCAGCAACACGTTTGGTGACGCA
This sequence comes from Candidatus Pantoea bituminis, assembly GCF_018842675.1. Classification (NCBI taxonomy): domain Bacteria; kingdom Pseudomonadati; phylum Pseudomonadota; class Gammaproteobacteria; order Enterobacterales; family Erwiniaceae; genus Pantoea; species Candidatus Pantoea bituminis. The sequence continues at coordinate 2,506,406 of NZ_JAGTWO010000004.1, forward strand.
TATTGATGTTGACCGTGCGGCGCTGGAACAGGTTGTCACGCACTGGAAAGCCTTTTTACAGCAGTAACAGCGTGCTATTCCGCCGCGCCATATTTTTCCAGTAGCGCGGCGGCAATCGCTGCGGTTTCTGCATCCGGTAGTCCGCGATAATCAGTTGGCCGAAAGTGCATCTGAAAGGCGGCGATCAGATTTTGCTGCTGAGGTAGCGTCATCTCTGGCGTCACCGCGTAACCGTAGCGCTGCAGCAATTCCATCACCTGTGCCGTTGGCACCGGCGTCTGCGCGGCTTTTCCGGCTAAATAAACCTGCACACGATCGGCATCTGGCCACGCGCCAATACCTTGCTGCGCCAGTTGCTGCCAAGGGAAACAGGGGCCCGGATCCTGTTTGCGCTGCGAAGCGATATCGCTGTGCCCGACAATATTCTCAGGCGCGATGCCGTAACGCTGCGCCACGTCTTTCACTAGTGCGCTTAGCGATGCGATTTGCGCCGGGGTAAAAGCTTGCCATTCGCGCCCGGTTAGCGTGCGTCGATAACCACTGTTCACCAGTTCGATACCCACTGACGTATCGTTGATGCGCGTAGCACCACGCCAAAAGCTGGGGCCAGCATGCCAGGCTAAATCACGCTCGGGAACTAACTGCCAGATAATGCCTTTGCCCTCGCGTTGTGGCGGCTGGCGCGGGATAAGGTAATGCGCACTGACCTGATTATCGGTCAAAGTAGCGAGTGAAGATGAGAAGTCTTCGGCGGTGTAGTGAATCACAATCACCTTGATACGCGGGCGCGCACCTTGAGCCGGATGGCGTAAATCGGCCCAGTAACCCTTACGTGATTCCACGCCAGACTGGCAGCCAGACAATAGGATCGCTGCCAGTATTAGTATCCATTTTTTCAACTAACGATGACCGCCGTGCCGCTTACACTCACCATCAACATGCTGCTGTCTTTGCCGACGGTTTCGTAATCGATATCAATCCCCACTACTGCATTAGCGCCTAATGCTTTTGCCTGTTCTTGCAGTTCTTTGAACGCGATTTCTCGCGCCTTACGTAACTCTTTCTCATAGGCGCCCGAGCGACCGCCGACGATGTCGCGAATACCGGCAAAAAAGTCACGGAAAATATTAGCGCCCAAAATCGCTTCACCCGTTACAACGCCACAATATTCGGTAATGCGGTGCCCTTCTAGCGTAGGCGTGGTAGACAATTTCATCGTGTTCTCCTTCTCTGAAAACCAGACTAAAACCTTAACAAAGCGGACTAAGGCTCTTTCGACTAAAAAGCACGGCTATACTCTATGCTAAAAATGGCGCTTTGCCAGAGAACAATAAGGAAATCGAGATGAGAAACAAAGCCTTTGCGCTGTTGATCCCTGCGGCAGTGCTGCTTAGCGCCTGTACCACGGTTGAGCCGGTCATCAAGGATAATGGCCCACGTACAGCGTCCTGCGCTGAGGGCGGTCCTGATAGCGTTGCCCAGCAGTTTTATGACCTGCGCGTTGCCCAGCCTACGCAGGGTTTGCCTGACAGCAGCACGCTGGCAAAATATCGTCCCTATCTAAGCGATCACCTTTATCAAACGTTACTTGCCGCCAACGGCAACACCAAAAATGGCGCATGGCGCAACGGCGATCTCTTCTCCAGCCTGGCGCAAGGTCCAACGGTAGCCAGCGTAGCGGACGCCTCCACTATTCCTAACAGCGATGCGCATAATATTCCTTTGCGTGTTGATCTGAGCCGTGACGGTAAACAATGGCAGGATGAAGTATTGATGATCCGTGAAGGCACCTGCTGGGTCGTTGACGACATACGTTATGCGGCCAACTGGTCACATCCGGGTAGCGGCACGCTGGGTCAGACGCTGGAGTACGAGAAGAAGTAATACATTATTTTTCAGGTATTTAGATAGAAAAAGCGTACTGCAGCAATGTGGTGCGCTTTTAGTTTCAGTTCAAGGATAAACACGCAACCCAGCCAAACGTGAAGGGGAAAGGCGCGATATTGTGCTACGCTTTTAGGGTTTTGCTGCTGTTTCATAAATTTTAACCCACCTCAATTGCATAACTATTCTGAGGACGTTAAAATCTACGACACTAATAGCTATTCATATTTGGCGCATGAGTATTCAACTAAACGCAATTAACTGCTTCTACGGTGCTCATCAGGCGCTGTTTGACATCAACCTGGAATGCCCGCAGGGCGAAACGCTGGTGCTGCTCGGTCCGAGCGGCGCAGGCAAAAGTTCTCTGCTGCGCGTACTGAACTTGCTGGAGCATCCGCGCTCTGGCCATTTGCAGATCGCCGGAAACCAGTTCGATTTCAGCAAAAAGCCCTCTGACGCGGCAATTCGCGAACTTCGCCAAAATGTCGGCATGGTTTTTCAGCAATATAATCTTTGGCCGCACCTCACTGTGTTGCAAAACCTGATTGAAGCGCCCTGCCGTGTCTTGGGTTTAAGCAAAGCGGATGCAAAAGCACGCGCCGACAAACTGTTGGATCGCCTGCGCTTAACGCCTTATAGCGATCGCTTCCCGCTGCATCTTTCCGGCGGTCAGCAACAGCGCGTCGCTATTGCGCGTGCGTTGATGATGGAACCTCAGGTATTGCTATTCGATGAGCCTACCGCCGCGCTCGATCCCGAAATCACCGCCCAGATTGTCAGCATTATTCGCGAGCTGGCGCAGACCCAAATTACCCAAGTAATCGTTACCCATGAAGTGGAAGTGGCACGTAAAACTGCCAGCCGCGTGGTTTACATGGAGAACGGTCATATTGTGGAACAGGGCGACGCCAGCCGATTTACACAGCCGCAAACCGAAGCGTTTGCCAACTACCTTTCGCACTAAGTCAGGATGCTAAAAATGAAAAAAGTTGTACTTGCTGCACTGCTTGCTGGATTGAGCCTGAGCGCATCAGCCGCTCAAACGATTCGCTTCGCCACTGAAGCCTCTTATCCTCCGTTTGAGTTTGTTGATTCAGACAACAAAATTCAGGGCTTCGATGTCGATCTGGCTAACGCACTGTGTAAAGAGATCGACGCAACCTGTACTTTCACCAATCAGGCCTTTGACAGTTTAATCCCAAGCCTGAAATTCCGTCGTTTTGATGCCGTTATGGCCGGCATGGATATCACGCCAGAGCGTGAAAAGCAGGTTCTGTTCAGCAAGCCTTATTACGATAACTCTGCGCTGTTTGTTGCGCAGAAAGGCAAGGTGGCTGATGTGGCAGCACTGAAAGGCAAACGTGTTGGGGTTCAGAATGGCACCACGCACCAGAAATATTTGACCGAAAAACACAGTGAAATTACCACCGTACCTTACGACAGCTACCAGAACGCGATTCTTGACCTGAAAAATGGCCGTATCGATGCCGTATTTGGTGATACCGCAGTGGTAAACGAATGGCTGAAGCAGAACACTGCGCTGGCACCTGTCGGTGAAAAAGTCACGGACAAAGCCTATTTCGGTACCGGTTTGGGTATCGCAGTACGCATGGGTAACAGCGAGCTGCAGACTAAATTCAACGCCGCGTTGGATAAAGTCAAAGCAGACGGCACTTACAAAACCATCTACAGCAAATGGTTCCAACAGTAATTTTCAATGAATGAAATGATTCCACTCGCAAGCGCCGCCGGTATGACCGTCGGCCTTGCCGTTTGTGCTCTCATCGCTGGCCTGGTGCTGGCGATGATTTTTGCTGGCTGGGAATCGGTGCGCTGGAAACCGCTGGCGTGGCTCGGTACAGGTTTAGTCACGTTGATCCGCGGCCTGCCGGAAATTCTGGTGGTGCTGTTTATTTATTTCGGCGCCTCGCAGCTGCTGCTGATCTTATCTGACGGCTTTACCCTCAATTTCGGCCTGTTCCAGTTGCCGATACAGATGCAGATCGAAAACTTCGACGTCAGCCCCTTCCTGTGTGGCGTGATTGCCTTGGCGATGCTTTATGCCGCTTATGCATCCCAAACCCTGCGCGGCGCATTAAAAGCGGTGCCGGTGGGACAATGGGAGTCGGGTCAGGCGCTGGGCATGAAGAAATCAGCCATATTTTTCGTCTGATTATGCCGCAGATGTGGCGGCACGCCTTGCCAGGCTTAGGCAACCAATGGCTGGTATTGCTGAAAGATACGGCGCTGGTATCGTTGATTAGCGTAAATGACCTGATGCTGCAAACCAAAAGCATTGCGACCCGCACTCAAGAGCCGTTTACCTGGTTTTTAGTGGCGGCGGCTATTTATCTGGTTATTACGTTGTTCAGCCAGGCGGTATTACGCCGCATTGAATTACGCACTACCCGTTTTGAGCGGGGAAACAGCTGATGCTTGAGTATCTACCCGAATTAATGAAAGGGCTGCATACCAGCCTGACACTGACTATGGCCTCGCTGATCGTGGCGCTGGTGCTGTCATTGCTGTTCACCGTGGTGCTGTCACTGAAAATGCCGCTGCTTACACCGCTGGTAAAATGTTTTATTACGCTGTTTACCGGCACGCCGCTGCTCGTACAAATATTCTTGATCTATTACGGTCCCGGCCAGTTCCCGAGCATTCAACAGATTCCCTGGTTGTGGCATCTGCTGTCACAACCGTGGCTGTGTGCCATGTTGGCACTGTCACTAAACAGTGCGGCTTATACCACGCAGCTTTTTTATGGTGCTGTGCGTGCCATCCCTGCTGGTCAATGGCAATCCTGTGCTGCGCTTGGGATGAACCGCAAAGACACGCTGCGCATCCTGCTGCCTTACGCCTTTAAACGCGCCCTCTCATCCTATTCCAATGAAGTGGTGCTGGTGTTTAAAGGCACCTCCCTGGCTTATACCATTACGCTGATGGAAGTGATGGGACACGGACAATTGCTGTACGGACGCACCTACGATGTCACCGTGTTCGCGGCGGCGGGTCTGGTTTATCTGTGCGTCAACGGTTTACTCACTTTGATGATGCGTCTGATCGAAAAGCGCGCGCTGGCATTTGAGCGCCGAAACTGATATTTAGGCGAGAATTCTCGCCTTTTTCACTTATTTACTCACAGATATTGCATAAAGATTCATTTAGTGGCATCTTGTAACGCGTCCAAACGCTGTGCTAATGACGTTTTACAGGAGCCGTATCATGAAAAAATGGATTGTTGCCGCTGCACTGGCAACCCTGGCAATGAATGCCCACGCTGCGGAGAAAATCCGTTTTGCCTCTTCGGCAACCTATCCCCCTTTTGAATCTCTGGATCGTGAAAATCAGCTTGTCGGCTTCGATATCGATTTGGCTAAAGCGTTATGCCAGCAGATGAAAGCAGACTGTACGTTTACCAATAACGCTTTTGACAGCTTGATTCCGTCGTTGAAATTCCGTCGTTACGATGCGGTGATCTCCGGCATGGACATCACGCCCGATCGCAGTAAACAGGTCGATTTCACGCAGCCTTATTACGCTAACTCCGCCATCGTTATTGCTCGCAAAGGCAAATTCAACGATTTCAGCCAGCTGAAAGGCAAGCGCATTGGCGTAGAGAACGGCACCACGCATCAGAAATTCTTGCAGGATAAACATCCTGAAGTCGTGATGGTGGCCTATGACAGCTACCAGAACGCAATTCTGGATATGAAAAACGGTCGTCTGGATGGCGTGTTTGGCGACAGCGCAGTGGTTAATCAGTGGTTAAAAACCAATAACGATCTCGCTACCGTGGGTGAACATGTCACCGATACCGATTACTTTGGCACCGGTTTAGGTATCGCAGTACGCAAAGGTAACGAAGAGTTACGCGAGAAGTTGAATAGCGCACTGGCTGAAATGAAAGCTAATGGCAGCTGGCAGCAGCTCAATCAGAAGTGGTTCCCCGAATAAGTATTATGGGCCAGCAAGGTCATTGTCTGACCGGTTCTGCACTGTCCTCAGTTCAGATAATTGCTACGCTGGCCCACCCTCGTTCATCAATCGTTCGGCAACCGCTAAAACCTGACAAAGCAGAGTTGCGGCAGGCGTGCGTTCAACGCTTATAGAAAAAGACGCGGCTGCTGACAGGCAGGAAAAGCAGCATCAGCACCACAACGTCCGGTAGCTTCTGCAACAGCGTATGGTGGATAATCTGCGCATTACTCTCGCCGCTAATACTGAATATTTCTGGGTAGATCCATCCCATTGAAGCCATCAGCATATAAAACAACACAATCACCTGTGTCCCGACATATCCCCAACGTCCGCGATTGCTGCCCCGCATCAACGTAAACGCGCAGCGTAGCTCAAACAGAAAAATCAGTTGGCTGGCAATAAAGATAAATGTGGAATCCCAGGCTTGGGCGCTGCGATGAACAAAATTAACGATTTCGGCGTAACCCAGTTCGTTAGCTAGCATCAATACGCTAAGGCAACGCGTAACGATAATAGCAATCCCTGCGACCGATACCGCCACGGGTGCTTCTGGTAAAACCGGGCGGTGTTTGAGGGTTTCCGACATGTTCCGTGCTCCGTACGCCATTGAAAATGGGCTGGAAAACCAGCCCATTCTTATAGTGGCAAAGCTTACGAGTTTCAGCCACGTTTAGCTTTCTGAATATCGCTTAAACGTTGTTTTTCTGTATGCGCCATGAAGCGCCAGGCGATAAAGCCAACCAAACCGACAATGAACAGGATCAGCGAGGCCAGTGCATTAATTTCCGGGTTCACACCACGGCGCACGGTGGCGAAAATTGCCATGGGTAGCGTGGTCGCGCCTGGCCCGGTGACAAAACTGGAAATCACCAGATCATCAAGCGATAGCGTAAACGCCAGCAGCCAGCCCGTCACCAGCGCGGGTGCAATCATCGGCACGGTAATCACGAAGAACACTTTCAGCGGCGTTGCGCCCAAGTCCATCGCCGCTTCTTCAATGGAGCGATCCAGTTCACGCAGGCGCGAATTGATCACCACCGCCACATAGGCGGTACAAAACGTGACGTGCGCCAGCCAGATAGTTAACATGCCGCGCTCACTCGGCCAGCCGATGGCATTGCCAATCGCGACAAACAGCAACAGCAGCGATAACCCGGTAATCACATCCGGCATAACCAGTGGCGCTGTCAGCATAAAGGCAAAACCGTTGTGACCGCGGAAATGACCGAAGCGCACAATGATCACTGCCGCCAGCGTGCCCAATACCACCGCCATGCTGGCCGATAATCCCGCGATGCTTAAACTCAGCAGCACCGCATCAATCATCGCATCATCCTGAAACAGCACGCTGTACCAGTGAAACGAAAAACCTTCCCACACCGTGACCAGCTGCGAGCTGTTGAATGAATAAATCACCAACAGCAGCATCGGCGCATAAAGAAACAGGAAACAGCACGCCAAAATGGCGGTGCGCCAGGGCGAGCGGATCGTTGGCAGATTATTCATCCCTTCTCTCCCATTTCACGATTTTGATGCTTGTGGAACCAGATGATAGGCAGAATCAGTATCAGCAGAATAATCACCGCCAACGCAGATGCGACTGGCCAATCGCGGTTATTAAAGAACTCTTGCCACAAGATACGACCAATCATGATGCTGTCAGGCCCGCCAAGCAGCTCAGGAATCACGTATTCTCCGACCGCCGGAATAAATACCAACATCGAACCGGCAATAATCCCACCTTTGGTTAGCGGCACAATCACCTTGAAGAAAGTTTTCAGCGGACGCGCACCCAAATCCAACGACGCTTCCACCAGCGAATAATCGATGCGGGTTAATGCGGTATAGATAGGCAGCACCATAAACGGCAAATAGCAGTAAACAATGCCGATATAAACCGCAGTGTTGGTGTAAAGGATCACCAGCGGATGGTCGATCACGCCCAGCCACAGCAAGAAGCGGTTCAAAATACCGTTGTTGTTAAGGAGCCCCATCCAGGCATAAACACGCACCAGAAATGAGGTCCACGACGGCAGAATCACCAGCAGCAGCAAAATGGTGCGCATTGAGGGCTTACTGTGCGCCACCGCCCACGCCAGCGGATAACCAATCAACAGACAGATCACCGTGGAGATCGCCGCCACTTTCAAAGATTGCAAATAGGCGTCGATATACAGCGGATCATCAGTAAGTTGCAGATAGTTGGCAAAATTAAGAATCAGGCTGAACTGATCGTCGGCCCAGCTGATTAAATCGGTATACGGCGGAATGGCGCGAGCGATATCCGCGAAGCTGATTTTCAGCACGATCAGGAAAGGCAGCAGGAAAAACAGCACCAGCCAAATATAAGGCAATGCAATGACCAGCTTGCGGCCATGTTGCATTTTGATGCGCGTTACCCAGCGCTGCAGCGGCGTACCAACCAATTTGGCGGGCGCTTTGCTGCGTTGAAAAATCTGGCTCATTGCGCCTCCTTAAACCGTCAACACCACGCAGCTGTCGCTTTCCCAGTAGAGACGAACTTCGTCGCCCCATGTCGGCAACCCTTTGCGAAAGCGGTGTGCATTTTGCAATTGTGCACTGATCATTTGCCCGCTACGCAGGCGCACATGAAAAATCGACAAGTCGCCTAAATAGGCAATATGCACCACTTCACCCACCGCAAAGTTACAGCCATCTGCAGGAACGTCTTCACAAAGCATCACTTTTTCTGGACGCAGCGCGACGTGTACCGGCACGTTGTCTGTCACTGAGACGTCTGAGTCCACTTTCAGTGGATGCAGCAAGCCGGGGCTGTCTATTACCAGGCCATCCTCACGACGCTCGCGCAGCAGACCCTCAAAGACATTGACTGAGCCGATAAATTCGGCGCTGTAGCGGCTGGTGGGGTGTTCATAAATCTCTTCCGGCTCGCCAATCTGCACAAATTTGCCGCGGTTCATGATGGCAATACGACCCGCCATGGTCATCGCCTCTTCCTGATCGTGCGTCACCATCACGCAGGTCGCGCCGACACGCTCAAGAATATCGACCACTTCTAACTGCATGCGGTCACGCAACTTTTTATCCAACGCACCCATCGGCTCATCCAGCAATAACAGCTTTGGACGCTTTGCCAGACTACGTGCCAGCGCCACACGCTGACGCTGGCCGCCCGAAAGCTGATGCGGTTTACGTTTGGCGAACTCTTGCATGTGCACTAACGTCAGCATCTCTTCAACCCGGCTGCTGATCTCACCCTTTGGCAACTTGTCCTGCTTCAGGCCAAAAGCGATGTTCTGTTCCACAGTCATATGTGGAAACAGGGCGTAGGACTGGAACATCATGTTAATTGGGCGCTGATACGGCGCAACGTGAGACAAATCTTGTCCATCCAATACGATCTGGCCGCTGGTTGGCGGTTCAAAGCCCGCCAGCATGCGCAGTAGCGTCGATTTACCGCAGCCGGATGCACCCAGCAGCGCAAAAATTTCGCCTTTATAAATCGTCAGGCTGACATCATCAACAGCGTGCTGACCATCAAACGATTTGGTCAGGTTGCGGATTTCTAGCAGCGGCGTTAACGCCTTTGCGGTTTTATTTTGAGGACGAGGAATGGCGTCGTTCACTAACATTAATCTCCGGGGCCACGCGGAACTGCACGGCAAAGCCAGCCGCTAAAAATGGCACAACAGAGGCCATCACTGCACCTCTGTTGCTGTTTCGTTATAAGCCTATTCGTTTAGAACGAATTACTTACCACTTTTTACTTTAGTCCATGCACGCGTACGCACACGATCCAGTTTTGGATCTTGTACTTTCAGCACGAACAGTTTTGACATGGCTTCAGGCGTTGGGAAAATACCTGGATTATTACGCACGTCAGCGTTAATCAGCGGCAGCGATGCCTTGTTACCGTTAGCGTAGGACATCTTGTTAGAGACATCAGCGATCACTTTCGGATCCATCATGTAGTTCAGGAACTGATAAGCGGCATCCAGATTTTTCGCGTCTTTCGGAATCGCCATCATGTCAAAGAACGCCAGCGCGCCCTCTTTGGGTACGCTGTAAGCCAGATGTACGCCGTTTTTCGCGGCATCGGCGCGATCTTTCGCCTGCAAAATATCGCCTGACCAACCAATGGCCACGCAGATATTGCCGTTAGCCAAATCGTTGATGTACTGCGAAGAGTGGAAATAGCGAATATTCGGACGCAATTTCAGCAGCAGATCGGTGGCTGCACCTGAGTAATCCTTCGCATCTGAGCTGTTCGGATCTTTACTGAGATAGTTCAGCACGGTGGCGAAAATCTCTTCTGGCGCATCGAGGAAGGAAACCCCGCAGCCTTTCAATTTTTCCAGGTTCTCAGGTTTTAAGACTAAATCCCAGCTGTTAACGGGCGCATCCGCACCCAACGCCGCTTTAACTTTATCAACGTTATAACCAATACCGGTGGTGCCCCACAGGTAAGGAATGGCGTATTTATTGCCCGGATCGTGCTGCGCGACTTTTTCCATCAGCGCTGGATCGAGATTTTTGTAGTTAGGCAATTTGCTTTTATCTAACGGCTGAAACACGCCAGATTGCAGCTGACGCGCCAGGAAGCTGGAGGATGGCACTACCACGTCATAACCGGTGCTGCCGGCCATTAACTTGCCTTCCAGCACTTCGTTGGAGTCAAACACGTCATAGACCACTTTAGTGCCGGTCTGTTTTTCGAAATTCGGAACGGTATCTGGTGAGATATAATCGGACCAGTTATATACATGCAGCGTTTTATCTTCCGCCATTGTGCTGGCAGAAGCTGCCATCAGCACGCCAGCAACCACACCTGACAACCATTTTTGACGTTGGTTGGACATGTTTTACTTCCTCCTGAGCGGGTCATCACAACGCTACAAATACCTGATCCGAACGTTGCGTTCTGTGCGTAAAATTAGTGACACAATGAATCATTATTCAGCGGGAGTTTAATAGTAAAAACCTATACCTGCGCTGCATTTACAAGGCTGACGTAGCCCCGCAAGAATAGCCGCCCTGATGAGGGTTAACCAGACCTCAGCGTAAAAAACGCCTAATTGCGATATTTTATTCATCTTTAAACTATGAGGTTCGGCTTTGATGGCATAAAGAACGACAAATATCTGGCATTAAAGGGCAAAATGCAGAATAAAACGTGGTGGGGCATAAAGAAAAACTGCTGCATTATGCAGCAGTTAAATCTGGAAGGATTAATGCAGCATGGAGTGGCCTAGCAAGGTCGCCGGGCGCTCCTCTTCTTCATCTTCACTCATCATCAACAAATTGTTGGCAAACGCTTCCAGAATGACCATGGAAATTTGCTCTTCACTCTGCTTCATGAAATGTGAAAACTGGCCAAAGGTTAGACCCGCTGTGGTGGTCATCGACTGACACACAATCAGCTTCGGCAAATTATCATCCTGAATGTCGATAAAGGCTTTAACCGTGAGTGAACTGGCATTGATTTGCGACAGGTCGCCAACCAAAGGAATTAATGCCGTCGGCTTCACTTCCGCCAGCGCAGAAAACAGAATGACGTTGTCGACCAGATCGATTTTGGCGTCAAACACCCCTTCAAAGTTCTGCATGTGCGGCAGATGAAGTGCCTGACAGGCATCACATTCGAACCAGGTGATATTTTGCTGATCCAGCCAGCGACGCAACAGGTCGATATCCGGAACGACAAGAGAATCCATCGTAAAATCCCTTGGGGTGAATAAACAGGCGACTAAGCTTACGGAAAAATTGCCATTGACGCTATGAAAACCGCTGAAAAGCGCGGGTTAGCCAGCGGTTTTAGGACGTTGGCCGGGTAGAGCGTGTTGCTCAATCCAGTCAATCATCATACCGGCAATATTCAACCCGGTGGAGGCTTCAATACCTTCTAACCCTGGCGAGGCGTTAACTTCCATCACTAACGGGCCGCGATGCGCGCGTAAAATGTCAACGCCTGCAATGTCTAATCCCAGTGTTGACGCGGCTTTAACAGCAATTTCACGCTCCTGATCGGTGATGTTAACCGGATGCGCTTTACCGCCGCGATGCAGGTTTGATCGGAAATCGCCCTCTTTCGCCTGACGCTCAATGGCCGCGACCACCTTGTTGCCAATGACGAGACAACGAATGTCGCGCCCTTGCGCTTCCTTGATAAACTCTTGCACCAGAATATGCGCATTCAGGCCGCGAAAGGCGTCAATAACGCTTTCCGCAGCCTGCCGCGTTTCTGCCAGCACCACACCAATTCCCTGACTCCCTTCCACCAGCTTTACCACCAGCGGCGCGCCGCCCACCATCGCGATAAGATCTTGCGTATCGTCAGGCGAGGAGGCAAAACCGGTTACTGGCATATTAATGCCTGCCCGTGCCAGCAACTGCAAGGAGCGTAATTTGTCACGCGCGCGGGTAATCGCTGCGGATTCATTGAGCGGATAACTGCCGCACATCTCAAACTGGCGCAACACAGCCGTGCCATAAAAGGTGATGGAGGTACCGATGCGAGGAATAATGGCGTCAATGTGTTCCAGCGGTTCGCCGCAATAATGTACTGCAGGCGACGCGGGATTGATGTTCATGTAGCAAGAAAGCGGATCAATGATGTGAATAAAATGGCCACGCTGCTCGGCAACTTCACGTAAACGGCGGCATGAATAAAGCGATCCATCACAAGACAGGATGGCCATTTTCATCATCACATTCCTTGGGTCAGATTAGCGTGTCGCCCAACCCTGCTGATGCAGATAATCCAGCATAAATGGGCGCGTTTCTTTAATGATCAGGCGCTGAATCAGCTGGCTCCAGGTTTCGCTACGCTGGTTACTGTCGCGCTGCTGATAATATTCAGTAATCTGATTATCGTAATCGGCAAGCACCGCTGGATCCACCGATTGATAGTGATTTTCATGCACTAACATCGCCTGTGGCATACGCGGCTTCACATTTGGTGCGGATTCAGGATAACCCATACAGAAACCAAACAGCGGCAGCACATATTTTGGCAGCTCAAGTAATTCAGTAACCTGCGCAATGCTATTGCGGATACCACCAATAAACACGCCACCCAGATCCATTGACTCTGCTGCAATCATGGCGTTCTGTGCCATCAATGCTGTATCAACACAACCTAACAGCAGTTGCTCAGCGCGACCAAGCTGCGCATCCGGGCAGATCTGCAGATGACGATTAAAATCGGCACAGAAGATCCAAAACTCAGCCGCATCCGCCACCCAAGGCTGTCCGCCAGATAAAGTGACCAGCTGATCGCGCAGGCCTTTGTCGGTGATGCGCACAATAGAAGAACACTGCAAAAAGCTGGATGTGGACGCCGATTGCGCTGCGTGAATAATTGCCTCACGTTGCGCTTCGCTGATGGCTTGATCGGTAAACGCGCGAATGGAACGGTGGCTACACAATAAATCAATGGTCGGTGTCATAAACTCTCCAGCAACATTATCTTTTTTGTCGGTGCGATTAAACAACTGCGGCGCCATCGCTTTTGCGGTGCGCCACATTAATAGCCAGGCGGCAGGCAGCATCAAAATGACGCCAAATAACAACAGCCCGGTCGCCAGCGTTTTGCTGTCGACCGATGTTGACGCAGGCAGCCACTGATTGATCACCAGCAGTGCGGCAATAATCAGCAGGCCACCTATCGCCTCCATTACCAGAATGGGTTTCGGTAATCTCGCTACATTTCGCATTACTCCGCTCCTGCATCACACCTGAATGGAACGGTAATTATGGTTAACAAGTCAGCGCCTGCCCATACCCGACATCTTTTGAAAAGAAGTTAAGACCAGTACACAACGCTGACGCGCCTGCATTTTAGATCAAGACGGGTATAGACGGCGGGCATCAGACTAACAGGTAAATCCTGCTTTCTTTAAGCGGTACGAGCGGGCATGATGATTGTCATTCTTTTACCTGTTGCGTGATGCAGATCACACAACATAGTCTGCAAGGAGTTTTCAATGATTGCTGTAATTTTTGGTCGCCCGGGTTGTTCTTTTTGTGTACGTGCCAAAGAACTGGCTGACAAATTAGCGGCCGATCGCGACGATTTTAGCTTTCAATACGTTGATATTCAGGCGGAAGGGATTACGAAAGCGGATCTGGAAGCCAGCGCAGGCAAACCCGTAAACACCGTGCCACAGATTTTCCTCGACGAACAGCACATTGGTGGCTACACCGAGTTTGCGGCGTGGACTAAAGAAAACCTGGGCTTTGTTGCTTAAAGGTGTATGAAGATCTCACGAAGCGGTTTAGTCCAAACGATAAACTGCTTCGCTAATATCCGCAAAAATTGATCACGCCGCTGCATCACAACGCTCTGAACGGTTTCATCTCTACGCCCACCTTAACTTCTAAGCGTTAACATTATCCGCAATAATCGCACCAGCAACGCGCCACAACCGGCCCAAAAAATGGCACTCAGGCTCCATGCAGTCAGAAAAAGCCAATTTGTGGAGGGAAATAACGCGCTGTTGAGCATCAATGCGGCTAACAACGATCCCCACAAAGCCATTAACAAGGTACTTTTCAGCGGGCTGTTCGCTTGCACTAAAGCCATAAATACACCGGGAAGAATGAAAAGCAGTAATTCCGGTTGACCGCGGACAGCCGCTTTACCGGTCTGCCAAAAATCGTGCGCAAAAATGAACACCAGACTATAAATCACCACGCCCAGAAGACGGATAGTCCAGAGATAAGAACGCTGCGGCATATCACCCCACTCATCAACATTTAACATGACAAAATTCAACGTTCTACCTGCTGCGCTCAGGTGGAAATAAAAAGAAACAGTCCGCTGTTCGTCTGAATGATTTCAGCGCATAGCTGAGAAAGATTTTTCTGATTAGAATAGCCGCCGCATCACCCTATCCTGCAGCTGCATTTTACAATGCGGGATGTTACGGCTTGCTCAAGATAACCAAAAACAAGCCACTCATCAATAAGTTACATGTAAACAAGAAGTTAAACAGTGAATATTAACGTCGCAGAATTGTTAAGCGGAAATGACGTTTTGTTATTATTTGTTGTATTGGCCCTCGGACTTTGTCTGGGTAAATTGCGTCTCGGCTCCGTTCAACTAGGAAATTCTATCGGCGTATTAGTAATTTCCCTGTTATTAGGGCAACAACACTTCGCGATAAATACAGACGCCTTGAGCCTGGGCTTTATGTTATTTATTTTTTGTGTTGGCGTTGAAGCCGGGCCTAATTTCTTCTCAATTTTTTTCCGCGACGGAAAAAACTATTTCATGCTGGCTATCGTCATGGTGGTCAGCGCGCTGGTTTTAGCGTTGGGTTTAGGCAAGTTGTTTGGCTGGGATATCGGTTTAACCGCGGGCATGTTGGCGGGCTCCATGACCTCAACGCCCGTGTTGGTCGGCGCAGGCGATACCTTGCGGCAAAGCATCAGCGACAGCAAACAGCTGGCATTGATGCAGGATCACCTTAGCCTGGGTTATGCCATCACCTATCTGATTGGTTTAGTCAGTTTGATTTTTGGTGCCCGCTACCTGCCCCGTCTACAGCATCAAGATTTATCAACCTGCGCGCAACAAATCGCCCGTGAACGTGGTTTAGATGCCGACAGCCAGCGCAAAGTCTTTTTGCCGGTGATCCGTGCCTATCGCGTCGGCCCGGAACTGGTGGCGTGGAGCGGCGGTAAGAACCTGCGTGAATTAGGCATCTATCGTCAGACCGGTTGTTACATCGAACGTATTCGCCGTAATGGCATTATCGCCAGCCCTGATGGGGATGCGGTGCTGCAACTGGGCGATGATATTTCGTTGGTGGGTTATCCCGACGCTCACGCCCGTCTTGATCCTAGCTTTCGCAACGGCAAAGAGGTTTTTGATCGCGACTTGCTGGATATGCGCATCGTCACTGAAGAGATCGTGGTAAAGAACCATAACGCCGTGAATAAGCGCCTGAGCAAACTCAACCTGACCGATCACGGCTGCTTCCTTAACCGCGTAATACGCAGTCAGATCGAAATGCCGATCGATGACAACATCATTCTCAACAAAGGGGATGTGTTACAGGTCAGCGGTGAAGCGCGTCGCGTGAAAAGCGTGGCCGATCGCATTGGCTTTATCGCCATTCATAGTCAAATGACCGATCTTCTGGCGTTCTGCGCTTTCTTTATTGTTGGGCTGATGATTGGCCTGATCACTTTCCAGTTCAGCAATTTTAGTTTTGGCATTGGTAACGCTGCCGGTTTGCTGTTTGCAGGTATCATGCTGGGCTTTCTGCGTGCTAACCATCCCACGTTTGGTTATATCCCGCAGGGCGCGCTGACCATGGTGAAAGAGTTTGGTTTGATGGTGTTCATGGCAGGTGTTGGATTGAGTGCGGGCAGCGGCATTAATCATGGCCTGAGCAGCGACGGTGCCTTAATGCTGCTGTGTGGATTGCTGGTCAGCCTGATTCCGGTGGTGATTTGCTACCTGTTTGGCGCCTACGTACTGCGAATGAACCGCGCCCTGCTGTTTGGGGCCATTATGGGCGCACGCACCTGCGCGCCCGCCATGGAGATTATCAGCGATACCGCACGTAGCAACATTCCAGCACTCGGCTACGCAGGCACCTACGCAATAGCCAACGTCCTTCTGACGCTAGCAGGTACGCTGATTGTGATTATTTGGCCGATATTGCCCTTATAAAAATTTTTTAGTGGAGTCCAGAACTTTTTAATGGGGGTGCAGTCTTAATAAGTGCCACTGCTTTTCTTTGAAATCCCCAAATTGTGGAGCCCGTTAGTGATTTAGCTAGCGGGTTTTTTTATGCCTGAAATCCCCGGTCAAAGCGCCTGCCCATGAGATACAGCCTTCATGTAAATGTCATTAAACCTAAACCGTTTTACAACCTGCATGAAGATTAAGAACCCTGCTATGGACGAATGCATCGAATAATTCCAGGATAGCCTCTTTATTTTATTAGCATTTAGTGCGCTGCTGCTCAGCAACGCGGTCACATCAAACTGAGCCAATTTTGCCTGTTTACAGATGTTGCCTATCCAAAACAGAGATTGCTGAATGTGCTCGCGCACTTTTCAAAGAGGAAGCCCGCCAATAATGGAAGAGTTAAACCGCTCGCTGTTTATGTTGATTAACGCTACACCCGCTTCGCCCGCCTGGATGTTGCAACTGGCGACATTTATTGCCAAAGACTTGATTGCCATTGTGCCGCTGCTGATTGTAGCGCTGTGGTTGTGGGGGCCACACGAGCAGGTTAAATCTCAGCGTGTGCTGGTGTTGAAAACCGGAATGGCCTTGATTTACGCGTTAGCGATCTCCTGGTGCGTTGGCCAGCTGCTGCCGCATCCTCGCCCCTTTGCCATTGGCTTAGGGCATCAGTTCCTGCATCACACGGCTGACGACTCTTATCCCAGCGATCACGGCACCACCATCTTCACCTTCGCGCTGGCTTTTATCTTCTGGCATCGTTTGTGGTCGGGTGTAATTTTAATGCTGGTTGGCAGCGCTATCGCCTGGTCGCGCGTTTATTTGGGCGTGCACTGGCCAATGGATATGTTAGGCGGATTTTTGGTAGGGATGCTGGGTTGTCTGGCGTCGCATCTTGCCTGGCAAATTTACGGCAACCGCATGCTGAATGTGATCAATCCGCTTTACCGCACCCTTTTCGCGTTGCCGATTCGTAAAGGCTGGACGCAAGGTTAAAAAAGGGGACGCATTGCGGCGTCCCCTCTCTTCACGAAAACCACTTCCCGAACCAGCCGTTAAACTTCATCATCACAAAATCGATAATACGACTGAAGAAACCGCCTTCTGGCACATCCTGCATGACCACCAGTGGACGCTGCTCAATAGTTTTGCCATCCAGCTGGAAATTAATGGTGCCGACAACCTGATTTTTCTTCAGTGGCGCTTCTAACTGAGGCGAACTTAGCGTGTAGCTGGCCTTGAGATTTTTCATCTGCCCTTTCGGAATGGTCAGCGCGGCATCTTTTTCTACCCCAAGGTTCACTTGATTGCGCTCGCCAAACCAGACGCGCTGCTGGGCGAAAGGCGCATCAGCTTTGATCGGCGTTACCGTTTCATAAAAACGGAAACCCCAGGTCAGCAACTTCTCACTCTCGCGGAAACGCATAGCGTCGGTAGCAGTACCCAGCACCACGGAAATCAATCGCATGTCGCCTTCGGTTGCAGAGGCCACCAAATTATTCCCTGCGCCTGAAGTGTGGCCCGTTTTAATGCCATCGACTTTTAGGTTGGTACTCCACAGCAGGCGATTTCGGTTCATCTGGCGAATATTATTAAAGGTAAATTCTTTCTCTTTATTTAGCGCATACTCTTCAGGCACATCACGAATCAACGCCTGACCAATCAGCGCCATGTCGCGCGCGGTGCTATATTGCCCTTCCGCATCTAAACCGTGCACCGTCATGAAATGCGTATTTTGCAGCCCAAAGGCTTTGACATAGTTGTTCATCAAGCCAATAAACGAATCCTGACTGCCGGCGACATAATCAGCCAGCGCAATACAGGCATCATTACCCGATTGAATCACAATGCCTTTATTCAGCTCATGTACCGGAATACGGTCGCCCGGTTTAAGAAACATCAATGATGAGCCTTTGAGTTTCGGATTACCCGTTGCCCATGCATCCTGACCCACAGTAACCAGATCGTCGGGTTTAATCTTGCCCGCTTTAATGGCCTGGCCGACCACATAGCTGGTCATCATTTTTGTCAGGCTGGCAGGATCGAGTCGTTGATCGGCATTAGATTCTGTTAATACTTTGCCGCTGGCGTAGTCGATTAAAATCCAGGCTTTCGCATCGATTTGAGGGCATTCGGCGCCTGTTCAGCAAAAACGCTGATCGGCGCAACAATGAGTAATGAGGTTGCAGCAAAAAGCCGCAAACGGGAAGCGAAGCGAGTATTTGTCATGAGCGTGACCGAATTGTCCTTGTTAAATCGGGGTTTTAAGGCAAAAACCTTCAGTTAGAACGCTAACCGTTGGCGTCTGCGAAAAAACCGATGAACCGTAAAGTTTTTTAGAGTTTAGTAGAGTAATCCTGGCATTCACGCCATGCGCCCCTTCTTCCGCTGACTCTTTTACAAACTCTTTGTCTAACACGCTTTCCTCTCATAAACGTTCTCTCTTAAAAACTGCGTGAAATTCCGATTTTTCTCAGAACAGTTAAGACCGTCACAAAATTCAGCTAACCTGACTTGAGTCAGCCTGAGGAGAATGCCATGGACCTAGCCCTGTTTGATCTCGATGAAACGCTTATTTGCGAAGACAGCACCAGCTTGTGGCTGCGTTGGCTGGTCTCGCAAGGATTCGCATCCAGTGACCTTATAGCCGAAGAGCAGCAGTTGATGACGCAATATTACGCTGGCACGCTTTCTATCGAAGAATACATGAACAAAACGCTGGCACCGCTGGCGGGTATGGCCACCTTAACAGTCGAAGGTTGGGTGCGTCGCTTTATTCATCGCGATATCATGCCACGTGTGTTTCCAGCAGCGCGTGAACGCATAGAATGGCATCAACAGCGCGGCGATAAAGTGATGATTATCTCGGCCAGTGGCGAACACTTAGTCATCCCCATCGCCGAGCGTTTGGGTGCTTATGGCGCGTTGGCAATTGGAGTGGAAGTTGTAAACGACCGCTACAGCGGCCAAACCTACGGCACCATGACCTACAAAGATGGCAAAGTGACACGTCTAACGGACTGGAAGGCATTACAGGAAGGCGAAGCGTTTGAGCGAACCTGGGCTTACAGCGACTCCATGAATGACCTGCCGTTGCTGGCACAGGCCGATCATGCGCATGTGATCAACCCCGACGCATTGCTGCATCAGGAGGCAATGAGCCGGGGCTGGGAAGTCTGTCACTGGGCAAGGTAATTATCCGCGGGACGCCGTGGCGTCCTGCGCTAATCCCACCTTGAGCAGTTTGCCGTTAGCTTCATCAGTAAGCACATAAAGATAGCCATCCGGTCCCTGACGCACATCGCGAATGCGCTCATTGCGATCCTCTAACAATCTCTGCTCCTCGACGACTTTCTCGCCGTTAACCCGCAGGCGAATCAGATTTTTCTCTTTCAATGAGCCGATAAACAGCGAGTTTTTCCACTGCGGGAAACGGGCACTGTTGTAAAATGCCATCCCGCTGAGCGCAGGCGAAACCTTCCAGTGAAACACCGGCTGCTCCGTGCCATCGGCATGCGTTCCTTTTGATTCCGGCACTTTCGAACCACTGTAGTCAACGCCATAAGTGGCCAGCGGCCAGCCATAATTTTTTCCCTTCTCAGGAATGTTTACTTCATCGCCGCCGCGCGGGCCATGCTCGCTCTCCCACATTTCCTGAGTC
This sequence comes from Candidatus Pantoea bituminis, assembly GCF_018842675.1. Lineage (NCBI taxonomy): Bacteria > Pseudomonadati > Pseudomonadota > Gammaproteobacteria > Enterobacterales > Erwiniaceae > Pantoea > Candidatus Pantoea bituminis. Next base: position 2,526,619 of record NZ_JAGTWO010000004.1, read on the forward strand.
CATGGATTGAGCGCCAGTCCTTGTGGATTACGCAGACCGTAGGCCCAAATTTCTGGTCGCGCACCGTCACGGTCAATAAAGGGATTATCTTTCGGTACGCTACCATCACTGTTCAGGCGCAGTAATTTCCCTTGCAGCTTGTCGAGATCCTGCGCGGTGCTGCTGGCAAAATTATCGCCAAACGCTATCCAAAGAAAACCCTGACGATCAAACGCCAGCCGCGTGCCGATGTTATTGCCGCGAGAGAGCATGGGTGTCTGCCGAATCACTTCACGGAAATCGCTGAGTTGACGATTATCCTCGCTCAGCGTGCCATATCCGACCACCGCACCCGCCTTGCCGCTGCTGTTGGCTTCGGTATAACTCAACCAGACGCGTCGGCTTTGTGCGAAATCGGGTGCCAGCACCACGTCCAGCAAGCCGCTTTGACGCTGCGCCCAGACTTTCGGCACACCCTGAATCGGCTCGGATAGACCGCTACCGGGTTGCCAGCTACGCAACTGGCCGGAACGTTCGGTGATCAACAGGGTTTGGTTATCGGGCAGAAATGCCAGCGACCAGGGGTGATCGAGTTTTTCTTGCAGAACCTGCACGTGCAAGTCCGCCGCTAAGGAAGAAAAGGAACAGAGTAACGCGCCGCTGAGAGCCAACGCGACAGGGAAACGAACCATGAAATTCTCCTGGCTGGATACGATGCTGTTAAGCGTAGACAGCCCAGGCAGGATGATGTTGAGGATTTACAAAAGATTAAGGATGGCGACAGGCATCTGCCGCCATGGGCGATTACGGCGTAGTGAAACTTACCGCGTCACGGATCATTTTGTCGATACCCGGTTTGAGATCGGCAAAGGTAATGGCCGTCGTGCTGTTATTGACGGTTTTACCAAAGGCTTTACGCACAACCCGAATCATCGGCTTACCGGTTGCATCGGTCGCTTCAAGTTCGAGGAACAGCATACTGTTTTGCGTGCGATGACCGGTGGCCGCCATGGTGCTGGCAACAACGGCCGCAACCGGTACCACTTCATAGAACTGCATGCCTTTGTTCTCGGCATTCACTGCGGTAATCGCCGCACGTACCATTAAAGTTTGCGAACTTTTGCTCGCAACCAGCGGCCAATGGGTGGCGATAGCCCCTTTTAGCTGAATATCGGTGTAGTTACGAATTTCATCCAGTGTTTGCTGGCTAATACGCTGAGAGGGATGCGCCGCTGGATAGTAAATTACCGGCGTGTAATGGGCATTTTTAAAATTACCCTTTTGGTAATCGGGTGAAATCCAGCGCAGCGTTTGCTCACCGCTGACAGATTCAGCCGGTTTTAACTGGCTGTAATCACCCAAGAATCCAGAATATTGCTCTTTATCAGCAACGTGAGACGTACAACCGGCAAGAAGCAATGATGAAACCGCGAGTAAAGCAGCAACCGAAGATTTACGCATAGCGAATTCTCTTTTGTAAGGAAGGCTTACAAGAGAATAGTTAAGCCAAATCCGCCTTGCTGTAAAATGTCGAATTTTTGAGGGGTTATGCGAACTCAATAGCAGAAAATCCGCCACAAACGCGGCGGATTGAAAAAATTATTCGAAACACGTCTCTGGATTATCGGCCAGCGAAATAAACTGCTTTCCACCTTCAGTCAGCGCAATGATTAATCCGCTTTCAATATCGTAAACCCAACCGTGCAGACGCAGTGCGCCTTTACGCAACGCTACCGCAACGGAAGGATGGGTTTTCATGTTATTGAGCTGAGCAATAACGTTCTCTTTCACCATTTCGTTCAGCTTTTTCTCTGGCGTATCATATTGACGCTCTTCCACTACCGCTTTTGCCGCATCGGCATATTGCAGCCAGTGTTTAACCGCGGGCATCGTATCCATGCACTGACAGGATGCGATGGCATTCATGGCGCCGCAGTTAGAGTGACCACAAATAATGATGTCGGTTACGCCGAGCGCCACGACAGCATATTCGATAGTTGCTGAGACACCGCCCGGTTCAGGACCGAATGACGGCACGATATTGCCCGCATTACGGATAACGAACAGCTGTCCTGGTTCTTGCTGAGTCACCAGTTCCGGCACCAGTCGGCTATCAGAACAGGAAATAAACAGCGCTTTCGGATTTTGATTCGACGCCAGGCTTTTGAAAAGATCCTTCCTTTCAGGAAACACATTCTGTTGGAAACTCAGAAATCCATTAACGATCTCTTTCATTATTTAGCTCTCTCATTATCCACTTCGTCACCTGAAGGAAACGCGCCTTCAGTGTTGATTTGCCTGTTTATTATTAAGCGTAACAGGCAAATATCAACCGCGAATTTAAGCAAACGTCCAATCTAAACACAACCTTTGCGTTTTTTACGTAACCTTGCAAACCGGGCGGCATTTTCATTTGTTACCTTCCCGCCAGCGATTTACTGGAAACAGTGCAAGCCTTCACGCTCGCAGTAGAACCTCTACTCGGCGGAGAATGAAAGTCAGATTTATTAACGCGTTGAGTGCATTAGCCATATTTTTGTTGGTGTGCTTTTTTGCGCGTTAGATAATCCTCGTCACCCCGAAGACGATCCCAATACGTTTTGAAGACCGCTGCCGCTGCGGCTTTTTCTTCATTGACGCCGCGCGGCAACTCTTTGCCTTCTGCATCATATTTGCGTCCACCTTGATGATTGCTGTAGCGGCGAGCGCGGGTGTAGCCCATTTGAATAAACTTGCGCGCCATATCCATGCCAACAAAATCATCTTGCGCACGATACGCCTCGAACAGCTGCATAATTTTTGCGGCTGACTCTTCAGCAATCGGCACGGTACGAAAACGCCAGTGCGGTAAAATTTCGCCTTTATAGGGCTGGACCATCAGCACGCCCTGCTCACCGCGTCCCACCTGGTAGAGCTCCGGGTGTTTGCGAAAGTCGATGGTGCTGAAGTCTTGATCGTAATCGAAAGGTTTCATGTCTTTAGTTTAGGATCGAGTGCATCACGCAGCCCGTCACCCAGTAAATTAAAGGCTAAAACGGTGAGGAAGATCGCAAGACTCGGAAAGAGGGCAACGTGCGGCGCAATCACCATATCGGCTCGCGCCTCATTGAGCATGGCACCCCATTCTGGTGTCGGTGGCTGCGCGCCCAAACCCAGGAACGAGAGGCTGGCGGCGGTGATAATGGAGGTCCCGATGCGCATGGTAAAGTAGACCACAATCGGTGATACCGTACCCGGTAGCACGTGACGCATCAAGATCGTCCAGTCAGACGCACCAATACTGCGTGCCGACTCAATATAGGTTTGATGTTTGAGTACCAGCGTATTGCCACGCACCAAACGGGCAAAGGCCGGGATACTAAAAATGGCGACCGCAACGATCACGTTGCTCATGCCGCTGCCCATGATCGCGACTACCGCAATCGCCAGCAAAATACCGGGAAAGGCAAACAACACGTCGCAGACGCGCATGGTAATACGATCCCACCAGCCTTCGTAATAACCTGCCAGCAAGCCAAACAGCGTGCCAATCAGGGCACCTATCGCCACAGAGAAGAAACCCGCAATCAGTGAGATGCGTGTGCCCACCAGCACGCGGCTGAAGATATCCCGGCCCAATGAATCCACGCCAAACCAGTGCATTAACGATGGCCCTTCATTCAGCCGGTCGTAGTCAAAATAGTTTTCAGCATCAAAGGGGGCGATGTAAGGGGCGATAAACGCCAGCACGATTAATATCACGACGAACAGCCCCGCCAATAACGCGACCGGTTGGCGCTTAAAGCGTCGCCAGAATTCCCCCACGGCGTACGTACCCGATTTTCCGTCATCAGCGGCATGGTTTTCAGTGCCGCTTCGCGTCGCCAGTTTTTCATCGCGATTCCTTAAAGCGAATGGCTGGATTGATGACCGCGTAGAGCATGTCAACAAACAGATTGATCAATATGAATTCCAGCGAGAACAGCAAGACTTCGGCCTGAATCACCGGATAATCGCGCATTGCCACTGAATCCACCAGCAAGCGGCCCAATCCCGGCCAGTTGAACACTACTTCCACCACAATCGACCCGCCGAGTAGAAAGCCAAACTGCAGCCCCATCATAGTAACCACCGGGATCATGGCGTTACGTAGGCCGTGTTTCACCACCACCAGCGATTCACGTACCCCTTTGGCGCGAGCGGTACGCATGTAATCTTCCTGCATCACTTCAACAAAGGAGGCGCGGGTAAAGCGCGCCATCACCGCCGCTACCGCAGCCCCTAAGGTGATTGATGGCAAAATATAGTGCTGCCAGCTGTCGGCTCCCACGGTTGGCAACCAGCCAAGCTCAACCGAGAAGACCTGCATCAGCAACATGCCAAGCGCAAAGGCGGGAAACGAGATGCCGGAAACCGCCAGCGTCATACCAATGCGATCGGGCCAGCGGTTACGCCATACCGCTGAAACAATGCCGATAGTCATGCCGAAAATCACCGCCCAAATCATGCTGGCCAGCGTTAACCACAGTGTCGGCATAAAACGTGAAGCGATCTCATCGGCTACCGGTCGTTTCGACACCATCGACTGGCCGAAATCACCCTGCAGAGCGTTGAGAATAAAATGCCAAAACTGCTGAGGCAGCGGGAGATCCAATCCCAGCTCCTGACGTACCAGCGCCACCACCGAGGCATCCGCTTCGGGGCCAGCAATCAAGCGTGCCGGATCGCCCGGCAGCAGATGAACAAACAGGAAAACCAGCACCGCAACAATCAGCAGCGTGGGAATCAGGCCCAATAAGCGTTTTAGAAAATAATTAAACATGCAACATCCTGCGCAATAGCGGCCAGCCAACAAGGCTGGCCTGCTCCGTTACTTCAGGCTGGCCTCATCAAAATTGAATGAGGTGTCAGGCATAACGTAAAAACCGGTGAGGTTTTTGCTGTTCGCTGACACCAGCTGCTCAACCACCAGCGGGATCCATGGATGGTCATTCCAAATGCTATCCTGCGCGTCTTTATAGAATTTGGCTTTTTGCTCGCGATCGGTGGTTTTCAGCGCATCAGCCAGATCTTTATCGACCTGCGGATTACTGTAAAACGCGGTATTAAAAATGGCTGGCGGCCAGGCAGCAGTAGCGAACAACGGCGTCAATGCCCAGTCCGCTTCACCCGTTGAGGCGGACCAGCCGGTGTAGAACATGCGCACACCGCTTTCTTTCTGGCCTTTGCTTTCAACTTCAGCGGCACGCTGGCCCGCATCCATTGCCGTGACTTTTACTTTCACGCCGACCTGCGCCAGCTGCTGCTGAGTAAACTGTAATACTTTCTGCGCAGTGCTGTGGTTATGAGAAGACCACAATGTCGTTTCAAAACCGTTGGGATAACCCGCTTCCTTCAGCAGTTCACGGGCTTTCGCCGGATTGTACTGAATGGCGGGATATTTTTGGGCAAAATCGATGCTTGGCGGCACGATACCGGTGGCTGGCGTGGCATAACCGGCAAACGCAACTTTTGCCAGCGCGTCGCGATTAATGGCATATTCCAGCGCTTCACGTACTTTCGGGTTATCAAACGGTTTCTGCGTGACGTTGAGACTGATGTAACGCTGCATAATCGATGGCGTGGTGACGACATCCAGCTTGGCGTTTTTCTCCAGCAGTTTGGCCTGCTCATAGGGCACCGGGAAAGCGAAGTTGGCTTCGCCCGTTTGCAGCATCGCCGCGCGGGTATTGTTATCTACGACCGGACGCCAGGTAATGCTGTCGAGTTTCGGATAGCCCTTTTTCCAGTATCCGTCCCACTTCTTCACCTTCACAAAGTCGGTCTGATTCCAGGTCACGAACTCAAACGGGCCGGTGCCTACTGGATGAAAACCGATCTCCTTGCCATATTTTTTCAACGCCGTCGGCGAAATCATTGCCGCCGCCGGGTGAGCAAGATTGTTGATAAAGGCTGAGAACGGTTGCTTGAGGGTGACTTTAACCGTGGTGGGATCCACCACTTCGGTGGTCGCGATATATTTAAACAGGTTATAGCGTTTCAGGTGATTATCAGGATTGCTGGCGCGATCGAGGTTCACCTTAACGGCTTCGGCGTTGAAGTCTGTGCCATCCTGGAATTTGATGCCAGAGCGCAGCTTGATGGTATAAGTCAAACCATCAGCGCTGGCTTGATAACTTTCAGCCAGCACATTATTGAGCTTCATCTCTTTATCAAAGCCAAACAGACCTTGATAGAACGATTTCGCTACCGCCTGCGACAATGTGTCGTTGGCATCGTACGGATCCATGGTGGTGAAATTGGATGCAACAGCAATCACCGCATCTTGTGCCGCCCAGGCAGGCAGCGTCATTACGCTACTCAACACGCCCGCTGCCAGTAACCCTTTACGCATCGTAATGTGCATCTTACTCTCCTGTAATCCCTGTCTGGTTAGCCGCCGAAGCGGCGTGCTTTCATCATTCTTTGATCATGGTACTCAGGCCACGCTGATAACATGACGGGCAACAAAATGGCCCGGTGCCACTTCCATCAGCGGAGCCACTTCTGGTTCATCACCCAATGAACGGATTGGGCTAGGAATTTCATCTACCATCAATGCTCGCTCGCGACGACGATGCGCCGGATCGGCGACAGGCACCGCCGCCATTAGCTTTTTGGTATAAGGATGCTGCGGCTGTTCAAACACCGCCTGACGCGGGCCCATCTCAACAATTTGGCCAAGATACATCACCGCCACGCGATGACTGATGCGTTCCACCACCGCCATATCGTGGGAAATGAACAAGAAGGCGATGCCAAATTCGCGCTGTAGGTCGAGCATGAGATTGATGATTTGCGCTTGAATTGATACGTCGAGTGCCGATACCGATTCATCAGCAATCACCACTTTTGGATTAAGCGCCAGCGCACGAGCAATACAAATACGCTGGCGTTGGCCACCAGAAAATTCATGCGGATAGCGCTGCGCATGTTCCGGCAGCAAACCCACCTTTTCCAGCAGCCAGGCGACGCGCTGCTCCGCTTCGCGGCGCGGCATGACGTTATGCACCAGCAACGGCTCCATAATGGAAAAACCCACCGTCAGGCGCGGGTCGAGCGAGGCGTAAGGATCCTGAAAAATGAATTGGATATCGCGGCGTAAATGCGCCAGCGCCTGACCGGATAAATCATCAATGCGTTGACCATTAAAGGTGATAGTGCCGCCCTGGCTGGCGACCAGACGCAGCAATGAGCGTCCGGTGGTGGATTTACCACAGCCCGATTCGCCCACCAGCGCCAACGTTTCGCCGGCAAAGAGATCAAAACTGACTTTCTCCACGGCATGTACTCGACTTTTCACCCGATTTAATAAGCCGCCACGAATATCAAACCGGGTCACTAAATCACGCACCTGCAAAATAGGGGGTCGGCGCGGCGAACCGTATCTTGCGGCGCCTCTTCACTGTTTTCACTGTGCAGCAGCGGAAATTTAGCCGGTAAGCTGAGTCCGCTCATTGAGCCGAGTTTGGGCACCGCCGCCAGTAATGCTTGTGTGTAAGGCTGCTGCGGCGCGCTAAATAGCTGCTCGACCGGCGCATTTTCTACCACATCACCGCGATACATCACCTGTACGCGATCGGCCATTTCAGCCACCACGCCCATGTCATGCGTGATGAAAATGACGCCCATCTGCATCTCTTTTTGTAGCACACGGATCAGTTGCAGGATTTGCGCCTGAATAGTGACATCAAGCGCGGTAGTGGGTTCATCCGCAATCAGCAACGCGGGTTTACACGACAGCGCCATGGCGATCATCACACGCTGACGCATGCCGCCGGAGAGTTGATGGGGAAAACGGGTTAACACGTTTTGCGCGTCAGGAATACGCACTAAATCCAGCATATGGCGCGCTTCAGCCAGCGCCTGGCTGTGCGTTTTGCCCTGATGTAAGCGGATCGATTCGGCTATCTGTTCGCCGACCGAAAACACCGGATTAAGCGACGTCATCGGCTCCTGAAAAATCATCGCCATATCGGCGCCACGTACGCGTCGCATCTGGCGGGATGAGGCGTGCGTAATATTCAGCACGTCGCCGTTGCGACGCCGCAGCTGAATTTCGCCGCTGACTTCTCCGCCGGTCTGCTCAATTAAACGCATTAAGGCCAGCGAAGTGACTGATTTACCCGAACCCGATTCCCCCACTAAAGCCAAGGTTTCACCGCGATGAAGATCAAGTGAAAGGTGACGCACAGCTTCCGTTACCTTGCCTTCGTGACGAAAGCGCACATTTAAATCGCGCACCGCTAACACCTGATCCGGTGCCATTGGCGGCATCGTTTTCCGCTCAGTCATGCATGCTCCTTAGCTTTCGCGGTAGATCGCCACCTCAGCGGCTTCACCTACCCGCGCAAATCCGCGATACATGCCTTCACTGTTAAACGGCAGCGCGACATTCCCTGCATGATCGATAGCGATAAGACCGCCGCTTCCACCCATTTCCAGTACTTTATCGTGAATAACACTCACAGTAGCCTGCTGCAGGCTGCGTCCACCGTAGCGCATTTGCGCGGCAACATCGTAGGCGGCCAGCGTACGGATAAAGACTTCGCCTGTGCCGGTGCAAGAAACCGCCACGCTGTCGTTGTCAGCGTAGCAACCGGCACCTGGCAGCGGGGAATCACCCACGCGTCCGGCTTGTTTATTGGTCATGCCGCCGGTGGATGTCGCAGCAGCAAGATTCCCTTCGAGATCCAGTGCCACCGCGCCAACCGTACCAAATTTGCGATCGGGGTCGAGCGGATCATCACTGTGACGTTGTGCTTCACCATCATGATCAAGCACCATCTGATCGCTGTTTAGCGCACGTTGCAGCTGTTCCCAGCGCTCAGGTGTGGAGAAATAATCAGGTTCAACCTGCTCAATGCCTTGTGATGCGGCAAACTGCTCGGCGCCTTCACCGATAAACAGCACGTGCGGGCTCGCTTCCAGCACTGCGCGTGCAGCCAGTACAGGATTTCGAATGCGCGTGACGCCCGCGACTGCACCGGCTTCCAGCGTGCGGCCATCCATTACGCTGGCGTCGAGTTCATGCGTGCCTTGATGGGTAAAAACCGCGCCTTTGCCCGCATTGAAAAGCGGACACTCTTCCAGCAGACGTACCGCTTCCGTCACCGTATCCAATGCGCTGGCGCCCTGCTCTAACATCTGTTGTCCACGCGTAACGATATCGGTTAATGCCTGACGATATAGTTGTTCTTTTTCTGCGCTCATCGCGGCACGCGTAATCGCGCCTGCACCACCGTGAATGGCGATAACTGCTGTTACCATAACGCTTACCCTGTCGTTGCATCAGATGGAAAAACACTGATTTAGAATGGTTTTCAGCCATTTTTAGTCGTTTTTGACTATAGAAAGCCTGCTAAGGGTTGTAAAGCGGAAACTGTCTCAACAGTCATAACCTTTTATTGTGGCTTATACCGTTGCAGCAGATGTGACTCCTTGCGCAAATGCCACCATAATAAGCAGCAAATGCGATAACCCAGGTTGATACCCAATGGAAAGCTTTACCGCAGGATTGATCTCCCTTGAGGAAGCTCAGGAAAAAATGCTGGCGCAGCTGACGCCCATTACCGATTCACTCAGTGTGCCACTGACCGAAGCCGCAGGACGTATTACCGCTCGCGCCGTGACCTCGCCTATTGATGTGCCGCCTTTTGATAACGCCGCGATGGATGGTTACGCCGTGCGCCTCGCTGATATCAACAGAGGTATTCCGCTGCCTGTCGCAGGAAAAGCGTTTGCCGGGGCGCCCTTTACAGGCAGTTGGCCCGCAGGCAGCGTCATCCGCATCATGACCGGCGCGCCGGTTCCCGCAGGTTGTGAAGCGGTGGTGATGCAGGAAGAGACCGAACAGCGCGACGACGCGATTATTTTTAACGCGCCGGTGAACGCGGGCCAGAACATTCGCCTGATTGGTGATGACATTCGTGCAGGCACAGGCGTGCTTGCGGCGGGCGTCAGGTTAGGTGCTGCGGAATTACCGCTGCTGGCCTCGCTGGGCATTGCAGAGGTCAGCGTGTTGCGTAAACTTCGCGTTGCGGTTTTTTCAACCGGTGATGAATTACAGCCGGTAGGTCATCCCTTGGCAGCAGGCCAAATCTACGACACCAATCGATTTACCGTCTCTTTAATGCTGAAAAAGTTGGGCTGTGAAGTTATCGATCTCGGCATTATTAAAGATGATCCCAACGCGCTGCGTGCTGCCTTTGAAGAAGCCGATCGACAGGCCGATGTGGTGATCAGCACCGGCGGTGTTTCTGTCGGTGAAGCTGATTTCACCAAAACCATGCTGGAAGAGTTAGGCGCTATTACTTTCTGGAAGCTGGCCATCAAACCCGGCAAACCGTTTGCTTTTGGTCGCCTGGCTAACAGCTGGTTTTGTGGATTGCCAGGCAATCCGGTCTCCGCTGCGGTAACATTTTACCAGCTGGTTGTGCCGCTGCTCGCCACGCTAACGGGCCAGAAAAATCTGCGCTGCCGCCGCGTCAAAAAGTCCGTGCGGCAACACGCCTGAAAAAACGCCGGGCCGCCTCGATTTCCAGCGCGGCTTCTACCGTCGTAACGATCAGGGCGAATTAGAAGTGCATTCCACCGGGCCACAAGGTTCACATGTTTTTAGCTCCTTCGCACAGGCCAACTGCTTTATTGTTCTGGAGCGAGAGCGTGAGAATGTTGAAGCGGGTGAATGGGTTGAAATTGAACCGTTCAACGCGCTGCTGGAGGGGTAAATGCTGCCCGAGTTAAGCGACGAAGAAATGCTGCGCTATAACCGACAAATTGTGTTGCGTGGTTTCGATTTCGACGGCCAAGAGCAACTCAAAGCCAGCCGTGCGTTGGTGGTAGGTTTAGGGGGATTAGGCTGTGCCGCTGCGCCCTATTTAGCCGCAGCGGGCGTAGGAAGCCTGACGTTGCTTGATTTCGACACGGTGTCGCTCTCAAACCTGCAACGGCAAATATTGCACCATGATGCAGATATTGGTTACGCCAAAGTGGAATCTGCTGCGCAAAGTCTGGCGATGATTAATCCACATTGCCAGGTGAATACCGTCAGCACGCGGCTAGAGGATGAAGCGATGCGCACGTTGATCGCCACGCATCATGTGGTGCTGGACTGCACCGATAACGTTCAGGTGCGCGAGCAGCTAAACCGCTTATGCCGTCAGCAGCGCGTGCCGCTGGTTTCCGGTGCAGCGATTCGTATGGAAGGCCAAATCAGCGTGTTTACCTGGCAGCCGAATACGCCCTGCTATCGCTGCATTAGCCGCCTTTTTGGCGAGCAGACATTAAGCTGCGTAGAAGCTGGCGTCATGGCCCCGCTGGTGGGTGTGATTGGAGCTATGCAAGCAATGGAAGCGATTAAACTGCTGACACACTACGGCACGCCCGCAACATCTCGCTTATTAATGTACGATGCCATGAGTGCAGAATTCCGCAGCATGAAGGTGGCGCAGGATGCGCACTGCGAAGTGTGTGGCGACAAATAGCGAAGAGAAAAAACGGGGTAGCCAGCGCTACCCCGTTTTTTTAGACGATGCCCTGACTGCGCAGGTAATCTTCGTAGTTACCGGTGAAGTCCACGATGCGATCTTCTTTCATTTCCATGACGCGAGTTGCCAGCGAGCTGACAAATTCACGGTCATGTGAAACGAAAATCAACGTCCCCTCATACATTTCCAACGCCATATTCAGCGATTCAATGGATTCCATATCAAGGTGGTTGGTGGGTTCATCCATAATCAGGATGTTCGGTTTTTCCAACATTAACTTACCGAACAGCATGCGTCCCTTTTCACCACCGGAAAGCACTTTAGCTGGCTTCTTAATATCATCCTGAGAAAACAGCAGGCGGCCCAAAATGCCACGAATGACTTGCTCGTCATCACCTTGCTGTTTCCACTGGCTCATCCAGTCAAACACGGTGAGATCATTTGCAAAATCTTCGGCATGATCCTGAGCGTAATAACCGATGCGCGCATTTTCTGACCATTTAACGTTGCCGCTTTCCGGCGTCAATTCGCCCACCAGCGTTTTCAGTAAAGTCGATTTACCGATACCGTTGGCACCCAGCACCGCTAATTTCTCGCCGACTTCAAGCATCAGGTTTAAATTTTTAAACAGCGGACCGTTATCAAAACCTTTGGTAATCGCTTCAACTTCGAGCGCATTACGGAACAATTTTTTATCTTGTTCAAAACGAATAAACGGGTTCTGTCGGCTGGAGGCTTTTACTTCATCCAGCTTAATTTTATCCATCTGTTTCGCACGTGAAGTTGCCTGGCGCGATTTAGAGGCGTTGGCGCTAAAGCGGCTAACAAATGATTGCAGATCGGCAATTTGTGCTTTTTTCTTGGCATTATCCGATAACAGACGTTCGCGGGCCTGAGTGGCTGCGGTCATATATTCGTCATAGTTGCCCGAATAAACACGGAGTTCGCCGTAGTCTAAATCCGCCATATGCGTACAGACCATATTCAAAAAGTGACGGTCATGCGAAATGATAATCATGGTGCTGTCGCGTTCGTTAAGAACCTGCTCCAGCCAGCGGATGGTGTCGATATCCAGGTTGTTGGTCGGTTCGTCCAGCAACAAAATATCCGGATTAGAGAACAGCGCCTGCGCCAACAACACGCGTAATTTAAAGCCCGGTGCAATTTCGCTCATCGGACCATAATGCTGCTCAACTGGAATACCTACACCGAGTAATAACTCTCCGGCACGTGATTCCGCACTGTAACCATCCATTTCACCGTAAAGCACTTCAAGGTCTGCGACTTTATAGCCATCTTCTTCGCTCATTTCTGGCAAAGCATATATACGATCGCGTTCTTCTTTAACTTCCCATAATTCATGGTGACCCATGATAACGGTATCGAGCACACTATATTGTTCAAAGGCGAACTGATCCTGGCGTAACTTACCGATACGTTCATTCGGATCGTAAGAAACATTTCCGCCGCTTGGCACCAGATCGCCACCCAGAATCTTCATGAAGGTGGATTTACCGCTGCCGTTCGCACCGATTAAACCGTAACGATTACCGCCGCCAAATTTAACGGAGATGTTCTCGAACAGTGGCTTGCTGCCAAACTGCATGGTGATATTGCTGCTAACTAACACGGCATTGACCTTTGTGAAGAAGTGGATGAAAAAACGGCGGCTATTATGCCAGATGTGATGTAGCGCACGCCAGCGCAAGGCGTGCGGGCTAAGCAGAGTAGTTGATAAACAGGTGTAAATAAAAAAGCCGAGGCGCCAATATTGGCCCTCGGCTCCCGCATACAAGGATCGTGTTGATTAATCGATCAGGAAACTGTCCAGGCTCTTGCCTGAATCCAATGCTTTTTTAATCGCTGCTGGTGTACGGCCTTGGCCGGTCCATGATTTGGTTTCACCGTTTTCATCGGTATAAGAATATTTTGCTGGACGCGGAGCACGCTTAGAACGTTTTTTACCTGGCTCCAGAGCGCCTAATAATTCATTTGGGTCAATGCCGTCTGCCAACAGCATTTCGCGATATTTAGAGAGCTTTTCTTCTTTTTCGCGATTTTGAGTCTCTTCCGCTTCTGCTTCTTCGCGACGTTCGGTCACAACAACGGTTAATTTCTCGAGAATTTCTTCCAGGTCAGTCAGCGGCAGTTCACGAGCCTGGGCACGTAATGTGCGAATGTTGTTCAGAACTTTAAATGCGTCACTCATCACAATGTCCTTGATTGAGGGGGTAATTAAAACTGTAGCGTTAAGATTACCTAATTCAAATAAAAAATAAATTAATTTTACGCTACAGATTATTCTGAGCGCTAATTTAAATCGCTACGCTTTTTTTATCACCTCATTTTATGGGCTTTATTAACGTAGAATTAACAGTCTCGTGGTGTTAACCCCAAACTCTGGAATCGATTTCAGGCGAGAGCATTTCAGAAATTCTTCCTGATAGCTTTTAAACAAATTCATAAAAAGGTAACAGGATTATTCCCGCAGACGTTGGCGCACGGGTTTTAACGGGGACTAAACCACGATCTCAACCAGAAGGTTCTACAAGCCACTGCTTTAAAAAAGCGGCTTAATAAATCAAATTTTTATAACCCTTACGAATTCTTCACGTTGGCGTTTTTTTAATTACAGAGGTTAATGCTTGTGATACTTCATCGGATGATAACCCATCATGCAAATAATCTTTCCTCTGTTCCAGGCGTCGGTTATGTGTTTCAGAAAGACACAAAATCACAAAAATGGCCTGCTATACGCGCTCGCGATACAGATAAAAAAGAGATCAGACAGCCCTGCGCTCGCCAGTAAAACAGGAAACATCAGTGAATTAATGAAATTCGCTGTCCCTATGGCAAATACTGCGCCATCCATAACCCAGGCGCGTAGGAAGAATTTCTAAAACAGCAATCATCTCACCGGTGAAAGCACGCCTTGATGAAAGCGATGAGACATAAGCATACGCAATAATCCCCTTTCACTGCACAAAACATCCGGCTAGCCATTCGCTGCTCCGGCATTAAATAGCCAGCGTTGTTGATAAATAATAAGCAAGCCATGCCATCCCATTTCCCCACCTTTGTCGGGGTACAGCGAGCTGTTTTTTCCAACAGCTAAATACTGACTAACGCCATTAAAACAGAAATAGCGCCGTGGTAAGGGTGTTAAATAAGAATACGCTATCGCTCATATCCGCCGCTTTTAACAACACTGGCGCGTAATAAATTCGGATTTTAACGCCGGTAAACGCCTGAATGGCCGCGATGCCCATGCCAATCATGTGTTCGGGATGAAACCCGATCTCGCGTGTGGCCGACAGGTCAGCGGGCTGTGATGAAACGTATTTTCATCACAGCCGCGCTTCCAAAAACGATGAAAGTGAGAGGTGAAGGGTGATTAATTTACCTGGGTTGCGGGGCCAAACACATCATATTGCGGCAACGTAACGTTCTGATACGTTTCCCAACCACCCCCAAGGCTTTATACAAGGCGACTAAGTCTAATCCGCTTTGCATCCTCGCTTGCGTCGCCTGCTCCTGCGCTTGCGCCAGTTGGCGCTGTGCATCCAGTACGTCAAGGAATGTCGACAGACCTTGGCGATAACTGTCGCTGGCAAGGTCAAACGCACGTTGCAGCGCACCCGTGGTTTCATCCAGCGCGGTGACACGCTGCTGGTCGGCGCGGTAACTTACCAGCGCGTTCTCCACATCTTGCAATGCGGTCAGTACCGTTTGGCGATAATCGAGTGCTGCGCTGGCTTGCTGCGCGCGCGCCAATTTCACACTAGAAACCAACTGACCGCCCTGGAAAATTGGAATCGACAGCGAGGGCCCATAGCTGTAGAAATGGCTGCTCCAGTTATCTAAATAGCTAACATCGGTGTTACGTACACCCAGCTGACCGGTTAATGACAGGCTCGGAAAGAGTTGGGCTACCGAGACGCCAATATTGGCCGTCTGCGCGTGTAGCGTGGCTTCAGCCTGACGTATATCTGGTCGACGACGAGCCAGTGTGGATGGAATGCCGACTGAAACAATTTGCGGCAGCGTTGGCAGCGCTTTTGGCGTATTGAGTTCTGCATCCAACGCGCCCGGCGTTTTACCCAATAACACGGCTAAGCCGTTCATCGCTTGACGCGCCTGAGCCTGATATTGCGGCAGCTGCGCCTGCAGCGTACTGAGCTGAGCGTGCGCATTTTCCACATCGGTCACGGGTGCTAAGCCGTTACGTTGCTGACTTTGCGTCAACTCTACGGTTTGCTGGGCAACATCGATCTGCTGCTGTAGCGTCTGCACCGTCGATTGCGCG
The DNA here is from genome assembly GCF_018842675.1 of Candidatus Pantoea bituminis. Taxonomy (NCBI): domain Bacteria; kingdom Pseudomonadati; phylum Pseudomonadota; class Gammaproteobacteria; order Enterobacterales; family Erwiniaceae; genus Pantoea; species Candidatus Pantoea bituminis. The sequence goes on from NZ_JAGTWO010000004.1 coordinate 2,542,411, forward strand.
CCGCGCAGTTGCAGCCAGGCACGCGCCACTTCAGCTTCTAACGACACTAACGCATCATTACGCTGCTCAATCGCTGCCTGCGTCTGTGCGTTCGCTGCCTCAACCTGACGTCGTACCCTGCCCCATAAATCAAGCTCCCAGCTGGCATCAAAACTGCCTTGATAGAGATTAACCGGCTGCGTCAGACTATTCAGCTGGCTGGTAACATCACTATCAAGCTGATCGTAAGCGCCATTTGACTTCAACAGGCCCTCAAGTCCTGGCTGCTGACGCGTCATTTTGGCTGAACCGTTCAGGCTGGAAACAAACCGCCCTGCGCTTGCGCCAGCTGTTGTCGAGCGCCCGCAATGCGCAGCACTGCCTGTTGCAGCGTCAGGTTGCCTTCAATGGCACGCGCAATCAGGCTGTCGAGTTGCGGATCATTGAAGCTGCGCCACCAACGGGCGTTGATCGCTGACGATCGCGGTTTAGAGGCTTCTTGTGATTCCAGCGAGTTGTAACCGCCCGGCATTTGCGGTTTCGGTGCCTGATAATCGGGCCCAACGGCGCAACCTGCCAGCCACATTGCCAGTGTTAATAAGCTCAACGGTTTGAGGCCGCGAGAAAACATAAACTTCATGTCAGTGTGCTCCTGCACTGCCTTCGCTTTTAATCGGCGACAGCAGCCAACAAAATGGAATCAATATCAGGGCGACGATGCTCAAACCTGAAAAGACGTCGATATAAGCGAGGATGCGCGACTGGGCAATCATCTCTTGATAAAGCTGCCCGGTGGCTAAGGTGATCGGATCGCCAACAGCCGACGTAAAGTCACGGATCGCCTGCGCCCAATGCTGCACGGTAAGATTGAACGGCTCATTGAGCGGTGTCATGTTGTGCACCATGTGCGCCGACCGCACCTGTTCACGCTCGGTGATAGCCGCGGTAGAAAGTGAGATCCCAATCGATCCTGCCACATTGCGAAACATGGTAAACAGCGCGGAGGCATCGGCATTCAGTCGTTGCGGAATGGTGACAAAAGCGATGGTGGTCAAAGGAACAAACAAGAAACCCAGGCCAATTGACTGAGCACTACGCATCAACACCAGCGTGGTAAAATCGACATTCGGCGTTAAGGTTGCCGAATAGAAAAACGCCACGGCAAGACAGCTAAAACCAAAGGCGATGATATAGCGCGTCTGCACGATCGGCATCAGCTTAAGCACCAGCGGAATGGTCATCACGATCAACACGGCGCCCGGCGATAACACCAAGCCAGACCAGGTTGCGGTATAACCCAAATCCTGCTGTGCCAGCTGCGGTAATACTACCGAACTGCCGTACAGGATCATCGCCATACCCGCCATCAATAAACCCGCCACCCAAAAGTTACGATCCTTCATCACCAGGATGTCGACCACCGGTTTACGCGCATACATCAGCCAGTAAACCGCGCCAACAATGCCGATAACCGCCAAAATGGCAAACAACACAATGAAGTTTGAAGAAAACCAGTCTTCATCTTCACCGCGATCCAGCATCACCTGTAAACAGCCAAGCCCGAGGGTAATCAGTGATATGCCAATGTAGTCGATCTTCAGGCGACCTTTAGCCCACTTGCGTTCCCACGGCGGATCTTCCAGCAGTTGATAGATCGCCATTACGGTTAAAATTCCTACCGGAATATTGATGAAAAATACCCAGCGCCAGCTGTAGTTATCCGTAATCCAGCCACCAAGCGTTGGCCCGATCACTGGCGCAACAATGATGGCGATAGAGGAGAGACCAAAGGCTTTGCCGCGATCTTCCGGCTTGAAGTAGTCAAGTAGCACCGATTGCTGCACCGGCTGCAAGCCTCCGCCGAAAAACCCCTGTAATACGCGGAACAGAATGATTTGCCACAGTTCGGTGGCGATACCGCACAGGAATGAGCAGATGGTGAACATCACAATGCAGATCAAGAAGAACTGCTTGCGGCCAAACAGGCGACTGAAAAAGGCAGAGATGGGCAGCACAATGCCGTTTGCCACCAGATACGAGGTCAACACCCAGGTTGACTCATCGTAGCTGGAAGAGAGCGAACCCGCGATGTGCGGCAACGCTACGTTGACGATCGTGGTGTCAAGGATCTCCATAAACACCGCCAGCGTAACCGTGATGGCAACTAGCCACGGATTACTGGCGGGTTTCCAGCTCTGCGTTGGGCTCATTCCACCGTCACCTTCGGTTCAACCGACAGACCCAGCGGCAGCGGATGGTTGGGATCTAAACCGTGGTCAATAACGATTTTCACCGGTACGCGTTGAACAATTTTTACGTAGTTGCCGGTGGCATTTTCCGACGGGAAGGTCGAGAAGCGCGAGCCGGAGCCCATTTGAATACTGTCGACATGCCCTTCCAGCTTCATGTCTGGCCAGGCATCGACAGTGATCGCCACTTTATCGCCTGGGTTCATGCGCTCAAGTTGCGACTCTTTAAAGTTGGCAGTAATCCAGATGTCGGCTGACACCAGCGAGAAAAGCGAGCTGCCAGCCTGTACCAGCGTACCGACCTGAACATTACGTTTCGTCACGAATCCGTCGTAAGGTGCGCGAACCTGGGTGTATGAAAGGTTTAACTCTGCCGTGTTGAGTTGCGCTTTAGCCTGTTCAACCTGTTGCTGACGCGCTTCGACATTGGTTTCCTGCTGCCGAATTTGCAACGCAACTTGAGAGGCCACTTCAACTTGTGCTTTGGCACTTTGCAGTTGTGCCTGTGCGGAACGCAGTTGCGCATTCGCTGTATCAATATTGCGTTGGCTGGTCGCACGCGGATCAACACCGCGCTGACGACGATAATCGGCTTGGGCATTCATCATATTTGCCTGCGCTTTGGCTTGATCGGCTAACGCCTGATCGCGCTGCGCCGGATATTGAACGCGAGACAGCGCCAGTTGCGCCTGCGCCTGATGTAATTGTGCCTGCGCTAAGCCAAGCTGGGCTTTAGCCTGATCGCGCTGCGCACTGGTATCACTGGGATCAATCTCAACCAGCAAATCACCCTTTTTCACCCGCTGGTTATCTTTTACCAACAGTTTGACGACATAACCTGAGGCTTTGGGCGCAATAGTGACCGCATCACCTTCGGTAAAGGCATCGTCAGTGGTCTCTTCATTGCGAGTACTAAACCAGAAATAGAAGCCGACGATCAGCATCACCACAACGATAATCGCTAAAATAATCAGCGGTTTTTTACCGGGGCGTTTACGTTCGGGTTCATCGTTATTCTGGTTTTCTTGTGACTGACTGTTTTTATCCGCCGCGTTATCAGCGTCTTCCTGGCGTGGCTCGCGTTGATCTTTCTCGCTCATAGTTCCCATCACTGGCTAAGGCCCTAATTCCCGGGCATAAAAGGTCAAATTAACCTTAGATGGGAAACTGACAAATTCCAGTGCAACTTTACATAACTTGATGAAAGACGCACGTCCTGCCAATTAATTCATTAGCAGGACGAAATGATGTCAGGAAATCAGGCGCAGCAGCAGCCAGCCGCTCAACATTGCCCAGGCGAGCAATGGCAGGGAAAAGAGATGAAAGCGCCACCAAACGCGGCGATCTTTTGCCATGCGCAAGGCAATCAAATTGGCAAGAGAACCAGGCAGCAGACCGAAGCCACCGATATTTACTGCCCATGCGAGTACCTCTGAAGAAGGCACTTTTTGCAGCAGCAGAATAGTCGCCGGTACGTTGCTAATAACTTGTGATAACGCGATAGCCAGCAAGTAAAGCGCGCCGTCGCCAAGATGCGTAATCGCATCGAAATGCGCCTGTAAAACGGGCAAGCGCGTGAGTAAATAGACGTCAACAAACATGGCGATAAAAACTGCCAGCAAGCTCCAGTCGATATTGAGCAAAACCGGGCGCGCCATGATTAAAAAGCACAGCACAATCAACAGGAGTGCCCAGCCAGTGAGATGCCATTCCAACGCGGCAATAAACAGCACATACAGCAAGACGCTCACCGCAAACAGCGGCTTCCGCCATTGATGCGTTTCATTATTTTGATGTTTTTGTATTTCTCGCGTTGAAAAGCTCCACCAGGTCAATGCAACCAGGCTCAGCAGCAGCCAGGCCGCCAAGGGAAACATCTGCCCGATAAATCCCGCCACGCTGAGAGAACCGTGGCTCCATAGCAAAATATTTTGCGGATTACCGACCGGCGTTAGCAACGAGCCAGCATTGACCGCCAACGCTTCAAAAATGATTAAACGTGAAAGGGGTAAGCGAGAGAATTTTCGTAGCGTTAACGTTAGCGGCACCAAAATAAACAGTGCAACATCGTTCGTCAGAAAGGTAGAAAGCAGCGCCGCGGCTAACACCATAAACAAGGCCAATGCCCGCTCATGCTTAAAACGGCTGATTAATCGCTCGCCTAGCACATCAAAATAGCCGCTGACTTCTAATCCCTTTGTCAGGATCAACAATCCTGTCAGCGTAATAATGGTATGCCAGTCCACGGCGCCAGGCAGGTCTGACCAACGAAAGTTGGCCAGAAACAGCAAGATCGCTCCAATGATTAACAGCAGATGCAAAATTCGGTCATGCAAAAAGGAGCGAAAAAGAGTGGGCATGTTGGCCGTTCGCCTTAAAGGTTAGCGATTTTCGTAGAATTTCTGGAAAACGGCCAGCGTTTCATCACTGACGTGATGCTCAATGCCTTCAGAGTCGCGGCGCGCGGTTTCTGGACTAATGCCCAGCGCTAACAAGAAGGTTTCAACAATGTAATGGCGTGCACGACTCTCTTCCGCCAGCTTTTCGCCTTCACTGGTTAAGAACACGCCGCGATAAGGAACCTGCTCAACCAAACCGGCGATGCTCAGGCGCTTCAGCATTTTCGCCACCGTCGGCTGTGAGACACCGAGGCGCGCAGCCATATCAACCTGACGCGCTTCGCCAAATTCACCAATCAAATCAGAGATTAGCTCAACGTAGTCATCAATAAGTTCACGGCGATGCGCTTCACGCACCTGCCGAAAACCTTCGACATGCTCTTCAATATCTTTTAGTGGTCCTTGCGGGGCAGAAACCACGCTTTTAGCACGACGACTCATTCAACTTCCTCTTTATTATTATCCGTATTCAACCTGCACTACGGATTAGCTGCGCTCATTGTAAACCAGGTGCAAAGAAGCTCAAATTTTTCCTAATTAGCATTGGCTAAAGGATATAGCCAATGCTATATTTGTCGATAATGTAAGCAGCAACGCTGGTCAGCCAGTGAAGATCGTGCAAGATCCTTTTTCATCATTGCTGTTGTTCTAAGCTTAATTGACGATCTCTGCTTACTTTTGCGTCAACATTCATTGGGAGGTGATTCTATGAGCACCCTAAAAAGCTGTTTAGATTGCAGCAAATGCTTCCAGGCTGAAAAAACAACGTCCGTGGATATCAAATCCTGGTTGTGCCTGCTGACGCGTTCCCCTTTTACGCTTCGTCTGATGTTGATCGAAAAATTGCTCGGTAAAAAAACTGACAATCGTCGCTGCCAAAACCTGATCTGGCGCGGCTAAACATCCCGCATTTTAAGCCTTTCACATTAATGCTGAAGGGCTACCAATCTTGTTAACTCCCCTTCGACCGCGCTCGCTTCGTTAGTTTGTGCCCTTTTAATCTGCGACATTGCGTTGTTCAACCATCCGTTTAAATGTTCATCCGAATCTGGAAAGCGCAGTGCATTTCTGAGTCGAAAAAGTGCGCGCCTGACTCAATGATGGTGGGAAAGGTCAATGAATAAGGTGAGAAAAGACGAGGAAGTGCAGAAACGAAAAAACGGCCCATTAAGGGCCGTTTTGGAATAGGCAGTCTAAGCTGAACTTAGAAGCTGTAACCTACGCCAGCAATCCAGGTGCCAACGTCAACGTTACGGATGCGGCTCTGCTCGTAGCCCACGTCCAGTGCAACGTTTTCGATTGGGTTGAACTGCATACCTGCGCCGTAAGAGAAACCTACGTCGCTTGAATCAGATTTGTCGCGTGATGCGGTAGTGTTCTGCTCGAACTTACCGTAGCCGAGACCAACAACACCGTAGATGCTTGCCCAGTCGTTCAGACGGAAAGCAGGACCACCGGTAATGCCGTAGTATTGGCCTTTGTTATAAACGCCAGCTTCGGTACGATCTTTCTCGGTGTAAGTGAAAGAACCGATCCAACCCAGTGGGTTAGAACCGTCTTCGTAGCGGTATTTCAGGTTGAAGCCGTTAGCTTTGTTAGCAACGCCCTGATAATCGCTCTGCGCATAGCCACCAGATACAGTGCTTTGCGCCATTGCGGAACCTGCGGATACAGCCAGAACACAGGCCAGTGCTGAAAGACATGCAATTTTTTTCATAACCACCTCAAATGTGAAAGTACTACTCTCCTGACAACGCTGAAAATATAACAAAAAATAGCGAGAAACTCTGCCCAGATTTTATTGTCTAACAGAAAGTTTGGTGTAACAGGACGTTAATGCACGATCCTATGTCATTCTTTTTTCTTATAAAAACCATCATTTTTCTGCAATAAACTTTTCGTCTTTTAATTTCCGCTTTAAGTAAAATCCTAAAAAATCCTGACGTTTCTTTACTAAATTGGCGCTGAAATTGCGCAATTCATGCGCAGTTAAACCAAATTTAAACCACGCGCCATCGTCTCTTTTGCCCATAAATTCCATTACACTGTGCACTTGTTAAGTAAATGATCAGGATGTAGCCACAGGATGTCACCTACCTCACCCCTAAGAAATCTCGCACCGGTTTTAATGCCTATTGCGGTACTGCTCATCGCGATGCTTTCACTGCAAGGCGGCGCATCGCTGGCCAAGTCGCTTTTTTCCACTGTGGGTGCCACCGGGATTACAGCGTTACGTTTAGGGCTGGGGACGCTTATTCTCTGTGCAATTTTTAAGCCGTGGCGTCTACATTTCACGCGTGCGCAGCGCATGCCGCTATTGATGTATGGCCTGTCGCTCGGCGCTATGAACTTCTTGTTTTATCTTTCTATTCGTACCGTGCCGCTTGGCGTGGCGGTTGCGCTGGAATTCACCGGTCCCTTAACGCTTGCACTGCTTGGTTCACGCCGCTTGCTGGATTTTGTCTGGGTCGTGCTGGCCGTGATTGGATTATGGTTTTTGCTGCCGTTCGGCGCGAACATGACGGCAATCGATCCGCTGGGTGCAGCATGCGCTGTTGGCGCAGGCGCATGTTGGGCATTTTATATTTTGGCGGGGCAACGTGCGGGCGCGGAACACGGTCCTGCCACCGTGGCGATGGGTTCGTTGATTGCTTCTGTTATTTTTGTGCCGCTGGGTCTGACTTTTGCGGAAAGCGGCATCTGGCACTGGAGTGTGCTTCCCATTGCGTTGCTGGTCGCTCTGCTTTCCAGTGCCATCCCCTATTCTCTTGAAATGATCGCGTTAACCCGCTTACCGGCACGCATTTTTGGTACGTTGATGAGTCTGGAACCCGCGATGGCAGCGTTATCGGGCATGCTTTTTCTTGGCGAAACCCTGAATGGACAACAATGTCTTGCCTTGCTGGCGATCATCATAGCTTCTGCCGGTTCGACACTCACAATGAAGCCAAAAAAGAACCGGTTAAGTGAGGTTGAGTTAAATAATGCAGCGCCAAAATAAATTATTTGGCCTGTGAAAACGCGGGCCAAATAACAAGCGTATTAATCTTGATAAGCCTTCTTAATTAACGAACGGCTTTTACCGTATTATTTTGAAACAGTCAGATATACCACATTGACACATTAACCTAACCACCTGTAAATATTAAATTTTTAGCTCACGCTAAATTTAACATTGCATTAACTACCTTGGCTAAATGCTTATTTATAACCAGGAAGTGCTCTATTTCAGCCATCGGCATAGCCGTTACTGCAAACTCCCAAAGCGCTGCTATACTTATTCCCGTACTTGACTAGGACAACCATCAAAGAGAGGACTGAAACGATGAGTACCGCTAAACTGGTTAAAACAAATTCTTCTGATCTCATTTACACCCGTAATGACGTGGCTGAAAACGATAAAAAAGCCACCATCGAGGTGCTGAACCGGCTGGTAGTGGAGTTCATTGACCTGTCGTTGATCACTAAGCAAGCGCACTGGAACATGCGCGGTGCGAACTTTATTGGTGTGCATGAGATGCTGGACGGCTTCCGCACCACAATTACCGATCATCAGGACACGATTGCAGAACGCGTTGTGCAGTTGGGCGGCGTAGCACTCGGTACAGCGCAGGTGGTGAGTGATAAAACGCCACTGCAAAGCTATCCGCTGAATATTCATAGCGTACAGGATCATCTTAAAGCACTGGCAGATCGCTACGGTCTGGTTGCTAACGATGTACGTAAAGCCATCACTGAAGTGAAGGATGAAGATACCGCTGATATCTTTACCGCAGCGTCACGTGACCTCGATAAATTCCTGTGGTTTATCGAAGCAAATATTGAATAAGTTATAAGTGAACGTTCAACATGATAAATCAGGCGGGGAAACCCGCCTTTTTTTATGCCTTGTTACCGGCTTTTTATGACTTCGTTAACAGTTTTCCCTTTCAGATTTTTACCGCCTCCGCTTTTACGTCACACTTCCTGTTGCACCAAAATAACCTTACGCACCAATATAGGGCGCCATTTTAGTGCAAAGCGCTAATGCGATGCAAAATCGTGTCAGCCAGCCTGTCCAACTCACTGATTTTAGAGATTTTGCAAAGTTGGCATAATTCTTTCATATGACAAGCCGCAAACACGGGTTTTATAACCTTGTAGTAATAAGGAAAAATGATGAAGTCACTGTTTAAAGTCTCTGTGGCCGCGCTGGCGCTGGCCTTCTCACTCTCTTCTACCGCAGCTGAAAAGAAGTTGGTTGTCGCAACTGACACCGCCTTTGTTCCTTTCGAATTTAAGCAAGGCGACAAATACGTCGGTTTTGACGTTGATTTGTGGGCAGCTATCGCGAAAGAACTGAAACTGGATTACACCCTGAAACCGATGGACTTCAGCGGCATCATTCCTGCACTGCAAACGCGCAACGTTGACCTGGCGTTAGCGGGTATTACCATTACCGAAGAACGTAAAAAAGCCATTGAGTTTTCTGACGGTTACTACAAAAGCGGCTTGTTGGTGATGGTGCGTAACAACGAAAACGACATCAAAGGCATCAGCGATCTGAACGGCAAAGTCGTGGCAGTGAAAAGCGGAACCGGTTCGGTCGAATACGCTAAAGCGAATATCAAATCTAAAGATCTGCGCCAGTTCCCAAATATTGACAGCGCTTATATGGAGCTTGGCACCAACCGTGCTGACGCTGTACTGCACGACACGCCAAATATTCTGTACTTCATCAACACCGCCGGTAAAGGCCGCTTCAAAGCGGTAGGCGACTCAATTGAAGCTCAGCAATATGGTATCGCCTTCCCGAAAGGCAGCGACGATTTACGTGAAAAAGTAAACGGCGCACTGAAGACCATTAAAGAAAACGGGACTTACAACGAGCTGTACAAAAAATGGTTCGGCAGCGAACCTAAATAATAATCTGAGCTCGGTTTAATTTTCAGCAGGGAACATTTCCCTGCTTTTTTCCATCGCAACATATCTGGAGTTCACCATGGAGTTCGACTGGAGCGTTATCTGGCCAGCCATGCCCGCGCTGCTTGAAGGCGCCAAACTGACCTTAATCATCTCCGTTATTGGGCTGATTGGGGGTTGATCATCGGTTTGGTCGCAGGTTTTGCCCGCGCCTACGGCGGTTGGTTCACCAACAACCTCGCACTGGTGTTCATTGAAATTATCCGCGGCACGCCAATCGTGGTGCAGGTAATGTTCATCTATTTCGCCTTGCCCATGGCTTTCCCAGACTTGCGCATTGATCCGTTCAGCGCAGCGGTTGTCACTATCATGATTAACTCGGGTGCCTATATCGCGGAGATCACGCGCGGCGCGGTGTTATCCATTAATAAAGGTTTTCGCGAAGCCGGATTGGCGCTTGGCCTGTCACGCCGTGAAACCTTGCGTTATGTCATTATGCCGCTGGCGCTGCGCCGCATGTTGCCACCGCTGGGCAACCAGTGGATTGTCAGCATTAAAGACACCTCGCTGTTCATCGTTATCGGCGTGGCGGAACTGACACGTCAGGGTCAGGAAATTATTGCCGGTAACTTCCGTGCACTGGAAATCTGGAGCGCGGTTGCGATCATTTATCTGGTGATTACGCTGGTGTTGAGCTTTGTGCTGCGCCGTATTGAAAAAAGGGTGAAAATCCTGTGATTGAATTTAAAGACGTCTCGAAGCATTTTGGTAAAACGCAGGTGCTGCATAACATCGACCTGAAGATTAATCAGGGTGAAGTGGTGGTGATTATCGGCCCTTCTGGTTCAGGTAAATCCACGCTGCTACGCTGCATCAATAAGTTGGAAGAGATCACCAGCGGCGAGCTGATTGTTGATGGATTAAAAGTGAATGACCCCAAAGTTGATGAGCGTCTGATCCGCCAGGAAGCGGGGATGGTGTTCCAGCAGTTCCATCTGTTTCCACAGATGAGCGCGTTGGATAACGTTGCTTTTGGACCGATTCGCGTCCGTGGTGCGAAAAAAGAGGCAGCGCGCGCACTGGCGCAGGAACTCTTGGGCAAAGTCGGTCTGGCGGAACGCGCCCACCACTTCCCTTCTGAACTTTCTGGTGGTCAGCAGCAACGCGTTGCGATTGCACGTGCGCTGGCGGTGAAGCCTAAGATGATGCTGTTTGATGAGCCAACCTCCGCGCTCGATCCTGAACTGCGTCACGAAGTGTTAAAAGTGATGCAGGATTTGGCCGAAGAAGGCATGACCATGGTGATCGTCACCCATGAAGTTGGCTTCGCTCAGAAAGTTGCCTCACGCCTGATTTTCATCGACAAAGGCCGCATTGCTGAAGATGGCAATCCCGATGCGTTAATCAGCAATCCACCGAGCGATCGTCTGCGCGAATTCTTGCAGCACGTCTCTTGATAAAACGGGCCGCTTTATAAGATTGCGGCCCTTTTTTATCTGCCCTTCTTCTTTCAGAATTTTGATTCGCCATCCCTGACTATACTTTTTCTCTTGTGAAGCAAGCATGTTGCTAAGGAGAAAGCCATGTTGTCAGCCTGCCCACCCCGCACATTTTTGCGGCGTTGGATTCTGCTCTGTCTGTTATTTTTCATTACGCTACCTACAGCACAAGCCGTTTCATTGCCCCAAGCCGCTGTTGCGGCACAACAAACCAAAACCGATTCAGGTAATGCGCAAGAACCTGGCCTGAGTGATAAAAAAGCCGCGTATGCGGCATTGGCAAACATTCTTGATAACGATCAGTCCCGCCAGGAATTAATTGAGCAACTGCGTAATGCCGCCGCGACACCCACCGATACCGGTACACCAGAACTGGCACCGCCAACCGAGGAGCCGGAAGAAAAGACCGTGTTGCAAGGGCTCACCGATATGACGCGCCAATATGGCGGTGAAGCCGCTACGCAATTCATTCGGCTGCACGACAATATTCTCTACGCGCCACATAAACCCTTTAATCCCGTGACCTTTGTGAATGCGGTAAACCATTTTTCCGGCCTGGCCTTGGCGATGTTTTCCCTTTACTGGCTGCTGCGTCGTTTGGTTTATCCACTCTATCAACGTCTTGGAGCATGGGGACGACAGAAAAACCGCGATCACCGTAACTGGCTACACCTTCCCGCTACCATCATTGGCGCGTTTATCATTGACCTGCTACTACTGGCGCTGGCGTTGTTTATCGGCCAAATTATCAGTGATAACTTTCACGGCGGTAGCCGCACTATCGCCTATCAGCAGGGTTTGTTCCTCAACGCCTTTGCCTTGATCGAATTTTTTAAAGCGCTGTTGCGCCTGATTTTCTGCCCGCATTTTCCTGAACTCCGTTTTTTTCATCTCAACGATGAGCGCGCCAGCTACTGGAATACGCGGCTAAGCTGGCTCAGCGGCATTATGGGTTACGGTTTATTGGTGATCGTGCCGATTGTGTCTAATCAGGTGAACGTGCAAATTGCAGCGCTACTGAACATTGCCATTATGGCGATCATGACCTGTTGGGCGCAGTGGCTGATATTCAGTAACAAACGCAATATTCATAATGCGTTGATTGGATTAGCCAACCGCAGCATGGCCTTTTTTGCCTTCTTCATTCGAGCGTTTGCGCTGTTCTGGCACTGGTTGGCGAGCGCGTATTTTATCGCGCTGTTTTTGTTTTCGATTTTCAATCCCGGCGACAGCCTGAAATTTATGATGTCCGCCACGGTACGCAGCCTGGCCATTGTCGGCATTGCCGCTTTTGTTTCCGGTATTTTGACGCGCTGGATAGGTAAAACCATTATTTTGTCACCCGATCTACGCCGCAATTACCCTGAATTGCAAAAGCGCGTGAATGACTGGGTTCGCGCCATGCTAAAGCTGGCCCGCATTCTCACGGTTTTTGCCACCTTGCTGCTGCTACTTAATGCCTGGAACCTGTTTGATCTTTGGCATTGGCTAACCATTGGTGCTGGCGAAAAAATGGTGGATATCCTGATCCGCATCGTGATGATTTTACTGCTGTCCGCGATCGGCTGGACGGTGCTGGCGAGTTTGATTGAAAGCCGTCTCGCCTCTGATTCACATGGCCGACCAATGCCCAGCGCCCGCACACGTACGCTGCTGACACTGTTCCGCAACGCGTTAGCCGTGGTGATTAGCACTATTACCATCATGATTTTACTGTCAGAAATTGGCGTCAATATTGCGCCTCTGCTGGCGGGTGCAGGCGCCTTGGGGTTGGCGGTTTCCTTCGGATCACAAACGCTGGTGAAGGACATTATTACCGGCATTTTTATTCAGTTTGAGAATGGCATGAACACCGGCGATTTGGTGACGATAGGCGCCATTACCGGCACGGTGGAGCGCATGTCAATTCGATCTGTTGGCGTACGTCAGGATACCGGCGCTTATCACATCATTCCCTGGTCTTCGATCACCACCTTCGCCAACTTTGTGCGCGGTATCGGCTCGTTTGTTGCGAACTATGATGTCGATCGTAATGAGGATACGGAACGCGCTAATCGTGCGCTGCAGGCGGCAGTAAATGAACTGCTGGAAAACCCAGAGATTCGCGGCATGGTCATTGGCGAACCAAACTTTGCAGGTTTAGTCGGGCTGACTAATCAGGCATTTACTGTGCGCGTCTCGTTTACCACCCAGCCGCTTAAGCAGTGGACGGTACGTTTTGCTTTAGATGAAAAGGTGAAGAAGCATTTTGATGCTGCAGGCATCAAAGCGCCGCACCAAACGGTGGAAGTGATGCAAACCGGGCCTGACGTTGCAGGCGCCGCCAGCTTACCGGCGTTACCGGCCCCGCAATAACTGCGGTATTTTTTGTCGGTGCCACAAACAGAACATCCGCCACCTGAATGCAGGTGGCGGAAGCAATAAGCAAACGTTGGGTTAACGTAAACGCTGCGCGCGTGTCGCCGCAGGCATAAATGACCAGGCCAGGAAGCGGCTCTGCTTCTGACCCTGCGCCATGTTCACTACGCGAACCTCTACATCCAGTGCCTGCAACTGTTTTTCCAGTGCAGCCAGATTATCTTTGCTGGAGATCAGCGACGTGAACCAGATGCATTGACGCGCCAGCGCCACGCTTTCCTGAATCATTTTGCTGACAAAGGCTTTTTCGCCGCCGACGCACCATAACTCATTATGCTGACCACCAAAGTTCAGCGGTGCGGATTTCTCCAGACCCAAATTACGCACTTTACGCTGTGAACTGGCCGCAGCTTCAGCGGCAGAGGCATGGAACGGTGGATTACACATCACGGCGTGGAAAAAATCGTTCTTGTTCACGACACCCGCCAAAATAGCATCGCTGTTTTTTTGACGGCGCAGGCGAATATTGCGCTGCAAACCGGGATTCGCAGCCACGATTTGATTTGCGGCTTTCAATGCGCTTTCATCAATTTCAGTGCCGGTGAAGCGCCAGCCATATTCAGCCTGACCGATCAGCGGATAGATGCAGTTCGCACCGCAACCGATATCCAGCACATCGGCCATCGGGATTTTTCCTTGATTATCCAGCGCCAGCAGATCGGCCAGATAATGCACATAATCTGAACGGCCCGGCACGGGCGGACAGAGTGAACCCGGCGCAAGTTGCCAGTCAATGCCGTAAAACAGCTTGATCAAGGCCTGATTCAGCAGCATCACCGCCTCGGGATCGGCAAAATCCACCGACTGCACGCCATAACCATTAGGGCGCACTTTCACCGCCAGCGGTGGATGTGCAGCGATTAAGGCGGCAAAATCGTATTCACTTTGATGGCGATTACGGGCATGGAACGGTGACGAACTGGCTGACTTTTTCATACTTTCTCTCAATTATTCGGGCGCGCGTACAATACGCTGTGCATCGCTGAAAATAAATAATGAATATGCGAGGAGCATCTGCTTGAGACAACTACGCGGCTTCGCACAATCCGCTTACACAATTCTCGCCGACTCAATCAATGCTGTAAGACTAAGATAAAACAAAAAACGCTATCGGAGATTTCATGACGCACAAACGTTACTCTTACCAACCGCGCGCAGGTCACGGATTGCCGCACGATCCTCTCAATGCGATTGTTGGGCCACGCCCAATTGGTTGGATCAGTTCCATCAGCGCCAGCGGTCATCGCAACCTCGCGCCTTACAGCTTCTTCAACTGCTTTAATTATCATCCGCCCATCATCGGTTTCGCCAGCAGCGGATGGAAAGACAGTGTGCAGAATATTTCTGAGACCAAAGAATTTGTCTGGAACCTGGCAACGCGTTCGTTAGCAGAAGCGATGAACGAGAGCTCCGCTTCGGTGCCCGCCGATCAGGATGAGTTTGCTATTGCTGGCTTAACGCCGTTGCCCGCCTCGCAGGTCAAGCCGAGTTTAGTGGCGGAAAGCCCGGTTAATTTTGAATGCAAGCTCACGCAGCTCATTCAGTTGCAGGGTGCACAAGGTCAGCCGATTGATAGCTGGTTGGTCTTGGGTGAAGCGGTGGCGATTCATATTGATGAAACGCTGCTGGAAAATGGCATTTATCAAACCGCCAAAGCCGAGCCGATTCTGCGCGCTGGCGGACCGAGCGCCTATTACAGCATCACTGAAGCGCAGCGTTTTGATTTAGTGCGCCCGGATGCTCGTCGGGCATAAAGCATCACAGCGCGTCTTCTCGACGCGCTTGTTTACACCTTTTCTTGTTCGATAAATGCCTGTATCAGCGGCTTCAACACCTTCTGTAGCGCGGTGGCACGTTCCTGTCGCCAGGCAAAGGGGGTGTTTCATCCATGTAATTGCATTGCGCCAGTTCGAGCTGCACCGCTTGCACATTCTCATCAGGTTGCGCGTAGGCGCGAGTAATGTAGCCGCCCTTGAAGCGCCCATTCAGCACCCAGCTGTATTTATCTTGTTCAGCACACACAGCCTGAATAGCGTTAATCACCGCTGGGCTACAGCTGGCACCGTCGTTGGTACCAATATTGATATCCGGCAGGCGTCCTTCAAACAGGCGAGGAATCACGCTGGCAATCGAGTGGGCATCAAACAGCAAGGCATAACCGTATTCGGCTTTGAGTCGCGCCAGCTCATGTTGAATTTGCTGATGATAAGGCTGCCAGATGTGATCAATATAGCTTTGGCGCTGTTCAGCGCTTGGCGTTTTTCCTTCCGCGAAGGTCGGTGTACCATCAAACAGCGTTTCGGGAAACAAACCCGTGGTTGCGGTGGTGTACAGCGGTTGGTTGTCGGGCGGACGATTAAGGTCAACGACGAAGCGTGAGTAGCGGCCAATGATCACGCTGGCACCCAAATCGCGCACAAAATCGTACAACAGCGGAATGTGCCAATCGGTATCCGGCAAGCTGCGCGCGGCATCGCTCAACGCGTTTTCAACCTCTGGCGTAAGCAGCGTTCCCGCGTGCGGAATGCTAACCAGCAGCGGGATCTTGCCTTGGGTAAAGTGAAAACAGGTGGATTCACTGCTTGTTTCGCTGATTTTTTCACTGCTCATTGTGCTTCTCCACGATAGATGACTTTACAGGGCAGCTCACCACCCAACCAGTAAACCAATTCTGCCGGACGGGCTAATGGCCAATGAACGAAGCTGGCGACTTTGCCCGCTTCAAGCGTGCCATGAGTCTGTTCCAGACCAAGCGCTTTTGCTCCCCAAATCGTCACGCCTGCCAGCGCCTCTTCCGGTGTCATGCCAAATAGCGTGCAACCCATGTTTAACATCAAGCGCAGGGATAATGCCGGTGATGTGCCAGGATTCGCATCGCTTGCCAGCGCCATCGGCACGCCATAATGGCGGAACAGTTCAACCGGCGGACGCTGAGTTTCACGCAGCAGGTAAAACGCGCCCGGCAGCAACACCGCAACCGTTCCATGCTGCGCCATGGCTTTAACATCATCTTCCGTGGCGTATTCCAGGTGATCGGCAGAAAGCGCGTCGTAACGCGCTGCCAGTGCGGCACCGCCTAGCGATGAAAGCTGTTCTGCGTGTAACTTAACCGGCAAGCCCAACGCTGTTGCCTGATCAAACACACGCGCCACCTGTGCAGGCGACAAAGCCAGATGTTCGCAAAAAGCATCGACCGCATCCGCCAGCCCTTTCGCTTTTACCTGCGGCAATAGCTGATTGCAGATGACATCAATCCAGCCGTCGGGATTGTGTTTGAATTCTGGCGGGAAACCGTGGGCGGCTAAACAGGTCGCGAGCACATCCGCTGGCACGCTTTCGCTTAACTCACGAATCGCCCGTAACATGCGCAGCTCACTCTCTTCATCCAGACCATAACCCGATTTGATTTCAACCGTAGTCACGCCTTCTGCCAGTAAGCGATCCAGTCGCCAGCGCGCAGAAGCCACTAACTCCTGCTGGCTGGCCGCGCGCGTGGCACGCACGGTAGAGAGAATACCACCGCCCTGCGCAGCAATCTCAGCGTAGCTAACGTTATTTAATCGCTGCTCAAACTCCTGGCTGCGATTGCCGCCAAACACCAAATGGGTGTGACAATCCACCAAACCCGGCGTGATGATGCCACCCGAAAGTTGATGCTGCTCACGCGCGTGAAACGCCGGCATCGTTTCACGCGGCCCTACCCAGTGCAGCTTCCCGGCTTTTACCGCCAGTGCGCCATCTTCGATGATCTGGTACTTACCGCCCTGCATAGTCACCAGATCAGCCCCTAGCCACAGGCTGTCTATTGATAAGTCATCTGCTGTTGTCACCTCATCGCTCCTGAGATTTACACTGCGCATCAAAGTATGTATATGTATATACAACCACATCCGTTGAGGATCAACCATGGCGACTTTTTTGCCTCCCGCGCGCTGCTTACTGAAGGCTGGCGCAGGCAGGTGCGTATTTCAGTCAATCAGGCTGGATTCATTGAATCAATCATCCCCGACAGTCAGGCACAAGAGGCGATGCCCCTGCATGGCGACGTGATCCCCGCGATGGCAAACCTGCATTCACATGCGTTTCAACGTGCGATGGCGGGATTAGCAGAAGTCGCTGGCGATCCTCAAGACAGCTTCTGGACCTGGCGCGATCTGATGTACCGCATGGTGCAGCGCCTGACGCCCGAACAGGTTGGCGACATTGCCGCGCTGCTTTACATCGACATGCTGAAAGGCGGCTACAGCCAGGTCGCTGAATTCCACTATCTGCACCACGACCCGCATGGCGCGCCCTATCCTGATGATGCGATGTTACAGCAGCTGATTCACGCAGCCGAGACGGCTGGCATCGGTCAAACGCTGCTGCCGGTGCTTTACAGCTACAGCGGTTTTGGTGCGCAGCCACCTTCAGACGGGCAAAAACGTTTTATTCAGCAAACCGATCGCTATCTGCAGCAGCAGGCTTGGTTGCACAGCAACCTGCGCAATAAGCCGCTGCACAATCAAGGTCTCTGTTTTCATTCGTTGCGGGCGGTGAGCGAAGCGCAGATGCGCGAGGTGCTGGCAACCAGCGACGCCGCTTTGCCGGTGCACATTCACGTCTCTGAGCAGGAAAAAGAGGTCAATGACAGTCTGGCGTGGAGCAGCGAGCGCCCGGTGGCCTGGCTGATGAACCGCTTTGAGATTGATGCGCGCTGGTGCCTGATCCACGCTACACATCTGGATGAGCAAGAAATTCGCCGACTCGCAGCCAGCGGTGCGGTAGCGGGTTTGTGCCCAACAACAGAAGCTAATCTGGGTGATGGCATTTTTCCCGCCGTTGATTACATCGCGCAGGGCGGACGCTGGGGCATCGGTTCCGACAGCCACGTTTCGCTCAGCGCCCAGGAAGAGTTGCGCTGGCTGGAATATGGGCAGCGTCTGCGTGACCGCCGACGCAATCGCATCACCACGCCTCATCAAGCTTCGGTGGGCGATCTGTTATGGCAACAGGCGGCGCAAGGTGGCGCGCAGGCGTGCGGCATTCGCAGCGGTGGACTCGCCGTGGGGCAGCGCGCCGACTGGCTGGTGCTCAAGGATGATGCCTGGTTTAGCCATATTGACGATCGCGCCCTGCTCAATCGCTGGCTGTTTGCCGGACAGCGCGATCAGATTCGTGAGGTGTATGTTGCGGGCAATGCCGTTATCCAGGACGGTCATCATGCCGCAGAAGAAGCCTGCACCGCGCGGTTCAAACAGACCATGGCGGCACTACGATGAAGCGCTTTTCCTATGCTGATTTACCGGTTAGCCGCTGGCGCAACGGCGGCGGCGAAACGCGCGAGATCGTCAGCTTTCCGCTTGGTGAAGCGCAGTTCGGCTGGCGCGCCAGTATCGCCACCCTTGCCGCGGACGGGGATTTTTCACTGTTTCCAGGGGTGGATCGGGTTATCACGCTGCTGCACGGTGATGACGTCTTGCTGAGTACCCCGACTTTGCAGCATCGCCTGATCCCCCATCAACCCTGGGCTTTCCCTGGTGAGTGGGCACTGCAAGCCAGCCTTAAAGGGGGCGCCAGTGAAGATTTCAATATCATGACGCGGCGTGATGTCTGGCAATCTTCAGTTGCGGTGGTGACAAAACAGGCTGGCAGTGAAAACGGTGTGGCGTGGGTGTTATGCGGAGAATGGCAGCTGGCGAACGGAGAAACACTTTCTCGCCAGCAGGGCGTCTGGTGGATGGATGAAACGCTGCAGCTGACGCCTTTAGGCGATGATGCGCAGCTGCTGTTTACCCGCCTCAGCCGTGTCCTTTGAATCGGCCCAGCAGCTTGTAGCGTGAACCCGGATACAGTAAACGCGCATAGGTGACGATTTTGGTATCGCTCCACGTCTGGCGACGGATCAGCAAGCAAGGTTCGTGCTCATCCAACGCCAGATGTTTACGCTGACGCGCATCCGGCAATACCGCTTCAACAATGTGTTCGCCCGCCGTCAGTGGCGCGACGCGCATCAAATAGGTGTAAGGCGTAAAGGTATGGTAATCCTGCGTCAGGTAATCCGGTGCCACGAGCGGATTGACCAGGCGATCTTCCAGCTGAACCGGCAGCTCATTTTCATAATGAACAATCAGCGAATGGTAAAGGGTTTGCCCGGTGCTTAGCCCTAAAACGGCGGCCTGCTCAGGATCGGCTTTGTTCTGACCGATGGCGAGGATTTTACAGCTGTGCAGATTCCCACGCTGGGCGATTTCATCGGCGATGTTATGCACTTCCAGCATCGCGGTGTAACCTTTCATCTCCGCGACAAAGGTTCCCACGCCTTGCATTCGCACTAAAAAACCTTCGCCAGTCAGCTCACGCAGCGCGCGATTGATGGTCATGCGGCTGACGCCCAACTCATTCACCAACTCGCTTTCTGACGGCACGCGCTGATTCGCTTTCCAGTGCCCTTCACGAATCTGACTCACGATTGCCTGTTTAACGCGCTGATAAATCGGTGCGGGTTCATCACTCATGGCCGCAGCCAGTTGTGCTATCGCCGTATGCTCGACCATTTGCTGTTCCTTATCCTGATAATACCCCGAGTTTACTGTCTCAACCTGCAAATGTATATACATCCATATCAGGTAGATGCACGTTGGTAGTGCAGCTGGCGCATCGTTGCAGTGCAAACCCTTTCGGTAAAAACAGCGCAACCACAGATGACAACAAGCATGAATTTTGTGATCGGTTTGGCACAGCCCTTGCTAATTGTATATACAAGGATAGACAAGATTAAACCCATATGCTTCACTCGAATAAATCCGCGGGGTCAATGCGCTTAACAGCGGCTAACAGCCCCAGCAAACGTGTATAGACAGGAGTAGGTTATGTCA
Source organism: Candidatus Pantoea bituminis (assembly GCF_018842675.1). Lineage (NCBI taxonomy): Bacteria > Pseudomonadati > Pseudomonadota > Gammaproteobacteria > Enterobacterales > Erwiniaceae > Pantoea > Candidatus Pantoea bituminis. The sequence continues at coordinate 2,562,714 of NZ_JAGTWO010000004.1, forward strand.
GGCTCTTCTCAGCATTTGCGCCTGGTTCCAGGCGAGGTGGATCTCGCTACGTTACGCGCAATCTATCAAGGCGGTGTTTCGCTTAGTCTTGATGACCAGGCACGTAACGCCATCGTGCAGGCACAGCAAACCGTTGACGCCATCGTCGCCTCTGGCAACGTGGTTTATGGCATTAATACCGGATTTGGCAAGCTGGCACAGACGCAAATTCCCACGTCACGTCTGGCCGATCTGCAACGCAATCTGGTGCTGTCACACAGTGTCGGCTTGGGCAATTTGCTACCGGATAACGTAACGCGCCTGATTTTGGCTACCAAGATCGTAAGCCTGGCGCGTGGACATTCTGGCGTGCGTATCGAACTGGTTGATGCGCTACTGGCTTTGTTCAACGCGGGCATCATGCCTTGCATCCCCGAAAAAGGCTCGGTTGGTGCGTCTGGCGATCTGGCTCCGCTGGCGCACATGTCGCTGATGTTATTAGGTGAAGGTCAGGTCCGTGTTAACGGTGAGCTGATTTCTGCCGTTGATGGCCTGGCCAAAGTGGGATTAACCCCCATCGTACTGGGCCCCAAAGAGGGCTTGGCGCTGCTCAACGGCACGCAGGTCTCTACCGCATTGGCGCTGCGGGGATTATTCGAAGCAGAAAATCTGTTCGCAGCGGGACTCATGGCGGGCGCGCTGTCGCTGGAAGCGATCAAGGGATCGCTGAAGCCCTACGATGCACGCATTCATCAGGCACGCGGTCAGCAAGGTCAAATTGCGGTTGCCGCCGCAGTGACGTCGTTGATTGAAGGCAGTGAAATTCTGGGTTCGCACGCTAACTGCGGTCGCGTACAGGATCCTTATTCTATTCGCTGCGTACCCCAAGTGATGGGCGCATGTCTGGATAACCTGAGCCACGCCGCACGCGTCCTGCAAATTGAAGCCAACGCCGCATCAGACAACCCGCTGGTGTTCAGCGAGTCCGGTGACGTCATTTCCGGCGGTAATTTTCATGCTGAACCGGTGGCCTTCGCGGCTGACATTCTCGCCCTGGCAATCGCTGAAGTGGGCGCTATTTCTGAACGCCGTATGGCGCTGCTGCTCGACACTGGTTTATCCGGCTTACCGCCCTTTTTGGTGCGCGACGGCGGTGTGAACTCGGGCTTTATGATCGCGCAGGTGACAGCGGCAGCGCTGGCATCTGAGAACAAATCCCTGGCGCATCCGGGCAGCGTTGACAGCCTGCCAACTTCCGCTAATCAGGAAGATCACGTTTCAATGGCGACTTACGCCGCACGCCGTCTGGGCGACATGTGCTTTAACACCGCTGCGGTCGTCGGTATTGAAGCGATGGCGGCAGCACAAGGCATTGAATTCCATCGTCCGCTGCAAAGTTCGGCCTTAATCGAGCAGGAAATCAGCACCATTCGCGAGCAAGTGGCTTTCCTTGAGGAAGATCGCCTGCTGGCACCTGACATCGACGCCATGCGTCAGTGGGCAAGTCGCACCGCCTGGCCTCAATCCTTGACTGCGCTGCTGCCGAGTATGCGCGCTGTAACGTCTGCTGAATAAGGAACCTGTAATGAGCGAAACCCTGTCTCAGGCCGTAGCACGCGAAGTGCGTGCACCACACGGTAACGAACTGCATTGCGCTAACTGGCTGATTGAAGCGGCTTACCGCATGATCCAGAACAACCTCGATCCCGACGTCGCCGAGCGCCCCGAAGATTTAGTGGTATACGGTGGCATCGGTAAAGCGGCGCGCAACTGGGAATGCTTCGAGCAGATCCTGCGTTCTTTAGAAGTGTTAAAACCTGATGAAACGCTGCTGATTCAATCGGGTAAGCCGGTCGGTGTGTTTCGTACTCACGCCGATGCGCCGCGCGTCCTGCTGGCAAACTCGAATTTGGTTCCGCATTGGGCTAACTGGGATCACTTCCACGAACTGGATAAAGCCGGGTTGATGATGTACGGCCAGATGACAGCCGGCTCATGGATCTACATTGGTGCCCAGGGCATCGTGCAAGGCACTTACGAAACGTTTGTTGAAGCGGGTCGCCAGCACTACGACAACGACCTCAGCGGACGCTGGATTTTGACCGCAGGCTTAGGCGGTATGGGCGGCGCACAACCGTTAGCAGGTGTCTTAGCGGGCGCCTGTGTGCTAGCGATTGAGTGTCAGGAATCACGTATCGATTTCCGTCTGCGCACCCGCTATGTCGATCACAAAGCCACCTCGCTGGATGAAGCATTAGCGCTGATTGCAGAAGCGACCCAAGCGAAAAAGCCATTTCCGTGGGTTTGCTGGGTAACGCGGCAGAGATTTTACCAGAGCTGGTGAAACGCGCTAAAGCGGGCGGCCCACGCCCCGATATCGTCACCGATCAAACCTCAGCGCATGACCCGCTTAATGGTTATCTGCCGATTGATTGGGATCTGGCGCGCTGGCAGCAGGAGAAATCCAGCAATCCCAAGGCAGTAGAAAAAGCGGCGCGCGCATCAATGGCGGTGCACGTACAGGCGATGCTCGACTTCTGTCATATGGGCATTCCCACCGTTGATTACGGCAACAATATTCGTCAGGTCGCGCTGGATGAAGGCGTGAAAAATGCGTTTGATTTCCCAGGTTTTGTACCGGCTTATATTCGCCCACTCTTCTGCGAAGGCAAAGGCCCGTTCCGCTGGGTTGCGCTTTCGGGCGATCCAGAAGATATCTACAAAACTGACGCCAAACTGAAAGAGCTATTCCCACAGCATGCCAGCCTGCATCGCTGGTTGGATATGGCGCAGGAACGTATCGCCTTCCAGGGTTTGCCTGCACGTATTTGCTGGTTAGGCTTGGGCGAACGTCATCGTGCCGGGCTGGCTTTTAATGAAATGGTGCGCAACGGTGAGCTCAAAGCGCCGGTGGTGATTGGGCGCGATCATCTGGACTGCGGCTCTGTTGCCTCGCCAAACCGTGAAACCGAGGCGATGAAAGATGGTTCCGACGCCGTTTCTGACTGGCCGCTGCTCAACGCGCTGTTAAACACGGCGGGCGGCGCTACCTGGGTCAGCCTCCACCATGGCGGCGGTGTGGGCATGGGCTTCTCACAGCATGCGGGCGTGGTCATTGTCTGTGATGGCAGCGAAGCCGCCGATGCACGTCTGAGTCGCGTATTGTGGAATGATCCTGCCACCGGTGTGATGCGCCATGCTGATGCAGGCTATGAGCAAGCGCAAGCCTGTGCTAAGGCGCATGAGCTGAATCTGCCGATGCAGAAGTAAAGAAGTGCGTGGTCGTTTGGCCCCCACCTCGCTCCTCTTGAGTGCGAGGTCGTTTGGCCCCCACCTCAATCCTCTTGAGTGCGAGGTCGTTTGGCCCCCACCTCAATCCTCCCCCATACATGGGGGAGGAAGATGCTGCAATATGCGAGTAGTAAAGCTGCCTGTGGCAGCGTCTCCTTCTCCCGCTTCACGGGGCGAGGCTGGGATGGGGGACCGCGCGCGCTTCACTTTCTGCGCGCCTACGCTGACTCAAACCCATCGCACTTCCTTATTACTTATTCCATTTTGATTTAGCCTATAGCCAAAATTCCCTGTTTCGGCAATAGACGTGCGCTCGCCAGACCTCTAAAGTGAAATCTTCTCAATCCGTAAGGAGCGCGTTTCTGCATGACCCTTTCCCCTGCTCTGCTTGAAGATGCCCTGCGCTGGCGCCACCAGTTTCATCAGGAACCTGAACTCGGCTATCAGGAGCACAAAACCAGTGATGTTGTCGCTCAACAGCTCGAACTGGCTGGCCTGCACGTTTTTCGTGGGTTAGCGGGAACGGCAGTGATTGGCACGCTGGAAAACGGTGCAGGTCCGGTAATTGGCTTACGTGCAGATATGGACGCCCTGCCTATCACCGAAAAAGGTGATGTTGCGTGGCGCTCTGCGCAACCTGGCGTCATGCACGCCTGTGGACACGATGGCCACACCGCCATTCTGCTTGCTGCCGCAAAACAACTGGCCGCAACGCGTCAGTTCAGCGGCACGGTGCACTTCATCTTTCAGCCTGCTGAAGAGAACCTTGGCGGCGCGCGGAAAATGGTAGAAGAAGGTCTGTTCCAGCGCTTTCCGATGGATGCGGTTTATGCCATGCACAACTGGCCAGGCATGCCGCTGGGCACGTTGGCGGTGAATCCTGGCGCAATGATGGCTTCGCTTGACTCCTTTGAAATCACTCTGAATGGCAAAAGTTGCCACGCGGCAATGCCAGAAAGTGGTGCCGATCCGATGGTGGTCGCTGCAGAATTGATTTTAGCGTTACAGACAATTCCCTCACGCCGCCTGTCGCCGCTGGCCTCTGCGGTAGTGAGCGTGACGCAAATCCACGGTGGCGAGGCAATCAACGTGATTCCCGAACAGATAAAGCTGCGCGGCACGGTGCGGTGTCTGCAAACCGACGTGCGCGATCGGGTACGTCAGTTAATTGAAGATTTTGTGAGTACGCTGCCGAAACCGTTTGGCGTCTGCGGAGAAATCGATTGGTTACCCGGTTATCCGGTAACGGCCAATCACGCAGAGCCGGCGGAACAGGTGCGCGCAGTGGCGCTGAACACGTTTGGCGAAGAGAATGTCAAATGGCAGGTTAATCCTTCCATGGCATCAGAAGATTTTGCCTGCATGATGGAAGCGTGTCCGGGTGCCTATTTCTGGCTAGGTGTGGATGGCGAAACGCCGTCGGCACCTTTGCACAACGCCCGTTATGATTTTAACGATGCGCTGATTCCGCTGGGCGTTGAATTTTGGCAGAACCTGGTTGAACAGGCGCTGCCAAAAGCCTGATTTAATAACCCGCCTCGCTAAGGCGCTGTAATCCCGCGTCCAGCGAGTCACTTTGTCCGCTGGCACGTAAACAGCAGGCGATCTGCAAACGCAGCGCTTCTGGCACCGGTAGCTGTTTCGCCAACACCGCGTCAATCCAACGCGCCGTCACGGCAGCTGTTTTATCGCCTGGCAGTTCCAGCGTGACTTCTGGCTGACGTTCAACCCACACCTCTGCTTCCGTTTCTGCGCCGTGAATGTAGCTGATTGCCGGACAGCGCTGTGGATTGGCATAAACCTCACCTTCAGTGCCGTTCAGTAAAAGGCCTGGCGCATCAATGTCACTGAAGAATTTGCCCACGCGCGGCACATATTCTGGGTGCGACACGCTGGAAAGGCGCAGCGCCTCACGCTCACCAAACGGGGTGGCCAATTTGGCCAGCGTGTGCGCACTGTTACGCACGCCCATGCGCCAGCGCAGCGACAGCTGTTTTGCCATGGGCGGGCAAAGGTTGTCGATGGTAATAAACACCAACTCGCCGTTATCCAGTTTTTCCTGCGCCTGCTGCTGCGTGGTCGCAGGTTGTACACCAAGTTCAGCAAAAACCGCTTCGCTGGTTACGCGCGTGGCATCTTCACTCACGCCATGCACCAGCACCGGAAAACCAAGCTGGTTGAGCAGCCGCGCCAGCAAAGGTGTCAGGTTGCCTTGACGACGTGCACCGTTGTAGCTGGGAATGACAATCGGCATAGGACGATCAACGGGTGCACGCAGCGTCATCATTTGCGTTTGCATCGCTTGATAAAAGCCGCGCATTTCGTCTTCGCCTTCGCCTTTAATACGCAGCGCAATTAAAATGCCGCCCAGCTCCAGATCGGGAACATCGCCCGCCAGCATTGCACTGTAAAGCGCCACTGCGGTATCGAAGTCGATGTCACGCGCGTGATTCTTTCCACGCCCAATCTCTTTAATAATCTTATTCAGTTCCATCACTCGCTTCCGTTAAAGTGCGCGGCCATTTAGCGCCGCGTGGGACGTTTTTTACGCACGGTTTGCGTGGGTGTGCTTATTATTTTTGCAGGTTCGGGCGCTGCTGGCTGCTCAATCGGAAACACCGGTAACGCCGCCAGCAAGCGGCTGCCGTATGCTTTGCTCAACAAACGGCGGTCATAAATGACAATTTCACCATAACATTGATGGCTGCGAATCAGGCGTCCGACCTGCTGAATCAGCGTAAATGAAGCGCTGGGTAAACTCTGCACCTCAAACGGATAGCGTTTCAGGCTTTTTAGCCATTCACCTTCGGTTAAAATTACCGGACTGTCCACCGGGGAAAAGCAATTTTATGGATATGCACCTGACTTAGCAGGTCGCCTTTTAAATCCAGCCCTTCGGCAAACGACTGCAAGCCAATCAGGATACTGGTTTCGCCCTTTTCCACTCGCTTGCGGTGCAGCTCCACTAATCGACTGCGCGGTTGATCGCCCTGCACCAGCATCGACAGACGCAAATCGGGCAAACAGGCGACAAACTGCTGCATGGCACGGCCGCTGGCAAACAACACCAGCACCCCTTTGTGTTTCTCTTCGTGCATTTGCTGACGGAAAAATCCCGCCATCTCAGCAATATGCTCCGCTTCGTTAGCCATGACGGGCTCGTAACGCATCTGCGGAATCACCAGCTTGCCTTGATCGATATGATTGAACGGCGAGTCGAGCGCCACAAAGCGATCGCCAGCCTTCTCATTCAGACCAGACATCTCCTGCAAGCGATTAAAACTGTTCAACGAACGCAGCGTGGCGGATGTCACCACCACATGCGGTATTTTCCGCCACAGCATTTTTTCCAGCTGATCGCTGACGCGAATGCCGGCGCAGTGAAACAGCAAATGTGCCTGACCCTCACGCAGTTCTCGGGTGATCCATTTTGATACCGGCGCGCCAGAGGCTTTTTCCAACGCCGCCAGTCGCCATAATTTGCTCACCGACTCAAACCAGCCAAACTGACGATTGAGCTGCAACAGGTTGCGGTGCAACCGCACCAGATCCACTTTGCCCGTTTGCTCGCTTAGCGCGTTGATCAGCCCTTCTGTTAAGCCTCGCAGCGCATCACTGAGCTTAAACAGGCGCGCACAGAGTTCGAGGATTTCCTGCGGCAATTCGCCCAGCACAAAACGGAATTCGCCGGGCTGATTATGCGAAGGCAGCAGCGGATTGAGTGCGTTACTCATAATCGTGAGCAGCTCACGTAGCTCATCGCAGTGCGCTTTAAGCCGTTCAGGATTCGTCAGTGGCGGCGGCGATTTAGGTCGCATCTGAGTCATGATGCTGTCCACCAGCTTCACGAAAAGGTCGAGCTGCAAGCTGCTCCAACCGGGTGTGATATCAGCGCTCATTTCCAGCGCATCGCGCGCCACTTCGGGCAGATGATGCCCTTCATCAAGCACCAGCATCAGCTGTTTAGCAGGCGGCAACACCGATTCGTTTTCCATTGCCGCCATCACCAACGCATGGTTTGCCACCACCACATCCACCTGCTCAATTTCACGGCGGGCGACAAAAAACGGGCATTCGCGATACCAGCGGCAATGCGCGCCCAGGCAGCTGGCTTTATCGGTAGAAAGCCGCTGCCATAAGCTGTCGCTGATGTTGTCTTCACTGTGATCGCGCAAACCATCCCACTGATAACGATCCAGCGACTTCTGCAAGCGTCCACATTGGGTTTGTTCTTCTTTAGTACTGCTGATCGCTTCGTCATCCAGATAAAGCAGCAGATCGCCCTGCTGCTCGTCATCCGCTGCCAGTGCGGCCAAATTGCGCGGGCAAACATAGCGACCACGACCAAAAGCAGCGGTAAAGGTGAGATCGGGAATGATTTTTTAAGCAGCGGCAGATCCTTGGTGAAGATCTGATCCTGCAACGCCACGTTGGCGGTGCTGATCACCAACCGCTTCTCTTCAGCACGGCTCACTGCAATGCCGGGAATAAGATAGGAAAGGGTTTTGCCGACGCCGGTTGGCGCTTCGACCGCCAGATGACGACCATCGTCACCGGCCAGGCATTTCGCTACTTCGGCGATCATCTGCCGCTGCGGCGGGCGCGGAATAAAGTCAGGCACCTGTTGCTGCAGCGCTTTATACCACTGCGCTATCTGGCTTTTTATTGCTGCTGTCAGGGCCATTGTTTCATTACCACCAGGAACGCTCTACTACAGGAAATTGCCTGTATTTTTACACAGTGTCTGGACGGCGTCAGCTTTCGCTGTGATTTTTTCGCGTCATGTTCAGAATTTTATGCGTTGTGATGTTCACTCTTTCACGGCTGCACAGCGTAAAAAATAAAATATTATGGCCAATTGTCGCGGCAGATCAGATTGATAATCACGCCGACTTTTGCTGTAGTCGATGCCTGCTTTGCCCTGCGATATCAGCGGTATGACTTCGCCGCAGATAAACACTATTTTTTGAGATGCTGTGCGATCTGCCCGGCCTCGGTGATCTGGAAAAACAGAATGCATGAAATGAACCTTGTCTTTCCCGCTCGCGTACTGCGTGGTGCAGGCGTGTTAAATCAGCTTGGCGGCCTGTGCGCCAGCCTGGGGCAGCGAGCCGTGCTGATTGGTGGTCATCAAGCTTTGCGAGCAGTTGAAACGCAGGTACGTGAACAGTTGCAGGCCGCAGGCGTAACGCTGCTGGCGCAAGAGTGGTTCGGCGGAGAAACCTCGCTAACGCACATTGATCGCTTAGCCGCATTGGCAACGGAATTAGCAGCAGAGGTGATTATCGGTGTGGGTGGCGGTAAGTCGCTGGATACCTGCAAAGCGGTGGCGGCGCAAATCGGGCTGCCGCTGGTGACAATTCCCACTATCGCCGCAACCTGTTCAGCGGTCACGCCGTTAGCGATTCGCTATGACGACAACGGCAATTTTTTCGATATCTTTCCCTTACCACAAGCGCCTGCTGCGGTATTAATCGACAGTGATTTACTGGCAAAAGCGCCGGCGCGCTGGTTAGCTGCTGGATTGGGCGACACGCTGGCAAAATGGTATGAGTTTCGGGCGGTCAGCCAACGCCATCCCGCCCGTGATGGCAATGCGCGCTCTTCACTGGCACACAGCAAAATCTGTTACGACGTCATTGCAGAGCAAGGCCCGAATGCCTATCAGGCCGTGTTAAATGGCGAAAGTAGCGCGGCGTTAGATCAGGTTTTGGATGCGATTTTTACCTGGGCAGGCTTAACGTCGCTGATGAGTAATGGCTCGCATGCCGCTGCGGCCCATGCGATTTATGAAGGTTTTACCTTCTGTGATAAAACCCGTGAGTTTGGTCATGGGCTGCTGGTTGGTTTCGGTAATCTCTGCCTGCTGGCGCTGGAAAATCGCCCCGACGCGGAACTGCTGAATGAGATGCGGCTCGCACGCGATTGCGGCGTCCCGCTGACGTTACAAGCCATTGCCTCACTGGATGACACCGAACGGGCATTAATAATCAAAGAATCGGTACACGCACCGGACATGGCCATGATGGCGGAACCGGTGAATGAAGCGCGTCTGCTGGCCGCTATTCAGCGAGTAGAGACGTTAGCAGAGCAGGTTTAATCTTGTACTTTATGCCCGGCTTACTGCGGTAAATCGGGCATAACGCGTTTTGCTGGCCGTCGCGGCTACCCCGCTTTACAACATTGTTCGGCGACAAGCTGTGTAACACACTAATCGCGCTAAACTTTTTTAACACTTTAAACATCACCGTTGTGGCATCCAATATTCCCGCTGTCGATTCTGCATAAAACGGAATCGACCCAGCAATCTGCCAACCAAGCGAAAGGTAGAGATCGCTGGCAACATCACCGCTGCGCGTATCCAGCACCAGTAATACTTTATCTTGCTCGCGGGCACGCTGCTCAGCCTGTTGCATTAATTGACGCGCAATGCCCTGGCGCCGAGCCTGCGGCCGCACCAGCAGTTTACTGATTTCAGCACGATGGCGGCCGTTCGGCATGCTGCTGTAATTCACCATCACGGTGCCTGCCACCACGCCATGCTGACGCGCGACCAGCAGCTCACACTCGCCGCTGGCGAGGCTACGTATTTTATTCTGCCAAAACTGCGTTATGACTTCCCGATCGTCGGCATTCACAAAACCAATGCTGGCCCCCTCAACCACGCACGCCTGTAAAACATCACATAACTGCGGCAAAACCTGTTGCGCCTGCCTCGCATTCAGCGGCTCATAATCGATCATGGTTTGCACACCACCAGTAAATAGCGCGCACCTGCTGTCAGATGTGCAGCGAAAGAGGATTTTCCTGTTAAGTGAAAACGTAAACTGTCACCCGCTTTCATCGTCCACTGCTGCGAATCCATGCTGACAGTGAGTTCGCCTTCACGTAGCCAGATATGTTGCTCCATGCCGTGCAGTGGCGGCGCGTCATAATCGATACGAGCGCCGGGACGTAACTTGCCCTCAACCAATTCGCATCTAAAATGAGTGGCAGGGGGTGAAACGTTACGGCGGTGAAACCCGCTGGTTTCATCTTGCCAGACCGGCTGCTGGTCACGCGTAAGCAGTAAGTCTACGCCCTCTTCTACTTCGCTTAACAAGCGTGACATGGTTAATCCATAAGCCACGCAGAGGCGATTAAGGAGCGCGGCTGTTGGGCTGGTCTCGCTGCGTTCAATACGCGATAATGAAGCGCGACTGATTCCGGTTGCGATTGAAAGTTCATCCAGCGACCAGCCGCGTTGCAGTCGAAGCTCTGCAAGACGCGCCGCTAAGCGTTGTTCGGTATCTTGAATCTGCATGATTATGTCTCACTTTTGGGAAATTATTCTCATAAGTGAGAATACAAACAAAATAAGCCCGCCGGCAAGTTGTACAGGTAAAAAAGTATTGTACAACTTAGCTTGCCTGGTTATGGTGTTTCGACTCAGGTCAGCATGAAGAGGAAAGTATGACCTTATACAGTATCGGTGATGTGGCCGAACGCTGTGGGATAAACCCGGTAACTTTGCGCGCATGGCAAAGACGCTACGGCTTATTAAAGCCACAACGCTCTGAAGGTGGACATCGCCAGTTCGACGACGTCGATGTTAATCGCATTGAAGAGATCAAACGCTGGATAGAAAGTGGCGTGCCGGTTGGGAAAGTCAAAGCGTTGCTGGAAGGCGGTGACGTTGATGCGCATGATGGCTGGACCGCCCTACAAGACGAATTGATTAGCGTTTTACGTCACGTTCGCCCCTCTAAATTACGCAATAAAATCGCGACAATTGGTCGTGAACATCCCGTTGATGCCCTTATCGATCATGTTTTCATGCCGGTAAGACAGAAGCTCGGACTGGATCAAAACACGGCGCGCACCATGTGCAGTCTGCTTGATGGCATATTGATCGATTACGTGGCTTTCTGCCTCACGGCAAGCCGCAAGAAAGCCGGTAAAGATGCATTGATTATTGGCTGGGGCACTGATGATCGTACCCGTATTTGGCTGGAAGGCTGGCGTCTTTCGCAACATGGCTGGCGTATCGATGTCTTGGCTGAACCACTTGATCTGCCGCGCCCAGAGTTGTTTCCAGGCATGAATATGTTTGTCTGGACCGGTAAAAAGCTGACGCGTCGCCAGCAGGAACAGATGGAACACTGGAAAGAGCAAGGTTATACCGTTCATCTGCACGAAACGCCTTGATAACAAAAACGCACGCTGGGCACTTTGCCTCCTGCCTCGCGCGCGCTATTATCCCCCGCTCCACGTCATCCACTCAGGTTTCTTCATGAACTGGCAAAAAATCTTCTTCGCAACTCTGTTTTTCATCATGGCTGTTGGCGGCACGGGCGGCATGATGCTGGTGGGTTATAGCCTTATCGTTCATTCAAACTAAACCAACGCTGCAAGCGCTCAAACAGGCGATCGCTGACAATCGCTAACAGCGCCACCAGCAAGGCTCCCTGAATAACGTAGGCGGTATTAAAGCCGCTCAAACCGATAATCACCGGCGAACCCAGGCTTTTTGCGCCCACGGTTGAGGCAATCGCGGCGGTACCTATATTAATGATCACCGAGGTACGAATACCGGCGATGATCACTGGCGCAGCCAGCGCTAACTCAACCTGCCATAAACGCTGCCATGCGTTCATGCCGACGCCTCGCGCAATTTCGCGACTGCTGGCGGGTACGCTATCAATACCCGCTAACGTGCCCTGCAAAATGGGCAACAGTCCATATAACAGCAACGCGACGATCGCAGGCCAGGCGCCGAATCCCATTACCGGCACCGCAATGGCTAATACCGCCACCGGTGGAACAGTTTGTCCAGCGGCAACAATTGTCTCAATCAAGGGACGAAAAGCGCGCCCGCTGCGACGCGTCACCGCTACCCCACTTCCCACGCCGATCACTATCGCCAGCAAACTGGCCGTCACCACTAAAAAAGGTGCGCCAGCGTCAACTGCCAAAAGCTGTCCTGCTGATAAAGCGGACGCGCCAGCTCAGGAAACCAGTGGGCAAACAGCGGCGCGCTGTAAGGCATGGCGCTGAGCAGCGCAAGATAAAGGATAACCAACCACAGTAACGGATCTTTTAACCAGCGCATTGCACGCCCTCACGGAGATTAAGCTCGCGCAGATTAAGCAAATCATTGAAGTGAAGTACGCCAATCGGTTGTTGCCTATCGTCCACCACCGGCAATTTGTCGGTACGGCGGGTGATAAACTGCGACAGTGCTTCACGCAGCGTCAGCGCAGCGGCAATCGGTTCGCCTTCCAGCCATTCACCGCGCCGTGCCGCATTCCCCGCTTGTCCCAGCGCCAGTAACCGCACGCCCATTTCACTGCGGCCAAAGAAATTACGCACAAACTCATTTTTGGGCTGAGTCAGCAGTTCGACCGGCTTGCCCTGTTGCACGATTTCGCCCTCATCCATTAACACAATGTTATCGGCCAGGGTCAGCGCTTCGTCGATATCATGCGTCACTAGCACAATGGTTCGGCCCGATAAGCGATGGATACGCAACATTTCCTGTTGCAGTGCCCCGCGCGTGACCGGATCAAGTGCCCCGAAAGGCTCATCCATCAGCAGCACTTCTGGATCGGCCGCCAACGCGCGTGCCACGCCAACGCGCTGCTGCTGCCCGCCAGAAAGCTGATGTGGATAACGCTTTAGCAGTTGTCGATCAAGGCTCAGCAGCGAGAACAACTCCTCGACCCGCTCGCTTACTCGCACCTTTGACCAGCCTAACAAGACGGGTACCGTGGCGATGTTTTTCTCCACCGTCCAGTGGGGAAACAGGCCGATGGATTGAATGGCGTAGCCCATGCGGCGACGTAAAGTGCGCGCCTCCATTTGACGAATCGCTTCACCGGCAAAACGAATTTCGCCCTCATCTGCCTCAATCAAGCGGTTAATCATTTTTAAGGTGGTGGATTTGCCTGAACCTGAGGTGCCCAGCAGCACGCTGAATTCACCCTTCCCCACCGTTAGCGACAGATTTTTTACTGCCGCTTTTCCGGCGAAATACTTGGTCACGCCATCAAACTGAATCATCTTTTTCTCCAGCAGAGAGATCAGCAGCCGGAACAGCGCATCAATCACCACCGCCAGCGCAATCACAGGAATAACACCCAGCAGCACCAAATCCAGCGCACTACTCAGCAGGCCCTGAAAAATAATGGCACCGAACCCGCCTGCGCCAATCAACGCGGCCACCACCGCCATCCCTAAAGTTTGCACCACCACCACACGCAGTCCCGCCAACCACACCGGCAGCGCCAGCGGCACGTCAACGGCAAAAAATTGTTGGCGCTCGCCCATTCCCATTCCGCGCGCACTTTCACGCACCTCATGCGGCACCTGCTGCAAACCCACTACCACGCTGCGAACCAGCGGCAGCAAGGCATACAGCACCAGCGCGATCAATGCGGGTGCCATACCAATACCGCTGATGCCCCACTCGCCCAGCCACGGAAAACGATTAGCCAGACCGGCTAACGGCGCGATCAGTAGCCCAAACAGCGCCACCGAAGGCACGGTTTGAATCACGTTGAGCACGCTGAATACGCTGCTTTGCCAGTGAACCCGACGATAAAGCGCCACGCCAAGCGGCAGCGCAATCAGCAGCGCTGGCAGCACGGTGCCGCCCAGCAGCAGCAAATGTCGCGTTAGAGCTGCATCAAAAACGGCCTGCCGATTGGCATACTCTTTAAGTAATGACAGGTGCTCAAGCGTGCCGCTAAACAGCAGCAAGAGTGGAATGATCCATACCTGAAGATTCAGCAGCAGCTGCGCAAATCGATGGCGGGTTACGCGGCGTATTACATCCGTCATCAGTAATAGCGTTAATCCACTGGCGCACCACATGCCGCTGCCAAAACTGGTTCGCGCCAGCGGGCTACCTTGATCCGCCAGCAGCGTCGCCTGATGGCCGCTGAGCCAGATCATTCCCGCCAGGAGCACTTCACTGGCGAGCAATGATAGCAGCAACGTTGTGCGCGACGACTTACACCACAGCAGCCCCAGCAGCAGCGCCAGCGGCGGCAGCAACATCGCCGCATCATTAATGTGCCACAGCATCAAAGGTTGCCCGCCAACCAGGCGATTGGCGGCGTATTTGAGAAAAGGCAGGCTCACTAAGCTGATGATAATCACTACCACCAGTAGCAGCGCAACCGGAGAATGGCGTGGGCGGATTATCGCATCCCGCGATAACAGCATGGTTACAAGAGCTTTTTCTGTTGCAGCCATTGAGTGGCTACGCTGCTGGCATCCTGCCCATCGACAGCAATTTTGGCATTCAGCTGTTGCAACGTTTTCTCATCCAGCGCACTAAATACCGGTTTCAGCCAGTTGCCGATCTCCGGGTAAGCTTTCAGCACTGACTCGCGAATCACTGGCGTAGGCGCATAGATCGGCTGGACGCCTTTCGGGTCGCTTAACGTTTGCAAACCCAGGGCCGCAACGGGACCATCGGTGCCATAAGCCATTGCCGCATTAACCCCGGAAGTTTGCTGCGCCGCTGCACTGATGGTGACAGCCGTATCACCGCCCGCCAGGGACAACAGCTGATCTTGTTTCAGATCGAAGCCATAAGTTTTTTCAAACGCCGGTAACGCATCGCTGCGCTCAATAAATTCCGCCGAGGCTGCCAGCTTGAAGGTGCCGCCCTTTTTCAAATATGCGCTGAGATCATCCAGTGATTTAAGCTGATTTTTGTCCGCGAGATCTTTGCGTACCGCGATCGTCCAGGTGTTATTAGCGGGCGCGGGTGTGAGCCAAACCAGATGATTTTTGTCTGCATCCAGCTTTTTCACTTTCTCGTAGCCCTGCTGAGCATTTTTCCATGCACTGTCTTTTTCATCGTTAAAGAAGAAGGCGCCGTTGCCCGTGTATTCCGGGTAGATATCTAGCTCACCGGCGGTAATCGCGCCGCGCACCACCTGCGTGGTGCCCAACTGAATTTTATTCACCGTTTTCACACCGTGCTTCTCCAGCACCTGCAAAATGACATTGCCGAGCAGCGAACCCTCTGTATCAATTTTCGACCCCACGCGTACCGGATCGGCAGCCTGCGCAACGCCCAGGCTGAGCAGCAATGCGCCCATCCCCACGATTCCCCGAAACTTAGCCATGACGCATTCCTTCTCTGTTTTTTGTTGATAGCGATGTGCATTAAAAGCGTAGCCTGGCATTGCCAATACGCGACCTACTTTAGCGCATCCTAATAACAATTCGAGATTGTTAGCTTATCATCTATAACTAAATAGAATTTACGTCTAGACGTCCAGACATTATTCTCAATTACCATTTTTATAAAAAAACAGACAACATCATGTCCGAATTAACATCTTCAGCCCATGTGGCAACGGCAGGGAGTGCGCCTACGGGCGAAACGCAATGGATCCGCAGCGCGTCAGACGTTTCTAATCTAATAAACCACAGCGATAACGCCCGCAACAATGCGAGGATTGTGGTCGCTATTGCGCTTGGCGGCGTGTTTCTTGACGCGTATGACCTCGGTGCACTGGCGTTCGGTATCAAAGATGTCGCACGTGAATTTAACCTGACGCCAACCGGCACCGGCATGGTGGCTTCTGCTATCACCTTCGGTGCCATCGTTGGTGCGCTGATTGGCGGCTATCTCACCGATAAAATCGGTCGCTATCGGGTTTTCATGGCCGATATGTTTTTCTTTGTGGTCGCGGCTTTGGCCTGTGCGTTTGCGCCAAATGAGTACGTGCTGGGCGGTGCCCGCTTTGTGATGGGGCTTGGCGTCGGTATTGATTTACCGGTGGCGATGGCGTTTTTAGCGGAGTTCTCGAAACTGCGCGGTAAAGGCAACAAAGCCGCTTCCGTAGCGATGTGGTGCCCGACCTGGTATGCCGCCATTAGCATTTCCTATCTGCTGGTGCTGCTGCTGTATGCGGTGCTGCCAGAAAGCCATTCGGACTGGTTATGGCGTTTGATTTTAGGCTTTGGTGCGGTACCGGCTATTTTGATAATCCTGATTCGCAGCCGCTACATGAGCGAATCGCCGGTATGGGCAGCAAACCAGGGCGATTTACAGGGAGCCGCTAATATTCTGCGCAGCGCATGGAATATTAATGCGCAGGTCGCAAAAGATGCGCCGCTGACGCCAGAAAAACCGGCACGTCGCGCCAGTTGGCGTAATTATGGCGCGCTGTTGCAGGGCGTTTACCTGCGCCGCACGGTGTTGGCGACCATAACCTCGATCGCCTCAGCGTTTGCTTACAATGCCGTGGCGTTTGGTTTACCGGTGATCATTTCCAGCTTCCTGGCGCAATCGATGCTCACCACCATTTTGGTGTCGCTGGCGCTGAACCTGCTGTTTGCCTTTGTCGGCGGGATCCTTGCGGTACGGCTGGTGCCGCGTCTGGGAGCGTGGAAGATGTCGGTGGCGGGATATGCCTGTCAATGTATTGCACTGTTAGGACTGGCCTTGATTGGTCGCCCGGAAGGCGGACAAGAAGCCGCATTAGCGATCGCGATGCTGGCGCTGTTCCTGTTTGGTCAGGGTTTTGGTCCCGGCTCGCACACCATGACGTATGCCTCGCTGAGTTACCCGACTTCGCTGCGCGGCGTTGGCGTGGGCTTTAACCAGACGCTGATGCGCGGCAGCTCAACCGTTTCGCTGTTCCTTTTCCCGGTGTTGGTCGCTGCGCTGGGCACCGGGGTTTTCTGGGTCATCTTTCTCGCTCCGCTGGCGGGTTTGCTGGCGCTGCTGGCGATCCGCTGGGAACCCTCGGGCTACGACGTTGATGCGGAAGATTTTAATCGCTAAGACAAAAGCCGCACCCTAAAAGGTGCGGCTTTTTTTATGCCATTCTTGATTTATGCAGGGAAAGAAAAAGCGTCGATATAGGCAGGAATACGCGGAAAGGTGTAAAGAAACCACGGCGTAAACTGCTGGGGATTTTGCTCCATCTGTTGCTGAATCTTTTCCATTGGACGGTATTCAAACGCATCCGCTTCTTCCGGGTTGAGGTGCGGCAATGCATCGCAAACGGCAAAAAATACGTGACCATATTCATGTTCGGTCAAACCGTTACTCAGCGGCAGGTTGTAGCTCAGCTCAAACATCGGCGTCAGTGAGACGTTCATGCCCATCTCTTCACGCAGGCGACGTTCGGCCGCATCCTGGGTGGATTCATGCGGATACGGATGGCCGCAACAGGTGTTGCTCCATAATCCGCCGCAGTGATATTTTTCGCTGGCGCGACGTTGTAACAGCAATTCCTGTCGGGAATTGAAGACGTAAACCGTCACCGCACGGTGCAATAATCCTTTCTCATGCACTTCCAGCTTTTCCATTTTGCCGGTGGGACGATCAAGATGGTCGACGAGGATAACTTCAATAGCAGACATGTCGGTTCCTTGAGCTTATTCCTAACTATTTTGGCACAGGATTTGGCATATGGAGCGCATAAAATCGTGCTATTTGCCGTCAGGCCATGTCAGACAAGGGTTTCGAGCGAGGAAAAAATTGGGCCAGCCGCGCTGGCCCATTGAAAATTTACAATTTGAAGCTTTGAACCACCAATTCCAGCTGCACGCTTTGCACTTCCATGGCCTGCGCGGCGGCAGAAACTTGTTCAACCAGCACGGCATTTTGCTGCGTGGTGCCATCAAGCTGCGTAATGGCAATATTGACCTGCTCAATGCCCATACTCTGCTCACGGCTGGCTGACATGATTTCACTCATTAAGGTGGTCACGCTGCTCACGCCCTGCATCAGCTCATCCATGGTGTTACCGGCCTGTTCCACCAGCTGACTACCCGCATCAATGTTGGCTACTGACTCCTCAATCAGCTTTTTGATTTCACGCGCGGAATTAGCCGAGCGCTGTGCCAGATTGCGCACCTCCGATGCCACCACCGCAAATCCGCGCCCCTGCTCGCCAGCACGTGCAGCTTCCACCGCTGCGTTCAAGGCCAGGATGTTAGTTTGAAACGCGATGCTGTCGATAACGCTGATGATATCCACCACTTTGCGCGACGAATGGTGAATTTCGCCCATGGTGGTCACCACCTGCCGCACCACGTCGGTGCCGCGTGCTGCCACTTGTGACGCGCCATCCGCCAGCTGGTTAGCATGGGTTGCGTTATCCGCGTTCTGTCGCACCGTGCCCGTCAGCTGCTCCATTGATGCCGCCGTTTCAACAATCGAACTGGCCTGATCTTCGGTACGTGACGATAAGTTGGCATTGCCACTGGCAATTTCACGTGAGGCGGCGGTGATCGCCAATGCGCTTTCTCCAACCTGACGCATCAAGCCTTGCAGGTAGCTAATAAACTGGTTAAAGCTTTGCGCTACCGCGTTAAATTCTGGGCTATTGCTGGCAGGCAAACGCTGGGTTAAATCCGCGCCGCCCATTGATAACGCTTCAATATTGCTGTTAAGCACGTTGAGGCGCTTCATCATGGTACGCACGAAACCCAGCAGCACCAGCAGCAGAATCACTGCCAGTGGGATCTGCACTAAGCCCAGGCGCGTCAACATATTGTGGGATTGCGCTTTTAGCAAACTGGTGGGCACGCTGCTGGCGAGATACCACGGACTGTTAGGGATCGCCTGCAAGAACAGCGTTTGCTCGCCCTCATCACTGTCGAATGTTGACTCAGCGGGCTGTGTGCCTGCACCTGCCAGCAATGCTTTCAACGGTGCCGCCATCGGCGATTGCAGGTCAGCCAGATTCTCAAGCTTTGGTGTGGCATCAACCAGCGCGGCGTTGCCGACCACCTTGCCATCAGCCTCCACAATCAGCACGTTGCCCTGAATGGCTTCACCCATCTGTTTTGCCAGTTGATTGAAGAAGCCGAGCGTAACGTCAATGGTTGCGACCCCCAAACGTTGCCATCACGATAAATGGCCATGGCACAGTTGGTGCGCGGCTGCGGGCTGGCAGCATCCTGGTACGCTTTTGCCCAAGCGCACTGCCCTTTTGCCGCTGCTAAGCCATCTTTGTACCAAGACTGCTCCCAATATTTGTCGGCAGCGTCAGAGTTCCAGTAGGTGTTTACCTGCAGTTGATTACTGGCATTACGGGCGAAAAAGCTGCTGTTTTTCTCTTTGTCAGCATCACGACGATTAGGCAACGGCCAGATGCCGCCGCCAAATACGTTGCTGTCCTGATATTGGTTCACTAACGTCGGCAGCAGCGTATCGATGGTGGCGCTTTCCATCACCGATGCCGCTTCAGTGATGGCGCGTTGCTGTGCCTGTACGCGGTTCATCTGCTCTACGATGCCGCTGGCAAGCGAATCAACCTGATAACGCACCAGACGGCTTTCGTTATGAATGAGCTGTGGTGCGACAAACTGGTTGATCACCAATACGGTAATCAGCATCAATAAAATAAAGAATGCGATGAGTGTTGCGGTGAAGCGGGATTGGGTTGTTTTAAACATCTTTGTTCCCTCGAGCCTGGTGCGGCGCAATTGCCTGATCCGGTTTAACGGCGCGGCCGTGAGGAACTTGAGGTGGGCGAGATCACAGATTGACGAAATAGTTGATAAGGGTAAGGATTTAGTTAGCAGGCGCGATAAAAAAACCACCGGCTCTGCTCCGCGTGCAGACGAAAGAGCCGGGATAAGAGCTGAAGGTTACTCGGGTGAATCAACCACTTGCTGTCGGGGTCGGAAAATATGATTGCTGCCCTGCGCGGTTAATAGCTCTCGCAGCCGCTGACCGCCCTGTTCATCTGCCTGAGCAAATATACGCTCCGCCTCCGTTACCGGCGTGGCCCACAACAGTTTGGGTCGGTCATCATCGCGCTTCGGCAATTTAAACTGCGCTTTGTCTTCGGCCAGCTCATTAGCCAGCAGGAAGCTCTCAAAGCCCACCGGCGCAACTTCTGATGCCAGCGTATGACCTTCGCCCAGCCAGGTCAGGCGCGCCCACGGCAGATGAACGAACTCCGCCAGCGCACTGGCCATCTGCACCGCATTGCTTTCGGTCATCACTTCGCCATCCACCGCCATCGCCAGTTCGATGCGGCGATACTGCGGGGCTAACTCGTCAAACAAGTAATCCACCTGCGGCATAGGACGAATGCTCATACCCAGCGTCAGGAAATACCAAATGCCTTTGTGCCAGTGCTGCGAAATCGCCATAGGCGGCCAGCTACCCTGATCGATGGCGTAATATTTTACCGATTCGCCAAACTGCGCCTGGTAACTCACCATCAATTCTTTTTGAACCCGGTCCCATTCGCTGCCGTCATGCCATTCGCGCCAGAAGTGGCGCTGCTGCTCAGCACGTGCGTAGTATTCATTGGTAGAGGCGGAACCCAGCGGCGCGGTTAACCGATTCTTTTTGATGCAGCCCGCAGAAAAGCTCACTTGCTTATCCTGATACAGGCTCCATCCCGGAATCACCGCCAGCAGTTGGCCGTAATACCACAACGCCGCACCATCATCGCTGGGTTCCCACAGCACCTGAAGACCGGCGGGATCCAGGGCAGGCTCCGCTTCCAGCGTGCGGCAGAATTCAGCGCTCAACAGCGGCGCAATGCCCTGCTCCATCGCTTCGCGATCTTCTAACGCGGGAGCGGGCTCAAGGTTACGCAACCAGCAGCCACGCACCGCATATTGGCTACGAAACAGATCCGTCGGCCAGATGTAGAAGTAAGCGGTGCGCGCATCCTGTTCGACAATCGCCGTCAGGGTACGTTGCTGATTGTGGACTTCGGCAATCAGAGGTTGGTACGTCATAGAGCCTCGACAAAACCAGGAGGAAGTCATTTTCCCCGAGATTAGAGCAGGATCCTGACTGCCGCCACATGTGACAAGGGTAAAACTCTCAAAGTGTGAAAAGCACAGTTTAAGCAAACTGATTAACGCAAACTGGAAATGGTGATTACCCCGATCAAACCCGTAATTTGGCTTAAGGTTATATACCGCGCTTTATGCAGTTTATTCCGCGATTGAACCGAGTAAGCCAGTGCTATCGTCAACGGATGCGGATAAATGCCAGAGAGAGTTAACATGTTGCTGGGCACATTAGATTTTGGATTTCGTGAGGCGGTGATTTTGGCGATATTTGCCTGGCTCTATTATCGCCATACCTGGGTGATGATTGCTGTTACGTTAATGGCGTTAGGCTTGGTCATTATAATGATTTTACCTGCCGATCTTTATTACAGTCTGCCGCCGCTGGCGCTGTCTGGCTTTGGATTAGGCATGCTGTTTTATCACTATCAGCTACGACAAATTACACTCCGCCGGGAGGCTAAAACACCGCGTACTTATCACCGCAAACAGGATGGGCTCAAGAGTTAAAAGGCGTTAAAGCATCCGGTGACAATTAGCACAAATTTCCCGGTGTCCGCCGCGAAAAAAGCGTTCTAACCGGTTAGCCTGGGTAATATTTCAGCTTTGAGGATTTCTGCCCATACGCTGCATGGCACGCTGATAAGCGCCGCGCTGAATCGACCAACGCAGTGCGGCAGAGATAACGTTGATCTGCCGATCAAGCAGTGATTGCTGCCAATGCCCGATGCGATAACCAGACATCTCCTGCGCCCACTCCGGCATCAACCCAACACCCGCTTTCAGCATGGTTTTCATCACCGGTTTTGCCTGCCAGCTTGGTGCGGGCGCATTCATCAAGGTATGGGTGACGTCTGCGGTGCGGGCATCGAAACGCAATTCGCTGCGCATCGATTGCAGATAATCTTCTATATCTGCACAACTCTTTGGCACTTTTTCTGCGCCCAGCGCTTCAGCGACAATGGCCGCCTCGGCGTAGTAACGATCTTGTTCCGCTGGACTTAGCGACGGATTTTTATAGCGAAGATGGGCGGCCAGAAAGCGACTGGTTTCGGCGACGTGCACCCAAGTCAACAGATGCGGATCGCTGGCGGCATAGGGTTTTCCTTCGCTGTCTACGCCGCTGACCCTGAGATGGATACGCTTTACCTTCTCAATAAGAAATTGCGCGTCGTGTTGATTACCAAAGGTGGTGACGGCAATGAACTGGCTGGTGCGGCGCAGGCGCCCCATCATATCTTCACGAAAGTTGGAATGATCCCATACGCCTGCCAGCGCGGCCGGATGTAACATCTGCAAAAAAGCGCACTGATGCCACCGCACATCATTGAGGAAAAATCGCCGTGTACGCGCCAGATTACGCTGTCGGGGCCAAACAGGCCCGGATCACCCGGCGGTTGAGAAATATCGAATTCATTAAGCGCCAGACCATTCAGGCGAAAAACCTGCTGCTGGATGCGGTATCGGATGTTAACCATAGTGAGTTTTCTCAGAGTCAGGCGTCGTTTGCTCTCACTTCGGTCCTGTTAAGGGCGAGGTCGTTTGTCCCCACCTCAGCCCTCCCCATAAATGGGGAAGGAAGACACTGCCCTGTATCAGTGCTTTACCTGCATGTGGCAGCGTCTCCTTCCTACGCAAGCGGGGAAGGCTGGGATGGAGGACAGCCAGCACAATCCAAGATCGGCCAGCACAAACGAAACAGACTTACAAATAATCGAACTGCGCATCCTGGGTTCGTACAGAATCCAACCCGATCATCACATTGAATTTACCTGGCTCAGCGACATGCTGCATCTGCTGATTCCAGAACTTCAGTGCATCAACGTCAATCTTAAACGTCACCGTCTGCGATTCACCCGCTTTCAGCATGATGCGCTTAAATCCGCGCAACTCCTGCACCGGACGACTCATTGTCGCCACGGGATCATTCAGATAAAGCTGCACCACGGTTGCGCCGTCACGTTTGCCACTGTTGGTCACCGTCACGCTGGCGTCGATGGTGCCGTTGCGCGGCATGGTGCGCGAAGACATCTTGACCGGCGACACCGTAAAGGTGGTGTAACTCAGGCCATAACCAAACGGGTACAGCGGGCCGTTGACCGCATCATAATAATGCGAAGTGTACTTGTTAGGCTTCTCCGGATTGTAAGGACGCCCCGTTGGCAAGTGATTGTAGTAAATGGGTATCTGTCCAACCGAACGCGGGAACGAAGCGGGCAGTTTACCGGAAGGATTGTAGTCCCCGAACAGCACATCAGCGATTGCGTTGCCGCCTTCAGTGCCGCTAAACCACGTTTCCAGCATCGCGTCGGCCATGTGATCTTCGTTGACTACCGTTAGCGGACGACCATTCATCAGGACAATCACCAGCGGTTTACCGGTTGCTTTCAGCGCGGCCAGCAAGTTCTGTTGGCTTTGCGGAATCACCAAATCGCTGCGGCTGGACGCTTCATGCGCCATGCCCTGCGCTTCACCTACCGCTGCGACAATCACATCGGCCTGTTTGGCTTTCTCGACAGCTTCGTCAATCAACGCCTGCGGCGAGCGCTTATCGACCGTTACTGCAGGTTCGTAGAGATTGAGGAAATCCTGAATGCCTTTATTGTCAGAAATGTTGGCACCCTTGGCATACAGCAGCGTCGCTTTGCCCGCTGTTGCATTGCGCATGCCTTGCAGCAGCGAAATGGATTGCTTCGCGACGCCCGCGGCTGACCAGCTGCCCATGATGTCACGTTGGCTGTCTGCGAGCGGCCCCACCAGCGCAATCGTGCCCGATTTCTTCAGCGGCAAGGTTTCCAGGCGGTTTTTCAACAACACCATACTCTTACGCGCCACATCGCGAGCTTCCGCACGGTGCAGACGGCTTTCAGCGTTGGTGTCCTGAGGATCGCTTTCTTTCGGACCGAGATGGCTGTAAGGATCGTTAAACAGCCCCATATCATATTTAACGTTCAACACATGACGCGCAGCATCATCGATTTCCGCCATGCTGACCGCGCCACTTTTCACCAAACCCGGCAGATATTTGCTGTAGTACTCGTCGCTCATACTCATGTCGACGCCCGCTTTCAGCGCAATGCGCACTGCATCCTGCGGATCGCTGGCGACACCGTGCTTGATCAGCTCTTTGATCGCGCCATGGTCGCTGATGGTAATGCCTTTGAACTTCCATTCGCCGCGCAGCAGATCTTTCAGCAACCAGCCATCAGCGGTTGCCGGTACGCCATTGATGGAATTCAGCGAGACCATCACGCCACCGCTGCCGGCATCTAGCGAAGCCTTATAAGGCGGCAGGTAGTCCTGGAACATACGCTGCGGACTCATATCAACGGTGTTGTAATCACGTCCGCCTTCTACTGCGCCATACAGTGCGAAGTGCTTCACGCTGGTCATGATGGAGTAACGATCTGCCGCGTTTTTACCTTGCATCGATTGCACCATGCTGCGACCCATTTCAGAGGTCAGCCAGGTATCTTCGCCAAAGCCTTCCGAGACGCGACCCCAGCGCGGTTCGCGGCTGACATCAACCATGGGTGCCCAGGTCATATTCAAACCATCATCTGCGGCTTCATAGGCAGAAATGCGTCCGACATCGCCAACTGCATCCAGATCCCAACTGGCCGCTAAACCCAGCGGAATGGGGAAAATGGTGCGCTGACCGTGAACCACGTCATACGCGAAGAACAACGGAATTTTCAGGCGGCTGAGCTGCATCGCCTGATCCTGCATCGCGCGAATATCCTGGCGCGTAACCGTATTGAAAATGGCGCCAACCTGGTTTTTTTGAATCATCTCGCGGATGACTTCTTTCGGATTGTCGGGGCCGACGCTTATCAAACGTAGCTGGCCGATTTTCTCATCCAGCGTCATTTTTTTAAGCAGATCGTTGACGAAGGCATCACGTGCCTGCTCCGTCATCGGATGATTACCAATCAGCTCCTCCGCTAAGGCGGGTTGTATAGCGAGGGAGACAGCGAGACTAACAGAGTAAATCCATTTCATCAGGTCGGGTTCTCTTAAGTGACTGCGCAATATCGAATTAACTGGCGGCAGTTTGCCACAAGAAGAGGATAGCAGGTAGCCGCTGCTGTCACACTGGTCCTGCACGGTTGACGTGCTACAGTAAGGACGCATGAATAAGACAAGGGAATTGCCCATGATTAACACCTCCGCCCTACTCGCAGATTTACGCCGTTTGGTCGGCTCTTCTCACCTGCTTACTGAAGCAGCAAAGACGGCACGCTACCGTAAAGGCTTTCGCTCAGGCGAAGGTGATGCGCTGGCGGTGGTCTTTCCCGGCACGCTGTTGGAGCTGTGGCGAGTGCTGCAAACGCTGGTGAACGCCGACGCGATCATCTTGATGCAAGCGGCCAACACCGGCTTGACCGAAGGTTCAACCCCACAAGGCAATGATTACGATCGTCCGGTAGTGATTATCAGTACGCTGCGGCTTGATAAGCTACAGCTCATTGAGGAGGGAAAACAGATCTTAGCGTTTCCGGGCAGCACGCTGTATCAACTGGAAAAAGTGCTGAAACCGCTGGGGCGTGAGCCGCATTCAGTCATCGGTTCATCCTGCATTGGCGCATCCGTATTGGGCGGAATCTGTAATAACTCCGGCGGTTCGCTGATCAAACGCGGCCCGGCATACAGCGAAATGGCGCTGTTTGCACAGAGAGATGCACAAGGCAAGTTGAAGCTGGTGAACCATCTGGGCATCGATCTTGGCGCCTCGCCGGAAGAGATTTTAGGACGTCTCGATGACGATCGCTGGCAGACCAACGATGTTCAGCATGATGGTCGTCATGCATCAGATAATGAATACGCTGAGCGAGTTCGTGAGGTTGATGCCGATACACCGGCACGCTTTAACGCTGACGCGCGTCGGCTGTTTGAAGCCTCGGGTTGTGCAGGCAAGCTGGCAGTATTTGCCGTGCGACTTGATACTTTTCCCACCGAACCGCAGCAGCAGGTGTTTTACATCGGCACCAATGATGTCTCGGTATTGAGCGACATTCGTCGTCACATGCTCGCGCACTTTAAAAACCTGCCGGTAGCGGGTGAATATATGCACCGTGACATCTACGACATCGCTGAAGTTTACGGCAAAGACACCTTTTTAATGATCGACAAACTCGGCACCGACAAAATGCCGCTGTTTTTCACATTAAAAGGCCGCGTGGATGCCTGGCTGACAAAACTCTCTTTTGTTAAACCGCACTTCAGCGATCGCCTGCTGCAGCGTCTGAGCCGCCTGTTTCCCGCGCATTTACCCAAGCGCATGAAGCAGTATCGCGATAAATATGCGCATCATCTCATGCTGAAAATGTCTGGCGACGGCGTGCAGGAAGCGCGCGAATATCTAAAAGATTATTTCCGCGAAGGCGGTGGTGAATTCTTCGAATGTGAAGGCAAAGAGGGCGCACATGCCTTTCTACATCGCTTTGCCGCAGCGGGAGCCGCGGTGCGCTATCACGCAGTCCATGCTGACGAAGTCGAAGAGATTTTGGCGCTGGATATTGCACTGCGCCGCAACGATCGTGACTGGTTTGAAACGCTGCCCGCAGAGATCACCCAGTCACTGAGCCACAGCCTTTATTACGGGCACTTCTTTTGCCACGTTTTTCATCAGGATTACATCGTGAAAAAAGGGGTAGATGCGCACGCATTAAAAGAGAAAATGCTGGCGATATTGCAAGCGCGTGGGGCGGAGTATCCGGCAGAGCACAATGTCGGTCATCTTTATCAGGCCAAACCGCAGCTGGCGTCGTTTTATCGCCAACTCGATCCCACCAACACGTTTAATCCGGGCATCGGCAAAACCAGCAAACAGAAAGGCTGGGCGGTGAAACAGATTTAATCTGCGCGAGGAGAAATGCTGAGGGCGGTTTAAAGCAAAAGGCCCCGCACATGCGGAGGCCTTTTTGTCTTTACGGCATTTGCTCTTCAGCAGCGGCAACCGCTGCTTGATGACGACGCTCAATAATCATCGTCTGCGGCGCGGACAGCATAATGCCCTCTTTGCGCAGTCGCGTCAGGATGTCGAACAGCAGATCGCTTTTGGCACCTGAAATCTGTCGTTGCCCTGCTACGTTTCCGGTTACGCTCAGTACAATGCCCTGCGGAGTCAGATCCTTGAACGAGACCGACGGTTCCGGTGTTTCCAGAATACGTTCGTTTTCGTTATACACTTCCAGCAAAATTTCACGCACCTGCACAGGATCGATATCTAATGGGAAGGTCAGCAAAATAGTGACCACACCTTGTGCATTGCCCATCGTTGCGTTGCGTACGTTTTGCGAAATGAGCTGCGAGTTCGGCACAATCACCGTGGATTTATCGCTGAGCTGAATCTCGGTGGCGCGCACGTTAATGCGACGAATATCCCCTTCGATTCCGCTTATGCTCACCAGATCGCCCACTTTTACCGGACGTTCAGTCAGCAGGATCAGGCCCGAGATAAAGTTTTTCACTATTTCCTGCAAGCCAAAACCGATACCGACCGACAAGGCGCTGACGATCCATGCCAGCTTATTCCACTGTAAGCCCATGATCGACAGCGTCAGCAGGATAATCAGTACGTAGCCTATATTGCTGAACAGGGTCACCAGTGAAACGCGCATGCCCACGTCCATGGTGGTTTTTGGCAGGAAATCGTTATCCAGCCAACGGCGCACCGAACGCAGCACATAAATACCCACAATAAGACAGATAATCGCATTTACCATGTGCGCTGGCACAATATTCAGCGATTCCAGTCCCTTACCACCCCAGAATTCGATAGCTTTTTGCAGCAGCTCAATCGGCGTTGACGAGGCGAACGTACCATTCAGCAAGGCCAACGCGACAAACAGAATCAGAAATGTTTTGCCGATTGCCGCCAACACCGTTGCCGCCTGCTGTAGGTGGCGCTCATCGATATTCAGCGAACTTTGAATGCGTTTACCAGATGAGTTATTGGTTGAGAACAGACTTTCGCACCCGTCATTGACCAGATGACTGAGGAAGTAAAACGAGCCAAACAAGATGCCGCACCAGATCACCTCATAACTCAAGTAGCGGGCCAGCGTGACGTAGCCGATGATCAGCGACAGCAGAATCGCCACCGCTGTCAGCGTCAACGCCATTTGTATCAAACCTACCACGGTAGAGCGGGCTTCTGGCGGCGTGCCCGCCAGCGCCATGCGACGACGAACGCGATTGGTGCGCACGCTGATCGCCAGCGCAGTGCTGCCAATCAGCAGCGCGGTTAAGCCATTGGCAAAAATGGTTGTGTTCAGGCTGGTGCCAACACTGTAGTTAAAGGCTTCTACCGTCTGGAATATAAACACCAGCACCGCTGTAATCGGCGGGAACGGCTTCAGCGCCAGCGCCACTTCGTTGGAAAGCGCCGGTAAGCGCCAGCTTGGACGGCGCGTGGACAAAAAAGCGCGGCCTAAGCCCGCAATCAACCCACAAAACACGCTGAGCTGTACTAATCGATCAACAAAATCCTGCACATCCGTTGAGACTTCATCGCGGCGGGTCAACGCTAATGCGATAAAGTTGAAGGTCAGCACCACCGCAGCCAGCGTGGTGAGTGCAATGGTCGCGGCGAGGAAGCTGCGACGCAATCGCCCTTCCGGCATTTTGTGAATGCTAACCCAGGCGAGAAACTCTTCGCTATAACGACGTCCTAACGTCATCACCAGCATCGCCGCAACCAGCCAGGCGATGGTGCCAAAGCGCCAACCCGATTCCCACGACATGGCAGCGGTATCTTGCAATTCGCTGAGGAAGTCGTTGATTTTTTCGCCATCAAGATCCTGACTATTAAACACCGGTGCCCAAAAACGTGGCCCAAAAATACTGCCGGAGTTCAGCGCCAGCTGGCTTTTCAATTGATCACGACGCAGATTAACGATTTGCGATGACAGCATCAGCGCGCCGTTTTTAATGCCTTCGGCTTGCTTGATCTGCGCATCCATCTTGGCTTTCTGGCTTTCGAGGGCGCTACGTTTGCGCACCACTTCTGCGGTCTCTTTCATGCCGCTGTCTGGCTTGGGAGCCGGACCCAGCACCGCCAGTTGCGCGTCAAGTTGCTGACGATCCGGCAACAACGCCTGACCCAGCGTATCGGCGCTGCCCGACAGTTCAAGCGCCATCTCATTCAGCTGATTGAGTTTGCTTTCACTGGTTTCCCCCGACACCTGACCTTTGATCTTGTCGAGGATTTTTTGCATTTTCGGCAATTCAACCGCAGCGTTAACCTTGGGTTGCTCGTCTTGTTCCTGAGCGGCGCTAACCGCATCGTCCGCTGCCAGGCTAAGCGCAGGCGCAAAAGCCACCAGAGCCAGCATTAACAGCGCAAAAAAGGATTTTAACTTAAACATGAGAATGGGATTCCAGCACAGTAATCAGGCGATCTTCCCTCGCCAGTCGCGCGTAGTGTAGGGCTTTGCGAGAGTTGAGACTATAGGAATGCAGGTTAATTCTGAGGGTGCTCACCGAGGTGAGCACCGCTTATTTTTACTCAACTTCGGAACTGCTGGCAGCGTTACTGGCCACCTGACCCGCTTTTTGTTTTTATAGGCCAGTGCAGCAGCCGGGACTGGCGCAGCTTTGCCGGTTTCAAGCCAGTCGCGAAGGCGATTTGCATCAGCAAAATGGGTGTATTTGCCAAATGCATCCAAAACCACCAGCGCCACTGGAC
Source organism: Candidatus Pantoea bituminis (assembly GCF_018842675.1). NCBI lineage: Bacteria > Pseudomonadati > Pseudomonadota > Gammaproteobacteria > Enterobacterales > Erwiniaceae > Pantoea > Candidatus Pantoea bituminis. The sequence continues at coordinate 2,592,457 of NZ_JAGTWO010000004.1, forward strand.
GATTGTTGATCATGGTGCGCATCACCAGACAATGCCCCGCCTCATCGGTGTAACCGGTTTTGGTTAACTGAATGTGCCAACCCTGTTTGTAAACCAGATGATTAGTATTGCGGAAAGGCAGCGCATAACTCGGATGAGCAAACACCGCCGTCTCTTCTTTAGTGGTGCTGAGCTGGCCCAGTAGTGGATATTCACGCGTGGCTTTTAGCAGCTTGATCAAATCTTCTGCGCTGGAGACGTTGCGAACCGATAAACCTGTGGGCTCAACGTAGCGCGTGTGGGTCATGCCAAGCGCTCGCGCTTTGGCATTCATGGCGCGGATAAAGGCGTTGTAACCGCCCGGATAAGCATGCGCGAGGCTGGCCGCCGCGCGGTTCTCTGAAGACATCAATGCCAACAGCAGCATGTTGCGGCGACTAATTTGGCTGTTGAGTTTAACGCGAGAAAAGACGCCACGCATTTCTGGCGTCTGGCTCACATCCACCGTCAGCATTTCGTTCATCGGTAAATGGGCATCCAGCACCACCATTGCCGTCATCAACTTCGTGATGGATGCAATGGATCGCACGCGATCGGGATGACTGGAAAACAGGACTTTATTTGTATTGAGATCAACAATCATTGCACTGCCAGACGCGATTTGCGGCTGAGCAATCGGTGCCAGTTGCGACAGCGACGTCGCCGCCTGCGCTGGAAGAGAAAGCACCTGCCCGGAAAAGAGCAGCGCCAGCGACAGTAGAGAAAAACGAATTTTTGCAGGCATCGTAAGAAAAAACCCGGTTGAGATTGTGCGCTGTGTCAAACACAGGCCGCCCGCTTCAAACCTGTCAGAGCGCGGGCTGGCAGCAGCATCATACTCTGAAGCTTGAGAATTTTCCTGGTGAGAGTGTTTCCGAGCGTTAAAAATAAAACTGCCGCCAGAGCGGCGGCAGTCGCAGGATTAAAACAGTCGAGGTCCATAACCCCATAAAACAACAGTCATCGCCAGTAACACTTCAAATACCAGCACACCAATCGCCAGGGTTGATCCCGAGAAACGCAGGCTCTCTTCACGATCGATATTCAGGAACAACGGAATACCGACATAGAGCAGATAACCGGTGTAGACCAAGGCCAGCGCACCCGCCAAGACACACAGCCACACCAGCGGATAAAGCGCCACCAGCCCACTCAGAAACAGCGGTGTAGCGACATAACCGGCAAACACCGTACAGCGTTGCGTGCTGGGACGCTGCGGGTAATTACGCGCCATCCAGTGAATGACCCGACCCATAACGGCCACGCCACCGAGAATAATCAAATAAAATACAATGCCGAGTCCAATCCCGGTCAGCAGGTTAAGTTGAATATATTGCCCTTCGCCCAGATTCCAACCCAACTGTGTCGTGCCGATAAAAGCGCAAATTACCGGAATTGCAGCCATTAACAGAACATGGTGGGTGTAATGGTGCGAAACGCTTTCGTTCTCTTGTTTAATATCGCGCATTTCCTGATTAGGATGCGCCAGAAGGCCCCAGACATGATTCATACAGTCACTCCTCTGATGCGATGGGCCGCCCTCCTCTCAACTTCAGACTTGTCCTAAGGGCAGCTTCTTCTCAAGTATAAGCGTCACAGCAATTTCTGTGGTACTTGCTCAATAATTCATCGCTAAAAGCAGTAGAGGCCCTTTGCTGGGCGGAAGGAAACGCCGTTAGCGTATAGACTGAAAGTCTAATTCTCATAACAGGGAGGTCTGTTTTGCATTTTGATATCAACGGATTAATTACCCAATACGGTTATTTGGCACTTTTCATTGGCTGCATTGCTGAAGGGGAAACATTTACATTACTCGGTGGCGTGTCGGCACATGAGGGCTTACTGCATTTTGGCGGCGTGGTGCTGGCTGCGATGGCGGGCGGTATCGTCGGCGATCAATTGCTTTATTGGCTGGGACGACGCTACGGTACGCAAATTTTGCGCCGCATCAAAAAGCATCAGGACAAAATTGTTAAAGCGAACCGTTTGATTAAACGTCGCCCCAGCCTGTTTGTGATTGGTGTGCGCTTTATGTATGGCTTTCGCTTAATCGGCCCGATTATTATCGGTGCCAGCCGCCTTAATCCGATGAAGTTCTTTCTCCTTAACATAGTGGGCGCAGCCATCTGGGCACTGATCTTTGTCACACTGGGCTATTTTGCGGGCGGCATTATTGCGCCTTGGCTACACAAACTCGACCAGCACTTAAAGCACCTGCTTTGGCTGGTCGGTGCGATTGTATTTGCCCTGCTGCTGCGCTGGGTGATCCGCCGATGGCACACCAAACGTGCCGATGCCGATCAGTAACCTTTAAACTGCGGATTCGCTAGCATGAATCCGCCATCCACAATAAATGACTGCCCGGTGGTGTAGGTTGCCCATTCTGAGCATAACCACGCCACCAGACTGGCAATTTCATGGGTATCGCCGGGTCGGCCTGCTGGAATTTCCGGCATTTTTATCTGATGCGCATCGGCATCGCTCATCTCGTTCATCGGCGTGGCAATCGCGCCAGGCGCAACGGCATTCACCAAAATATTATGCGGCAACAGACTCAGCGCCATGGACTTGGTCAAGCCGCCAATGGCATGTTTTGATGAGGTATAAGCCACCGAACCTGGCAGCGGCGTGTGTTCGTGAACTGAGCTAATATTGACGATACGGCCACCATCACCCTGCTCCACCATCTTACGTGCGGCAATCTGGCTACAAACGAATGCACCTTCAACGTTCACGCTAAAGACTTTGCGCCAGTCTTCAAATTTCACATCAAGAAAATCGGCTTTGATATTCACGCCAGCATTGTTGACCAGCACATCAATACGGCCAAACTTATCGATCAACTGTTGCAATGATTCACCTCCCTTTTGCGGATCAGAGAGATCGAGGTGAATAACTTCTGCACGTTGGCCTTTATCACGGACGCGCTGTGCGGTTTCGTGCGCGCCCTTGTCATCTGAGCGCCAGGTAATACCAATATCAAATCCCTGTTCCGCCAGCATTTCAGCGCAGCGGCTGCCGATGCCAGAATCTGATGCGGTAATGATTGCGACTTTGGTGTGTTGTGCCGTCATTGTTGCCTCCTTCACGTGTATGTCCCAGAAGTATAGAACTTATCCTTCTGTGCCCAAGCGAGACCGCGCTGTGTCTCTTGTCTATAGTTAAAGTTGACCACGACCGGGAGAAAGGGATGAGCACCGTAAAACGCAAAATTGAGGATCACGGCGTTATTGGCGATTTGCGCACCTGCGCACTGGTCGCTAATGACGGCACCATTGACTATCTCTGCTGGCCAGAACTCGACAGCCCTTCGGTTTTTACAGCTTTACTTGATGGCGATGACAGCGGCCTGTTTTCTCTTGCACCCGACTGGCCAGATGCCCGCCGTCAGCAGCTTTATCTTCCTGATACCAATATTCTGCAAACGCGCTGGTTAGGTGACGACGGCGTGGCGGAAATTACCGATTACATGCCGATTTGCGACGATCGCGACAAATTACCGCGTATCATTCGGCGGCTAAAAATGGTGCGTGGCAGTGCGCACTTTACGATGCGCTGTTCGCCGCGCCATGATTACGCTCGCGCACAAACCCATGCCGAAGCCCAGCGCGGCTGCATTGATTTTCATGCCGAAGGCCAGCCTTCTCTGCGCCTGGCGGCAACGGTCGTCATGACGCTGGAAGCGCACGCCGCCACCGCCAGTTTTACGCTCAAGGCGGGCGAGCATGCCGAATTTGAATTTGGTAGCGTCAACGATTCACATATCGAAGCGATCAAAACCGAACACTGCTTTCAGGAAACACTGGAATTCTGGTGCCGCTGGAGCAACAAAAGTAATTATCATGGCCGCTGGCAGGAAATGGTGCAGCGCTCGGCGCTGGCATTGAAATTACTCACCTCATATCAACACGGCTCGATCGCTGCTGCTGCCACGTTTGGCCTGCCGGAAGAGTTAGGCGGCGAGCGCAACTGGGATTATCGCGCGTCCTGGATCCGTGATGCGTCTTTCAGCATGTATGCCCTGATGCGTCTCGGCTATGTGGATGAAGCCAAGCATTTCACCCGATGGGTGGGTCGATGTGTGGAGAATAGCCATCACGATGAAATGCGCTTGCAGGTGATGTATCGACTCGACAGCGGCACCGAACTGCATGAAATGGAGCTACTCAATCTTTCTGGCTATGGCGACTCACGCCCGGTGCGCATCGGTAATGATGCCTGGCAACAAACCCAGCTGGATATTTATGGTGAATTAATGGACGCCGTTTATCTCGCCAACAAATATGGCGAAGCCATTTCTCAGCGCGGCTGGCGTCACGTTTCGCAGATGATTGATCGCCTGTGCGATAACTGGAATCAACCCGATGCGGGGATTTGGGAGATGCGCGGCGAGCCGGAGCATTTCCTGCATTCACGGCTAATGTGCTGGGTCGCGATGGATCGTGCGCTGCGTCTGGGTATGAAGCGCTCGCTACCCATGCCTTATGAACGTTGGGATCGGGTACGCCGCGAGATCCGCGAAGATATCTGGCAAAACTTCTTTAACAGCGAGCGCGGTCATTTTGTCTCAACCCGCAACGGCGAATATCTTGATGCTTCTATGCTGTTGATGCCGCTGGTGCGCTTTGTCGGCGCCACCGATCCAGACTGGCTGGCGACGCTGGACGCGATCAAATCACAGCTGGTCAGCGATGGCATGGTTCGTCGCTACAATATTCACCAAACCCCGGCTGATGGATTGAAAGGTGGCGAAGGATCATTTGGTGCGTGTTCGTTCTGGTATGTGGAATGTCTGGCGCGCGCCGGCCGTATTCAGGAAGCCCATTTTGAATTTGAAAAGCTGCTCAGCTATGCCAGCCCGCTTGGGCTGTATGCGGAAGAGTTCGATAGCCGTGGACACGCGTTGGGCAATTTTCCACAGGCACTGACGCATCTGGCGTTGATCAGTGCCGCTTTTTTCTTGAATCGGAAACTCAGCGGTGAAATCACGTTGTGGCAGCCCTAAAACAGGCCTGTTTCGTCTAAAATGGCGGAAAAAATCGTCTGGATAACACGGTAAGTTACGTAAAGAGTAGTAAGACGGTTAAAATCCCGATTCACAACTTGAGATCAATGAACATATAATGCGCAGCAGGTCACCTTGACCAGCATGGGTTCGATACACTGACAAGCCTGAAACATGGCGATAACGACTTGTAAAATATGAAAATGAGCATTCGCGCGTTCGCTTCAATCGCTTTGGCTCTGGCTGCTTTCAGCCAGTCCGCCTTCGCTGTGGTTTACCCCTTGCCTGCGGCAAATAGCCGTCTGACCGGGGAAAATATCGAAATTACCGTTCCACAGGACAGCAAATTGCCGCTGGAAGCTTTTGCGGCGCAGTATCAAATGGGTCTCAGCAATATGCTGGAAGCCAACCCGGGTGTGGATGTTTATCTGCCTCAGGCTGGCCGTAAAATCATTATCCCACAGCAGTTGATCCTGCCCGACGCGCCGCGTGAAGGCATTGTGATTAACAGCGCGGAAATGCGTCTCTATTACTACCCGAAAGGCACCAAAACGGTCGTTGTGTTGCCAATTGGTATTGGTGAGTTGGGCAAAGATACGCCGATTAACTGGACAACCACCGTACAGCGCAAAAAAGATGGTCCAACCTGGACCCCAACTAAAGCGATGCATGCGGAATATGCTTCACGCGGTGAAAACCTGCCAGAAGTCTTCCCGGCGGGTCCAGATAATCCAATGGGCTTATATGCGCTCTATATTGGTCGTCTGTATGCGATTCACGGCACCAATGCCAACTTCGGCATTGGCCTGCGCGTAAGCCATGGTTGCGTACGTTTACGTGCTGATGACATCAAGTGGCTGTTCCAGAATGTGCCCGTCGGAACACGCGTTCAGTTCGTTGATCAACCCGTGAAAGCCACGGTTGAGGCGGACGGTTCACGTTATATCGAGGTGCACAATCCACTTTCTACCACTGAAGAGCAGTTCAACTCGCGCGAACTGGTGCCGATTACGCTGACTCAGGCGGTAAGTAAAGTGTTGGTTGAAGGCAGCGTGAATCAGGATGCCGTCAATAACGCGATTCAAGCACGTACCGGCATGCCGGTAAAAGTTAACGGTGTAGAAAACAGCATTCAAACTGCACCGGTTGACGTACCTGAAACGCAGGACGCGCAGCCAAAAGAAGAGCCAATGACGCCAATGACTTCACAAGGCGCTAACGTCACGGATCCCAACGCTGCTCAGCCGGCACAATCACAGCCTGCTGCTACCAGCAACGACAATTCGTAATTGTTGAGTGGTTCAAAAAAGCCAGCGCTTGCGCTGGCTTTTTTATTGCCATCGCGCTGATTTCCCGCCCTTTGTTAGATGAATCGATATTGATTCTGCTGCGTTCTCGTCGAATAATCGCCCGCAATTAACCCGCTCAGGAGAGCCGGATGGCGACGCCACTTTTTCGACAGGGATTTATCGATAGCCAGCAGCAGCCTACGCTGCAAGGCACGCTGGTGTTGCCGGTTCAGGGTAATCTCACGCTGCTTGCTGCGATCTCTTTACTCCTCTTGCTGTTGCTCATCTTGTTTCTGGCTTTTGGCAGCTATACGCGTAAAGCGCAGCTTCAGGGCATTATTTTGCCTGCTGCCGGACTGTTTCACATCACCAGCCCGCGCGATGGCTATGTGCAGCGCCTGATGTTTCATGAAGGAGAGACTGTCTCGCCAGATGCCACGCTGTTGCAACTCAGTACGTCATCATTACAAGGGATAGGCGACGACAATTTACAGGCGCAGCGTGATTCGTTAGCGCGTCAGTTACAGCACCTGGTGCAGCAACTTATGCAGGAACAGACGTTGATGCAGTTGCAACAGCAGCACAGCGAACTGCATCGTCAGCAGTTGTTAGCGGAGAGGGTCAGCGCTGACCATACGCTAACCCTTGCCAGGCAGAGATCAGCACTATTGAAACGCGATGCCACGCGCTTTCAGCAACTCCATCAGCATCAGTTCGTTTCAACCCGTGAACGCGAACAGCAGCAGCTGATCCTCAATGAAGCGCAGCTGGCAGAAACGCAGTTGCATCAGCAAAAGCAGCGGCTGGAGCGCGAACTTATTCAGCTTGATACCAGCCAACTTCAACAAAACCAGCAGTTTGCCATCCGTCGCGAAACGCTGCTGGGCCAACAAGCGTTACTCCAACAACAGCAGTTAGCGCTGGCGGCTCAGGGCGAAAGCCATATTCGGGCGCCGGTTGCCGGTCAAGTAGCGGCCTTGCTGGTGAAAGCCGGTGAAAGTGTGCGCGCCGGTGAACGCCTGCTGACGTTATTGCCCGCTGATGCACAGCTACAGGCAGAGCTTTACGCCCCGAGCAGCGCGGTGGGATTTATCCAGCCCGGTCAGCGTGTAGGATTGCGGCTTAATGCATTCCCCCATGAGAAATTCGGTATTCAGTGGGGCAAAGTGCAAACCATGACGCTGGTGAGCCTGCAAGCCGGCGATGTCTTGCCGCGCCAGCTGGCCACCTGGCAGCGCAGCGAGGCGCATTATCGCATCGTGGTCGCGTTGGATAGCGCCACGCTGCGCGCCTACGGACGCGACGAGCCGCTGCGCCCCGGCATGACATTAAGCGGTGCAGTTGAGCTTGAGCAGCGCTATTTGTGGGAATGGCTGTTAGAGCCGCTTTGGGCGTTGCGGGGTAATTTGTGATGCGCTATGAGATTCGCTGGCGGCGGCGTATGCCGCTGATCATGCAAACTGAATCAGCGGAATGTGGGCTGGCCTGCCTTGCAATGGTACTCGACCACTTCGGTCAACGCTGCGATCTTGCCAGCCTGCGCAACCGCTTTTCGCCCTCCTCTCAAGGCATGCGCCTGAATGAACTATTGGCTTGTGCCGAAGCCTGTGAACTGCAAGGGCGTGCGCTGCGACTGGAGATGGATCAGCTGCGGCAGTTATCGTGCCCGGCGATTCTGCACTGGGATAACCAACATTTCGTGGTGCTGGTAAAAGTCTCACGCCACGGGATTGTGATTCACGATCCCGCGGCTGGCCGCACAACACAAAGCTGGGCGGCAGTGAACCGCCATTTTACGGGTATTGCGCTGGCGTTAACACCGCGTCCGGCGTTTGTGCCGCAGGATCAGCGCCGTGACATCGGCTTACGTCAGTTGTTGGGGCAATGTCATGGCTTGATCCCCGCATTGGCACGCATTTTTTGTTTTGCCTGCGTCCTTGAAGTCTTCGCCTTGGGCGCACCGTTGCTGAACCAAATGGTCATTGATGATGTGCTGGTAGCGCGTGACAGCAGTTTGTTGACGCTGATTACATTGGCGCTATTGCTGCTAGTCGCGGTGCAAACGCTGCTCGGTCTGCTACGGCAATGGGCGATTTTATCGCTGTCGCTGTCGCTCAACGTGCAGTGGAGCCAGAACGTATTTCATCATCTACTGCGTTTACCGATCGCTTGGTATGAAAAGCGTGATACCGGCGGGATCAGCGCGCGTTTTGATGCGGTAAATACGTTGCAAAGCACCTTGACCAACACGCTACTCAGCGCGCTGCTTGATGCCCTTTTGGTTCTCACGCTGTTAGCCATGATGATGAGCTACAGCATAAAGTTGAGTGCTATCGCACTCGTCAGCGCCCTGCTCTATTTTTTGCTGCGGCTGGTGGCCTATCGCCCGTTTCGTCAGGCGACCGAGCAAAGTTGGCAAGCTGCAACGCGTGAAAACAGCCATTTTCTTGAAACGCTGCAAGGCGTGCTGAGCCTGCGTATCAATGCGGCTATGTCGGCGCGAGAGAGTGCCTGGCTGCAGCTTAATATTGCCCGACGCAATGCCGAACTGGCTGAGCAAAAGCTGTCGATGCTGTTTGGTGTCATTGAAATTGCCTTGTTGAGCCTGAGCGCCGCGCTGGTGTTATGGCTGGGCGCAACCGAAGTGCTGGAGGATCGTTTCACTGTTGGGATGCTGGTGGCGTGGCTCAGCTTTCAGGGTCGCTTCTCCAGCAGCATCAGCAACCTCACCGACAGCTTGTTTAGCTGGTTACAGGTTGGCGTCTATCGCGAGCGGCTGGCCGATATTGTGCTGGCGCCGCTGGAGGCCGCCGCTAATCTGCGGCCTGAGCCTCTCGTTACGTCATCTGCGCACGTTATCGAGGCGCATCAACTCCGCTTCCGTTATCACCCCAACGCGCCATGGTTGTTGGATAACGCCACATTTACCTTGGGTGCCAATGAAATAGTGGCGATTACCGGCCCCTCAGGCTGCGGTAAAACCACGCTGGCTAAACTGCTGCTGGGGCTACATCCATTAGAAAGCGGCGAAATTATCTTATTGGGTCAGCGGCTCAGCGCGCAGCATTGCGCTAACGTGCGGCAAAACGTTGGCTGCGTGTTACAGGAGGATCGACTATTTAGCGGATCGATTCTGGAAAACATTACGCTGTTTAGCCAACCCGCCGATCGAGAATGGGCGCAACACTGCGCAATTCAGGCACAGATTGACGATCACATTCAGCACTTACCGATGGGATATCAGACCTTATTAGGCGAACTCGGCGGCGCGCTCTCTGGCGGCCAGCGTCAGCGCTTACTGCTAGCACGGGCGCTTTACAAACGGCCGCGTTTGTTGATTCTTGATGAAGCCACCAGCCAGCTCGACAGCGAAAACGAACGCCTGATCGCCAACGTGCTGCGCGATTTACATTTACCGGTGTTGCTGATCGCGCATCGGCCTGAAACCCTCGCCAGCGCCGATCGGGTGCTGATATTGCAGCAGGGCCAACTGTTGCCTTGGGTGAATACAGACACGCCGTAACCCCATGCACTGTTAAGCCCAGAATCGAACCCGATCATTTTTCTGTCATACAACGCGCGTATCACACTGCAAATACCGGGTGCGAAATGGCATCTGCAACCTGAAAGCCGAGGTATGCCATGAGTGAAAACAGTGTCTCTTCCCCAATAAACCGAGGGCGTCCTAATTTCGACAGCAAAGGCAACCGATATTCGAAGCCGCTGTTTCTCATTCTGCTGGTATCAGGTTTGGCCTTTGCCGGTCTGAATTTATTTCATGATGTCGAAGAAACCGGTGCGCCAGTGACCAGCTACGTGCCCTTTCTGCTGCTGGGTTTAGCGCTGCTAATTGCGCTTGGTTTCGAATTCGTCAACGGCTTCCATGACACCGCCAATGCGGTGGCGACGGTGATTTACACGCACTCGCTGACACCGGGCGTTGCGGTGGTCTGGTCAGGCATTTGCAATTTTCTTGGCGTGCTGCTCTCTAGCGGCGTGGTGGCATTCGGTATTATTTCATTGCTGCCGGTTGAGTTGATTTTACAAGCCGCCAGCGGCAGCGGCTTTGCCATGGTTTACGCGCTGCTGTTCTCAGCAATTATCTGGAATCTAGGCACCTGGTATTTTGGCCTTCCTTCTTCCTCATCCCACACGCTGATCGGATCGATTATTGGCGTAGGTGTGGCGAATGCCTTGCTGCACGGTCGCAGCGGTTTGAGTGGTGTCGATTGGGATCAGGCATTAAAAGTGGGTTATTCACTGCTGCTTTCGCCGATTGTGGGCTTCGTTTGTGCCGCCCTGTTGCTGTGGGCGATGAAGATGTTGATCCGCAATCGTCAGCTTTATCAGGCACCGGCAAACGATCAGCCACCGCCAGTCTGGATCCGCGGTATGTTGATCCTGACCTGTACCGGTGTTTCGTTTGCGCATGGATCAAATGATGGGCAAAAAGGCATGGGATTGATCATGCTGATCCTGGTCGGCACCATGCCGATCGCTTATGCGCTTAACCGCTCGCTGCCCCCGATCAAATTCCGCGCGTGGCGGCATTAACCCAGGTGACGGAACAGCAACTGCTGCAAATTCAACCCGCCGCTAATCCGCTGCCCCCTCGCGTGAGGTGCTCACCGAATTCGTGCGCAGCAGCACCTTGAATCCAAACGTTCTGCCCGCGCTGGCAATGACGCTAAGTGATATCGGCGACCAGATTCGTCGTTATGGCTCAATGGAAAATATCCCGGCTCAGTCTGTTTCCAATACTCGCAACCAGATGTATCTGGCATCAGAATCGATCAAGCATTTGCAAACCGCTGAAGCCAAATTGCCGGAAGAGACCGCTCGCAATTTAACAGCGATGAAGCATGAGCTGGACAGCGCAACGCGCTTTATTCCGATGTGGGTAAAAGTGGTGGTGGCGATCGCGCTGGGGCTGGGAACCATGGTGGGATGGCGACGAATTGTCGTTACGGTGGGAGAGCGCATTGGTAAAACTCATCTTACCTACGCGCAAGGTGCCAGCGCCGAATTAGTGGCAATGATGACGATTGGTGCTGCCGACGGCTTTGGCCTGCCGGTTTCAACTACCCATGTTCTCTCTTCGGGCGTTGCCGGCACCATGGCTGCGAACCGCTCAGGTTTGCAAATGTCCACATTGCGCAACCTTGCCGTCGCCTGGATATTAACGCTGCCGGTTTCTATTCTACTTTCAGCCCTGCTTTATGCGCTGTTTATCCATTTTTAATCAAATGACGTTGCGCGGCATAATACCGCGCAACGCTTATTGGCTCTGACGCGAACGTTGCAAATGCAGCCGTAACGTCATCAGCATTGCACCCAGCACCATCATTGCGGCTGCCAGATAGACTGATTGCATGCCCCAATGGCTGATAAACAATCCCGCCACCGGACCGGTTAATCCCAGCCCTAAATCCAGAAAAGCTGAATAGGTACCCAATGCAGCACCCTGATCCTGCCGCTGAACCTGTTTTACGGCTTCAACGCCCAGAGCCGGGAAGATCAACGAGAAGCCGCAGCCGGTAAGAAAGGCGCCGAACCCTACGACCATTGCACTGTCGGCTTGCCAGATGATAATCAAGCCCAAACATTCCAGCAGAAAAGAGCCGAGCGACACCTTTAAGCCGCCAAAACGCGTGATGTAACGGCCAAAACCCAAACGCACCATCACAAAACCCAGGCTGAATACCGACAGCGCCAAAGCCGCGCCACTCCAGTCGCGGCTGGCAAAATAGAGCGTAATAAAGGTGGCGATAACACCAAAACCGATGGTGCCAAAACCCAGCGCCATGCCGTATAACCAGACACGCGAAAAGACGCGATGGAAAGGCGTACGTTCACCGACGCTCACGCTAACCGCAGGTTTACTGCTCGCCAGCAAATAACCGCCAATGCCCATTAAGGCAATCAATCCGGCAAAACCGCTCATGCCAAACCAATTATTGAGCATCACACCCAGCGGAGCACCAATTGCCATGGCCAGATAGGTTGCAACACCATTCCATGAGATAACGCGCGCCGTTTGCAATGGCCCAACGACGTTCATGCCCCACAAAGTTGAACCGGTGCTGCTGAAGCTTTCACCTACGCCAAGGAACAAGCGCCCCAGCGCCAGCAGGCCCAAACTGAGCATCGGTGAATGACTCATAAGCGCTGCCAGAATGGTAAGCACGCCGCTCATGCCACAGCAGATCAATCCCAGCATCACCACGCGTTTTGGCCCGAGGCGATCGGCAAGAATGCCCGATTGCGGACGGCTGAGTAAGGTCGCAAAGTATTGCAAACTGATGATTAATCCGGCGATAAACGCGCTAAACCCCAGCTGATTTTTAACAAAACCGGGCAGCACCGCCAGCGGCAGACCGACAGAAAGGTAACAAAAGAAGGTGAAGATGATGACGGAGAGAATACGTTTGTTGAGTTGGCTGTTACTCAATACAGCGACGTCAGACATAGCAGGCTTTTAATAGAGGTGGAAATATCGTCCATCATACCCTTAGCATGCTAACCAGTCGCCTGCTTTTTTATCACAAGCCGTGAACAGCCGCATGACGATCAATCGCTAAAGCAATGTCACTCGAGGTTTTTAACGCACGGATTTCGCTGAATAATCCATCCGCTTCGCGATAAGCTTTGCGCAGGTAGCCGAGCCACTGTTTGATGCGTGCGACATGATAAAGTCCGGTGTCGCCCTGCTTTTCCAGGCGGGTATATTTTTGCAGCAACGCAACGACATCCGGCCACGGCATTGGCGCTTCGTTATATTTCACAACCCGGCTCAGATTGGGCACATTGAGCGCACCGCGCCCCAGCATTACCGCATCACAACCCGTTATTCGTAAGCAGTCTTGCGCGCTTTGCCAGTCCCAAATTTCACCGTTGGCGATAACAGGAATGCGCAGTCGCTGACGTATTTCGCCAATCGCCTGCCAGTTGATCGCTTCGGCGCGATAACCGTCCTCTTTGGTACGACCGTGCACCGCCAGCTCGCTGGCTCCAGCCTGTTGCACTGCATCAGCAATTTCCATGCTGCGCGCACTGGAATCCCAGCCAAGGCGCACTTTTACCGTCACCGGCAAGTCTGCGGGAACGGCTTCACGCATCGCTTTAGCACCGCGATAAATCAGTTCGGGATCTTTGAGTAATGTGGCTCCGCCACCGCTGCCGTTCACTAATTTGGAAGGACAACCGCAGTTGAGGTCAACGCCCCAGGAACCGAGTTCTGCCGCACGTGCGGCATTCTCAGCGAGCCATTCAGGATATTGCCCCAGCAGCTGCAAACGCACCCGCGTGCCGGATGGCGTGCGGCTGGCATTTTGCAGCTCGGGGCAAAGACGATAAAAGGATTTTACCGGCAGCAACTGATCAACTACGCGCAAAAACTCAGTGATGCATAAATCGTAGTCGTTCACTTCCGACAGCAACTGGCGAACCAGCGAATCAAGCACGCCTTCCATCGGCGCCAGTAAAACCCTCATCGCTTAGACGTTCCCGGTACGCTTCGCAGCGGCAGGACGACGTGGACGCGCAGGCTTATCGCCATGCGTGGTAGACGCTGGACCCTGACGACGCGGCTGTGGTGCACGTTTGTCACCCGAAGAGCGAGGCGCTGAAGAAGATGAACCGCCTGGGCCGCGACCACGACCACCGCCGCCGCCGCGCGTTTGCTGCTGCTGGCGACCATTCTGGATCGGTTCAGCTTTAATGCTTGGATCGGGCTCGTAACCAGCCATCGCTACGCGTGGAATTTCACGCTTCAGCATACGCTCAATATCACGCAGCAGTTTGTGCTCATCTACGCAGACCAGCGACAGTGCGGCACCGGTTGCGGCTGCACGACCGGTACGGCCGATACGGTGTACGTAATCTTCAGCAACGTTTGGCAGCTCGTAGTTAACGACGTGCGGCAGCTCTTCAATATCCAGGCCACGCGCAGCGATGTCTGTTGCCACTAGCACACGAATGCCACCCGATTTGAAGTCAGCCAGTGCACGAGTACGCGCGCCCTGACTTTTGTTACCGTGAATCGCTGCGGCTGTGATGCCATCTTTGCCGAGCAGTTCAGCCAAATGGTTAGCACCGTGTTTGGTACGGGTAAAGACCAACACCTGCTGCCAGTTGCCTTCGCCGATCAGCTGGGACAGCAGTTCGCGCTTACGCTTCTTATCAACAAAATAAACTTGCTGAGAAACCTGTTCAGACGCCGTGTTGCGGCGCGCCACGGCAACCTCTTCTGGATTATGCAGCAGTTTTTCCGCCAGGCCTTTGATCTCGTCAGAGAAGGTGGCAGAGAACAGCAAGTTTTGACGCTTGGCGGGCAGTTTTGCCAACACGCGACGAATGTCGTGGATGAAGCCCATATCCAGCATGCGGTCTGCTTCGTCCAGTACCAGCACTTCAACCTGTGACAGGTCAACCGCGTTCTGATGGACCAGATCCAGCAGACGGCCTGGCGTAGCAACCAGGATATCGACGCCGCCACGCAGCTTCAACATCTGTGGATTAATGCTCACGCCGCCAAATACCACCAGCGAACGCAGCGGCAAATACTTGCTGTATTCGCTAACGTTTTCACCAACCTGTGCGGCCAGTTCACGGGTTGGGGTCAAAATCAGGGCGCGAACCGGACGACGGCCACGCACGGCGCCTGCTTTAGCACTGAGCTTTTGCAATAACGGCAACGTAAACCCGGCCGTTTTGCCGGTGCCGGTCTGGGCACTTGCCAGCAGATCGCGGCCTGACAGCACTACAGGAATCGCCTGGCGCTGAATAGGAGTGGGTTCGCTGTAGCCTTGTTCAGCGACCGCGCGCAAAATATCGGCACTCAGGCCGAGAGAGTCAAAAGACATTAAGTGTTGTACTCCGGTCCGCTCTGACCGTGATTCACGGTGTAGTTTTCAGAGGGATAGTGACGCCAGCTGGTGCTGACGCGTGAAAAGGGCGCAAACTACGATGCGTAAGCGGGCGAGTGTAGCAGCTTTAATACAAAGGCGCGAGGTAGCTCACATTTCCTGACAGAAATTGCTGAATGGGTTTTTCGGTGAGGTGAGATGAAAGAGTGGCAAACGTGATTAAAACAGCAACGATGAGAGCGGAAACAAAAAGGCCACCTTGCGGTGGCCTTTAACTTAGCTACGTTTTTTCTCGATGCGCCGCGTCGGCTCTTTCGCCAGCAGCGACACCAACGCCGGTCCCACTAACATCACCAGGCCCAGACAGGCCAACAGCAGATTGTTATGGAAAATGCGGGACACCAGGAACAGCGTCATCATTGCCGCGCCAAAGTAGTAAGTTGTGGTCGCTTCTTCAAGGTAATCACCCAAAGTGCGTAAACGAGCACTACGCTGCGTGACCAGCATGGCGATAAATACCGCCACATAAGCCGCCACCAGGGTACTGCACACTTCAACCAGTGCTCTGTGTTTCCAGCCCCAGACCAGCGCCACAATTATCAACAGGTGCAGCGCGATATGCGCATACGTTTGACCCGTGGTAATTTGAATACGATTAGACCATTTCATTTTCTTCTCCTGGCGAACCTCAGAGGTCGCCCAAGTGCAACCGGCAAAGGCCGGTGACGTGTTTCCTCAATGTAAAGCAAATTTCGGATAACGCCCTAAATATCGCCCTTCTTCACCATCTGTTTGTGACAAAGACTACACTTTGATCCAATTGATGATGAAAAGGAGTGCGTCGCGAGTATGCCACAAAACAAGCAAGGATTTTCATTTAAAGTCCTGACGATCAATACACACAAGGGTTTCGCCCCTTTCAACCGCCGCTTTATCCTGCCGGAACTGCGTGAAGCTGTACGTGCAACGTCAGCCGATGTGGTCTTCTTGCAAGAGGTAATGGGTACGCATGACATCCACCCTTTACACCATGAAAACTGGCCAGACACACCTCATTACGAATTTCTTGCCGATACCATGTGGAACGATTTCGCCTACGGGCGCAATGCGGTTTATCCCGAAGGACATCATGGCAACGCCGTTTTATCCCGCTTCCCGATTCTTGAATATGAAAACCGGGACATCTCCGTTGCCGGCAGTGAAAACCGCGGCATGTTGCACTGCAAAGTTGCCCTGCCAGAACCGCACGGCACGCTGCACGTTATTTGCGTGCATTTGGGGTTAAAAGAGGCGCATCGCCACGCACAAATGAAGATGATGTGCGAGATGATCGCTTCGCTGCCAGCGGACGCACCGCTGGTGGTGGCGGGTGACTTTAACGACTGGCAGCATCGTGCCAATAAAATCTTAAAACATGGCGCAGGTCTGAAGGAGGTGTTCAGTATGACAACGGGTCGCCCAGCACGCACCTTCCCGGCACGCTTCCCAGTGTTACGCCTGGATCGCATTTACGTGCGCAATGCAACCGTGAGTCATCCCTGGTTGCTTCCGCGCAAACCCTGGTCACATCTTTCCGATCACGCACCGCTAGCCGTGGAGATTCATCTATGAATTTTCATTGGCAAGACGGTAATAAGCTGCGTCTGCTGGAAAACGGCGACGAATTTTTCCCTCGCGTATTCGGCGCTATTCAGCGTGCCGAGCGCACGCTCATGCTTGAAACATTTATTCTGTTTGAAGATGAGGTGGGCAAAGCGCTGCACCGTGAATTACTGGCAGCGGCTAAACGCGGCGTAAAAATCGAAGTGATGGTGGACGGCTACGGCTCGCCCGATCTCTCCGATGCGTTTGTTAACAGCCTGACCGGCGCGGGCGTGCGCTTTATTTACTACGATCCGCGCCCGCTGGTAATGGGTATGCGCACCAACGTCTTCCGTCGGTTACACCGTAAAATCGTGGTGATTGATGATGTGATCGCTTTCGTTGGGGGCATCAATTTTTCCGCTGAACACAACACCGATTATGGCCCCGAAGCCAAGCAGGATTATGCGGTGGAAGTGAAAGGCCCGGTGGTAGCGGATATTACCCGTTATGTGGAAAGCGCCATGGGCAGCGAACAAACCACGCGTCGCTGGTGGGGTTCACGCTCGCATCGTCCGGCAAAAAATGCCACGCCGGGTGATGCACAGGTGTTGTTTGTTTACCGCGATAACGACGATCACCGCGACGACATCGAAATGCACTATCTCGACATGCTACGTGACGCCAAAGAGGATGTGATCATTGCCAACGCCTACTTCTTCCCTGGCTACCGCTTACTGCGCGAGATGCGTAATGCGGCCCAGCGTGGCGTGCGTGTCAGGCTGATTGTACAAGGTGCACCGGATATGCCGATTGTGAAAGTGGGCGCGGAGATGCTTTACAACTATCTGGTGGATGCAGGCGTTGAAGTTTATGAATATATCCGCCGTCCGCTGCACGGCAAGATCGCCGTAAAGGATCAGCAATGGTCAACGCTCGGCTCGAGTAATCTTGATCCGCTGAGTTTGTCACTCAATCTGGAAGCGAACTTAATCATTCACGATCGCCAGTTTAACCAGACGCTGCGCGATAATCTGGAGCATTTGCTGGCGGAAGATTGCCAGCGCGTACAGGACGATAAATTGCCGCCACGCAACTGGTGGAATCTCACCAAGGGCGTGATTGTGTTCCACTTCCTGCGCCATTTCCCGGCCATTGCCGGTTGGCTACCTGCCCATACGCCACTTCTGGCTCAAGTTGATCCGCCGGTGCAACCGTCGATGGAGACGCAAGATCGGGTTGAAACAGATAACGAAGGAGCGAAGTCCTGATGGCGAAAAAGCATCCGCGCTGGCAACTGGCGAAAAAATACTGACCGGGCTCTTCTTTATTGCGGTGATTGTGCTGTTGGTGGTCTACGCACGTAAAGTGAACTGGGAAGATGTCTATGAAGTGATCGTTAATTATAACCGTTTTGTGGTGTTAATCGCTGCCGGTTTGGTCGTGGTGAGTTATCTCACTTACGGTTGTTATGATTTGATTGGTCGCGCCTACTGTGGTCATAAGCTGGCGAAGCGCCAGGTGATGCTGGTCTCATTCATCTGTTATGCGTTTAATTTGACGCTGAGCACTTGGGTGGGCGGTGTGGCGATGCGCTATCGCCTTTATTCACGTTTGGGTTTAGACAGCGGCACCATTACGCGTATTTTCTCGATTAGCATCGCCACCAACTGGCTGGGTTACATTTTGCTGGCAGGCATCGTGTTCACGGCGGGCATGGTGTCGATCCCCGAAGGCTGGTTTATTGGTGAAACAACGCTGCGGTTGATTGGTGCCGTTTTACTGGTGTTAGTGCTGATTTATCTTTGGGCCTGCGCCTTTTCCAAACGCCGTCGCTGGACAATCAAAGGCCAGACATTGCAACTGCCATCGCTGCGCATGGCGGTGCTACAGTTTGTGGTTTCCTGTGCCAACTGGATGGTAATGGGCACCATCATTTGGCTGCTGCTGGGCCGGGATGTCGGTTATCCGATGGTGCTGGGCGTATTGTTAATCAGCAGTATCGCAGGCGTGATTATTCATATTCCTGCAGGCATTGGCGTGCTTGAGGCGGTGTTCCTGGCGTTATTGAGCGGTCAACACACCACGCATGGCGCTATTATTGCCGCGCTGCTGGCTTATCGCGTGCTCTACTTTATTTTGCCGCTGCTGCTGGCGCTGGTGCTTTATCTGTTGCTTGAAAGCCGGGCGAAGCATCTTCGCGAGAAGAATGAGAAGAAGTTGCAGAATTCATCGTGATGATTGTGCTGGCTATCCCCCACCTCGCTCCTCCCCCATGCATGGGGGAGGAAGACGCTGCCTTATGTTAGCTCGCAGCCTGCATAAATGCGCGTTACGCGCATGGGGCAGCGTCTCCTTCCCCTAGTAACACGGGGGAAGGTCGGGATGGGAAACAATCAACGTCAAACCGAAATTAACACTCTCTGCAAAAATCAGCGGCGGTTGCCAAAAATTCTCAGCAGCATCAGGAACAGGTTGATGAAGTCGAGATACAAGGTCAGCGCGCCCATGATTGAATAACGACGCAGGTTTTCTGTATCACGCACATCAATCTGCTCACCGATGTTTTTCAATTTCTGTGTGTCATAGGCGGTTAATCCCACAAACACCACCACACCAATGTAGGTAATCGCCCACATCAACGCCGGGCTTTTCAGCCAGAAGTTTACCAGCGATGCTAATACGATGCCGATCAACGCCATAAACAGCAAACTACCAAAACCGCTGAGGTCGCGTTTGGTGGTGTAGCCGTAGAAGCTCATCGCGCCAAACATGCCGGCGGTGACAAAGAAGGTACTGGCAATCGACGAATAGGTATAAACCAGGAAAATACTCGCCATCGTCAAACCGGTTAGCGCCGAATAGAGCATAAACAGGCCGGTTGCGACCGCGCCGCTCAAGCGATGAACCATGCCAGACAGGAAAAATACCAGTGCCAGCTGCGCGATGATCAAGCCAAAGAAGGTGATGCGGTTAGCAAACACCAGCTCCATCAACGCTGGCGTACGCGCAGCAAACCAGGAGACAAACGCGGTAAGCAGCAATCCGCACGTCATCCAGCCATAAACCTGCGCCATATAGGCCTGCAGCCCGCGGGTTGCAGGCTGAACAATTGAATCATTACGTGGATATCGGTCCATGATGCACCTCTTGTTAATCGGATTTGGACACACCCCGCGAAATGGGGCCTCGCTAAGTGTGGCACAGCTCAGCTCAACTGTGCCACAACGCAGACGTTAACGGCGCGACATGCACTGCTGATAGCGGCTATCGACACGCTGTGCAAACCACGCCGTGGTGAGATTACGGGTAATTTTAGGGCTTTCCAGCTTGATGCCTGGCAACATTTCACGCGGCACGCGACGGCCTGCCATTTTATCGGCCAGCGTGAACACCTGTTTCCAGAGATCGCTGTCGCTAAAATCTGCCTTTTCACCTTTTTCTAAATCATCGCGAATTTCGCTGTTACTCATATCAATCCGCTTCGCCAGCGTCCGCACGGCTAATTCAGTGGAGCCCGCTTTTTCAGAACCGTAAAGAATTAAATCGCCATCCAGCGCCAGTTTCATACCCGTTGCGCGTGCTACGGCAGCCTGGAAAGCAGCGTTACGACTCGCGTACCATCCCGCGTTGAAATCAGCAAAGCGATAAAGCGGCTGACTGTAATCCGCCGGATAACCCAGCAGATGCATGATGCCGAAATACATGCCGCCGTGGCGGGTAAAGACTTCGCGACGAATGGAGCCGTCAACCGGCCACGGATACCCTTTGGCATGCGCTTCGGCAAAGTCGATGCTGACCTGCATCGGTCCGCCAGTATGAATCGGATTGAGGTTGCCAAACAGTTTTTGCCCCATCGGCACCATATCAATGAAATCATCAAAAATAGCGCTCAACTCTTTTTCACTGCGTACTTTATCCAGTCGTGCAGCGTAGCTTTCGCCGTTGGATGATTTAATCATCAGCGCCGTCCGCACGACAAACGCCGGAACATGCACTTTAGCGGCGCGGCGATCAATTTCGCCCCAGGCAATTTTAGGTAAGCCTGATACCGCCGCTTCAGCACTGAAATTGGATTCCTGAGCGGCAACGGCAATCACTGAGCACAAATTACTGGCGCTGGGATCAATCTGTTGAGTACGAAATGAGGTGTAAATGTCATCAGCCCAACCCGCTTTATTGCTCACCTGTGCGGGCAGGAGCTTTTGAATTTGTGCCTTAACATCAGCGGGTTGGCGAACCGGCGCTTGCGGTTCTTTTTTAGTGCTACAACCCGCCAGCACCAACACAGCAACCAGCGTCAGCCGTTGCAAAAGAGATGGAGATGACATACCTGTCCTCGGAAGAAACCAAACGACTACCTTATCATTGCAACGCAATAGACGGCAGGTGCGATTTTCTGAACTACTTTTATCTTTTTAAGGTTAAAAGGATGGAACATGTTGAAAATCTTACCTCTCGCTGCGCTTACCCTGTTATTAGTCGGTTGTGGCGGCAATAATTCTCCGGCCAACGTCAACGCGCCGGGCGCCCCTACATCCCCTTCCCTTAAAGTGCTGGAAACCGGCGCGGATGCCTTGCAATCCCGCCCGCCTATTGACGCTATCAGCGCCTACCTTGATGGGTTTCATTTTTACAATGGTGATCAAAATGGTCAGATGGAAGCGCATCACTACGTTACGGTGTTAAACGAAGATGTGATGCAGGCGGTGATTTACGACGGCAATACACGCGACGCAAAACTCATGGGCGTGGAATACATTATCAGCGAGCGGCTGTATAAAACGCTACCACCGGAAGAGAAGAAGCTGTGGCACAGCCATCAATATGAAGTGAAATCGGGTTCATTGATTGCGCCAGGTTTACCGGCTACGGCCGATCATGCGTTGATGAAACGCATCGCTAATACCTACGGGAAAACCTGGCATACCTGGCACACCGATCGCGATAAAAACTTACCGATGGGCATTCCGGCGTTGATGATGGGCTTTACGGCTGACGGCCAACTCGATTCTCGTCTGTTGGCCGATCGCGACAAGCGCTTTGATGTGGACAGTAAAAAAATCCGTGCTGAGCGCGCCGATATTGTGACGCATCCCGTGGTACCCGGTGCGAATGCCTGGGAACAAGGTCAGGTTATTCAGTTGAAGCGTGTTACCGGCGGCGGTGAGCATGCCCATGGCGAAACGCACTTCGCGCCCGCCGAGCAGCTTAAAAACCTTAATCCCAGCGCTGGGCTGACTGATGATCGCTGTCACGCGCATCCACCCAGCGATCGCCGTCATCGGTGGCTTCGCGCTTCCAAAACGGCGCACGGGTTTTTAAGTAATCCATCACAAACTCCGCAGCGGCAAAGGCGCTGCTGCGGTGTGCGCTGGTAACGCCGACAAACACGATTTCATCGCCGGGAAACAGCTCTCCAATACGATGTATCACCGTTACACGCTGTAACGGCCAGCGCTGGCGCGCATCATCGACAATTTCCTGCAATGCTTTCTCGGTCATGCCGGGATAATGCTCCAGCGTCAACGCCGCAACGTTGTCCCCTAAATTGTGATTGCGCACTTTGCCGGTGAACGTCACTACCGCGCCATCTTCGTGACGTGCCGCCAGCCAGCGATACTCTTCAGCCATGTCAAAAGGCGCATGGCCAACACGAATTTGCGTTTCCATCTATCCTCCCGTTACCGGTGGAAAGAAGGCCACTTCATCGCCCGCACGCAGCGGATGCGTCATTGGCACCAGGGTTTGATTGACCGCAGCCAGCAGCTTGCCGGACTCTAACGCCAGCGCCCAGCGGTCGCCCTGTTCTGCCAACGCGCTGCGTAATGCTGCGACATCGGGATATTCGGTTGTTATCTCAAGTTCGCTGGTGCCGGTTAACTCGCGCACTTGGGCAAAAAACAGCACTTTGATCATGCTTCACCTGCCTGAAAGTCACCCGATTTACCGCCGCTTTTACTCAGTAAGCGCAGTTGATCGATAACGATATCCTTCTGCACCGCTTTGCACATGTCGTAAATGGTCAGCGCCGCCACCGAAGCAGCGGTCAACGCTTCCATCTCAACGCCGGTTTTACCGCTCAAACGGCACAGCGAGGTAATGCGCACGCGATTGAATTCTGGCTCTGCAACCAAATTGACTTCAACCTTGCTCAACATCAGCGGATGGCAAAGCGGTATCAGCTCCCAGGTACGCTTAGCGGCCTGAATGCCCGCTATGCGTGCAGTAGCAAAAACATCACCTTTGTGGTGGCTGCCTTCAACAATCATTTGCAGCGTTTCGGGCTTCATCAGCACCAGCGCTTCAGCCTGTGCTTCGCGCACTGTTTCCGCTTTGGCTGAGACATCAACCATGTGCGCTTCGCCTGCGGCGTTTATGTGTGTGAGTTGTGACATGCTTACAGTTTCTTCAAATGTGAAACGAAATTACACGGACGCGTACGCGCATCCAGCTGATCGGCAATAATGCGTTCCCACGCGCTGCGGCAAGCATTGGTTGAGCCAGGCACGGCGAAAATCAGCGTTTGATTAGCCAGGCCAGCAACAGCCCTTGATTGCAGCGTAGAACCGCCAATTTCTTCATAGGAAATCATGCGGAACAACTCACCGAATCCACTAATTTCACGGTCAAACAGCGGCAGCAGCGCTTCTGGCGTGCTGTTCTTCAGATTGAAACCGGTGCCACCATTGATAATCACCACCTGAATATCTTCACTGGCAATCCAGCGTGAGACGATGGCGCGAATGCGGTAGAGATTGTCGGGGACGATGGCGTGGTCAATCACGCTGTGTCCGGCTTCGCGGGCAGCTTCACGCAGATAATCACCGGAAGTGTCATTACTGGCTTCGCGGCTGTCCGAAACGGTGAGCAGCGCAATTTGCACCGGTTGGAATTCGCTGGTTGGTTTACCCATGATTGCTCCTTAATTATCCGCCAATGTAGGACAGGTTCTGCGTAATACCCGTATTGCCCTGATGCAGAAAATGTGTCTGTTTTTCTTACCCAGACTGCTGGCGATGCGCGCCTGCAGTTCCTGTTGCTGATCATCCGAAGCGAGCAAATCGCGCAGCGGAAGGCCGCCGTCGCCGAACAAGCAAAGATGCAGATTACCCTGTGCAGAGACGCGCAGACGGTTGCAGCTGGCACAAAAATCTTTGGAATAAGGCATGATCAAACCGATCTCACCGAGGTAATCAGGGTGATAAAACACCTGCGCCGGGCCATCGCTGCGCCCGCTTAAGCGGCGCTGCCAACCCTGCGCGATCAACTGATCGCGAATCACTTCGCCGGAAACGTGTTGCTGGCGGAAAAGCGCGCCGCCTTCGCCCGTTTCCATCAGTTCGATGAAACGCAGTTGAATTGGACGGGTACGAATCCACTCCAGGAAGGTCATCAGATTATGACTGTTGATATCGCGCATTAGCACGCTGTTGACTTTGACCTGCTGAAAGCCAGCGTCAAAGGCGGCATCAATGCCTGCCATGACCTGATGAAACTTATCCTGGCCGGTAATAGCATGAAACTGGCGGGCATCCAGGCTGTCGAGGCTGACGTTGAGCGCGGTCAAACCGGCGTCGCGCCACTGTTTGACGTCGCGCGCCAGGCGATAACCATTGGTAGTAACCGCAATATGGCGTATCGAGGCGTTTTCACGCACTGCAGCAATGATGTCCGTGAAATCGCGGCGCAGCGAGGGCTCGCCGCCTGTCAGACGCACTTTTTCAGTGCCTGCAGCGGCAAACGCACGCGTAACGCGGCGAATTTCATCCAGCGAGAGAAAACTTTTGTTGCGGATGCCGTGCGGTTTGTAGCCGTCCGGCAGACAATAGGTACAACGGAAGTTACACACATCCGTGACCGATAAGCGCAAGTAGTAAAACTTGCGCTCAAATGCATCAGTAAATTGTGACACCTGGACACCTTTCCAAATTCGGGAGATGCAGTCATTTCTTTCTGCACCCTGGCAGCGCGAAGGCTACGGCCTGAATCCCCTATCTTGCGACTTAGGCACTCAGGCTAGAGTGTACGTTGACCTTATGATCAACGCGGTTAGTGTGATGGTAGCGCGAAATTTCACACGATTCCACCGGCTGTTTTCGCTATATATTTGATGATATAGCGAATTTTCACCGCATTTTCGCAGCAGGATACGTTAAAATACGCCGCAGAATTTGCTGTATGTCATCCCTGCCCGGATTTGTGCTTAAAAGAGCCATAATCTGGGCGCGTTTTAAGGAGAAGTATGAATCGAACACTGGCCGATCTCGATCGCGTCGTGGCTTTAGGCGGCGGACATGGATTGGGACGCGTGATGTCAGCGCTGTCACCGCTCGGTTCTCGCCTGACCGGCATTGTCACCACCACCGATAACGGCGGATCAACCGGACGTATTCGTCGCTCAGAAGGCGGCATTGCATGGGGCGACATGCGCAACTGTTTAAACCAGCTCATTGCTGAACCCAGTGTCGCTTCAGCCATGTTTGAATACCGCTTTTCTGGCAATGGCGAACTGGCGGGACACAATTTAGGTAATTTGATGTTGAGAGCGCTGGATCACCTTAGCGTTCGCCCGTTAGAAGCCATCAATATCATTCGCAATTTATTGAAGGTTGATGCTTTTCTCATTCCGATGTCCGAGCAGCCGGTTGATTTAGTGGCGCTCGATAGCGAAGGCAACATGGTTTACGGCGAAACCGATATTGATGAGATGAAGCAACCGCCGCAAGAGATGATGCTGCATCCCAACGTGCAACCCACGCGTGAAGCGTTGGAAGCCATTGCTGAAGCTGATCTGATCCTGATTGGTCCCGGCAGTTTCTATACCAGTCTGATGCCAATTTTGTTAATGGATGAGATGGCACAGGCGTTGCGCCGCACGCCAGCCACCATGGTGTTTATCGGCAACCTGGGACGAGAACTTAGCCCCGCAGCCGCTAATCTGACCGTCGCTGATAAGTTAGAAATGATGGAGCGCTACATTGGCAAGCGAGTAATCGATGCCATTGTGGTGAGCCCAGCCGCGGATATCAGCAACGTCGAAAATCGGTTGATCGTGCGTGAACCGCTGGAAGCCGCCGACATTAAATATCGTCACGACCGCCAGCTGTTACGCGTTGCGTTGGAACACGCGATTCAGGGATTTAACTGAGCTACGATGCCGCAATAAACAGCGTGCGCAGTTCATGCAGCTGATCGCGCACGTTGGCTGCCTGTTCGAACTCCAGGTTCTGCGCATGCTGCTGCATCTGCCCTTCCAGTTCATGAATCTTTTTCTGCAACGCCTGTGGCGTCAATGACAGGTAATCAGCTTCGGCATCAGCGGCGCCTTTGCGGGTCGACTTACCTTTGCCGCGCACTTTCGCCACGTTGTTACCCAGTTCCAGAATATCGGTAATCTTCTTATTCAGGCCCTGCGGCACAATGCCATTTTCCTCGTTGTACAGTCGCTGCTTCTCGCGGCGGCGCTCGGTTTCCTCAATAGCCCGCGCCATTGATGGCGTGATTTTATCGCCGTAGAGAATTGCTTTGCCGTTAATGTTACGCGCCGCACGTCCTATAGTCTGAATCAGCGAGCGTTCAGAACGCAGGAACCCCTCTTTATCGGCGTCCAGAATCGCCACCAGCGACACTTCTGGCATATCCAGGCCTTCACGAAGCAGGTTGATACCGACCAGCACATCAAACTCGCCCAGACGCAAATCACGGATGATCTCCATACGTTCAACCGTATCGATGTCCGAGTGGAGATAACGCACCCTTTCACCGTGCTCTTCGAGGTATTCGGTGAGATCTTCCGCCATGCGTTTGGTTAACACCGTCACCAGCACACGCTCTTTAACCGCCACGCGCTGACGGATTTCTGATAACAAATCGTCAACCTGTGTCCCAACGGGACGTACTTCGAGGATCGGATCCAGTAACCCGGTAGGGCGCACCAACTGATCGATCACTTCAGTGCCCGATTTTTCCAGCTCATATTTACCCGGCGTCGCCGAAACATAAATCGTCTGGGGCGCCAGCGACTCAAACTCTTCAAACTTCATTGGGCGGTTATCCAGCGCCGACGGCAGACGGAAACCGTATTCCACTAACGTCTCTTTACGCGCCCGGTCGCCCTTATACATACCGCCAATTTGCGGAATGGTAACGTGTGATTCATCCACCACCAGCAGGCCATCTGCCGGTAAGTAATCAAAAAGTGTCGGTGGCGCTTCGCCTGGCCCGCGTCCCGAAAGATAGCGCGAGTAGTTTTCGATACCAGAGCAATAACCCAGTTCACCCATCATCTCGAGATCAAATTGAGTACGCTGCGTAATGCGCTGTTCTTCCAACAGTTTGTTGTTTTCCAGCAAATTTTTCCGACGATCGGCCAGCTCGACTTTGATCTCTTCCATCGCCTGCACAATACGTTCGCGTGGGGTGACGTAGTGCGTTTTAGGGTAAATCGTGAAGCGCGGGATCACCGATTCCACTTGGCCGGTCAGCGGATCAAACAGTGACAGCCGCTCTACCTCTTCATCAAACAGCTCTACACGCAACGCAATGTCATCCGACTCTGCGGGGAAGATGTCGATCACTTCGCCGCGCACGCGGAACGTACCGCGCTGGAAAGCTTGATCGTTACGTGCATATTGCAGCTCTGACAGGCGACGCAAAATGCTGCGCTGATCGATGATCATGCCACGCGTCAGATGCAGCATCATTTTTAAATAGAGATCAGGATCGCCTAAACCATAAATGGCTGACACCGACGCCACCACAATGACATCGCGGCGTTCCAACAGCGCTTTGGTCGCGGAGAGACGCATCTGCTCAATGTGTTCGTTTACCGAGGCGTCCTTTTCAATAAAGGTATCGGAGCTGGGAACATAAGCTTCTGGCTGATAGTAATCGTAATAAGAGACGAAGAATTCCACGGCGTTATCGGGGAAGAACTCTTTCATTTCACCATACAGCTGCGCCGCCAGCGTTTTGTTAGGTGCCAGCACCATGGTGGGACGATTGAGATCGGCAATGACGTTGGCCACGGTGAACGTTTTCCCCGAGCCGGTTACGCCTAACAGCGTTTGATGGGCCAATCCATCCTCAAGCCCCTCTTCCAGACGGCGAATCGCTTCGGGCTGATCGCCAGAAGGTTTGAAAGCGGAGTTCAATTTAAAGGCTTTACTCATGAATGCGGTTCCTGCTGAAGAAGTCGGCGGGCAGGCAATCATTTTACTCTGCTATGGTGAATTTGCCAGAAATAAATACTGGATATAAAAACAGTAATGGTGCACAGTTATGGAGAACCCCGCTGCGCCGTATTAACAAGATTGATAGCCCGCAACGTTAATTCTTGTTGCGCAAGGTTATCCCCAAGCAGAGCTTGATTTTAACATTTGTCAATAGAGCGTCATAAAATTACAGTTTGATGAACTGGCAGATAATCCTTAGGCTTGTTTTTTACTAATTCATTGATTTATATTGTTTATGCAGAAAAGCCCAGTTTCTCATCACAATGTAAGCAAGCCGCGTATTTCCTCGCTTCTAACCTGTTTTCATGAGCTAATGCACAAGGTTATCCACAGGAATGGTGGATAACTGAGGGCAGCCCAATCGCCATAGGCTGTGTATAATTTTTCCCGCATTAGTTCCCTGCTAAAAATATTTTTTTCGATTTAATTTCACCACTTTCTCTCATGTATTAACTATGCTTTTGGAGCCTTAGCGTAAAAATTATGCATTCGAAGCGCGGGTTAAGGGCCATTCTTAATCAGACTCAATGCCTTCTAAATGTACAGATGCACCAGCAACGTTAAGCATTCCGCACCGTTAATGTGCATGCCTTTTATCACCCCGAGCAATTGTTAAGCATTGCTCATATTTTGCTGCGCTTTTTCCCGTCCAGTACGCTAAATTACGCTTTTTTAGGAATTTGGCCTGGTAATTGCAGTACTCATTCCAGTACGTATCACCGCGCCAACCGGCGCACTGTGCGGCAATGGCGTTAACGCCATCGTTGATGACTTGTTTGCCAGACGACAAAGAGCGGAAGCATTCAGGCTAATTATCTGGAAGGAGTGTGTCAGATGCTGAGTTTACGTTCGGTGAATCAGTTTTACGGTCAAAACCACATCTTGTGGGATGTGGATCTCGATCTGCCGCCCGGCACCTGCACCGGTGTTTTGGGTCGTCCCGGCATGGGCAAAACCACGTTAGTTAACTGCATCATGGGTAAGCTGCCGATCAACAGCGGCTCAATATTTTGGCAGGAGAATGGCGCGCCGCCGGAGAATCTTCTACTGCAGCCGGCTGAACAGCGTGCGCGCAGAGGGATCGGTTACGTGCCGCAAGGTCGCCATATTTTTACGCAGATGAGTGTTGAAGATAATTTATTGATTGGCCTGTTGGCTGGCGCGGCGCAGACGGATCGCCATCGCGCCATTCCGGAAATGGTTTTCGACCTCTTTCCGGCACTTTATTCCTTACGCCAACAGCGCAGCGGCGATCTTCCCATCGATCAGCAACAGCAGCTTGCGCTGGCACGCGCACTGGTTTTACAGCCTAAGCTTTTGATTCTGGATGAACCCAGCGACGGTATGTCGCCTTGGCTCGAAGAGGAAATGGGCAATTTGATTCGCCGCCTCAATTTGGATTACGGCATGACCATATTGCTGCTGGAGCAGCGCGTGTCACTGATTCGACGTGTAGCCGATTACTTTTTCCTGCTGCATCGCGGACGCAATGTGGCGCAAGGAAAAGTCGCCCAGCTGGATGACAGTACCGTCAACAAATGGCTGACGGTAGCGTAATTTACTCAGGCAGGGTCAAATAAGCGCCGCAATCAGCGTGTTGAGCGATGTCGATGAGATAGGGAATTTCACCGAGGCACGGTGCCGGTAAGCGCTGTTTTAGGGTGGCAAGGTATTCCTGATGGCGTTTTCCTGGCGGTACGACGGTGTTGGCGATCCAGCCCGCCAGACGCAGTCCGCGCGCCTGAATGGCATCGGCTGTCAGCATTGCGTGGTTGATACAGCCCAGTTTCACGCCGACGACTAAAATCACCGGTAACTGTTCCGACGTTACCCAATCGGCGTAAGTTTCGCGTTCTGACAGCGGCGTATACCAACCGCCCGCGCCTTCGATCAAAATCCATTCTGCCAACGGTTCCAGATCGCGCAGTCCAGCCGATAAGGTGCTGAATTCAATGGGCCGTCCCTCGTCTGCGCTGATGATATGCGGTGAAGTGGGTTCGACAAACGCCAGCGGATTGATCTGCTGATAATCCAACGTCACGCTGCTATAGCGCTGTAAAGCCAGTGCATCGCTGTTGCGAACGCCTTCAGCGGTGATTTCACAGCCCGAGGCCACCGGTTTGTAGCCCGCAGTACGATAACCTGCGCTGTTCGCGGCCTGCAGCAATGCGCTGCTGGCAACCGTTTTACCAACTTCAGTGTCGGTGCCAGTGATAAACCAGCGTTTCATGATGGGCTTACTCCATACATCAAATGGTAACTCATGCGAAATCCCTGCGCGTCTTGTGGCCAGTGTTTTTCTAGCTGTGCCAGACGCTGACGGGTTAATAAATGGCCTTCTCGCCCTGCATGCAGATGCGTTGCACCGATGCCTTTTAATGAACGCATCGCGCTAAGCGCATCAGGGAAATGCATTGTGATCACCTGCGCCTGACAATGTAATCCCTGCTCAACGCAGGCGGCGGTAATCTCCTGCTCACTCAGGAAGCGGTTAGCGTGGGCAACATCATCAATGTGCGACCACGCTTGATGCACCTCATGCAGCGATCCCGCGCTCAACGTGGAAAACAGCAAGCAGCCTTCAGGGCGTAAAACGCGTTTGAACTGGTGCAGCGCTGCACGCAAATTGTCACTCCACTGCACCACTAAATTGCTCCACACCACGTCCATGCTGGCATTGGCGAAAGGTAAAGCATCAATATCGCCCGCTAAATAGTGTTGCGCTACGTTATTCGCGCGCGCCTGTTGCAGCATTTGTGGTGACAAATCCAGCGCCGTGACCTGCTTGCCGCGCTGCCGCCAGGTGCGGCTATACCAGCCCGTTCCACATCCTGCATCTAACAGCTTGTCACCGGTTTGCGCCGGGGCTAGTGCCAGCAAGGCGTCGCCGCTTAAACGTTGTAGCTCGGCGTGGCGATCGTAATGCAGCGCAGCACGCCCAAAGGCGCGAGCCACGGCGCGTTTATCTACCTGCAGCGTCATGCAGCGCCTCCAGTAACAGATCGATATCTTCCGGCGTGTGCGCCGCAGTCAAGGTAATACGCAAGCGCGCGGTGCCTGGCGGCACGGTCGGTGGTCGAATCGCGCTAACCCAGCAACCAGCATCAGCCAACGTTTTTGATAACGCCATCGCCTCGGCGTTGCCGCCAACAATCAACGGCTGGATGGCACTTTCTGATTGCATGAGCTTCCAGGGCAATGAAGCGGCACCAGCACGAAAACGTTGAACGTTGGCGTAAAGCCGCTGACGTAATGCATCGCCCTGTTGAATCTGCTGCAGCGCCGCCTGCAACGCGCAAGCTTGCGCGGGTGGCATGGCGGTTGAGTAAATCAGGTGACGTGAGAATTGCAGAAAATAGTCGGCGATAGCGTCATCACACAGCAGCGCTGCGCCGCTGACGCCAAAGGCTTTACCAAACGTCACTACCAGCAGCTCTGGCTTCACGGCTTGCTGCCAGCAGCTGCCGCGCCCTTGCTCTCCTACCACGCCAATCCCATGCGCATCATCCACCAGCAGCCATCCTTCAGCGCGGCGAGTCTGATTGGCAATATCGCGCAAGGGGCGCTGTCGCCATCCATGCTGAAAATGCCTTCGGTCACGACCAGCGTTTCACCTTCACATGGCACCGCTAAGCGCGTTGCGAGGCTGTGCGAATCGTTATGGCTGAAACGCCGCAGCTGCGCCGGACTGTGGCTTGCGGCGTCAAGCAGCGACGCATGCGCCAGTTTGTCGGCAAGGATACGGTCGTTTTTTCCGCCAGCAGATGGATCACCGCCTGATTAGCGGCGAAACCAGAGATAAACAGCAGCGCGCGCGAGTAGCCCAGCCAGTCTGCGAGCTGCGCCTCTAAATCGGCGTGCAGACGGTTAAAACCGGTAACGTGACTGGATGCGCCCGCGCCTGCGCCTGCCAGGTCAGCGCCTCGCTGCCAGCCCGCGATTACCGCCGGATGCTGGCTCAATCCGAGATAATCGTTACTGGAAAAATGGCGATAGCGCTTGCCCGCTAGCGTCAGCGAGCGAGTGTGGTTCTCTTCAGTGATATGCCGCTGACGCCAGCCATCAGCGGCTTGCCGCTGCGCCAGCGCCTGCGTAATACGATGCTGCCAACTCATTACACCGCCGCGTTGTAAAACTGTTCGGTGTCAGCATTGAATAGCTGCTCGCTTAACTGCTGCTGCTGTTCATTATCGCCATTTTGCGTGTGCGTATGCTCCGGGTTCAGGCCCAGTTTGCGAAACAGCAGCATGTCTTTGTCTTCTTCTGGGTTTGGCGTGGTCAACAGTTTGCAGCCATAGAAAATGGAGTTCGCGCCAGCCATAAAACACATCGCCTGCGTTTGCTCACTCATCTGTTCACGACCGGCAGAAAGACGCACATGCGAGCTCGGCATCATGATGCGCGCCACCGCAATGGTGCGGATAAAATCAAACGGCTCAACATCATCGTTATCGGCCATCGGCGTGCCTTTCACTTTCACCAGCATGTTGATGGGCACGCTTTCTGGTGGCGTAGGTAAATTCGCCAGCTGCACCAGCAAACCCGCACGATCGTTAATCGTTTCGCCTAATCCGACAATGCCGCCGGAGCAAACTTTAATGCCCGCGTCACGCACTTTGCCCAGCGTATCGAGACGTTCCTGATAGCTGCGCGTGGTGATGATGCTGCCGTAGAATTCGGGTGAAGTGTCGAGATTGTGGTTGTAAAAATCTAATCCAGCCCCAGCCAGACGCTGTGCTTGCGCCTCGCTGAGCGTACCAAGCGTCATGCAGGTTTCCATGCCCATCGCCTTGACGCCTTCAACCATTTTTTCGAGGTAAGGCATGTCGCGATCGTTGGGGTTTTTCCACGCTGCGCCCATGCAAAAACGGCTTGAACCCGCCGCTTTGGCTTTGCGGGCAGAAATCAATACGTCGTCCACTTCCATCAGGCGTTCCGACTCAAGGCCGGTTTTGTAGCGCGCGCTTTGCGGACAATATTTGCAATCTTCCGGGCAGGCGCCGGTTTTGATAGATAACAAGGTGCTGACCTGCACCTGGCGCGGGTCAAAGTGCTGACGATGCACCTGCTGCGCTTCAAACATTAACTCGAGAAAAGGTTTATCAAACAGCGCTTGTGCCTGCGCGATTGTCCAACGTTGTGCCATTGCTTGCTCCAAAAAGGGTGTCATCCCGACGATTAACGTGGTTATACTTGTAAACTATATTTTTTATTTTTGGTTTACAATACCCATGTTCACCCAAAGCGACATTGAGTTTGACCGTCAGCATATTTGGCATCCTTACACTTCAATGCTGGATCCGTTGCCCTGTTATCCGGTGGTGGCGGCGCAAGGTTATCAACTGCAACTGGCGGATGGCCGTCAGCTAGTGGATGGCATGTCGTCGTGGTGGGCCGCCATTCACGGCTATAACCATCCTCGCCTGAATCAGGCGCTGCAGCAGCAAATGACGCAAATGTCGCATGTGATGTTTGGTGGCATTACGCACCCTTCAGCCGTTGCGTTATGCCGCAAACTGGTTGAGATGACGCCCGCCGCGCTGGAGTGTGTGTTCCTTGCCGATTCCGGTTCAGTTGCCGTAGAAGTGTCGATGAAAATGGCGCTGCAATACTGGCTGGGCCGTGGTGAAACGCGGCAAACATTTTTGACGTTGAAGCGCGGTTATCACGGCGATACGTCTGCTGCGATGTCGGTCTGCGATCCCGATAACTCCATGCACAGTTTGTGGCGCGGTTATCTGCCTGAGCATCTCTTCGCTGCCGCTCCGGCTTGTGGATTTGATGACATCTGGGATGAGCGTGACTTTGATGATTTTGCCCGCCTAATGGAACAACATCATCACCAGTTAGCCGCTGTCATTCTTGAACCTATCGTGCAGGGTGCAGGGGATGCGCTTCTATCATCCACGCTATTTGCAACGTGTGCGTGAATGTTGCGATCGCTATGGCGTGTTGCTGATAGCGGATGAAATCGCGACCGGCTTTGGTCGTACCGGTAAACTTTTTGCCTGTGAACATGCCGGGATTGCGCCAGATATCTTGTGTGTTGGCAAAGCGCTGACCGGCGGCACCCTGACGCTAGCCGCAACGCTCACCACGCGGGAAGTGGCCGACACCATCAGCCGCAGCCCGGCGGGTTGCTTTATGCATGGGCCAACCTTTATGGGCAATCCGCTTGCCTGTGCGGTGGCGGTGGAAAGTCTGACGCTTTTGCAGGAAGGTGACTGGCAAACGCAGGTGGCTACTATCGAACAGCAACTGCGTGAGCAGCTGCTGCCGCTGCGCGCTTCGCCGCAGGTTGCGGAGGTTCGTGTGTTGGGTGCCATTGGCGTGGTGGAGACGCATTCCCCTGTGAATATGGCCGCTTTGCAGCACTTTTTCGTTTCGCAAGGCGTGTGGATCCGTCCATTTGGGCGCCTGATTTATCTGATGCCGCCTTACATCATTGCGCCAGCCGCGTTGAAAAAATTGGTTCAATCGATTGGCGCTGCGCTTGAGCATCCTCTGCATTTTAAGTCATAAAGCAGCCTACGCTCTGAAAGTGTTGCGCTTTTGGTTAAGATGAAGCGTGATTCCTCGACAACCAAAGGAGATGTAATGCGAGTATTTAGCCAGGATTTCAATGACGGCGACAAAATGCCAGAGAAGCATGTCTTCAATGGCATGGGTTATCAAGGCGAGAACGTGTCACCCCATCTCGCGTGGGAAGATGCGCCCGAAGGCACCAAAAGCTTCGTAGTGACCTGCTACGATCCTGATGCGCCAACCGGTTCTGGCTGGTGGCATTGGGGAGTCGCTAATATTCCTGCCAGCACAACTTCGCTGCCACAAGGCGCAGGCTCGGGTGTAGCGGCCTTACCAACGGGTGCTATTCAAACGCGTACCGATTTCGGTCAGGCCGGTTACGGTGGCGCAGCACCGCCGCAGGGCGAAAGTCATCGTTATATTTTCAGCGTACATGCTTTGGACGTGGACAAGCTCGAGGTCGATGAAGGGGCGAGCGGTGCCATGGTCGGCTTTAATGTGCATTTTCATGCGCTGGCTAGCGCAACCATTACGGTGATTTATTCGTAAGGCGTTGTCAGGCTGACAGTTAAAGCAATAAAGCGGGATGAGACTTGCAGGCAAATATGATGCAGGATTTCATCCCGCTTTTTTCGTTTATCAAAGGTGTCAGACAAGATGACCAGGCCCTGTTGGCGCCTGATAACATGACTTAAAAAAGCCCGCTTTGAAAGCGGGCTTTATCAATCAATTAAGCATCAAGCTGATGAATCACAACCCACATTGGGCCTTGGCCTACAGCATAACGACTTAACGGTTTCAGCAAACCTTGTGGTTCGGTAATGCTGTAAATTTCGATATGGTGAGATTTCTGTCCTGCCGCGACCAAATATTTGCCGCTGTTATCGATATTAAAACCGCGTGGTTGCGTTTCAGTCGGTTGGAAGCCTTCAACCGCCAGGATTGCACCATCTTCACTCACGCTAAATATCGCCAGCGTACTGCTGGTGCGATCGCAGGCATAAAGGTATTTGCCGTTAGGGGTTAAATGAATATCTGCAGCCCAGCGCGTACCATTGAAGCCTGGCGGCATCAAATCGACAGTTTGCACGCGGGCAACTTCACCGTGTGCATTATTCAGTGCCCAGACATCCACTGTGCTATCCAACTCATTGACACAATAGGCGTAATTGCCATTGGGATGGAACACCATATGACGTGGACCTGCGCCTTCCACCGTGGTGACTTGCGCCTGCTTACGTGGCGTTAGCTGACCTTCTTCACCCAGTTCAAACAGGCAAATGCGATCCTGTTTCAGCGCAGGAACAAACAGCGTTTGGTTGGCATTATCGATATTGGCGGAGTGGCAACCGGCCAGGCCGTTAATCACCTGGGAAGGTGCCTGAGGAATGCCCTCTGCATTAATGGGGCTAACGCTAACGCATTCGTCATTGTACGAGCCGCAAAACAGGAAATTGCCTGCGCGATCGGTTGAAATATGGGTTGGACTGCCCGGCAAAGGTGCCTGCCCCGCTTCGGTCAACGTACCGTCAGCCGCAATGCGGAAGGCTAAAACGCGGAAATTAGGCCGTACGCCAACATAGAGAAAATCTTTTTTGGACTCACCACCATTGGCTGAACCTGACCGGCGACATCCGTCACCTGAAGCAGAGTCAATACGCCCTCTTCATTTAACTGCCAGACGTGAATCTGCTGACTCTCGGGACTGGCGGTATAGACAACTTGTTTCATGTATTCTCCTTTTACGCTGCCTGCTAATCTTCAGTGGGTCACTTTAGCGCGTTTTCCCCCTACGCTGGAATCATTTGTGCCTTGTTTTTTGTCTCCGGGCCGCCAGCAATGTAGACTTGACGCCTCGCTAACGCATACAGACGGAAGGATTAATGAGCTATCGTGTAATCGCCCTCGACCTCGACGGCACGCTGTTAACGCCAGCAAAAACCATTCTGCCGCAGTCCATCGAAGCGCTAAAACGTGCCCGTGAAGCAGGCGTTAAAGTCGCCATCGTTACGGGTCGTCATCATTGTGCTATTCATCCTTTCTATCAGGCGCTGGAACTGGATACGCCCGCCATCTGCTGTAACGGCACTTACCTTTATGATTATCAGGCGAAAAAAGTGTTAGCCGCCGACCCGCTGGATAAACAGCAGGCGCTGCGTGTTATTGACATGTTAGATGAGCAAAAGATTCACGGTTTGCTGTATATGGATGATGCGATGTTGTACCAAACGCCCACTGGCCACGTTACTCGCACCCTAAACTGGGCCGAATCGTTGCCGCCGCATCAGCGTCCACTGTTTAAACACGTACCCGATTTGGCACAAGCGGCACGCGAAGCGGAATCAATCTGGAAATTCGCCTTGTCGCACGAAGACACCGTTGCACTGGAACTGTTTGCAGAGAAAGTAGAAGCGGAATTAGGTCTGGCTTGTGAGTGGTCATGGCACGATCAGGTCGATATTGCCCGTGGCGGCAACAGCAAAGGCAAGCGTCTGGCGCAATGGGTTGAGTCGCTGGGTCTGAGCATGAGTGAGGTGATCGCGTTTGGCGATAACTATAACGATCTCAGCATGCTGGAAACGGTTGGCTTGGGCGTAGCGATGGGCAACGCCGATGAAGCGATTAAGATCCGGGCGAAGAAGGTGATCGGCACCAATCTCGAAACGGGCATTGCCGACACCATCTACCAGGAAGTGCTGTAATCAGGGCGTCACTGAGACGCTTTTAATCTGGGCATACAGCCATTGTTCTGGCCGGATGCCCAGCTCATCTCGCGCCCAAGGCGAGATGCGCGCCCACAGTTCGCTGATACCGATGCGCAGCTTCACTTCTATCTGATCGCCAACTTCAATTAACTCCACCACCTGCGCCGGCAATATATTGCGGATGGAGGTGTTGTGCGGCGGTTGCAGCGCCAGTGAAACGTCAGCTGATGCGATACGGATACGCAGCGGCGTTTTTACCGGCTGGTTCACCCGGCTAACCCAGATGTGTTGATCGCCCAATGATAACGCCGTCATGGGGTAATCGGGATGCTGCTCCAGTACCTGTACGCGCAAAACGCTGGTGAGTTCATTCATTGGCAGCCACGGCCGCATCGCGCTGCTGCTCCAGACGCGCTCTAGCGTGCCAAACGCTTTAACCTTTCCACTGTCCAGCACCAGGACATTATCAGCTAATTGCAAAATCTCTTCGAGGCTGTGCGACACATACAGCAGCGGGATCTCAACCTGCTTCGCCAGCTTTTGCAAATAAGGCATCAGCTCGCGCTTACGCGGCAGATCCAGCGACGCCAGCGGCTCATCCATCAGCAAAATGTCGGGCGCACTCAGCAACGCTCGGCCAATCGCCACTCGCTGCTTTTCGCCACCAGAAAGCGACAGAGGGAAACGTGTTAACAGCGTTTCCAACCCGAGCAGCGACACTAGCGAGTCAAAATGTGCTTTCATTTTTGATGACATGCCATATTGCAGATTGCCCCGCACCCGGTAATGCGGAAACAGGCGAGCATCCTGAAATACGTAGCCAATGCGGCGTTTTTCAGGTGGCAAAGCGATCTGTTTTTCTGTATCGAACAAGACGCGATTATTAAGGTGAATATAACCGCGCTGTGGCTGGGTTAATCCACCAATGGCGTTGATCAGCGAGGTTTTGCCCGCGCCTGACACACCAAAAATCGCGGTAATACCTTTGGCCGGAATCTGCGCGTTGACCTCAAGCAGATGATCGCCCAGCTGCTGAGAAAAATTAAGTGACAGCATTAAGCCCCCATGCGCTTACGGCCCCAGCGGGCCAGCCATTCCGACATCAACAACGACGCCAGCGCCAAGACAATGGCAATCACGCACAATCGTGCTGCTGCGCCTTCTGCGCCGGGCGTTTCAATCAGGGTATACATCGCCAGCGGAATGGTGCGTGTTTCGCCGGGAATATTTGAAACGAAGGTGATGGTTGCGCCAAATTCGCCGAGCGAACGCGCAAAGGCCAGCACGGTGCCGACAATAATACCGGGCAAGGTCAGCGGTAAGGTGATGGTAAAAAATACCCGCCAGCGCCCGGCGCCCAGCGTGCGTGCTGCTTGCTCCAGTCGGATATCAACCGCTTCCAGCGCCAGACGAATCGCCCGCACCATCAGCGGAAAGGCGATCACAGCGGACGCCAGTGCGGCTCCTCGCCAGCTAAAGGCGAAGCTAAAACCAAACCAGTCATAGAGTTTTTCACCGATAAAACCGCGGCGGCCCAAACCAATCAACAACAGATAACCGACCACAACCGGCGGCAGCACCAGCGGTAGGTGAATCAGACTATCAAGCAGGGTTTTGCCTGGAAACCGGCAACGTACCAGAATCCAGGCCATCAAGATGCCAAATGGCAGGCTGCAGAGCACGGCAATGCCAGAAACTTTTAGGCTGAGCATCACCGCCTGCCATTCGAGATCGCTAAGTATCATGTCTTCGGTGTGAATCCGTAATGTTTAAACACGGTAGCCGCTTCCGGCCCTTTTAAATAATCATAAAAATCATTTACGGCCTTGCCGTCGTGATCCTTAACGATCGCCATTGGATATTCTACTGCTTTATGGCTCGACTCAGGGAAAGTCCCTACTACCTGCACTTTGTTGCTAGCGACAGCATCGGAACCGTAGACGATGCCGTACGGCGTTTCGTTTCGTTCAACCAGCGCCAGCGCAGCACGCACGTTGTTAGATCGGGCCAAAACAGGTGACAGCGATTCCCAGGCACCCAATTTTTGCAGGGCTTCTTTAGCGTAAATACCGGCTGGAACATGATCGGGATCGCCCACCGCTAAACGCTCGCCCTTTAGCAAACTTTTCCAGTCTGTTTGCGCATTGATGGTGACAGCTTTCGCTGAGGCGTTTCGCGGTGCCACCAGCACCAAATCGTTGCCTAACAACGTGAAGCGGGTGGTGTCGATCATGCTTTTTTCGCGACTGCATCATCCATCCATTGTTGATCGGCGGAGATAAACAGATCGGCGGGTGCGCCCTGCTCAATCTGGCGCGCCAGCGTTGAGGAGGATGCAAAAGATGACACCACTTCAACCCCACTTTTTTCTGATACTGCGTGGCAATATCTTGCAATGCATTGGTCAGCGAGGCGGCGGCAAACACCGTGATTTTTTCTGCCGCCACGGCCTGTCCAGCAACCGATGCACTTAAAACAGCAGCCATACCCCATTGGGTGAGTGAAACAGACATTTTTATTCTCCAGTGATTCGTTGTATAGGCGATAATACAACGCCAGTTCTCGGAGTGTCATGAAATTATCGGCAGGAAATAGAGAAGGTTGAGGATGAGTAAGAAACAACAACGCCCGCAGCGTTGGCGGGCGTTGTGGGGATTAATTGTGCGAGCGGGATGAAGACTTTTCGCGATGACCAAATTTTGAGATGACGTTAAACACTTCACCCAGGCCATAAATCAGACCCAACATCAAGGCCATCACGATTGGCACCATTATCACCGCCACGGCGAGGCTTTTTAGCAATTCCAACATGGAGAGTCTCACTTTGCGATCAAAAAAGAGATTGTAACGGTTCAGGAAAAATTGCGCAGCCCTTTTCGTGCTTTTACTTTACGAGCGAAACGCCGCTATCATCGCTGAATTGCTTACGTTATCTTTCCCCGGAGCTGCCATGCAAGCCGAACTTTCCCTTCATATTCGATTACAGCAGAAACTTTTTGCCGATCCGCGTCGCATTGAACTGTTAAAACGGGTTCAGCAAACCGGCTCGATCAGCCAGGGCGCTAAGCTGGCGGGCATCAGCTACAAAAGCGCCTGGGATGCGATCAATGAAATGAATCAGCTGGCGGATGAGACGCTGGTTGAGCGCGCAACGGGCGGTAAAGGCGGCGGTGGCGCCAGCCTGACGCGTTACGGCGAGCGGCTGATCCAGCTGTTTCAGTTAATGGAGCAAATTCAGCAGAAAGCCTTCGACGCGTTGCAGCAAGATTCGCTGCCGCTCGACAGTTTACTGGCGGCAATTGCGCGCTTTTCACTGCAAACTAGCGCGCGTAATCAGCTGTTTGGCAAGGTCATCGCCAACGATGCTCAGCAGGTCGTACAGCATCTGACTGTTTTATTAGCCGATGGCAAAACTCAGCTCAGCGTGGCGTTAACCCAACGCAGCGCACAACGCTTACAGCTTGCAGAAGGCAAAGAGGTTTTATTGCTGATCAAAGCGCCGTGGATTCGGGTTAATCATCAGCCAGGCAAAGAGGATAATCAGCTGGTCGCGCAGATTAGCGCGATCGAACCGGGCGAGCAGGTCAGCGAAATTTTAATGACGTTAGCCAGCGGTGAAACCTTGTGCGCCACATTACCGAATGCTGAAGTGCAGCAGCAAAACTTCCAGCCAGGCGATCCGGTTACCGCCAGTTTCAACGCCGAGCACGCCATCGTGGCGACGTTACTTTAGTTAATTGCTACCGCGTTTTAAGGGCGTGATTTGACTTCATCGCAGCCAGTGGTTACAACTCAGTAACTCGATGCATAAAATGGAACAGATCATGGCTTCATTGCAAATTTCGCAAGGCACGTTTCGTCTTAGCGACACCCGAATTCTGACCCTGAATGATGTGCACCTTCACAGCGGTGAAAGCTGGGCCTTTGTCGGTGCTAACGGCAGCGGCAAGTCATCTCTGGCGCGCGCGCTTTCCGGTGAACTCTCTCCGCTAAAAGGGACGTTCAGCACGACTTATCAACGCCCGACGCGTCTGTCGCTGGAGCAACTTCAGAAGCTGGTTTCTGATGAATGGCTGCGTAATAACACCGATCTGCTCAGCGAAGGTGAAGACGATACCGGCCGCACCGCGGCTGAAATCATTCAGGATGAAGTCAACGATGCCGCGCGTTGTGCGCATCTGGCAGAGCAATTCGGCATTAGTTATCTGCTGTCACGCCGTTTTAAATATCTCTCAACGGGCGAAACGCGAAAAACGTTGCTGTGTCAGGCACTGATGAAGCAGCCTGATCTGTTAATTCTGGACGAACCGTTTGACGGGCTGGATGTGGCGTCTCGCGCCAGCCTGACCAAAACGCTGCAAAGCTTGCAGCAGCCGGGCTTCACGTTGGTGCTGGTGCTTAATCGCTTCGACGATATTCCTGATTATGTCCAGCAGATTGGCGTATTGGCAGAATGTACGCTGACCCATGTGGGCGCGCGTGAAACTATTCTGGCTGAAGCGCTGGTGGCGCAACTGGCACACAGCGAGCAGCTACAAGGCATGGCGCTACCGGAAGCGGACGCGCCCGATCAGCTGCCGCCGCTGGCCGATGATCCGCCGCGAGTAGTTTTGCGTAACGGCGTCGTATCCTATAACGATCAGCCAGTGATTAACGGGTTGAACTGGCAAGTTGAATCAGGCGAACACTGGCAGATTGTGGGGCCAAACGGTGCAGGTAAATCAACGCTACTGAGCCTGGTGACCGGCGATCATCCGCAAGGCTACAGCAATGATTTAACGCTGTTTGGCATGCGTCGCGGCAGCGGAGAAACCATTTGGGATATCAAACAGCACATTGGCTACGTCAGTAGCAGCCTGCATTTGGATTATCGCGTTAGCGTGAACGTGCGAACCGTGATTTTGTCTGGCTTTTTTGATTCGATTGGCTTGTATCAAGCGGTATCGGATCGCCAGATGGCGCTGGCTCGCCAATGGCTGGCGCTGCTGGGCATGGATAATGCCCTTGGCGATGCGCCTTTCCACAGTTTGTCGTGGGGCCAGCAGCGTTTAGTGTTGATTGCACGCGCCTTGGTGAAGCACCCCACGCTGCTGATTCTTGATGAGCCGCTGCAAGGACTGGACCCTATCAATCGTCAGCTGGTACGCCGCTTTGTCGATGTGCTGATTGGCGAGGGACGAACCCAGTTGCTGTTCGTTTCGCATCACGCAGAGGATGCGCCGCACTGCATCACCCACCGCTTAAGCTTTGTGGCTCGTGAAGGCGGCTACGATTATGTGCAGGAAACGCTGCGCTAATTTTGCCTCCATCGCTTGCATCCGTTTCAGTAAACGCCGCATTGTCGGCGTTTTTTTCATCTTATGATGTAACCGCTACCATTTATGTTGCGCTTTTAAGGTGATTAGCTTCGCACAAAGCCACAAAATGAGAATAGTCAGCTTGTGTAAACGATACCATTTATTCAGACTTGATCACGCTTTCGCCCGTGCCAATGTGCTACTTTTTAACGATGCCTTACCGGCTTTTGACGCTTACCAGGATTAAACATGGAAAAATTCAACCCGGTCGATCATCCACATCGCCGTTATAATCCGCTGATTGATCAGTGGATTCTGGTTTCTCCCCATCGTGCTAAACGCCCGTGGCAGGGTGCGCAAGAAACACCTGCTACCAATACTTTACCGACGCACGATCCCGACTGCTTTCTTTGCGCTGGCAATACGCGCATTACCGGCGATAAGAATCCCGATTACACCGGCACTTACGTCTTCACTAACGATTTTGCTGCATTGATGACTGACACACCGGATGCGCCCGCCAGCGACGATATTCTGATGCGTTGTGAAAGCGCGCGCGGCACCAGCCGGGTGATCTGCTTTTCTCCCGATCACAGCAAAACGCTGCCGGAAATGTCACTCAACGCGCTCGAAATCGTGGTGCGCACCTGGCAAGAACAAACTGCCGATCTCGGACAACATTATCCGTGGGTGCAGGTGTTCGAAAACAAAGGCGCGGCAATGGGCTGCTCTAATCCTCATCCGCATGGTCAGGTTTGGGCTAACAGCTTTCTGCCTAATGAAGCGCAGCGTGAAGATGATAATCAACGCGACTATTTCGCTAAAAACGGCTCGCCAATGCTGGTTGATTACACCGCCCGTGAACAGAAAGATGGCAGCCGCACTGTGGTAGAAACCGAGCACTGGCTGGCCGTTGTTCCCTGGTGGGCGGCATGGCCTTTCGAAACGCTGCTGCTGCCTAAAGCACACATCAAGCGTTTGACCGATTTGACGGATGCCCAGCGCAAAGATTTGGCCTTAGCGATAAAGCAGCTAACCAGCCGCTACGACAACCTGTTCCAGTGCTCTTTCCCCTATTCCATGGGCTGGCACGGCGCGCCATTCAACGGCGAAGCCAACGATCACTGGCAGCTGCACGCACACTTCTATCCACCGCTGCTGCGTTCAGCAACGGTACGTAAATTCATGGTCGGATATGAAATGCTGGCCGAGACCCAACGTGATCTAACC
The DNA here is from genome assembly GCF_018842675.1 of Candidatus Pantoea bituminis. Classification (NCBI taxonomy): domain Bacteria; kingdom Pseudomonadati; phylum Pseudomonadota; class Gammaproteobacteria; order Enterobacterales; family Erwiniaceae; genus Pantoea; species Candidatus Pantoea bituminis. Next base: position 2,636,211 of record NZ_JAGTWO010000004.1, read on the forward strand.
GCAGAACAGGCGGCTGAACGGCTGCGTTCTGTTAGCGATGTACACTTCCGCGAGGCACAACAATGAGTTTAAAAACACCACGCATCAGGTTTTCTCTGACAGTTTCGGCTATGCGCCAACGCACACCATTCAAGCGCCAGGCCGCGTAAACTTGATCGGCGAGCATACCGATTACAATGACGGTTTTGTGCTGCCCTGCGCCATCGATTATCAAACAGTTATTGCCTGCGCCAAGCGTGATGATCGCCAGGTACGCGTCATTGCCGTGGATTACGACAATGCGCAAGACACCTTCTCACTGGATGAGCCGATTGTTAGCGTGCAAGAACCGATGTGGGCCAACTACGTGCGCGGCGTGATAAAGCATCTGCAAAAACGTCACGCGGATTTTGGCGGCGTGGATATGGTGATCAGCGGCAATGTGCCGCAGGGTGCAGGCCTCAGCTCCTCCGCATCACTGGAAGTGGCGGTGGGCACCGTGCTGCAACAACTTTATGCGCTACCGCTGGATGGTGCTGCTATTGCAGTGAATGGCCAGGAAGCGGAAAACCAGTTCGTAGGCTGCAACTGCGGCATTATGGATCAGCTGATTTCCGCGCTAGGCCAGAAAGATCACGCCATGTTGCTGGATTGCCGCACGCTCGGCACGCGCCCGGTTTCCATGCCGGAAGATATCGCCGTGGTGATCATCAACTCCAACTTCCGCCGCAGCCTGGTGGGAAGCGAATACAACACGCGTCGTGAACAGTGTGAAACCGGCGCGCGCTTCTTTGAGAAGCAGGCGCTGCGTGATGTTGAGTTAGCGCAATTCGACGCGGCCGAATCAAAACTGGATCCGCAAGTGGCCAAACGCGTGCGCCACGTGCTGACGGAAAATGCCCGTACGCTGGAAGCCGCCGATGCATTGACGCAGGGCGACCTGAAACGCATGGGTGAGCTGATGGCTGAATCACATGCTTCGATGCGTGACGATTTTGAAATCACCGTGCCGCCTATCGATGCGCTGGTTGAGATCGTAAAAGCAGAAATCGGCGAACGTGGCGGCGTACGTATGACCGGCGGCGGCTTTGGTGGCTGCATCGTGGCGTTGATGCCATTGGATTTAGTTGATCAAGTCAAAGCCGCAGTAGCGGAGCAGTACGAAGCAAAAACCGGTATCAAAGAGACGTTCTACGTCTGTAAAGCGTCTGAAGGAGCGGGCCAATGCTAAGTGATGTGCAATCTCACGCACCCGATGGTCAGCCATGGCGTATTACCGTGCTGCGTAATGCCAACGGCATGATCGCAACTTTTATGGATTGGGGCGCAACCTGGCTTTCCGCACGTGTGCCAATGCAGGATGGCTGCGTGCGTGAAACGCTGCTCGGCTGCGCTACGCCGTCCGACTATTTGCATCAGGATGCTTATCTGGGTGCCACGGTTGGCCGTTATGCTAACCGCATCGCCCACGCCAAACTGACAACGCTTGATCGCCAACTGCAGGCAAATCAAGGTGAACACCAGTTGCATGGCGGCCCGGAAGGGTTTGATAAACGTCGCTGGCAGATTGTCAGTCAATCCGACAGCGAAGTGCACTATCGTATCGATTCACCTGATGGCGATCAGGGCTATCCGGGCAATTTGATTGCCGATGTACGTTTTCAGCTCGACGATGATAACTGTGTGTCGATCCGCTATGAAGCCCGTTGCGATCAGGCTTGTCCGGTTAACCTGACCAACCACGCTTACTTTAATCTTGACGCGCATCATGGCGATGCGCGTCAGCATCGCTTACAACTGCACGCCGACCGTTACTTGCCGGTCGACAGCGCGGGTATTCCCAATGCGCCGCTGAAAGCGGTAGCAGGCACCAGTTTCGATTTTCGTCAGGCTAAAACCCTGTTGCAGGACTTCCTCGCCGACGACGATCAAAAAGCGGTGAAAGGGTATGACCATGCGTTTCTGCTCAACAGCGCTGGCGACGCCAATCAGCCTGCCGCAACGTTGTGGTCAGCAGATGGCAAGCTGGAGCTTAGCGTGACGACGTCCGCGCCAGCACTGCAGTTGTACTCCGGCAACTATCTTGAGGGTACGCGCGCGCGCGAACAAGAAAGCTATACTGCTTTCCAGGGTATTGCGCTGGAGAGCGAATTTTTGCCTGACTCGCCCAATCATCCTGAATGGCCGCAAGCCGATTGCTGGCTGCAACCGGGCGATCGCTGGGAATCGATAACGCGTTATCGCTTCACGCCGCGCTGAGTTGCCGGATGAAAAACGCGCAACGCGTAATGCTCGGGCTTACGCGTTGCGCTGTTTTCCGTTATGGTATGGCGCTATCAATGCGCCGCTCGTCGGGCTGGCAGCAGCAGGTTTCCATTATCATAGAAACATTAAGTATTAAGGAGTTAAGCTATGGCCGTAACTAAGCTGGTTCTGGTGCGACACGGCGAAAGCCAGTGGAACAACGAAAACCGCTTTACCGGATGGTACGACGTGGATCTTTCTGACAAAGGTCGCACTGAAGCCAAAGCAGCCGGTCAGCTGCTGAAGAAAGAAGGTTTCGTCTTTGATTTTGCTTATACCTCTGTGCTGAAACGCGCTATCCACACGCTGTGGAATGTTCTTGATGAACTGGATCAAGCCTGGCTGCCTGTTGAAAAATCCTGGCGCCTGAACGAGCGTCACTACGGTGCACTGCAAGGTCTGGATAAAGCGGAAACCGCCGCTAAATATGGCGACGAGCAAGTTAAACAGTGGCGTCGTGGCTTCGCGGTAACCCCGCCAGAGCTGGATCGCAGCGATGAGCGTTTCCCAGGGCACGATCCACGTTACGCATCATTGACTGCCGAGCAGCTGCCAACCACCGAAAGCCTGGCGCTGACCATTGATCGTGTGATCCCGTACTGGAATGAAAGCATTCTGCCGCGCATCAAAAGCGGTGAGAAAGTGATCGTTGCTGCACACGGTAACTCACTGCGTGCACTGGTGAAGTATCTCGACAATCTGAGTGAAGACGAGATTCTGGAACTGAACATCCCAACTGGCGTGCCGTTGGTGTATGAGTTCGATGAAAACTTCAAACCACTGAAACGTTACTATCTGGGCGATGCCGACGAAATCGCTGCGAAAGCAGCCGCCGTGGCAAACCAAGGTAAAGCGAAGTAAGCTGAGGCTGAAACGCAAAAAGGCCAGACGCGAGTCTGGCCTTTTTTATTGCCTGCGGAATATTAACCGCGACGCTGTTTTACCGCCGCCGCTAACTGGCGCAACACTTTATCGGTGTCGTCCCAACCAATGCAGGCATCCGTCACGCTTTTGCCGTACACCAGCGGCTCACCGCTTTCCAGATTTTGATTCCCTTCCACCAGATGACTTTCAATCATTACGCCGACAATACCCTGCTCGCCCGCGATAATTTGCTGTGATACATCATCCGCCACCAGCATCTGCTTTTGATACTGCTTGCTGCTGTTAGCATGGCTGAAATCGATCATCACCTGTTGAGGCAAACCGGCTTTTTCCAGGCCTGACTTAACTGCGCTAACGTGATGTGCGCTGTAGTTAGGCTCTTTGCCGCCACGCAGAATGATGTGGCAGTCAGCGTTGCCGCTGGTTTCCACAATCGCAGAATGACCATATTTGGTCACCGACAGGAAACAGTGCGGCGAACCGGCAGCGTTAATGGCATCAATCGCCACTTTGATGGTGCCATCGGTGCCGTTTTTGAAACCAACCGGGCAAGATAATCCCGACGCCAGTTCACGGTGAACCTGAGATTCGGTAGTGCGCGCGCCAATTGCGCCCCAGCTCATCAGGTCAGCAACGTATTGCGGGGTGATCATATCTAAAAATTCACCCGCTGCTGGTAAACCGCTGTCGTTAATATCCAGCAGAAGCTTACGCGCCATGCGTAATCCATCATTTAACTGGAAGCTGCCGTCCATATAGGGATCGTTAATCAATCCCTTCCAGCCCACCGTCGTGCGCGGCTTTTCAAAATAGACGCGCATCACAATTTCCAGCTCGCCTTTCAGCTCTTCACGCAGGCTCAACAAGCGTGACGCATACTCTTTGGCCGCTTCGGTATCATGGATAGAGCAAGGGCCAATCACCACCAGCAGGCGATCATCCTGACTTTGCAGGATCTGATGAATCGCCTGACGCGCCTGCGAAACGGTTCTCGCCGCGTTATCTGTGGCCGGGAATTTTTCAAGCAGCGCAACAGGGGGTAACAGCTCTTTAATCTCTTTGATGCGTAAATCATCGTTCTGGTAATTCATACATATTCCATATTATTTCAGGCCCAGCGCGCGCCGGGCACAACCCGAACAATGTAGCCCGTTGTGCTAGGGCTGTAAATTACCGTTCAGGTTAAAATGTGCGCGTGAAATTTGCATTTATCAGGTCATCAACTAAGCTTTTTACTTGTAAGCACTGAGGAACTGGCTGCTTACAAAATTAATATTTGCTAATAAGCCAAACGGTGAAACTTTATTTCGCCCGAGAGACTTTTACTCCAAATCTGCAGCAGAAGATTTGAGACAAGCAACTGTCATTAATTAACAGGAGCATAATGATGAATAAGTTTGCAATTATCTTTTTGACGGCAGCAATGACACTGGGCAGCGGCGCGGCAATGGCGGCGAGCAGCAATAACGGTACAGCGAACCAGGCCGCTGATGCAGGCGCAGCAGCAGGTGGCGCAAATGAAAATCTGCCACCTAACAAAGTTGATAACAGCAAAATCAACAACTCTGGCGTCAATACCAATTCTGCCGCTTCTGGCAGCAGCACCAGCAGCAGCGGTATGTCTGCTAATGATATTGACCAGAACAGCCAGTGCAAAGATGGCAAATGCCCGAACATCAATAAAAAAGTCCAGACTAAAGAAGGTGGTGGTGACGTAAACACCAAAACCGACGGGACTTCGCAGTAATTCATTGTTAAAGGAGAGCATTCGCTCTCCTTTATATTATCCCTTCTGTACTTCCGCTATGCTGAGCCTGTGAAATTAACAGGGACATTTTCATGGCTTCTTTGCTACTCATTGACGATCATCCATTAGTTGAAGTGGCGTTGGAAGCTGCGCTCACCAAAGCCCCTTTTCCCATTCGCTTGTTTTCAGCCAGCAGCGAGAAAAATGCGCGTCCTTTTTTACAGCAACCGCTCGATATTATCGTCTTGGATATCGGTTTACCCGATGACGATGGGCTGGAAATACTACGTCGCTTGAAAGTACATCTGCCGAATTGTCCGGTATTGATCTATTCCGGCCAGCAAACCAGCCATTATGTGCGCCGTGCTCAAGCACTGGGAGCCGCAGGCTATGTTGTGAAGAGTCAGCGCATGGAGCAGTTGCTTAGCGCCATTCTGGCGATATTGGGCGGACAGTCGGCTTTTCCTGCTACCTGTGATGCGCCAGAGTTGCCGCTTACTACCAAAGAACGTCAGGTTCTCGCCTTGCTTGCCAGCGGCCTCTCTAATTTGCAAATCGCCGAACAACTCCATATCAGCAACAAAACCGTAAGCACCCATAAAAAGAATATCCTGGAAAAAACCGGCACGCGTTCAGTGGTCGAATTGGCTGATTTATGGAAGGCGCAGCAGTGAAATACTGGCTGTTCACTCTCCTGCTGATTACAACGTTCACGCAGGCCAATTTACGTCCGGTGAGCAGCGTCAATTTGCCGATGATGATGCCGGTTAAAGCCGCTGAAACCATGCAGGGCAAGATGCTTCGTGTAGGGATTCTTGAGGATAACAATGCACCCTGGACGATGCGGGTGGGCAACGATCTTTACGGCATTGATGCCGATTACCTTGCTGCGCTGCGTCAGCTTACCGGTGCGCAATTCACCCTGACTCAGTTCGCAACGCAGGCCGCCTTGTTACAGGCGCTACAACAGGAAAAAATCGATTTCGCGCTGGGCATGTTAACGCCGCCACTGCCCTCTGGCACCTTAAGCAGTGATAACTGGTTCAGCAGTCCGCTGCGTATTTATCGCAATCAGCAGAATCAGCGCGCCGTGATGTTCAACAGTCAAAACGCCCAGTTAGCCATCAGCGAATCAACGCTGGCGCAGTTACCTGAAACATTGGCTGCACGTCACCAATGGCGAACCTACAGCAGCGATCTGCAGGCGCTGTATACGTTATTCAATCAGCAAAATGATTATGTGGTAGCAGATGAAACCAGCGCCGGATTCCTGCTGAGTCAGCTACAACAAGGGCAGATTTATCAAATCGCCTCAGGCATCGAAACCGGTCAGCTCAACCTTCGCGCCTTCGCTCGCGATCCAGCGATGGTGAATTGGCTCAACCAAAGTTTGCGTCAGCTACCGGCTGAATTAATGAGTTCATTGCAAAATCGCTGGAGCACGCCGCTGCCACGTTATCAGGATACGCAAACGCTGATGCTTAGCGCGGCGGAGCGCAGTTGGATACACGCACATCCGGTCATTTATTATGCTGCCGAACGGGACAACTATCCGTGGAGCTACCGCGACAGCAACGGCACCGCGCGGGGTTACGGTATCGATCTGTTAAAAGCGGTGGCGCAAAGTACGGGTCTGCGCTTTGAACCGCGCTGGGTTACTAATCCGCAGCAGGCTGCCGCTTTGATGACTCAGCAGCAGGCGATGCTGCAATTAATGCAGCCGTTAAACGGTGAAGCGATGCAAAGCGCCAGCCTGCCGGTTTGGCGCGCGTTATGGGGAATTTATACCCTCCGCGATGCTGCCCCAGCCCACTGGAGCGATCTGCGAGGTAAGCGAATAGGAATTTTACAGGACGATTTAGCGTCTCAACTGCTCCCTGCTGACATGCAGGCGCAGACGTTTGCCGATCGCGCCAGTTTGTATGATGCGCTCTCTGCCGGGCAGACAGATGCCATCGTTGATAATGTGCTGTCGGCACGCTGGCGTATTGCCAGTCGCGATGACAGCAAGATTCACCTTGCCTTTGCCGCCAGCGACATCGCCTGGCCGATTGCGTTAGGTGTTACGCCGAATCAGGGGTTTTGCGCGCCCTGCTTGATCGCGCGTTGCAGCAAATCCCCGCCGATACGCAAAGCCAGATGCGTGACAGATGGTCCACACCACCACAGCCAGGTAGCGTTATGGCGATGCGTTCCTTGCCGCTGATGGTACTTGTCGGCGCGGGTGTGGCGATTATCGTTTTACTGCTGTTGCTGGTGCGCCGTTACTGGCAACAGCGCCGCGATCGTCAGCAGCGTGAGCAGGCTGAGCACGCCAATGCCATGAAGAGCCAGTTCCTGGCGACCGTTAGCCATGAATTACGCACGCCGATGCAGGCGATTCTTGGCTTGCTCGAACTAGAAAAGCAGCAGCATCCTAATCCTAATCTCCGGTTACTGCACAGCAGTGCCCAATCGCTAATGACCCTGCTAAATGATTTGCAGGATCACGCGCGCATTGAAAGCAACAGCTTTAGCCTTGCTCCGCGTCCGCTGGTGTTGGCGCAATGGCTAACGCAGCAGCAGCACTATTATCATCCACTGATGCACCGGGATGGCCCGACCTTAACGTTTAACGCGCTCACCCTTTGCCGCCGGCTGTATTGATCGATGCCGATCGTTTGCAGCAGGTGGTGAATAACCTGATGACCAATGCGCTGAAATTCACCCGCCACGGCGAAATTTGCCTGACGCTGGCCGCCAACGATGCGCTTATTTTCACCGTCAGCGATAGCGGCAGCGGCATTCCACTGCAAGAGCAGCAAAAGTTATTTGATCCTTGGTATCAGGCGCCGTCCGGCAAATCAGTATCGGTTCAGGGCAGCGGCTTAGGGTTATTTATCTGCCGTGAAATCGTGCTGCGCATGGGCGGTGAGATCAGCGTTAATTCAGAACCTGGCGTGGGAACCCAAGTCATTGTCACGCTGCCTTTGATCCTGTGTGATGCTCCTGAAATCAGTGATGAAGATGCGTTGCCGCTTTATCCTCATTTGCGCGTCGCTATCGTGGACGATCATCCTGCCAACCTGATGGTTATGCAGCAGCAGCTGGCCCGCTTTGCTATCCAGGCGGACTGCTTTGAGCAAGGCCGCGCCTTGCTGTTAGCTGATGCCCAGCAGCCTTATGATTTACTGTTCATTGACCAAATGATGCCGCGTCCAAATGGCATGCAGTTGCTTCGCCTGCTACGCCGACGTGACCGCCAGCGCAAACGTCAGCCGTTGCGTGTCCTTTGTTCAGCTGATGCACAAATGCTGAATGTCATGCTACAGGATAATGAAAGGGTGCTGATCAAACCGGTTCAACTGCAAGATATCGCCGCACTCCTTCAAACCTTGCAAAACGACCCGCTCACGGCTGTAGATGAAAACTTGTGGCAGTTGGCGCAGCAGAATGAGAAATTTCTGACGCGCTTAAGTCACACATTACGTGACACGTTGACCACGGATCTGACGCAGTTAATAGCCGCACGGGAAGCCACTAATTGGTCGCTGTTGGCAGAAACCGCACATCGGATGAAAGGAAGCTGGCTGTTAATGGGTTTAAGCGAAGGCGCAGCGCTGAGCCAGCAGTTGGCCGAAAAAGCAAAACAGCACCAGGACGTGTCTGAGGAGTGGGATTTGCTGATATCATTAACCAACAGGTTACTGAAAAAACTGGATTCTTATGGCTCACACGCACTCACATAGCGGGCAAGACAGCAATCGCAAACGCCTCGCTGCGGCCTTTGCTGTTACAACCGTCTTCATGTTCGCCGAGGTGATTGGCGGATGGATGTCTGGCTCGCTGGCGCTGCTGGCGGATGCCGGCCACATGTTAACCGATGCCGCCGCACTGTTGATGGCACTGCTGGCAGTTCAGTTCGCTCGACGCAAACCCAACGCGCGCCACACGTTTGGCTTGCTACGACTTACAACGTTGGCGGCTTTCGTCAATGCTATTGCGCTGCTGGTGATCACGGCATTAATTGTTTGGGAAGCGATACGCCGCTTTTATCAACCGCAGCCAGTAACCGGCGGCCTGATGCTGGGGATTGCTATTGCTGGGCTCTTCGCCAACCTGCTGTCGTTTTGGTTGCTGCATCATGGTAGTGAAGAGAAAAATTTAAATGTACGAGCGGCAGCGCTGCACGTGATGGGTGATTTGCTGGGTTCGGTAGGCGCAATTGTCGCGGCAGTCATTATTATGCTGACCGGCTGGATGCCCATCGACCCGATATTATCCCTGCTGGTGTCACTGCTGGTATTGCGCAGCGCATGGGCGTTGCTGCGGGAAAGTTTGCATGAATTGTTAGAAGGTGCGCCGAGTTCAGTAGACACCAACAAGCTTGCACGCGACCTGACCTTGAACATTGCCGAAGTACGCAATGTTCATCACGTTCATTTGTGGCAGGTTGGCGAAAAACCGGTATTAACGCTGCACGTGCAGGTGATTCCACCTTACGATCATGATGCGCTGCTGCAACGTATTCATCACTATTTGCACCAGCACTACCAGATTGCCCACGCGACGGTACAAATGGAATATCAGCCGTGCGCCGGTCATGATTGTGACCTCGGGCTTAGCAGCGCTTCAACTGCCGAGCATCACCATCATCAACATGGTGAACACGCCCACCCTCACTGATTCGACAACGCGCGTGAGCCCTGCTCACGCGCGCTTTTGATCCACATTCGCGAACCGTTCAAAGCAATCAGCGTCAAAATCATATACTCCAGCGACATGGCGTAGACGCCCTGACGAGCGAAAATCATCACGCTGATAACGTTGATGATGACCCACAGCAGCCAGTTTTCAACGTATTTACGCGTCATTAAAATCATCGCCACGATCGACAACACCATCATGCAGGAATCCCAAAACGGGAAAGCATCCGGCTGCAATTCAGGCATGTCCACCGCCACGCCTAACCCATTCATCAAGCTCACCGCTGCGTGCGTCAACACGGCGAATACCGGGTTGATATACAGCGTCATCAAGCCAATGGCGATAACGCAGACCGCTCCCCAAAGCAGCGCTTTGTTCAATGGCAGCCAGCGAATTTTAAGCGCAGCCTGATTATCCGACGTTTGTCGGCTCCAGGCATACCAGCCGTAAACGTTAGCAACGAAGAAAAACAGCTGCAACAGCAGGCTCGCATAGAGTTGGATTTGAAAAAAGATCACCGCAAACAGCGTGACGTTGATCAGTCCAAAAGGATAGTTGATGATTTTTTCCAGGCTGGCGAACCAAATACACAGCAAGCCCGCCAGCGTGCCGATAGCTTCGATCCATGAAAGATCGTAGCCACCGGCGCCCAAAGGAATATGAACCAGAATATTTTGTGTGCTTAAGAAATCCATAGCGGGCACCTGTGAAAGAGACGCATCAGGCGTTTCCTTTCACTTTAAGTTTGAGTTCCGCTGCAAAGGATAGCATGCGATTTAACGGCAGCAATGCCGCTTCTCGTAATCCAGCATCAACATGGATTTCATGGGTTTTCCCACCAAATTCCAGGCTTTCCGCTATGGCTTTGAGGCCGTTCATCGCCATCCACGGACAGTGCGCACAGCTGCGGCAGGTTGCGCCCTCACCTGCAGTCGGCGCTTCCAGCAACTCTTTATCCGGCACAGCTTGCTGCATCTTGTAAAAAATACCGCGATCGGTTGCGACAATCATTTGTGGATGCGGCAGGCTTTTCGCCGCCTGAATCAGCTGGCTGGTCGAGCCAACGGCATCAGCCAAATCAACAATGGCCTGAGGTGATTCGGGATGAACCAAAACCGCTGCATCAGGATAGAGCGCTTTCATGCGCTGCAGCGCCTGGGTTTTGAATTCGTCATGTACGATACAAGCACCTTGCCAGCACAGCACATCAGCACCCGACTTTTGTGTGACATAGCGGCCCAAATGACGATCGGGTGCCCAAATGATTTTCTCACCCAAGCTATCAAGGTGTTCAATCAGTTCTACCGCAATGCTTGAGGTAACAACCCAGTCAGCGCGCGCTTTTACTGCCGCTGACGTATTGGCGTATACCACAACAGTCCGGTCAGGATGCGCATCGCAGAAGGCATTGAACTCCTCAATGGGGCAACCCAGATCCAGCGAACATTCCGCCTCTAAAGTGGGCATTAAGACGGTTTTTTCCGGGCTAAGGATCTTTGCTGTTTCACCCATAAAACGCACACCCGCTACCAGCAGCGTGGTGGCTGAATGATTACTGCCGAAACGAGCCATTTCAAGTGAATCGGAAACACAACCGCCGGTTTCTTCAGCCAGCGCCTGGATTTCAGGATCGGTATAGTAATGCGCCACCATCACCGCATTGCGGGCCTTGAGTAACGTTTTGATTTTTTCGCGATAGAAAGATTTTTCATCATCGCTTAAACGGGCAGGTTTGGGCGGGAATGGGTAAATGGCGCTCTCAGGATCGAACATTACACTCATGACACAGCTCTCGTTTTATGAAATTAACGATAATCGCCTTTTAAGACGACTAATGGCGCTCATTCCGCCCTCGTGTTTTATATGCTAAACACGATAGCGGAAAAGCCCCTGAGTGTCGTGCTTTTTGTGTTCATGTTTTTAACAATGCGAGACGCTACGCGCTTGCCGGGGTTTCAAGTTGCAACAGAAATGCTTTAACGTCGAGCCCGCCCGCAAAACCGGTTAGCTTGCCGTTTGCGCCAATGACCCGGTGACATGGCGCGATAATAGAAATGGGGTTTTTACCGTTTGCTGCACCCACGGCACGCATAGCGGCGGGATGGCCGATTTGCTCGGCAATCTGACGATAGCTGCGCGTTTCACCAAACGGAATCGCCACCAGCGCCTGCCACACTTTCTTTTGAAACTCTGTGCCAGTGAAATCGAGTGCTAACGTGAAGCGTTGGCGCGTGCCGGCAAAATATTCCAGCAACTGAGTTTGCGCTTCACACAACACGGGATGGTGATCGTTGCGTTCCAGCGGCGCCAGGCGTACGCGTTTAGGATCGTCGTTTTGCCATAATATGGCCGCCAGCCCGTGATCGCTGGCAACCAGCTTGAGTTCGCCAACCGGCGTTACAACAGATTTGTAGTAGTACATGGTTTTTCTCCCGCCAATGTTATGCCATGCATTATCGCACTTTTATCTCAGCAAACTGGCTGTTTTCGGTCATCACGATAAACTGTAGTGCTGTCCGAAAACAGCCAGTTTGCTACAGGATTGCGGAGGTAAACTGCGTTTTATTTGTCGGAGACGTTCATGCTCAATCATGATATGGCTTACCAGGCGCTAACCTCGCGAGATACGCGTTTTGATGGTGTTTTTTTTGTTGGTGTGACCTCAACCGGCATTTATTGTCGTCCGGTCTGTCCGGTGAAGGCACCCATGCAAAAAAATTGTTTGTTCTTTGCCAGCGCAGAGGCAGCTGAGAAAGCGCATTTTCGTCCCTGTTTGCGCTGTCGGCCTGAGCTCGCGCCTGGTAATGCACCCGTGGATAATTCCCATCGCGTAGCCGATCGTTTGGTTCAGCGCATTGAAGAAGGTTTGCTTGAAGAACATGGCGGCCTGGATGAAATAGCGGCTGAGTTTGGTCTGAGTTCGCGTCAGTTAAGGCGCATCGTTCAGCAAGAGCTGGGTGTTTCGCCGTTAGAGCTAAAGCAGACGCGCCGGATGCTGTTAGCCAAACAGCTCCTGACTGAAACCCGTTTGCCCATCATTGATGTCGCTTACGCCAGCGGTTTTAGTAGCCTGCGCCGATTCAATGATGTGTTTCAGACGCGCTACCGCATGACGCCGAGTGCGTTACGCAAAGAGGTTACTCAACCTGCCCAACGCCATTCTGGCGATACCGCAACGTTACGTCTCAGTTATCGGCCGCCTTACGACTGGCAAGCGATGCTCACTTTTTTGCAATTACGGCTAATGAAAGAGGTCGAGGCGGTTGAAGGTAATATTTATCGCCGCACGGTGGCATTGGGAAAATATCGCGGCTGGATCAGCGTTTCTCATCTGCCGGCGAAAAATGCTCTACTGGTTGAGTTCACGACGTCATTAACGCCTGTATTACCTGCCCTGCTGCGTAGGTTACGTGACTTGTTTGATTTGAATGCGCAGCCGCTGCTGATTGCAGCTCATCTGCGGCAGGATCCTTTGCTGATTGATAGCATCAACCGTTTTCCCGGTTTGCGCGTTCCGGGTGCCTTTGACGGCTTTGAGTTAGGCGTCAGAGCAATATTAGGCCAGCAGATCACGGTAAAAGCCGCAACGACCTTGAGCAGCCGCTTTGCTCAAGCTTTTGGTGAGCCATGCGTAACGCCTTTTGCCGATTTGTCCCGCTATTCTGCTCAGTCACAACCCGTTGCCGTTGCCACAATAGATGACATTGCCAGCCTGGGGATTGTCAGCGCGCGTGCTAAAGCCATTCTCGCCTTCGCTAACGCCTGTATGACCGGGACTTTAAGGTTCAACGCAACGTTGACACCAGAAGAAATCATGGCGCTGCTGGTGAGCCTGCCAGGTATTGGTCCTTGGACAGCAAACTATATTGCCATGCGCGCGTTACGCTGGCCCGATGCCTTTCCGAAAGAGGATATCGCGATTCGTAATAACCTGGGCGGTCTGACACCTCGGGTTGCGGAAGAGCGTTCACAGCAATGGCGGCCTTGGCGCAGTTATGCGGTGATGCATATTTGGAAGAGCTTGTCGTAAATGGGATCGTTCCTTTTTAACGGTCTCGTTTTCTCTTACAGAAAAAACGAAAAAAGCGCCTGAAAGGCGCTTTTCTCTGAATTGGTGGGTCGTGCAGGATATGCCTCGGCCCTTCCGGGGCCTCGCCCTGCGGGTGATGCTGACGCATCAGCCTGAATCGCTCCCGGCGATTCAGTCGAACCTGCTGCAAGTTCTCATCCTGCACGTTTGAGTCCTGTGCAGCAGAAACGAAAAAGCGCCTGAAAGGCGCTTTTCTCTGAATTGGTGGGTCGTGCAGGATATGCCTCGGCCCTTCCGGGGCCTCGCCCTGCGGATGATGCTGACGCATCAGCTTGAATCGCTCCCGGCGATTCAGTCGAACCTGCTGCAGGTTCTCATCCTGCACGTTTGAGAGCTGTGCAGCAGAAACGAAAAAAGCGCCTGAAAGGCGCTTTTCTCTGAATTGGTGGGTCGTGCAGGATATGCCTCGGCCCTTCCGGGGCCTCGCCCTGCGGGTGATGCTGACGCATCAGCCTGAATCGCTCCCGGCGATTCAGTCGAACCTGCTGCAGGTCCTCATCCTGCACGTTTGAGAGCTGTGCAGCAGAAACGAAAAAAGCGCCTGAAAGGCGCTTTTCTCTGAATTGGTGGGTCGTGCAGGATTCGAACCTGCGACCAATTGATTAAAAGTCAACTGCTCTACCAACTGAGCTAACGACCCGATGTCGCTTACAACCGCTCAAACAATCCGTTTCAAATTATCATTCAAAACAAACACAGTTTGTTTATTAGATGGTGGGTCGTGCAGGATTCGAACCTGCGACCAATTGATTAAAAGTCAACTGCTCTACCAACTGAGCTAACGACCCATCTAAGGTTGTGAAGCAATGCTGAAGTCATCTCTTAAGGAACATGTCCGGAGAAGATGGTGGGTCGTGCAGGATTCGAACCTGCGACCAATTGATTAAAAGTCAACTGCTCTACCAACTGAGCTAACGACCCATCTTCAGGCTTACCAGACACATCTGCAATGTGTCCCGGCAACGGCGGCATATATTACTGATTTACCGAGGTAGCACAACCCTTTTTCTTTAAAAGGGTTTGATTGCTCACCTTTCATTCGGCAAGACCAGAAATCAAACGATATCCGGTCTGACCTGCAACAATTACAATCCAGAAAGACGTTTTTGTGCTTGTTTAGCCGATTCGGTGTTCGGATAAAGTTTGATCACCTGCTGGAAAACGGCTTTGGCTTTTGCCGTGTCGTTTTTCTCTTGCATGATGACGCCAACCTTAAGCAACGCTTCTGAAGCCTTAGGTGATTTTGGATAATTCTTTACCACGGTGGCGTAATAATAAGCGGCGTCGTCCTTTTTCCCTTTGTTGTAAAACAACTGGCCTAGCCAATAATTGGCGTTAGGCTGATAGGTGGAATCAGGGTAACGCTTTACCCATGCCTGAAGCGCGGTAATTGCCTGGTCGTACTGTTTTTTCTCAAGAATCAACGCAACCGCAGCATTGTAATCGCTATTAGCATCACCGCTTTGTACAGGCGCGCCTGTAGAGGCCGCTGCGCCCGTATCAGCGCCTGTGCTAGCTGCGGCAGCAGAATCAGCGTTCGCATCACCAGCCGCCGCCTGTTGCCCGCCATTGCTATTGCTGCTCAGACTGTCGATCTGTTGATAGATCTGTTTCTGACGTTCAACAACTTGGTTCAACTGATAGGTGTTTTGCTGGATTTGCCCACGCAGCGAGTCAATATCGCTTTGATTGTCGCTCATTTGCTGCTGCAGTTGTTGCAGAAGCTGAGCCTGAGCATTCGAGATTCGTTCAAGAGTGGTGACACGGTCTTCGACCGAGCCGGAGCCAACGCTACTGATTGACGCTTGGGCATTAGCGGCCCAAGGGACCGCTACGCCAATCAGTAACGACAGACTCATTAGATGACGTCTGAAGTTACTAACCATGTGATTCTCTTAGTAGACCAGAACTGCACGACGGTTTTTAGAATAAGCTGATTCGTCATGACCTAAGACGGCTGGCTTCTCTTTACCGTAAGAAACGATAGACATTTGGTCAGCAGAAACGCCTTTACCTTGCAGGTACATTTTAACGGCGCTAGCCCGACGCTCGCCCAGGGCGATGTTGTATTCCGGCGTACCGCGCTCATCCGCATGACCTTCGATGGTCACTTTGTATGATGGGTTGCTACGCAGGAAAGAAGCGTGCTGATCCAGCATCTGAGCGTAATCAGACTGAACGTCATATTTGTCCAGGCCGAAGTACACGATGTTGTTCTGCTGCAGCTGTTGCATCTGCAGACGCGCTTGCTCGTCAGAAGACATGTTGCCGCTGCCGTTTGCGCCAGCACCGTAAGCACCATCAGCGCCGCCCATGCCGGTCTGATCGTTATTGTTGTTTTTGTGTGAGCTACAAGCCGCTACAGCCAAAACCGGCAGAGCCAGCAGTAAACCCTTCAGCACTTTGTTCAGTTGCATTTCTTAAATCCCGTTATTGTTTATTGTTTGTGATGCCTGTTTTATCAGGCATTACAGATACGGCGACCAGGCAGGAAATTTGACCTGTCCATCAGTAGCCGGAAGACGCGCTTTGAAACGTCCGTCGGTTGAAACCAACTGCAACACGGAACCCATCCCCTGAGTAGAGCTATAGATTACCATCGTGCCGTTCGGTGCCAGGCTCGGCGTTTCATCCAGGAACGTGTCCGTTAACGTTTGAACGGCTCCCGTTTCCAGATCTTGTTTGGCGACGTGTTGAGCACCACCGTTGGTGCTAATCATCACCATAGATTTGCCATCAGTAGCGACGTCCGCATCCTGGTTCTGTCCACCTTCCCAGGTAATACGCTGCGGCGCTCCGCCATTAACGCCAATCTTGTAAATTTGTGGTGCACCCGCCTGATCGGAGGTATAAGCCAGCGTCTGGCTATCCGGGAACCAGGTAGGCTCGGTGCTGTTGTAGCGACCATCGGTCACTTGACGTGTCTGACCAGACGCTAAATCCATCACATACAGGTTAAGGCTGCCGGTTTTCGACAAGGCGAAAGCGAGCTTAGAACCATCAGGAGAGAACGCTGGCGCACCGTTGTGACGTGGATAAGAAGCAACCTGACGGATTGCACCGTTAGAGAGCGTCTGTACTACCAGCGCTGATTTACCACTTTCAAAGGTCACGTAAGCAACTTTGCTGCCGTCTGGAGACCAGGCTGGCGACATCAGCGGCTGTGGTGAACGATGCACAACAAACTGGTTGTAGCCATCGTAATCCGCTACGCGCAGCTCATAGGGGAACTGGCCGCCATTCGTCTGTACGACATAGGCGATACGCGTACGGAAGGCACCTTTGATACCGGTCAGCTTCTGGAACGTTTCATCACTGGCGGTATGAGCCGCATAACGCAGCCACTGCTTAGTGATTTTGTAAGAGTTCTGAGCCAGCACGGTTCCCGGTGCAGCACCGGTATCGACCAACTGATAAGAAACTTGATAGCTGCCATCTGGGTTAGATTGAACCTGACCGACGACAACGGCATCAATACCTAATGCGCTCCATGCAGCTGGCTGCACTTCCTGCGCGCTGGTTGGCTGCTGTGGAAGACGTGAACGATCAAGCGGATTAAATTTACCGCTGTTACGCAAGTCTGCTGCGACGATACCACCGATATCTTCCGGTGCAGCGCCAGCGCCAGCCCATTTAAACGGAACCACACCAATTGGACGCGCAGTATTGACGCCTTGGGTGATCTCAATGCGAACTTCTGCATGCAGCACAGCTGCCCACAGTAATAGAAAAAAGCTTAACGATACGCGAAGTGCTTGCTTCATTTTCTCTCCCTTATCTGAACCTCAGTCCACGATAATTGGCACTGTTCCTGGAAACCATGAGTACAACTAAAATACGGCAAGCTAACCTTAGATCAACCTGCCATAAGTTACTGCATTATTGCGGCCTAAAACGCATAGGTGCGTTTTTAAACACTTCATATACCGCGGGTGAAGGCGGTTTTGGAATGCGTGCTTGCTTCGCCGCTGCGATTGCAGCCTGGCATAATGCGGGATCACCGCCTTCTGCCTTAACGTCAATCAACAAGCCATCTGGCGCAAGTTTAATACGTAAGTCACAGCTCTTTCCGCGATACAGATCCGCATCATAGAAACGGCTCTGAATTGCACTGGTGATTTGACCCAAATAGGCGTTCACTTCTGCACCTGAAGCACCGGCTTTCTTCTGATTCCCCTGCCCCGCTGCGCCGCCTGAAGCGCCACTTTTCGGTGCATTCTTACCTGAAGTTAAGCCACCTAATAAATCATCAACATCGCTGTCATTCTTTGCGGCTTCTGCAGCGGCTTTCTTCTTGGCGTCAGCTGCCGCTTTCGCTTTAGCAGCGGCATCCGCTTTGGCTTTCGCTGCGGCATCGGCTTTTGCATCAGCTGCCGCTTTCGCTTTGGCTTCTGTTGCGGCTTTTTCTTTAGCCTCTTCAGCAGCCTGAGCTTTAGCTTCCCTGGCTTCTTCAGCCGCTTTTTCTTTGGCCTCCTGCGCAGCTTTCGCTTTTGCATCCGCAGTTGCTTTGGCTTTCGCCTCCGCATCAGACTTCGCTTTAGCAGCAGCGGCGGCTTTTGCTTCCTCAACCGCTTTTTCCTTCGCGGCAGCAGCAGCAGCGGCTTTCGCCTGTTGATCAGCCTGTTTTTTAACGTCGGCGGCCGCTTCCTTAGCCTGCTCTTCAGCTTTCTGTTTAGCGTCTGCGGCCGCTTTGGCCTGAGCATCTGCCTGTGCTTTAGCATCGGCTTTCGCTTTGGCGGCAGCGGCTTCGGCAGCTTTTTGCTGCTCCTGAGCTTGCTTAGCCGCAGACTCAGCCGCTTTCTGCTGCTCAGCCTGCTGTTTAGCCTGTTCCTTTGCTGTTTCCTGCGCTTGCAAACGCTCTTTCTCTAACTCTTTCAAACGCTGCTGCTCGGCGGCCTGCTTCTGCTGAAGCTCTTCAGCCTGCTGCTGCGACTGTTTTTTACGCTGCTGCTCAGCACGTTGGCTGTCGCTTTGCTGATTTTGCTGTCGGTTGAACTGTTCCACTACCGCACCAGGATCGACCATTACTGCATCGATATCGCTGCCGCCACCACCGCCGCTGGCTTCAATGTGCTCATTGAATGAGCTCCATATCAGCAGCGCGATCAGCACGATATGCAGAACCACCGATACAATTATCGCGCGCTTTAACTTCTCGTTTTGCTCGGTTGCCTTCGACACTCTCGGTTCCCAAAAAACGGTTCGATTTTAAATCGGCTGCGTCATCAAACCGACAGATTTAACACCCGCTTGGTGCAGCAAATTAAGCGCTTTGATGATTTCGTCGTAAGGCACTTCTTTCGCACCCCCGATCAAAAACACGGTCTTTGGATTGGATTCCAGTCGACGCTGCGCTTCACTGATCACCTGCTCAGGCGGCAATTGTTCCATGCGATCGTGATCCACCACGAGGCTGTATTGACCGACGCCTGACACTTCAACAATTACGGGCGGATTATCATCGCTGGAGACGGTTTTCGAATCCGTTGCATCCGGTAAATCCACTTCCACGCTCTGGGTAATAATGGGTGCCGTCGCCATAAAAATCAGCAGCAGCACCAGCAGGACGTCCAGCAGCGGAACAATGTTGATTTCCGACTTCAGTTCGCGGCGACCACCGCGACCACGCACTCTGGCCATCATTAACCTCTATTTACTTAGCGCTTTCGCTGGAGAATGCCTGGCGATGCAGGATGGCGGTGAACTCTTCCATAAAGTTGTCGTAGTTCTGCTCCAGTTTGTTGACGCGCTGATTGAGTCGGTTAAAAGCCATCACCGCAGGAATTGCAGCGAACAAGCCGATTGCTGTAGCGATCAACGCTTCTGCGATACCCGGCGCAACCATTTGCAGGGTTGCCTGCTTCACCGCACCCAAGGCGATAAAGGCATGCATGATCCCCCAAACAGTCCCAAACAGGCCGATATAAGGGCTGATTGAACCCACGGTACCCAGGAAAGGAATGTGATTTTCCAGCGACTCTAATTCACGGTTCATAGAAATACGCATAGCACGACCAGCCCCTTCAATGACCGCTTCAGGTGCATGACTATTTACCCGATGCAGGCGCGCAAACTCTTTGAAACCCGAATAAAAAATTTGCTCGGATCCAGAGAGTTCATCACGGCGACCCTGACTTTCCTGATACAGGCGAGAAAGCTCAATACCGGACCAGAATTTATCTTCAAACGCTTCTGCTTCGCGCCCCGCCGCGTTCAAAATACGTGTACGCTGAATGATGATCGCCCAAGAGGCAATCGAAAAGCCGATCAAAATCAACATGATAAGTTTGACCAGAAGGCTCGCCTTCAGGAACAAATCAAGAATGTTCATGTCAGTCACTGCTTGAACTCCGCGACAATAGACTTGGGAAGCGCAATCGGCTTCATTAGATGTGGGTTTATGCAGGCAATCAGGACTTCTGCTTCATTGAGCACTTTACCTTCTGCATTCACGATACGTTGCGTGAACGTCATCGTCGCTCGCGTCATTGAAGTCACTTCACTTTGAATTTCAAGAAGATCATCAAGACGTGCCGCCGAAAGATAGTCCACCGTCATACGCCGCACCACAAAAGCAATCTGCTGTTCTAACAGCACCTGCTGATTGAAATGATGCTGACGCAACATTTCGGTACGTGCTCGTTCATAAAAAGCGATATAGCTGGCGTGATAAACCACACCACCGGCATCGGTGTCTTCGTAGTAGACCCGAACCGGCCAGCGAAACAGCGTTGTACTCACTCTACATCCCGGCCTCGTTTTAAACGTTGCTACTATACGCAAGACAATTCGGGTTTGGAATGGGTGTCCAGAGCCAAGAGAAAATAATTATCAGTCCGTAACAATCGGAACTATTTAAGGGAGGTTTATTGACCAAATGCTGACAAATAATCACCGCCAGCCTCGATTTTGCTTAGAAAAGCCAGCGATAAATGGGCTAAAAGGAAAGGAATGATATAACCCATGCCGGTAAGGGTGAAAATAGCGCCTGCCAACGGGTTTGGCTGGGACGAAAATCGATACCGTGATTAACCACCGTGCAAACCGCCCAAATCATCAAAAAAACGTGCCTCATGATGGGCACCTGCTGCGAAGCGCGAAGGCGCCCACCTCACACATCCGGCTAACAGCAAAGCCAGTATTCAAGAAAGGGCCCGAAACGGGCCCTTGTCTATTAGACGCTATAACGTCCGACTCAGCTGGCACATCAGGCGTGATCGTCTTCTGCAGCACGCTCTTCTATATGCTCAATCGCCAGCGCGGTGATGATTCCAAAGGCGCAAGCCAGCAGCGTGCCGAGAATCCAGGCAAAATACCACATGCGTCGTCTCCTTACTCAATACAGCGAGTGCGTGTTGCTCTCGATGTGTTCTTTGGTAATGCGACCAAACATTTTGTAGTAACACCAGGCGGTATACGCGAGGATCAACGGAACAAAAATGGCCGCGGCGAAAGTCATAATTTTCAGTGTCAGCAAGCTGGATGTGGCATCCCAAAGGGTTAGGCTGATGTCCGGCACCGTGCTGGAAGGCATAATGAACGGGAACATCGCAATACCTGCAGTCATGATCACGCACGCTAATGTCAGCGAGGAGAAGATAAATGCCCATGCACCTTTCTCAAGGCGTGAACAAATAATCGTCAACAGAGGCAGCAACACGCCCAGTAATGGGAACAACCACAACGTCGGCATGCTTTCAAAGTTAACCATCCACGCCCCGCTTCGCGCACCACTGTTTTACCCAACGGATTAGACGCTGCATGATGATCGATGAGGCTCTTCACTACATAGCCGTCGATACCGTATTTCACCCACAGGCCGGCGAGCACGAAACAGACAATCATCACCAGCGCGGCTATCTGCGCAGCAGCGCGTGAGCGTACATGCAGTTCACCGGTGGTGCGCATTTGCAAGTAAGTGGCACCTTGCACCAGAATCATTGCCACACTGATCACACCCGCCAACAGGCCGAACGGATTAAGTAGCTGGAAGAAATTACCGGTATAAAACAGGCGCAGATATTCATCTGCATGGAACGGCACGCCTTGCAGCAGATTGCCGAAAGCCACACCAATCACCAACGGCGGTACAAAACTGCCGATGAAAATGCCCCAATCCCACATACCACGCCAGCGCATATCTTCTATTTTCGAACGGTAATCAAAACCTACCGGCCGGAAGAACAACGACGCCAGCACCAGGATCATCGCGACATAGAAACCAGAAAACGCAGCGGCATAGACCATCGGCCAGGCAGCAAACAGCGCGCCGCCTGCAGTGATCAACCAAACCTGGTTGCCATCCCAATGGGGGCAATGCTGTTAATCATGATGCGCCGTTCAGTATCAGTGCGGCCTAACACCCGCGTTAACATGCCCACGCCCATATCAAAGCCGTCGGCAACAGCGAATCCAATCAGCAAGATGCCAATCAGCAGCCACCAGACAAAGCGTAGAACTTCGTAATCAAACATGGTTGTTCTCCTTATCCACGCACCGGCTGAGAAAGAGTTGTCATTTCTTCATGGTGATAACGTCCGGTTTTCAGGCTGCTTGGCCCTAGTCGCGCAAACTTGAACATCAAATACATTTCGGCCACCAGGAACAGTGTGTACAGACCGCAAATCAAAATCATTGAGAACAAAAGATCGCCGACGGTCAGAGAGGAATTCGCGACTGCCGTTGGCAACACTTCACCAATTGCCCAAGGCTGACGCCCATATTCTGCGACAAACCAACCGGCTTCGATCGCAATCCAAGGCAGCGGAATGCCATACAGCGCCGCTTTCAACAGCCAACGATTTTTGCCGATGCGATTACGAATCACACTCCAGAACGACAGCCCGATAATGCCTAACAAGAGCACGCCGCTGAGTACCATGATGCGGAAGGAGAAATAGAGTGGCGCAACGCGTGGAATCGAATCTTGCGTCGCTTTCTGAATTTGCGCTTCTGTCGCATTCGCGACGTTTTCGGTATAGCGCTTCAGCAGCAGGCCATAACCCAGATCCTGTTTACTGTTATTGAAGGCTTCGCGTACTGCTGGGTCCTGACTTCCGCCGCGTAGCTCATTCAGCAAGGCGTAGGCTTTCATGCCGTTGCGAATGCGGACTTCATGTTGCACCAGCAACTCTTTCAGGCCGGTTACCGGCGTGTCCACCGAACGTGTAGCGATAAGCCCAAGCAAATAGGGAATTTGAATCGCGTATTTGTTTTCTTGCGTTTCCTGATCAGGCAAGCCAAACAGTGTAAAGGCTGCTGGCGCTGGCTGGGTTTCCCATTCTGCTTCAATGGCCGCCAGTTTGGTTTTCTGTACGTCACCCATTTCGTACCCGGACTCATCACCCAATACGATCACGGATAATATCGCCGCCATACCAAAGCTCGCCGCAATAGCGAACGATCGCTTAGCAAAAGCCGTATCGCGCCCTTTCAGCAGATACCATGCGCTGATCCCCATAATGAACATCGCGCCTGCGGTATAGCCTGCCGCCACGGTATGTACGAATTTCACCTGCGCAACCGGATTCAATACCAGCTCAGAGAAGCTCAGCATCTCCATGCGCATGGTTTCAAAATTAAACTCGGAGGCGATTGGATTCTGCATCCAGCCATTCGCGACGAGGATCCACAGGGCGGACATGTTTGATCCCAGCGCCACGAGCCAGGTGACCGCCAGATGTTGCACTTTGCTTAGCCGATCCCAGCCAAAGAAGAACAAGCCGACGAAAGTAGATTCCAGAAAGAATGCCATCAAACCTTCAATGGCCAGCGGCGCCCTGAAAATATCGCCAACATAGTGTGAATAGTAGGACCAGTTAGTCCCGAACTGAAACTCCATGGTCAGACCGGTCGCCACCCCGAGCGCAAAGTTGATACCAAACAACTTGCCCCAGAACTTGGTCATATCTTTATAGATTTGTTTACCACTGAGAACGTAGACCGTTTCCATGATTGCCAGCAGAAACGCCATACCCAGCGTTAAAGGGACAAACAAGAAATGGTACATCGCCGTCAAAGCAAACTGTAAACGCGACAGCTCGACGATATCTAGCATAATGACTCCTTGCTCCTCGCATACCCCTTTTTAGCCGCGTAAAAAGGCACTAAATAAGAGTCAGGAACGACTGATTATTAATTCCAGTTTTGTAATTGGCAGAACAGGTAAAAGTGCTGCCTGATAAAGGCGAATAACGAGACTTATAAACCCTGAAAAGCGTCAATACAGGCCGATTATTTAAACGGATGTGAGAAAAGTGGGGGAATTTGATAGCACCCCATATTTCAGCAAATGTTTGAATCTTTTTATAAAAGGCTGGATTGATGCAGCGCAATTTAAGCCTTTAACGTTGCGCTTTTCCAGCAATAAACTTTTTTATAAGTCGCCAATAATTGATCTGGATTAACGCATTACATTTCCGAATAGTGTCAGGTAATCTGGTTGTTAAAAAAGTGTCAGTAATTATTGGATTTATTTGGAAACGTATTACTTTTAACCCTTTTTATTAACGCCCGTTTTCTCTATGAAAACCGCACAAAATTAATGGCGCATTGAAATAGGAAAGGTGAATAACATGCGGTTGCATTTATCAAGCGCCTGTTTTGACGGGCAACTTAAAAAGGCAAAAAAAGCCACCCGAAGGTGGCTTGATGTCGCGAAAATTAAAGTTTATTTCGCTGGCAGAACCGCTTTGACGGCGTCGCCGATGTCAGCCAGGCTGCGAACGGTTTTCACGCCAGCTGCTTCCAGCGCGGCAAATTTCTCATCCGCCGTTCCTTTACCGCCAGCAATGATGGCACCTGCGTGGCCCATACGTTTACCTTTAGGCGCTGTCACACCCGCGATATAACCTACAACTGGCTTGGTGATATGCTCTTTGATAAATGCAGCCGCTTCTTCTTCTGCACTGCCGCCGATTTCACCGATCATCACGATCGCTTCAGTCTGCGGATCATCCTGGAACATTTTCAAGATGTCGATGAAGTTAGAACCTGGGATTGGGTCACCGCCGATACCGACGCAAGTCGACTGGCCATAACCGATGTCGGTGGTCTGCTTAACCGCTTCATAAGTCAGCGTACCGGAACGTGAAACAATGCCCACGCGGCCTGGCTGATGAATGTGGCCAGGCATGATACCGATCTTACATTCGCCTGGAGTAATCACGCCCGGACAGTTTGGTCCGATCATGCGTACGCCAGCTTGATCCAGCTTCACTTTCACGGTCAGCATATCCAGCGTTGGGATACCTTCAGTGATGGTGATGATCAGTTTGATGCCCGCGTCGATCGCTTCCAGGATACCGTCTTTACAGAACGGAGCTGGAACGTAGATCACGGTGGCAGTTGCGCCCGTGGCTTCAACCGCTTCGCGTACAGTGTTAAACACCGGTAAACCGAGATGCGTGGTGCCGCCTTTGCCTGGCGTTACGCCGCCAACCAGTTGCGTACCATAAGCCAACGCCTGCTCAGAGTGGAATGTGCCCTGTCCGCCGGTGAATCCCTGGCAGATAACTTTGGTGTTTTTGTCGATCAAAATGGACATTATTTACCCTCCGCAGCAGCAACAACACGCTGTGCCGCGTCTGTCAGGCTGGTTGCTGCAATGATGTTCAGACCGCTGTCCGCCAGTTTCTGCGCGCCCAGCTCGGCGTTGTTACCTTCCAGACGTACCACCACTGGCACGTTCACACCCACTTCAGCCACTGCGCCAATGATGCCGTCGGCAATCAGGTCACAGCGCACAATGCCGCCGAAGATATTAACGAACACGGCTTTAACCGCATCGTCAGACAGGATGATTTTGAAGGCTTCGGTAACGCGTTCTTTGGTTGCGCCGCCGCCAACATCAAGGAAGTTAGCAGGTTGACCGCCGTGGTGTTTAACGATGTCCATGGTGCCCATTGCCAGGCCCGCACCGTTAACCATACAGCCGATGTTACCTTCCAGCGCAACATAGTTCAGTTCCCACTGCGTAGCATGTGCTTCACGTGGATCTTCCTGACTTGGGTCACGCATTTCGCGCAGCTCAGGCTGACGGAACAGTGCATTGCCATCAGCGCCCAATTTACCATCCAGGCAGATCAGATCGCCTTGTTTGGTGATCACCAGTGGGTTGATCTCAACCATCGCCAGATCGCGTTCCAGGAACAGATTCGCCAGACCCATAAAGATTTTGGTGAACTGGCTCACTTGCTTGCCGCTCAAACCCAGTTTGAACGCCAGCTCACGACCTTGATATGGCAGTGGCCCGGTTAACGGATCAAGCGCCATTTTGTGAATCAAGTGTGGGGTTTCTTCCGCCACTTTCTCGATTTCCACGCCACCTTCAGTCGATGCCATGAAGATCACGCTGCGGGTTGCGCGGTCAACCACGGCACCCAAATAAAGCTCTTGATCAATGTCTGTTGCTGCTTCAACCAAAATCTGGTTTACCGGCTGACCGTGAGCGTCAGTTTGGTAAGTTACCAGACGCTTGCCGAGCCAATGTTCAGCAAACGCACGAATCTCTTCTTTACTGTTAACCAACTTCACACCGCCCGCTTTACCGCGGCCACCGGCATGAACCTGACATTTAACTACCCACGGTCCTGCGCCAATTTTAGACGCTGCTTCTTCCGCTTCACGTGGTGTAGTACAGGCGTAACCCGTTGGTGCCGGCATGCCATACCGTGCAAACAGCTGTTTCGCCTGGTATTCGTGTAAGTTCATGATGTTCTATCCATTCAGGTCTGAAAAGAGTAATAAGGTTGGGCGCGCCGTAGCGCGCCCGATGAAAATCAGACGTCCAGCAGCAGACGTGCCGGATCTTCCAGCATCTCTTTCACCGCAACCAGATAGCCAACAGATTCGCGGCCATCAATCAGACGGTGATCGTAGGAGAGCGCCAGATACATCATTGGCAATACCACAACCTGACCATTTACCGCCATCGGACGATCTTTGATGGCATGCATGCCCAAAATCGCGCTCTGTGGTGGGTTGATGATCGGGGTGGACATCAGCGAGCCGAAGACGCCGCCGTTGGTAATGGTAAAGTTACCGCCAGTCAGATCATCTACAGTCAGCTTGCCGTCACGGCCTTTTACAGCCAGCTCTTTAATTTTCTTCTCGATGTCAGCCATGCTCAATGCATCAACATCACGCAGTACTGGCGTTACCAGACCACGCGGCGTAGATACCGCAATGCTGACGTCGAAGTAATTGTGGTAAACCACATCTTCGCCATCAATTGAAGCATTTACTTCTGGATAGCGTTTCAGCGCTTCAACAACCGCTTTGATGTAGAAGGACATGAAGCCCAGACGCACACCGTGGCGTTTCTCGAAGGCGTCGCCGTACTGCTTGCGCAGATCCATGATCGGCTTCATGTTCACTTCGTTGAACGTTGTCAGCATCGCGGTGCTGTTTTTCGCTTCCAGCAGACGCTCTGCAACACGCTTACGCAGACGCGTCATCGGAACGCGTTTTTCGCTGCGATTAGCCACAGCTTGCTGCGGGGCCGCTTCAGCAGCAGGTGCAGCAGCTTTTGCGGTTTCCGGTTTCTTCGCCAGATGTTTTTCAACATCTTCACGTGTCAGACGACCACCCACACCGCTGCCTTTGATCTGCGAGGCATCTAAATTGTGTTCCGCGATCAGGCGACGAATCGCCGGGCTGAGCGCGTCATTGCTCTCTTCTTCCAGTGAGGCGGTCTGACGCTGAGCCGGTGTGGACTCTTTGCTGTCAGCTTTGGCACTGGTTTCTTTACCGGCACTGTTGCCCTCTTTCAAACGCCCCAGAATCTGGCGCGAGGTCACGGTTGCGCCTTCGTCTTCCAGTACAGCTTCGAGAACGCCATCGGCGGAAGCAGGCACTTCCAGTACCACTTTGTCAGTTTCGATCTCTACCAGCACTTCATCACGAGTGACGGCATCGCCTGGTTTCTTGTGCCAGGTTGCCACGGAGGCATCGGCAACGGATTCAGGCAGGTCGGGAACGAGAATATCTACGCTACTCATTATCTTTCCTTTTAATTAATCAACGTTCAGCGCGTCATTAACCAGGTCTTGCTGCTGTTTTTGGTGTACGGACATGTAACCCACGGCCGGTGAAGCGGATGCCGGGCGGCCTGCATAACGCAGAGTTGCACCAAAGGGTACGACTTCGCGGAAATGATGCTGACTGCAATACCAAGCGCCTTGGTTCAGGGGCTCCTCCTGACACCAGACAAAATCCTGCACATGGGAATACGCTTTCAAAATTTCTTGTACTGCCTGATGCGGGAACGGATAAAGCTGCTCGATACGCAGAATCGCGACATCGGTCTGCTCGTTTTTACGACGCTGCTCCAGCAGATCGTAATAAACTTTACCGGCACACATCACGACGCGTTTAACGCCTTTCGGATCGAGCGCATCGATTTCGCCAATTGCCGGTTGGAAGCTGCCTTCTGCTAATTCATCCAGTGTTGAAATAGCCAGCGGATGACGCAGCAGCGATTTCGGTGACATAACGATCAGCGGACGGCGCATACCGCGCAGCGCCTGACGACGCAGCATGTGGTAAACCTGCGCAGGCGTTGACGGAACGCAAACCTGCATGTTCTGCTCAGCACAGAGTTGCAGATAACGTTCCAGTCGGGCAGATGAGTGTTCCGGGCCTTGACCTTCATAGCCGTGCGGCAACAGCATCACCAGACCACACATGCGGCCCCATTTCTGCTCGCCGGAGCTAATGAACTGATCGATAACAACCTGTGCGCCGTTGGCGAAGTCACCGAACTGCGCTTCCCAAATGGTCAGGATGCGTGGCTCAGCGGTGGCATAACCATATTCAAAGGCCAATACCGCTTCTTCGGATAACACTGAATCCCAAACTTTGAACTGTCCCTGACCGCTGTGCACATGATGCAGCGGCGTATAGGTTGAGCCGTTAGCTTGGTTATGAATTACCGCATGGCGATGGAAGAAAGTGCCGCGGCCAGTATCTTCACCAGATAAGCGAACCGGAATGCCTTCATCAACCAGCGTGGCGTAAGCCAGGTTCTCAGCGCCGCCCCAGTCAAAGGCTTTATTGCCTTCGGCCATCTCTTTGCGATCGTTGTAGATCTTGGTAACGCGCGACTGAACTTCCACTTCTTCTGGGATCTGGCTGATACGACGCGCCAGTTCTTGCAGGCGTTTCTTATCCACCTGTGCCGGATAAGCTTCATCCCACTCGTGGTTAAGATACGGCGACCAGGTAAAGGAGTGCAGGCTCATTGGACGCCATTCCGGCACCACGCATTCACCTTCATCCAGCGCATCACGGTAAAGATTCACCATTTCGGTGGCATCTTCTTGCGTAGCAACGCCTTCGCTTTCAAGGCGATCGGCATAAATTTTACGCGGGGTCGGATGCTTTTTGATTTTCTGGTACATCAACGGCTGCGTGGCGCTTGGCTCATCCGCTTCGTTGTGACCATGACGGCGATAGCACACCAGATCAATGAAGACATCACGTTTGAAGGTATTGCGATAATCCAACGCCAGACGCGTAATAAAGGCGACGGCTTCTGGATCATCAGCATTGACGTGGAAAATCGGGGCCAACACCATTTTACCGATGTCGGTGCAATAAGGCGTTGAGCGGGCATCTTTCGGATTGGAGGTGGTGAAGCCAACCTGGTTGTTGATCACGATGCGAACGGTACCGCCCACTTCGTAGCCACGCGCCTGAGACATGTTCAGGGTTTCCTGCACCACGCCTTGGCCGATAATTGCCGCATCGCCATGAATAGTGATTGGCAACACTTTATTGCTGCTTGGCTCGGAGAGACGATCCAGACGCGCACGAACTGAACCCATCACCACAGGACTCACGATCTCAAGGTGAGATGGGTTAAACGCCAACGCCAGGTGCACTAAGCCGCCTTCGGTTTCAACGTCTGATGAGAAGCCCATGTGGTACTTCACATCACCGGTGCCGAGGTGTTCTTTGTGTTTACCCGCGAATTCGTCAAACAGATCCTGCGGCTTCTTACCCAGTACGTTAATCAGTACGTTGAGACGACCACGGTGCGCCATACCCAGCACCACTTCACGCGTGCCGCTTTTGCCCGCGTGACGAATCATCTCGCGCAGCATCGGAACTAACGCATCGCCGCCTTCTAGCGAGAAGCGTTTAGCACCTGGGAATTTTGCGCCGAGGTATTTTTCCATCCCCTCTGCCGCAGTCAGCTCTTTCAGGAAACCTTTTTCTCTTCGTTGCTGAAGGAGGCCTGGCCCACCACTGACTCAAGACGCTGCTGAATCCAGCGTTTCTCGTCGGTGTTATTGATGTGCATATATTCTGCACCAATGGAGCCGCAATAGGTCTGGTTCAGCGCGTCGAACAGATCGGCCAGCTTCATGGTTTCTTTGCCACCGGCAAAAGAACCTACGTTAAAGCTTTCCTGAAAATCGGCGTCGGTCAGATCGTGAAAAGCGGGATCGAGATCGGAGACACGATCCTGTTTCCACAGGCCGAGCGGATCAAGATTAGCATGCTGATGACCGCGAAAACGAAACGCGTTTATCAACTGCAACACTTTCACTTGTTTGGAGTTTGTTGCTGGATCGGAAACTGAGGAGGTGTAACGAGATGCATCTTTCGCCAGGCGACGGAAATACTCGCGCGTGGTGGAGTGAAACTGTTCTGGTTTCACGCCGGTGCCTGGGAGCTGTTGGAACATCGTGCGCCACACTGCATCGACAGAGTCAGGATCGGTCAGGAAATCCTCATAGAGCTGCTCTATGTAAGACTGATTCGCGCCGGCCAGCCAGGAAGAGTCCAGCCAGGGTTTCATCGCGCTGTTCTGCATTGTGATCCCTTAAGCATTGTTATGCTTTTTTGAGGTTTCATTTGTTGCCGCTTACGCGGTTTGCCGTAGTGAGTTCAGCGATACGAGCACTGTGCGCAGCGCGCGCCCGGCCCGTAAGGGAACCTTTGTAAACGTAGTACACGACCACGTTTACAGAGGCTTCCGTAAATCGCCGGGAACCTGAGGTTCCCGGACGATAAAAATACTTATGCTCCGCGTTGCAGCAGCATCGACTTTATATGGCCGATAGCGCGTGTCGGGTTCAATCCTTTAGGACATACGCTCACACAGTTCATGATGCTGTGACAGCGGAAAACACTGAAAGCATCATTAAGATTGTCGAGACGCGCATCGGTTTCGGTGTCGCGGCTGTCAATCAGGAAGCGGTAGGCTGCCAACAGGCCGGCAGGTCCAATAAATTTGTCTGGATTCCACCAGAATGATGGGCAAGACGTTGAGCAGCAGGCGCAGAGAATACATTCGTATAATCCATCCAGATGCTCACGTTCTGCCGGCGACTGTAAATGCTCACGCGCCGGCGGATTTTCCCCATTATTCAATAAGAAAGGTTTAATTTTCTCATATTGCGCATAAAACTGACTCATGTCCACAACCAGGTCGCGGACAACCGGCAGACCCGGCAGTGGGCGAATAACAATGGTTTTTTTACCGTTGCCCAACGCCGATACCGGCGTGATGCAAGCCAGGCCATTTTTGCCGTTCATGTTCAGGCCGTCAGAACCACACACGCCTTCACGGCATGAGCGGCGAAAAGCCAGAGTAGGATCTTTTTCTTTCAAACGGATTAACGCGTCCAACAGCATCATGTCGCGACCATCTTCCGCTTCGAGGCTGTATTCCTGCATGCGCGGCTTGTCATCGACATCTGGATTGTAGCGATAAATTGAAAATTCGAGTCTCATGATCGTCTCTCCGCAAATTAATAAGTACGCACTTTCGGCGGGAACGCCGCGCGCAGTTTCGGCTGCATGTTCACCTCACGGCGCGTCATGCTCTCGGTTTGCGGGATATAAAGACTGTGGCACAGCCAGTTTTCATCATCACGATCCGGGTAGTCGAAGCGACTGTGCGCACCGCGACTTTCGGTGCGATAGTTTGCTGCCACTGCGGTGGCGTAAGCGGTTTCCATCAGGTTATCCAGCTCCAGGCACTCAATACGTTGAGTATTAAAGTCTGGTGAGCGGTCATCCAAACGCGCTGATTTCAGGCGTTCACGGATCACTTTCAGCTCAGCAAGCCCTTCTTTCATCGCATCACCTTCGCGGAACACCGAGAAATTGTTCTGCATGCAGCGCTGCAGCGCCTTGCGAATCTCAACCGGATCTTCGCCAGTGGTGTTGTTTTCCCAACGATTGAAGCGCGCCATAGCTGCATCAATCTCTTCCAAAGAGGCATCACGCAGCTCGCCCTGCTCGGCAATCGACTCCAGCAGATGCAAACCGGCTGCGCGACCAAATACCACTAAGTCGAGCAGTGAGTTTCCACCGAGGCGGTTAGCGCCATGCACGGATACGCAGGCGATTTCACCCACGGCAAACAGGCCTGGAATGACCACATCTTCGCCCTGCTCGTTCACGCGCAGCGCCTGGCCCGTTACTTTGGTCGGAATACCGCCCATCATATAGTGGCAAGTTGGGATCACTGGGATCGGTTCTTTAACCGGATCCGCGTGAGCAAACGTACGAGACAGCTCAAGAATGCCTGGCAGACGTGATTCAAGAACGTCTTTACCTAAATGATCGAGTTTTAGCTTAAGGTGTGGGCCCCAAGGACCATCACAGCCGCGGCCTTCACGAATTTCAATCATCATCGAACGTGCCACTACATCACGACCCGCAAGGTCTTTGGCGTTAGGTGCATAACGTTCCATAAAGCGTTCGCCGTGTTTGTTCAGCAGATATCCGCCTTCACCACGACAACCTTCTGTCACTAATACACCCGCACCGGCAATACCGGTTGGGTGGAACTGCCACATTTCCATATCCTGAACCGGCACGCCTGCGCGCAGCGCCATGCCGACACCGTCGCCAGTGTTGATGTGGGCATTGGTGGTTGACTGATAAATACGGCCCGCGCCACCGGTTGCCAGCACAGTAGCTTTGGCTTTGAAGTAAACGGTTTCACCCGTTTCAATGCAGATTGCGGTACAACCGACAACTGCGCCATCTTCATTTTTAACCAAATCCAGTGCATACCACTCAGAGAAGATGGTGGTTTTGTTTTTCAGGTTCTGTTGGTAAAGCGTGTGCAGCAGCGCATGACCGGTACGGTCAGCGGCGGCAGCAGTACGTGCCGCTTGTTCGCCACCGAAATTCTTCGACTGGCCGCCAAACGGACGTTGATAGACACGACCATCTTCAAGACGCGAGAACGGTAAACCCATGTGTTCCAGTTCCAGAATCGCTTCAGGTCCGGTTTTACACATATATTCAATCGCGTCCTGGTCACCGATATAATCGGAACCTTTGACGGTGTCGTACATATGCCATTCCCAGTTATCTTCATGGGTGTTACCCAGCGCGACGGTGATGCCGCCTTGCGCAGATACGGTATGGGAACGGGTCGGGAAAACTTTAGATAGCAAGGCACAGCTCTGGCCTGCTTGGGAGATTTGCAATGCGGCTCGCATTCCTGCGCCGCCTGCACCGATCACCACGGCATCAAACTCTCTGATTGGCAAACTCATTTACACACCCCACACCACAACAAACCCATAAATCGCATAGGACAACAACGTCACCACGACCACCAATTGCAACACCAGACGCTGCGCTACTGATTTAACGTAATCAGTTAACACTTGCCACATGCCAATCCAACCGTGGATCAGAATGGAAAACAGCGTCAGCAGGGTGAATACTTTGGTAAAGGCCGAAGCGAAGAATCCACGCCAGATGTCATAAGTCAGCGTGTCTGTCATCACTACAAAGCCGAGTATATAGAGGATGTAAAGCGTAATGAGAATTGCAGAAGCCCGCAGCAGCAGCCAGTCCTGAATGCCGTTGCGACCCAACGCGGATGCATTGCTTACCATACGAGGACTCCAGCCAAAATTGAAAGCACGACAGTAATACCAATTGCCACCTCAGCCGAGCGCGAGCCTGCTTGCAGGGTCTCAGCCAGATAACCAAAATCCATCAACATATGACGAATCCCGCTCACCGCATGGTAAGCCAACGCCGTTAAAATGCCCCACATAATGAACTTCGCGAAGAAGCCATCCATGATGGTTGCAGCGTGTTGGAAACCTTCCGGAGAGGAGAGAGACAAGCCCAGTAACCACAGCAGAATGGCAAGCGCAACCAAGGTAATTACGCCAGTAACGCGGTGGAGAATAGACGATATTGCAGTAACGGGAAACCGGATCGTCGAGAGATCCAAGTTGACAGGTCTTTGTTTTTTCACGGTTTTGCCCACACAGCTCTTTTTTATTTTGCTTCCTCCGGTCCTGAGGCGGAGTCGGATCACGCGACGTGTTCAGACTTTAACCGTCACCAAAAAAGCAACATCCAGTGTTAAATGACGCGGTAGAAACGCTGGGTGGCTCCTGGTGTCAGGGAATTCCGGAGACCTCGGCGAAGTATAGGAGGATCACAATCTGATTACAATTCCCCTACAAACACTTTGGGAACATTTCGGTTGAACAGTGATCTTACTCACGATTTTCACATTTGATACAAATTTAATTATCTGATTTGACAATAGTTAAACAATTCAGTTACAAACTAACCCAATAAACTCCTATGATGCACAAAAGTTATGGGGATACACTTTCCCCTAAGCTCAAGTTATGTAACATTGCGAGCGTGAGCCACAACAAGCATCAGGTTATTGGTTACCAAGAAGTTATGTCCAGACCGGATCTTTAACAACCTCGATATGCAGCATGTCATGGCTTTACGGTTCCTGACGGGAACATGCCTCTCACTCTGTACCCTGCACCAGACTTATGAACGCAGAGTGAAATTGTGAAGTTTTGCCACCCGCAACATGAACGCTTTTCAGGTGTCTAAAGATCCTTACCTACATAAGGCGCTATGGAGACGAAAATGACAGATAAAAAAGTGACGCTAACCCTACAAGATGATACGTCTTTTGAACTGGACGTGCTGGAAGGCACCTTAGGCCAGGATGTCGTTGATGTCCGTACCCTTGGCTCAAACGGCTTATTCACCTTCGATCCGGGTTTCACTTCTACAGCGTCATGCGAATCCAAAATTACCTTTATCGATGGTGACGAAGGTATTCTGCTGCACCGTGGTTTCCCGATTGATCAGTTGGCTACCCATTCGAATTATCTGGAAGTGTGCTACATCCTGTTGAATGGCGAAGCACCGACGAAGCAGCAGTTTGACGAGTTCCGCACCACGGTTACTCGCCACACCATGATTCACGAACAAATTAACCGCCTGTTCCACGGCTTCCGTCGCGATTCGCATCCGATGGCGGTAATGTGCGGTGTGACTGGCGCGCTGGCCGCGTTTTATCACGATTCACTGGATGTTAATATTGAGCGTCATCGTGAAATTGCCGCTTTCCGTCTGCTGTCGAAAATGCCGACCATGGCAGCGATGTGCTACAAATATTCGATCGGCCAACCGTTTGTTTATCCACGCAATGACCTGTCATATGCTGGGAACTTCCTGCATATGATGTTTGCAACGCCATGCGAAGAGTACAAGGTCAATCCTGTACTGGAACGCGCAATGGACCGCATTCTCATTCTGCATGCTGATCATGAGCAAAACGCCTCAACGTCCACCGTGCGTACTGCCGGTTCGTCTGGCGCTAACCCCTTTGCCTGTATCGCGGCGGGTATCGCATCGTTGTGGGGGCCTGCTCATGGCGGGGCTAACGAAGCGTGTCTGCGTATGCTGGAAGAGATCAGCACCGTTGAGCATATTCCTGAGTTCGTTCGTCGTGCGAAAGATAAGAATGACTCTTTCCGTCTGATGGGCTTTGGTCATCGTGTTTACAAAAACTATGACCCACGCGCAACTGTGATGCGTGAAACCTGTCATGAAGTCTTGAATGAACTGGGTATGAAAGATGATCTGCTGGAAGTGGCGATGGAGCTGGAGCACATTGCGCTGAACGACCCGTACTTTATCGAGCGCAAACTCTATCCAAACGTGGACTTCTACTCCGGTATTATTCTGAAAGCGATGGGTATTCCATCTTCAATGTTTACCGTGATCTTCGCCATGGCGCGTACTGTTGGCTGGATTGCTCACTGGAAAGAGATGCACGACGAAGGCATGAAAATTGCGCGTCCGCGTCAGCTTTACACCGGTTACACTGAACGCGAATTTAACTCGCAGCTGGAAAAATAATTTCTTTTAAACAGTAAAAAAGCGGGGATTTCCCCGCTTTTTTTA